>NZ_JAHKQH010000046.1:2760-3028 GCF_018861025.1 Psychrosphaera sp. B3R10 | reverse complement strand
AACTTGCCCGAAATCTTTTTCAGGAGCAATCGCCAAACGCAATCCATTCAGTTGTAGGCTGATCATTTACAAACAAAAATCAAAAGGCAGAAAAGCATTAAATTATTCTGGCATGCCCCGTTTATCGAAACATTCTAAAGTAAATAGTAAATCAGCTCGAGATCCCTGGCTGTTAACAACATCGTTGCCTCAAGCTCACCAGCTGGCAAAACGAGTAACGAAAATATACCGGTTACGTATGCAAATAGAAGAAGGTTTTCGAGATATG
>NZ_JAHKQH010000046.1:0-2661 GCF_018861025.1 Psychrosphaera sp. B3R10 | reverse complement strand
ATCCTACAGACTCTGACCCCACTGGTCTCCACTGGTCGGCATAGCTAGTTTAAATAGAGAGTGAATTGATAGCGTCAGAAATGGTAAAAAAATGAATTTTAGTCAGGCAGACTGACGATTTATTAAATTCGTGTGCACGTATTAAATGAAGTACGTCATCGGTTGACAGAACTTTGTTGTTTTTAATTAAACCAATTTGTCCTTCAATAGGTTTAATTAAATAGCAATGGCCAACTGAGTCAATAACATAGTCGTCATCACTAAAGAGCAGTTCACCGCATTCAAAATTAACGTCACGAAGTGAATTTAAAAAAATAAGCTCGTCATCACCGTAAAGCTTTAACATGCAAGGCCACATGATCATGACAGATACCGCTGAGACATAAGAATCCAATAAAATAGTTAAGAAATATAAGCTAAAATGTAGGCGAACAAACACTAGTCAAACATTACTTGTCAGACTTTATACGACTGCTGATAACTGTATTTAGTTTAAATGTGCAGCTAAATGAGCCTATTCCTCAGCGCCTTTTATATCCGATTCCTCAGATGTATTTAAAGATGCCTTAAAATCTTCAAACTCTTGCCTTAATTTGGCGATATCACTTTTTACCGCATTCGCATAAGAAAACCCTGCCAAACCAAAAATAAATCCTAATACACCCATAGCTTCCATGTTTTTCTCCTAGATAAATATTTGTAAAACCTCATTTGGAGGCTTTTAATTATTGGCCAAAATTAGCGACGTACGAAAGTATAGTGGTAAAAAAATGTTGGCTAAGTGTTGAGGTACGAAAGCTGCCAGCCGTATTTTGCCCCTGTTTAATGGCTCATTTGAGTTTTATCTCAAACCTGTCATCGAAGTTATGCTTAATCAAAGACTCTTTAATTTGATCTATTTCTTCAACTTGAAGCTTTCTCAGGTTTATTTCGTGAGAGCTAAACCGAGCAGTAATTTTCATGACTTTATCATCAAATGAAACATATTCGAGAGTATTCATTTGCTCTTTTTCTATATCTAGCTCAAGATCTGCGAGACTAACTTTTGTACCACGTTCTTCTTCCGGCATGATAAATTCAAAAAATGTAGTGGTCAAGTTAAATTGGCCACGGTTTTATAGTTTAGCCAGTATCTTCTCTCTGACTCATTTGGTGCCAAACCGCCATTATGCTGATGCGGCCTAACTTGGCTGTAATAGCCAATAATATATTTCGTGATATCTATCTTGGCTTCATTAAAACTACGATAACCTACCGTCGGTATCCATTCTGTCTTTAAACTTCTGAAAAATCGCTCCATCGGTGCGTTGTCCCAGCAATTTCCGCGTCGGCTCATGCTTTGTGTTATCTGGTAACGCCACAGCCTCTGTCTGAATTTTCGGCTCGTGTAGTGACTGCCTTGGTCACTGTGATACATCACGTTTTCAGGTCTGCCACGTAGCTCGTAAGCCATTGTTAGTGCTTTGACTGTTAAATCGCTATCAGGTGAGTGTGACATTGCCCACCCAACAGGTTTTCGAGCGAACAAATCAATCACGACCGCTAAATAAGCCCAACGATTTCCTGTCCATATGTACGTCACATCGCCGCACCAGACTTGATTGGGCGCAGTTACATCAAACTGACGTTCAAGCAAGTTAGGTATTGCCACATGCTCCTTTGAGCCTTTCTTATAAGCATGTTGAGGTAGCTGGCAACTGACTAAATTAAGCTTTTTCATTAAGTTAGTAGCTCGGTATCGACTTAACGTTACGTCACTTTCATCTTGTGTAATGATTTCACTTATTGTTCTGGCGCCTGCGGAGCCACCACTCAACTCATGAGCATTCTCGACCTTTTTAAGCAGCATTTGATACTCAAGCGATGGCGAGTTATCTCGCTTTAACCAATATTTATAGCTACTGCGGTGAACGCTGAAAACGTCGCACAATAATTTAATTGGATACCTGGCTTTATGGCTCTGATTGAGTTTTTCGATTAATTCGAATTGTTCAGTGAGTCCGACATCAACAGAGCCGTAGCCTTTTTTAGAATTTCCTTTTCTAATTCAATGCGTTCAATTTTCTTTTCAAGCTCTCTTATCCTAATCTGCTCGGGAGTCATGGGTGTTGCTTTAGGCGCTTTGCCTTGCCGTTCTTCTTTTAACTGTTTAACCCATTTACCAATCGTCGAATAACCCACATTCATGGCCTTAGCTGCTTCTTCATGGGTATAACCATGATCGAGTACCAATTGTGCCGTTTCTAATCTAAATTCTGGGCTGAAATTTTTACGTGACTTCTTAGCCATTATCTTCACCTAATACTGTTATGATTCAATCATAACATCCTCTAATTAGGTGGCCAAAATCACTATGCCACTACAAAATAATGTCCGGTGAAGGAGAAGCGTTTTTATATAACCATCTCCAATATCTAGAGCAAAGGAAATGATTAAATCCTTATCAGTCTCTTCAATATTCATGAAACTAACTATATCCATTAGTGTGCTTCCTTATTTCGATTAATCCACAAAACAACTTAAACAGGTTAGCTTTACTCTATTAAATATATTTGTATCAAATTACTTTAACCTTTGCCACTTACCCACTTTTATTTACTAGTGAGTTTTTGATTTTGCTAAGTGGCAATTAAAAGCGAACTAGACCTGTGGGGTCACCCA
>NZ_JAHKQH010000042.1:1963-270320 GCF_018861025.1 Psychrosphaera sp. B3R10 | reverse complement strand
CAAGCGACACGGGATCGCTCGTGCTATTGACACGGTTTGTCTAATGGGTGACCCCACTGGTCGAACTTTGAAAGGAAATGAACGAATGAAAACCATATTAATAATCATTGCTAGTTTACTGTCAATTGCACAAACAAGCGCACAAGACATACAACCGGGTAAAACGAACATCATTATTATTATGGCCGATGATTTAGGCTACGGTGACTTAGGCAGTTATAACGGAAAACAAAAAACACCGAACTTAGATCAGTTAGCCAAAGAAGGTATGCGTTTTACCGATTTTCATTCAAGCGGCACAGTTTGTAGCCCAACTCGCGCCGGACTTATTACAGGCCGTTATCAACATAGATCTACTGTAGATGGGGTAGTAAACGCAGATCCTAAACATCCATCACATAGTTTTGGTGTTGATCCTAAAAGCCAAATAACGTTTCCAAGTTTAGTTAAATCTCAAGGTTACAAAACTGCATTGATCGGTAAATGGCATATTGGCTATCAGCAACGCTATCACCCAATGAATTTTGGTTTTGACCGTTTTGTTGGTTTTTTATCTGGAAATATTGATTACATTTCACATTATGACCGCCAGGGTACGTTTGATTGGTGGCACAACAATGAACAAGTTAAAGAAGAAGGATACTCCACTCATCTTATTACGAAACACGCAACCGACTTCATTAACGCCAATAAAGAAAAACCGTTTGTATTATACGTTGCTCACGAGGCTGTACATGATCCCATGCAAGGCCCGAATTCACGTATACAACGAGGGCCTAATAAACAAAAACAAGATAAGAACATTAAGGCCAGTGACGTTTATAAAGAAGTCCTAACAGAGTTAGATATCAGTGTTGGAAAAATTGTCGAAACAGTTAAACGTGCAGGTATTAGTCACAATACGTTAATTTTATTTACGTCAGATAATGGACCAATGTCGCTGTCTTCAGCCGGTGTATTACGCGGTAAAAAAGGGAGTTTATTTGAAGGTGGTCACAGAGTGCCTACAATTGCTTGGTGGCCAAATAAAATTGAACAAAACACAGTTAACAACCAGTTAGCTACAACGTTAGATATTATGCCAACTATCTTATCGTTATCGGGCGCTAGTGTGCCTAAAGATCATCAACTAGATGGGATTGATCTTATTCCTACCTTTCTTGGGCAACAAGAAACAAAACGTGAATTGTTTTGGCGCAACGGTGGTTTAACGGTTAAAGCGACGAGCTTATTAACTAAAGATAAAAGTAAAGCAATGCGATCTGGAAAATGGAAATTGGTAGTAAGCCCTTATTATAAAAAGTCGCAATTATATGATTTATCTAAAGATATTTCTGAGCAGCACAATGTCGCTAAGAACCACCCCGATTTAGTAAAAGAAATGACGACAAAGGTAAAAGCATGGGAAGACAAAATCATTCCGTATTTACCCTATAAAATCATCTCAAAATAAGACCACTGCTGACCAGCGGGGTCAAAGCCGCTGAAATTCTCCCCCTTGTTTGTCTCTAAATTTTTGAGACTTTCTATCACCTCCCTTGGGCATTGGCGATGCCCTTCTTCCCGTTAACTGTTCCACCTGTTCTTTAAATTTGTCATTGCCCAACACCCATGCTTTATCGGTAGAGTCCCTAATTTCAGCCAGTGACTTTTCTGGGATCTCCGAGTTAAAAAGGAAGCGATAACGCTCTTGCCTTTGTTCGCTATTGCTGCCCAAAGCCAAGTAAGTTAAATGCTCAGTCAGCATCTGAATTTGTTTGCCAACGGCGTTTTGTTGGTAACTTGACCATGGATAATCTGCAGGGTGACTAACAATATTGGCTCTTACGGGATTAAGCTCAATATAACGGCTAACTAATAAGAAGTAATTCTCAGAGTCAACCAGAGTCGACTTATAACGTCCTTCCCACAGCGTGCCTGTTCGATTATATACTTGATTAAAGTAGCGAACATAATAGCTCCCCAAAGATTGCATTAATTGGCTAATGCCTTTCTCTGTCGTTGGTGTCAATAATAGGTGAACATGATTAGTCATCAAAACAAATGCATGGACCTGCACTTTGTATTCTTCTGCGTAGAGTCTAAGTTTTTCTAAATAAGCGACATAATCATTACGTGTGACAAACGTAACTTGTCTATTATTTCCCCTTTGCACCACATGTTGCGGAACATTTGCTAAATTTAATCTTGGCATCCGTGCCATAAATAATAACCTTCTATATTAAGTACGAATATCAAGCCTAGCCGCTATCCTTCAAAAATCAACGAAGTAATTCTGAGCACATAGGTCGCCTATTCGCATTTATTTGTTGTGAGCATCTTTAAGTCTCGGTCGTTGGCTTCTTCAATAATGTCTATGTCTTCTAAAAACATGATGTACCCTTCTTGATTATCAACTTGAATAAATACATCAACTTCAAGTTCATCGAAGCCAGAAAAGTCACCAAAACATTGTGACTGCGTTGATATACCAAATGAACCACGTGGTTTTATGCCATTAGCTCTGTATTTTCGAACCAACGCCAGCGTGTCGGACATACTTTGTGCATCTTCATCTGATAGACTCAATATTGTTAAACGCTCATCATCCCCAATATCGTCTAACAAAATTGGCGTAAAACCCTTTTTATTTTCAGGTAAAACACGAACATTCATTTTTAATGCAATGTCCACCGGACCAAACTCATCGAGTTGTGATTTAGAGATACCGCTCGCTTTTTCCATTCCCTTGCTTTGAACATCCATACTAATTTGCACTGCGCCGCTTTGGATATTGATGGCTTCATTTGTGCGAATTGCGACCTTTAGCTCATGGGGTTTTATGTCAAGTGGTGAAAATTGACTCATTTTATACATGGTACTAATCGGCATGCTCATGCATCCGTTCAAAATAAATGTTACTACTGAGGTAAATATTAATGCTTTGATTTTCATAAACATCCTTGCTTTAAAATGGGTTTCAATTGAGTCAAATGACTTTCAATAAACTAAAATGGTTTTCAATAAAGTAGAGTGTAGACTGACAGCGCAACCATAAGTTCGCTAGAGATAACATTAAATTTACGCAAGGCGATAACGGTAGCTCATTAGCTTTGCACTTACGGCTACAATTTTTAGAGCGTCGACAACAAGCGGTTATGGATAGCAAGAACAGAACGTCTTAAATTCGTGGTCCTTATTGTCAGTAATATCAGAACGTATTGAATGTAAAAGAGTAATCGTTTAATCTAATTTTAAACAAAAATGGATGACATATTTTGACATACATACAACTCGCATATTTACATCTAGCCACTGTAGTACCGGCTTTCTTTCTCGGGACATACATTTTATTTATTCGCAAAGGAACGCCAAAACACAAAATGTTAGGAAAGCTTTATGTGAGTTTTATGCTTGCAACGGCATTTATTACTCTGTTTATGCCAGCCGTTGTCGGCCCTACAATTTTAAACCACTTCGGGTTTATTCACTTATTAAGTGTCCTCGTGTTCGTAACCGTTCCATTAGCTATTTTAGCAATTCGAAAAGGCGATGTGGGTGCTCATAAAAGACATATGCTTGGCATGTATGTGGGCGCGCTATTAATAGCTGGCAGCTTAGCTATGATGCCAGGACGGATGATGCACACTTGGTTATTTACGTAAAGTTACGGCCAGTTAGAATAACATCACTGATGTTCTATTCACGTTATTCTCGATTATTATTTGCTTAAAATACAAAAACTAAAACCTCTTTCTTCGAGGGTATATAGTTAGCCGCGCCCAGGCGATATTTAGCACGGCTAACACATTACTGAAGAGGTAATTAATTTCAGCGTCTCTGACCCCTTGGTCAGTGTTTTTGTAGGTAATTATAATTCTCTTGTTAATGCTATTAGAGCCAAAGAGCGCTGGAAAACATTGAATACGTTATTTGATCTGGATCGATGCAAAATTGAAGTTGGCTAATGTGAGTTTACAACACTGTATGTATTTGCGATTAGCGGCTTGTCAGACCGCTAATCTATAAAAGCTATTAGTATTTTAAATCATCAATCCAATCTATAGAGTCCAGATATTCAATAGCTTCTTGTGACAATGGATTATCGGTTAAGCGTACAAAAGAAAGATTTGTATTCGGATCTAAATCAATTTCATTAATAAAATTATTTTGAAGTTGTAGGTGCGTAATTTTTGGTACGTACCCTAAATCAATGCTAGAGATTTTGTTTTGAAATAAAACTAATTCTTCCAAGCTAGGAAGGTCCAAATATACTTGATCCAGCTCACTGCTATGAATTGTAAGATTTTTTAGCTTATTTAGACCTTCAAGCATAACTGATTTCAATTTTGTGTATTTTAAGGTAATTTCTTCTAGGTTTTGATTTGCCGTAAGATCTAAACTTTCAATTGAAACTACTAAATCAAAAAGAAAAGAGTCAGAGCCATATGTGCCTATTGATAAACTTTCCAATGACTGTATATCGCCAATGTCTAAAGTTTCTAGTACTGTGTCTCGAATCGTTAAATCCTTTAGTTCTGGCAGGTTATCAAGGGAAACTTCGTTAACTTTATGTGAATTTTCTATTTTAAAAGTCTCTAAATTAGAAGAATTTTGTATTGTAAGCCTGCGAAGTTGCTCCGAAGAAATTACTGATAGTCTTTCGACATACAGAATGTTATCGAAGTTTACTTCATGAGCATCTAGTGAATGAAGGGCGACTCCTTTCAAATTTGGAAAGTGGTTTAAGTCTTGTAAATTTGAGTAACCATAGCCCCCTTTACAAAGAACCTCTGTTAACTCTTCTACCTTAGTAAAGCTCTCAGCTTCTGCTCGTTCTTTAATACAAGACTCAACTGATTCACTTACAAAGATTATATCTGCGATTAGTCCATCTTCCTTCGATGATTCGCAACCTAAAAGACTTACAATAAACAAAATGATCAAAATTTGTTTCATATATTAATCCTTAATTTTAAATGCAGTTAGGCATCTTAAATCAATGACCAACCGCAATAAATAATCCATATTCTATTAGTTTGAATAATACTCAATATTTTCGTCAAGATAACCTAGCGCTTCATCGAGCCTAGAGCCTTTGAAAATTTCCTTTGTTTCGTCTTCCTAATGGGCTTCTTTATTTTTTGCAGCTTGGAAGCCCAAATGACCAAAGTCTAAGTACCTATACCACTGCGTCTGGTTACACATAAAGTGGATATTGTTCAAAATAGTCAACGGTCTCGGGCAGAGAATCTCTTACAATTCCTAGGCGCTTTTCACCATCACTTAAAAAATGGTGAGTTCGGCCACTTTTGATCCCTTTATATAAATGACGTCTTGTACCCTTTGGCCCTGACCACACTTTAATCAAAGGTTCATATTTTCCTTTCGACAAACTATCAAGCCAATTAGTAAGGATTTTGTTAACGTTATTAAGTTTTAAAATCATTACTTGTACTCAACTTTATATAGTCTGGTTATACCTGAACATTGGTTATAACCTTACTATTTAGCTCTCCTTGATCCCCCCTCTAATATCCAAAAACTCAGTACTTTCTGTCATATCAAGGTGAACATAAATTGATTGTTCAACAGCCTCTTGCACTGACAGAGGGTTTTTTAATATACCCAACAAGTATTCACCGTCATTGGTTTTACTTAATCTATATATATAATATTTTTCTGAATGTTTATACGCACAATTTTTTTCATTGCCACGCAACTCTATTTCAGCATTTATATTTTTTCTGCCTTTAACTTCAATGAAGCGACTAACTGAAGATATATTTCTATTTTTATTTGATTTAAAGTCATCTCTTAATTGCTGAGATGAAAAACTTAGGATATCGCAGCCGAAACCTTCCTTTCCTTGAATTTGTCCTACTCTCAATGGAAACCTATTCGAGTATTCTTCAAATTCAATAGCCTTCTTTTCAGCAAAGTCTCCATCCGTAGCTTTATATCCTGAAACGCTGTTCCTTGAACTTTTAGTTCGCTTGACAACTTTTATATTAGTTGTTTTTTTCTTTTTGACTGGCTGGGGATCTTTCGACGTAACCTCTATATCATCATCATCGTCATTTGATGCTTCTTTTTCACTCTTGTGAGTAGATCTCTTATCGCGAAGTTGCTCATCATCACCTGGGCTTTCAGAGCTTTCATCTTTATCATTTACTACTTCAGGATCATCAATTTCATCGAAGGCTGAGTATAGGTGCTCTTCTTCATCAATAGTAAAATCATCGTCAAAATCCAACAAAATTTCATCAATATCAATAAAGCTATCATCGCCTCTGATACTTTTTAGTAACTCTCTTCTTTCATTTTCTCCGCATGAAAATAATCTAGAAAAATTACCTCCATCTGTGAGTAAGAACATGCTTGCTAATGCAGAACCAACTGAATCAGCAAGTAACTGTGAATTAGAATTTGTTTGTAGTGATGGATTTGAACGCACATAAATAGTGCTAGTTGCTTCATCTATTAACCATCCCCAAAACGGAAGAGAAAACTCTATTGCATCGCCTTCATATATTACTTCTGCATTTAGTTCAGAACATACTTTAAGTGAATAACCTTTTAATTTTTGTAAAATTGCTTGTTGGCCAGCTACTCCAGCCCTTACAGCATACAAGTATGGTTTGGCTTTCTGGAAATAATCATCAAGGTCAATATCAAGAATATAATGTTTTGGTTTTTGCTTTAAAGAAGAAAGACTAATTGACTTTATACCAAAAACTTTTTCTACTTTTCTAACCCCAACCTTATGAGAAAGCGCAGCCATTGATAACTTTTTAGTTAAAGTGCTTGGCAAACTTCCAATATCATCATGTCTTAAGTCTGTAATCGGGTAATAATCGAACTTCCCATCACACACGCCCCACATTTCTCCAGTAGACAAAAATTTTAACTTTGACGATTCATTACCAACTTCTATAGCATCGATAATATCTAAGAACCAGCGGTATAGTGCTTTAGCTGCAACTCCCTTCGGATCTTTTGCAGGAAGTTCTATCAATTTATCGTAAATATCAGAGGATTTCAGCTCAAACTGATTGGTAATTACACCGCCTTTCCTCCAACCATCAATTATGTTTCTTTCAGATACTCCAAAGCTTAATAACACTTCAGCTTTTGGTCTAGCTGGTCTACTAAAAATTGCATCTGTAGTTTTATCTATGACAATACACTCTTTAGGCTTTATTGGTTTTTGGTGTTTATCCATCAACCAATCCGTATATTCCAGCTTCCATTTTATGTAGCTAGGCAATGCCCCTTGATGAACTCTATCATTTCTGTCGTAGCCTTTTCTTGCCGCTATTTTGTTATCGGTGGTGTCAGCTAAAAGAGTATTAATTCTCTCATCTCTAGACAGCCATGCTGCTACTGCATCCGATTTAGTTGGAATCAAAAATTGTTCTAAACCATCTATATTTGCTATTGAAGTTAAATACAATGGAGATGAAGATAGTGATTCTTTTGTTTTAAAAATATACTCATTCCCAAAACTCACAGGGTAATCGAATGAGTCTTTAACATGTTCGAGATAAGTTTTATCAGCGCTAATATTTATTCGCTTTTGGATTATAGTTCTTGGCCATTTATTTACACCGAGCCAAATAAAAAACTCAATCAAGTTTTCAATGCTTTCCGTGAAATGAAATGTAGATGGTAGAGCGACTAATTTGCAATCTTTAACATCTTCGTACAAAACTTGGGTAATATTGCCATCAGAACCATAACCTTTCCCAAAATATAAATTTGACGTTCGAATTAAATCCCCTGATTGGTTTTCAATTTCTATAGTAACATTCGGTGGAAAGGCAGGTTTGACTGAACTAAGATCTTCAGCTTTATATATTCTATAAATTGCAGTAATCAATTCGTCATTTATTATCTTTCTTTCCGGAGTTTCAACAACTTTTTTCTTCGAGTTTGCATTTGCTGCTAACCTACTAATAAGGCTACCCAAGGAGTATTCTCTTAAGCCAAAATCCGATAGTTTTACTTGTAGACTTCTTACATCCTTTGCTTCTAAGAGGAACATCAGTTTTGTTTGCATAAGCTCATCTAAAAACCAAAGCTTTTGCCATGAAGGAAGTTCGGGTAAATCAATTCCTTTCCGAGAATTAAAAACTGTCACTGCATGCGGTAGACTTTTCTGGTTAGTTGCTAACAGTAAAGAAGATGAATGAGTAGAAGAATGGAAATTATGAGCTATTATTCCAGTAATTGCTTTAACTCGCTGATCTACATCTTGCCAATTATGAGCAATAAATCTTTCTTGTATCTCTTTATTATTTATGTGTTCAGCACCTAATTTAATGAAAAATCGGCTTTGTTCTTTATTACATTTTGCAATATCGCCAAAACTTTCTTCAGGCAACCACTCGGTACTTTCAATGTTTAAAACTTTACTAAGTTTAGGTGAAAGTAAAGAACCATCAATAGTAGGTATTATGTTTTTATTGGACACAGAATCGTATAATAAATCTTCAAAATTCACAGACTTAAAATCGTGTGAATAACTTTCTAAAGGTATCACTATTTTATAACCAGCATTAATACCATCAGGGAACTGTTTTGCTCTTAACTCTGCTACTTCGGCTATAAACTCCGCTAACTTTTCAAAAACGAACTCATTAGTTTTGCATTTTTTTAAGTGGTTTCTACTTTGGTCTAATTCAAAAGTAGCGTGGCAAACAACAGGAACGGGAAGGTTTATTTGTGTAGGAAAATAAGAATATAATGGATGAGTTACTGGGTTATCACCGTCATTATAATCCGGCACAGCAATGATTAGCTCGTAACCCAATAATTTATCGGTGTTATTATCAAGATAAGTACTTTCTACATTTCCTGACTGTCTAAATATTTGCCAAATACCAATAGGTTCATCATTCTCTAAAACTAAAGATGCCGATTCATCTCCTTCTTTTGTCCAAACTTTAACGTCTTTATTTGGCAGGATAAATATAATTTCATCTAAATATGGGACAAATAAAAGTACTTCTGGGCTAAGTGAACAGATTTGTTTTTCGACATCATATCTAAATTCAGGCTTTTCAAAAGGTATACCTATAACAGTATTGTAACCCTCGGAACGCCAGAAATGGCAGCGCTCTTTAAACTTTAAAGTAGTAGGTTCAGTCAATTCATCATAGTTTTTACCAAATGCTGGAAATGGCAAAATGGGAAATACTAACCCTTTTTCTTGCTCCTGCTCTTTAGAGACTAATAACTGAACGTCATTAGATTGACTACAGATCTGCTTTAATAACTTTTTATTATACGCACCACTATATGCGATATTTAAACTCCCACTAGATATTAAAGGTTTTTTAGTTAAATTTAGTACCGAGCGAAACCCTAGTCCTTTGCATCCGATTAACTTTTTTTCTTTACGCCTTTTAGGACTAAGATGATGATTTTGTAATGAATGTACACCACCAAGCGAGAACGCCTTACCAGTATTAGCAACTAATAGCCCTTCATCCATTACCTCAATAACAACTCTCCCCCTTACAGAAGACTCTTTAGCTTGATCCGCAGCATTTTGTAAAAGTTCTAAAACCTCCCTGCCTTTATAATCTTCACTGGTGGCTCTTTCACTGCGAAACTCTTTTATTAAATTAGCAGGTTTAGCTAAATATGATTCTAGAGTTTTTGTTTCTTCTTCAGAAAGCCATTCATGCCACTCTGAAATAGTTTCAGGGACCTTAGAGTCATTCATATTTTACATAATCCTAATATTGTCTAAAAATTATATAGTTAAAATTGCAGAATTATGTGCTAGGTCTTAACTACTCATATACTCGCAAAGTTATTCTTGACGACCACTTGACGGGCATCTAATTTTGCTAGGTAAGTTTAGGCTTATAGAATCGTTTTTTAGGTATTCTATGTATCCTTTTCTTCGATATTAGATGTCTAGAATATTTAGCTTGGGAATTTCAAGCGACAAAGTGGCAAGCAAGAAAATGCTTAATTTATAAATTGACAGTTTAAAAATTTATACTGCATTGAAATTTATGCCAAATGTACTTTTATTTAAATCAGCTTTGTAATATTTTACGTTGCTGTTATTAATAACTTTTTGGACTAGATTGATGTCTTGCATTTCAACTTTACAACCAAAATAGACAGCTTTGAGTGGTGCAGGCCAAGGGTATAACTGATCTCCAACTTCAAGAATATGCCGCCATTCCTCTTCATATCCCCAATGCTTGGATTTAGCATAAAGGATTCGCCTTTTACTAGACATTTTTTTATCGAAATCTAGAAGCGCTTTAGGAGTTAAGGTTGGGTGATTATCAGTGTAATGAATAGGTCGAGTTTCCATATCATCCGCTAATTTACTACCTGCTTTACGAACAAACTCCATACACATTCCGTAATGCTCATCGGCATAATGCGACCACATCAATAAATTTTTATTACTTGTCGCTAACGATAAAACCCCAAGCTCTTCAATCTCTTTTTTGAATAGCTCCAACTTACTTTTTAAAGATACTTTTTTAGTCACTATCGCATCAGACATATCACTGCCAAATACTTCCGTTAATTTATTAGTATCAAGCTCATTTTCATATGTATAAACCCTACCATCCACGTAAAAACGAGTATCAAAGGGGTCATTAAAACGGACAGGTTTTGAATACCAAAGCTTACCCTGAGCAAGAGCATTCAGCTGATTTTTACCTATTGGATAGTATTTGAATAACGATTTTATCTCGGGGTGTTTCAAGCTTAAATCCCTTTACAAACTTAAAATATTTTTTGATATCTTAGAAGTGAAACATACACAGGAAAAAGTGGCGCGGGCTCAGGGAGTTACCCCGTGGCGTCTACATCCCGAGCTATCGTTACTATTTCAGAACCAGTACTAGACTTGAAGCCTTTGCCCGCGCAAACACCACCCCGCACCAAAATACTGTCTCCATATTAATATCCTTAAAGAGCTTATCAATTACTAAAGAACCAAAACAAACTAAAGTTGCGAGATCCGCCATCAATGGCAAGTAACTTAGCCCTGAAATAAATAACAATACCAATTGGAATTCAGGTAATCATCTGTAAAATATCAGCTTTTAAAAGTAATTACTACCGCGCATTGGATAGGCTTTTCATGTTTCTTTCCAAGAACCCTTTTGTTGTGATCATATAGTCAAACGCTTTTAACAAAGCTATGAAGCCAACAATAAATGTAGAAAAGATTAGTGAGCCGTTAAATATTTGGCTGATAAAAATGACGATAATACGTTCGTAGGCAAGGTTTTATATGGCTTTGTACTAGATGACCAAACCTACAGGTTCGCACCCAATGATTATGTCACCACCTCTCGCATAGAAAAATGTGACCTTAACAGAGGTATTATTGAAACGCACAGTGGCAGCGTCTATGTACTTCAGGGGACGGGAACAGATGCTGCCATTGATTTTCGTGATTTTGAATTATTACGAATGGGGTACAGCCCAAATCTAATTGAACAATTAAATCTTTGTACCACTAGGTATCATTGACTATAAAGCTCTATATACATGAGTATGGTGTAACAAAAGGTCTCAACGTCAGGTGTGTGGAGTTGCCTCCTCTTATCAAGACTCATCCGAACTTCGCAGGAACGCTGTTTTTCTCGACAGACAACATAACCAACCGTAGCTAGTTACTTGAGTTATATTGACCTTTTGCCACATCAAAATAGTAACGTCTTAGTAGACTGGATTCAACTCCTTCCTAGCTAATAACTCATATAAATCTAGACTAGACCACTTAACAAACCAATAAGTATTCAATAACTCTGCCAGCACACACTCATTAGAGTAATCATCATTAGTGTTAGATAGTTCCATTAGTTCAATATTGGTTTGAAGTTCTATACCTAGTAGCGTCTGCCTTACTTCTTTTGAAATATATGGACAACACATTAAGTCAAGAATTAAGTGGATAGCTTCGGAATCTTTTGACAAGTCTGTCCTCAACACTTTCTGTAAGCTTAACTTTTCGAGCCTAGAAACTATTTCTTTATACTGTTCATGTCCCTTACAATAATAAAGTAGAGATACTATTTCAAAATAGCTTGGCTCTTCATTTTTATTAATCATTTGTTGTATAAGATCGGCACTGACTAGATAGTTGTCGTTAAACTCACTTGTAGCTAACAGAATGTTCAACTGCTCTATATGAGTAAAACCTTCCCTATAACTGTCTTCGTGGGAGAAATACATATTTTCAGATATGCTAGCCATTATAAAGTTTCTCATGAAAGCAAGGTGTTCGGGCATTTCTGCTAGGACAAATCTATCTATCTTAATTATGGATTGAGAGACTTTGTTTGAAGCACTTAACGAAGGTTTTACGCTGTAAAAAAACAATGTCAGGTTTAACAGAAGTTCTAATGCATCTCTAAAAACTAATACTCCATCATGTACTTCTTGCTCCAAGTTTTTACCTTCTTTTAATGCCTTTTGTCTAATGTTCTTGATATAGGCTCTGTAATGCAAAATTACTTCGTTAATTCTTTTATTAAACACGGAAATTAGAAAGTTTGAAGGCAAAGAGTAGTCACTTTTGTTTTCTATACATAACTTTTTAACTTTATCAATGAAGTTATTTTTGAATCCAAACTTACGGTAGATTTTTTTGGGGAACAATTGTCTTTGTTTATTGAAGTATTGAACTTCAAATAGAGAGGATTCTAGCTCGTTTAAAACCATATTTAACCCAACCACCAAAGCAGATTTCTCTGTGCAAAATGGTCTAGAGTATTTATGAGTCTTGGAGTCTGAAAGATATAGATTATATTCATTAAGACAGTCGCTGATAGCTTTGTATACTGATTTAGCGACCTTTTCTGATGATGCAAAAATCATATAATCATCAACGTAACGAATAACTTCATAGTCTACCTCATGCTTTAAGCCCATTTTTATATCTAGAAATTCTTCTATATTTTTATCTATTTTTTGGAAAATAATTTCTGAAAAGACCCTACTAAACTCGGCTCCGATACATATCCCATTTGTTTCGTTGTTGTTACTTCTCTGCATTATGGTATCCATTTTTTGGCATACCTGATTGCTATAGGTAACATGTTCTTTAATAAACTGCTTATCTTTAACAGCCCAAGAAATTGAATGCGTATATATGCTGTCGAAACAATTAGCAATGTCTAACAACCACATTTGGTTGTATTTCTTTTCAAGTTGAACAAAGCGCTCAGAGTTATATATTTTGTATAATCTGGTATAACCCTTATAGGTAAAAAATGACGATGCTGATTTTTTGTAAAGCTCTGACTCTAAGGTGTCGATATCAATGTTCTTATAATCTTCTGACGAAATTTTGCGAGTGCTATTAACTGTAAATGAATTCCCTACTTTGACTGGCGCACGAACAGAAAAATTACTTTTGCTACATAGGTAGTTAATTTCAGGACTGTGATCTCTATAAAACTCAGCTAAATTTAATTGTGTCCTAGGGTGCGTTAGAGAAAGCGTGCGTAAACTGTATTCATTTTTAATAATTTTGTATTTAAAGGGAGATGAATATCTAAACTTCTTTTGCAGTGCATCACTTTCATTGTTCAGCTTATTTAAAGTTGGGTCGATGTGGTTTGCATATATTGAACTTACAATCTTATTGAGCCTATCACCGTTTTCAGTATTAGCTCTATGGGAGTTTACGTAGAAACCTTCATTACTAAAAATTATTGGTACATCATTAGGAGCTGTATCGGTAAGTAAACCTCGAAAGTAATCTTTCTTATCTAGTTTAATTTTTTGGTTTCTAATTATAGCCATATGCTTGTAATTTCCTTTAGCCAATACGGAGTAAATTTCTTATATATCCTGTTCTTAAAGCCACTCTTAAATGAAGATTGCAACAACCTGCGCTTTTGGTTCAAACTCAAAACAGGCGTACCCGGTTTATGAAAGAGATTGTCATAACCTATTACAAATTTTTGTAAACTTTCATCCAATCTATTTAAAGCGCAGCTATTTGGGTCAATTAAGCTGTAGTTGTAATAAATCCCGGTGGGAATCTTATTGCCTGTGGATTTTTGAATCAGATCCCTGTTAGTTGTTAAAAATTTGATTCTAGAATTTAATAAATCAAAGTCGCCAGTGTTGCGATAATTTACCAAGGCTTTACAAAGCTTTGATTCGAACTGTTTTACTTTTGAAACAGAAAGATCAACGATAACCTTTCTATAACGTGCTTTTGTTTGTTTGGGTGGTATCTGATAATCCTGAACCTCAAACTTGTACCCCAAGTAATTAAATGCGGCTACAGGGTCATTAGAGCCAGCACTCCTATTTTCAACATCGATTATTTTCGTTTTGTTGTAGTTGAGAGTGATCCCTTCTGGCAAAGTAGACCTTATCTTCTTTAGAAAGCTTTTTTTATCCTCAGATTTGGTTGTGATCAACAAAATATCATCGACAAATCGAGAGTAATAGATAACGTCATTGCCTCTTTTTATCTCTTTGTCAAAGTTCTTCAATATAAGTTCAGCAATTATTGGGGAAAACTCTAGTCCTCTTGGTAATAAGTCAGGAAAGTGCGAAAGATAGCCAAGCAAGATATTTTGGGTGTGAGTTGATAAATGAGGTTGTTGTTGTAGGCATTTTTTAATGAGTGGTTTATTTACAGATTCGAAAAAAGATTTGATGTCGAGTTTATAAACCCTATATTCAGTTCCTTCAGCCAAATAAGATCTTATTTCTTTGCCTATTTGACTTCGACTTTTGAGTTTTACTTTAGAACAGCTAATAAGATTTTTAACACATTTACGTAATACTACTTTTTCCTCCAAAGCATCAGAGAAATAGGTTTTCTTACCTTTCTTTTTGTCACTTTCAGTAAAATAAAAGCTATCAAATGAAGCTCCATTTTTGAATGCTGAATCTGCCTTTATTAACGCGTTTTCAATTAACTTTGACCTATACTTTTCGTCAGAAAGCATCCTGTTATTATAAAAGTCCTCAGGCATTAAACAGCGAGCTAAAGAAGATTTACTAAATGATTGGCTTTTCATATATCAAATTCCATTTACATTTCGTCGCTAAATCAATAGCCGATTACTCATCAATATAACAAAATCAATTAGTTATATCCATATACCCCATAATCAAAAAAGGTGAGCACTAAGCTCACCTTATTCAATTCTTTATGAGTCACAAACTATATTCGACTCACAAACTACCAAAATAAAGTCACAGACTTTATTAGAGTACGACAACAAGAAACTAATCTTCTCTGTACGTATCCAGCGGAGGGCATGAGCAGATTAGGTTACGGTCACCGTATACGTCGTCGATTCGAGTTACCGTTGGCCAGAATTTATTTTCTTTAACCGCGGCGCATGGGAATGCGGCGTAGTCACGGGCGTATGCTCGGTTCCACTCTGGGTCTAGTACGTCTTCAGCTGTGTGCGGTGCAAAAACTAATGGGTTGTCGTCGACAGTCCATTGGCCGTTCTCAACTTTCGCGATTTCTTCGCGGATGGCAATCATCGCGTCAACAAAACGGTCTAGTTCTACTTTTGCTTCTGACTCAGTTGGTTCAATCATTAACGTACCCGCAACTGGGAACGACATGGTTGGTGCATGGAAGCCGTAGTCGTTAAGACGTTTAGCAATGTCCATTTCTGTGATGCCTGAGCTTTCTTTAAGTGGACGAATGTCGATAATACATTCGTGCGCTACGCGGTTATTACGGCCGCGGTACAATACTGGGTAGTGTTTGCTTAATCGTTCCATTACATAGTTGGCGTTTAAGATAGCCACTTCTGTTGCTTGGCGTAAGCCATGTTTACCCATCATGGCAATGTAGGCCCATGAAATTGGTAAGATGCCCGCAGAGCCATATTGTGCAGCAGAAACCGCACCGTTTTCTGTTCCCACGTTGTCGACATTGTTGTCGCCAAAAAATTCAACTTTGCTCACGACGTGGTTTGGTAAAAATGGTGCTAAATGCGCTTTAACGCCAATTGGTCCCATACCTGGGCCGCCGCCACCGTGTGGAATACAGAAGGTTTTGTGTAAGTTTAAGTGGGAAACGTCGGCACCGATAAAGCCAGGTGAAGTTAAGCCAACCTGGGCGTTCATGTTTGCACCGTCAAGATAAACTTGACCGCCAAACTGGTGAACAATTTCACATACTTCTTTAATGGTTTCTTCGTATACACCGTGAGTTGACGGGTACGTGATCATGATGCAAGACAGCGCATCAGCGTGTAATTCCGCTTTTGCTTTTAAGTCTTCCATGTTGACGTTACCGTCAGGTAAACATTCAACAACAACCACTTTCATGCTGGCCATTTGCGCAGATGCAGGGTTAGTGCCGTGTGCAGAGCTTGGGATTAAGCAAATGTTGCGGTGATGATCGCCATTGCTTTCGTGATATTTACGAATTGCAATCAAACCGGCGTATTCACCCTGTGCACCTGAGTTAGGTTGCATAGAAATATTGTCGTAACCGGTTACGTCGATTAACCAATCTGACAATTCACCAATCATCTTACGGTAACCTAAAGCTTGGTCCGCAGGACAGAATGGGTGCAAGTTACCAAATTCTGGCCAAGTCACTGGGATCATTTCCGCAGTTGCGTTTAGCTTCATGGTACAAGAACCCAATGAGATCATTGAGTGATTAAGCGATAAGTCTTTACCCTCTAACTTACGGATATAACGCAACATTTCTGTTTCGCTTTGGTAAGAATTAAATACTGGATGCGTTAATACGTCTGTTTTACGAGCATATTCAGCAGGGATAGACGAGCCGTCTTGGGCAACAATTTGTGCGTCAATCACACTTACATCTAAACCGTGACCTTCGCCTAAAACGACATCAAACAACTCAAGTAAATCGGCTTGTGAAGTGATTTCGTTTAACGTTGCTGACAACTTGCCTTCAAGATCGGTACGGAAGTTTACTAACTTACCTTTAGCACGGGCTAAAATTTCATCTTTGTTTGGTGCCACAAATGTGATGGTGTCGAACCAAGTTGCATTAACAAGTGAAACGCCTTTAGCAGTAAGACCTGCGGCAAATATGTCTGCCATACGGTTAATGCGAGTTGCAATTGTTTTAAGGCCTTGAGGACCGTGGTATACCGCATAAAATGCCGCCATGTTGGCAAGCAAAACTTGAGCGGTACAAATATTTGAATTGGCTTTTTCACGACGAATATGTTGTTCACGGGTTTGCATTGCCATACGTAGGGCTTTGTTGCCGCGGCGGTCTTTAGACACACCAATGATACGGCCAGGCAATGAACGTTTATGCTTGTCGCTTGTGGCGAAAAACGCCGCGTGTGGGCCACCATAACCCATAGGAACACCAAATCGTTGAGCAGAACCTAATACGGCATCTGCGCCTAAATGACCTGGGCCTTCTAATAATAATAAGCTCATGATATCGGCTGCAATTAATGCAACGGCTTTATTGGCTTGAACGCCAGCAATCAAAGGTTTGATATCGTTTACTTGACCTTCTGCACCTGTGTATTGGAACAAGGCACCGAAGATTTCTAATTCTGGGGCTTTTTCTGCTTTGTCGATGATTACGTCAAAACCAAACATTTCTGCACGGGTTTTAACAACGTCAATGGTTTGAGGGAAAACATCGTCTGCAATAAAGAAGCTATTGGCTTTTTTGGCTTTAGAAACACGTTTTGCTAGACCCATCGCTTCTGCTGCTGCAGTTGCTTCGTCTAATAATGATGCACTTGCTAAATCTAAGCCTGTTAGGTCGATAGTCATTTGTTGGAAGTTCAACAACGATTCTAAACGACCCTGAGCAATTTCAGGTTGGTAAGGCGTATACGCTGTATACCATCCTGGGTTTTCCATAACGTTACGTAAAATAACGTTAGGAACCGACACTGGGTGGTAACCTAAACCGATATAAGATTTTGCAACCTTGTTTTCACCAGCAACTTGTTTTAAATACGCTAACGTCTCTTCTTCTGTTTGCGCGTCGCCAATGTTCATATCTTTGTCTAAACGAATCGAACCTGGGACCGTTTGGTCAATTAGCTCATCCACTGAACTTACGCCTAACACTTGACACATTTCTGACTGGTCACTTTGGCTTGGACCAATATGACGGCGAATGAAAATGTCGTGTTGCTCTAGTTGCTGTAAGCTGGTTTTTTCGGTCATGGTAGTGCGACTTCCTAAAATTGCTGTATGTGTTGTAAATCGGCTTTGCGTTTTAAACACCATGTAAAGTGAAAGGTGCGTAAATCGACAAATAGTACTTTTGCATTGAAACCGTTTTCTGGCCTAACCAAGCACCTAGACTTAAACGATTACAATTTGCGTTGCAGGATATGGTTTGCCTAAACAACCCCATAAAACTGCAGCGCAAAAACAAAGAAGCCCCGTTACATTTCCTATAGAGATGAGTTAACGGGGCCTTAATTCATTTACGATTAGTCTTCGTCGATAGACTGAGCGTAACCTTCTGCGTCTAGAAGATCTTCTAGTTCAGAAGCGTCTTCCATTTTAATTTTGAACAACCAACCGTCACCGTATGGGTCGTTATTAACTGTTTCTGGAGAGTCTTCTAATTCTTCATTTACAGCAACAATTTCGCCCGCAACAGGAGCATAAATGTCTGATGCTGCTTTAACTGATTCTGCAACTGCACAATCGTCACCAGCGGCATATTCGTCGCCTACGTCAGGCAAGTCAACAAATACCATGTCGCCCAAAAGTTCCTGTGCGTGCTCTGAAATACCTACAGTAACAACGCCTTCACCTTCGTTACGAACCCATTCGTGAGACGAAGCATATTTTAAGTCCGATGGAATATTGCTCATTATTATGTTCCTTAGGATAGATAATTTAAGTTTAGTTATTTACAAATTTAGCCACATACCTTGGAAAAGATAATTGGTGTGCGGCTATACTTCAACCTGCAAACGATAATTTCTTTATAAAACGTCTAATTGACGTTCTTTTTGCTCTTATTTGTCGCTATTTTCTTAGTTAAGAACTCAGCCTAATCCAAGATGGCATAGCAACAAAAACGATAAAAGTTAAAGTACTGATTTGCCGTTACGAACAAAGCCTGCTTTAACCACTTTAACGTCAACTAATTTTTTGCGCATTTCAACTTGTACGCTTTCACCGATAGCAACACCACTTGGCACACGGGCCATAGCGATTGAATAGCCTAACGTAGGTGAAAATGTGCCTGACGTTATTGTGCCCTCGCCTGCTTCTGAAATGACTTTTAGGCCGCTGCGTAAAACACCTTTTTGTTCCATAACCAAACCAACTAGTTGCTCAGTCCCCGCTTCTTTCGCTTTCGTAATTGCATCACGACCAATAAAGTTACGGTCTTCAGGTTGCCAAGCGATAGTCCAAGCCATGTTAGCGGCAAGAGGCGAAACAGTGTCGTCCATATCTAAGCCGTAAAGGTTCATACCCGCTTCTAAACGAAGCGTATCACGGGCACCTAAGCCACAAGGTTTAACGCCAGCATCTAGTAGTTGTTGCCATAAGTTGGCGGCCATCTCTGGTGCTAGCATAATTTCGTAGCCAGTTTCACCTGTGTATCCGGTTGTTGCAATAAACAAATCGCCAGCTTGAACACCAAAAAATGGCTTCATGCCTTCAACGGCTGCATTTTGCTCGTCAGTTAATAATGTGGCTACTTTTGCTTTTGCATTTGGGCCTTGAACAGCGATCATCGCCCAATCTGGTTGTTCTGTGATAGTGACCGAAAACGCTTCGGCTTGTTTATTGATCCAAGCTAGGTCTTTTTCACGAGTTGCTGAGTTTACAACTAAGCGGTAAAACGTTTCGTCAAAGTAATATACGATAAGGTCGTCAATTACGCCGCCGGCTTCATTTAACATTCCTGTGTATAAGGCTTTGCCCGGTACAGTTAATTTAGCAACGTCGTTGGCAACTAAATAGCGTAAAAACGATTTAGCGTCTGCCCCTTTAATATCAACAATGGTCATGTGAGATACGTCGAACATACCCGCGTCTTGGCGAACCGCATGATGCTCTTCAATTTGAGATCCGTAGTTGATTGGCATTTCCCAACCGTGGAAATCAACCATTTTGGCATTTGCTTCTACATGTTTATCAAATAAAACCGTTTTATTGCTCATATTCTCACCTAGTTTGAACCTTTCATCATGATTAATGATGAAAATAATTGTTCATTTTGTTAACCACAAAAATTACACGGGAATTGAAATTGCGGCAGAGTATAGACTAATTTAGACTTATTCTCCATAGTCTAAGCATTAGTAATACTTATCTGAAACATTACCGAATTTTGGTTTAGATGATTTCTACGGGCACCGCTAATGTCGGTAGGTTACCTTTCATTCCCATAGCGTTGAGTATAATTTCATGTTTCACCATTGGCATCGAATTAGTCATTGATAAACCGGCTGTACGGATCAATTTTTTTATTGGATTGTTGCCTTCAAACAACGACTTTAACGACTGCATCGCAAGAATTACCTGCTGCGCTTCCGCTTTTCGCCATCGCTCGTAACTACGTAGTTGTTGGGTCATTTCAGGTAAATTTGCCACATCTACGCTTTGCAGTTGTTGCACCAAACTCGCCGCATCTAATAGGCCAAGGTTCATGCCTAATCCGGCTAATGGATGAATGGTATGTGCGGCGTCGCCCACTAAAACCACGCGTTTATCCAGCCATTGATTAGCATAACGCATTGTAAGTGGAAATGACTGGCGTTTGCTGTGTAAGCTAACCGGCCCAAGTACACTGTCTGTTGCGGCTGTTAATGCTCGAGAAAATTGCTCATCGTTGTCTGCCATTAATTTCTCGGCGTTTTCAGGTGATGTTGACCACACGATAGAGCACAAATTACTGTTATAAAGTGGTAGCAATGCTAATGGCCCTTCAGGCAAAAATACCTGTCTTGCACAATGAGTATGTGGTTCAGTAGTTTTAATTGTGGCAACAATTGCATGGTGATCGTAATCAGAAAAAGTAATGGGTAGTTTTAGCAATTTTCGAATATTTGAATTAGCCCCATCGGCTGCAATAAGCAGTTTGGCTAATATAGGTGCGCCGTTTTCTAACGTCACTAATACATGTTCGTCACTGTTATGAATCGTTTGATATTTTGTCTCAAACAACATAGTAATTTTATGATGTTGTTGCGCTGTATTAATTAATGCATTACGAATATTGGCGTTTTCGATAATATGCCCAAGACGCGGTTCAGAGACTTGTTCGGCATTAAAATTAATTCGCCCAAAAGATTCTTTTTCCCAAACGTCCATGTCTGAATAAGGTGTTAGTCGAGCACAATCCAAATGTTGCCAAACTTCTAAATTCCTCAGGATGGCTTCGCTTGCGGGTGACAGCGCTGAGACTCGCGTTTCAGGCGATGACAGTTTGGTTTCAGCCGCACTGTTATCTATTACCGTAACCGTAAAACCGGTATTGGCAAGGCCAAGTGCTGTCGTTAACCCTACACTTCCGCCACCGACGATAACGATGTCTGTTGAAATCATGCCTAAAATCCTACTCTTGTTTTTGTTCTTGGGTTAATTTTGATCATGCGTTTGTTGTTCTTGAACTAACGGTTTTAACTGAGCTAATTGAGGCAATTGCGTGAGTTGCGGAATATTTTTTGCCGACTGACTGCCCATAAAGTGTAATGCTAACCACTGTTGTAGGGGATCAAATTTTTGCAGGGACATCAATCCAATAGTCCGGACAAATGCTGGCAAGCGCCCTTCCAGTCCAAATATTCGTACCAATGAATCTGTAAAAGTTGTGATCCGGTTTATGTCGTCCACCCGATTGTTTTGATATTGATTTAATAACCTAAAGCTACCGATGTCTTGTTTACTATCTAATGCAACTTTAATTTCATTTACTAAAACCGCAATATCACGCAATCCTAAATTAAATCCCTGTCCCGCAATTGGGTGAACGGTATGTGCCGCATTGCCTAACAAAACAACGCGATTGTGAGTTAAGTTTTGAGCTTTAGAGCAATACAATGGAAAAGACGCCCGCTCGCCCGCTTCGATAATTTCACCCGCGGCAAAACCAAACTCAGCCTGCAACGCTTTGCAAAACTCAGTGTCTGTTAATTTTGAAATGTCGTCTGCTTTATCGTGGCTTT
This sequence comes from Psychrosphaera sp. B3R10, assembly GCF_018861025.1. Taxonomy (GTDB): domain Bacteria; phylum Pseudomonadota; class Gammaproteobacteria; order Enterobacterales; family Alteromonadaceae; genus Psychrosphaera; species Psychrosphaera algicola. The sequence goes on along the minus strand of NZ_JAHKQH010000042.1, from coordinate 248,196 downwards.
CGGTCCACACAACAGAGTATTGTTGCGGACCTATCGGTAACAGGGCTATTGGACCATGTGTGGTAAAACGCTCAAACGCAACAGCATCAACAAAGTCTTTACTCACAAGGTTTGGGTGACGCAGCAATTTTGCAAACTTACCGTCTTTACCATCTGCACCTTGGGTTTTAATATTCGCCACAACTGCGGTTTGACTGTAATCCGCTGTATCGTTTTCAATGCCTAACAAAGATTTTGTGCTCGACATACCGCCTTCTGCCACGACTAACAACTTGGAATGCAATTCATTACCATCGGTTAACGTGAGTTTGGTGTAGTCACCCTGATGACAAATTGCGCTAATTTCGGTTTGCACAAACCAACTCATTTTTTGTTCCGCCATTTGCGCCAATGTTTGCTGAAATATCTGTCCGATATTGCGCATTTCGGCTACATATCCCATGGCGGATAATTGGAAATCAGTGGCTTTTAAAATGGTTTTACCAATATGACCTTTGTCAGACGTAACAATGGTTTTAATTGGCCATGCGTGGGGTTTTAATCTTGGCCAAACGTGCCAATGTTGCAAGAGCTTTAACGAGCCGTAAGATAACGCGATGCAACGACCATCAAAGTTGTTTGTAAAGTTTAATTGAGGTTCGGTTTGCTGCGCTTCTAAACCAAATTGTGGTTTAGTTGTTGCGTTTGGGTCAACTATCGCAATGTTTAATTCCGGCGACTCCTGCCTCAAACCAATTGCAGTTAGCAATCCCGACAGTCCACCGCCAGAAATAACAACATCGAATATTTGAGGGTTTGATCCATTTTCTGTCATCGGTTTTATTTCAACTTTGTCCGTCGGCGTTAAATTTGTTTTCGGTTTCTATAACCTTGTCACGATTTGCAATTAGTCCGTTCGTATTCAAAAAAACAACTTTGCATCATCAATTTATTGAGTGGTGAGATAAACGAAAAATGCTTAATCTCACAGCACATCAATAAAAGTAATCTTATTGCATTAACGCTTCGATCTCTTCAACAGATTTTGGAGCGGTAATCGTTAAGTTTTCATAACCGGTTTCGGTGATCAAAATATTATCTTCTATACGTATACCGATGCCGTGCCATTTTGGATCACAATTAGCTTCCGAATCGATATAAATGCCTGGTTCAACCGTAAATACCATGCCTGCCTGCAACGGACGTTGAGCACCAGCTTGGTTATAGTCTCCAACATCGTGTACATCCAGGCCGAGCCAATGAGCCAATCCATGCATATAGAAAGCTCGGTGGGCGTTTTGTGAAATTAGTTGCGTAACATCGCCTTCTAAGATATTTAACTCAACCAACCCTTGGGTAATAAGTCGAACCGATAATTCGGTTAACGCTTTTAGTGTCGTACCTGGTTTGATGTTATTAATGACTTCAACCTGAGTATTTAATACTAATTGATACAGCGCTTTTTGTTCTGGTGAGAATTTACCCGATACTGGGAAGGTACGAGTAATGTCAGCAGCGTACCCCTGTAATTCACAACCGGCGTCTATTAAGACTAATGACCCAGACTCAATCACATCTTGGTTTTCAGTGTAGTGTAAGATACAGGCATTTTCGCCACCACCAACAATTGTGCCGTAGGCTGGGTGTTTGGCACCAGACATCGCAAATTCGTGATGAATTTCTGCTTCGAGTTGAAACTCAGTTACCGGTTGCTTTAACTTATGCAGGTTTGCCGCAAACAACATGGCGCGTTTATGGGCGGTAGAAGATATTACGCCGGCCCGTTTCATAACGGTAATTTCATCAGCCGACTTAAACAAACGCATCTCGTGAATAAGTGGTCGCGGATCGGATATTTGCGTTGGCGCATTCCAGCCTTTTTTAGGCCCTGTTCGAAGTTCGTTTAACAAATCAAAAATACGTTTGTCGTTTGCTTCAGATTCACCCTGTGGCCAATACAAGATAGTGGTATTGTTAATAGCGGTAAATAACACACTGTGGAGTTTTGATTCATCAAACGTTTCGTCAAATTCAAATTGTTGCTTGGCTACTTCTGCACCAATACGACGGCCCTGCCAAATTTCAGCAACTTTGTCTTTAACCCGGCAAACCAGTGTTGAACTTGTTGTATCCAAAGACTTTTCTAAAACAAGCCACGCATCGGGTTCTGGAAAATTAGTGAGGTATTGAAAATCACTATTTTGTCTAAACGGAAACTCGGTATCGTTACTGCGCGTTAGTTCATTGGCGGCGGGTATTATGGCAACGCTGTTTGGCGCCATTTGGGCTAACAGACGATTGCGGCGGGTGACAAACTCACTGTTTGGTATCATAACGTTTTATTAACTCGTAAATAATTAGTGAAGGGTCTTTTTAGGCTCTGCGTCGTCTTGTAGTGGCTTACCAAACTCCTGATGGATTAACACAGCCGATATGCGAATAAACTCCACCACTTCGTAATAGTCGCCCTGACTTTCGTTTGTATCATCTAAATTTGGATCCATGCGCGTGATGTTAGTAAAGTCTTCAATAATTTCACGTACGTCATTGGATGCCATTTTTAAATCACGTTGATTCAGACCAAAACCCACTAAAAAATATTGAACCCAGTTAATTAGCTCTTCGGCTTGCTCTGACAAAACCTCATCATCGTCAAGTAACATAAGTTCAAACGACATATCTTCCGAGGCCAATTGACTAAATATTGACTGAGTTAATTCTTCGCTAGACTTTTTTAATGAGCCTTTGATAGCCATACCATTGTTAAACAAGTCGGCTAAATGGGCTAAATAATCTTCCGAACCTTTAAACATGCCACCAGCGATTAACCCGGTAATTAAACCGTGTAGCTCACTCGCTGTCGCTGTGAAATCGTGTTCGTTTATTACGCTCATTAATTCCTGATGTTTCATATTATCTTCCAAAAAATTTAATACTTTAAGTGTAAAACAGATTTTGAATTTAAAGAAGTAGATTGCTGTGAATGTTGTTTTTTCGTGTAAATAACGGGCAATAAAACGTCATCTTGAAAAATAAATGGCCAGTTGAATTTTATTTCTCTATTTTCCGTTGCAGCGCTTTCTAATCCTGTTATATTCCGCGACGCAATAAATTCTCTCTACAATGTTCGATATTGTTATTGGGCATTATGGAAATACTGGTTTATTGTTTGTTTTGGTTGCCTGGGGTGTTTGACAGAAAACTCATATCCCTGAGCCGATAATACTTACCCAGGAATGCATTTTCCGTTCTATTGCGCAAGCTCGGCTAGTCTTTGGCTAGTAATCGAGAAGCCTACGGAACAGAAATGTGCTCCGCCTTGAACAATTCGGCGTTCAAGGTTTTAGTTTTCATCGGCACCTTGGGGACCACCTAAAACAAAGACTTCCAACACATCTTCAAATAAAACTCACACGCACCGAAATCATTAAAGCTAACACCAGGGTGCATAGTGGGGTACACAAAACCATTTGGTTGTTTCCCCGTCATGGGGTGTCAGGGGTCGCCAGTTCGAATCTGGCCAGTCCGACCAATTTTAAAGGCTTTCAGAGCATCTCTGAATTTGCCGCCCACTTAACGTCCACTTAAACAGTGATTTAAATGTAAGTAATTTTAGGCTGAAAACGACACAATTATTTTTCAACAAGATGCCAAAGTGAATAGTAAAATCATTTCAGAATTTTTGTCTGACCAGGTAAAACGGATGGTCACATTCGTGGCGGTGTGGATACCCATAGTAAATTAGAATTACGTGGTTATTCAATGTGCCACTCGTTTTTGTTCTTTTCGTTTTGGGTGTCATCGCAATTAGATGGCTTTCTAAACTACTATAAAAAAGTGTACATTTCTATTTGTAACCGCAGACACTAACCCAGCAGCTAAGTTATCAACTCTCTGAGCATAATCCTGATGTGTCGTCCAGTTAGCAAGTAAGGCATTCTTTGCTTGAGTATCACCTACAATATCATAGGCACTATTTGCAACATGCACTAAAACATCCCACCCGCTATAATCACCTTCATATTGGTAAGCGTCAAACAAAGATCGTCTGCAAGTGCTGCGGTGGCACTTTGGTCAACATCGGACTTTCCGTTGATAGTTGCAACTAGATAATTACTCTAAAGTCTAGTTGGGTTGCCTAAGCGCGCACAAGAACGATTACCTGTCGTTTATAGCCGTCGAAAACATCGCCGTTCTAACCTAGCTTGCAGAGCACATTGACCTACTCAACAAGTCGAACGGCATTAAGCGGCTATTCGATTAAGTGGCACATCTACTTATTTTTTCCAGTGATCGACAATTTCCGAACATCTGGTTGGAAAGACCATAATTTCAGGTTTTCTAAACTGAATGTTGACGTTGACGACACTTTGACTAAATCACTATCTCGTTTTGAAGGATAACTTCGAACCGAAAAAGCGGCCGCGTCATTAATAAACACGTCTACGACAGACCCATCAACAAAAACTCGTACGGACTCAATTGTGCCAAAATCTTGTTTAGAATAATGTCCCGTTAAGATCTGAGGCCCTTCGTCTTCACCAGCTAAACTAGAACGACTTTTATCCAATGTGACTTTACCCGTTTCCCCATCAATCACAATGGATGTTTGTTCTGTGCCATCGCTACTGCTCAATACGTCGATTTTCAAGCTGTTGTCACTCAACGCCTGGCCTTTAATATAGAGCTCGTAAGCTTTTAGTTCTGATGACACAAAAATCGGCTCTGGCGAGATCAAGACCTTTTGTAGATTAAACTGCAACTTATCACGTAACTGAACTAACTCAGGTGCTGGAGCCTGCCCCAATGCCAGTCGGTTCTGACTCAAAAACCAGCGACGTGGAAAACTAAACGTATGTGTCCACCCTGCGTTTTCTTGCGCTTGGGCAGTGCGTCGTTCATCGACAATGCCTATCGCTCTAATAGCGCCATCTTCACCACGAGCAACCGTTGGCGATAGATGACCAACGATAACATCTAACATTTTAGGCTTGGCATAATGAGGTTGAAATTGACCGTTTTTCCAAGTCCCTGTCCAATAGACACCTCGTGTCGCCGGGTCACCATACTTTTCAATTGTGCCGCCAATTGGGTTCACAACTAACACGTACACATCTTCGGTTAGCGCCTCAAATACAGGCATTTCCCAAATGATCGAGCCGATATCCATCATTTGGTATGGCAAACTGCTAAAGTTGCTTTGGTGCTGCCATTTGACGTTAGGCCCCAACTTATCCGCGATGTAATAATCTAATCCACCATAATTTTTGTAGGCTGCGCCAATGAGCATATGCCAGTTACCATTTTCCTGCCAAAGGTAAGGGTCACGAAAGTCTTCGACATGTTGCGTATTGATAATGGGCCCAACTTTTTGCCATTCAATTAAATTGGGATCTAGACTCATGGCCACGGATACACCAGGGTTGGCGGATGTTAAACGATCCGAATGGTTAACACTGGTGTAAAATGCATATGCCTGCTCACCGTCAACGACGACATCTCCAGACCAAATACCTTTCATGTCATAACCAAATCCAGCTTGGTTTATCTCAGGCCTTAGAGCGTCGGGGTAGTCCGTCCAAGTTACCAAATCATCACTCACCATGTGTCCCCAGTGCATCTGAGTCTTAAAGGGGCCATTTGGCGTCCGTTGATAAAACATGTGCCACAATTCATTTTTCCGGACTAAACCGTGGGGTTCATTGGTCCAATTTGCTGGCGGCATAGGGTGGTAACGTGGTCTTAAATGATCTAGAGCAAATCGAGATGATGGTACTGACAAAGCATTTTCTGCGTCAACAACACTCAAATCGGCTGTGAGATACATTTGAGTTATCTTCTCTAGCGAAAATACTTCAGTGGTCAACAATATGTTGTCAAAGGCGCCATTAATGCGATTAATGGTAAAGTTTAATAACTCGACTTCTTGATGACTTTTGGCCAACAAAAGTGGTGTATTGGCTGGCGTAAATTGACCGAAAGAAGGCATTTGAGCTTTACCAAGTAACGTGTCATTTAGGTAAAGACTTACCGTCTTAGTCTTGTCGTTTAATGAAAACGCCAAATGATTCCATTGATAAAGTGGGAACGGCTCTGTTGCCTTTATGTTCACCGGTCCTTTACTGGTCGCAAGCCATAACCCCCAGCGACCAAACGTATCGAGGTAAACTTCAAACCCTAAATCACCGATACGTTGATTTACTATCGCAGATGGCGTTAATTTATCTGCGGTCACTTCCAAATCAGAAGGATAACTTTCAAGCGCAACCCAAGTGGAAAATGTAAAACTATTTACTCCCTGAAGTGAGACTGAAGCTTCGCCCCAACTGGAAAAACCGTCAGTACGCCATGCCCTGCCTGTTACCCCCGCGACGCTATCTGGTTGCTCAAATTGAGTGAATAACTTAACGTTACTTTTTGCTAAATTGTCAAAGTTTTCCGTCAGTAATACGCTGTTGGCAAGCGCTCTTTCACTAAAAAAAATTACTGCGAGAAATACATGCAGTGCCAATAAATTGGCAAAAAATCGAAGCGTTGTAGTCATCATAATACCTATATCCATACCTAAAGAAGGGCTAATGCGTTTAATACTTGCTGTTGTGATGGCGGGTGGCAGCCGATTTCACTGACGTTTAACGACGCAGCCATAGCGCCAAATAACAAGCCCTGTTGCAGTTGTTCTTTTTCGGCAAAACGATGCAGTGCGTTGTTACGTAGCAACTCAGAAATTAATGCAGAAAAAAACGTATCGCCTGCCCCTACAGCATCACCAAAAGAACGGGTTGGAATGATGTCTTGTTGCACCGTTAACCCATCGGTGATGATAAATGCCCCCTGTTCACCCAATGTTAACGCGACAATACCGTCGTTCATCACACTTAACAATTCAGCGGCATGATATATGGGATCATCTTGCAGACCCATCAGATGTAGATCTTCATCACTGACTTTCACGATGTCAGCTAACGCAATAAACTGCCATATCGCTCCGACATATTGGCTATGATCTAATTCAACCCCTAGTCGTACATTAATGTCGATGCTGATCTTCACCCCGCGATTTTTCAATTTAATTAAAACTGGCGTTAACACATCTATCATCTCTGGAACCAAGGCCAGTGATCCTGTATGAAATACCTCAACGTCCGCTGGTATAATCGCTAACAATTGCTCTGCGGTCATATCCAGATCAGCAACAGATTTACGGTAAAGTTGATAGCTCGGTTGCCCATTCGCATCTTTATAAACCAGCGCTAAAGAGGTGGGTTTGTCCGAACGATTATTTTCCGGGAGCTGGATCCCATCTAGTTGCGCCGCATGCATAATTTGACTTCCTAAAGCGTCATTTCCGATGCGCGACAAATAACAACAATCTAAACCTTGCTTCGCAAAACTCCGAGCAACATTAAACGGTGACCCTCCAACAAATGGACGATAATCACCATTAGATTGTTGCAATAAATCAAAAAGCGCTTCACCAAATATCGCAACTTTATTCCTCATCATTTTTGCCCTACTTTGCTAATGATAATCGACTTCTCAGAGTCACATTGCGACTGCATAACGAGCGTATCAAAAGGACTAGACGGGAACAGTAATGCGGTAACAGACGTGGTACCATCTCCCCAAAATATTTCTAACGAAGATTTGTCTAAAATCATTTGCCCCGATATTTGATCGTTGTGCGGCAATACCGGCGCCTCAATTATTGGCATCGTCCAAATTTTAATGTCAAAACCGGCATTTCGACGATCGACTGTCAGTAGCTTGCGCAATGGGTTGTATTTGATGATCACTTTTTCGCCATCGACGTTAGTTAACTCCCAAGTTGTTTTGCTCGGCGCACTAGTCGATACGTTAAACTCAATATTGACGACAGACTCTTGTGGAAGGTACGCCGAAATCGCCTGGGTGCTTTTATTCCGGGTGACCTCTACCATCGAATTTTGATATTCGTTCACCGGATTATTGGCAAGCAAATGTCCATTTGATGTGCTAAGAAGGGTTAACTCTCTTGGTAACGCCATAGCACCGCTCCACGGGTAGGTCGGTAAATCTCCGGCATAGGTCCAATTTGACATCCAACCGATCATGATCCGTCGACCATCGACTCGCTGTAGGCCGTCAAACGTTACGCCGGCATAATTATCCGGTCCGTAGTCGAACCATTTCACATTATCGTGATCCGTCTCAAATCTGTTGCCGTTAAATTCGCCAACAAAGTATTGCGTGCCACAACCGCCATTAGGTCCACCGGGGTTGATGCTGACGATCAATACCCATTTTGTCTCACCATCTTCGGTAGTCAATTGAAACAGGTCGGGGCATTCCCATTCTCCAGCATGGCTTCCTACATCTTCACCAAAATCAGATAAAAACTGCCACGATTTTAAATCCGTCGAACCAAACAGTTTCACAACTTGGCCAGCCGCCAATACCATGACCCATTGTTTTGAGTCTTGATGCCAAAACACTTTTGGATCCCTGAAGTCTCTAATACCTGGATTTTCGATAACGGGGTTACCTTCAAATTTAGTCCAAGTCTCACCTGCGTCATTACTGTAAGCGATACTTTGGCACTGAACCGCTTGTTCAGAATGATGAGTGAAAATCGCAACTAATGGAGGATGTTCACCTTGCTGAAATCCCGACGTATTATTCCAATCGACCACCACGCTACCGGAAAAGATGTAACCTAATCCTTGTTTGTTTTCGTTGACATCTGGTAACAAAGCAACGGGTTTTTCCTGCCAATTCAACAAGTCAGTCGACACAGCATGACCCCAACTCATATTGCCCCATACATGTGCCTTAGGGTTGTGCTGGTAAAATAAATGATAGAGCCCGTCGTAATACACTAAGCCATTAGGATCATTCATCCAATTTTCTTGTGGCGTAAAATGGTTCAGTGGTCGCCACTGTTCAGTGAATTGTTTTTCTTCAGTGTTTTTCATAAAAATTCTCATTTTCACCGCACTAAATGCACGCATTTTAGCGGTAAAACTTTTCCTCTCATTTGACCTAATGGTGTGAAACTATTTTTGACTAACGATGGACATTATAATTTTACAATGCTAGCCTTTGTCAAGAATTAATCCAAAATTTAAATTGTCGTAACAGATTAGGAAGTAGATAATCAGTACTCATATACTGATAAACAAAAGAATTTTTATGACTTCAATTAAAGACGTAGCAGAAAAAGCCAATGTGTCGATAAAGACTGTCTCTCGGATCTTAGGCGGATTTGAAGGGGTGAGTGCCAAGACCAAAGAAAAAGTAACCAATGCAATGAAGGAGCTAGACTATGCACCTTCTGCGGCTGCTCAAGCGCTACGTGGAGTCGAAGCTGGGATCGTAAGTTTAATTACCGACAATTTGACGACAACACCAGACTCCTATGAAATCGTCGCCGGGATCCAAAACATTTGTGACCAACATGGTAAACAATTATTAATTGGCGAAATGGCAGGTAAGCCGGAAAACTTTGAGCGGTTGGTTGACGACTTTAAACGTCACCGCTCACAGGCCATCATATTAGCGACAGTTTTCCACAAAGAAGTGAAAATAGAGCAGGCCTTCAAAAATACGCCACTTATTTTGGTCAACTGTTTTGAACAACAAACGTTACACCCGACGATTATCCCTGATGACTACCAAGGTGGATATGACGCGGCCGTCCACCTCATTAATAAAGGGCACACCCGGATCGCAGAACTTCGACTTTTTGAAGATATGAAGGCCTCCCAATTACGTCACCAAGGTTATAAACAGGCTTTATCCGATCACCAAATCGCATACGACCCTACCCTTATTCGGATAGGAGTTATTGAAAATGAGTCTGACGAGTTTGCACAACTAGAGCAAGTACTTAAAGACTTACTCTCCTTGCCAAACCCGCCTTCCGCTCTAATGTGTGGTAACGATAAAATGGCAATGCGAACTTATATGTTAGTACGTGGCGTGATGGGGTATCAGATCCCACAACAGATCTCCATCGTCGGTTACGATAATTATCGCCTAATTTCAGAAAATCTATTACCCAAATTAAGCACGGTGAGCTTGCCATATTTTGCCATGGGACAAGAGGCAGCAAAATTGGCAATCGCCAAAATTAAACAAGCAAAAATTCATAAAATCAGCGGTCAGTTTGTCGATAGAGGATCAGTAGCTACACTGCTCTGAGCGTCAAATGGCCAATAATAGGAAGCAACATGTTTAAAAACTCAGATAGAAATTATTGGCTATTAAGCTTAGCACTCTTTTCCTTCTTCTTAACTTGGTCATTTTCATTCTCATTATTTCCTATATGGCTCAATCAAGCCGCGGGATTAAATGGCGAAAATATGGGGATTATATTTAGCCTCAATGCCGTGGCCGCATTATTCATCATGCCCTTTTATGGCTTTATTCAAGATAAACTCGGGCTAAAAAAATATCTGTTGCAATGGGTTGGTGTTTTACTCATCGCCAGCGGACCATTTTTTATTTATGTCTATGCGCCTCTTTTGGCCTCTAATTTTTATTTAGGCGTCATACTTGGCGGCATCTTTTTCAGTTTATCCTTTTCCGCCGGAGTCGGTGCGACCGAAACCTTTATCGAACGTGTCAGTCGGATTTCTGGGTTCGAATTTGGTAAAGCTCGAATGTGGGGATCGATAGGTTGGGCAACCGCCACATTTTTTGCAGGTGCCCTGTTTAATATAGACCCTAATATTAACTTCTGGTTGGCATCTTGTTGTGCGATTATCTTCTTAGTTTCCGTAACCTTGGTTAAGCCCACGGAAAAAGCCGAAGATGAAAATCTCATTGACGATAAAGCGTCGGCATTAAATATCCAAGATGCTTTTGGGTTGTTAAAAATGAAACGATTCTGGGCATTTGCTACCTATGTAATGGGGGTAACCTGCGTATATTCCGTATATGACCAGCAATTTCCAGTCTATTTTGCCTCTTTATTTCCGAGCCAAGCTGAAGGCAACGCGATGTTTGGATACTTAAACTCTTTTCAAGTATTTTTAGAAGCCGGAGGCATGTTTATTGCCCCGTTTATCGTGAATCGAATTGGCGCTAAAAACGGCCTTGTATTAGCCGGTGCCATTATGGCCGTACGAATGATAGGGTCAGGCTACGCTTGGGATCCCATTTCAATATCGGCAATGAAGCTTTTGCACGCCGCCGAATTACCGATAATGTTGATAGCCATTTTTAAATATATCTCTGCGACTTTTGATGCAAGGTTATCCTCAACACTCTATTTGGTGGGTTTTTTATTCTCCACTCAAGTATTTGCCAGTATCTTGTCTGTGGTCGCGGGAATGATGTATGACGCAATAGGCTTTACCTTATCTTATAAAATACTCGGCAGTGTGGTGGTCTTTTTCACCATTGTCTCTTGGGTTATTTTAACCGATGACAAAAAAAATAACGAAAAGCAATTAAGCGAGCAGCCAGCTTAATCTTTTCCAGTGTCATCTGAGTGGCGACAAAATTGTTGTTCGCCACTCTCACTTTATAAATTCGCCGATGGCTCCAACCGCCTTACCAACAAAAACAATTCTTATTATTTACAACAAGATACAAAGATTTAAAATTCAATACCTAATGTCTAACTGCGCATTAAACCATCTTTTTTTGTCTTTTTTTAAAAATACTATTGACAACTACTGTATAAAAAGTGTCATAATGTCCATCGATAGCCAAATAGAGCAATCACGATCCGATGCGATGAACATACAATGTTTGTTAGCATCGAATTTTTTTGACTCACAATGTCCATCGATGTACATTTAGTCTAAAATTATAAAATAAAACTTGATCAACGGAACACACACATGAAATTAAAAACACTTAGCAGAATAATTTCTTTAACTTTGCTCTCTCAATCAGGGTATGTATTTGCTGAAAATGTGAACAAAGAAAAAGATGAGGAAATCGAAGTCATCACCGTATCCACAGGTGTTACAAAAAACACCCATAAAATGGAAGCGACTTTTTCCATCAACACGATTAGTGAAGAAGACATTAAAAAGTTAGCGCCTCATGGCGCCGCCGACTTACTCGGTAACATTCCTGGCTTTTTTCCAGAAGGTGGCACAGCAGGTGAGTCCCACAACAACGTGTTAGTCCGAGGTTTGCCACAAGCTGGTGGTTATCGTTATGTTCCGAATTTAATTGATGGTTTGCCAGCATATGAAGAGCCTGAAGCTCCATTTATGAATAATGACGTGTTCATAAAACCTGACTTAATGACGGTAACTGTAGAAGCCGTTAAGGGTGGCCCTGGCGCCATTTTATATTCAAATGCTTTGGGTGCAGCCGTTAACTATATTACCCGTACTGGTGGTCAAGAGTTTGAAGGCGCTTATAAGTTAGAAGTTGGCGATTGGGGCCACGTTCGTAACGAATTTTTTGTGTCCGGTCCAATTAATAAAAACTTAACGTTTGCCGTTGGTGGTTTTTATCGCGTTGCAGATGGTATCCGTGATCCGGGTTATACCGGTAATTCTGGTGGTCAAATCCGAGGGAATTTAGTTTATACCAGCGATGACGGTACAACCCAAATTAAATTACAAGCCCACAGCATTAACGATAAAACCAATTTTTATCAAAACATTCCTTACTCAGTAGAGAGTAATCGTGAGCCAGGCACTCAAAGCAATCCGTTTGAAATTAATCCAAATGATGTAAACAGTTTAGGCGTTAATTTTCAAGATGGGACGGTATTGTCACACCAAACCAGTTTTTATCAATTATACAATAGCGACGGCTCTCAACTGCCACTCGACATTACTAATGGTATAAACCCTAAATTTGATATTTTGTCTCTTGAAATCTCCAAAGATTTACAAAATGATTGGCGCTTTGTTTCCTCGATTCGTTCCACAACCGGTTCCAATGGATTCTACTCTTTATTTAACGATCCACCGGCTGAAACATCTCGATTAACCAATGATCAATTTAACCGGATCCAAGGTTTTACTGGCGTATTAGGAGATGCCTATAGCGACGCTGTTGGGGTAAAAGCCTATTATTCTGACACCGTGACTGGTACCGATTTAACTGGTGCTGAAGAGGCGCCGAGCATTTTGGCACACAACATTCCAGTCTATGGCAAGGTTGATGCGACAAGTAATATCGCTGACTTTAAACTTTCTAAAGAATTTGAAGTCGGTGACAATTCTCACGAATTAACGTTTGGTTATTACACCAGTCATTACACCTACGATGTTTATTCTGTATTTGCCAGTGGTTGGAGTGACATTGGTGAAAGTGCTCGTCTAGTTGACTTATACGCCGTCGATAATAATGAGCAGCAAGTTGGTCCATCGATAACTCGCGGTGGTTTAGATCAACCTGCGATATTTGGTCTTGGCGCGGACGCCACTATGCGAACCAATGCGTTTTACGCTTTGGATCATATGACGCTCTTAGACGGTGATTTATTAATCGACCTTGGTGTTCGTTGGCAAGAATTGGATGTAGATCGATTAACAACCAATTCATTTGACCCTGGTAACAGTTCCAATGACTTTACCCCAGCAGATGTCGTTGTCGGTTCAACTAGCGATACCTTGGCAGATAACTTTGTTAATGTGCCTGACGGTACCCCACGTTTTGCATCTGAAAGTTACGATGATATAGGTTGGACAATTGGTGCAAACTACCGCATCAACGAAAACTTCACCACGTACTTAAGCATTGCCGACTCGTTCCGTTTACCAGGTTTTGAAGATTATATCTTTGGTGGTCCTGCAACAAATCCAACAACAGGCGAAGTTGCACGTGGTGATCAAGTCGAAAACATCAAACAAGTTGAAGGTGGTTTGCGTTATGCAGATTCCGTCAACTCAGTGAGTTTAACGGCCTTTTACATCGACTTTGCGGCAAAAGAAAACCTAGGTCCAACGCTAGATGATCTTAGTGCTACTGGTAATGGTATCGCCTGTACGGCAATCCCTGCGCCAGCAAATTGCCCTAAGGTACGCGATGTATTCCGCCGAAGCTTAGATAATATAGGGATAGAGTTAGAAGCGTCCTATTCTCCAGAAGCGCTGGAAGGTTTGACTTTACAAGGCAGTATCGTTTGGCAAGATCCGCAACTGAGTCAAGATAATGAGATCAGAAACGGGATCGTAGAAGTTGATACAAATGGCGATGGTGTATTTGACGAACGTCAATACGATGTTTCAACAACCGAAGGCAGACGACCAAGACGTCAATCTGAATTGTTGGTTAATTTCAGACCATCATATGATTTTGAATCTATCCCATTATCGATCTACAGCCAGTTCATGTATTACTCAGAACGTTTTGCGACTGATGACAGTACTAACGTGACTGTATATCCAGCCTATTATCAAATGAACTTAGGTGGTATCTACGAATTTTCTGAGCAAATGGATCTACAAATTCACATTGCAAACCTAAATGATGCTGACTCATTTACAGAAGGTTCACCAATACTAAGTGGCTTGTCTTTCTCAAATGGTGACTACACGGGCGTTGCACGTCCATTGTTAGGACGTACGATTAAAGCTTCTTTAACCTACCGTTTCTAATCTAACCATCAATAAAATCCAGCCCTTAGGGCTGGATTTTTTTTAGCGGCCAATTAAGCCATTAAGTTGAGTATCAAGGTTAACTGCCGCCAGAACTACCACCACCTGCACACCTGCCACTACCTGAGGTTCAATAGCAACCTAAAGAACAACTGAAGAATGATCTCTTCCCCCCTAGTTGCAACGTATTTCTGGGCGAAGCAATTTGCATAAGTTGTAACGGATAAACGTATCGATATGGTCCATCATTTGGATTTTCGTCTATCTAATTAATAATCCGACGTTGTCATTCTCGTCTCTAATGTGTAATACACTTTGAAGGCAAGCTTTAGCGCAGTCGCTCGTTACGGCTACTCGTTTACAATTTAACTAACTCTAAAGGCGTAATGTTATCTAACACAATTGGATTTAGAGTTGCTTAAATAACGCAATTAAATTTATTGATTGATGTTTAGATTTGAATCCAGCCGTACATTCGAGCAGTGCAGTTTTAATTAGCCGAAAAAGACTACCCATAGCAATATTCACTAGGATAAAATCAACTCGTTTTAAACGCCTGCCAAGGGCCGGTTATTGCCAAAGTTCGTGTCGGTGAATACAGATTAACAAACAAAGTGCTGCCATCGGGTGAAAAACAAGCGCCTGCAGGTTCAGTTTGCACTCGAATACGCGCAACGTCATATACTTTGCCGTCTGGTGTAACGCCGCGTAAATGATTACTCGTTATTGCCGTATATTGATCTTCACAAACGATTAAGTGGCCATTTGGCGCCACCGTTAGATTGTCACCAAAATTATATAATGACTCATCTGTGCTCTCTAGAAACAATTGAATTTGCCCAGGGCTTTTGGCTTCATCCTTAGTTCCTTCATGCACTGAAGGTTGATAACGCATAATTTGCCCCAGTTTTTGTGAGCCACCATTTGTACAGCAAAAATACAATTCGTGATCTCCCCAATGTATACCTTCACCTCTTGCAAAGACTGCTGCACCTTTGTCATAACCTTGGATTCGCAAGTCGTCTTCAGGTGCCTCTGGGTTGTTTATATTAATCCATTCAACATCAAACCACTTCTCTATTGGCATAGTTAAATTAGACCAATTACGGCTATCAAATTTAGGCAAGTGCATGACAACCATTGCTTGTAACTGACCACCTTTATCCAACTGGCCAGGTGCGTTAGGTATAAAGCGATAAAACAAACTGTCCCCCCTGTCCTCTGTTAGATAAACAATTCCAGTTTGAGGGTCGACTGCAGCCGCTTCATGATTAAAACGTCCCATTTCTTTTAACGGTTTAGGTTCTACCAAGCCCGTAGCGTTAGCCGAGATTTCAAAAATGTAACCATGGTCGCGTGTAATATCGTCCCCAGCCTTTGCGACAGACTCTTCGCATGATAACCAAGTACCCCAAGGAGTAATGCCGCCTGAACAATTTCGAATTGTGCCAATTAAACTCAAAAACTCCTGTTCTAGCTTTTGAGTTTTAAGATTATAAATTAAATTACTTGTCCCTCCTGGCAAAGCGATTCCGTTACTAAAACTATCGTATGCTTTGTCTGAGGTGTAGGTTTTGGATTTTTCAGGTAAATCGTCGAAATGTTTTGGATGCAGTTCATGGTTTCGGATTAATACCACCCGATCGTCATCAAGTTTAAAGCACCCCATTCCATCGGCTCGATCAGGTACAGGCAAGCCATCACTCATTCGATCTTCGAACTGTGAAACCACTTGATAACTAAAGCCTTCTGGTAAATCTAAAAGTCGATTAGGATCAGTAAGTAACGGGCCATACCCAGAATAAGTTGGGAGAGGAGGATTGGTAACTTGCGCGCTCACCTTACGGCCAAGCAAGCTTAAACTTAGTCCGGCAAAAGCTGTGCCGGCGATACCAAACATAAAATGGCGACGAGAAATCATAAATATCCTATTTAACGATGAATTTAGTATGTTCGTTCAAGTAACTACGCTCTAATCTTTACTTATACAGTCATTGGTCTTGACTGGTAATTGCAGCGTCACCCAAACCAATCTATGATCTGAAGAGGCTTCCCGAGTCGAAACTAGGCGCGATAACGGGCTTTGCGGCTTTGGCCAGAATACGCCACTAGACATCACATTAAAATCAATGGAAGGCAAAACGTAATCAGCTCTTATCCCCCATGATGCTGTATGATTTGCAGCGAACTCGCTGGCATTGCGATTTAGCACGCCCCCTTCTGACTCTGGGATTATTTTACTGTTTACTTTTGGATGCGTTAGCAATTGCGAGATGGCGCCAGGAAATGCATCCCCTTCTACTGGGCTTGCGTTTAAGTCCCCTAAAATAACAAATGGAGAATTATCCGGAATCCCCCCTTTAGTGCCATTATCATCATAATGATAACTTGTGCTGCTATTGTTAATGTAATCTGCCCAAAAACGCAGTTCGTCATGGTTACGGCGGCCATTCCTATCCTCTGGTCCGTCAAATACAGGAGGCGTCGGATGACTGGCTAAAACCCGAATGGTTTCTCCACAAACCATTACCGGAATATCCCAGTGAGACTTTGACGACAAACGCATTAACTCAACTTCATTTTTACGATACCAATGATTACCGTCCGTCTCTTTAGGCATCAAATGGTTTGGCATATCTTTCCAAAGAAAATGCTGAAATGTCCTGACTTCAGTGGGGCCAATTGGATACTTTGACAATAAAACCATGCCATATTGACCTTCGTACTTGCCAAACCCAAAATGACTCAAACGACTTTTTTTATCCTGATGGAAAGGCGTTTTCATACCGGTATTAACCGGGGCCAGATAGACAAAGGGGTAACTGATAGATTGCTGACCTCGCTGGCTAACTTCTAGGTATTTTTGTTTAAATAACGTAATGCCCTGTTGCTTGTCAGCAATGTAATCAAATTCGTTAAGCAGTATTATATCGGGCGCAACACGTTGCACGATTTCAGCAATATTTTTTATCTGTGGGTGTTCTCCAGACTTAAGGGCTGTTCGCAACGCTGCATTCGACATGGCTTTTTGGTTGTTTTCTACATAATTAGTGGCTTCCATGCTGACATTAAATGTGGCCACTTTTAATGTAATCGGTGTTGATGTATTGATTGGGCTTGTCCCTTGTTCGATATTTTTAAAGTGTTGACCTGTGCCACATGCACTGAGCAAAGCGAGTAATAAAAAAACAAATATTAAGTAGAAAAAACGCATAAAATCAGAGCCCTTGGATGTATTCTTTGCTGGGTTACACAACAATACTACACCACTAACTTTACGTTTACATTAACAACGACACGCTTAGTTTTGAGTTGATAGAAAGTTAAAAAAACAAAAATCTAACTTCTTTGGTTAAACATTTAGATCCAACCAAAATAGAAATTATTTATCAATTCTCAATATTAAATTATGGTTCTTCCGTTGTAATTTGTTTTAAACAGATAACAAAACTACCGTCCTTAGGACACTCATGACGCTATCCAAATTTCAGACTTTATTCGTGTCCTTACTTATCGTAGCGACCGGTCCAGTTGATGCCAACATAAAACTCGCTGATATTGCCTTTGAATCCGGTGATTATCAAAGTGCCATTACCGAATATAAAGCGGCGGCGCAGGCCGGCAATGCCAGAGCGTTGCATACTCTTGGCGTGATATACAACCAGGGTTTAGGCGTTGAACAAGACAAAAACATGGTCATCAGTTGGCTAACATTAGCGGCGCAATATGACTTTAAAAACTCAAAAAAACTAGCCAGTTTGTTATCCGCTAAGCTTTCCCCTGCGGACAAACAAAACCTCGTCGAACAGCTACAGCGACTGGAACCCGTATACGGAAAAAAATCAATCAATACCAATATTCTGCCCCAGTTGATAACCAATAATCTGTCAAAAAAAGTTAAATTTTCAAACGGTGACGAGTCATATTTATTGGATATTGAAGATGACATAATTGACAACATCCTTGACGAGGAGGATTTAGATTTATCAGTCGATTCTGACTTTTCAGATGAGTTTGGCAGTAGCTATGTAAGTAATACCTCGATGAGAAGCCAAAAAAGCCCTTATTTGCTAATTGCGGATTTATCAATTGCTGCGGACGGCACCGTAAGACATATCGATGTTATTCAACAATATGGCTCTATTCGTCGAGCATTGAGACAACTAAAAGAAGTGAAATTTGCTAAACCAATATTTAATGAATCCACAATACCATTTTTTAAACGGGTTAGATTAGGTCTAGCCCAGCAGCACCTTAATGTCAGTGACTTACGTACAGACTATAAAAAAATATATAGTGGGATTAGACACATCACAAACAAACGTAAAAACGACCTTCTAACTCCATCAGATCAATATTTGTATGCCGTTGTTTTAATGGCATTCGACGGAATAAAACGACAAGCAGGCGAAGTAGAAACATTGCTTAGGAAGTCAGCAGACGCTGGCGTAGCAGAGGCGCAATATGTGCTAGGCAGCAAAATGTATAGAGAGCAGACAAACATAAAAGAAGCTACACATTGGCTGATTAAAGCGGCACAAAATGGTCTCGCAAATGCCGAATACTTGGTCGGTGAACTCTGTTTAACTAGCCCTTGGATAGAGATTGATGAACACAAAGCACACTTTTGGCTAGAACGCGCCGCGAAACAGGGTCATGAGTTGGCGTTAAAGCGCTCTGCCTATATTAAATTAAATGCTACGGACCCAAAACTGCGCGATGCCAAAACAGCGTTAACCTACTTACAACCGCTAATGAACTTAAATGGTGACAATCCCGAAATATTATATTTAATGGCCCTTGCATATGAACAGCAAGACAAACGCCAGCGAGCAGATGCTGTTCGAATGATTAAAGATGCCATTTACCGTGCTGAACAACGAGGCTGGGACACTAAGGAGTGGCACGATAAACTTACAACATGGACGTCAGGCGGTAATGTAACGATTTCCAATGAGACGTACTAATTGGTCACATACAAGGTGACCATTACAGGCCAGCGTTTAGCTACCTCTTTTTAATCGGGGTTGTTTTAATCGGGGTTGTTTTTGCTGCAATCTCCTTTGTTTACTCGCTTTTCTTCAATTATTATTGGCCCATTTTGTTCAATGGGCTGGTATAAATTGCAGGCAAAAAAAAGCGATGTAGCTTTCGCTAACATCGCTATAAAACAACAGGACTCAGATTTAGTGTTCTGAGCAGACACAGGACTAGTTTTTAATTTAAAACATATGCGTTTACGGGGTTTCTTTAAGGTAAACAGTCTTTTTCTCTAAATATTGCTCAAGACCAAACTTACCGTCTTCTCCACCAAAGCCAGATTGTTTCCAACCGTTGTGGAAACCTTGATGTTGTTCACCCATACCGCGGTTGACATAAACTTCACCGACTTCTAAATCGCTAATGGCTTTATGAATATCAAAGAAGTTTTTCGTGTAAATGTAAGCACTTAACCCATAAATACTGTCGTTGCAGTATTCAATAGCTTGGTCCATATCTTTCACTTTGATAATAGGTAAAACAGGACCGAATGTTTCTTCATGAACGGCAATGTTACTTTGTTCAACGTCAACTAATAACGTTGGTTCGTACCAACAACCACCTTCAAAACCATCGACATTTGCCGTTTTACCGCCAAGGGCAACGGTTGCACCTTGCTTAACGCTTTCTTGAACAATATGGTCAATGTTTTCAATTTCACGTTGATTACACTTAGGGCCCATTTGTGTTTCAGGGTCCATCGGATCACCCACTTTGAGTGATTTAACGGCAGGTAAAAACTTTGCCATAAACTTATCATAGACACTTTCTTGTACATACAAACGTTCAACACAAGTACAAACTTGTCCACAGTTAGCAAAACGTCCCCATAATGCGCCTTCAACCGCTTGGTCAAGGTCGGCGTCGGCCATAACGACCATAGGTGCTTTACCACCTAACTCCAGCATAACAGGTGTCATATATTCTGCAGAGGTTTTGTAAATTTGCTTACCTGCTACCGTTGACCCTGTCATGGTGATCATTTTTGTAATTGGACTTTCACAAAGTGCCTGACCCACCACTGAACCTGAACCATTTATAATGTTTAACACACCCGCTGGAATACCAGCTTCATTTGCTATACGACCGAGTTCGGTTGTCGCCAATGGCGTTTCCTGCGTGGGTTTGACAATAATGGAATTACCCGTAATTAGGGCTGGACCAATTTTACGACCCGCCAAAGCAAGTGGGAAATTCCATGCGGTAATTCCCACAACAACACCACGAGGAACCTTGTGAATATAGATTTTTTCGTGTTCATTGTCTGAAGGCAAAATGTCACCTTCGATAGTCAATGCATTATCACAGGCGTAATCAATAAATGTCGCAGTAACATCCACTTCCATTTGAGCAACCGATAACAGTTTACCCTGCTCTGCAACAATCATTGGCGCTAAAATATCTTTGTTTTCACGAATTTTATTCGCAAAGTTACGTAATATACTCTGACGATTACGCGCCGTTAGCTTAGCCCACTTCTTTTGTGCAGCGTCTGAGTTTTCTAGCGCGAATTGTGCGTCTTCTGCGCAACCTTTTGGGATAACACCAATTTTCTCACCCGTTGATGGGCTTAAGATATCGATCGTTTCTGTTACTTTTGACGCAACGTATTCGCCATTTATAAAATTTACATTATTTTGAAATTGCATTGGATTATCTCCCCATCCAGCCGCCATCTACTAACAAGATGGTACCATTTACATAAGAAGCTGCGTCTGACGATAAAAACACAGCTGGGCCTTTAAAGTCATCTGGGGTGCCCCAGCGACCTTGTGGTATGCGATCTAAAATCGATTTTGAACGTATCGGATCATTGCGTAATGCTTCAGTATTGTCAGTGTCAATATAACCAGGTGCGATGGCATTTACGTTTACGCCTTTACCTGCCCATTCATTTGCTAATGCTTTAACTAACTGACCAATTGCGCCTTTACTAGCAGCATAACCAGGTACGGTAATTCCACCTTGGAAAGTCAATAAAGATGCAGTGAATATGATCTTACCACTGCCTCGTTCAACCATATCTTTGCCAATTTCGCGGCTAAGAACAAACTGCGAGTTTAAGTTAACGTCAATCACTTTATCCCACAAGTCATCGCCATGTTCTGCAGCTGGTGCACGTAGGATAGTGCCTGCGTTATTAACCAAAATATCTATTTGGTCAAAATCAGCTTTTACTTGTTCAATAAATTTGTACAGAGCATCACGGTCTGAAAAATCACATTGGTAAGCTTTAAAATTACGACCTAAAGCTTTGACTTCTTTTTCGACTTCAGAACCTTCAAGTTCTAAACTCGCTGATACTGCGATAATGTCAGCGCCAGCTTCTGCTAGTCCCAATGCAATACCTTTACCAATGCCACGTTTAGCGCCAGTTACTAAGGCCACTTTGCCTTCTAAATTGAATTTTTCTAACATTTTTTATTCTCTCTTTGGTTTCCCCAAAAGCCTGGGAAAACCAATAAATTAATTAGCGATATAAGCGTTTAGGATATTAATGGTTTATCGGTTTATTCCGCACCACATGAAACCAATGCTTTCATACCAGTCGGATTGTTATCCATCCCAGCGAATGCTTTACCGATGTCTTTTAACTCATTTACTGAACTGATAAATGGTCTAACATCAATTTTACCAGAAGAAATTAGCTCAACAGCCCAGTCAAAATCAGCCGCTTCGTAAACACGTGCTCCTAATAACTCTAACTCTTTCCAGAAAAATTGGAACAAATCAATCTCAGGTGCTTGGGCGTGAATAGCCACCATAACAATACGACCGCGTCGGCCAGCAATTTGTGTCATTGCATCTATGGCAGGTTTTACTCCAGAGACTTCAAATACGACATCTGCACCTTTTGTTTCTGTCCACTCGTCAACAAATTTCGCTAAGTCCGTGTCAATTGGGTTAACGGCACTCACTCCTAGTTTTTCTGTGGCAAATGCTCGTCTGCTTTCATTTGGCTCAGAAACCAATACTTCTGCACCAACACTTTTGGCAACAGCTGCAACCAATTGACCAATTGGCCCACCGCCTAAAACAACCACTTTTTCACCAGCTTGTAAGCGTGAACGGCGAATGTCATGACATGCTACTGATAAAGGCTCGATAAGTGCGCCTTGTTGCAAATCAACATTTGCAGGTAATTTATGCAATGTACGCGATTTAACTGTCCATGAGTTTTGGAACGCACCCGGTGAGTCAATTCCCATAAACTTAAGATTTTGACAAATGTGAGTATAACCGGCGTTACAAGTTGGGCATTCACCACACCAATCTAATGGGCGTACTACAACTTTATCACCAATAGAAAAACCGGTTACGCCGTCACCTAATTCAGCAACAACGCCTGAGATTTCGTGTCCGATAGTCGCAGGAGGGTTAACACGTTGATCCATCACTCCATGATAAATGTGCATATCTGTTCCACAGATACCAACATAACCGACATTTAGACGCACTTCACCTGCACCTGGCTTTAACGCCTGCCCTTCAACGATGTTGAAATTTTTATTACCAATATATTGAGCTGCTAACATGTTTTTACCTATAAATTTAAGAAGTCTTGACTAAATGTGGAGTAACTAAAACAGGGTCAAACTCGACACCTGTGCCAACCAGCTCAGGCGCGAGCGCCAAGCCATTTTCGATTTGAATTGGACGTGTGGTGTACTCATCAATTGGAAATGAGTGCACTTCTAAATAACCAGCGTGTGACTGAGAAGACAGCAATGACACGTGTAATTCGTGCATTCCATGACTGCATACTGGAATATTGTGTTGTTTCGCGAGTTCTGCGATTTCTAACCAGCCCGTAATGCCACCGATATTTGATGCATCAGGTTGAACAAAACCCAGTTTAGATTGGGCAAATGCATACGTGAACTCATGCCAAGTATGGAGATTCTCACCCATTGCCAAAGGTATTGTCGTCGCATCGGCGATACGTCCATACATCTCGTACTCATCTGGCAAGGTTGGTTCTTCAAACCAGGTGATATCAAGAGGTTCAATGGCTTTTGCAAATTGGATTGCCTGCTTTTCAGACATTGAATAATTTGCATCCACCATGAACTTAATGTCAGAGCCGATCAGTTTGCGCACGGCTTCGGCTCTGGCAACATCTTCTAAATAGTTTTCTTTACCGACCTTAATTTTTACTGCATGGAATCCTCTATCCAAATAACCTTGAATATTCGTTAACAGCTTTTCTTGACTAAAATTAAGATCTATTCCGCCAGCGTAGCATTTGGTTCGGTCACTAGCGCCACCGGCGACCTGATATAGTGGCTTGCCTAAGGTTTTACATTTGATATCCCAAAGAGCGATATCTATCGCTGACATTGCGAAACTTAAAATTCCACCACGCCCTACGTAATGTAAATTCCAATACATGCTATTCCAGACGGCTTGAATGTCATTGGCATCAGCACCAATTAGCGTTGGTTTAATTTCGTCTTCTAGCAACGAAAATATGGCCCTGCCGCCCTTTCCACCGGTATAGGTATAACCCGTACCTTCATACCCATCATCCGTAAAGATGGTACTAACGATAATTTCAAAGTGAGTATGATCACCATGTTTGGCGTCAGACAAAACTTCTTTCAACGGAATGTTATAAATCGCATTTTTTATCGATTTAATTTTGCGAATTGGCATAACTCACTCTCAAAGTAGAAGACTAATTACAGTTTATTGTTAACAATCTACACATTAATTTTAGGTATGTAAAGTTGAAAGTTAAAATAGTTTTAACCTAGTTAAATAAATCGAACATTGGTTTTCGGCTATAATTCGCGGGGAAATAACCTTTGTTATGGCGATAACGAAATTTCATCGGGTGTAAGTGAAAATTAGTAACAAATACAGATCATTACCAAAACGATTAGTCGCCAACCTTCCCCTTACTAAAAGTTGGATAAGTTAAAAAACATGATAAGGTGAAATTAGATTTCAGCCTTGAAGAATATAAGGTAGATATTTTTATTCGGTCTATTTGCCACCTAAATCAACAGCTATCCACTGATAATTTTAAGTCTGGGTAACTAAAAGGTGACATTTATTGTACAACCAGATCTAAGGGTATTGCTGTTACTGACAATAAATCGTGGCCATTTTTACTTTTTAGGGCTCCCCAATGCGCTTACTCAATAAGTAAAAAAGCACATTGGTTCGCATTACATTAAAACTAACCACAATTGACTTCACCAGAAGCAAGTCCAGTCAATTGAATGTTGCTGATTTCTATGTCTAATTTACCGACAGTCTGAAGGCTAAATATGGTTGTCACTTTGCTAAAATCAAACCCTTCATTTGCCAAACATTTAAGCGGGATAGGGATAGAAACCCACTTTCCTTTAGGCGCACGTTTAAACGCATTTTTAAGTGGGAACTTCGTCCGGCATTTCCAATCCCAAGCGCACTCCATCATCAATTCAACGTTTTCTTTTGGGACTTTATTTACCTTTACATCGAAGGTTAGCGCCGCTCGGTCAATGACACTCGTTAGGTCTGTGTGTTTCATCTTATTGGTCACATTCATCGTCAGAATATTCGAGTCAACACTGCCCCATTCGTTTTTAATCCCTTTCGGTTTCCACTTAAATCGAACAGCATCGCCATCAACAGATTTTTTTGCAGGAGACGCCTGCAAGCTACTGCGAACTGTAGCGACACTTTCTCCTATGTATTTGGTCTTACCATAATTTAACCCCAACTCCCATGGCGATACCGCACTGCCTTTGTTTAGATAATTAATGTTTGGATCTAAAGCGGCTGCACTTTGGAAAGCAGCCAAAATTAATATCATGCAAATTATTTTTAACATTTTCATAATGACACTCTACTTAATTTACTGGTTATTATTTTGTTCGGTATTTACTGTATCCCACTTTTTCATTGTTGACAATTTACAATTGACTAGTTGTGTATAGTATGTAAAGTACACTATATTAAAGTAGAGTCATGGCAAAAATGACCAAGGCGTTGGGGAGCCAATTGATATGCAACATAAAGTAAGTAAAGTCGTTATTTTGGGTGGTGGTACTGCAGGGTGGATGACCGCGGCCCTCTTATCTAAAGCGCTTTCTAAAGTTGACATCACGGTAGTGGAATCTGAACAAATTGGAACCATTGGCGTTGGCGAGGCGACAATCCCGAGTCTTCACTTTTTTAATGATATGTTAGGGGTAAATTCTAGCGAGTTTATAAAAAAGACGTCAGGCAGTTTTAAACTCGGCATTCAATTTGAAAACTGGCGTAAACCAGGAGAAAGCTACTTTCATGGTTTTGGCTCTACAGGGCTAGGTATGTGGGCAGCAGGGTTTCATGAATACTGGCAACGGGGCATCGAGCTTGGGATCAGCAAGCCTTTTGGTTGTTACAACTTAGAAACCCAAGCTGCTTTACAAGGTAAATTTGCCCATCTCCAAGGCGGTCCAAACTTTGCCTATCATCTTGATGCCAGTTTATATGCGAATTTGCTGCGAGACAAAGCCATATCACAAGGCGTGAAAAGGCAAGAAGGTTTAGTCAATCACGTACAAACTAACCCTGATAATGGTTATATCAATGCGCTTGAGCTACAAGACGGTCCTACCGTAGAGGCAGACTTCTTTATTGATTGCTCCGGGTTTAAAGGGCTGTTGATTGATGAAACATTAAAAACACCATTTGTCGACTGGTCCCATTGGTTACCAATGAATAGAGCAATTGCAGTGCAAACCGAACTCGCAACACCACCGCTCCCTTATACGCGTTCTATTGCTCACAAGGCTGGCTGGCAATGGCGTATTCCTTTACAACATCGGATGGGTAACGGCATTGTATACGGTAGCGATTACATGAGTGATGACGAAGCCCGCGATACATTAGTAACATCTGTTGAAGGTAAAATGTTAACTGAACCGCGCATGCTAAAATTTAAAACGGGCCACAGAAAAACACTATGGAATAAAAACTGTATCGCAATTGGCTTGGCCGGTGGCTTTATTGAACCGCTAGAGTCTACGGCAATTCATCTCATTCAGCAGGGGATCTTACAACTTATTAAGTATTTCCCAACATACGGCATAAATCAGCTGGAAGTCGATGAATACAACTATTATATGGAGACGGACTACAACGAAATTAAAGACTTTATTGTTCTGCATTACAAACAAACTGACCGCAATGACTCACCATTTTGGCAGTTCTGTCAAGAAATGAAAGTCCCGCCAAGTCTGCAACAAAGAATGGATATGTTTAAACAAACGGGTCGATTTGTGCAACGGAAAAACGAAATTTTTAACGACTCATGGTTGCAGGTAATGATTGGGCAAGGTTTGATCCCAGATAACCATCACCCAATTGCCGACGAACTCTCAGAGAGTGAATTAAAGCGTTTTCTTGACGACATTGAACAAGATATTCAAAAGAAAGTTGTACGATTGCCTAACCATGCTGACTACTTAAAACGAATTAGTTAGTTAATACAAAACGCTAAAGCTTACATAACCGCAAACCACTATGATTCATACAGTGCTATCCTCATTAGCCTTGTTTTTCACCTTTGATTGTTGACAATTAACTATTTAACACAAACAATGGGACGTGTTTAAAATTCAATCACAAGGGAAATAAATGAATAACAACAACATTCAATTTAAACCATTATTTACTGCGGCTCTGTTGTCCTCGTTGGTGCTGGTAGGTTGCTACCAAAACGGCGAACCTCAGTTAGCAAAGCAGTCTCAATCAGCACTAGTAGACCACTTTGAAACAGAAACCCTATTATTGGACTTGTTACCGAAGTTACAGCGACAAAAATCCAGTTGGATAACAGCTGAAACAGCAAAGTATGATTGGATCGATAATGAATCACTAATCATTAATTTCAAAGCATCAGAAAACATATCAACAGTTCGAATTGAACCCGCCTCTCCATGGTTACTCTCCAATTTTCCTGAGCACAATCTTGCATTTGACGTTAAAAATTTAAGCGCTCACTCAAGTCACTTTTATTTGTTGCTAGAAAATCAAGATGGCGAGGCTCAGAGCCGGTCCATCGCCATTCCAGAGGGATATCAAGGAACGGTTTACTTCCCATTATCAGGAAAAGAAGCCGAAACCGAAGCGGGTTTTTGGGGGGACCAACCCCCGTGGCAGACCAAAGACCAATTAATGATATGGCGTTCGTGGCGCCACGATAACGTTGACGTATCAACAATTAAAGCGTTGACCTTTCAAACAATTGGTCTTGCTGAAGATAATACAATTGAAATCAATAATATTAGGATCCGAAAAAACCCACCACGTGATCCAAACTGGATGACTAATGTGTTAGATCAATATGGTCAAAACAATAACAATAAAACGGCTTTACATATCGATAACGATGCGCAATTAGCGGCAAACACGCAAGCCGAGTTGACGGCGCTTAAAGACGCCAAACCTGATCCAACTCGTTCACGATTTGGTGGCTACAAAGCTGGCCCAAAACTAGAGGCCACTGGTTATTTTCGTACCCAGAAATATCAAGGAAAGTGGTGGATGGTTGACCCCGACGGCTATCTTTACTTTTCCCATGGCCCGGCCAATGTTCGCATGGCGAACTTGTCTACATTGACTGGAATTGACTTTAAGGATGACAAGGTAAGATATCGTTCCCCTGATGAATTGACCCCTGAAGACTCAATGGGCGTTGTACACGTTTCAGACGAAACTCGCCAAACACGCTACTTATCATCGGATATTAGACGCAACCTATTTGCATGGTTACCCGAATATAATGAACCGCTCGCCAAACACTACAGTTACCGTCGGTGGGCTTTAAAAGGCGCTATGGACCACGGCGAAACATTTAACTTTTATCGGGCTAACCTAGAACGTAAATACGGTGAAAACTTCATGGATTCTTGGTATGACGTTACCTTGCAGCGCATGAAAAACTGGGGATTCACCTCTTTTGGTAACTGGGTTGACCCAAACTTTTATGAGAAAAAACAAGTACCTTACTTTGCGAATGGCTGGATCATTGGTGATTTCAAAACATTGTCAGGTAAAGTAAATCATTGGGGGTTAATGCCAGATGTTTTTGATCCGGTATTCGCTGAACGTGCCCGCGCGACAATTGAAGAAATTGCGAAAAACATTAACAATTCTCCTTGGTGTGCTGGTATTTTTATCGACAATGAAAAAAGCTGGGGCGAACGTGAAGGCAGTATTGAAGCACGTTACGGTATAATATTGGATGCGCTATCCAAAAACAGTTTGGAAAGCCCAGCAAAACAAGCGTTCACTAAACACTTAAAACAAAAATATCAATCTATCTCGGCATTAAACTCTAGCTGGAATTCAACATTTGCAAGTTGGAAGACATTTGCTAAAAACGCAGTTGTTGAGCAACATACTGCGGCCTACGTAGCAGATCTATCTAAAATGTTAGAGTTATTAGGTGAACAGTACTTTATCGTTGTCCACAACACGTTAGAAGACGTTCTACCAAACCATTTATATATGGGAGCACGAATGGCGAACTGGGGAATGCCTGATGAAATTATTAAGGCATCTACTGCGTATTCTGATGTTTTGAGTTTTAACATTTACGAAGACAGTATGCAGGATGACTACTGGCAATTTTTAGAAGAAGTCGATTTACCGGTAACGATTGGTGAATTTCATATTGGCACAGCGTCAGATTCCGGGATGTTCAATCCTGGTATTGTTCATGCCAGCGATCAAAAAGATCGAGCCCGAAAATACACAGCGTATATGCAAAGTGTTTTATCAAAACCTTATATGGTTGGCGCGCATTGGTTCCAGTATGTCGATGAACCTATTACCGGTCGGGCACTTGATGGAGAAAATGCCAATATAGGTTTTGTAAACGTTACTGACACGCCTTACCCTGAATTAATAAAGGCGGTTAAAGAAGTAACAGGCAAGATGTACCAGCAACGTTTAGCCAAATAATACCTTCAAAATAGTGGTAAATATTAGGCCTGAACTTAATGTTCAGGCCTCCTTTTCTTAAAATTGAATTTAGTAATCTATCCAGCAACAATAAACTAATCGGCGTGTCTCAATTTCAACCGTCTTAATTCTTTATGGGCTGTTAAATATATAAGAGATTCATCGCCATTAAATGCCAAGTTTGCAGTAAAGCCAGGCATGGCTATTTGTGCTAGCAATCGCTTGTCAGAAGAAAATATCCAAACCCCTCCAGGACCTGTCGCGAAAACAGTTCCAGTACTATGTACTTTAAGACCATCCGTTGTGCCATGCTCAATGCCTAAAAATTTGGGTTTAAATAACAAAGATTTATCAATGACATTACCTTGTGCATCTAACAGGTATTGATACCAAGCAGGCTCAGCGTCGTCAGATACCGCAACATAAAGCTTGTCCTGACTTGGTGATATTGCAATACCGTTTGGAAATGTAAGTTCGTCATCTATTAAAGATAATTTATTGTCCACTGACAAACGATATACCCCTTGAAAGTCGAGCTCCTTATTAGGATCGTCCATACGTTTTGGTAATCCATAAGGTGGATCTGTGAAAAACAAGACCCCAGAGCGATGCAAAGCGACATCGTTCGGGCTATTGAGTCGCTTTCCCTTATAGTGGCTGACAATATGCTGGACGCTTGATGCTTTCACACGCTCAGTCATTTTCAACTTCGCAACCGTTCTAGTCGCTGTGGACATCATCACTAATGTGCCCTCAGCATCAATTAACAAACCATTTACTCGGCCACTCGGGTATAAAAAGTCAGTAACACCTTGTAATTCACTATACGAATGAATTTTATTATTGGGAATATCGACAAATAATAAACGTTTATTTTTATCATCCCAAACTGGCCCTTCAGTCCATTCAAAACCTGATGCTAACACTTCTAATTTTGCACCAAGATCAAGTAAATCAAGCGCTTGTTTATCGTAGATCGTATAAGCCCCCTGTTTCATCAACACCGGGGGCAGTTCTGAGGCTTGAGCATTAATTGTATTGCAAAAAAATAAACTCAAAATCAGATACTTCAGCGGTTTCTTAATCTTTGTTATCTTTTTATCATCTGTAAAATCAAACACTCTGATTTTCCGATTGCTTGATTGTTAAAGGCCAACCATCAAATTGATTGCTCGATTTCCCATCTGTGATATCCACCATGAATTTATATGCTTCCATAGTGTAGGTTTTCTCTTCCTTATCGAAAGTAACAAAACCAAAACCACTACTTTTCTCATGTGCCATTACATATCTATTTTTTGAGCGACTAACTTCTGGATTGCCTATGGCATAAATATAATTTTTATTGCCAAAGCTATCTAAATATTCACCGGTATTCGCCATACCGTGTTCAGGACGATGAGTATACTTCAAACCTACATCATCAGGTCGCCACCAACGTTGCCAACCAACCGCAATCGCAGGAGTGCAGAACGCCCAGTTACTATCACGATGTTTTTCTAACCCATATTGAGAAACACTTGGTAAGTGCGTGTCTCCGCAAATATGTAAGGCTTTAGACCCTTTTATTGCTTCTACAGCTCGATTGCGACCTGATGCTGGCCAACCATTAGCGTCGAAGTCATATTTTAAATAATGTTTAGGGGTCATTTGATGTGTGGCTAAACTTGCGAAAATAGTTTGAGATATCAGAGCTTTCAGCTTATGTTCTCGCCAATCACGGCTCCATACTTTTAAAAACTGTTCTTGACGTTCTCCCAACAAATGTAAATCTGGAGAATCCCATTTGGGATTTATAAAATTAGGATCTTCTTCATTGCCTGAGGTGCCAACTAAAATGTCTAATCGTTCTGGACCACTTTTCCATTGCCTATCGGCGACAATTGCAAAGCTAACATCGCCATAAATTAATTCGCCATAATACACACTCAAATTATTTTTTGATGGTGTAGGATCAGCCGGTTTCATATGATGGGCTGTATGAGTGCGATGTACGACATTCAACATTCTAATTGGCTCAATATACCCTCCGGTTTTGTCTACTCTGTTTTCTTCATGAGCAGAAAATGGCATTGGGCTGCCCCCTTCTCCCCACAAATTACCTTGCAACACATCATGGTCGTCCGGCAAGCAAATTGTCGGGGCATTTCTCATGGCATCTCTGAAGGCCCATCCAAATTGATAATACTTACGAAGGTAATTTAAAATCGCCATTTTAGCTGGCACACGGATCATGCCAAAGCCACCGTGATTTTCATAAAGTTGATCACCAGAGAACAGCACTAAATCAGGGTCCATTTTTACTACATTATTAGCAACAGGCTCATATGGAAATGCATAATCATTTTGACATGTCAGCGCAGCCATACGCATTTTTCGCCCAGAAGGGTTTGCCCTAATCATTCCCTCATAAACGTCTAGTTTTGTTGTCCCGTCTACTTGTCCTTCGCCATAAACAACACGGTAAGGAGTTGCTTGTTTTTCATCCCAGTTAACGATTCTAAAGGAAGCAACCCAAGCATCGGTATCCAGTTCAGCTTTACTGATGACCTGCCAATCACCATTTTGGAAAGTTTGTAATATTACTTGTTTAGAGTCTTTCTTGCCTAGCGGACCTGTGAGCACACTCAGGTTCATAACAAAACCTTCAGCGCTGCGACTGTTGTTTAAGGTGTACATAGTCCAAAGGATAGGTCCAAATTTTTGCTTTACGTTATGACTAAAAGCTTCACCTTCGATTTGCCAATTTTTAAATTGATAACGGCCACCATCACTACGGGACTGTTGTGGCCCACTTTCAAAAGAAGGTATTTCAAAATTACTCACGACAGCAAGGTTTCCTAATAACTCTTCCGTGCCGACTAAAGACGCCATACGACCAAGGGATTCACCACTGGTCGCCGATTTAATTTCAACGTCAAGGGCAACCAACTGTG
Organism: Psychrosphaera sp. B3R10; assembly: GCF_018861025.1. GTDB lineage: Bacteria > Pseudomonadota > Gammaproteobacteria > Enterobacterales > Alteromonadaceae > Psychrosphaera > Psychrosphaera algicola. The sequence continues at coordinate 215,735 of NZ_JAHKQH010000042.1, read as the reverse complement.
CTTGTGGGGCGCCAGAAATTATAATTTCTAATTCTTCATTAACATTAGGTCTGGATAGCAGTTTACGTTTATCTCCTAGCGCTATTTTATTAGCAATTATCCCTACGTCTAAACCTTGTTGTACAAAACAGTTACTACGATATTCATTTATTTCGCTGCGAATACCAAATCGGATAGACGCGCCACCATCTTTGATGCCTTGTTCTGCTAACTTTACACGTACAGACGTTCTGAATGCTTTAGTGGTATCAACCAACTGATGTTGTAATGAGTGCACGCTCCGTTGACCACCCGTTGTAACGCACTCTGCAGCACCATTGTTTATTCGCCAATCTTCCATTGGATTGGCCCAATATTCACCACCTAACCAAACTCTGTTGTGGGTATTACTCCAACTGTCTTTAATTGTGTTCTGTAACACAGGTTTGCTGATCATATTTGTGGATTTTGTTGAACACGCTACGCCTGTTGCTGCTAAACCAGCCGCAAAAACTTTTAACGCATCACGTCGAGATATTTTATTATTCATTTTTTTACCTGTATTTGATTGAGATAGAGAGTTTGATTAACTCTAAATCATTCCAATTTATTATCTTTTCAGCACTTCAAATTCCTTCAGGAGTCACTCGTATTCACTTTATTTCTATTTTAACCATATCCGATAGACCTTCTCGTAAATAACTCGGTGCCTCATTAGCAGCCAATGGCTTTGCGTCATCCCATGAATACACCTGTATTTCGACTTCCCCAACCTGTAAAGCGGTAACTACGCCAAATTTATCAACCGTCGCAATTGTTGGATCCGTTGAATGCCATATAACACCTTGTCGTTGCGCTGAATTAGGTAAAACCTCAACGTCAAATGTTAAACGTTCACCTACGGTTAGCTGCCTTTTATCGACGATAATGGCAAGCGATGTGACACGTTGCTCTTTATGCTTTTCTAATTTGTTCTTTAATTCTTGGTAAGCTAAATGTTGCGTTTCCGTCAAGGAGTCAAAACTGAGTCCGCTATACCTGCGAATACCCCACTTACGATTGATATAAAATTCGCCATGTAACTCTAATGGATCATTTGTTAAATCAAAAAAACGCCCTTTTGGAAAATCTTTGTCGGGGGCATACAATTTATAGTCTTTGTTAAAAACGAATCTCAATAAATCATCAGTTGGAAATCGATTGTTACCAATATACCAACGATAAATATAGTCTCGGTGTTCTACACTGTTTTTCCCTACAGCCTGCTGCCAAAAACTTACTCCATCTACTTGATCAGCATTAGGCATATGTACACCAGCGCTCTCAGCAACCGTTGGATAAATATCAGTTATGTTAACAATGCCTGAATAACGTCTTATTGAGGAACCTTGACCAGAAGGTATTACACTTGGTTGACTCAATATCAACGGCACTCTAATACCATTTTCAGCTGTACGTCCTTTGCCACCAGGATAGATGGTTCCGTCTGGCAAAACATGACCAAAAGTTGACTTAGTACCGTTATCTCCCATCACAACGATTAAAGTATTTTCTATTAAACCTTGCTCTTCTAACTTGTTTACGACCTTTCCCACTAACTTGTCCATATAGATGATCATGTCAGGAAAATATTGACGATCATCTCCAAGAGTATTGTTATAGGTTGCAACTTCTGGAAAATTGTCAAAAATGGATTTAGGGCGAGTATCAGGCGTTGGTTTATGATCATCGTGAACAAGTAACATTGGGTAATACAAAAAAAACGGCTGATGTTTATTTTCTTCAATAAAACGAAGTGCATGGCGATTAACTATATCCGGACCATACCAACGTCTCCCTGTTTCTGGATCGACGTCTTGCCTACCTTTATAATTTACTACTTCGCCATTGACCACTAGACTCGGGTTTATAAAACGTTGACCTTCTTCAATAACATCAAACGCAGTATATGTATCCCAGCCAAACTCAGATAAATAACTTTGACCGGCGATCTCTTCAGTGCCTCGAGATTGTTTCCACTTACCAAAAAGTCCTGTTTTATAACCTGCTTTTTTAAAAGCATCGCCAAAAGTTAAATCAGAATGATGTTGTGATTTAGGTCTTAAATAATTCCGGTTATTTCTTTTGCCGCTCATTAACGAAATCCGTGTATTTTCGCAAATGGGATGCGCGTAAGCCCTCTCTACCAACACCCCCTTCTGGGCTAAGCTATCAATACTCGGGGTTGAAAATACTTTATGTTTGAATTCACCATCATAGGAATGTAACCGATTTGCGCCATAGGCTGTTATGCCATAGTGATTGAGATCATCGATCAAAATTAACACCACATTTGGTTTAGAAACCTCTTCAAAAGGAACTGACGATATGTCCCTTGTATTTGTTTCTATGCTATTACACGCCAACAAACTCAATGATGTTAGTGACAATAAAGCTCGGCGAATCGATTCAAACATTTATGCATTTCATTATTTATATAAAGAATATAACAATATAAAAATACACAACTTAGTCAACTGTTTTTTGTTAACAATACAAACATTTGTAGACGACGAACGCCTTAGGCATTTGTAATAACAAATTTAAGTTTATTCCAAGCACCAACAACTTTGTTTATAGTAAATTGTTAACAAATTGTATTTTTGTTAAATATTCTGATAACTTTAGTACCTCTATATCAACTGAAGCTCATAAAAATATGAACACACTAAACCTTAAAAAATCTCCATTTATCATGTCTATGTTAAGCGCATCTCTGATGTTAGGCTGTAGCTCAAATAATGATGAAAACACGTCTGTAAATACTGTACCGAGCGCACAAAATGATTTGTTAACCGTCGATGCAAATAGTCAAACAGGCTCGGCAAACCAAATTGCCGTATCAAATAACGACGATATTGGTGCTAACGGTAGCGACGGAGATGATTACAGTATTACTCATTATCCCGTTTACGGTGATGTAACTGAAATTTCTGATGGCGTATTTCAATATATTCCCTATGAAAATTTCACAGGTAACGACTCATTCACTTATGCGCTGACCGATGCTGATGGGGACGAAGTAACAGCGACTGTATCAATTACAGTAAACGAAATAGAAACCCAGCTGACCGCAGAGCTATTTAACAACATGGACCCTAGCTTACCGTCTTTTGTATCTATTTCAGATACCACGCCAACAGGAAAGTCTTGGGTTAAACTCGAATCTATGTCAGACGAATTTGATTCTTGGGATAATTCGAAATGGTTCAAATCGTCGTGGAACTATGGCGTCCCGGTTTTTATGTCCACAACAGACGAAAACTCAGGTGTTACCGACGGCAAGTTATGGCTTAAAGCAACATTAAATGAAAGCAATCCTGAAGGGCGTTGGTTCCAAACTGCTCGAGTTCACAGTAAAGCCGAAACTAAATACCCTATGTATACCGAGGCGAGAATAAAAACCTCCCATTTGTCAGCTTATACAACATATTGGTTAAACAATGGAGACAGCAACAACAGAGATGAAATCGACATTATAGAAAATAACTCAAACCCTTCATGTGGATGTAAACCTGAATACCCTTATCAAATGAACTCTCAGTATTTCCAAGCAGATTCAAACAAAGACCCTCAAACCGTTCGTGAACATGGTAACTTTTTGCGTTCAGGCCTGTCGGATGTCAATCCGCTAAAAAATGTGGGTTGGAATGAGGATTACCATATTTATGGTGTGTGGTGGCAAGATGCCAACAACCTGCAGTTTTATTTAAATGGCGAACCAGCAGGAAAAGTCAAAGTCGGTGAGCATTTAGATGGCAAAACGTACGATCGTGAATTTACCAGAGATTTAGAAATAATATTTGATCTTTGGACTAGTGAAGCGAGTTGGGTGGGCGGTCTTCCTAAAAAGTCTGAACTCTCAAACAATGACGTAAATACGGCATATATTGATTGGGTGAGAACTTGGAAGTTAGAAGATCAATAACACAATAATTTAGTAAATGAGATAACTAACAAGCAAATAAAAAAGCTCAGAATTAAAATTCTGAGCTTGTCTTCCTTTCCATTCGCTGATCAACTTCGGCATTAATTTCCGTGTAAAACTGACGTAGTAGTGTTCCAGTGGCCGATAACTACTTTGTGCTTAGGTTTTCGCTTGCTATGTTCAAAAGCTTATTGTATCAATGGGTAAATATTTGGCTTGTAACGTCACTGTGTTGACAATAAGTCAGGTACCGCTGTTCAGCCAGTTATCTCGTTATTAACCCAACGACTAACCAACCCCTAACGGCAACCCTTTCAACTAAATAATTACCCATTAAATAAATATTATTTCCTACCGGCAATTGAAGGAATGAGCTCTTGTGGTATATCGAGCACCTTATCATCCGCACCTTTAGCAAAATTACTGATGTGGTAAGCGTTGGCTTTGCGCCAATCGGCTTCAACACGTCCATCACCCAGCACGATATTACCTAGTTTATTCCTGAACCAGCCCGCGAGTTGAACATAATCGTTTTGATAAGCAAGGTTGTTTTGTTCTAACGGGTCGTTGTCCAAGTCGTATAGCGTCATTTCAGCTTTCTCTGCCGTTGTCGTTAGCGCCCAATCTAACTCTTTACCTAATTGCTCTTCTGTTGCCCAATTATTAAATGGTCGTGTTCGCATTGAGAATCGAAAACGTTCAGAGTGCAGATAAGCTCTTGGTCCCGAAATTACACTTATTTCACCCAATACATAATCGCGTTTTGGTAGCTTGCCACTGTATACATCAAACAAGTTATAGCCGTCTAAATAATCGAATTGTTCTGTGCTGGTATCAACGCCTGCGGCACTTAATACCGTTGGAGCGAAATCAACAAACTCCACTAAGTCTTTATACACTTTACCCGCTGGGATAAGGGACTTGTCTGACGATACAAGGATCGCAGCATTCGCGGTTGATTGCGCCCATGGACCAAACTTGGCTTCGATGCCTTGCTCACCCAAATGCCAGCCGTGGTCTCCTATAGTGTAGATGATGACGTACTCTCGGCCACTGTTTTTACTGTATTCTTTAAATGCTTCAACGGCTTTACCAATTAGGTCGTCGCCGTGAGCACAAAAGGCATAATAGTCTTGAATTACTTTTTGCTTCTCTTCATAAGTCATGCCCGATATGTCACCGGCTTGTTGAATCGCCTGCAGTTGCTCTGGCAACTTATCAGTTTCTGCGGCTGAATAGTCAGGTATGTTGTAGGACTTAGTTTTAAATCTATCTCGAATGGATTTAGGCGGTAAAACCGGCGTGTGTGGCAGATGAAATCCCAATTGCATATATTGCGGTTTATTTGAATTCGCGCCTTTAGCGTCACTGCCCCAACTGGTTTTAAATGCTTTATTTGCATTATCTAAGTAGTTTACAAACTCTTTAACAATATAAGCGTCAACCGTTTTATCTGCAGGTTGTGGATTTTCCCCTGCTAAAATTAGCGATGTATTGGTGCGCGTATACGCACGTAAAATATCAAATTCTTGGTTGGTCACTTCTCTTTCAGCTAAATCTCGTTCAGTAAGCTCACCACCTTTTCTTTTAAGAAAATACTCACGAGTACGACCGTCTGCATAAACAACGTTCTCAGCATAACCGTTCATTACTGGGGAACCATCAACTTCGCCGTACGACGCTTCGCCGAAGATATCGCCTTTGTTATTTGCCTGTAAGTGATGTTTAAAATGCACTTTATAGTCGAACAAACCTGCATCATGAAAACCTTGACCGGGTCCCCACTTAAAAATATAAGAGTCTTCTTTGCCAAAAACAGAGGTTTGATAACCATTGTCACGAATGGTTTGTGACACCGTAGGTTTTACAAAGTCAGGGTTCTGATGAGTCAATTCAAATGCATAATGACCATTTCTAAAAGGATAACGACCTGTCAACATCGAGCCCCTTGAAGGCCCGCACACCGGCGAGTTCGTGAATGCATTAACAAATAGCGTGCCCTCTGCAGCCAACTTATCAATGTTTGGAGACTCTACATACCCTAACGGGCTCTCGTTGGTACCGTACATTACGCGATTGTATGCACTGACCGAGTCTGGTCGTTGATCGTCTGTAATGATCCACAATATATTGGGTTGCTCTTTTTCTTTTTGGATTGCTGTTTGACTGTTCGTTGCAGTCTGTGAGCTATTGCAGCCAGTCATTACGGCAGTGAGCAAAATAAATATCATTGAAGAGGTGATTTTGTAACTTTTTCGTTTCATAAAATATACTCAGGTTAATGTTCTAATTTTTGTTTTAACTCTTAGTTTGCGAATACAACAAACTTTAATGTTCACACGCTATATCGGAATAATTATTAAGCTCTTTTAAGGAGCGATCATGAGCACCTTTGGCAAAATTACTTTTGTACGTATCGTTTTGTTAATTCCAATCCACTTCAATTCTTTGATCTCCCAAAAAAATGTTTTGCGTTTTATTTCTCAAAATAGTGGTAATAGGATTGTAAGTATCCTCATACACAACCTGATTGCCCTATTGACTTACATTACTGCTGGATTTTACGAACCAAAATCACCCAGTCTTTATCTGGATTGTTTGGTGCAGCGCCTAAATCTTTTTGATGTCGAACCCAAAAGTGTTTAAATGGCTCGTTTTGTAACAATTGAGTTACTGAGCCTTGTTGTAATTCACCACCGTTTCTTGGGTCATACCATGACACACTATAATTCGCAGGCTCCCCGGGTAATTTAAGCGAAACACCTGCTGATGCATCTTTGGTGTAAACAACATAAAATTCATTATCTTTGGCTAACACCCAAGCGTTTGTAGCCCAATCATCTTTGTTGACGGCATTAGGTAAATCTAAATTGGTGATGTTAAAAAAGTCGATAGCGTGTTTGGCTTGCGACCAAAAGTTATCTCTGGTTCGCCAATCTTGCGCGGTTAAATCCGAGTGTTTATTTTTATACCAAAGTACCATTCAGTGCCCCACGCGCCTGCGGTTAATGCGCCCCATAAACCATTTGAACGCGCATCAAAATGTTCAGGGTTTAGTGCATCAGAACGCAAAGCGTATTCAGCGTCACCGGGCTCATCTACTGCGATAGCCAATGGTCGGCCATTATTAACAGGCCAATCTCTGAGACGTTTAACCGCACCATGAATTTGTGAAAAATCGGGTGAGGAAGTTTGCACTGAAGCGCCTGTGTATTGGCTGTTGTTGGCTGCTATATCATGAAAGTATTGACCATTGTGTATGACTCTGTGGTGTTGATACGGATCGGTTTGTTTAAAGTACTTAGCCATTGCCAACCGCTGGATGGTGGTTTGTGGTGGTGTTGGCGGATTAGGATGCCATTCACCATTTTCTTCCCCTAAATTCCAGTTAAGCGCTAAGTGATGTCCAAAGCGTGCTATTAGTTCGCGGTAATAAAGCTTGCGTTCAAGTCCCAATCCACCATTGTCTAATAGACCCTGATTTTCCACTTCTTGTGTCTTAAAGTGTAAAAACAGACCTAACGATTGAGCATGTTCAAACACAATTTCCCACTGCGCCAATTTCGACACATCAAAGCGTAAAAAATCTTTATTATCGACATAAGGAAATACATTTTGATCGTCGCCAACAATATTAAGCGTTAAGAATGAAATCGAGTTCATGCCTTTGCTGGCAATATAATTAAGTGCGCCGATCAGCCCTTTGCCTTTTTCAGATTTGAACGTAGGGTCCCCCTTTTGCCAGTCTCGAACATGAGGTTGCCAGGTTTTGACTAAATTATCTTTAAACCCATCGTTTTTAAATCCGCCATCAAAATCAGCGTACGACAGCAAATTTTCAGGAGAGTCAGGTCCTGCTTTTATAAAATATCCACCTTGATCCGCAAACCTTAAATAGGGCTTATTAACATATTGTAGACGGCCGTATGCTCTAAAATCTGGACCTCGTTTGTCCGTGGCATTTACTTCAAATGAGCCAGATTGCCCATCCATAAAACCAGCACTCAATCCTGTTTTATTGGTTTTCGCAACGGCAACATAATTACCTTTAATAAAGCTCGCCTTCCAATTCCATAGCCCTATTTCATCTGGACTGAAGTGCACACGCCACTTATTGCCTGAATCAGCACTGGTATTTTCCGCATTCCCATCTGCGGCAAAATACCCGGGAACGAGGTAAGTAGCTTTGGTCTTTGAATGGGTAAACAATACGTTCAATTTATAGTTAATAAACGGATTGTAGTTATCCTGTTCCGATACATTTGGCCCAGCAAATTCAAGAGTGATCTTGTGCCATTTTTTCAGCTCACCTTGAACTGAAACTGGGACTTGAGCGATGGAACAAAAAGAAAATAACGCTAATAAACCATACAAACTCATCGATAGTGTCATGTTGCGAAACATAGAAAACGCCTTTAACTTAGTTATTCAAGCTTTACTCTAAACCTGCTGCCCAGCGAGTGCCTTTTGCCAGTATCGACATAAAGGTTGTGTCTTGGAATGCCGTCGAATCATGTCCAAGGGTCGTATGAAATACTCGGCCCTTATGGTATTTAATGGTCATAAAGACGGGTTCATTCCGTCCAAAACCATTAAATTTTTTATCGTCGTAAGCCGTGGCTAATATGGTTAAATTTTCCGCAGGACCTCGCAACCGGTTATATAACTCGTCTTTACTGTGACGCCAACTCGTTGGTAAATCTTGCATAATTGGGTGGTTTTTGTTTCTCACTTGAATATCAAACTCATGTTGATGCCCATGACCTCCACCATTACCCGGTGTCATATCCCTTCGTAATTCGCCAGCGTCGTCGAAATAGAGGTAAGGGCCATCTTTCTCAGTACGACCACCCCAACCACCTAACCCAATCATTTTGTTATATTCACCCCATTGAGGAAACGAATTGTTCGCCGCGTGAACAGTGACAAAACCACCGCCATTTTTCATATATTGCTCAAACGCTAATTGTGTTGATTCTGGCCAAGGTGCTGCTTGCCAACCAAAATTGGAAATCACAACATCATAGTTTAAAAACGTTGGACTGAATGTAGGATCATGTTTAGGTTGTTTAGAAGCTTGATGTGTTCTGCCATCTTGAGCTGGAAATTTGGTGATTAAGTCTTTTCCCATCCAAGTGAATTGGGTGCGATAAATATCAACCTCGAATTGCCCAATGCTCTCCAAGTACACTTTCATCATCTGGGTTGTTTTTGGCCAGATAGCATGGTTATTTTGGCCATCAATAATCAGTACCTTTAGCTTAGGTTCAGCTTTATTAATCACCGAGCAACTAAGCAAAAAATAACATAGCACTAAAGGCATTAATTTTAGTTTCATCACGGCTTTTACTTACGTAGCTGATTCAGGGTGTAATACACTTTTTCCACGCTCACAGACCGTCCTTTGACGTCTCTTAAACCGGGAAAATCAATTTGTATTACTTTGTCGCTTGCCAAAGGCATCTGAACATAGATTGTTTTGTGGTCTTCAGACAAGGTAACCTTATTAATGGTTAAAGAGGTTAAATCCACCTTAGGGGAACCATAGTTACTAGAATAATGGTAATGCCAAGATTGGGCACTGAGACTTTTAGCGGTAACAGACTCAGGGTTTAGCGCTTCAGTAAAGGTTAGTTTAAAGCCCTTTTTCGTGAGTTTGATGTCCAGCAATTCAAATGGATTTGTTCCGTCCCATACCACTTTTTCCAAGCCAAATGGTTTACCACCTTGAGCGCCCCAACCTCGTGCAGTTTGTCCTATCCATAACTGACCATGAATATCAAACTCAGCCCTTATATTGCCACTTTGAAATTTATTCATGAAGTTAATAACAGCTCCTTGATATTGGCCGTTCACTTCATCTAATAAGACTCGAAATACATTTGATTGGGTTTGGTCACCTATAAATATTTGCCCTTCAAACGGGCCAAATTTTCCTTCAGTGGTGTTCCACTCTGGATTACCTGGTGAGTTGGCGACTTCAACATGAGGTATCCAAACCACTGGCTTTTCACTCATAGCGCTTAGTGTGTCTAAGGGTAATGCTTTTACACGCTCTTGAGTAAATCCGTCGATTTCAATTAACGATACGGGGTGACCATAAAACTTATCTTGTTTTAATAAATGCATTTTAGAGGTTGGTACCCAATCCCCTTGATTATCCGTAAAAAACACTTCCCCTTGAGGGCTAGCACCTATACCCGCAGGCGAGCGTAAACCGTGAGCATAAGGCGTATATTTCCCTTCCTTGTCTACTTTAAAAGCAAAACCTCGATTCCCGCCTGTCGTCCCCATCGCGCCCATTCTGAAAGCATCAGGGTGATTATGACTTAGGTTCAAAGTGCCGTATAAATTCCCTTGTTTATCTTTTACTGGACCAAAGGTAAATTCATGATAGTTGTCGTGAAACGTCCATTGGTTCGCTACTGGTATATAACTGTCAGCAACACCATCATCATTAGCATCAACTAAGCGAGTTAGCTCTGGTTTTTGTGCAACGAGAATAGAACCATCTTCATCCACTAATAGCCCCGTTGGTTCATGCAAACCTTCCGCAAATTTAGACCAACTATTATTTTTTAAATACCAAACTTCCCCCAATCGAGTTGCCACCCAAATGACACCTTCTTTGTCGCTGTCTAAACCGGTCGCGTGAAAACGAACATCTTTTGGCGTTTCAACGGTAATGATCTTGTAGCCGTCTGGTTTATAAGTATGTTCTGGTGCTTGCGCGGCATTCGCAGTGCCTATTGTCAAAACACTAGAGATAGCGAAAGCAGTTCTAAAAAATTGTTTTATGAATACGTTATTCATCTTAATTCAACCCCAATAGTTATTGTTTTATGACTGCTTTTAGCAATACTTGTTGTTCTTTATTTGGCATTGCATCAAAACCGTTTTCTACTGTTTTACCGTTATGATCTTGCCACTGAATAGAGTCAACCTGAGGCAGTGATAAACGTAAGTTTTTATGACCCGTTAACTGCCAATAGAAAGAAATTTCCTTCGAGCTGTTGCTTTCTCCCCAGAATTGATAGGTTTCATTTTGTATTTGAAATTTAAAAACAGGAACGTCATTAAGGGTGGTATAGCCCAAATACTTACAAGAATGAGAAGGCTCAAATTTGATTTGTTTAGGATATTTAAAAACTAAATCACCAAGAGGTAAACTTGGGAAATCACCGCGACCATCAATGTTTGGACCTATATTCAACATATCACCCGACCAAAGGCCGACAATAGAGCAAGATTTAGTATTAAAAGCGTAATTTATTTTTGAAGGTAACCCTACCGAAATAGTATAGGGCGGTAGTTCATTGATTCGTTTTCGTTCAACAACGGCTTTATTCGACGCGGTTATCTCGTAGTTTTTTCCAGCCATGATTTGCTCTGCTCGACTAGATAAAGCAAACAATTTGATGGTCATATCTAGGTTAGTAACATAGACAATTAAATTTCGTTGACCGGGTTTTGACGTTCCAGAATGGTAAGTTACCTTAAGTCGTTGCTTGCCTCGTTTTAAACCCCAAGTTGGAAACCACGCCGTTCCGCCTTTATGCACTTGTAACCCATCAATAAATACATTGTATTCATGAGGGAAGCCCCATTGGAGCCAAAGTTGCGAATCCATATTTTTTGGGGCGTAAAAGTCACCCTCAAACTCTATGAAATAATGTTCAATTTCAGGAATCGAATAATCCGCAAAACCTTTAGGTAATGAGCCTGATTTCACTAATTTGTCGGCCGTTATTTCTTTATCGTGTTCGCCATTCAACTGATACAACTTGTAAGATAAGTTATCCCATCCCTCTCGCTTAGAAATGACATACGCGACTATCGATTCCAATTGCGACTCGGTAAATATTGCACCAAACGCTGGCATGCCCGCATTAGCAAAACCCGTTTTGACATTATGTAAGATGGCCTCGGGTTTATTACCATGAACCCATTCTGCATCTTTGAGATTAAAACCCGAAGCACCACTTAGATCCTTACTGTGACAAGAAGCACATACCTGCTCAAATAATTGCTGGCCTTGTTTGATCTCAATCGGCGACAAACTTTTTTGCGTGAGTCGCTGATTGACTTCGTTTGCCATCAAGTCACTCGATAAGATCAAAAGCAAAAGTACTAGGTTAAAAACGCCATTCTTCATTAAATATGACACTCCAAAAGGTTAATTACGCATACCAAGTTAAAATACATATTGATATTTAACGCCCCAAGTTTGACGCTCGCCGGGCACACCAACAGCAGTTTGATACTGCTCATCAAAAACATTTGTTAAATAAAAATCCAATAAATGCTTGTCACTGAGTTGCCAAAAAAGCGCTGCATGAAACGGAGAGTAAGCTGACAACTGTTCAACCGAAAATGTACCTGTATGCAAACTAGTTGCTGTCGTATCACTGATATAAGTTGTACTAATGGAGGTAGACAAATTTTTGTTGTGTTGGTAGTTCATAGTTAACCCAGCCTGCCACTCTGGTCGGCCTGTTAATAATGCCCCTTCTTGGGTTTTAGTATGAACATAGGTGACGTGACCCGACATCGACAGCTGTGTTGTCAATTCGTGTTCGACAATAACTTCTGCACCAGCGCTGCGAATATTCGAACGATTGACTAAAGCGAACGTTTGCCCATCAAAATCGATTAGATTTTCATATTCATAACTAAAAATAGAGGCACTCAAGCTTGATGAGTTAACGAACCATTCAAGTCCTAAATCGGTGTTGAATGCTTCCTCTGGCTCAAGGTCCATGTTGCCGATTAAGTTATTACTTAGTGCATATAAACTGGGTTGTTTAAATGCAGTGCCAACATTAATATACCCTCTAATATTAGGACTCCAGTTATAATCAGCGCCTAACTTCCAAGTATTTATACTCTTAAATTCATTGCTATAGTCATGTCGAAAACTGGCAAATAAACTTGCACGGGCAATTTTCCAATGGCTGTCTATAAAAGCCGCGAAGTTATCTCTTGTTAAATCGTAAATGGTTGGCAGTTCAGACCCAAACAGCAACATCTGCCCATCGGTTTTGCCTTGCTCGCTTTTAATGTCTATGCCAGCGGTGAGTGTATTACTTCCTAACAGTAACTGATTCAACCAGCGCACTTTAATGTACTCATATTCGTTTTGACTTTGCGATGGTGGCGCATTGTCATAAGGCTGTATGCCTGGTGAAGTAATATTATCTTCCGCTAAATAATATTCAGCTTGAACACCCAATTGGTATTCGGGACTCACCTTCTGGGTATGACGCACCGCAGCAGTTATTGATTTACCATCTTTGTTTTCTTTGTCTGTATTTACGGCATACATGGCGCCACCACTTTGGTCCGCATAACCTTGCTGACGATAACGACTGTGCCTTATGTTAAAACGCGTTGTAGAGTCATCAAGCAAGTTGACTTGATGATGAATGCTAAATTCTGCGGCCCTTAACTTGTTTCCGTTGGGCTGAACATCAGTGGTTGTGTAATTTGCCGAAAGCGTGCTGTTTTGGCCGCCAACTGCGATTGTCGCAATTTTTTTTCCGTGTTTTGAATAATGAAGGCCTACTGTGCGAACGTCATTAGATGGCTCAAAAGTAATTAAATTTATCACTCCGGCAATGGCATCGGAGCCATAAATTGAAGATTGAGCACCTTTAATGATCTCAATTCTTTGGATGATATATTTGGAGACTGAATTTAAATCAAAACTACCACCACGGCTGTCCATTGGGTTATTGACTTGCACACCATCAATTTGCAAGATGACAAAATTGGTTTCGGCCCCTCGAAGGAAAATTTCTTGCACCATTCCAGACGATTTTGTTGTAATCCCGGGTACTTGCGCCAAAAGATCTAACGCTGACGTCCCCTGCATTTTATCGATTTGATGTTTCTCTAATACAAATGTCGAGCTAGGCATTTGATTCGACCGAACCGGATTAAAGTTAGCAAAAACTTCTATCGTTTCTATGTCATTTGGTTTGCCTTTTTCAGCACCCGTTGCTTGAGCAGAATACCCAGAACAACTTGTGACTACTAATAATATGGCTGTTATGTTACGCAATTCCAATCTACCTCAATACAATTGATTATTAACAAGTTTTTTTAATGACCAAAACACCAGCGACTTACACACGCTAATGTTTTTGTCACTGGCTTAGTGTTAATTTCGTTTATCGTTAAACCGTCGTTGGTATAAATTACGATTTACTTCGCTCGCCGCATCTACGAGCGGTTGATACGGAATGTCGGTCACCGAGACAAAACCGACGTTGTAATTTTCACCGTCAAGTGCTCGCCCAGTAAGTGGCGAGTCAATGTATTGGAACCAATGTGTGCCGACAAAATACGGGTTATCAATCGCACTGTTGACGTATTCAGCGTATTTTTTACCTCGATCTTTTTGGTCGCTTGCGTGAATGAGACCCGGATTGAGCAGGCCAGAATCTAAGGAACCATTATGAAATTCACCAATGATTGTTGGTTTATCAACTTCAGCTAGAAATTGCCAAAAATCATCATTTATCACTTCTTTGTAATAGTTATAACTTACGACATCCGCGATTTCAGCGGCTGCCTGACGTAACTCTGGTGTCATCCCCCAGTCGGCAAAACGCACGCCCATATATAAGTGATTTGGCATATATTGTTCCATCGCCTGATTTACAATGACAAAATATTGTCGACCAAATTCGTACAACATCGTTGATAAGTCAGCAACAATATTATCCGTTAGCGTTTGTAACTCAACGCCACTATCAAACTCAGACCATGACTCAAAATTGGTTTGCCAACTTTGATTTAAGCCTTCAATTGTATTGTATTGTTGTTTCATCAAGCGGCTAAAATGGGCCTTACTTGGGCTGTTGTTACTATTCAGTGCCAACGCGCTCAATGGGATACCATATTGACTTTTGTGGCTTCCCATTTGTCCCCAACTCTTTTCATTATCGATAAACACACCAACACACCAGGGAGAGTTTTTGACTTCTTTCGCAATCTGCTCAACGGTAATAAAGGCGCGCGTTTTGAACTTTGGATCAAATGGGTCTGGTAGCGGCGACCAATAGTCATTGCCACTGCTAACAGTTTTAAAGTCACCAATTATCCATCCGTTGGCAAAGTACGGATATTCCGCCATGTCGTAAAAACTTGGGTCAATCCAGTTACCAAACGAGGTAAAGCCCCAATTTTGCATTCGTTTAATGGTGGTCTCGCGCCATGTACGTTCGACTTTATCCATGTCTTTCATTTGATATTTTCGACTTAAATTAGCTTGATAAAAACTGAAGGTTTCGCCCTTTTCAATTACGCCACTATGTACTTCACGACGGTATCCAAAGTATTGCCCTAACGTGGAATCATACTCAGGTAACCAAGTGAACATATTTGCTCTAAGGTCAGAAGTTCGTTTACGTGTAGGCCATGCTTTCGCAGGTGCCGTATTTAAACCAATTGAATCTTCTGGAGTTAAATCACCAGGGTCGCGAGGTTTAATGTGTGTTGGGTCGAAATCATAACCGGTAATTGTCGTGGTGTTTGCCATACGAACGTTGGCAATTCCGTTGGAATAAAATAAATAGCCTTGTGGGTCTACAAGTGTCCACTTGCCCTGATATTTATCCACTCGATAAAAACCTGTGGCAGGAAGTTTGGGGCCAGACTTCCAGCCATTAAATTTCGATCTATCGAAGTTTGCAGCTTTGTTAAGCCGTTCAATTTCTTGTTGTGATTTTTTTACTAACTCAACGTCTGTCGAAACTTTATTGGCAAATTCAATTTTTGTGCTTTGACCGTACTTGTCTACTAAACCAACTAAGTAATCTTGATCAATCTGTTTGGGTTCGACTAATTCGACATTATCAAAATGCAAAATTTTATTTTCTGGAACACCAATCACTTTAAAAGAAATACTGGCTACATCCGTTAAATCAATATTCTTTGAACCATACCGCCAAATTATTGGTTTATATTTATCTTGCCAACTAAATGGGTTGCTACGAATACCGGTTTCAATGTTTAAGTCAATTCCGGCAAGTTCCATTACGTATTTGTCTGATGAATTAGCAGGTACCACAAAGCTACGGTTATGCCTCGAACCATGGGAGTCTTTAACAGTCACGTATAAATGTACCGACGAGTTTTCTGAGTTACTGATATCTAGCGCGACACCAAATGCATTAAACTTTGACCAATTCCATTTTTCAGTAGGGACAAATTCCACCATTGACTCATGGTTATGAGCACTTAAAAATTCAATCTTAGCTGCCTGACTATGATTTATATGGCTTAGTGTCGCCAAAGCGTTGTTTAATTTTAATTGTCTAAGTTCTGCATCTGACTCAAAATTAAACAGGGTTTGCGCAGGCTTTGGCTCAACGGAGTCTTGATGTTTACTTTGACCGCAACCAGTTAATAATATAGGAATAGCGATCAGGGCAAATGCAACTATAGAAATGTTTGTCGGTGTCTTGTTAATGTTCATTTTTGTGTTCTTCTTGCTGAATTCCAAGCTGGTTACCGGCTATTTTTCGTTAAACCAATTAATTAATTTTTGGAGATGTACGGAAGAACTCAAAACCAAATGACTAACTTGCAATAAACCTGATTGATGACACTTCTCTAGTTTTTCACCGGTAAGTGCAGTCAGTTTTTCCTGATCAAATACGTATAATCCCGTCAAGCTAGTTTTTTGATCATTAGGTAAATCAATGTCGAGAGAAACTTGTTCTAACAATTCTAAATCAGCGGCAAGCTGCAACAAATCTGCACTGTACTTACTACCACCCATTAATTGGGCAAATGTTGTTTCAATTCTTTTATAGTAATCCGTCGCGTTGCCATCGTCTTCAAATAAGCTTTGCCCGTCATTTTCATTGACCATGGCGCTGTTAAGATCGATTGCAATTGAACCTTTAGCTGGCTTGCTAGGGTCGGGAATAAATGCGTGGAATGGTTTACGTAAAATATCTAGTGGCAGAAATTTCGCCCGCCATTTTTCACCGTCTAAATAGAGGTTTTCACCACTATGTAACCCTAAAATAGCGGTTAATTGATACTGCTGTGTTTGCTGGCTTTTGCTAATAAATATAGGGTATTCATGAACTAAAGTACTAAGTTCACCTGCCACGACAACACAGGCATTCACTTTGTTTTCAACTACATTAACTTGCTGCGTGTTAATTTTTAGATGTTTATGCGCTTCTGTATTAACTAATTCATATTGTTGTTTTGGCATTTTGATCTTTACTCACGTTTTATGAGATGACTTCATCTATTAAATTTATATTCTTTTATACACCCTTTTACAATTGTTAACAATTATCAATCTACATTAAATTAATTTTACCCAATAAAAAAGCCGGCAAGCCGGCCTTTATTATCAAATTTAATTAACTACGAACAATTAAGGTACGCGGTCAATCTTAATATTATCAATAATGTATTTAGCGCCAACCCCTTTTAAAACAAAGGTTGCGGTAACATTATCGCTGTTCCAATCAGTATTAGCACCAAAGCCGAACCAATGGGTAGTTTCATCCGCAATACCTTGAACTTGGCCAAAGCCTGCACCATTCCATATCGTATTGTTTAGAGTAAAGTTTAAGTCATTGTCACCATTAGCAAATACTACATCTAATGTGTAACCGCCCCACTGGTTAATATTTGGATCAGTTGCTGCTGCTTTATTTTCCTCAAAGTTCACATACTGAATATCAAAAGTGACTCGATATTTACCACCAGAAACAATTGCTCCATTGGGAACTGCAAATTCTACTTTAACTCCGCCAGCATCGGCGCCAGTTGTATCCACATATAGAACTTTGTTATCCGCATTATTTGCGTCGGTTTGAACTTCAACCGTTCCACCACCTGAAGACGTTGGAGCATAATCTGCGGCTTCAAATGTTCCTTCGTTATTATTTAGTAAATCAACACCTTCTAAATTATCATAACGAACCATATTAAAGTCATCAAAGACCGGCATGCCGTCATTACCCATCCATGCGCTCATGATAAACATTTGTAATTGATCACCAATTTCATTTGGTTTTTCACCGGCAGCATTGGCTGTCGCTAAATATCCACTATTGGTATCATAATTTATCATGAGTGGACGCCAAGTCCCATTAGCTGGATGCCAAGGGCGAGCACCTGCCCAGAAGTTATGTCCACCATTTGGGTCATTACTGATCATCATGTATGGCGATGCATCACCCGCACCTACATAAGCATTGTAACTAAAGTAATACTTTTGATCCGCGGCTAAATCAGGGAAATACTGAGCGCCAATAGTGACATAACAAGGATTACCCAACATCTGCATAGAATGTTCACCGTTGGCAACGATTGAGTTTGTAAATTCAATCCCTGCAGGACAGTTAAACAAACTAAATCCAGTCCCACCATTTTCAAAACCTACGTCTGCGCCTAACGCTTTAAATAAGTTCGACTCAACGCCATCAACAGTCAGAGCTAACTCTGGAGTACCGTCAGACATGTTGCCATTGGAATCCGCTACTTTATAAGTAAAAACAAAGTCTTTAAATGAATTAGCCGCGATATCGTCATAAAATGCATTAGGGTTAAACGTTAATGTTGTGCCTTCAAATTTAACACCAAATGGTAATTCCGCAGAACCGTCTAACATAACGTCACTAATTACGATGTCATCACCTTCACGCTCTTCTATCTCATCCGCTAGGTTGTAAACTTTTAAACCGTCGGTTTCGTCAAACTTATCAGTTTTAAAGTAGTTTAAAACTAATGGTGCGCCACTGATATCTTGTACACCTAGTACATTAATAGTTAAATTACGCGTAAGGTCAAAACGATGATCACTTACTGTATAAGTAAAGTTAAATGTCACTTTTTGGCCATCAGGAATACTACTTTCAACTGCAGATATATCTACATCTAAATTACTGCCATTTATAGTAACAGGCAAATTATATGGGTTCGCTGCGTCAGCAACTAAGTTGCTTAACGTAAGTATTTCATTGTCAGCATCAGTAACATTTTTAAGCCCATCTAATACACTGGCACCAGCGTCTCGCGTGAAATTACCAAGTAACCCGCCGGTAATTTCAGGAGCAAAATCTTCCCCGGTAAAGTTAAAAGTTGCTGTACGAGGCGTTTTGTTTACGCCGTCAGTTATATTGTAAGTTAATACAACCGTGTGGGTTTCGTCAGTATCTAAATTAGGTGCGATATCCAAAGCTCTAACACCTACTTTATTTCCTTGAATTAAAATACCGTCAGAGCCGATATCTTCGGTTCTATCACCAGATGTGGTAATGGCTATATCCGTTACAGACAAATAATTACCATCGGCGTCTTTTGCAATGCTTTCACCAGTATTTTCACCCGTTATTGAACCTAATAAATTGTATTGTTTGAATACATTTTTTTCGTGAAGATCAACAACAATATCACCACCGTGTGTCGGCGCGACTGAATTACCCATTGATTCTGGGTCGTATTCTGGATTTTCTACGTTACATCCAGCTAATGCTGCCAGTATTGAGCTAACTAATAAAACTCTATTTGTTTTTATTGTTTTCATTATTTTGTACCAAATTCTGTTTTTGCTTAGTGGCGGTGTAATACCGCCACAATCCGAACTACTTTTAGAAGTTAACGCGTAACCCTAAGCGGTATGTCGTACCAACTTTGTACTTAGTATAAGTACGATGTGTTGGTGCATCCCCCTCAAGTGGATTACCTTCTTCTAACGCAACAAAGTCGTAACCTGCTGCATTGTCTGCCGCGACTCGTACAACATTTAACGTACGGCTAGTAAAGTAGGTGCGGTATGCTTCATCAGTTAAGTTAATTGCTTGGAATGTCAACGACATGTTTTCACTTACTTGCCAAGAAGCTGACAAATCAAGCGTCGTACGACCTTCATTCCAAATTGAACCTTGGTTCCAGCTACGACCGTATTGGCCATTCGCCCAATCTTTACCCACTAATGAATCAGAGGTTCCGCGCATGCTTAAACGTATTTGATTACCATTTTGTTCCCAGAACGCGGTAAAGTTATAACTGTGCTCTGGAGTATCTGCTACTGGGAATGACGGTAGTAACAGGTTTGGATTGATTGATGAATACTCTGATTCATATTCACTTTGTTGATAAGTATAATTTGCATTAATACCTAAGCCACCGAAAACTCCAGGTAGGAAGTCGTAGGTATCCATGTAGCCGACTTCTACGCCTTCAATTGTCGCGTCTTTTGCATTAACTGTTTTTGTCACTGTCATATTTGCACAGTTGTCACTTGCATCACCGCTAAACGTTGTTGGGTCACTCGCTAGGTAACCGAATTCAGTCGTCGCTCTAATTGGGTGACATTCAGCAATGTCAGCTTCATTTTGCAAGATTAATTCATCACCGCTTTCTGGTGCGTCTTCAGGGTCTCTGACACTGTAAATTGGCGACAAAGTAGTTTCACGATCTGTGAAGTTAGACATGTCTTTTTTGTAATATGCAAGACTTAACATACCCGTTTCACTGAAATACCATTCTAGTGATAAGTCCAAATTATTAGACTCTAATGGCTCTAATTGCGTGTTATACATATCAACACGACCTACATTAGTATTACCACTGCCCCAATAACCAGCTTCTGTCACTTTATAACCTGGACGTAACAAATCTATTTCTGGACGTGTCATGGTTTTAGACAAAGCTAAACGACCAACAAAATCATCAGAGAATGCATAGTTTAAATTTAAACTAGGTAAAACATTCGTATATTTATGAGTTTTATATGCTGGTGTTGATGCAACTTGATTATTAGTCGATGTTTCCCAAGAGTAATTAGTAATTACGCCTGTGGACTCTCCGTTCCATGCAGGTAGATTGTCCCAGCCATAGGTACGGCCAGTACCTATATCAGCATAACGCCACATACTTTGCCATAACAAACTATAGTCAGCCAGTGTAGGTATTGCACCGTTTCCAGCTCGATAATCATTTAATGCATCTGCGTAATTAGCAAATAATGGATCGTGACAAGCCCCTTGGTCTTCAATACGAGTCCAAGTCGATGGATCAGGACCGGCACTTGTATCCCAACCAGTTCCATCTACACGTTGATATTTTAATTCATAATCTTGAGCAACGCCATCATCACCTAAATTAACAGCTCGACACTCAGGTAGACTTCTATCAGCCAATTCACCTAAAGTATGGCGGTCAATGTCACGCTCTAAATCTGAACCACCTTGTTCATAATAACTCATACCTGAGTAACCAATAGCTTCTACTTCGGTTTCAACATAACGAACACCAATATCACCTGTTAACTGGCCATCAAGAAATTCAAAGTTTGTTTTGAAATAAAGGGCATTTGTATCAATATTGGTTTCACGAGAGGCAGTGTTGTCGACATTGCGAATCACATTTCCGTCGCCTAAAATCATCTCTTTAGCCATTTTGACATCAATAGGTGTCCAGCCAACTGTTGACCCTTCTCGTGCATATCCAAGTGATTCCATAAAGTCATCATACTCTATTGGGTCACCTGCGATTATATCACCGCGTATATCCGTTAATGAACCACCAAGCTCAACCGCTATTTCATTTGTAACAGGGTCTCTGATAATCTCCGTAGCTTCCAAAGATTGGAAACTATAAGATTGATCATCAACATCTTTGTTACGTTTTGAAGTTTTAGCACCAAACTCAATAGTTGTAATGCCATAGTCATCTATATCCCAGTCGAAATCCACTTGAGCATTAGCAATAGTATCTTTAATATTACGATCATTTTCACGGATATAACCTAAATGGAAGGATGAAACATCTTGAGGGTTGAAACCTGTTAAGGCCACGTTATCGGCGCTACCTAGCACTCGAGAGCCGGTCTCAGGATCGGTATAAGCGTATAAATGGTCACCTAAATCAACAAATGAATCACCGTATACCATTGAGCATGTATCACCGCCCCCGGTACAATCAACACCGACCGGTTCAATATTTGCACCGGCATCCCATAATAGCTGACCAGGAACTTGATAATAGTTTTCCATAACCGTATAAGCATTTGGTAAACTTTCTGATTTACTTGATGAATAACCTACTTGCGCTTGTACGCGCAAATTATCGGTTAATTCAGTTTGAAAGTTTAACGTCGTGCTCAAGTTCTCATTGTCTTGACCACCGTCTGAACGGACCATATTACCGTTACCATAACGATTAACTCGTTTTGTCATGTCGTGCGTCGTTGTATCCACTTGGATCCAGTCAATTGGATCAGAATATGGATTTGGCGCTCTTACGAAACTTGTCGGTACTTGACCTTCAATCCAGTTAAGGTTATTCGAAAAGCTTTTTGCCTGTATCGCATCAAATGTTCTAACTGAATCTTGTTTACTATAAGTAACATCAAACATTAGTTCTGATGTGTCTGTTGGTAAAAACTGAATGCCTAATGAAGCCCCTTGGCGGTTGCTTTCATTTTGATGAAGTTCATAACTTGCAAAACTTGGTTCGATGGCTTTAACACCAGATATTACATTGCCATTTTGATCAACAGCTTGAGTATATTCTTGGGATTCGACAAAATTGCCTGCATTGTATTGGTCTTTACGATATGCATTTGTTTCATCGTACGCAGTAAGTGAAACACCTAATGTTTCATCTAAAAATTTTTCTGAAATTGAAAACTGTATCTTATGGTTTGCTTCATCTGAAAAATCATTGTATCGACCTTGAACCGTTAGAGAACGAATATCATCTATTTGGTTTAATGGACGTACGGTAACTAAATTGACACTCGCACCTAATGACCCCTCGTCGTGGTCGGCGCTTGGTGTTTTTACAACTTCTAATTTAGAAAGTATGTCGGCGGAGAACGAACTTAAATCCACAGCTTGAGAGAAATCCGTTGATGTTAATGCTTGACCATTAAGCGTAATATTATTTTGATTAGCATCAGCACCACGTACTGTAATTTGAGTACCTTCACCGTCGCTACTTACTACGGTAACACCAGTTACTCGGCCCAAAGCATCAGCAATGTTTTGGTCAGTAGATTTACCCACATCCTCAGCATTAATTGTGTCACGAACTCCCGAAGCAAATCGTTTATCATTTAGCGATTTCTTAAGACTTCCTCGAAAGCCCTTAACTTCAATGACCTCAACGTCTTCTTCTGCTTTGTTATTTTTATCGTTATCTTCAGCAATGACGTGTGAGGAATAACTTGTTGAAGCAAGCATCGCCATGTAGACAGCACTTAACTTAAAACTCGTCTTTAATTTTGACATTGTGTTTTCCCAGTTGATCTAGTTTTAATAGTTGTTGATTTTATCTCGCCCACCAACTACAGAGTTTGAATAAAATCTACACACACTTTAGATCTACCCAATTACTTATGTCAACAAGTTTTTGTTAACAATCTTCAATTAACTTTTTATATACGACATACAAAAGAAAGTCATTTTATAGTTTGAAGCATTTAGCCTCAATCTCTATTTCCATTCACTTTGCCGTTTATTATGACATAACCTAACTCGCCCATTTGTTTGCTAGCGACGCGTACATAAACCTCACAAATATTTTGTTAACAATTTTCAATTATTACTATTTTGGCTCTTAAACGAGGGTAATTACCCCAGTAACAAAATGAAAACTAAGGCAATAAATTAATGATTCGCTGCCAAATAATTTTTTTAGATTAGTCGAAAGTAAAATATAAAGCACCACACTAGCGCTGAAATTGATTGATGAACTAAACAAAGCAAACGGACATGCAGGCAAGTGAACAAATCCAATAAGTTACTAACTTACGCATTCAACTATTAAACCTTTATTTAACGCTAAACAAGTAACGCGCAAAAGTATCAGTAATTAGCATTGCGATATTGTTAACTATAATGAACGTAATTTGACAATTCTTATCACCTTAACCTTTGATCAGTGGTTACTTATATATAGCTAATTCGTTTTACTGGCTAATTCAACAAAAAACACTGGTCTTTTGTAAACAATTAAACAATTGCATTTTATTGCGAAAACACTAAAATTACCGCCTTAACAACTGAGGAACCTCGATGGCCGTTACCAGAACTACAAAAATCCTTACCGTAAAAGACCAAATTGCCGATCAAATTCGTTCAGATATTATTTCAGGTGATTTATTACCAAACACAAAACTCAATGAAAAAGAACTTGCTGAACGCTTTGGTCTATCACGTGGGCCGATTCGTGATGTTATTTTACAATTAACAAAAGAAGGCCTTTTGATCTCTAAAAACAATTGCGGTGCTTCTGTAAATTGTATCCTCGAACCAAAATTACAAAAATTAATGATAAAGCTTAGACGCGAAATCGAAGTTTTTGCTTTGGAGCAAATCAAAGACAAATTGACTGAACGCGACTTTAATGCATTGGATAACATCCTAATTGCCTTGCAAGAAGCGTTAGAAAATGAAGATTATACGGCGGTAACCAAAATCGACATTTCATTCCATCACTACATTATAGAAAAAGCTGGCGGTGATGAACTTGTCAATATCTGGTATCCATATGTTATGCGTATGCGTTTAAATTACAAACGTATCGTAAATACTGAGCAATGCGTTAACGAACACAGAGCAATACTAAATGCCCTTAGAGAAGGGAATATTGCCCAGGCGATAAAGTCGACTAAAGCAAATATCAAATAGAAACGAAAAACCTTGTTGCACAAACAAGGTTTTTTTGTAACCATCAAATATTGTCAACAATTAACAACACAGGTTGAAGTGTTGTTAATTGTGAATGTATTTTAGATGGTGGCCGTCATTACTATCCCGAGCAAACCACAATAAATTCAGACGGCTATGCCCTACCTATTATGCTGCTATGGTTGACGAAATGGACCAAGGTATCGGCATGTTG
Organism: Psychrosphaera sp. B3R10; assembly: GCF_018861025.1. Taxonomy (GTDB): domain Bacteria; phylum Pseudomonadota; class Gammaproteobacteria; order Enterobacterales; family Alteromonadaceae; genus Psychrosphaera; species Psychrosphaera algicola. Next base: position 190,897 of record NZ_JAHKQH010000042.1, on the reverse strand, counting down.
ATTGACTCACTAAAACAACAAGGAAAATACCAAAACACATTGATATTTTTCCTATCAGATAATGGTGGTTTGTATCCAGACACCTGGTGGCCAAGTTTTGATTGGGCCGACAACTCGCCATGTCGCAATTTTACCGTGCGTTATTTGAGAAAAATTTAAAAGAAGCAAAAGAGCTAGCGCCTTATACCATAAAGTAACCACCAATTAATGACTCACTAGTTAAGTAAGTCATTTTCTCAATAAGTCTGTTCATTTATGATCAGACTTATTGTTTTAACCAGAGTTAATATTTTGACCACCAATTTTTAGAGCAATAAAAACCTGGATTTACAGAGTCTAACTTTACGCCCCTCCCCTCCAAAACCGCTAATTTGTACAACAGCACCAAAATCTCCTAAGTAGCTAAATTAGTAGTGGAAATTTTAAGCTATTCGTTTTACCCTCAAATTGTCAACAATAAACAGTTACCAATAGAGGCTATATGAAAAACCTTATTTTGCTTTCGGCATGCGCGGTTATCGCACCGCTCCAAGTAAACGATTGGAATGATTATCCCATTCCAGCGATAGCACCTGATGGTATGGTTTGGGAGTTATCTGATATGTCAGACGATTTCAATTACACCGCCCCCGCCAAAGGCAAAAGTGAAGAATTTCATCAACGCTGGACTGAGGGCTTTATTAACGCCTGGAATGGCCCAGGTCTTACGGAATGGCATCCAGAATACTCTGAAGTTAAAGATGGGTATTTAAGAATAACCACCGGTCGAAACGAAACAAACGGCAGTGTTTTTGCCGGCAGTATTACTTCAAAACAATCCATCGAATACCCTGTCTATATGGAAGTCAGAGCTAAAATATCAAATATGGTTACCGCGTCTAACTTTTGGTTTTTAAGTAAAGATTCCACTCAAGAAATTGACGTTTTGGAGGCTTATGGCAGCGATAGAGCGGATCAAAAATGGTTCTCCGAACGGTTACACTTGAGTCACCATGTATTTATTCGCAATCCGTTTCAAGACTATCAACCTAAAACAGATGATACTTGGTATGCACGAAACGGCATAAAGTGGAAAGATGACTTCCATACCATTGGCGCTTATTGGCGTGATCCATGGCATTTAGAATATTACGTTGACGGCCAGTTTATTAAATCCAGTAGTGGCAAAGATATTATTGATCCTGTTAATTACACAAATGGTTCGGGTCTAAATAAACCGATGCAGGCCATAATTAATACTGAGTCCCACGACTGGCGATCTGATATGGGCATCGCCCCAACCGATATTGAAATGCATGACCCAGAAAAAAACATCTACCTCATAGACTGGGTGCGTTTTTATAAACCCGTTCCTAAAACTTAATCTTACTCATGAACAATCAACATTTGCCACCATTAGACAACAAAGGAAACGTACGATGCGAACCATACATTTTATAGGCATTTTATTGTTTGGAATAATTATTCAAGCTTGCACCAATACCGAGTTAACCCACATTCCATTACCTGAAAAACGTGCCCTAAACTTTAATAACGATTGGCAATTTACCCTTGGGGACAACCAAGACTTTGCTACTGTCGAATTTGACGACGAAAAATGGCGAACGTTAACGCTACCACATGACTGGAGCATTGAAGCCGAATTTGATCAAAAATATCACGGGGCGACAGCTTATCTACCCGGCGGAACGGGTTGGTATCGAAAAACGTTTAAAGCCGATCCACAATGGTTAGATAATTCGACCTATATTTATTTTGATGGTGTATATGCCAATTCAGAAGTGTATTTGAATGGCAAACATATTGGAGGCCGTTTAAACGGTTATTCGCCATTTTACATTGATATCAGCAAGCACTTGAATGCAGACAAAAACGTGCTTGCAGTCAAAGTAGAACATGAACGTTACATCGACAGTCGTTGGTATACCGGATCAGGAATTTATCGCGATGTTACCTTAGTATCCACCAGCAAATTGCACATTCCTATTTGGGGCACTTATGTCACCACACCAAAAGTGACAAGAAGCAGCGCCGAAGTTGCTAGCCAAATTGAAATTAAAAACAATTTTGATGTGGCACAGTCTTTCACGTTAGTGAATCGAATTTACGACCAAAACCACGCCCTCGTGAGCCAACACTCGTTAAATGGCCAATTGGCAGCTAATACACAAACAACGTTATCTAGCACGTCAGAAGTGTCTCAACCACAACTCTGGGATCTGCATTCCCCATCCCTGTATACCTTAGTAAGTGAACTGCGCCTAAATGGCAAAACGGTGGATACTTACAAAACGCCCTTTGGTATTCGTACTATCGAATATGATGCGAACAAAGGATTCTTTTTAAACGGTAAAAATCACAAAATCAAAGGCGTAAATCTACACCATGGTGCCGGTCTTGTTGGCACAGCGGTACCAAATGATGTATGGAGACGTCGGCTGGAAACCCTCAAAGAAGCTGGCGTAAATGCAGTGAGAACGGCTCATAATCCAGTTTCAGTTTCTTTTTTAGAGTTGTGTGATGAGCTTGGTTTATTAGTTCAAGCGGAAATATTCGACGAATGGGATAACCCTAAAGATAAACGGCTAAATCAATGGGAACGTCACGACGATGATATAAGCCGTGGATATGCCGATATTTTTCAACAAGAAGCTGAACACGATTTAAAAGACCCAATTAAACGCGATAGAAACCACCCATCGATAATTATGTGGAGCATCGGGAACGAAATTGAGTGGACCTACCCTCGTTATAAAAAAGCCACGGGATATTTTGATATGAACGCCGCGGGCAACTACTTTTTTAACCCACCGTTTATTTCGCCCGAAGAAATCAAGGAGCGCTTCCACAGCAGCGAAGAAGGCCAATATGTACTCGCAAAAACAGCTCAAAAACTGTCTAAATGGGTAAAAGAAATGGACACAACACGCCCTGTTACCGCAAATTTAATATTACCATCGGTAAGCCATATTTCGGGTTATACCGATGCTTTGGACGTTGTTGGCTATAGTTACCGTCGGGTAATCTACGATTATGGACATGAATTGTTTCCGGATAAAATGATCTTGGGGACCGAAAACGTTGTGCAATGGCACGAATGGAAAGCCATTGAAGAACGAGATTTTATACCAGGTACCTTCCTTTGGACCGGCATTGACTATTTAGGCGAATCAAACAATGGTTGGCCTCGCAAGGCGTTAGAGTCAGGCATGTTAGATACCGCAGGGTTTAAAACCCCATCGTTCCATATGTATAAAACGTTGTGGAATAACCAACCTCATATCCACATAACCAGCCAAGTAGAAGATAAATCTCTTTACAAAGTAGATGGGCAACAGGTTGTTGAAAAGAAAGAAGGAAAATGGGCCGAGCGAGTTTGGTTATGGCAAGATGTAAACCGCCATTGGAACTACAAAGAAGGTGGATCTGTCATTGTTGAAGTTCTCAGCAATTGTGACCGTGTAGAACTGTTTCAAAATGAGTCATCTTTAGGTATACAAAGCTTATCCGAGTCACCTGACCACGAGTTGAAGTGGGCGGTAAATTTCACTGCTGGGCAACTCGTCGCTAAAGGCTTAGATGGTTGTGACGCAAGCGATAAAGTGACTACGGCAAAAAATGCTAGTCAGTTCGCCATTTCAATTGATAAATCGACATTAGACGTTAACCCTCATCATGTTGCTCATATCGAAATACAGCTCACTGATGAAAATAATATTGCCGTCCACCACCAAGAAATTCAACTGCAATTTGATGTCTCTACCAATGTACAATTACTTGGCTTAGACAGTGGTAACTCTCGCACCATAGACAAATATCAAAATACCAAAGTAATCACCAGCGAAGGCCGTGCTTTAGGTATTGTAAGAGTAAATGACAACAAACCGGCTTGGATAACGATTTCGGGGCAAGGACTAACCAGCAAAACGGTCTGGTTGAATAACGGATAAATCTTTTACGTCAGCAAACCTGAATCGATTGATTTTAGTGAGCTATATAAACAAAACCCGGGCGACGCAGTCATTGCGAAGCCCGGGTTTTTATATCTCTAGCCCTATTATTTTGGTGTTACTTCCAACAACAAAACTTGCTCAGATGCTATTTCAAATCGAGTTTCCAGTGGATTGCTCGTCATCATATCTGTGATATCGACCGATTTGCCATTTGCCAGTGTCAGCTCAATATTTGCCTTGTTATGACCTACATTGAGGATGTTAACCAAGTAACCCCCTTTACCATTGGGTACAACACGCCACATAGTGGTTTTGTGGGCAACACCGTTAATTTCTTTTAGCACAACAGCAGGTTTACTACTTGGTTTAATCTCATCTAACGTCGCTTGTTTAATTTTAGCGATATTATTAGTGTTTAACACCAACAACTTACCGTTGCCTTTAACCAGTTGCTGTTTGCGTTTCTGACCATATTCATTTAAAGATAACGCATCTTTGGTATCGAGAATTACAGTGCCGCCTTGGTTTAGGTATGATTGCAGTGCAGCAAACTCGGCATCTGTCACAAACTGGTTACGATAAACCACAACAACATCCCAAAGCCCATTATCTTGTTTCTGAATGATGTTCTTAGTCACAAAGCCGACCGGCATGCCTTCAAAGAACAGTTCTTCATAAAGCTTATAACCTTGAGTCATGTAATCGTCTGCGTTTATTGCAGTGGTTTCTGAGTAGAACAGTCTGATGGGTCGACGTTGTTCACGTAACTCAACGATTTCTTCAGAAAAACTATTTAAGTCATACATTACCTGGGTAACTTCATTAGTGACGTGAGGTTGCATGTTATTAGAACCGGCGTATGCGCCACCTAAACCAGGATCGAAGAAGTCTAAATCCCCTTCTAAACGATCTTCTGGCGAACCATCTGGATCCCGGGCCCAAAACCAGCCCATATTTGCGTCCATGCCAAGTAACGTCGCTAACCAATATACGCTTCTGACGTAACTTGTTCGAGTATCTAAGTCACGCCATTGGCCTGACGACAGAAAGTGTGATTCTGAATTTACGTTAATTTTATCCGGTGCAACTGACTCCATAAAGTCATGGAACATTGCAACTATGCCCCAGTGATAAGCGTATTTTTCTATCCATTCAGAAGACTTACCTGGACGAATATTTTTGCTACCAAATGACTTAGCGTCGTGGCCAACCATAGTCGTTAATTCAGCTAGTGCTTCAGTGTCGATACCACCAGAGCGGGAATTATCCATAAACATCCGTGGCATGATCTTTATATGCGTATCCGCATCGGCATTAACAGTATGCAATTCGTCCTGCATAAACTTAAACCACTCGGTACTGCGGTCCATATTGTAACGCATCCAGTCATACCACATTGGCTGGCCTTTAAACTTAGTGTCCAAAGGTATGTCAATTTGCACTTGGTCAAAGCTTGTAAAAGCAGCGCCCCAGTTGCTGTTCAATTCAGCGACATCGCCACTGTATTTAGCGTCTAACCAATTGCGAAATTTGTTTAGCGTGTAAGATGAAATGTCGTTCATTTCTTTAAAACGATACGTCCAGTGGTCTTTTTCAGAAAACCAATGAGGTTCATTTGCCAACACAAAACCAAGTTCAGTAACTTTTTTACCTTTAGTTAAACGACCCGTTTCACGGATGATCTTGCCCCAAACATCACGAACTAATGGGTTATCAACATCAAAACCAGTAAACAATGAGCGACCTTTGCGTACTTCCGGTTCGCGTTCTTCCACCCACTTTGGAATGCCCATGATCCAATAATAAAGAAATCCTACATTAGTGTCTGGAATGCTTGTTAACTCTTTCATTAATTCTTGGTCAAATGTGCCGTCTTCTTTTAACAAAAATGAATTAATGGCCCTGTCATGATCGACAGGGTATAGGTTTTCACCACCATGATACAAGGCCCCCAAATGGTCATTGTAGATATCGGTATTTGTTAGCGGTTGTCCCACTGTTTTTGAGAAATAGTCATATGGGAAAATAGGCTTGCCATTGCTGATAAACATATTGTCTGACGCCTTCGTTCCTTGCCAATCGACTTTATTAACTGGTCGACGTTTAATTTCGCCACGTAATTCTTGAGCCAAAACCTCAATCCCTTTATCGAGAATATCGATAACTTTTTGACGTTCAAAATCGGGTAATTCATCTGCTAATCGTTTTTTATCTTTTGCGTAGTAGCGCTCGTAACCAAATGCTTTTTCAATTGAGTCTCGATTGGCTTCATCCCAATTAGCAAACGTTAAAAACTGTTCAGAAAACCAAACTATGGTTTCTTCTCTGGCCACATCTATTTCGTTGTTCTGCGCTTTTTCCATCATGCTTTTAAGTTCAACTAACTTAATTCGAGCTTCCTGCTCCAATGGACTCAGTTCGTTAAAATTAGCTATTTGTTCCTGTGCGGTTTCTGCTGCAACTTCTTCTTTTGTGCTGCAAGCCGCTGTTAACAACAGGGCCGAAGCGATGGCCGCGCCTATTAAGTGACGTTTCATTGATGCCTCCTGATCTTTGTTCTGGATTTAACCAGAGCTAAAATATAAATTTAACCTTCTGAGATACATCTTATATTTTTAAACATCATATGTATATGGATAATTTTTAAAGAGTAATATATTTAAAATTACTCATACTTAACAATAACTTATTATTTTCATTTAGTTGTTGGTACGGTTTTTAACCTTATTTTGTCTTGTTTTTTTGCAGAATAAGTATGGTTTTATACCATATTGCAATATGCACTATCGTTAAGTGCGAGTAAAAATTAGGTCAAGGATTTAAAGCAGATTGGTGAATATGCCGTTTGGCTAGAATGTCGAGTTTGTACTCAGATAAAAAATAACGCAGGCACCCCTGGCAACACTGCGCTATTTTTTATTAATTAAATTGTTGCTGACAAATGCCCTTTAACAGTCGCTGAGAAGCATTGCTAAAAAGTGCCTATCTTAATCGATTGCAACTAAGTTAAGCGGGTAAATCAAGGCGTCATTCATCGTTCCGTCACTTGATGCAAATGACACTCTTAGTTGATAAAACTGACCCTCGGGTAATTCTGACGTTGGCTTCAAGCCAGCCAAAGAAATGACCTTACTTGAAATTCCTTCGTTAGTTTTTAATACCGATGAATCAACAACAATCCTATCTTCTACCGGGATCCATTTTGACTGAAAGTGCCTTAACCAAAATCGAATTCCCCCTTCATCTGAAGAGATCACCTGATTCCCAGTCCCGGCATTGTAATGCACCTTAACTTCAATTTGACTGTTCACAGGTATCGGTTTACCCGAAAACGCCTCAGCATTTGTAATTTTAATAAATGGCTTTATTAGCGGCTTTACGGTCAAAGTAAACTTATCGACGACTTTATTTGCGTTATTAACTGCGGAGTCCCCTAATTTGGCACTTATCGTTGTTGTACCCGGTTTTAACGCGGTGACCTTACCGTTATCGTCAATCCTTGCTATTTCTTGGTTACTGCTATTCCAGTTAACAATGACGTTGTCTGCATTTATCGGGAATAAAATTGCGCGTAATTTCTGAATCTCACCTTCCACCATAGTTTGACGAACCGCGGCATCTTGACTCGCAATTGTAACTGCAGTAACGGGTTTTGGAGTCCAAGGGATAATTGTTAGTTCTACTGAACTTGTCAGTTTATTTACGGCAGCTGTTGCGGTAATTATTGCACTTTGATTTATGTCACCCACAGCGGTTACCCGACCGCGTTCATCAACTTTCAGGATATTTTTGTTACTGGATGTCCAGTTAATTTGATTGTCCGCGTTACTTGGTACCATCGCCGTATTAAGCTGAATCGTCGCATTTTGTCTGATATGATTGTTTTCCGCATCAACAAACACGTCTAATACCTTTGGGTCGAGCCTGTCAGTGGCATAAAGTCGATTAACCGCCTTGTGGCGAAACGCTATCGTTTCGCCATTGCGCCAGCGCACTTTAATTGATTCTATAACGTCAACGTCACCAAGACCAAAATGCACTATATTTAATAAACTTTGAGAGAAAACTGACCCAGCTGAACCGACTCGCTTGGTAAATTCTCCCTTAGCTGTTTTGACAATAACTTCCGCCGAAATCGCGTCAACGTGGGATTGTGGTGAATAACCAACATTAACGAGCACATACGCATTATCTGCAAGCGACTCAGTTTGGTCACTGACACCATTTTGATATAAGTACCATTGACCACCTTCACTACCATTGAGTAAATCAAGATCACCATCTAGATCGAAATCAAATGCCTGACCCATATCACCATTGCCCGGTCCGCCTACATCATTGGCACCGTGCATCGTCACCGTTTGAAATTGATTTTTGCCGTCATTTAACAACATATAATCTGAAATTCTGCCGTCTATTTTGCCCCAACGATAGACAAATACATCTTGAAAACTGTCGTTATTAAAATCCCCTACCGTTACCCCTAAGGCGTTGCCACCACTTGGTAAATTCCAACTTTCCGTTACATTGGTGAATGTGCCATTGTCATTTCTTAATAAGATATCTTGGGTATTACGATTTTCCGGTTCGAAGTTTGGCGTCACGCTATTAATGCCAGATAAACTAAAATTAAAGCCCCAAAATATGTCGCCATTTCTGACCAACGCTGCTTTCCATTTACCTTTGTTAGGGTTGGAGCCTGTGCCACTACCAACATCACTATCACCAACAAAGCCAAAGTACATGCCATTTTCCGTTAAATCGGTGGGCCACCCAATTGAACTTTGCTGCTCAATAACAAATTCATCACCGGATGCCAAAACTGTAGCATTTTTGTTAGCCCCTAAAAAAATGGGATAATCTTTGCCCCTAAAAATCCCCTGGGATAAATAATAGTAGCTATGAAACTTGATATCGCCGTCGGCGGTAAACTCAAATGAATCAACCCCTTTGTATCCTCTTGGCTTTATAGACAATTCTTTAGTGATCGGGTCGTGATCAAGTGACGGTTTTTCGCCAAAGCCACCTTCAAATTCTTTGCCTCTAGCAAGGTACAAATCAAGGTCACCGTCGTTATCTATGTCTAAATCCGCAATCCCCATTACACCTTTAATAGACGATATATCTGCGGGAAATTGAGATGTGATGTCGGTAAATGTAAAATCGCCATTGCCTTGCCATACTGACAACGGACCGTACAAAATCACATCGTCTATATGGTCATTGTTAATATCGGTTATTAACGCTCTGGAAGGATGTTGGTCTTGCAAGCCAGCAATTGGTTTATAGGTAAACGTGCCATCGCCTAAGTTTTCATAGAAAAAATGCTGGGGCTTTGAGCCCGCTAAGCTAGTCTCGTTGATTAACATCAAATCAAGATCGCCATCGAGATCCATGTCGGACCATTTTGCACCTCGTCCGCGCCCGCCTTTGTCAATCGCTACATCACCAGTGGTCAATACAAAAGTGCCATTATTGTTGGTATAAAAATTTGCCTTTGAAGGGTTTTTACCATTGCCACCGCCTTGGGTAACTACAAGATCTAAATCTCCATCGTTGTCAAAGTCACCTACTGATGTACCGTGTAAATCATGCATAAACCAACGCGCTAAGTCTTTATTGTGTTTGCTTACCGTACCATCACCGTTATTCCAATAAAGTTTACTCGATTCTTGATTGTGGTTATTAACGATAAAGTCATAATCACCGTCTTGGTCGATGTCGGCGATAGTCGGCCCGCCGTATTTTATCGAGTTCACTTTATCTATTCCGGCCTTAATCGAAATGTCTGAAAAATTAGGTACATTTATTGGTCCCATATCTTCGAGCAGCAAATGATTAATCATTACGTCGGCGTTATTTGACCTAAATGTTAATTTAACCTTTCCGTTTGAGGGAAACCGTACTAAAACATTTATGGACTGTTTTCCTGACTTGGCAATATTGAGGTTATCTGCGAGTAAAACGTTATCACCATAAAGACTTAAACTTGCGTAATTTGCCGGATTAGTTAATTCAATAGTTAACTTTTTCACTAAACTACCCGTGATATTGACTTCACTTGATAGGGGTGAGTTTGGCAATACCGTCTTATTAGTAAAAGCGGCGAGACCTACATTTGAATTTACTGCCTGCTCAGAACACCCTGCTGTAAGCGCACTTGAGATCACCGCTGTTGCTAATATAACCGGTTTAACGAACAACAAAACCTGCCGATATTTTTTAATCGGCATTATGCTTAATACAGCAAGTTTTAATAATGATCTCGTTTGAAATAACGCTGCGTGAGTTATGTGATTTTTGTTGTCGATGAATGCTGATCTCATTTTAATTTAACCGTTAACCTTTTTTTAAGACCATACCTTAGCTTTTCCATTTTGGATAGTATTTTGTAAACAATTAACCAAATAAAAATATTGTAAAATACATTACACAATTACTAGTACAAACATAACAAGCTGATATTTATAAGTTATTTAAAATTATTTGATAATTTACTAGGTAGGATGATTGACCTTATAAAAAGGAAGTGAGGCGTTTTTGAGTGAATAAAGTCTCGACGTCTATAACAACATCGAGACTGCTAACCGTTTAATTGGTGACACATAGCAACAAGGAGGGAGACTTAAAGTACAAATTTAGACACCAAATGTTCTAACTCTTTTGCATTCGTTTCAAGCTCTAAACAAAGCTCAGCCGCTTCTTCCATTTTTTGTTTATTGTCCCCTGCTGTGTCAGAGATAAGCACAACGTTTTCATTGATTTCACCTGTAGCCAATGTTTGTTCTTTCGTTGACAATGCTACTTGGTTATTCATTTCAGTTAATTTAACAATTTCCTGGGCAACTTCAGTGAAGGTTTCGCCTGTTTTAATCAAACGACCCGCCGCATTTTGTGTTCCCTCGCTGCCAATTTTGATAGCAGACACCGCATCTGAAGCTTTATTTTGTAATTTGGCGATCATCGAATTAATTTCTTCCGTCGAATCCGCTGTACGTTTGGCAAGAGTTCGTACTTCGTCAGCAACAACAGCAAACCCACGCCCTTGTTCACCAGCTCGCGCTGCTTCTATCGCCGCATTTAGCGCCAACAAATTGGTTTGTTCTGAAATACCTTTAATAACATCAAGTACGTGGGTGATCGACTGGATCTCATTCGACAACTCGTTAACTGAATCCACTGAATGATTCATCGACAATTCCAACGATTTCATTTGGTCTATTGTTAATTGCACAAATTCGTTACCCGCATTTGTCTTAAGCTCAGTGTCATGAGCAACACCGGATGCCACTGCCGCATTTTCAGAGATTTGTCGGACTGTGGATTCCATTTCGTTAACCGCAGCGGCAACCGTTTGGGTACTATTGGACTGAGTATCCGCTAGATGTTTCGAATGGTTTACTTTGTCAGCCACTGTGTCGGCAATAATTTTTACATGTTCTGTCGCATTTGAAACCCGCTTAAACATACCGTGCAGTTGTTCTAAGAATATATTGATCTGTTGAGCCAATTCGCCCACTTCATTTTGTTCATCAACTCTGATCCGAGCGGTTAAATCACCGTCTTTTTCAGTCAAGTTAACAACCGACTTATGGATCCAACGAATTGGACTAAAAATTTGATTCGCTAATATTTTAGTTAAAACAAACCCAAGTGCCGCAATTAATAACCCGACAAAAATATTCTGAAAAATTGCAGATTGAATTGCACCAAACAATTCTACTTTTGGAATTTCAGCCACTAAATTCCAATCTATTGATTTGAGTTTAATGCTACTGCGAATATGTTCCTCGCCGTTAATATCAACTTCATTAAGGGATGTTGTTCTAGTTGCAGCTAAATCAATTTTCCGCCCGATTAAGTTATGATTTGGGTGCAGAGTAATTATCCCTTCGCTATCCACTAGATAAACAATTCCCGTATCGGCAATTCGGTAACCTTTAATAAGTTTTGTCATTGCTTCAAGAGAACGTCCAACACCTGCGAGTGCCACCACTTTATTATTCACTTTAATGCTGTAATTAATAAAAACAGCAGCTTGCCCTAAGTTTTTATCAACATCTAAACTCAGTTCAAATTCTTTCCCTGAATTAGTAAATTTGTAAAACCATTTATCTTCGTTTTGATTAATTTGTCTAATGATGCCGTCATTGGTGTAATAATTTGACGTTTCACCTGAGACTATAAATGCAGAAATAGCTTCATTGTTAGCTTTGATATTGGCAAGGTACTCGGTAAATTCAGCTAATTTCGAACTTGATTCACCATTTGTAATCCAGTTGGTCACCATCGTATTGGTTGCTATAGCCTTGGATGCTTCAACTGGACTCGACAATTCCAGTTCTATCGCGTTTCGCACTTCTGCTAGTGCCGTTGGCAGCTCTGAGGTTTCAAGCTTATCGGTTAAAAATGAGGTGATAGAAGAAGAAAATAGAAACGTAGACAAGGTAAGCGGAAACAAAATAGCGGTAACTAAACTTAAGTAAACTTTTTGCTGTAATTTCATATTAATCCTTAACATCAACTTATTACGCAAGTTATCGGCAATTAGGGCTTATTATTTACTTTTAATTAAAAGTTCGTAACAAATCCACCCAAATTGCCTTTCGCCTTATTAGTTCAAGATAGCATAGGACTTTAATAAACGTGCAGGATAGGGTGAATTTCCAGGAAAAACCTTTGCCAGTTGATCAGGTGACATCTGCCAATGTTCAGATAACAACGCAGACATCCAGGAAAAAGCACTTGACGTTGGCTGTAGATCTCGGTTTTCAAACAGCTGTTCTGGTGCTAATCCCGGCCACTCTCCAAGGACCTTTCCACCCTTTACCGCACCACCTGCGACAAACATGCAACTTGCGGTGCCATGATCGGTTCCACCTGTACCATTTTCTCTGACTGTACGACCAAATTCTGTCGCGATTACGACAACAGTGTCATTCCAAGTTTCTTTTAGCGCGCTTTCTAAGGCATTTAAGCCATTATCCAGTTCGGCTAATTTACGTGTGAGTCGATTCGCTTGGTTGTTGTGAGTATCCCAGCCCCCAAGTTCTAACATTGCGCAATCCGGCCCCCCTTTCGTATTAAGTAATTGGCCACAAGAACGAGCAAGTGACACAAACTTATCTTGATTTTTTTTCTTATCGTTTTTGCTTCCAACCAGCGCTTTGGTTTCCATCCCTTCTTGCAATTTGGTTAACAACTTAGGATCATTTTGGTACAAATTTATTAGATCGTTATAAATATCTTCATCTGCAGATTTTAAGTTGGTTGGGTACCAAGTATTAACGTCTTTGGCACTTCTAAAAACAATCGGCGTAGTTTGTGACACGGCCAAACCCGACTTACGTTGAATATCTATTGCTCTGCCCAACCAACCTGTATCGTGGTCAATTTTATTAAGGCCTGATTCTAAAAAGTCTTGGCCATCAAAATGCGAACGAGCGTCGTATCCAGAACCTACTGCAACGATTGGCAACATTGTTTTTTGCCGATACCAACGATGTAACGTCTGCAATGAAGGATGAAGCGCAAACTGAGTATTTAACGAGAGTGCTTTTTTCTCTGCAACGGCAACCAGTTTTGGCCTGTGTTGGTGTAACGCTTTATCATTTACAGGAATAATGGTGTGCAGCGAATCTAAAGCACCACGCAGCATAACAAACACTAATTTTTTAGGCTTAACAACGGCCGTAGTTGCCAAAGCAGATGCAGATGGCCAAAGAACTAGACTGGCGCCTGAAAATTTTAGAAAGTCACGTCTATTCATGTCTATCTCCTTTGGAATTCTGGGCTTAGCAACAACATGGCTGTTGCTTGTTTACGAGATTCTGCGCGTACCACCGATAGATAGGTCAACTCCGACACTGTGTTAGACAATGCAGTGGCTAATAGTTGTTCAGCGTTTGCTTTAAATCGAGACGCAACATTCATGGCTAAATCAATTCGGGTCATTACTGCATTTGCGCCCATCCAATCAGCCTCAGTGTCTGCAAACCCGGCAGGTGATCCAGCTTTAAAAGGTGCTTGACCCAGTTGTTTTAATACTTGTTGTACTTGTCTGCCTTTATATTTGTTATTCGGTAGCAATCGCATACTGGACAAGACAAAATCTCGAGGGGTTTTATACTTTTGAAGCGATGCAGACCACGATTCCTCTGCATCAATTAACGTTGTCATAACTTGCTTAATATTGCCGTTTGTCTTTTGCCAAGTGACTTCAAGTTTATCCAATAATGACTTAGGAGGATTGTCACTTACAAAGTGAGAAGCAAGCTTTTTACAAATAAAATGACGAGTAGACGCATGCTGTGCAATATCTTTTAACATCAACTCGCCCTGCTCAACACCACCTTTTTTATAGGTTCTAGACAGCAATTTGCGACTACCAGGTTCATGCCCTTTTTCTCGAAACACAAAGCCTTGATCCGGCTCTTTAGCTGGATATGCAATGCTCCATCCAGTAATACCCTTTGCAAGCTCTATTACGTCCTGTTGAGTATAACCACCGTTCACGCCAAGCGTATGCAGCTCTAAAATTTCACGTGCCAAATTTTCATTTAAGCCTTTGCCACGTTTTCCCATTTTGGAATTTGGCCCAAATGACCGTTCATTATTTAAATAAAGTAACATCGCGGGATGTTTAACCACCGCCACCAATAAGTCTTCAAAATTACCAAAAAGATTTGGCGCAATTGCTTCGCGCTCTAATGTCGGGGCCAATACGTTTAATACATTTGACTGTGCGGTTACAGAAAAATGATTAGAGAAAAAATCTAATAATCGCCACTGAATTGTATGATCTGCGTTAACGACTTGTGTGAAAGAGTCGTCGATAAAACGAATATAGGTTTGTCTAGGAAAAGATTTTTGTTCTTTCGACAGCTCTTTACCTTGTTTTTTAGCCTTTTTCCGCTGTTGCTGATATTCATACAGTTGCTGACGCAGCGAAATTGACGTCGGTAAACTATTATCAAAATCAGGGGCTATTAGCCCTGATTTCAACCAGGCTTTTGCATCAATGTTTTGTTTAACATTGTCGGTGCTCTTTGCTCCATAACCAAATCGATTGGCCGCAATTATGGAGGCATTAAAATGAGAATATTGCATCAACGCCACGCTTTCTGAGTTAATAAAATTTCAAGTATCTTATTAAATATACTAAAACCCCACACTCAGCAACTTGTTATCGCTGTTTATATCAACAATTTGCAAATACTTATCAAAAAGCGACCTTAAGCAACCTTACAAATGATAATTATTATCATTTGCAACATGATTACTTCACTGTATACTGCAAAAAAATGACAGTTCCTATAAGGCTTTGGAGATTAATAATGACACTTTGGGACCTTACTAAAAACTCACTTTCAACGATTTCTCATCTGTCTCCCACCCTTGAGGAAGCATTGTTAGTGCGACTTATGGAAATGGGTTTTGAAACGAATCAATCCATCACGTGTTTAAGGCGTACGCCATTTTCTGGCCCAATCGTCGTCCAATTAGGTGACTCAGTTTTCTCATTAGAACAAGAGCTTGCTCAACACGTATATCTCGCAACAAACTAAGTTACAAATTAAAGATATAAACATGAAAAAAATCTTAATGGTTGGTAAGCCAAACTGTGGAAAAAGTTTGCTGTTTAATCAACTTACAGGTCTAAGACAAAAAGTCGCAAATTATCCTGGTGTGACTGTCGAAATAAAAAGTGGCGTAATGGACAACGTTGAACTTATCGATTTTCCAGGTACCTATTCTTTAAATAGTTTATCTAAAGATGAAGAAGTCGCAATAAACCAGCTAAATGCGAAGCTCGCTGACGATGACACATCTTTGGTTTTATGTGTTCTAGATGCGACTCGTTTAGAGCGCAGTTTGGTGTTTGCTCTTCAAGCTCAACAACTTGCAACTCAAGCGAGTAAACCCATAGCGTTTGTCGTAAATTTTATTGACGAACTCAAGCGCTTTGGTCACAGTTTTGACATCGACGCCCTGTCTCATGATTTAGGTGCTCCGGTCTATGCGGTCTCTGCTAGAGATTTAGATGGTATTACTGAACTCAAGCAAGCTTTATTGGCGAAAGATTATCAAACCTACCCCTCGTTGAGTCGTCAAACACCAATTAGTAGTGTTTCCGATGCGGTAAAAAGAAGTCGAGAATTAGCGTCTAAATACGCAATTAATCGTGATGTAATTCTTAAAAACCAAAATGTACTCGATGCTTTTTTACTTAACAGTTTGTTTGGTTCCATTGCATTTTTTGCCATCATGTTTCTGCTATTTCAAAGTATATTCACGTGGGCAACGCCATTGATGGACGCGGTGGAAGTTAGCCTCGGAGCAATAGCGCAGTTTATAACAGGCTTTGTCGGTAATGGCGTTGTAAGTGACTTTATCAATGATGCTATTTTTGGTGGTGTCGGGTCGTTTTTGGTCTTCGTACCTCAAATCATGGTACTCACATTTGTTATCGGTTTATTAGAAGACAGTGGGTATTTATCGCGAGCCGCATTAATTTGCCATAAACCCCTAAGCTTTTTTGGTTTGTCCGGTCGCAGTTTCATCCCTTATTTGTCGGGCCACGCCTGTGCAATTCCGGCAATAATGGCGGCAAGAACGATAGAGTCGCCTCGAAAACGCCTCATAACTATGATGACTATTCCGTTAATATCATGTTCTGCTCGACTGCCAGTTTACGCTTTACTAATCGCTGTGTTAATCCCGACTGATGTGTATTGGTTGGGTTTGTTTAATATGCAAGGTGTGGCGTTTTTTGGACTTTACTTTTTTGGCATTGTGACGGCGCTAGCCATCAGCGCTTTATTAAGTCGGTCAACAATAACTGAGCAAGAAAAAACTGAAATGCCTTTTATTATCGAGATGCCAAGTTATCGACTTCCACACTGGAAACCACTAGGTCACCGTGTCGTAAACAGTGCGGTGCAATTTATAAAACGTGCAGCGCCAGTTATATTTGTGGTGTCTTTAGTGATTTGGGTATTGGGTTATTTTCCACTCAATGCCAGTTTAGAAGATTCGTTTTTGGGTACGATCGGTCATTTTATTGAACCTATTTTTGAACCACTTGGATTAGACTGGCGATATGGGATTGCTATATTAATGTCGTTCTTAGCCCGTGAAGTCTTTGTCGGGGCTCTAGGCACCTTATACGGAATGGAAGGCGCAGATGAGAACATTAGCGGCTTAGCGGCGCAAATACTTAACGAAGGCTTACCACTTAATACCGGTATCGGCTTGTTGTTATTTTACGTTGTTGCGTTGCAATGTGTGGCTACCGTGGCAACGCTTAAAGGTGAGATAGGTAATAATAAATTATCCTGGGGTCTCTATGGATTCTATGGCTTGTTGGCTTACGCCTTGGCTTTTGTTGCTAATGTCGTAATTTAGACACAATTGGTTATAAATTAAGGCTGTTATTACTTTAACAGCCTTAACATTTGACTAAGTAAACGTTTATGTAAAAGTGAACCTTACAGGTACTACAGGTACAAAATCTCGTGACGTAATTTAGCTAATCGTTGTAATAATTGGTTTTGGATCCTATGTGGCACATCGGCCTTAGTCATTGCGCTAATGAGCAGGTCAACGGTGGTATTAAAATCAGTCTCTGTGATATTCATACCTTCATGTACTTGTTGCATCGTATCCCCCGTATATTGGCAATTACCATCTGCAATGACGCAGATATGTTCAATTAATTTTTCGCGAAACCGATCGACATCCGATTCAGTAAAATATTGAAATATCTTTTTGTTAAACTGAATCTCTTCAATAAAATTATCGACAATCAACTCAACTTTTTTGTCGCCACCTAACTGCTGATATAACGTAACATTTGTGGTTACACACGCCGTTAACGCTGCGGTGAGAATGATAACGCCCCATACTTTTCCACTCATCACCAAAGTTTCCCCGTTAAATTAAGAAATAAACCTTCTTGACCTGTTGCCCCGGCAATACTGCCGAGTTTTGCCCAGGCCAGCGTTAAACTGACATTTTTGTTCGGCACATACGCCACAAATATGTCATACCAATCGTCCTCACCCAGACCTAAATTATCGGGCTTTTGTCGATATTCAACACCAATGACTAAGTTTCTTGAAAGCAATATTCCGGCGGAGCCTTCCATCATCAAATTATGAGAGGTATCCGACACGGACCCATACCCTAAAAAGCCCGTTTGATTAGCCTTAGTCAACCGGCCGGTGACATTCCAAACAACGTTAAAGCCAGCCGCTAAACCTAAATGAACCTTAGTTGCAGCTAAGTAGTAATCTGTATTTGAAGAGGACTCTTTAGCGCCTACTGCATCTGCAATAACATAGTCTTTCAAGCGTTTATGATGAAGACCTGCGCTTACCTGCGGCCAAACACCGTATACGGCATCACCGTATAATTTTACCTTGGCACCAAAGACTTCCTGTTGAATATCACCACCCAGCGAACTTAATGTAAAGCGTTGTTTAGCATAACTAAGTTCGACTTTATCATAGAGCCCAATTGCTGCACTGGTCACATCTAAACGGTAATCGGTGGTTGAAACTTGGGTTGTCGACACTGTTGCCGCGACTTCGTCACGCGAACCATAACCTGATATGACGGCCCATGGTACAAGTCCACCGCCTGCAGACCCCTCAATTTGTGTTACGCCAGCCGTTGCTAGCAACTTGCCGTCATTGGTCCCCGCGTATAATGACCCGACAAACAAAGTCGGCAATAAAATTGCGCTTAATATCGTTTTCCAACTTGTCATTCTTGCACCTTTTTATCGTGATATTGCGCTAACCAACCGGTCACCTCTGAGGCTGGCATAGGCCGGCTAATGTAATAACCTTGGATATACTGGCAACCTAATTGACGCAATATCTCCAACGATGCTTTATTTTCAATCCCTTCTGCCACCACAGACAATCCAAAGTTTGTTGCCAGGGAAATAATACACTTCACAATGGTTAAATCGTCTTCATTTTGATCAAGTTGTAGAATAAACGCTTTATCAATTTTTAATGTTTGCACCGGGAAGTCTTTAATATAAGACAACGATGAGTGGCCTGTACCAAAGTCGTCGATGGCCAACGAAAACCCTTTTTCGACAAACAAATTGAGTTGCGCAATGGCTCTTTGTGGATCTGACATGATGTCGCTTTCAGTTATTTCAAACGACAATTGATTAATTGAAATATCAAACTCTTTTAAGCAATCATCAATATATTCAATTAAGTCCCCACACACTATGTCCTGTGCAGAGAGGTTAATTGCTATTTGTTGTTCAGGTAATTGCCAGTGATGTAAATCTCTGATAACACGTCGAATAACCCACTGTGTTAAAGACTTAATGATACCGGCACTTTCTGCAATTGGGATAAACATCTCTGGCGAAACAAAGCCTAATTTTTTACTATTCCAGCGGATCAAGGCTTCCATTTTATCAACGCTATTGTTGCTTAATGCCAATTTAGGTTGATAGAACATTGCCAGTTCGTCTTTATTGTCACTTTCTAATAGGTGCTGTAATTCATATAAAACTTCGATTCGTTGAATATAGGCGGCTTCCTGCTCAGGCAGATAATATTGAATATTGTTACTTTTTGTCCGAGCATGACTTGCTGCAATACTTAAACTTCGGATCACGTCTTCAGCTTTGTCAAACACGCTATTTTTATTATTACTGTCGTTGACACTAACAATGCCAATGACCAATTTGATCCGCACTTTTACCTGCGAAACCAATATTGAACGTTCCATTTCTGATTGAATATCGACGATGTTCTCTAGCGTCACGGTTTGATTGGGGAGCCAAATAACTTCCCCGCCAGCAATTCTCGCTGTACAGCCGCCCTTCGTTTTAATTTCACCAGCGAGGTATTGCAAACACTCATCACCAACTTTATAACCGAAAGTCTCATTCAGCTCTCTAAATCCATTTATCTGAATTGCAATGACCTGAAAAGCACCGTTGTTTTCTAAGCCTTCCTGAACGAGTTCAAGCAATCGAGTGCGGTTATAAAGGCCAGTTACCATATCGTGAGTAGCGTTATAGCTAATCGTTTTTTCACGTTCTGAAATGTTCAACTGCATCTGTTTAAAAGCAACAGATAAGTCAGCAATTTCAGTCGTGCTGGTGTTTAGTTCAATTGTATTTTGGTAGTCACCACGGGATATACGTTTCGCTAGTATAGAGAGGCGTTCCAGAGGTTTTGTCACATTTTTAGAAAAACCAACCCCGAGTAATAGCGCAACAAATACGGCGATAACAGAAATTACGGCAACGTCTTTAATAAGCGTATAAAACTCTTTAAATAACAGATCGGTGTTATGACTTAGCATCACATAACCTGTGAAATGTGGGTAGTTTTCCAGTCTGAAAGCCTGAGTTGTTAGATGCAAGCGACTAAATTTTTTAGCGTTTTCTAATAAAGGTAAATTTGATTGCAGTACGATTTCAGCGTCTGCCGGCGACAATGTGGTTAAATATGCCGACTTTTCTTGGTCAAATAAAAGGGTAATATCGAGGGTCGTTAATTGGCTAAATCGGTCAACGAGTTTTTGATCCATTTCAAACCCTATCATAGCTATGGCGATAGGGTTTGGTGCGTCGACGGTAAGAAATAAAGATTGGTAGAGTTTGCCATTAATCAAATTAAACGTAATTAAACCACCATCGCGCAAAACATTATCATAAATTTCTGGTGTAAGGTAACTGCCGCTATCTGTCGTTAGAGTATCCGTTTTGCCAATGACTTTAGCGTCTAATGACATCACCAGCATAAGATCCGCTGAAATACGTTCGCTGTGGTTATTCAGCATACTGTCTATCGTTGCGCTATCTAACGTGGCGATGGCTTGTTTAAAACCAAAGTCTTCGGTTAAAACCGTAGCAGCATTAACTAACAGGTTTTCACGACTTTCAAGTGAGTTTACAAAGACACTATGACCAACTTCTAATTCACGGGACAACTGCGTATCGGCATGTCGACTGGTTGCAAACCAAATCGCCATTAAAATAACGATTGAGATCAACAAAACGATGCTAACAACGAGCTTGTTTATTCTAAACTTTAATGAATTTTTAAATAACACTAATATGTTTTCCCAAAACGAGTTTTCCGTTTTTGTTGTTTTGTTGAAGCGTCATTGTTTAACAAGGATAAGGTAATGATTTGTGTCGCTTCTATCGGGTCTGACAAATTTGCTTTTTTGTGCTCGAGTCGATTAGTGGACAGACGCGGATGCCAATATTGAAATTCCATTGTCGATGCAAGCCCCATCGATTCTGGCAAATTGACATTACCCTCGCTGTCACTCAAAAAGGTATTGGCTTGGTCAGTCACATAGATATAACCAATCATTTTATCGTGAATATTACAGCCAAGTTCCACTACGCCCGCCGATGAAAACGTCACGGGGTCAGTGGGTGTGTTTTTGTATAGTTTAATTTCAAACGGTTTGGTTTTTGAAAAGCTATAAACGTGATGGCGAACATCATCTCGATTTGGAAAAGCTACTTGTTGACCTTTATCTATGAGCAAAACATAAGGGGCAAATTGAATGTCGACTTGGTCCATAATAGCAACGGGTTTCGTCAATGACTTGTCGACCGCTTGATTGGAAAACTTAACAACAACATTACTTATTGCGGTACCTGCAGGATCAGCAAAATGTAATGTTTTAGCATCAATACTAAGACTGCACAAAAACATCAAAAGGCTTAATGTGATTTTATTCATAACTCATTTATCTTTATCATGTTTTTGCTTTTACAAACCATACATTACAACACTCATCATTTCACCTTTATGTTGCACTTTTTTCGTTTTACTTAGGTACCATTGCTCTAATTATATTTACAGATCTAGCTCTTGATTGATTTAGCTGCTGATAGGCCTAGTTTTTTAGTCTTCGCCTCATACATCGCTGTGTCAGCGGATTCTAAAAGTTGCTTTTTGGTCGTGCCATGATCGCCGTAAATAGCAACCCCCATACTTCCTGTGACTTCAACTTTGATCGCAACGCCATCGTCTGATTCGACAAAATAGTCATCGCAAACCACACTTAACTGGCTTTTTGCTGCGGCCAAACACTCATCAATAGTTTGTACATTTGGCAATAGCGTAACAAATTCATCACCGCCATAGCGGGCGATAAAATCAGATGAACGACTGAAAATTTCCAACCGTCCCCCCAAAAGCGTTAATAAGGTATCTCCAGCTCGATGACCGTAGGTGTCGTTCAAATATTTAAAGTTGTTTAAATCTAAAAATATGATGCCAAATTTTTCGTCATATCGTTCTGCTTTACTTATCAATTCAGCAAACTTCGACTCTAAAGCCTCCCGATTGTAAAGCCGTGTCAAAACATCTCTCGATGCCGACTCTTCTAGTGCTTTAATTAACTTAAACCGTTCCTTTGAAAATCGAATTACCCTTTGTAATAATGATGCCGTCATTTCAGGCTTAGGGATATAATCCTGAGCCCCAAGTTGCACCAACTGATTACCCATTTTAGGATCATCTATCCCGGTGAGAACAACGATTGGTACATTGTGTGCGAGTTTCTTGACCTTAATCATAGTATCCAACCCTTTGCTGTCGGGGACATTTAGATCAATGATAACTAGTTCAGGCATTAAGTTTTTAAGGCCACTTGTTAACGACTCCAATGTTTTAAATACACCAATCGAATGTTTATCAAGTACGTCACTTTGAATCGCTTTCGTGATCAAATAGGCGTCCTCTGTATCGTCTTCGAGGAGATAAATGAGTAATCCACTTTTATCTACATTCATGTGTTAATTGCCCTATTATATATTGCCCAAAATCCTACTACTGACTTTAGAAAAGCCGCTATTTCATTTATTGTGTCTAGTTTTTTTATATAAGAACTTGCCCCGATTTTATAGCTTTCTTCAATGTCTTTTACGTTTTTAGAAGTGGTATAGATCAAAACTGGTAACGTTACGAGACCTAAGCTTTGCCTAATAATCCGAAGTGTTTCAAGACCACCAATGCCTGGCATATTTAGATCAAGTAAAACAATCGAATTCTCACAATCTTTGTTTACCGCTAAATAATCACAAATTTCTTTACCATCTCTATATGTACTTAAATTGATCGGCAGGGCGACTTTTTTCACGGCTTGCTTAAAAAAATATATATCGTCTTGATCATCATCTACCAATAATAAATTAATCATTTTTTAATGCCTTGGTAATGAAATAGTTATAGTCGTCCCTACGCCAACTTCACTGTCACAAGCGATTGTCCCTTTATGAACTGATACTATCTGAGTCACAATTGCTAAACCTATTCCACTGCCTTCATATTCATCCCTAACGTGCAGCCTCCTAAACGGTTCGAATACGTTGGCAATTTCAGAGTCTTGGATCCCAATGCCATTATCCTGAATAATAATATCGACGTTCTGCGCCCTATATTTACAACGAATAGAAACACATGGTGTTGTTTCTGCAGTGCAAAACTTCAAACTGTTACTGATTATATTTTGCATCATTTGCAAAATTAACCCTTCATCACCCACAATGTCGCCCACCGATTTATCCCAATTTACATCGGCTTTCCTATCGGCAATAGACAACTCCAAAATATCGCAGACCTCTTCCAATAACCTTGGTAAAGATATGTTCTTTTTATCTAGTGAATTGGAAGTGATCCGACTCAATTTAAGTAAATCGTGGATCATTGCTCCCATACGCTGTGCGGCTAACTTCATTCGCGATAATTCGAATATCGACGCTTCATCATTCTCGATCAATGGTGTTAAACGCTCAGACAAGGAGTCACTAAATGCGGTTATCTTACGCAATGGCTCCTGTAAATCATGGGATGCGACAAACGCAAAACGTTCTAAATATTCGTTTGATTCTTTTAATTTATCCACTAATTGATTCTTTTCGGTAACGTCAACAAACGTCCCCAATACTTGACTTGGCGTTCCGTCTGGATGACGAGTTAAAATTGAATCAACCGAATAGCACCAAACCCAATCACCGTTTTTATGTTTGAAACGATACTCCAACGGATGAAGTTCACCCTCTTTACAGTTAGCCATTTTGTCCAAATGCGTTGTAATGAGATCTTGTTCGTCTGGGTGGAACAACGCTAACAGGTTGTCGCACTTGTCTAAATCATCAATTGTATACCCTAATATAGTTTGGTATGCCTCATTGATAAGAGTATTTTTATAAGTAGTTAAATCAAAAATATACATACCACACACAGAATTATTAACCAAACTTTCCAAAAATTCCGTATTTTTTTCCAATTTTTCTTCGACGATTTTAAGTTCTGTAATGTCAGTCGCGGTACCAACTAACATAGAAACGTCGCCTCGAGAATCAGCAATTGGGTACAACGCCGTTTGAAACCAAAATGTTCTAATGGTCTCAACTTTCTCAATATATTCGATGGTCTTTTTAGAATTAATACAACTTCGGTATCGAGCGGAGACGTGATCAACAAATGCCTGTGGTAACAAACTGCCAGCGAGTTGTTTAAACGGTTTACCTATGATGACATCCTTGGGAACATTTACTATTTTTAACGCTGTGTCATTTAAGATGGTATAACACAACTCATCATCTTCCATTTGATTAACAACAAAAATTGCATTGCTAGAGCCTTCATATATGGCATTGAGAAGTTTGTTTTTTTGGTAGTATTTTTCTTCTTTTTGTTTCTCTTCTTCAATATATCGTAGAGAGCCCGAAATCAGCGTTGGCACATCATTAATGTCTAGAATTGAATTACCATTTATCGCAAACCAACCATATTCCCCAGTTTCATTTTTACCCACATACTCCACATAAAAACGTTCGCCATGTTCTAAATGTTGATTAAGTGCATGACTAACAGCATCAACGTAATCTGGGTGTACATTAGACAACCAGCTGTCAAAACTCGGTTCGTCTCCCAACTTAGCGCCTATCATCGAGTAAAATTTAGGGGACCAAATCATCTTGTTGGCTTTGAGATCCCATTCCCATAGCCCCTCTTCGGTAGCCCGAACGGCCCTCTCAAATCTAGAATTACTGTCAATTAACATCTGTTTAATTTGCATGACTTCGCGCAGGTCTTTGATAGTAATAACAAAGGCCATTTTTTCTTGGAATTCTTTTTTCGTTATCACAACCTCAACTGGAATTAGCTTATTTCCGTATTGAACACTGTCTAGAAACTTAATTTGATCGCCTATTTCGACGCCATCAAATAATTTTTCTTGGTGGAACTCCCACTTAAATTCTGTCGAATTCCCTTGAAATAACGTCGATATATGAACTGAATTTAACTCTTCGTTGTCATTAAATTCTTTGTTATAAAACGAGTTTGAGAGAATAACTCGGCCTTCGTCATCGACTAAAAGTAAGCTAATTGGAATCGAATCTAAAACAAACTGGGTCAGTTTCTGGCTTCTAAGTTGTCCTGATAAATATTCATTTTCTTTTTGACTGTCGGACCATTTATTTATGATCCCTTCGTATTGCTCTAAAGTTGGGATTTTAACGATTTGAGGCATTAACCTATATAAACTTATAGCAGTGACTAAAGAGATGATTGCCGTGAGAATTTTTGCGATGCCATGTAAGCCGTAAACCCCCTGCCAAATAGTCCAAACGCCCATTAAGTGGCTAATTCCGCACATTAAAATAAAGCCTGAAAATAAGACAAATACGGCGCGGTGTTCAATGTCAGGTCGATTGCGAATAAATGCAATTAGAGCAATTGGTATCGAAAAATAGGCAGCGGCAATAACAAGATCTGATATGACGTGCGCCCATAAAATATGCGGCTGCCAAAAATAGCAATGACCATGCGGCATATAGTCTGCACGGAAATAGGAGTCTAAGAGGTCACCCATAAAATAAAAACTATCCTAATTATAAACATTCAAAATTAAGCATAGCCGTTTTTCTATTTTTTGGTAAAAATATTAACCGTGGACATTAAGAATTAATCAATAAAATCATTTATATAAATAGCTCATTCTTTAAGCAGAAAAATTGATTCTCGCTATTCTTTATCAAAGCTGTCAACAATTATTGCCCCCATTGAGGCGGGCATTGTAATGACAACAATCCGTTTAAACGCTAAAACGGGACTGTCAACAATTGGCAACTTATCAATACACATCAAAACAAGTGCAACAACAAACGCTGAAATGACATAAGCAATTAGTATTCGAAATACAAAGGTAGAGACTCGGTGGCTAATATCTTGTTGAAAGACGCTTTGATAGGCAAATAGCCCTAAAAACATCATCGAAAGGCAAAACAGAAAAAACAAATTTACCCAGGGCAAGGTTTCCCCTAATCGCCAGGCTTCTTCAGAAAATGAAATAGGAACGGCTAGTGCAAAGGCACCAACGAACACCTGACTGGCGTCTTCTAAATTGAAATTTTTAATCACGCTTATTATTCCTCATTTAGCCTATACTCATTCGATGTTGTCTGGTAGTTGGTTGATTTCAACATAACTTATTTTTTATTTTGGTTAAATGCATTTGCTCCAATAACTTAATACGGGTCACTTCATCTGCAATAGAAAATGACTCCTCACCTTATCGTTCTATTTAATAGAATGATAGGCTCGATTTATACTAATATCATTCCACTATATAAGTGTTAGTCTGAACACATTACTGATTGAGAGGAACAATTCATGAACATTATTAAAAAACTGCAAAGTCGCCCTACTCAAGATGGCGATGGAGTAAAAATCTCAAGAATAGCGGACTTTTCAGGCATTCACTTAGATCCGTATTTAATGATAGACGAGCTTCGTTCCGACGATGCTAAGGATTTCATTGGGGGTTTTCCTCCACATCCGCATCGTGGGATTGAAACTTTCACGTATATGATTAAAGGTGCATTTGAACATCAAGACCAGATGGGCAATAAAAAACATATTCGCGCCGGTGACGTGCAATGGATGAGTACCGGTTCAGGAGTTATTCATTCTGAGATGCCGGCTGCCGATGAAGAGCATGGCATGCATGGGTTTCAAATTTGGCTAAACATGCCCGCTAAAGACAAAATGCGTCCAGCTATTTACCAGGACTCTGCTGAAGCTGGAAGCCCTGTCATAAACGATCAGCAAGGAGTCACATTAAAAGCGTTGGCGGGAAGTTGGCAATTTGCAAATCAACACGTTGCTTCTCCTCTTGATGGTTTAGCTACCGGAGCCGCTGTTGCGGATATGACTTTTGACGCGAATAAAGATGCAACACTTAACTTACAGCAATTTGAGCAAGTGCTTATCTATGTGCACACGGGAAGTTTAAGCACGCCACCGCTCGCTCGCGGTGAATTGGTTATTGTTGACTCACAATCAATTATCGAAATGACATCGAGTCAAGTAGGGGCTGGTATTTTAGTTTTAACAGGCAATAAAATTAAAGAATCAATTGTTCATATGGGCCCATTTGTGATGAATACACAAGCTGAGATTAACCAGGCTGTACAAGATTATCAAACGGGCAAATTTGGCCAATTGACAATTTAAACCTGATTAAGAACATCAAAGTAGCGATATCTTGTAGTGCTTAGGTTGGATAGATCTAAATGCAACAAGAATAATGTAGTTGTAACGTGGTAAAAATAGGTAACAAATTATGGGTTTATTGGTAGATGGTATTTGGCGCGACGATTGGTACAAAACGGCTGATAATGGTGGTGCATTCAAACGTGAAGACGCTAAATTACGTAATTGGGTTACCGCTGATGGAAGTGCAGGTTCTACTGGTAAAGCAGGATTTAAAGCTGAGTCTGGGCGTTATCATCTCTATGTCTCACTCGCCTGCCCCTGGGCGCATCGGACATTAATTTTTAGGCAGTTAAAAAGCCTGCAATCGCATATTGACGTATCCGTTGTAAGCTCTGACATGATTGAACACGGCTGGACGTTTGACCCAAATACCGGCAGCAGTGGCGATAACTTATATCAATCTGAATATATGCACCAGATTTATACCAAAAATGACAGCGCCTATACAGGACGAGTAACGGTCCCTGTATTGTGGGATAAAAACACCCAACAAATTGTTAGTAACGAGTCTGCTGACATTATTCGAATGTTTAACTCAGCGTTTAATGATATCACGGGCAATACAATAGACTTTTACCCAGCTGAATTGCGCAAAGAAATAGACGCCATTAATGCGTTTGTTTATCCAAACATAAACAACGGCGTATATCGATGTGGTTTTGCAACGACGCAACAAGCATATAAAGAAGCTTATGATTCGTTATTTGTCGCACTTGATAAAATTGAAGAAATTCTCGCTAACAATAAATATTTAGTAGGTGACCTACAGACTGAAGCGGATTGGCGATTATTTACAACGCTTATTCGTTTTGACGCAGTATATTTTGGACACTTTAAATGTAACCAAAGACAAATAGACAGTTACCCAAATATTTCCAATTATGTAAGATCGTTATATCAAGTTGCTGGGGTCGCTGAAACCACTAATATGCAGCACATCAAACGCCACTATTACTTTAGTCATACGATGATCAACCCAACCCAAGTTATTCCGGAAGGTCCTAAACATGACTTCCTAGCGCCCCACAATAGAGGGTAATCAATGATACGGATTACACTTGAGCAATGGCGAATGTTTAAGGCCGTTGTGGATTTTGGCGGTTTTAATCAGGCTGCCCAAAATATTCATAAAAGCCAATCGAGCATTCACAGCTCGGTAAGTAAAATTGAACAATCCTTAGGGTTAAAATTATTTTATGTTGAAGGTAAAAAAACACATCTTACTGACTCTGGCGTCCTATTATTAAGGCGGGCTAACTATCTGTTGGAAGAAGCGGAAAAACTCGAATCTATTGGCCATATATTATCTGAAGGCATTGAGTCTCAACTAAAAATAGCAGTAGATGAAATGTTTCCCCAAGACCGTTTATGTGAAGCACTTGAGCTTACGTCGATGGCGTTTCCTTTTTTACGGGTAGAAATTTTGGAGTCGGTATTAAGTGGTGCCAATGAATTGCTCGAAAAAGGTGCGGTCGATTTGGCAATTTCGTCAATAAACAATACGTCTGGCAGCAGCGAAGCAATTTGCCAAATAGAGTTTATTGCAGTCACTAGTCCTGATCACCCCTTGCAACAAAACACACAACCGATTTCACATGAAGAACTTAAATTGCATCGACAAATTGTTATCCGTGATTCAGCGTTAACACAAAGCAAAGATGCTGGTTGGTTAGGGGCGCATCAGCGTTGGACTGTAAGCCATATTCGAACTTCTCTTGATATGTTAAGTCGCGGATTGGGATTTGCTTGGCTGCCTGTTACGTCGATTCAAACGGCGCTGCAACAAAACACCATCACCCCATTAGCGCTTAAGCGGGGCTCTTCTCGGTTAGTTAGTTTGCACTTGTTATATAAAGATGATGATATGTTGGGCCCTGCAACACAATTTTTTGTTGAAAAACTGCGAGAGCAATGTTTAAAAATTTAGTTTTGGATAAAGCATCTAACCTCGTTTTCGTTTAACATGTTTTTAACGAGTTAGAATGAAATTTGGTTTATGGATCTTAATAATAAAACGTGTGTGATCACCGGTGGCAGTTCAGGCATTGGTGAAGCCATTGTAATGCGATTTTTGGCCGGTGGTTTTACCGTGTTTAATTTGGACTTAACCCCTTCAAATCACGGTGAATTTATAAAGTGCGATGTGACTGTTCATCAGCAGGTCGCCGCCGCAATTGCGAATATTGGGGCAATACACAATATCGATGTGCTTGTGTCAAACGCTGGTGTGCATCATTCAGCCAATATTGAAGATACCACGGAAGCCGATTTTAACCGTGTACTTGAAATAAACGTCAAGGGCGCATTTTCAGCGGTTCAATCGGTACTGCCCTACATGAAGCAGCAAAATTCAGGTTCAATTATCTTAATGTCGTCTGACCAAGCGCTTGTTGCGAAACAAAATTCATTTATATATAACCTAACCAAAACCGCAATTGCGTCTATGGCAAAAACTACGGCTATTGATTACGCCAAATTTAATATTCGAGCTAATGCCGTTTGTCCCGGTACGATTGAAACGCCGCTTTATCACCGGGCGATTGATAATTATTGTGCAAAATCAGGCGCTGATAAAGCCCAAATTCATAAAGAAGAAGCCGCGCTACAACCCCTCGGGCGACTCGGTCAACCGAGTGAAGTGGCGGAACTCGTGTGGTTTTTAGCAAGTGACCAAGCCAGTTTTATCACTGGTAGTTTGCAAGTAATCGATGGCGGTTACACAGCACAATAATGAAGATAATCGATCCGCATATTCATCTATTTGACTTATCAAAAGGGGAATATGGTTGGTTAAAACCAGAAAACCAGCCAAATTGGCCAGATAAAAGCCGTATTTTTCGTTCATTTTCAGAAGAAGATCTAACGCTTGGCGTGTCGAATAAGCTGGCGGGTTTTGTCCATATAGAAGCAGGTTTTGATAATAACGCCCCATGGCGGGAAATAGAGTGGCTTGAACGTATTTGCCAAAAGCCATTCAAAAGCATTGCGGCGATAGATTTAACGCTGCCACCTGCATCCTTCAAGCACCAAGTTTCCAAGCTCAAGGTGTTAAATTCGGTTGTTGGGGTTAGACATATCTTAGATGATGATCTACCCGCTATTTTGAGTCATCAAAATACCGCAAACAACTTATTAACACTTGATAATCTCGGTTGGATATTTGAGTTACAATTTGATCTTAACAACACTGATTTTACTTTGTTGTGTGTCGACAAACTGACACCATTTAATAATATTAAATTTACATTAAACCACTGCGGTTTTATCAATTTAAGTCACTCAGAGATTAACAGTCAGTTCTATCAAAACTTAATATCAGTTAGCCAACTGCCTAATATAGCGGTGAAATGCTCAGGATGGGAAATGATAGATAGAGCATATGGTTTTGCTGATGTTCACTTTGCTGTGCTCAAATGCATCGACATATTTGGTCCTAAAAAAGTTATGTATGCGAGTAACTTTCCTCTGTGTACTTTTAGTTATGGCTACCAACAATATTGGCAAGAACTCAATAAACTTAATATTGTCCATGCACAGGCGCTCTTTCACGACAACGCCCATACATGGTATCAATTTTAGTTATACCGTTATTTAACGGTAATATTGGGTGAGCGTTTTACAACGTCATCATTTAATTCAATTCCAATTCCCGGTGTCTCTGATACTTCAAAGATACCATTTTTAGGTTGTGGGTCTTGAATACACAGTTCACGGTTCCAGTGTTTGGTTGCGTAAGTATGGTGTTCATGAATTAAAAAGTTAGGGATTGCTGTTTCTAAATGCAAGCTGGCGGCTGTTGCTACCGGGCCACCGCAAACGTGAGCTTGAATTCGGATGTCATAAACATCGGCATAATCGCAGACTTTTTTCGCTTCTGTAAAGCCTCCGCATAAACCAACATCAGGTTGTAAAACGTCAATACTTTGATCTTCAAAATAAGGTCGAACATCCCAACGATGATATAGACGTTCGCCACCGGCAATTGGCACATTTACGTTGTCGGCAACTTTTTTATGGACAGCAGAATTTAAGTAATTCACTGGTTCTTCGTACATCATGCAATCCACTTCTTTAACAATTTCACCCATCTGTATCGCAGATGCAGCCCCCATTAAAGAATGCGATTCAAAAATAATGTCAACGTCTGGGCCGACTGCATTTCGAATAGCACGTAAGCGGTCACCAAATAATCTAAGCTGTGGGCGAGTGAATAAATTGGTTCGGTCAAATGACGAATCACCATTTTTATCATAAACGATTGGATCAACTTTAACCGCGTCGAAACCCTCTGCTACCGCTTTTAATGCCGCTTCAGCGTACTCAGCAGGTTCGATTAGTTTTTTAATGTCCTTATCCCAATCGAACTGCAACTGACTGGCATAAGTACGCAGCTTGGTATTTGTTTTGCCGCCTAATAATTGGTAAACAGGTACACCAAACGCCTTGCCTTTGATGTCCCACAATGCGGTGTCTATTGCGCTCATTGCCGCATACAGGACAGGCCCACCGCCTAATCCCCAAAAACTTTCCCTTAACATTCTTGACCACAACAGCTCTGTTTTAAACGGGTCGAAACCGATAAGAACGGCTTCAGTGATCTCTTTTATCATGGCTGCAGCCGCACTGTGGCCCCAATCATAGGCTAAGCCAGCTTCACCGACACCTGATATCCCTTCGTCAGTATGAACACGAACAAATATTGGATTCCAAGCGGTACGGTCTGGGCAATGGATGTCAAAGATCTCTACATGAGTTATTTTCATTATTTATTCTCTATTGGTCAAATTCTGGGTAAGTTCGTTTTACTTTTCGCATCATTGCGGGCCAGGCTTTTTCACCACCTGTTTGGCCAGAATGAACGATGTTAGCCTGGGCCTTGATTCCGTCAATAATCGATTGTTCAACATAATTAATTGGTTGTTGCATAGACAAAGCTTGCACTTGGATATGACAGGCACGGACAAGGTCGTACATATGCATAAAAGCATCACCTATAGTTTTACCTAACGTTAACGCACCATGATTACGTAACAACATAAAATTTGCTGCACCTAAGTCGTCTTGGAGGCGTTTCTTTTCATCCTGATTTACCGCTAAACCTTCGTAATCGTGATAGCTCATTGACGCTAATGCAAACATCGAATATTGAGAAATAGGTAACAACCCGTCTTTCATGCTCGCAACAGCAATGGTTTCATTGGTATGTACATGGAGTACACATTGGTCCTCGTGGCGTGCTTCATGCACCGCACCGTGTATTGTATAACCGGCTGGATTAATTGAGAAAGGACAGTCTTGTTGGATCACATTGCCATCGATGTCAATTTTTACCAAATTGGATGCATTGATTTCGTCAAATGCTAGGCCAAACGCATTAATAAGCAAATGTTCAGTACCTGGGATCCTGGCGGAAATATGTGTGTGAATTAGATCATCCCAACCATGTATTACATACAGCCGATAAGCCGCCGCAAGCTCAACACGAGTTTGCCATTCTTGTTCAGAGACCTGGCCTTTTAAACTAATTGGTGGTAATTCATACATAATAAACAACTCGTATTACTTTCTTTGACTGCACTTTACTAAAACAAATGACGAGGTGAAAGTGCCTGATTGAATAAGTTATGATTTCCGAGTGTTAATTTAATTGCCCCGCAAAAACAAAAAAGCCAGCTAAGGGATTAGCTGGCTTCTAATATGTTAAGTTTAACTTTTTAAGATCAGATTAAGCGGCCTGGGGGAAACTAAATTCATCTTCAGGATCTGTGCCGTCTATGATTTCTTTTTCATCCGTATAACCATCAGAATCAAAATCTGAACATGCATCGCCTAGCCCATCGAGATTAAAATCTTCCTGATTTGGGTTAAAGACGTCAGAACAATTATCGGTACTATTATCAACACCATCATTATCAAAATCAACGTCTTGACACATGTCACCAACGCCATTACCGTCAGAGTCCATTTGATCTTCGTTAGCGTAAGCAACGCAATTATCCATGTAATCAACTATTCCGTCCAAATCCATATCAGAATTCATGTCCGGTCCATGGTCAATATTAAACGAAAGTAAGATATCTGCTGTTGCTTCAGTATTAAACAAAATTTGCATTTCATTTTCAGTTCCTGACTCATAGTGACCCTGACGTAATACCGTTTTACCATCTGATTCAATAACATTTTCGACAAATAAGAACATGTCTGAGTTTCTCATCATTTGTAAATGGTCAGGAAGTTCAAGAACAAAAATATCAAAACCACCCATATTGGAAAATAGTACAAGGCCTTCACCTAATAATAGTTTCTCCATATCGCCGTGGTCGTTATATCCGTGTTTAAATATGGTGACTGTTAAATTATCCCCCATAATAGTGCCGTCATCCGACCAAAACTCTGCAAACATGTCGCCTTCTAAATACAATTTAAAACCGTCATTTTCATCATCGAGCATTTTATTTGCAATAATGTCATCAATACTTGTTGCTATAACCGGAATGACCTCTTCGAACTCATTTTCCTGCCATTTCAAAACAATAGCGTTAGCACATTCCAGATCTAAACTGTCGATCATATCCATATTTTGGTCACACCAAAAACGGTAAGTTCCGTCTACATTTTCAACGTTAGCAACATAACCTATAGCGTCATCACTAAACGTTTCATTGGTAAAAGCGGCTTTATAATCATGATGTAAATAATGCGATATTTGCATGCCCGACAAATCGATTGCCTGTAAATCTATATTAAGTTGCGATCCATCAACGTTTAACATTGCGGTATGGCCTTCGGAGCCGTAGCCATCAAACGTTAGATTACCAAGAGCTTGCATAACGCCGCTGTCATTTATAATAAATTCTTGCATATAACTCTCAGTATGTTCTAACCAACTTTGCGCCGCCAAATCAAATCTATACATGGTTTCCGCATTTTGATCGACAGCATCAATAATGGTGCCATATTCAAAATCCTTGCCTTCGATATAATTAAAGCTATCAAACCAGCTCAAACCAGCCATAAATGCTGTTTCTTCATTAACACTCATATCTGGGCGTTCAATGCTCATTGTCGTGGTGACAACACAGCCTTTTCCAGTGTCTTCCACCACATCACTGTGCATCATCGTATCCGATAACTCGTCGTATTGACCCATGTACATCCGGAACATCGGTGCCATTTGCTCTGTTCCAGTGTCGTCCGTGCCGTCTTCGGCAATATTCTCACTCATGCCGTCGTCTGTGCCCTCGACATTGTCAGGTTCCATGTCGTCCTTCATTTCGTACCACATGTAGCTGCCATCCTCGGCCAGTACGCCGTACGCAATCATATGGCCGCCCATGTTTCCTTCTATGCCTTCCATGCCTTCCATGCCGTACATGTCATCGTCACGACCATCATTTACATTCGCATCAAATACGAAGAACTGATTGCCTTCCATTTCAATTTTGCCTAAGCCGCCCATAGGATAAATCATGCCGCTCATGTCGCACGTCATGTCAGAGCTGATATCGCTAAAGGATTCTTGTCCTTTACCGTGCCAAAGGCCACTGATGTTACTCACCGCAATATCACACGCATCGCCTAAGCCGTTATCGTCCGCGTCTTCCTGTCCATCGTTCATCACGGCAATACAGTTATCGTCATAGTCCATCACGCCGTCACCGTCTAAGTCGGTGAACTGCCTTCTGTCCCACACCATATCGTCGTAATCATCAGCGTCATCTTCGTTTAATACGCCGTCATTATCGATGTCGTCATCCATATAATCTGGAATGCCGTCTTCATCAAAATCTGGCTCATCAACCATTTTGCCTATCCATGGATTATAAATATCCATGTCTTCGTCGTTCATCACGCCGTCGCCATCGATGTCACTGTCCATATAGTCTTCAATACCGTCACCATCTGTATCTGCTTCGCCGTTGATTTCACATGCATCGCCAACGCCATTTTCGTCCACATCCAGTTGGTCTTCGTTCTTCACGACTGGGCAATTATCTTCACCGTCTAACCAACCATCTTGGTCATAGTCTTTATTTTGATAATTGAAGTCACACAAATCGCCAATACCATTACCATCTTGGTCATGTTGTTGCGGATTATAATGCTCTGGACAGTTGTCCATATCATCATCCCAGCCATCATAGTCTTTATCACTCACTGGCTTCATTGGTGCAAAGTGCATCAGCACATCGTCTTTCGCCACATCGTTAAACAACATGACTTGCTCAACACCCATACCGTCAACCACATACCCCATACGTAAGTAGGTATTTGTCATGTCATCCGTGCTCTCCAATGTGGACTCTTCAAATAGGAACATCATTTGTTCTGGCATATCAATGCCGTCTGGTAATACAAATGTATACACCGCAACATCGCCCATCATGGTCAATTCCAGTCCATTACTTACCGCTACAGGGCCCGCTTCTGCGTTCATTCCTGAATGGTATTTCACTTCGAGGTTACCACCGGCAAACGTTCCGTCGTCTGACCAAACTTCCACAAATTGATCGTCGCCAAGCCACACCTGAACCGGCATATCTGTCGTTTCATTGGCATTGTTTATCACATCATCAATGCTCATCGCTGCGACTGGAAGTTGAGCACCGTTGCTACTTTCTGCGTCCAATACCCAGTCCACGATAACCACATTTTCACAGTTCAACTCTGGGAACCAGTCGGATAAACCACCACCTGAATCACACCAGAAACGGTATTGTGCGTCGCCACTTTGATTTATCTCCGCGATAAAGCTCATGGCCCCATCACTGAACATCGGCATGCCATCACCTAGATGCCATTCGTAACTCCCTGGCACATAATCTTCAATGCGTTGGCCCGCGATATCCAGACCCATTAAGTCTACCGTAAACGTATCTAACCCATTGCTTAAGGTTGCGGTGTCGCCATTATCGCCATAACCCACCACCATTAAGGTATTAGTATTTTCTGTAATGCCTAAGTCCGTAATGACAAACTCAACTTCTGGGTCCATTTCTTCAACCCAATCCGCTGTTTCAAAATCATAAACATAGGAGATTTCATCCACTGTGTCACTCGCATCCATTATTCGGCCATAGTCAAACCACATATGGTCGCCGTAATCTTCGCCTTCAAACCAGCTCAAACCAGCCATAAATGCCGTTTCTTCATTAACACTCATATCTGGGCGTTCAATGCTCATTGTCGTGGTGACAACACAGCCTTTTTCAGTGTCTTGCACCACATCACTGTGCATCATCGTATCCGATAACTCGTCGTATTGACCCATGTACATCCGGAACATCGGTGCCATTTGCTCTGTTCCAGTGTCGTCCGTTCCGTCTTCGGCAATATTCTCACTCATGCCGTCGTCTGTGCCCTCGACATTGTCAGGTTCCATGTCGTCCTTCATTTCGTACCACATGTAGCTGCCATCCTCGGCCAGTACGCCGTACGCAATCATATGGCCGCCCATGTTTCCTTCCATGCCTTCCATGCCGTACATGTCATCGTCACGATCATCATTTACATTCGCATCAAATACGAAGAACTGATTGCCTTCCATTTCAATTTTGCCTAAACCGCCCATAGGATAAATCATGCCGCTCATGTCGCACGTCATGTCAGAGCTGATATCGCTAAAGGATTCTTGTCCTTTACCATGCCAAAGGCCACTGATGTCACTCACCGCAATATCACACGCATCGCCTAAGCCGTTATCGTCCGCGTCTTCCTGTCCATCGTTCATCACGGCAATACAGTTATCGTCATAGTCCATCACGCCGTCACCGTCTAAGTCGACAAGCTGTTCTTCACGCCAAACGGCTGAGTTATAAGGGTCAACATCTTCATCATTAGGAACCCCATCATTATCGATGTCGTCATCCATATAATCTGCAATGCCGTCGTTGTCGAAGTCTTTATCGCCTTCGCCATTTGTTGGATCAAATGGACTAGGATCCTCGTCGTTCATCACGCCATCGCCGTCAATATCCCCGTCACATAAGTCACCAATAGTGTCAAAATCAAAGTCAAACTGATCTGGGTTGCTCACTAACGGACAGTTATCTGAACCATCTAAGAAATTGTCACCGTCTGAATCTGGATTGAGTGGCATAGTGCCTAATTCAATTTCAACAAGGTCACCTAAGCCATCACCGTCATCATCGGTATCTTTATTGTCACCAAGGCCGTCACCGTCGGTATCTAGGGATTCAGAATCATTTTTTGGCAATGCATCGTCTTCATTTAGGACGCCATCACCATCAATATCGTCGTCTGAATTGTCGCCAATACCGTCGCCATCAAGATCAGAATGCTCTGTCGGATCATTCGGGAATGCGTCCTGATCATCACTGACACCGTCGTTATCGTCATCATCATCGGTATTGTTACCCAAGCCATCCTGGTCAGAATCTTCAAACTCACCATCAAAATATGGGAATGCATCGAGTTCGTTTTCAACACCGTCACCGTCAATATCATTATCTGAGTTATCGCCAATACCGTCGCCATCTGAATCGCGGTATTCACTGTCGTCATTTGGGAAGTCATCATTAATATCGAGAACACCGTCATTATCGTCATCGGTATCAAGTTCATCGGCAAGACCATCACCATCGCTGTCGATAAATATCGTGCCAGGAATTGAATTATCTAAATCATTAGGATCTTGCTCTGCCGGCCAACCATCATTGTCCTGATCTTCAGCATTTTGACGATTGAAATCGAGTGGGAAATCGTCCTCAGAGTCAACAACGCCATCGTTGTCATCATCTGTATCTTCATTGTTACCAACACTGTCACCATCCGTATCAAATTGCTCTAAACGATTGAATGGGAACGCGTCATTTGTATCGTCAACCCCATCATTGTCATCATCATCATCTGCATTATTGCCTACACCATCATTGTCATTGTCCGCACTTTCAGAAGCGTCATAAGGGAAAGCGTCATCAACATCTAACACCTGATCATTATCATCGTCTTTATCGCAGGCATCACCACGTGTATCACCATCAAAATTAGCTTGGCTTGGGTTTGCTACGAGAGGACAATTATCAATCATAGTGCCGTTTACGTCGAAGTTTGCGACACCATCATTATCAGAATCAAAACTAAAGTTTGGATCAGTCGGGAAGGCATCGGTACGATCTATGACGCCGTCGTCGTCGGTATCAATGTCAAATGGATCTGTGCCGATAGAGTGTTCATAATCGTCAGTTAAGCCATCGTTATCGTCGTCTTTATCGGCATTATCACCTTTACCGTCATTATCAAAATCTAACGATTCCGCTGCATTAAATGGGAACTTATCGACGGTATCTAATACACCATCATTGTCATCATCGGTATCTTCACGATTACCAACACCATCAGAGTCAAAATCTTTCTGTTCAAGTGGATCTAGCGGGAACGCGTCGTCTGTATCTTTTACGCCGTCATTATCATCGTCTGTATCCGCAATGTTGCCAATGCCATCGCCATCAGAGTCAGTGCTCTCGGTTGCATCTCTTGGGAATGCATCATTGGCATTTAAAACTGAGTCACCGTCAATATCAGTGTCAGTATTATCTCCAATACCATCGCTATCCAAATCAGAATATTCAGAGTTGTCTAACGGGAATGCATCATCAATGTCAACAACACCATCGTTGTCATCATCTTCATCAATTGCGTCGCCAATAGTATCCATATCGGTATCAACAAATGCAGTACCAGGACTTGTATTATCAAGGTCGTCTGGATCTTGCTCCGATGGCCAGCCATCGTTATCTAAATCTTCTGCATTTTGAAGATCGGCATTTAGTGGAAAATCATCATCAACGTCTAACGTACCGTCATTATCATCATCGGTATCAGCTCGATTGCCAACGCCATCACCATCGCTATCTAAGAATTCCGTTGGATCATTTGGGAATGCATCTCTAATGTCGCCAACACCGTCGTTGTCGTCGTCTGGATCGGCATTGTCACCAATTCCGTCTAAATCGGCATCCGAAGATTCAGTCGCGTTTAGCGGAAACAGATCATTAACATCTAAGACTAAGTCACCGTCGTCGTCGTCGTCGGCATTGTTACCAATGCCGTCCATATCGGTATCGGCATATTCTGAACCGTCCAATGGAAATGCATCTTCTTCATCTCCAACGCCGTCATTGTCGTCATCTGGGTCAGAGAGTGCGCTGTTTTCACCTAAGCGATTATTATCACTATCTAAGAAATACGCGATATCTGGCAATCCATCTTTGTCGTTGTCTTTATCAGCAGAGGCATCATCCGGAAACGCATCCTCTGAATTTAAGACGCCGTCGTTATCTATATCTGGATTGGTTTGTGCAATTTGCACTTCAATAACCGTTCCGGCTTCAGCAAGGACAGTGGTATCGGACACATCACCCGTGGTGCTTGTTTCCGAGACAATAACCGCTTTTACTTGAGCAACGGTTCTATTTTCAGGATCATTAGGTATAGGTAATGTGGCTGGGTCTTGGTCTAGTACATCAAGCACCCCCGCGGAATAACCTGAGTTTTCGCCATCCGAACTGCCGTCGATAATGCCGTCGGATAAGTCATTTGCCAATGACGCCAAAACACTGTCTGGCGAAGTTTCCTCGCCGTCATTGGAGTTATTTAGGGCATTCATTTGATACACAACCGCTGTCAATGCTTCTACAGCACTGCGATATTTTGTTGTGGCAACTTGTTTAGACGTATCGTTTGTTGATTCATCTAATAAAGGTGGCGTTGAATAAATATCTACACTAGAGCCTGCACCAAATCCCAAGGTCGATTTCACTTGGTTGGCCGCAACTTTAAGATTGGTAAGGAGTTCTGCGTCACTCTCAGATTTAGCCAGCGCAATATTAACCGCCATAGTACTTAGTGGTGTTGCATACCAACCGTCGCCATCGTCGATCATTTGCTGAGTGATAACGGTTTTAACAATTGTAATAACCGGTTCTAAGCCAGTTGTAATATCTATTGTGTCGTCATCATCTGCGATGACTAATAAATATGGTGGCGTAGAAGAGCCTATTGTAATGCCGGTAATTTTTGCCTGTGCGTTGGTTTCACCTGTATCGACTAAAACCCCCTGATAGTCATCTGCAGTATAGTCAATCTCGTAGAGACTGACTGTGGCAAATGCCATAGGTCCTTTAACACCGCCGCCTGAAACAGCTGATCTATTGCCATCATCTGGAAATGCATCGTCTTCATTTGCAACACTGTCACCATCGCGATCCGTGTCGGAATTATCGCCAACACCATCACCATCTAGGTCTGACTGCTCATTTTCATCCAATGGGAAAGCATCATCACCGTCAAGGACACCATCGTCATCATCGTCGGTGTCGGCATTATTACCAATACCGTCACCGTCTGTATCTGTGCTTTCGGTATCATCATTTGGAAAATCATCTTCACTATCTAACGTACCGTCATTATCGTCATCGGTGTCACTATTATCACCAATACCATCACCGTCGTAATCGGCACTTTCAGTGTCATCAAATGGAAATGCATCGTCACCATCAAGTACACCGTCTTGATCATCATCAGTATCAGCATGATCTCCTATCCCATCACCGTCATGGTCATTATATTCGGTATCGTCATATGGAAATGCATCAACTGTATCTAAAAAGCCATCGTTGTCATCATCGGTGTCGCTATTATCACCAATGCCATCATTATCGTTATCGGTTGTTTCAGTACTATCAAGTGGAAAAGAATCATCACTGTCTAAAACACCATCGCCATCATCATCGTCGTCACAAACATTGCCCATGGAATCTGAGTCTGTATTTTCTTGATCTTCATTGCTCAGCAATGGGCAATTATCATTATCATCGGAAATTCCATCTGAATCCGAATCGAGACCAGTGCCTATTGTTCCCGGTGGTTCTCCTTTTCCAACTTTCACCTCATCATCTTTTCCTAAATCAAAACAACCAGATAGCGTGAGTGAAACCAATAATACTGATAACCCGATACGAAGTTTATTCATAATAACAACCATTTTTGACGTTAAAGCTCAATCTAGAGCTTAGTTCATATTTAGTTGCTTACAAATTGACCATCGATTTAATTGAAATAAATTTGGACTAACAAACCGCTTTTATTAGTTAAAAAAAATATAAAATTAGAATTTGCAATTTTGACTACGTTTAGCTAAAGGGCTTTAGCAAAGTAAGATTTACGCCTTGGTTAATTACTAGGCAAGTTTCTCGACTTAAGAGATACCTATGAAAATGCAATAAAAGTTAAAGCAGTTCAGTTAATTAGCCTAAACGTCGTCAAAACCGAACTGTTTCTGTTTCCTACTAACCATTTCGATAGGTGTAGCTATATCCGTTAATTGCCGGAACACCACCTAAATGGACATAAAGGACTTTGCTGCCAATTGGAAAATAATCTTTTTTCACTAAGTCAATTAACCCTTGCATTGATTTTCCTTCATAAACAGGATCTGTGATCATCGCCTCAGTGCGTGCTGCAAGTCGCATAGCCTCGTTTGTTTCAGCGCTAGGGACACCATAAGCAGGATAGGCATAATCTGGATTAATGTGTATATCTTCATCCGTAATCCCCATTTTAAGTCCAATTAATTCAGCGGTATTATAGGCGATTTGTTTTACTTGTTCTCGGGTTTGCTCAACCGTGCCTGAAGCGTCAATGCCAATCACTTTTGACGCTCGACCATCCACTTTAAAGCCAACAATCATACCGGCTTGCGTTGAACCAGTAACGACACAGACCACTATATAATCAAACGTAAATCCTAATTCTTTTTCCTGCTCCCTGACTTCCTCGGCAAAAGCAACATAACCTAAACCTCCATATTTGTGTACAGAGCCACCAGCAGGGATTCCGTAGGGAATGCCTCCTTCATCACGTACAGACTGCATCGCATCTTCCCAACTGCTGCGTATTCCAATATCAAAACCTTCATCAACCATCTGACAGTCGGCTCCCATCAAACGTGTCATCAAAATATTACCGACTCGGTCATACACGGCATCGTCATGTGGCACCCAACTTTCCTGCACTAACTTACATTTCATGCCCAATTTAGCCGCAGTCGCCGCGACCATACGAGTATGATTAGACTGCACACCGCCAATTGAAACTAAAGTATCGGCTCCAGACTTAATAGCATCCGGTACGATATATTCTAATTTTCTTAATTTGTTGCCGCCCATTGCCAATCCCGAATTACAGTCTTCACGCTTAGCGTATATTTCCACTTTACCTCCTAACGTTTCGGTTAACCTTGGAAGGTGTTCTATCGGCGTTTTGCCAAATGTAAGTGGGTATCGTTCAAAGTTTTCTAACATTTACAGTCTCCAATTCAATTTCTTACGTCGAAATAAAGACTACCAACATTGTAACGAAAGGTGCTTTCTAATATTGTTAATTTATGTTCACATAAGACCTTAAAGAAAGAGATAACGAAACAATAAACAATATTAAGAACCAAAAATGAAAGAATCAACCAAACCTGATTTAGATAAAATTGATAAAAAAATACTTAAATTACTGCAACAAGATGGGCGAATCTCAAATGCAGACCTTGCTGATAAGGTAAATGTTAGCGCTGCGACTTGTTATCGCCGAACTCAACGTTTAATTGATTTGAAGATAATTCAATCAGTTCGCGCTCAAGTAGCACCAGAGGCTATAGAGTTAAGTGCATTAGTAATGGTCGGCGTTGTTTTAGACAGGTCAACACCTGAAAGCTTTTCAAACTTTGAAACGGCCATTAAAAAACTATCAATTGTCTTGTCATGTTATTTAGTGGCGGGTGAATTTGATTATTTGTTAAAAATACGGGCAAAAGACATGACCGACTTTAACAAATTGCATAGCGATAAGTTGTTAGCATTGCCTGAAGTGCGTCAACTTAGAACTTACTTCGTTATGAAAGAAGTCATCGAAAACGCACCGATGCCGCTTTGAAATAAACAATCAATAACAAGCTAAAATTCAAATTTTGGGCAAAAATTAGTGTTGCGGCAAGCCACTGTGGAATTTTAAATCAGTATCTGGTGAAATTATGAGTTCTGCTTCCCGTTCACCAAAAAAAGCGACACGGTCTGATAGGTTTTTACCGGCTATTTCTTCGGCTAAAGTGAGGTAGTCTTGGAAATGTCGAGCTTCTGACCTTAATAGTGACACGTAAAAATCCCCTAACCTTTTATCTACATGTGGCGCTAGTTTAGCAAAGCGTTCACAGGAGCGAGCCTCGATATATGCACCACAGATAAGTTTATCTATCAAGGTTTCAGGTTCATGGGTTTTAACGTGTTTTAACATTCCTTTCGCGTAGCGCCCCGGCGTAATATGTTTATACTCAACGCCATACTCATCCATCATCTCTAGTACCTGATAAAAGTGGTGAAGTTCTTCTTTAATCAATAACACCATTTTATCGACTAGATCTTGTCCATATTTTGAATCTGACCGGGGAATTACCGACTTTGTCAGGGTATTTTTTGCTGCCAATAAGCGCCAGTCACCTTCCCTTTTATAAATAAATGTTTCAAACGGTTCAAGCCAGGCCAATAAAGCATTGCCGCTTTCTTTATCTACTGCATATTTGCGGATCAAATACATTGCCGACTGCGCCGCTTTTAACTCACAAATTAAGTGATCGATTAATATCACCTGCAAGTTTTCTTTTTTGGCCGCTTCATGCACCCATTCTTCTGGCGTTTCGCATTTTAAAAATTGTAAAATTGGGGCGACGAGATCAGATGACAAAATTATTTCTCAGAATGTGGTTTATAGGGCTGGCATTTTAACATAGTAATTTTGCTAAGTAATAGTGAACAGCTTTGATCTTTAATGGCTTAAGAACAATTGCTTCGCCTTTATCTTACTCGCGCAATTTAACTTGCCATATATGACTGGTACTGAACTCAACCTGATCGCAGCTAAATAACCCCATTTGAAAAGACTTATTGCAACTATACGGTTTACGACCTCTAAACTCATAAATAGTGTGTTCAGTGCCTGTACTTAGGTCAAACTCGACGTATGTTTGATCTAACAAATAAAATATTTTATTTTCGCGTAACTGCCAGTGCCGCCAACCGGTAATAGGGAAGTCGGGAATAAGGGCTGATTCAACATTGGTTTTTAAATTCAGCTCGTATAATCCTTCACGATTAAACTTTGTTAAATAAATCTTATTGCCTGCCTCTTGAACACTATAGCCCC
The DNA here is from genome assembly GCF_018861025.1 of Psychrosphaera sp. B3R10. GTDB lineage: Bacteria > Pseudomonadota > Gammaproteobacteria > Enterobacterales > Alteromonadaceae > Psychrosphaera > Psychrosphaera algicola. The sequence continues at coordinate 146,157 of NZ_JAHKQH010000042.1, read as the reverse complement.
CCTTTGTAGTCAGTTGTTTAACTTCACCACTTTGCACCAGGTATTGCCATATATTCCATTGTCCATCAACCTCTGCACTAAACAAAATACTTCGATCTGCAAATGTTACATGATGAACTCGGTTAAACTGCTCTGCAATCGCCTGCCAGTTGTTATCTACAACTGAATATACATAAAGCCCACCATTAATACTCGCAACTAACTGCTCATCATTTTGTGACCAAGCCATCGCACTGATAAACTCTATTTTCTTATGAAATGCGGCGACATAGGCGACTTCACCATCCGCCTTGATATAAACCTGTTCTTGCCCCGTGCGGTCCGACTTGAATGCTAACAAATTTGACTTATTACCATAAATTGGTGACAAACTGACGCCTCTACTAGTTGTTAAAGGTGTTAGGGTTTTACCTGAGTCAGAATACTGGAAAATATTAATTGTTAATTGGCTGCGTTCAGTTAACACAGAATTGTTATCTTGCCCAAGTGCAAGTCGTCCGTATTGGTCGCTTTGCTCCGTCACATTTAAGTTAAGGTTGTCAGGGGTAAATTCATATAAACCATCAGCATTTGATGCCAATAACTGCTTGTTTGTCCGCCAGACTAAGCCATACACACTATTGATAAATGGCTTAGTCGCGATAACCTGGTTATTACTAATATCTACTAACTTAATTTTATCATCTGCTTCGCCACTATACTCTACAACGGCCAACACTTTACTGTTTGGAGATAGAGCAAAAACATAGTCGCCAACAGTATTGCCTTGCTGTAAAGGATGGGTGATTTGTCGCTTTCTTCCCGTATCTAACTGATAACTGTAAATAGCGTAAGGGTCAGCAACGCTCGGCCGATATTGATAAAACAATTGATTAAATTTTTGATCAAACTCTAATTGTGTAACGGTACCTTTGCCACAATCCATTATGTGTTCATTTTGTAAAGTAGCCGGAACAATTTTGACAATTTCGCAATTCCGCTGTTGTAAATTATTTAACCTAGATGCAAAGATTGCCCCGTCATTACCTTGGATCACGTCGGTATAATAATATTCATCGTCGGTTACGCTCTGCGCTTCTTTGCCTTTGTTTTTCTTATAAATTTGAGCATAGGCGTTAGGATCTTTACGATATAAAAACAATGCCGTTTCAGAACTTGAATCGTAGTCAGGGTTAAATGAGCTACCCATTGAGGTGGTTACAGGTTGCCATCCTTCTACACCTAATCGGTTGGAATGTTTAGGTTGAGCAAAATATTGGAGATACACCACAACGATTAAAATTAACACTGCCGTTAACCAAGCCCAAAAATAGTTAATGTTAACAGGACTTGTAATTGCTTGATTTACTGAGGCATGTGCTTCTTTTTGCGGAGTTTGTCGTGGTGTTGGTGATGTCAACGCTGAAGTTACTGTAAATTCCGTTACTGTTTCTGGCATGGTGCCATTATCCGTTTTGGAATAATCAGTTTTGGAATTATCCGCAATCATTGCCGGTAAAACCGTAAATTTGTATCCAACTTTACTGATGGTTTTAATCCACTGCGGCTTTGATGGGTCGTCTTCAATTAGTTTACGCAATTCACCCACGGCTCGATTTACCGCAGCATCGCTTACGATCCGTCCATCCCATACATGGGTTAATAGCTCTTCTCTAGAAATGGCTTCTTGCGGGTGTTGGCAAAAATACACTAAAAGTGCAAAAACACGGGGTTCACAATTAAGTAACTTTGCATTTTTTGATAACGTTACTTGAGCTGTGTCAACAACTACCCCACCAAATTCATAATTCAATTAAAGCCCCACTGCCTGCAATCATTATCATTTCATTATTAAACCATTGTCATCTGTTTATTGTGTTAAATCAAGGCACTGTCACAATTACATTGATGGCTGAATGGAGCCGATTTCTGTCAAAATTAAGTAAGGATAGTTATGCGTACAATTTATTGTGTTCTGCTCGTTTTGTTTTCTTTATCTGCTTGCTCAGAAATAACCAAAAATAAAGATGCACCGTCAATTATTGACGCTCAAATTGACGAACAAATTGACGAACAAGCAGAAACCAACAATACAACTGAAAATTTATCTATTCCCGATAATCGATTCTCAAGCACCTATCAGATTCTAATTTTTGGTAATAGCCACATTGTTGGATTAGACACATTAATAGGACAATTAATGCGTACTGCCAATCCCGACGCGCATATCAAAGTCGTTAATGGCGGTGGAGGCTTTTTAGACAATAAATCGAGTCTGGAACATAGGACAAGTTTAATTGCCAGCGAAGACTGGACTCATCTTATTTTGCAGGGTCAAAAGTACTCCCAATCTGGCACCCATAAATACTCAACGACCGCCACCGAATTATGGGTTGCAACAGCAAAGGAACAAAAGATCACCCCTATTCTATTTCCTGAACACCCACAAAAAGGCAACAGAGAAGAGGGCCGCAGAGTTCATCAAATTCATTCTGAAATTGCAAAACGCCAAAAAACTTGTGTTGCCCCTGTGGGACTAACTTGGGATAAAGCAATAATTATTGAACCCCAACTTAAATTACACAACCGGGACGGCAATCATGCTTCATTGATAGGAAAATTACTGACTGCATATGTCTTTTATGAATCGATTACTGGCGAACCCGCTGACTTACTTCCCTATATTGCAGAAATCGATGTGGAAGAAACGGTACAGCAGGCATTAAAACAATACGCTTCAGAAATCATTTTACTTAACCCGCCCTGTGTTTTTGACTAAAAAGAATAGACCTTAAAAAGTTATTTCTTACCCTCGGCCAATCAAGCAATTTTTTGGCCGACGTTTCCCAAAACCGACCTCTTTCTTCCTCTGTTGATTCAGCGTCCCTACATGTATTTTAAGCAATCAATTTGACGTATTTTAGGTCATAAAACCGCAGCAAAAAGTATGTTTGCCATTTGGCTAATTAATCAGAACACACTAAGCTGTACAAAAATCAATCACAAATTTTAAGTTATTCAGCGACCTAGAAAATAATAATCGAATATTTTTTACAAATAATTTTGATTTCAAAAATTAAGAAAAAAGTGACTGCAGAATTATGTACACTATTTTGAAGATACAACTCCTTTGTTTATTAGTAAGTTAGCGATATTAATAGAATTAATACTCTATATTAGAGTAATTGCGGTAATAACTATTTAGTATAACTCGAACATTTTTTAAACAATTCTAATCTTGACTCAAATTCTATTTTTGCCCATAACATAGACATGTTGCGCAGCTTATGTGCAGTTTGTGTTTAATAGCCAATAAGGAAAAGAATTATGATATTAAACCATTTGTGGGGGCTTTATGCGCACCCAGTCGAAGAGTGGCACACAATTGATAATCGCCACGAAAGTTTTAAGTATTCAATGTCACATATCATGATCATCGCAATGATACCGGCAATCTGTGCTTATTATTCAGTAACAACAATGGGTTGGAGTGTTGGCGTTGGTGAACCCCTTAGAATGTCTCCCGAATCGGCATTAATGTTATGTGTCGGAATGTATTTTTCACTAATAGCTGGCGTCTTTTTACTTGGATATTTAGCTCACTGGATGGCTCATACTTTTGGGTCAAAACCGACATATACCCAAACCCTTGAACTTGCTGCTTACACCGCTACACCATTATTTATGGCCGGTTTTGCTGCTCTTTTCCCAGTGGTTTGGTTTGTTATGTTAGTGGGTTTAGGTGCACTCGCCTATTCAATTTACTTGCTCTACGCCGGTGTGCCAATTTTAATGCACATCCCAGAGGAACGAGGGTTTATTTATGCTAGCTCAGTTGTTACATGCGGACTTATTTTGCTCGTATGTATTATGACTGCGTTTGCTATGTTTTGGAGTTCAGGCTACGCACCTGCGTTTAGCCACTAAATAATAAAAATTACAATCAACAATAAAAAGGCCAGTTAATTAACTGGCCTTTTTTATGATCTATTGGTTGGTTCATCCAAACACTGCTTTACCCTTGCAAATGCATATTTACCGGAGAAAAAATAGCGTCAAAATTTAGAGTTTACGCCAGGTTGTGCCACCTGGACCATCTTCTAAAATAACCCCAAGTTCATTTAGTTTATCTCGTGCTTCATCTGCTGCAGCCCAATCTTTTTCAACACGTGCTGTATTTCTGCGTGTTATCCAAGATTCAATTTCAGCAACGTCGTCATCGTTTTGCTCACCTTGTAGAAACGCTTCTGGTGGGTTTTGAACCATACCCAGTACCTTTCCTAGATTTACTAATAAACCAGCGGTATCTGCTGCCAAATTGTCACCGCTCGTTGCATTAGCTTCTTTTTCTTTATTAAGTTGTTTTGCCAATTCAAACAAAACAGCTAACGCTTCTGGGGTATTAAAGTCATCGTCCATCGCTGTGCGGAACTTATCAACGAATACATTATTAGTCATTTCAACGTCTAAGTTTGGCGTAACACCGCGTAACGAAGTATATAGACGTTCTAAACTTGAGCGGGCTTGTGTTAAGTTGTCGCTGCTGTAGTTAAGCTGGCTGCGGTAATGACCAGACAACAAGAAATAACGAATCGACTCAGCATCATATTGCTTTAACACTTCACGAACGGTAAAAAAATTGTCTAATGATTTAGACATTTTTTCGTTATTCACTTGAACCATGCCTGAGTGCAACCAATAATTTACATACGGTGTATCAAATGCACAGCATGACTGGGCAATTTCGTTTTCATGGTGTGGAAATGTAAGGTCTGAACCACCGCCGTGAATATCAAAATGTGTACCTAAGTGCTTTGAGTTCATTGCAGAACATTCGATATGCCAACCAGGTCGGCCTTCGCCCCACGGCGAATCCCATTTAGGTTCGCCAGGCTTGGCTAATTTCCACAATACAAAATCAAGTGGGTCACGTTTGCTCGATTCGACGTCTACACGAGAACCAGCAACCAGTTGGTCTAGGTCTTGACGACCAAGCTGTCCGTATTTTTCATAGGTACTAACTTCAAATAATACATCACCGTTACCGGCAACATAGGCATGATTTTTATCGATAAGACGTTGGATAACATCAATAATTTCAGGCATGTGCGTGGTAACACGCGGTTCAATATCAGCAGGTAACATACCTAATGCGTCAAAGTCTTCATGCATCATGGCAATCGTACGGTTGGTTAACTCATCGCACGTTTCGTTATTTTTTGCCGCACGTTGGATAATTTTATCATCAACATCTGTGATGTTTCTGACGTATGTCACGTCGTAGTTTAAAAAACGAAAATAACGTTGCATAACGTCAAATGCGACATACGTTCTGCCGTGACCCATGTGTAATAGGTCATAAACCGTAATACCACACACGTACATGCCGACTTTGCCAGGAACCAAAGGCTTAAATTCTTCTTTCTGTCGACTTAATGTGTTGTAAATGCGTAACATCTGACTTCCTAAATTTGATTAACGACTATCTTCGCGGCGCATTTTAGCAAACCGCGAACAATTTTCATTGATTATTACAGTAAATATAACAATTGATCTAATCCGCCAGTTTTAACACTGACATCAGCTTTTTCTCTCACTAATGGTTTTGCATGAAACGCGACGCCTAAATTGGCAGCCGCCATCATGACCAAATCATTCGCACCATCGCCCATTGCGATCGTTTGTGACATTGGAATGTTGTATTCAACAGCGAGTTCATTAACGGTATCCGCTTTTGCCTGTGCGTCGACGATGTCACCAAGTACATTACCCGTTAATTTTCCATCAACCATTTCGAGTTGATTAGCTACGGTTTTATCTAAACCAAGTTGTTGCTTTAACACTTCGGTCATGTAGGTAAAACCGCCCGATGCGATAACCACTTTCCAACCATTATGTTTTAACTCTGATACTAAGTTTTCAAGACCCGGCATTAACGGCAAGTTTTTCGCTACATCATCTACAACGCTGACCGGAGCATCGGTTAATGTTTTAACTCGAGCTCGTAAACTCTCTGCAAAATCAAGTTCGCCGCGCATCGCTTGTTCAGTCACTTTTGCGACTTCTTCACCAACGCCTGCCAATATAGCAATTTCATCAATACATTCTATTTGGATAGCAGTTGAGTCCATATCCATGACAATTAGACCAGGTGCCGACAATGTTGGTCCGTTTGAAACAACACAAACTTCTACCGATTGCGATTCTGCCCAACGACTTAAATTTAGGCGATTGTCTGAAGTTAAAGGAGTCGACAAATACAACGCAATGGCACCGGGTAATTCATCCGTGGGTTTAATAAACTGATGGGTGACCACAGATGTAATTTCGCTCGTTAGATCACCACTCCCACACAACTCGTCCAAATAACTCACTAATGCTTTATAATGAGACCAATTAATCTCACCAAATAAAACACATTTCGTTCGGGTTTTAACAACGTTTTCAGACGACTCAAATGTTGCGACGTTATGATCAAATTTTACAGAGAATAATGAATCAACACCAATAAAATCAACCGCTTCAAAAAGCGACTTTGTATCCATTTTAATGCTCTCTTTTAAGCCATTCTGTAACATTTTTGCTCCAACGTTATAAGTACTAGGTTTTATATATCTTGCTAGAATATAACAAAGCAGATTGCTTTTTAACGAATAAATGCGCAGAATTTAAAAAAGCTTAGATGTAAATGCGCTAATTAATGAGTAAAAAAGTAACCTACATAAAAACGTCATCGATAAACCGAAAGTTTTCACAACTTATTGCGGCTATCGTTTTGCTCATTGTCACCTTAAATATTTGGGCGAGCATTAATTTTAATGGCCAAACGTTAATCAATGAAAATGCGCAGGTTTTGGCTGACAACATTTTAGTCCAATCTTCACATAGTGCTGCTCATTACATCGAAAATAACGATATCGAAGCGCTTAATACCGTGACCGAGTCAGTTTTAAAATCCAAGTATATTGTTGAAATGGTTGTTTACGATAATCGCGGTGTCGTTTTAAGTCGCAGTGAAAACGCATTAAGTACCAAAGACCGATTTTTGAATCCACTAAATGACAAATTAGCCAATATGTCCCCAAAACCTTATGTCACCGATGTCACTAATGAACTCGGTGAACTTATTGGGTTTGTGCGTATTACCGTGATGTCAAAAGCTCTACAACAGGACGCCACTCTTTTTGTCCATACAATTAGTAAAACAACACTTTTAATTGCCTTGTTAGCAGGGATGATTGGTTATTTATTAACAATCGGATTGCGACCATTTTCTGCCAATTCATATATTGTTCGCGATACGCCGGATTAGGCAATCTGACAATGTTAAGTTGTTGTTATTTTGTCAGGGGTAATTTAAATAATTCAATTGTTGTTTGACGAGTTACGTCAACGACGTGTGTGACCTCTAGTGCCTTTATTTCTGAAATCGACTGTACGACATGTAATATCTTATCGGGCTCGTTACGACTCCCCTGGAATCCATTTATTGGCATATCTGGACTGTCAGTTTCAATAACAATATCTTCAAGCATAATTTCTTTGAGCACTTTCAGCGTTTTTGTTGCCCGCGGATAAGTTATTGTGCCGCCAATACCCAACTTAAAACCCAGTTCTATGTATTTCAGGCTATCTTGTAAACTGCCACTAAAAGCATGGATAACGCCCCCAAATTTCGGTTTACAGATTTTAAATGCTGAGAAAATATGATGGTGAGACTGCCGGTGATGAACGATTAAGGGCAATTGTAATTGATTGGCTATTTTAATATGTTGAATAAAAATGTCGATTTGCTTCTCAATACCCACGATAGTGCTATCGACCCCACATTCCCCTATTGCAATGCAATCCCGTTGCTTAGCAAGCTGACATAGAAGGTCTAAATCAGTTTCAACAAACTCATTTATGTAATACGGATGACAACCCAATGCAAAGTGAAAACCTTCGGTCCGTCGGCACAAGTCAATCTGACGTTGCCAATGGCGACGAGTTACCCCCGGAATAATAAAGTCAGTAACCCCAACAAGTGCAGCACGTTCTAATACCGCGTCTCGGTCTTGATCAAATTGGCTAAAATCTAAATGACAATGGCTGTCTATCAACAATGTGTCCTTTTTTGAAGGAGGTTCTTGTTTAAACTCAATATCATTGAGTTATGGAGCAAGTCTCGATATGGTCCAATTATTGTCGATTTTTTGGTAGAAGATCCTATCGTGTAAACGATGTTCGCCACCTTGCCAAAATTCCACTTTGGTTGGCACTATTCGAAATCCCCCCCAAAAAGTTGGCGCTGAGATATCACCGGTTTTAAACTTATTTTTCATTTGCTCAAACGTACTCATCAATACATCACGAGACTTAACCGGATGAGACTGGTGTGATGCCCATGCAGCAAGTTGGCTCGCTTTAGGTCGAGAAAGAAAATAGCTCATGTCTTGCTTTAAGCTCAATCTTTGTGCTTCGCCATAAACAATAACCTGTCGTTCTAAACTATGCCAAGGAAAATGCAAACAAACTTTAGAATTTTGCTTTATTTCCTGCGCTTTACGACTGCCCAAATTGGTGAAAAAGACAAACCCATCTTGGTCTGATTGCTTTAACAATACAATACGTTGCGACGGTTGCCCTGCCTCATCGACCGTGGCGACAACCATAGCCGTTGGGTCATTTAACCCTGCGCTAATGACTTGCTGTAACCAAACTTCAAACTGAGCCATTGGATCTGGCAATACGTCATTTTCATTCAGGTTATCTAGGCAATACTCTCGTCTTAAACTACTTAAATCCATATCTACACCATTGTTAAAGACAGTTCGTCGAATTACCGCTAGTATAATTATCAATGTCTTCATTGTTAACGGTTTTATTATGGAATTTGAAATAAACAACAAACGCCCGACCAAGCAAGGCCAAAATATCTTTATCGCCCCCTCTGCCGACGTTATTGGTGATGTCCATATGGGTACTGGTGTCAGCATCTGGTTTCATGCTGTTTTGCGAGCCGATTCCGACTCAATCCACATTGGCGACAACACCAATATTCAAGATGGTTGCATTGTACATGTCGATGAGGGATACCCAGTAAATGTTGGACACTCTGTTACCGTCGGCCACAAAGCAATGTTACATGGTTGTACTATAGGTGATAGAAGCTTAATTGGTATTGGCGCCATAATCTTAAATGGCGCGAACATTGGTAAAAACTGCATAATTGGTGCAGGCGCGTTAATTACCGAAAACACACAAATCCCAGACAATTCACTGGTCGTGGGTAGTCCTGGTAAAGTAATCAAAAGCGTATCGGACCAACAAGTTGAGTTATTAAAAGCCTCAGCCCATCACTATGCTGTAGCCGGTGAAGATTATAATCAAAATTTAAAACCATGCTGATAAAAGTAAATCGCCTTTAAATGAAATAGCCGTCTGCAGTTCTTAGAAAAGCCTGCTTGCAAGACAGATAAGGGCGCTACAGAGCAATAAATTTACGCAAATATCGCCACAACCTGTCGAGAATACGCCAGAACCCTGCCATCTGGGGCCCAAAACGTTGACTCTTCATGACCATAACCATCTTCAATATGGCGGGCTTCATTTACACTCGCAATCCATTCTTCACCATTTAAATCATCGATTGGTGCAATAAATTCAACATCCCAACTCATGGTGCTTGCCGGAGCTGGGATCCGTTTCATTTGATACATCGTTGGTGGCCATGCATCCATTACTGCAATTAAGCACGCATATGTCATTTGAGCCGGTGGGTGTTTTAATTTGGACCATCCGTGTAACACAGGGTCATCGGATTTACCTAGGGATAAACTGCCCTTCTCCACCGCGAGTTCAAAATGTTGTATAAACTTAGGAACAAGCTTTGGAATTTGAGGTAGGAAGTTACCTTTTTTGGGAACCGTTAAGGCGTGTTTAGTTGTATCGGGTTTATGCAATATTGATCCACGACTGATACCAAAACAGATCTGAGCCATGACACAAACTCGGTCGTTTTGTAAAACTGAGGCCACTATCTGAGTCACATTCTTGCCGGTTCTTAATATTTCTGCCGTGACTTTCAGTGGCTCACCACAGGTGACCGGACCAATAAAATTACAATGAAACGAACGCGGTGTGCGTTGGTCTACAATAAGATTTTGTGCCGCTTGAAAACAAACAGCAGCGGATATCCCACCAAATGCAGTACGACCTTGGCCCCAGGTGACGGGAATGGTTAATTCATAGCTGTCCTGCTTTTCGGACATTTTGTTTAGTATTGATTCGATTGACATAAGGCAACTGGTAAGATGAGTAAGGTAAGACCAGTTTAGTGATTTTGTAAAAAAATGCAAAACAAAAGAGCAAGTTAAATCTATTGATAATAAAAAGCGCCTAATGACAATATTAGACGCTTTTACGCTCAGTAAATTTCACCGTTTTAAAGGCTGAACACCATATTATTCACAACACTTAAATCCTTTAAGTTTGTCCTTAACTTTGTCTTCTAATTTATCTTTAATTTTGTCTTCGGCTTCTTTTTTTATTTTATCTTCGAATTGCTGTTTTTTGTTGTCTATCAGCGCATCAATTTTGTCTTCCGCTTTATTTTTGAGAGTTGACTCCCATTCATCTAAATCTTTGCCAAAGTCTCTAAGCTTTTGTAACTCAGGGGCTTTTTCCGTTAGGTTTTGCTCAACCTTTTGACTCAATTCAGCTTTGGTTTCGCTTTCAACTTTTTTAAACTCTTTTTTGACAGCCGCTCTAAAGGCACTATTTACTTTATTATCAAGGTCAGAATCTACGGCTAAATCAGGTGATTTCAATTTACCACTGACGTTCATATTGATATTAAACTGGTCTACACTCGATAATGAATCCAATAAAATTTCAGCAAAATCTCCAGTCCCATTACCCGAAAATATTGTTTCACTGAACGCTAATAGATGCTCTGAATTTAATTCGTTCTCATATTCGAATGTGCCCGAACCCAGCAGTTTTCCGTGTTCCAACTCTAATGATAAGTCTGAATCACCAGCGATTGAGTAATTATTTACGGCTAGCTCCGACATATTCCATTTACCGTCTGTGGTAAACTTAGCGTCTTGTGCCGCAAAAAAAGTCCCTTCGATATTTATGCTGCCGCCTTGTTTTGCAACGTGCGACATAACATATTCACCCGGAATATTACGCACATAAGATTCACTCGTAATCTCACTTGCAGTTACCAACCAAGATTTACCACTTAATGTTAGGCTAATTTCCGCATCAACTATCAACCACGTTGGCAATGGGTCGTTTAAAGGAAAGACAATGTTTTCACCGACTATAACCTCTGGCTCAGCCTCTTCCGCTTTTTTATTTTTAAGGTAGTTATCCAAATACGGTTTAGCGGTGGTATAGAACCCCATACCCTGCTCTAAATAAGAAGTGATTTTATCACCAAACAACAATTGGCTTATCGCTAGAGTATTTGGATCATCAATAGGCAATGTTTTTTTAATCGACTCCCAGTCTTGTCCAGGTGCGTCTTTTAACTCATTATAAGCCTGATCTATTTCGGCTTTGCTAGTTTTGTATTTTGCTTTCGCGGTCTTAATTTTTAGCCTATCCGCATTTATTTCAGCTTTGAGTTTGGCAACTTTTTCCTTCAAAACTTTTAAATCATCTAATGATGATATTTCGGTATCTTCAATTTCTTGCCATTGTTGTTCATAACTTTTCACCGAACCTTTATCCGGGAGGTCCTTATAAACCGACTTTAACTCGCTGCTTTGTGTTTTCCAAACCTGTTGAAAATTTTTCGCTTTAATTTCGGTTTGTAGATCTGCTTTGGCTAAGAGTTCTTTAGAACTTGGGAATGACATCCCTTCTTGTTGGTCATTTTCCGTTGTATCAGAATCAGTCCCTTGTGACGTATCTGCTGATTGGTCATCTTTAACGATACGGACACCGGGTTCTGCTCTTGCACCGTCAAATTGTAATTCAACTACTTTTAAACTGTCGATTACTGTATTACCCATCAAATAATCTAGGGGTCTGACTTGTACTTCTGCTTGGTTAAACTGGAACAGATTACGGTTTAAGTTATCAGGATCGGTTTGTTGTAGGTTTTCTATTGTTAACCCAAATGGAGACCAACTAACATTGACTGCTTCTATTTCTGTTTCCGTGCCAAAAGTCGACTCTAACGCCATTTGTAGCCCAAATTTTGCGGCTGGATTAATACCAAAATAAACAGCCGCTGCTATGACGGCAACGCCACCTATCCCACCAACTCTGAGTAACCCTTTTGGTTTCGCCTTTGCTTTAGCGTCAGCCTCTTTATTCTCGTCGACCTGGCCTTCCACTTCTGCGCTTTTTTTCGCTACTTCTTTTTTACTCATGAAACTTATTTCCCTATTCGACTACGCAGATTGAACGCTTAGATAGATTTGGTAAAACTTACTTGCTTTTAAACTTTGAACAATTTTAAAACGCTCGACAAAGTGTTTCATTGCTAAGCGATACTTAACAATTAACCAATACGACAACGCATAAATTGGAACGATTAATATAATCGAACTCACTAATTGTCCCATAACGGCACTATTATAAAGTTCCGAAAATCTAAACCAGGTAGCCTGATATAGCTCTGTCCAAGTTGAAACTAACGATGGAAGTTGCAATAAATAACCACCAAAATCTGAAATAAACGTAATGAATAACAACTTCAAGCCACTAAACACCGCGAGCATTGCAATGAAAACGGTCAAATTCGCTCGCAAAACAATCATTAATAATAAAATAAAAACACCAAAAACGCTCATGATGGAATTAAAACCTGCTAACATTGCTAACACAATGGCGAGTGCCAGATGTTTCGGCTCTGAATCTGAATTAAGTACATTTAATAATTTGGCTATTAGGGTAAACACAACCTCTCCTTTTTATTTAAAACCTGTCTATAATTAATAACACATGTCTGCTGATAGAAAATTACTTTAATTAATATAAAGTTAAATATTAGCGATAAAAGGCCGATAAACCAAAATAATTAATTAAAAGAAGATCATTCATATGTTTGTTTCAAAATCTAGATTTGACGCTTTGTCATCAGAGAATACTCGGCTTAAGGCTGAAATTGTATCGTTAAACCAAACGGTAACCAATGCAGACGAACTTATTTTGGAGTTACAAAATGAAAAAAATGCGTTTGATCAGTCGTTTAATGAATTTGACGCACAGTTATTAGCCTGTACGGTTGACTCGTTCGAGCAAATAAAATCGGTTCGAGAAGCGGTTGCAGTATCATTTCAACAAATAGAGGAAGAAAGTCGCTCTATCGCATTGATTAATGAACTGTTTGATACCTCATCAAATGCACTAAATTCAATCGTTGGTGGCATGGCGGGTCTTGGCGACCAAATGGGTTCGATGACAACCAATATTTCAGGCTTATCTGAAATGGCTGATAAAATTAATACCTTTGTATCCACTATTTCAAAAATTTCGGACCAAACCAATTTATTAGCACTTAATGCAGCCATTGAAGCAGCGCGTGCGGGGGAAGCGGGTCGCGGCTTCTCTGTTGTTGCCGATGAAGTTCGTGCGTTGGCGAACAACACGAATGAATCTGCAAACGAAGTGTCTGATCTCGTAAATGAAATTATCCGCTCGACCAATGAAACTGTTACCTCAGTTGATCGAATTCAATTAAGCAACCGAGACTTGTCTAACGGCGTAAATACATTAAATGAAGATTACAGCAACATCATTGGTGTTTGTAATCAAATGAAATCAACAATTGAGTCAGCCACAATGCAATCGTTTATTCAAACCGTTAAGTTAGATCATGTGGTTTGGAAAGGTGATGTATATGCGGTCGCTGCAGGGCTTAGTTCGAAATCAATTAACGAATTTGCCGACCACTCGTCGTGTCGTCTTGGTCAATGGTATGTAACTGAAGGTAAGAGTAAATTTGGCAGTAACACAACCTTTATGCATATTGATGAACCTCACCGCCAAGTGCATAAGTTCGGACTAGAGGCGTTAAAACAACTTGAAAAAGGTGATAAAGCAGAGGCAATAAATAGGCTCAATAAAATGGAACAGGCTTCAAATAAAGTAACAGGATTGTTAGACAACTTGCTTCATTCTTAAGCCACTAAACGTCTAAATTGCGCTGTACTTGCCAAAAGCCACAATACTTTTGTAAGTACAGCATAAACGCCTCAGTCTAATCAATGCCAATCAGCCTATGTTCCAACGCCGTTGAATTTGAGCGTACTTTGAACCTGAGTCACTCTTACTCTGTTATGAATTTTTAAGCTCAGTATCATCAACATTACTCAATAACAAAGCTAACCAACGACTGTCGGCATTTGCCTCAAGCGCAATTTTTACTATCATCGTAAGGGGTACAGAAAGTAACATTCCGACAGTGCCTAATAACCATCCCCAAAATATCAAAGATAAAAATACAACCAAAGTTGATAAACCTAAACCACGGCCCATAAATTTAGGTTCAATGACATTGCCAAAAATCGTGTTAATCGCAATATAGCCTAACGCCAAAATGCCCGCAACCGCTGGACTTTGGACAACAATGGCAAGCAGTACCGCTGGCACAGCAGCAATAATTGATCCTATGTTAGGAATGAAATTAAACAAAAATGCCAACACAGACCAAAGCAATACGTAATCAATATCTAATATCCACAATAAGACGCCAACCGCTGTCGCGGTTCCTAAACTGACTAGAGATTTAATCGCGAGATAACTATTTACAGACTCTAAAAAGCGGTCTACATGACGCATTTTCATTGTAGGATCGTCTAATGCAATATGAACCTTCTTAGATACATCCGGCGCTTCAAACAACATAAAAACAACGGTAAGAATGATTAAAAATAAATTGGCCATAACACCGCCAAATCCACTTAATAAATTGCCAACCATTTGCATAGCAATACTCGGATTAAAGTATTGAGTCAGTAACGATTGATCTACATGAATATCAAATAACGCAAGTTTGTTCACTATCCACTCGAGCTCATTAGATAACTTTGCTTGGTAAACAGGCAGCGACTGTGAAAAGTCATTAAACGATTGCCCAACAACGCCAGCGATGGACATTCCAGCACCGACTAATAGACTCAAAATAATGAGCACAGCAAAGACTCGAGGGATCCGAAGTGCAATTAGTTTATTAACTAGTGGATTGGCAATAATGGCGATAAACATGGATAACAAAAATGGAACTAAAATGGCGCTCGCCGCTTTTATTCCTGCCAATAAAATAATTAAACAGGCCATCGTAAATAAAAATCTTGTGGCAAAGTTCATTTCGAGCTTAGACATCTACTTTTCCTTTAAGGATATTTGCGTTCACTTATTGCAACTGAACAATTTTAGCAATTTTACTAAATTGCTAATCTAAAATTTGTTGTTACCAAAAATAATAAACTAAATGGTTGATTTGGTTCATTGTCCCATTTAAATTGGGAGCCTAAAGGTAATGTTAGGCTTTTAAACCAAATTACAGCTCTTTTGAGCCACAAAACTAACAAAAACCTATAGTAAAGCTATTTTACTGAAATTAAAAAATAAATTGGCAGGTTAATGAATATTCTAATTACCGGTGGAACAGGATTATTGGGAGCAGCGCTTATAAGGCTCCTCAGATTTGATAATGAAGTTCACAAATTGACTGTTTTTACTCGTAACTACGCAAAGGCCTGCAGAAACCTGCATGCTTCAATTACCGTTATTGACTCATTTGATGAAATAAACTTAGTCGATTTTGACGCAATTATTAACTTAGCTGGTGAACCCATAGTTGATAAAAAATGGACCGCTAAGCGTAAGAAGCAAATAATGAGCAGCCGGTTTGATACAACAAAGGCTCTCGTTGCTAAAATAAACTCGGAATGCAGTGCAGATAAAAAAATCCAATTTATTAGTGCAAGTGCTGTGGGTATTTATGGCCCACAAGGTGCAGAGTCTATAGACGAAACATTTAGCTCATTTGGCAATGACTTCGGTAGTAAGTTATGTCAGCAATGGGAAGAAATTGCTACCACGGCAAAACACGCTAATGTCACCTTGCTTCGGACAGGCATTGTCCTGTCTAACCAAGGTGGCGCTTTAGAAAAAATGATCCCGCCATTTTGGGCTGGATTTGGTGGAAAAATTTCTAATGGCAAGCAATATATGCCTTGGATCCACGTAAAAGATTGGGCTAGAGCTGTGAAGTTTGTTCTGGAGAATAAAAACATTAGTGGTCCGATTAATTTGTCAGCTCCAACCCCAGTTTCGAACAAAGAATTTACTCATGCCCTAGCAACTGTCTTGCATCGCCCGGCGATCTTAAGAGTCCCTAGGTTTGTATTGCGAATGACATTGGGCGAAAGAGCTGACCTTATAATATTTGGCCAAAACGCTGTTCCAACTAAATTACTCGACAATAAATTTGAATTTAAATATCCAGTTTTAGCTGACGCGCTCGAAGATCTACTTTTACTTTAAGAAAAGCCACGGACCAAGTGGTGTTTGCATTTGGTCCAATACAGCTTCTTCAAAGACATTTATTTTCCACTACCCGCCAAAATTTTAACAACAACTGAATTTCAACAGCAAAACTTAATCTTTGTAACAGTCTCGACAAAAGCGACTGACAATAATGAGTGTGATGGATTTTAGACTCGGATTCAGGATTCAGGATTCAGGATTCAGGTTAAGACAATAATTTAGCGTAATCAATGATTTATACTAAACATCAAATAAACCTAATTTATAAAGAGCTTTATCGATAAGTAGCAAAGGTGTACAGGCTTTTAAAGGGCTCAATAAGCCGATATTTAGGCGTATATTACAGGCAATAAAAAACCCCAGTGATATTAATCACTAGGGTTGTTTATATGGCGGAAAGCGAGGGATTCGAACCCCCGGAAGGTTTAACCCTTCGCCTGATTTCAAGTCAGGTGCATTCGACCGAGCTCTGCCAGCTTTCCATTAGTCGATGTAATCGAGTTGTAACAACTCGATGTAAAAATAAGTGGCGGAGAGGGAGGGATTCGAACCCCCGGAAGGTTTAACCCTTCGCCTGATTTCAAGTCAGGTGCATTCGACCGAGCTCTGCCACCTCTCCACTTGATGGGGCGCATATTAGTGACCTAATCGCCTGATGTAAAGTGTAAATCTAAAAAAAACGTAAAAAAGTGAGTTGAATGGTGCTTTTTAAACCACTGAGGTTGAATATTCATCAAAAACCCCAAAAACAAAGAAATAAGCGGCCAAATTTCAAACACCAATATTATTGCTGTTATCATCGAATAAAAATTTTAACGCTAGCCTAAAAAATACCAAAAACTTAGCGACTAGTTGCAGTAAAAAACAAATTTAGTTCGAATATTAAGCGGCAATAATTATCGTAAGTGATAATGTTAAAAAACTAAATTGCTGGGAAGCGCTGCCACACAACACTTACAGGCACATAAGTTACCAATAAGACACAATTAAAATACATAATTAATATTTATTAATAAACTTGAATAAAATTTCTTTACCCCAATGTATTGACCAGAGACGTAATTTGGTGAAAACTACGTTTAGTTTGTCATAATTATTTTGTTGAATAACAGGAGTTCACAATGGACAGCAGAACAGCGTATCAAAGTACTGAAGCATCTGTATTACAGACGAATAAGGTATTACGCAATACTTACTCATTACTCGCGATGACGCTTGCCTTCGCTGCTATCGTCGCTGGTGCAGCAATGGCATTGAATTTACCACACCCAGGATTAATCCTAATGTTGGTTGGATTTTATGGCTTGTTGTTTTGGGTTCATAAAGCGGCGAATTCATCTACTGGCTTAATTGCAGTATTTGCTTTTACAGGCTTCCTTGGTTATAGCCTTGGACCAATACTAAATATGGTTATCGGCGCAGGCGGCGGCGAGATTGTTATGACTGCGCTTGGTGGCACAGCCCTAACCTTCTTCGGTGTTTCGGCTTATGCGTTGACGACTAAACGTGACTTGTCATTCTTAAACGGCATGATGATGGCAGGGTTCTGGGTTATTATTGCAGCAGTAGTTGCAAACATTTTCCTAAACCTTCCAGCGTTATCGTTAGTCATTAGCTCGATGTTTATTTTATTCTCATCTGGTGCAATTTTGCTTCAAACTCAAGCAATTGTGCGTGGTGGTGAAACAAACTACATCTTAGCAACAGTGACGTTGTTTGTATCGATTTACAACATCTTCCTAAGCCTTATTCAGTTACTAACTGCATTTGGTGGTAGTGACGATTAATTTCGTTACCTTACTTAATCATTAAAAGCCTCACATAGTGAGGCTTTTTTTTGCCACTTTTTCGCCATTGTTTTTCACACCTGACCAATCACTTAAATGATTTACTCTATAGCTTGTTTATTGTTTGTCGCCGCTTTCTTCCGTGCCCTAATTTCAGATTTAATTCAGTATTCTTTTTTAACGTAAAGTATTAGCAAGTTGTGGTAGATGTAATACAATGACGGCACTACCCTTACATTGTGTTTTGAATTCCTTAATGAGTGTTTTATGAATCGCTTTATTCTCGTATTACATTGCCCGCCTTGGTCTCACCAGAGTGTGGCGACGGCCTGCCAATTTGCTCAAGCGGCCATTGACCGTGGAAATTCAATTACAGCGGTTTTTTTGTATCAAGACGCAGTATTAAACGGGTCTAATAATTTGGATATGCCCTCTGATGAGCTCAATGGTCAATCGCAATTAGTTAACTTAAATTCACAACATAATATCCCGCTATTGATGTGCGTGACTGCGGCGGAAAAACGCGGTGTTAATGCCAATGCACTGCACCCGAGCTTTACCCTTTCCGGCCTAGCTGAATTTGCTGAGCTCACCACTGAGTCTGACAAAATGGTGCAGTTTAAATGAATGACCAAGTCATAAACGACATATTAATCATCCATACACAAAGTGCGTTGAATGCGTTAGCTGGTAAAGAAGCATTGGATTTGTCTTTGATTTTTGGCGCATTTGACCAACGGGTCAGTGTGTTATTTTTAGGATTAGGCGTGACTCAGTGTTTAATTGAGCAAACCCCCGAACTGATAGGTCAGAAAGACTATTTGAGCACCTTTAAATTACTTGAAATGTACGATATAGAAGAAACATTCGTTTGCCAAAAGTCATTAAACAAGTTGGGGTTCCATAAAAAAAATGTGATGCCAAGCGTACTGACATTAGACCCCGGCGGCATTATTCAGTTAAAACAAAACGCCAAACACATTTACGTTATTTAAGTTGAAATAATCATGACCACAACAAATAGCTTGCACATTTTATTTACGTCCGAACAATGGAACAACGTGAAACAACTCTTGTCCAGTGGCGACAAAGTGGTATTTACTCAGGACGCTGTGTATAGGCTGCCTACGATAAAACCCATAGATAACATCAGTTTTTTCGCTCGAGAACTTGACTGTAACGCCCGACATATAAGGGAAAATGAACACTTTGAAATGATTAACGACCCGCAGTGGGTCGAGTTTTGTGAAAGCGCAAATAATATATTAAGTTGGTAAATAAGCACCATGATCGAATTTAACGGCACTTCTTATGAAACAGACAAACATGAATACCTGATCAATTTAGACGATTGGAGTATAGAACTAGCCACTCATATCGCAGAATTAGAAAACATCACAATGACAGATAATCACTGGGAAGTGGTTAATTTTGTCCGAAATTTTTATATCGAATTTAAAACCAGCCCGGCTATACGTCTGTTAGTCAAAGCGATGGCAAAAGAACTCGGGGCAGATAAAGGTAACAGTATTTATCTTTATCGATTGTTCCCAAAAGGGCCTGCAAAACAAGCGACTCGAATTGCAGGGCTACCAAAACCAGCTAAATGTATTTAGGAAAAACCGTGACCACATCAATGTTTATAACTTGCTCCACCTGTTTTGCTAAAAATCGCGTACCTGAAGATAAGATTGAAGCGGATGGCATTTGCGGTAAATGTAAAAACAAATTACTTTTGGGCGCACCAATTGAACTGACAGACGCCAACGTCTTTAAATTTATCCAGAACAATGACCTACCTGTCGTAATCGACTTTTGGGCTGACTGGTGCGGTCCATGTAAGTCTTTTGCGCCACATTTTCAGCAAGCCGCCATGGCCTTTAAACACACCTATCGCTTTGGCAAATTAAATACTCAAAACGCTCAATCGAGCGCAGGCATGTTTAATATTCGTAGTATTCCAACCTTAATCGTATTTAAGCAAGGAAAAGAAGTAGATAGAGTCTCTGGGGCATTGCCACCACAAGACTTAACGCGTTGGTTGCAGTCGCATATCGGATAGTTTTTGGCGTATATAATTGGGTTAAAAACAAAAAAGGTTAGCAAAATTGCTAACCTTTTTTAATACTTCAGAGTAAGCCAATACCTATTTTGGCACTGGGAAGCCTCTGTCACGCATTAGTGCTTCAACTTTAGCATCACGTCCTCTAAACAAACGATACGCCTCTGCAGGGTCAATAGCGTTGCGCACAGAGAACAAATGGTCGACCAACTTCTTCGCCATACCTTTGTCGTAATAACCACCTGGTGAGCCTTCAAATGCTTCAGCTGCGTCAGACGTTAATACTTCTGCCCACATATAACCGTAGTAACCAGCAGAATAACCTTCACCTGAGAAAATATGCCCAAAATGTGGCGTTCTATGACGCATAACTAATTCAGACGGCATACCCATTTCAGCGAGTGTTTCACGTTCAAATTTATCTGCATCTAAACCCGCCGGGTCCATGCTGTGTAATTTAAGATCAATTATTGCAGACGCAAGATACTCCGTGGTTTTAAACCCTTCGTTAAATGTTGCTGCTTTTTTGATTTTAGCCACTAGATCAGCAGGAATTGGCTTACCTGTTTTTTGATGCGTTAAGTAGTTATCAATAACCGGATCCGTTGTTAACCAACGTTCTAGCAATTGTGACTGGAATTCAGTGTAGTCACGAACACCACCATTTTGCGATGGGTATTCAACTTGAGACGACAGTGAATGCAAAGCATGACCAAACTCGTGGAATAAGGTTTCTGCATCAGACCAAGAAATAAGTGTTGGTTTGCCCGCCTCACCCTTGATGAAGTTAGAGTTATTTGACGCCAATACATTGGTTTTACCCTGGAAAGTTGTAAAGCTGCGGTATGAGGTTGCCCATGCACCAGAGCGTTTGCCTTTACGAGCGTATGGGTCTAGATACCAGACACCG
The DNA here is from genome assembly GCF_018861025.1 of Psychrosphaera sp. B3R10. GTDB lineage: Bacteria > Pseudomonadota > Gammaproteobacteria > Enterobacterales > Alteromonadaceae > Psychrosphaera > Psychrosphaera algicola. Next base: position 124,922 of record NZ_JAHKQH010000042.1, on the reverse strand, counting down.
ACATGTTCGCCAGTAGATAGCTTAGTGACTTCCCATACTTTTACATCTTCATGGAAGACAGGAACAGAGCCCTCTTTGACCGCGTCAAATTTAAAGTCAAACAACTTACCAGCAACATAGAACATCGCTTCACGTAAGTTATCAAGTTGTAGGTATTGTTTCACTTCATCTGAATCTAGGTCGTATTTAGCTTTACGCACTTTTTCGGCGTAAAAACGGTAGTCCCATGGTTCAATTTTGATATTTGCTTTTTCAGCATCTGCTACGGCTTGCATATCCGCAACTTCTTCTTTTACGCGAGCGATCGCGGCAGGCCAAACAGCATTCATGAGATTAAATGCGTTTTCAGGATTTTTCGCCATACGGTCTTCAAGACGCCATTCAGCGTAATTTTTATAACCGAGTAATTGAACACGTTCATGGCGTAACTTTAGGATTTCAGCGATATTTTTATTGTTATCAAATTCATCACCGTTATCGCCACGACTATAGTATTTGTTCCATACTTCTTTACGTAACTCACGCTCGTCTGAATACGTTAAAAACGGGTCCATCGAAGAACGCGTGTTGGTAATTGCGTATTGACCTTCTTTACCCAGCGCTGCTGCAGCAGATGCAGCCGCTGTGATTACCGACTGCGGTAACCCACCAAGTTGTGACTCATTTAAATAGGTAACATAGTTTTCTTCGTCGGCTAATACGTTATTACCAAAGTTAGTGTGTAGCTCTGCCAAAGCTAGGTTAATAGCAGCAAAACGTTCTTTATCTTCAGCAGATAATTTAGCGCCACTGCGGACTAAACCTTTGTAGCTGTTTTCAACTAAACGTTGTTGATCTTTACGTAACGTCTTCATTTCTTTGCTTTCGTAAACGGCTTTGATCCGAGCAAATAATGTTTCGTTCTGGCTAATCTGAGAATAATGCTTAGAAATTAATGGTGATAACTCTTTACCCACTTCGCGTACTTCCGGTGACGACATGTTTGAACGCCAAATTCCGTAGTATGTCCATACGCGATCTAAATCTTCACCAACGGCTTCTAATGCAACGATAGTATTTTCGAAAGTAGCCGGCGCTTTATTATTCGCAATTGCTTCAACTTCAGCTAAATGCGATTTCATTGCGATTTTAAAAGCCGGTATCAAATCGTCAAGTTTTACAGTGTCAAACGCTGGTACACCTTCAAATGGACCTGTCCATGGTTTCAAAATAGTGTTTGTGGTATTTTGCGCTGCAGATACCTCAGCAACAGGTGATTTAACATCACTGCCGCCACAAGCTGTTAAGCCACCAAGCAGAGCGACCGCAACTGCAAGTTTTATCGATTTTTTCATTAGATTAACCTTTTGTTATTGTTACAAACATATAATCAGAGGCAACACCTACCTGCAAGGGTTTGCGTGTTCAACGACCTATTTTACAAGCTGAACTTTGTAAAGATTTTTATCCTTTCGTAAAAACGTGCAAGTTTTATGGCCAAACTGAGTAAAACAACGCCTTATCCCAATTCTAAGCCTTAACAAGCCTATCGATATATTCATTAGGCATTGGACAATAAGCCCATTTTATTTGAGTACCATATTTATCGGATTTGTCTCCTGAGTCGCTTTGCTTAACTTCTTAATGTGGTCGAAATTCAACAAAATTATCGCACTTTTTGTTGTGTTTAATTCAGGCCGATTGACTTATTAATTGTGAGCAATGGCACAAAATAGTGCCTGTTATCAACTTGTCTCCTCGCTTTACGTGCTTTTTGTTAATAAACAAAGGTCGTTTTATCATCAAATTATTTATTTTTTAAATCAAACCAGCCCCTCTAAATAGGTGCATTGAAAGCAACATTAGATACGTATAGACGTCTAGATGTAAAAAGTATTAGGTGTTAGCACTGTTTTTGGATTAAAATTACGTAACTTTGGCTAATAATCAAAATAGCTAAACACACTAATTTTCAAAATAAGTTTTCATCTGAGAGAAATTATTCATGGCAAAACATTTATTTACATCAGAATCTGTTTCTGAAGGACACCCGGATAAAATCGCGGATCAAATATCTGACGCTGTACTTGACGCAATATTAGCGCAAGATCCTAAAGCTCGAGTTGCCTGCGAAACATACGTTAAAACCGGTATGGTCATGGTTGGTGGTGAAGTAACTACTAGCGCTTGGGTTGATATCGAAGAATTAACTCGCAATACCGTAAAAGAAATTGGTTATGTGCATTCAGATATGGGTTTTGATGCAGATTCATGTGCCATTTTAAATACCATCGGCAAACAATCGCCAGACATTAACCAAGGTGTTGATAGAGCAGACCCTAGTGAACAAGGTGCCGGCGACCAAGGCTTAATGTTTGGTTATGCATGTAATGAAACTGAAGTTTTAATGCCTGCGCCAATTGAATATTCTCATCGTTTAGTTAAACGTCAAGCGCAAGTGCGTAAAGACGGGACACTACCGTGGTTGCGTCCAGACGCTAAATCACAAGTTACCTTTGCCTACGAAAATGGCAAGCCAGTTGGGATCGACGCCGTTGTTTTATCGACTCAACATTGTGACTCTATTACCCAATCAGATCTTGTTGAAGCGGTTATGGAAACCATCATAAAGCCAACATTACCGGCTCAATGGTTAACGAAAGAAACTAAATTTTTCATTAATCCAACAGGTCGTTTTGTCATCGGTGGACCAATGGGTGATTGTGGTTTAACAGGTCGTAAGATAATCGTTGATACCTATGGCGGCATGGCTCGTCACGGTGGTGGTGCATTCTCTGGTAAAGATCCATCAAAAGTTGACCGTTCGGCTGCTTATGCGGCTCGTTATGTTGCCAAGAATTTAGTTGCTGCTGGTTTAGCTGACAAAGCCGAACTTCAAGTTTCATATGCAATTGGTGTTGCTGAGCCAACGTCAATCAGTATTGAAACATTTGGCACGGGTAAATTTGAAGAAGATAGAATTATCCAACTTGTTCGCGAACACTTTGATTTACGTCCATACGGTTTGATTCAAATGCTTGACTTAGAACGTCCAATATATAAAGCGACCGCAGCCTATGGGCACTTCGGTCGTGAAGAATTCCCTTGGGAAAAAACCGACAAAGTTGAAGCGCTTAAAGCGTCTGTTGGTTGGTAAAAAAGCAAAATTAAAAAAGCCCCAGATAACCGTCTAATAAATGGTCACTGGGGCTTTTTTATTGCTACAGTTTTATCCAATGCTCACTATTGCAATAAGTGCCTTTTTGCAATAGTGAGCTGTTATCATATCTCAGCAAGTCGCTTAACGACCGTCACCGTCCCAGCGAAACATAAGCGCGCCAATTGTCAGAAAAACAAATGTCATCACCGCTAATGGAATAGTGTGCGTGGACAATGCAACAAAGTCAGCGCCTTCTATCATCACGGCTCGAGCCCCTTCCACCAGATGAGTTAATGGCAAAAAGTAGGATATTTGTCTAATAAACTCAGGGCTCCCCTCCAATGAAAACCAAACACCGGATAAGATCATCATTGGCCAGGTGACCAAATTTAGCAACCCACCGGTTAATTCTTCACTGCGACTGCGAGAAGACAACAACAGACCTAATGAAATTAACGACATCGCCCCTAAAACAGCGACAAGTAATAAGTTCCAAAACGAGCCCAACATATAGAAATCGAATATAAAATCACATCCGGCAAATACTGAACCCGAAATAGCAATGACTATCCATAGACGCGAGGTAATCTGCGCCGCTAAAAACTCGATGGCTTTAACAGGCGTGGCATTAAGTCGTTTTAACACCATATTTTTACGGTAACGTACGATGACATAACCTACACCAAATAAACAACTGAACATCATGTTCATGCCCAAAATTCCTGGTAATACCCAATCGACATAACGAATGGCTCGGCCATCAATAAACGACGACTGCCAACGCTCGTCAATAGCACCAGACAGCATCTTTTGAACGATATAGCTGTTTGCTGAAGATTCGTTTTGCCAAATCTTTTTATTCGTGTGGTCTATCACTAAATCAAGTTGATGACGCTCCAATTTGGTCATCGCAGCGTCAATGTCTTGATAGTCGACAAAATTGATAAAACGCACATCGCTAAAGGCGCTAAAGTTATCGGGCTTATCTATCACACCAACTTTGTAAACGTCTTTATCATTGTCGGAGAAAACCACCGCAAAACCCGCCAACAACAAAACCGGAAATATAATGCTCCAACTAAGTGACGATTTGTCTCTGAAAAATTCTAAATTGCGGGCTTTTAAAATGGCCCAAAAGCGCTTTAATGCCAACATGTTATTCTCCCGCCTTTACGTCAATTGTAGGTCCAGTAAGCGCATGACCTGTAAGTTTAATAAATAGATCATCTAAGTTTGCGGATTTAACTTGCAAGCCATCAAGAGAAATTCCCTGCGACAGTAATTCCGTTATGGTTTTTTCAACATTAATGGCATCAATATCATAAAAACCATCACCGTAAGGGCGAGTCCCACTTGGTAAGGTGTGCCCTTCTAAATTTGGTTTTGGTAAGCGGATAATCGCCCCTGAAAAATGCTGTTGTAGTAGATTATCTGGGCTGTTATGGGCAATAATTTCACCACGGTCCATAATCGCAATTTCGTCACATAAATACTGAGCTTCATCCATATAATGCGTTGTGATGATAATGGTTTTACCCGAGTTTTTAATCTCAGTAAGCAGATCCCAGAAGTTACGCCTAGCGTGGGGATCAAGCCCAGTTGTTGGCTCGTCCAAAAATATAATCTGTGGGTCATTCACTAAAGCTAAGGCGAGAAGCAAACGTTGCTTTTGTCCACCTGACAATTTTTGGTGATTACGGTCTTTGACTTCAACCAAGTCACACATAGTGATGAGTGTATCCGTTGCCAACGTATTTTTATAAAAGGAAGCAAATAAGTTAATGGTTTCGGTGACCGTTAAGAAGTCTTGTAGAGCAGTTTGCTGGAACTGTATGCCTATCTGGTCTAACGCCGCTTTTGTCAACGTTTTACTAAATAACTTAATTTGGCCTTTACTCGGTGGGGTTAAGCCTTCCATCATTTCTATAGTTGTTGTCTTTCCAGCGCCATTTGGGCCCAACAAACCAAAACAAGTCCCAGGTTGAATATCAAATGAGACATTATTGACGGCAATAACATCTTTATATTGTTTAATTAATCCTTCGACAGAGATAATAGGATCCATTTGCACTCCTTAAATAAAGCCGTGCCGCATAATAGCAATTCAAGGTATATTTTTCATAGAAAATTAGTAACAAAAAACTTGGATTCGACGCAATAAACTAAAGCAACTGAGGCTTAACGAATTATTGTTCATTAAAAAAATAGTTATGTGATAACCATAGGCATATCAAAATCAGCCTGCTAAAATTGCAAAAAAAAGCAAATAGAAACGCCATGAGAATACCTCGAATTTATCATTCTTCACCATTGCAATTAAATAGCAACTGCGAGTTAGACTCGGACGCTGCAAATCACGTCGCTAAAGTATTACGTTTGAAACAAGGTTACAAAATCATATTGTTTAATGGCGACGGGCACGATTACCTTAGCGAAATTACGGATGTGAGCAAAAAGTCAGTCCAAATATTGCCTCTAGAAAAAGCCGCGATTGAAAATGAGTCACCGTTAAATATTCATTTGGCTCAGGGCATTTCCCGCGGTGATAAGATGGATTTTACCATCCAAAAATCCGTTGAATTAGGCATTATGGAGATCACACCAGTTTTTACTGAACGTTGTGGCGTTAAATTAGCTGGTGAACGATTAGAGAAAAAACACCAGCAGTGGCAAAAAATAGCAATCTCGGCCTGTGAACAAAGTGGTCGCGCTATTATTCCTGTTGTTCACCCACCAATCAGTTTGTCTGAGTTTTTAAAACAAGAAACTAACCAACTGAAGTTGAATTTACACCCTAAAGCCTCCACTTCTATTAAAACGATTACAATACCTGACAGTGGCGTCCGTTTTATTATCGGCCCAGAAGGTGGTTTAAGTGACGAAGAAATTCGCCAAGCAGGTGACGCCAATTACACAGACATTCAACTTGGCCCAAGAGTATTACGCACTGAAACCGCCGCGTTAACCTTATTAGCATCACTGCAATTTCAGTTTGGTGATTTAGCTTAATTTTTAATACTAGGATTAAAAATGACAAAAAAACTTGGCATTGTGATGGATCCCATTGCAGATATTAATTTGAAAAAAGATTCGAGCTTTGCAATGTTGCTGCAAGCACAGGCACGGGGCTATGAATTGTACTACTTTGAAATGAACGACCTATTTTTAGAAAATGGTCGAGCATATGGTCAAGCGCGTCAATTAACCGTTCAAAATGTGGTGGGCGATCACTTCACTCTTGCCGAGTCTAACGACATATTATTATCTGATCTAGACGTGATACTAATGCGTAAAGATCCTCCTTTTGATACCGAATTTATTTACGCCACCTATATTTTAGAGCGTGCAGAAGACGAAGGTACTTTGATCGTTAACAAACCTCAAAGTCTGCGTGATGCTAATGAAAAATTATATACCAGTTGGTTCTCAGAGTTTACACCGCAAACATTAGTAACTCGCAGTGATAAGCAGATCCGGGCTTTTTATGAAAAACATGGCGATATCATCCTCAAACCACTTGATGGTATGGGTGGAGCGTCTATCTTCAGAGTTAAAGCAGGTGATCCTAACCTCGGTGTGATCATTGAAACACTTACGGCACACGGTACTCAATTTGCTATGGTCCAAGCGTTTATCCCAGATATTTCTAATGGCGATAAACGGATCCTGATTGTAGACGGTGAACCTATGCCTTATTGCCTTGCTCGCATACCAGCAAAAGGTGAAACCCGCGGTAATTTAGCAGCTGGCGGTCGAGGCGAAGCACGTCCACTGTCGGACACCGACTGGAAGATTGCCAATGCAATTGGGCCTACATTAAAAGCTAAAGGCCTAATATTTGTTGGCTTAGATGTGATTGGTGATTTTGTCACCGAGATAAATGTTACTAGCCCAACGTGCATTAAAGAAATTGAAGCAGCATTTGACGTAGATATTACAGGCGCACTGTTTGACGCTATTGAACAACGCATAAGCGCGCAATAGTAAAACAAGCACATTCTCAAAAGCGCAATTAATAGGAGTTTTAATGACGGCAGAAATTACAGAAATCACCAATTTAACGAACCAACTATTGATTGCGATGCCTTCTTTAGATGGTTCATTTTTTGGTCGGTCAGTGACCTACATTTGCGAACACGATGATCAGGGCGCAATGGGCTTGGTCATTAACAAATCATCTGAGATCAGTGTTAGTCGACTGTTAAACGAAATTGACATTGAAACCAGTGAATCATCGGCATTGTCATCAAAAAATGTGCTAACAGGTGGTCCGGTGCAAACTGACCGTGGTTTTGTATTGCACACAGGGGGCAAAATTTGGACTTCAAGTATAGCGCTTCCGGGCGACATCAATGTAACAACGTCGAAAGATATATTGCAAAGCTTGTCAACCGAGCAAGCACCTGATCAATTTTTATTAACTTTAGGCTATGCAGGATGGTCTGCTGGTCAATTGGAAGATGAAATGGCGAACAATGCCTGGTTAACAATTGAAGCTGACCACGATATTTTATTCAATACCCCAGTTGAAAAACGTTGGGAAAGAGCAATCCAAAAACTGGGCATCGACATCAGTCAACTGTCCGCAATTTCAGGACACGCTTAATGAAGTCAAAAACCATTATTGGTATCGACTACGGCACAACTAGCATTGGTTTTGCAGTAGGACAATCATTAACCGGTACGGCATCCCCCCTTGAAGCTTTACGAGCGAAGGATGGTGTACCTCAGTGGGACCAAGTTGAAAAGCTACTTACCACTTGGGAACCAGACCTAGTTGTTGTCGGATTGCCACTTAATATGGATGGTACAGAACAACCGATGACTGCCCGCGCAAAAAAATTCGCCAACAAGATCCATGGTCGCTTTGGTTATGCCATAGTAACCCATGACGAACGTCTGACAACAGTTGATGCCAAGGCAGATTTATTTGCATCCGGTGGCTTTCGTAACTTAAAAAAAGGTAATGTTGACTCACAATCTGCAGTAGTTATATTAGAAAGTTACTTTGAAAACTGCTACTAACCCCAAACGCGCTTTAGTTATTGGCGCAACAGGCCTTGTTGGTCAATCATTAATTACTCAGTTATTGGCCGACGAACACTATTGTCAAGTTATCAGCTTCAGTCGCTCTGACTTACCCGCTAACTTTACACACAATAAATTGGTCCAGATAAAAACAGACTTTGACCACCTTGAAGCCCATGTTCAAGATATTGTTGGCGACACGGTATTTTGTTGTTTAGGCACCACAATTAAACACGCAGGCAGTCAACAGGCAATGATTAGAGTTGACCGAACCTACCCAGTTGAGTTTGCAACATTAGCTAAATTAAATGGCGCAACTCGGTTGGTTTTTATTTCTTCCATTGGTGCAAAAGTCGGCGCGTCATCGTTCTATTTAAATTTGAAAGGCGAAACGGAACACCAATTATTGCAACTTGGTTTTGACCACTCGTTAATCGTCCGTCCAAGTGTATTAGTCGGCCCTCGTCCAGAGAAACGGATAGGTGAAACTTTTGGGAAATATGTTTTAACTGCGTTGCAATTCATACCTTTTATTGGTCAATATAAGCCAATTACTGCCGATACGGTTTCCCGAGCGATGTGCCAGATAATAGCTGATCAAAAACAATCCGTTACAATTGCAGAAAACCGAAGATTACAATCTTTTAAAAAACCCGAAGATTAGAATCTTTTAAAACTAAGATGGGCTATTTTTTAAGTAATATTGAAACGCCAAAATTAAGTATCCCCACACCGTCCTGGTTAAAAATCACACTATTATTTAGTAAATAAACGGTTATCGCACCAATCGTCCTAACATAGATAAATTTATTTTACTTATTCGGCGATTTGCCCTTGTAATCGGTGTGCGAATTAGAGTAAAAACGTAACTAGCTACGATCAATAAGTTTTGAAGTGAGAAAATACGATGGAGAAGAATTCGCCAACCATGTTATCCGGTGCGGAAATGGTAGTGCAAGCGTTAGAAGACATCGGGGTAAAACACCTGTTTGGTTATCCTGGTGGCGCGGTATTAGATATATACGACGCTTTGTTTGAACATAATAAAATAGAACACATTCTTGTCCGTCACGAACAAGCCGCCGTTCACGCTGCAGACGGTTATGCTCGTGCTACAGGTGACGTAGGTTCTGTCCTTGTGACCTCAGGTCCAGGCGCAACCAATACCATTACCGGCATCGCAACAGCATATATGGATTCTATCCCACTTGTTGTATTGTCTGGTCAAGTTCCAACCACTGTTATCGGTGAAGACGCATTCCAAGAATGTGACATGGTGGGTTGTTCTCGCCCTATCGTAAAACACAGCTTTTTAGTGAAACGAGCTGAGGATATTCCTGAAGCTATCGCTAAAGCCTATTACATTGCAAAAACAGGTCGACCGGGCCCTGTTGTTGTCGATTTACCTAAAGATATCGTCAATCCAAAAATTAAAGCGCCTTATGTAATGCCTGCTGAAATTAATATGCGGTCATATAACCCAACGGTTAAAGGTCATTCAAAGCAAATTAAAAAAGCGGCAGAAATTTTATGTGCCGCTAAACGCCCTATTTTGTACACCGGTGGCGGTATTGTAATTGCCAACGCATCTGAACAACTCACTGCGCTTGCAGAAAAACTAAATGTACCGGTAACAAATACTTTAATGGGGTTAGGCGGTATTTCTGGCGTTCATCCTCAGTTTGTTGGCATGTTAGGTATGCACGGCACGTATGAAGCAAATAAATCAATGTCCAACGCTGATGTGATTTTTGCCATCGGTGCTCGATTTGACGACCGTGTAACCAACAACGTTGCTAAATTTTGTCCCAATGCCACTATCGTTCACGTCGATGTAGACCCAACGTCTATTTCTAAAACCATTCCAGCGAATGTGCCAGTGGTGGGTGAAGCGAAAAAAGTTATTGAACAATTACTTGCTTACATCGACAGTCATGATCTCAATACGGACCCTGAAGCCATGTCAACTTGGTGGAAGACGATTAACGATTGGCGTGCAGAAGACAGTTTGGCTTATAGCAAAATTGACAACCAAATTATGCCGCAACAAGTCATTGAATCGCTTTACAAGGTGACAAATGGTGATGCTTACGTTACGTCAGATGTCGGTCAGCACCAAATGTTTGCTGCATTGTACTATCCGTTTAAAAAACCACGTCAATGGATTAACTCAGGTGGTCTAGGCACAATGGGCTTTGGTTTACCTGCTGCTATGGGGGTTAAATTAGCGTTTCCTGATGCTCATGTCGCCTGTGTGACAGGAGACGGTTCAATTCAAATGAACATTCAAGAACTAGCGACGTGTTTACAATACGGTATTCCAGTTAAAGTGATTAACATCAATAACTCAGCTTTAGGCATGGTTAGACAATGGCAAACCATGTTTTATGATGGACGTCATTCTCATTCTTATATGGACTCACTTCCAGATTTTGTCAAACTAGCAGAGGCCTATGGTCATGTTGGTATCCGTGTGACAGACCCAGCGAAACTAGATCAAGCCATGGAAGACGCCTTTGCAATGAAAGACAAATTAGTCTTTATGGATATTGTTGTTGACCAGTCAGCACATGTTTATCCAATGCAAATCAAAGGTGGAAAAATTGACGATATGGTTTTAGCACCTAAGGGCAAAGTCGCAGGGGAAATTCAAGGGGAGAAAGAATAATGAGACGCATCCTATCTATTTTATTGGAAAATGAAGCTGGTGCCCTTTCTCGCATTGTTGGATTGTTTTCGCAACGTGGCTATAACATTGACAGTTTAACTGTGTCTAAGACCGACGACGACAGCTTATCGCGTATTACGATTACAACGGAAGGCGATCAACGTGTAATCGAGCAAATTACCAAACAAGTCAATAAGCTTGTTGACGTTTTAAAGGTTCGAGAACTAACGGAAAGTGCCCATGTTGAACGTGAAATCGTGCTTGTAAAAATAGCAGCTGACACAAACGAACAACGTGAAGAAATAAAACGCTGTGCCGATATTTTCAGAGGCCAGATTGTTGACGTTGCAAGCCGTGCTTACACCGTTCAAATGCTTGGTACTTCAGGCAAAGTTGACGCCTTTATTGATGTTATGAGAGATAACGGAACGATTATTGAAACCGTACGCTCTGGCGTAGTTGGTATCGGTCGTGGTGAAAAGGCATTAAAACCTTAAGGCACTAGTTTACCTATAATTAATACTAAAAAGGCCAAATTCAAGAATATTGAATTTGGCCTTTTTATTTACCTGGAACCGATTTTATAACTCAGTTTCAGCACTATTTATTTTATTAATCTATCTCGTCTAAAAACGCTTCATCAAACTCTTCAGGTTCTTCAAGCGGCGGGTTGCCGTCGTGAAGTTTGAAATTCTGATTTTGGTAATAAACTTCTTTGACAAAAATGTAAGAGTCTACAGAATTATCAATCATGCCCTCTTGCGCGATTAGATCAGCACGAGTGTAAACGGCTTTAATACCCGTTTTTAACAAGGCTGCTGGCCAATCAAGTAAATACAGTGGAAAGATTTGACCATCAATAAAATCCCCCGTACCGTCTCGAATAGTTGTAGGACCGTAACCTGGGATCATAACGTAAGGTCCGTTACCAACACCATAAATACCCATAGTCTGCCCTGCATCTTCTTTGTGGCGTTCTATTCCCATATAGTCAGCAACGTCAATCAGGCCAAAAATTCCCACCGTAGAGTTAATCAGGAAACGACCTACCGCTTTACCGCTATGTTTTACTTTACCTTGCAGTAAGCTATTTACCGCATAACCTGGCTCTTCAAGGTTCGTCACAAAATTACGGACACCTGTTTGGGCTGGTCTTGGCAAATATTCTGAATAACCAACGGCCAAAGGTCTTAATACGTATTTGTCTAAAACATTCCAGTTAAAATCCCATAATGAACGGTTCATCGACTCAAACGGGTCACGTTCATCAACAATAGGGGCTATCACTTGTTCCGTGTTGGTCGCGTCCACAGGTTGTGGCTCTGGCGTTTTGGCACAGGCAGACAACAACAATACGAAAGTGATTAAAACGGCTTGTTTAATCCAAGTTGACTTCATTTTGTTTCCTTATTAATAACTATCGTAATAGGTTCATTTGCTGAGGGCTTAATATCAAGTAACTCTCCTTGCCACTCCCCTGCGGTCAAACCAGCCGCTTCGTCAATCGACAAACGAGCTGTAATATTAACTGAACTCTGATCCGATAACTTCACATCTGGTAACATGATATCCGAATCAGATAAATTAACTGTCAACGGGAAATTGCTTATTGGCAATTTTTTCACGGCGACAGGAACCGGACTTGACGCTGACTTGGCGAATAAAAATAAATAACGAAATTGTGTTCCAGACGCCGTAACGCGGTCATCTAGTTGCACTGTAATTGTTAATCCACTTTGTATGTCGTTAGTTTGCGTATCAGGTGCTTGAGTGCCTGTGCTTTGATTAATAAATTCAATTCGTTGACGTAAAGCGACAGTGCGCTCGTCATCAGCATTAAGCTGAGACAATGCCAATTCAAATGCTTCTTTCGCATTATCAAAACGTTTTAATAGTAGGTTACTTTCACCAAAAATGATCAAAGCCATCATATTATCTGGTTGTAAATATAATGCTTCGCGCAATATGTTTACTGCTTTACCCAGTTCAAAGTCCTCTCCTTTTAAATAAAGAGCCTGTGCGTAATTGACGATATTGGTTACGCTTTTAGGATCTCTATCGTAGGATTTTTTGAATGCATCTATCGCCGAATTAATATCGTTTAAAGCCAATAAAGTACGACCTAACAACATCCACCCAATCGCTTCGTCTTTTACCGCTAATTTTGTTCTTAATCCCAGAGCGAAACTTTGCAATTCTTGAACGGTCGGTGCTTGGTTTTGATTTTGAATTATTTTTTGAGTTAAATCAGGTAACTCATCAATTGAATCCTGCCAATTAGACAACTTCGTATAATTGCCATAAAACAAATAAAACCCAGAGATAAATACAACAAACAGAACCGATATTAATATTTTTGAACTGAAACCAAATTCATTAATAATCGTGGGTTGTACCTTATTCTCTTTGGTCAGTTCGAATTTAGTGGTCAGTTTTAATTCGGTAACTGCAAACTCGTATTGTTGCTGAGTAAAACGGCCTTGTTCTAGTTCGTCTGTTAATTCTGCAAGACGTTGTTCAAACCACTGCGCCGAAGCATTTCGTTTATGGCCAAATTGGCTGAATCGAAATAGCGGTACACATATAAACACTAACGCGACAATGCACATTCCGATAAAACTAAAAAATAGACTGCTCACGGATTGTTCCTCGTCGTTTCTGCGTTTTGTAGGTCACTAACTTCATCTAACAAATTATCAAGTTCAGAATTTAATCCAGCGGTGTCGGTGGCATTATCAACTTGCGTTGACAGTCGACTGCGTCGCCACAATAAAATGATACACATAAGGATGAAACCTACTGGGATAGCCCACAACATAATTGTAGCGATATTAACTGGTGGGCGATAATGAGCAAATTGTCCGTAGCGATTAATCATATAGTCAACAACTTGTTGTTTGCTTTTGCCTTCTTGTAATAACAATAAAGCTTTTGCCCGCATATCTTTTGCAACAATGGCATTTGAGTCTGCAATATTCTGGTTTTGGCATTTAGGACACCGCAACTCTTTTATAAGTTCCCGGTATTCGGCTTCTTGCTTAGGATTGTCAAACGTCACCATTTCGTCAAAGCCATAAGATTTAACGCTAACCAGTGAAGCTAGGATCACGATTAATATTGAAATTGATTTCATCATTGCATTTCATTCCAAATTGGTGCCAATTTATCGCGCCAAACTCGCTCATTAACATCTCCCATATGGTGGGCTTTGATTACCCCATTTGAATCCATCAGAAAGGTTTCAGGAGCGCCCGTGACACCCAAATCTAAAGACAATGTGCGGTCGAGATCCAATATATGAAATTGATAAGGGTCACCAAGTTGAGCTAGCAATTGTTTAACTTCAACTTGGATCTGAGGAATATTTGCAAATTGACCAAACTCAGGCGCGTGATTTTGATCGTAATAAATACCGACAACCTTAACGCCATATTCCGTTTTAATTTTTGTCAAAAAAGGCAGTTCATATTTACAAGTAATGCACCAGGTACCCCAAACATTAAGGAGCACTTTTTCACCTCTTAGTGTTTGTAATGAGTGAACTTTTTCTTCATTCATTAAATCGGGTAATTGAAATTCAGGGAACGACTTACCAACCACTGCGGAGTCGCGTTGACGAGGATCGCTAAATAAGCCTTTTAATAAAAAGCCAACTAAGATCACAAAAATAAACAAGGGGAGAAACAAGCTTAATTTATACTTCATTACACAATCTCCGCGGCGGCAGAACTACGCACTCGAACAGACGACTTTTGCTGGCGGTACCGCTTGTCAGCGACTATCAATGCTCCTGCAAATGCGACAACAATACCACCAAACCAAAACCATCTGACATAAGGCTTAAGATGCAAACGTAAAGCCCATCCTTTATCAGGAAGCTGCTCGCCTAGTGAAATATAAATGTCGCGGAAAAATGTCGCGTCTATCGCTGCTTCTGTCATAGTATTGCGTTGCACAGGATAAAAACGCTTTTCAGCCAACAAAGTGGATACTTCTTGTCCTTGTTGTGTGATATCAATTTGCGCCGCCCATCCATCATAATTTGGACCTTTAACATCTTGTAGTTTTACAAATTTAAAGTCAAAACCAGAAAACGATTCGCTGCCACCCACAAACATTTTCACATCCCGTTCTGTAGAATATTGACTCGTTAAGCCAACTCCTGCAATAACAAAGGCCAAACCGACATGCCCTAAGACCATAGCAAAATGACTTAAAGGCAACTTGGTTAAGCGAACTTTTTGAGTCGTCTTTACCAGCTCAACGGCGGTGAAAAGTATGATCCACCAGAATAAACTTGTCGATAACCAAGCAAGCCCTTTAACCTCACCAAATTCGACAACTAACCAAAGGTAAGACAGAGCGACCGACGCCAAACAAATAATCAACGGAGTAGCCACAAATTTATTCGGTTTGTCTTGTTTCCATCGAATGTGTGGCGCAATACCGATTAATAATGCAAATGGCACAATGAGATAAGTAAACATCTGATTAAAGAAAGGTTCGCCTATTGAAATGGTACCAAGACCAATTTCTTTATGCACAAGAGGTAGCAAGGTACCTAATAAAACAATGATGGTCGCAGCAACTAAAAAGACATTGTTAAGCCAAAGGCTAGATTCACGAGAAAAAATAGAAAACTTGCCAACACTTTTAATTAATCCTGCTTTTAAGCTATACAACAACAAACTGCCGCCAATCACAATCGCCAGCAAAACAAGAATAAACACACCACGTGCAGGGTCCGTTGCGAAAGCATGAACCGAAACAATGACGCCAGAACGAACTAAAAATGTGCCCAATAGACTTAACGAAAACGATGCAATGGCTAAAAATACAGTCCAACTTTTAAAGGCATTTCGTTTTTCGGCAACAGCTAATGAGTGCAACAAAGCCGTTGCAACAAGCCAAGGCATTAAAGAAGCGTTTTCTACTGGGTCCCAGAACCACCAACCGCCCCAGCCGAGCTCAGAATAAGCCCACCAAGAACCAATGGTGATGCCGAGTGTTAAAAAGCCCCAGGCAACAGCAGTCCATGGACGTGACCATTTAGCCCACGTAGAGTCAAGATCGCCACTTAACAAAGCCGCAATTGCAAAAGAGAAACAAATACTCATTCCAACATAACCCATGTACAACAAAGGTGGGTGTATGATCATACCAATATCTTGTAATAGCGGATTTAAGTCAGCGCCATCAACCGGAAAAAACGGTAATGTACGGTCAAACGGATTAGAAACCGTAATGATATAAGCGTAAAACCCAACACAAATCCAGCCAATCACCATCAATACACGCGTACGCATTGTCGTAGGTAACGATTTAGACCACACGGCCACAGCGCAGGCCCAGCCAGACTGCATTAACAACCACAACAGGAACGAACCTTCGTGACTACCAAAAGACGCGGCAAACTTATACTGAACCGGCAATGCAGAGTTGGAGTTTTGAGCGACATTTAATACCGTAAAGTCGTCGGTAACAAACGCGAAAACAAGGCATAAAAATGCAAACAAGGTGAAAACAAAAAGGCCAACCGCTAAATTAGGGGCTGTTTGCATTAACCCCATATTTGACTTACGAAGACCGATAAACGGCAGTATGGATAACAGTAAACTAAATCCGAATGCGATATAAAGCGCAAAATTACCTAACTCTGGGATCATATTAATACTTTCTACTAGTTAACTTTGTAAACTTTATAAACAGCTTTTTGCCGTCTATTATGAGTCTGGTCATTACGACCAGTGGTATTTTAATTTTTCGTAGTCTTCGATAAATGCCTGAAGATCCGAAATAAAACGCGGCATTGTAACATAATGAATTTGCCGCTACCTAGATATTCAGGCAAACTGATCACTAAATTTGCCACTTTTTGGTACTTTAAGAACACGCTCATAAGGTATTTATTGTGTCGCATATTCCAAGTTCTTCACAATTAGGACAAGTTACCCAAAACCGTGCTGCTGATGTAACTATTGCATTAGTATCGTCACCTATACGGGCTGTCGCTAAAGTAGATCAACATCTGCTCCTGACGGTCCAGAATATGCCTCAATTGACAAACATCGATATCTCGCCAAAACGGGTTTCCATTAACCAACGTCAACTATTGGATTCTCAAACCGTATTATTAATGCAAGCGACGACTCGATTAGAAGTTTATCTATCCTCCTCTCTTCGACCAGCGAACTTAACTCTCAATCCGGCAATGACGGTGCTGATGACGCAGTACCTCAGTAGACAACAAAATGATAAAAATGTTTCAGTGCCAAAGGAAATAAATAAACTTTTATCGCAATTAACGGGGGTTAGCTCATCTAAACTTGATCATCGGCTTACTCAACTGGAACTGAGAAATAACCAACTAACCGCCTTGCTATTCATGGATGACCCGATAACGGAAATAAGCGCCAGTAAAAGACAAATTGGACAAACAAACCAAGACAGTAGTTCGTCACTTCTAAATTTAATTATTTTGTTAGACGAAAAAGCCAAATCACTTATTTCAATAAAACAGCAATCGAGTTCAAATAACGATCAGAAGATAGAACAACAATTACTTTCATTCGACTTTCAAATCACCTTAGAAAGTATTGGAATTGCGCGTTGTAATGTCCGTTTACGTAATCAAGATTTGCAATTCACCAATACGTGTTCGTCTGCGGTCATGCTTGAGCGTGTGAACAGCTGTTGGCCCCTTTTACAAAATAGATTTACCGCATTAGGATTTGAATGCCAAGCTAACTTCGCAGTCGACAGTGCGTTAATTCAACCGTCGCCGGCTAAATCTACTGGTTTAATAGATATTAAGATATGAAAAATCATCATCATAAAAATACCGAAGCACTGTCTTTAGTTTACGATGGTTTTAGTGCACCTGAAATCGTCAGTAAAGGTTACAACGAACTCGCTGATCAAATTATTGAACACGCACGTGCCCATAATATATTGATACATAAAGATGAGGTATTGTTTAAACGGTTAGAAACAATGGCGGTAGGTGACAAAATCCCTCCAAATATGTACGTCGTCATCGCTGAACTTATCGCCTTTAGTTATTTACTTAAGGGTAAATTTCCAGATTCCTGGCAATAATTTGAATCGAAATCGTCTGTAGTTGACGATAAATTTTTGACATAAAAAAACCTCGAATAAATCGAGGTTTTTTGTTTTTTATACCAAAGCGGTATTAACGTTCAATTTCTGCACTTAGTCTAGCCGACTCAATAAATGCTTTGTTTGTCGCTTGAGATAAAATGCCGGCAACTTGTTCACCTGCATTTTTATCGCCATTAACATTGACATCTACGGCTTTTAAAACAACAACAGCTGCGCTGCCATTGGCCATATCAACCCAGTCTGAGCTCGTAGCGTCAGTTGCTGGTTTAGGCATTGTAAACACATGCTCTTTAACCGCTCTATCAACAGCAGTATTGTTACGATCTACACGAGTAAACGTTTCCGCAGCCAATGATGTGTCCGTTGTATAGTCAAACCCTTCAGAGATTTTAGCTAATAGCGCTTTAGCTTGCTCCTGAGCAAGTTCTGACGCTTTTTGTTTAGTTAATGCGCTTGTCACTAACCCTTTAACTTCTTCTAACGTCTGTGGGCGTGAGGCTTCATGCTCTAGGGCACGAACAACGATTGACTTGGTATCACTCAATTCAATCAGGTCACTATTTAGACCTTCAGAAATAAAGTCGACATCAAAGACTTTGTTCACTAATAGAGGATTGCTTAAGTCACCCGTTAATTGATAACGACTCGCCAATTTTTGAGTGCTTAATTCTAAACCAGCTTCTTTAGCCGCGTCAGTTAGATCATCCGGCACTTCAAAGGCCACTTCTGTCACTTTAGTTTGTGCTTCAATATACAATTCAGCAACTTTAGATTGACGTGCTTCTTCAGCAATAGTTTCTTTTACTTCAGCAAATGGCTTAACAACTTCAGGTGTTAACTCTGTTAACGTAATGAAATGCTGACCGCCGTCTGTTTCTACTAATGGTGAAACTTCACCAACTGTAGATAATGACGTTACTGCTGAGTCAAATGCGTCACCAAATACGCCAGATTCGAAATATTCTAAGTCACCACCGTTTTCAGCACTGAATGAATCTTCAGATAAAGACTTAGCTACGTCAGCGAAATTTTCGCCCGCATCTAGCTTAGCTTGAATTTCAGCAACCTTAGCTGCATCGCCAGATTCAACTAGAATATGTGAAATACGACGTTTTTCAGCTGTTGTAAACTCAGCAATATTATTTGTGTAATACGTTTTCAACTCTTCTTCAGAGACAACAACTTTACTTGCAAGTTTTTCGCTGTCGATCAAAATATATTCAAAAGAGATTTTTTCCTGCGTCTGGTAGCGAGATGCATTTAATTCAAAATAATTTTTGATGTCTGCTTCTTCAAGCGTAATTGACGCTTCTAATGCTTTTGCATCAAATTTGACTAAGTCAAATGAACGAGTTTGATTAAACAAAGCGGCAAATTGTTGCTTCTCTGACGGTAATACAAATTCAGAGCCCATTACAGAGCCTGCAAATTGCGTACGGCTCAATTGTTGACGTAACATTTCACGGAATTGACTAGCTGAATATCCCGCTTGGCGTATTTTTGCCAAGTAAATATCATTGCTAAATTCACCAGCGAGTTGGAAAGCTGGCATTTCGATAATTGCTTTACGAATTTGTTCGTCGCTAACGCGTACGCCAATTTCTTTAGCTTGTTGTTTTTGTAGCTCTTCAACAACTAAGTTATCAATAATTTGTTCGCGGTAAGTTGCAACATAGGCTTCGTCGGCAAATAATTGCTCTACCATTTCACCATATTGTGATTGCAATTGTTGACGACCATTTTGATATGCCTGATCAACTTCAGATTTGGTGATTTCAACACCATTAACTGAAATAACTGTGCTATCCGATGTACTATTTATATAACTACCGATACCACTAATGGCAAAGGTAAAAATAACTAAACCCAATACGGATTTGGCAACGATTCCTTGAGAACCTTCTCTAATTCTTTCTAGCATTTTCACTTCTCTTAGCTGAACTGGAATTCAAATCAAACTAACAATATAGGGTCAATATTGTTGACCTCAATCCCTAGCCTATTATAAAAAAAGCGCATCTTACCAGATGCGCTTTAATGCTTGAACCTTTAATTAGTAGAACAGTGGAAACACGACCTGAATAACAATGTGTGTTCCGGCACAACAGTCAATGATTATAGTGACTTTAATGCGCTTCCGTTTAATTAAAGAGTTTTAATTAGTTACAAGCGTCTTTTAACGCTTTACCAGCTTTAAACGCTGGAACTTTTGCTGCTGCAATTTCAATTGCTGCGCCAGTTTGCGGGTTGCGTCCAGTTCTTGCAGCTCGATCACGAACTGTAAAAGTACCAAAACCAACAAGAGCGACAGAATCGCCTTCCGCTAATGCGCCAGTTACGGCTTCAATGAATGAATCTAATGCACGACCAGCAGAAGCTTTTGAAATGTCAGCGCCTTCAGCCATTTTTTCGATCAGTTGAGATTTGTTCACAATATCATCCCCTATAATTTTTAAATTTTTTAATTTTTTTATTAACAGCTAGGTTTATCACTCAGGCTGTAGTCCATTATGAGTATCATCGGACTGTATATTTAAGGTCTGGAAAATTAGTCTCCTAATCCCCCTAGAGGCAATAAACTAGCACAGTCCGAGGTTTTGAAAAGCCTTTTTTAGTAAAAAATTGCTTTTTTTCACCTTTTTTTGATTTTATGCGCAATTTTCGGTCGAAATTCGTTCTACAGGCTGACTTAATGCCACATTGAGCACCTCATCAATCCATTTAACAGGAATAATCGTAAGGTCTTTTTTCACGTTATCAGGGATCTCTTCGAGGTCTCTTTCGTTTTCGTGAGGGATTAGAACCGTTTTAATGCCACCGCGATGTGCCGCAAGTAATTTTTCTTTCAGACCACCAATTGCTAGGACTTCGCCCCGCAATGTAATTTCACCAGTCATTGCAACATCAGCTTTCACTGGATTTCCTGTTAAACTAGACACTAACGAAGTTACCATACCAACACCGGCACTTGGGCCATCTTTTGGAGTTGCACCTTCTGGTACGTGAATATGAATATCGCGTTTCTCAGAAAAGTCAGTGTTAATACGAAGCGATTCGGCACGGCTTTTAACTACTGTTAATGCCGCTTGAATCGATTCTTTCATTACATCACCTAACGAGCCCGTATAGACGAGCTTGCCTTTGCCTGGGACAGTGGCACATTCAATAGTTAACAAGTCACCGCCAACCTGAGTCCATGCTAGGCCAGTTACCTGCCCTATTCTGTCGTCGCCTTCAACTTTTCCGTAATCGTAACGACGAACACCCAAATAATTATTTAAATTTGCAGCGTTGACAGTCACTGATGTTGTGTCTTTCTGCGTTAATATTTCAGTTACGACCTTGCGGCAAATTTTTGAAATTTCACGTTCTAAACTACGCACGCCAGCTTCACGCGTGTAATAGCGAACAATATCTACAATTGCATCTTCCGTTAAGTCAAATTCACCGTCTTTAAGGCCATTACGCTTTTTCTGCTTACTTAATAAATGTTCCAGCGCAATATTTACTTTTTCGTCTTCGGTATAACCGGCCAAACGAATAACTTCCATACGGTCTAATAATGGGCCTGGAATATCCATGCTGTTTGATGTCGCGACAAACATGATGTCAGACAAATCATAATCAACTTCTAAGTAGTGGTCATTAAACGCTGAGTTTTGCTCTGGGTCTAAAACTTCCAACAATGCAGACGATGGGTCGCCACGCATGTCCGAACTCATTTTATCGATTTCGTCTAATAGAAACAGTGGGTTTTTAACCCCAACTTTCGACATTTTTTGCACAATTTTACCCGGCATAGAGCCGATATACGTTCTTCTATGACCACGTATTTCAGCTTCATCACGCACACCACCTAATGCCATGCGAACATATTTACGTCCAGTCGCTTTAGCAATTGATTGACCTAGAGATGTTTTACCAACACCTGGAGGACCAACTAAACATAAGATTGGCCCTTTTAATTTACTTGTTCGTTGCTGCACCGCGAGATACTCGACAATACGTTCTTTAACTTTATCTAATCCGTAATGGTCAGAATCTAGAATATCCTGCGCTTTATTTAAGTCTTTTTTGACACGTGACTTTGCTTTCCAAGGTACGTTTGTCATCCATTCAATGTATCCACGAACCACAGTGGCTTCCGCAGACATAGCTGACATCATTTTTAATTTCTTAAGTTCTGAGCGTGTTTTAAGCTCAGCCTCTTCTGGCATTTCAGCTTCAACGATTTTTTGTTCTAATGAATCAAACTCGTCAACGCCGTCTTCAGTCTCGCCTAATTCTTTCTGAATGGCTTTCATTTGCTCATTCAAATAATATTCACGCTGACTTTTTTCCATCTGCTTTTTAACTCGGCCGCGGATTTTTTTCTCCACTTGCAACAAGTCTATTTCGCCTTCCATCAATGCCATTAAATATTCAAGACGTTCTCGAACATCTTCAATTTCTAATGCTTTTTGTTTCTCTTCAACTTTTAACGGCATATGGGATGCCATGGTATCGGCTAAGCGGTCTGCATCGTCGATACCTGAAACAGATGTTAAGACTTCAGGCGGGATCTTTTTATTAAGCTTAATATAGCCTTCAAACTGATTAATCGCTGAGCGGATCAATACTTCTTGCTCGCGTTCATCGGCTTCAAACACTTGAATTTGCTTAATGTTCGCTTCGAAATATTCGCCAGTTTCAGTATATTCACTAATTTTCGCGCGATAGTTTCCTTCGACAAGAACTTTAACGGTGCCGTCAGGTAATTTTAGCATCTGCAAAATAGTGGCTACTGTTCCAACGGTAAACAACTCTTCAACAGTTGGGTCATCAGTCGTTGGGTCTTTTTGAGCAACGAGAAAAATCTTTTTGTCTTTTTCCATAGCTTGTTCTAAACAGGCAATGGACTTTTCACGCCCAACAAAAAGTGGAATAACCATATGTGGGTAGACAACAACATCCCTTAAGGCTAAAACGGGGATATTAGAATTTGCGGGATCATGGGTCATATCAATGAATTCTCTGGATTCTGTTAATTACTAAGTATATGGGGCGGAGGAGAAAAAGTTCAATTGCTAAAAACAAAAAAGGAGTCAATTGACTCCTTTTTAATCGTTCCTGCTATTCAGGTACCGCTTTTGATTGTGAATTATCGTAAATAAGAATGGGATCTGAATCCCCGTCTATTACAGAAGCGTCCACAACAACTTTAGAAACATCGTCCATTGAAGGCAATTCATACATTGTATTTAACAATACACCTTCAATAATTGAACGAAGTCCACGCGCACCGGTTTTACGTTGCATTGCTTTTGCCGCAATTGCAGCTAAAGCATCTTCACGGAATTCAAGTTCGACGTCTTCTAATTTAAATAACGCACCATATTGTTTTGTTAGTGCATTCTTAGGTTCGCTTAAAATTTGTACCAAGGCATCTTGGTCTAGCTCACCTAATGTCGCAACAACTGGCAATCGACCAATAAACTCTGGTATCAAACCATATTTTACTAGGTCTTCTGGTTCAACATTTTGGAAATGTTCGGTTAACGTTTTAGCGTCAGCCATCGATTTCACTTCAGCGCCAAAACCAATTGCGGTGCCCGTTTCTGAGCGAGCTTCAATCACTTTATCTAGGCCTGCAAATGCACCACCACAGATAAATAAAATCTTCGAAGTATCAACCTGCAAAAATTCCTGCTGCGGATGTTTTCGACCACCTTGAGGCGGTATAGATGCAACAGTACCTTCGATCAGTTTTAATAGCGCTTGTTGAACACCTTCACCCGACACATCACGAGTGATTGACGGATTGTCAGCCTTGCGAGAGATTTTATCGATTTCGTCAATGTAAACAATACCGCGTTGGGCTTTCTCTACATCGTAATCGCATTTTTGCAAAAGCTTTTGAATAATGTTTTCAACGTCTTCACCAACATAACCGGCTTCGGTTAATGTCGTAGCATCAGCCATTGTAAACGGAACATCCAATAAGCGAGCTAATGTCTCTGCCAATAATGTTTTACCACTACCAGTCGGTCCGATTAGCAAGATATTACTTTTACCTAATTCAACGTCTAATTCGGTTCCGGCATTTTTAAGACGTTTATAGTGATTATAAACGGCTACAGACAATACTTTTTTGGCATGTTGTTGGCCAATAACGTAGTCGTCTAAATGCTTACAGATATCCATCGGAGTCGGTAAAGCTGAGTTATCACGCTTTGGTGATATCTCTTTTATTTCTTCGCGAATAATGTCGTTGCATAAATCAACGCATTCGTCACAAACATAAACAGAAGGGCCCGCAATCAGTTTTCTTACTTCATGCTGGCTCTTGCCGCAAAATGAACAATACAGTAGTTTGCTGTCGTTATCTGTATGCTCTGACATAAAGTCACCTCACTTTGCTAGCTACAAAACACTACTTAAGCGTAGTCAATAAAATTATATTTACCTATATCGGTCAATAGTAAATATTATTTAGTTTCACGGCTAGTTAAAATAGAATCAATTAAACCATAATCAAGGGCTTCTTGAGGGTTTAAGAAGTTATCACGGTCTGTATCTTTACATACCTTTTCAAAAGGTTGACCAGAGTGATCTGCCATTAAACGGTTTAAACGTTCTTTAATGGTTAAAATCTCTTTTGCATGGATTTCAAAATCAGACGCTTGGCCTTGAAAACCACCCAAAGGTTGATGGATCATCACCCGTGAGTTTGGCAAACAATGACGTTTACCTTTTGCTCCACCAGATAGTAAGAACGCGCCCATACTTGCTGCTTGTCCCATACATATCGTTGCGATGTCAGGTTTGATGAAATTCATCGTATCATAGATAGACATACCCGCTGTGACACTACCGCCTGGAGAATTAATATAAAGATAAATATCTTTATCAGGATTTTCAGACTCTAAAAACAATAATTGCGCACAGATTAAATTCGCCATGTGGTCTTCAACTTGACCAGTAAGAAATATAATGCGCTCTTTTAACAAGCGGCTGTAGATATCGTACGAACGTTCGCCTTTGGCTGTTTGTTCAACAACCATAGGAACTAATGCACTTAATACATCAGCAGGGTTACCGCCAGCCACAGTATTTGTGTGGTTAAACATAGACCTTCCTTAAAAACAAAAATGGCTCGAAATACATTTAGTATATCGAGCCATTTAACCTTGTGTTCAACCCCTAAGTCAATCGGGATTTCACATTAAGCTTGTTGAGGGTTCATTATTTCATCAAAGCTTACAGTTTTGTCCGTTACTTTTGCTTTTTCTAAAATCAAGTCAATGGCTTGATCTTCAGTTGCTAGGCTACGGATGTTTTGTAATAACTGCTCGTTTGAGTAGTAATGTTCAATAACTTCTTCAGGTGCTTCATAAGCAGACGCTTGAGTGTTAATAATTTCTTTAACACGGTCTTCGTCGGCTTTAATTTCGTTAGTTTTGATGAACTCACCAAGTAAAAGACCAGTACGAACGCGATCTTTAGCTTGCTGTTCAAACAACTCTGCAGGAAGGTCTGGCATGTTTGCTGGGTCCATTTGACCACCGAAACGTTCCATCGCTTGCTTGCGCAAAGTTTCAACTTCTTGGTCGATTAACGCTTTAGGCACGTCAATTTCATTTTTCGCCAATAAGCCTTTGATAGTTGATTCTTTTACTTTCGCTTTAAGTGCTTGAGAAAGTTCACGAGTCATGTTGTTTTTAACTTCTTCTTTAAGTGCGTCAACGCCGCCCTCTTCGATACCAAATTTAACAACAAATTCGTCGTTTAATTCAGGAAGTACTTGAACTTCAACTTTATTAACCGTTACAGCAAACTCAGCGTCTTTACCTTTAAGGTTTTCAGCGTGGTACTCTTCAGGGAATGTAACGTTTACTGTTACTTCTTCGCCTGCTTTCTTACCGATGATATCATCTTCGAAACCAGCGATCATACGGCCTTGGCCTAACTCAAGACTAAAGTCTTCAGCTTTGCCGCCTTCAAATTCTTCACCGTCAACTTTACCAACAAAGTTAATTGTAACTCGGCTACCGTCAGTTGCCGCTTCAGCTGTTTCTTCCCATGATGCTTGTTGCTTACGCAATGTTTCCATCATTTTAGCAAGATCTTCGTCAGTTACTTCAGCAACTAGACGTTCAATTTCGATTTCTTCAACCGCTTGCACTTCAACTTCTGGGAATATTTCAAACGTTGCAACGAATACTAAGTCTTCGCCACGTTTCATGTTTTTAGGTTCGAAATAAGGCGCGCCAGCTGGATTTACTTTTTCTTGAATTACAGCTTGGATGTAGTTTTGTTGCATTTGCTCTTGAGCAACTTCAGCAAAAACTGATTGACCGTAACGTTTTTCAATTACAGTAACAGGAACCTTTCCTTTACGGAAACCATCGATACGCGCAGTTTTACCAACTTCACGTAAACGTTTTTTAACTAGTTCTTCGATTGAACCTGAAGGAAGCGTAATTGTAAGACGACGCTCTAAACCTTGAGTCGTTTCTAATGAAACTTGCATTTTCTACCTCAATTATTTTTATCTTGATGGCCGGAAGTTGTAAATCATAGACAACGGCCCGAATTCATGTTCTTAAAATGACGGCGCATTATAGCCATGTCTTTATTAATCGTCCATCCAAAACACAGCCAAATGACTTAAATAATGAGCAAACGAGTAAATAAATTTGATTTTTTTGACTTTACGGAGAAATGTGGACTTTAAAATGGATTTAATGGTCGGTGTTGCAGGATTCGAACCTGCGACCCCTTCGACCCAAACGAAGTGCGCTACCAAGCTGCGCTAAACACCGACAAATAAAAGTATTGGTGCGGAAGGAGAGACTTGAACTCTCACACCTTGCGATACTGGAACCTAAATCCAGCGCGTCTACCAATTCCGCCACTTCCGCAAAAGATGGGGTGACTGATGGGACTTGAACCCACGACAACCGGAATCACAATCCGGGGCTCTACCAACTGAGCTACAATCACCGCTATAGGACGTGTCAACGAGAAATGGCGCACCCGGTAGGATTCGAACCTACGACCGACGCCTTAGAAGGGCGTTGCTCTATCCAGCTGAGCTACGGGCGCATAACCTACGGGAAATATTTCAAAAATTTAAAGTGGTCGGTGTTGCAGGATTCGAACCTGCGACCCCTTCGACCCAAACGAAGTGCGCTACCAAGCTGCGCTAAACACCGACTTTAAATCTTTGAGAAATTGCTTCCTCGCGACAGGGCGGCATATTACGGATAACCCCTTTTGCAGTCAAACACTTTTTGAAAGATTTTTATCGTTTGGCGATTTTTACAGCAAATGGGTTAACTTTAACCAAGTTTTGTCTAAAACACATGCAAATTTAAGATAAACCTCAACATTGTCTCTATTTATAAATGCGAACGTTCTTTAAAAGGTTTACAATTCACTCAGTTTTTAGCATTTATTTTAGAGAGCGGTATGACTGCAAAATTAATTGATGGCAAAGCAATTGCCAAAACAGTAAGGGATAAAGTTAAAACTGGCGTCGCTGCACGCGTCAAAGCCGGTAAACGAGCGCCTGGGCTTGCTGTGATACTCGTTGGACACGATCCGGCGTCACAGGTCTATGTAGGCAACAAAAAACGCGCCTGCGAAGAAGTAGGCTTAGTTTCTAAGTCTTTTGACCTGCCAAGTGAATCAACTGAACAAGAGTTATTGACGTTAATAGACGAATTAAATGAAGATAAAGAGATAGATGGCATTTTAGTGCAACTTCCTTTACCTCATGGCTTAAACGTAGAGACCATTTTGGAACGTATACATCCACATAAAGATGTTGACGGTTTCCATCCATATAACATTGGCCGTTTAGCGCAACGTGTCCCTGCCCTTCGCCCTTGCACGCCAAAAGGCATTATGACATTGCTGGCTAATACCAGCACAGAATTTAAAGGTAAACATGCCGTTGTTGTTGGCGCGTCTAATATTGTCGGTCGCCCGATGTCCTTAGAATTATTACTGGCGGGTTGTACAACAACTGTTTGTCATAAATTCACAAAAGATTTAGAACAACAAGTACGTCGCGCGGAAATTTTGGTTATTGCTGTAGGTAAACCAGAATTTATTCCAGGCACTTGGGTTAAAGAAGGTGCGGTCGTTATTGATGTTGGTATAAATCGATTAGAATCAGGAAAATTAGTTGGTGATATTAAATTTGACGACGCAGTTGAGCGTGCAAGTTGGATAACACCTGTCCCTGGTGGTGTTGGACCAATGACAGTGGCTTCACTAGTAGAAAATACGTTAGAAGCCTGTGAAAAGTTCCACAGCAAATAATTGAGTAGACGCTATTTTGAGAAATTAACATTTTCAAAAGCTAGAATTAAAAAGGCCAGATTAAATCTGGCCTTTTTAGTTTGAGTCACAACAAAGACAATTAATTCTCTTCGTTATGCATTTCCAAACCATTATCTAATGGCTCTGGACGATTTGCTTTGGCATTATCATTACGCGTCGTTTCTAATGACTCAAGATAATTTTGGTCAATATCGTTAGTAATGTAATTACCGTTGAAAACCGAAGTTTCAAATGACACTAATGAATCATTTTCTTCTCGTACTGCAGATTCTAAATCTTCAAGCGATTGGAAAATAAGTTCATCGGCACCAATCATCTCAGCAATTTCTTCAACATCACGCCCGTGGGCAATTAGTTCATTAGCCGACGGCATATCGATACCATACACATTTGGAAAACGAATTTCCGGAGCCGCAGAGGCAAAGTAAACTTTTGCCGCGCCCGCTTCTCGTGCCATGTCGATAATTTGCTCCGATGTGGTACCACGTACAATCGAGTCATCAACTAACAATACATTTTTACCTTTGAATTCAACTTCAATGGTATTTAATTTACGGCGTACAGACTTTTTACGCTCTGCTTGACCAGGCATGATAAACGTTCGACCAACATATCTGTTTTTTACAAATCCTTGGCGATACGGTAAATCAAGTTCGTGGGCAATCTGTAGTGCAATATCGCAACTTGTTTCTGGTACAGGCACAACGACGTCGATGTCTAAGTCAGCCCATTCACGCTTGATCTTACGGCCTAAATATTCACCCATCTTGACACGAGAACCATAGACTGAAACATCATTAAGTCGCGAATCTGGACGAGCAAAATAAACGTATTCAAAGATACACGGAACACATTTAGCGTTGTCAAAGCACTGTTGAGTAAACAACTCACCAGACTCAGAAATATAAATTGCTTCACCAGGCGCAACATCTCGCACCAACTTAAAACCATCGATATCAAGTGCGACACTTTCAGAGGCAACCATATATTCGATACCATCTTCGGTTTCACGTTGACCCAGTACAAGTGGGCGAATACCGTTAGGATCTCTAAATGCTAATAAACCATGACCAATAATGACTGAAACAACAGCATAAGCACCACGGATAACTTGATGAACTCGAGAAACCGCATTAAAAATATCATCTGGTTTTAACTCTAACAATTTAGATTCACATAATTCATGTGCCAAAATGTTAAGTAACAATTCAGAATCGGAAGTTGTATTGATATGACGGCGAGCTTCTTTGAACAACAATTCACGTAACTCAGCAGCATTGGTCAAATTGCCGTTATGGGCAAGAGCAATACCAAAAGGTGAGTTAACATAGAACGGTTGAGCTTCAGAAGAACTAGAGCTACCCGCAGTTGGGTAACGAACATGGCCAATCCCCATGTTGCCTTGTAAGCGTTGCATATGACGTTCTTGGAACACGTCACGAACAAAACCGTTGCCTTTTCTCAATCGAAAATGACCATCATCAATAGTCACAATACCAGCGGCGTCTTGCCCACGATGTTGTAATACTGTTAATCCATCATAAATAATTTGATTAACAGAAGATTTTCCAACAATTCCCACAATACCACACATGATTAGCTCTCCATCAATGTTGTGTCGACAATAAACTTGAATTTTGTTGTAACAATTCGAAGAACCAATCAACTACGATTGTAAATTCTGGAATCAGTACAGATGTTTTCCACCAATCAGCACCGTTAGCGGGCGTCATAGTGTCTAGAAATAATAATGTAGCCGCAACGATTAATACGCCACGTAACCCACCGAACACCATGCCGAGCATTTTGTCAGTGCCACTTAAACCTGTGTAATGGACAATCTCTGATAACAAATGATTAATCAGAGCACCTAAAATGAGAGTAATTACAAATAGAATTGCGATAGCAGCGCCATTGCGCACGAGTTCTTTTTCGATACCCGTTAGATAAACTGCAAGATCGGCATAGAAGCGACTTGCTATGAAGAAGGCAGAAACCCAGACGGCAAGAGACACCGCTTCTTTTATAAATCCACGAACTAAGCTTATTAACGCCGAAATAGCAACAATAGCGATAATCGCGTAATCGATCCAAACCATTAAAATTTCGTTTAACCTGCTGGGTAAATTTCGGCGCGAATTCTAACAGAAGCCAAATTCACAAGCCACTACTTTATCGGATCGTAGCGGGTTATTTTCCCCTCTACATCGGCAATTTCTTTTATCTTGGCTTGCGCTAAAATAAGGACATCTTTATTTAACTCTGGACCTAAATAGACCTTAGACAAGACGCCCCCCTTGGTCTGCACAGGTTTGGTAAACGTTTTTAGCCCTGCATCTGCTAGCTTTTGTCGCAATACATTGACATTCTCTTTGTGCTTAAAACTACCAAGCTGCAATATCCAAGCTGGTTCTTTAAATTTGACTTGATTACTAACCGGCGTTGGTGTTGATGCTGATTGGAAATTCGATGTTTCTTCTTTTAAAGTCGATACTTGGGTCGAATCCCCTTTTTCAATAATATCAGCAGCCGCAACATTCACACTGCCGTCTTGATTAACAGACTGCTTTTCTGATTCATTATCAGAGTCACTTGGCTTTGTATTATTTACTGGCGCGTTTAACATTGCATCAGATATTTGCTGCGCTGGAAATTCGGTCAAAATCGGCTGTTCATTAATTTCCGGTTTCGCTGGGACTTTTTTAAACTCTTCTTTTGTCAGTTGTTTTTCACCGTCGAGTAGGTCTGGCAAAAAAACAACACCTGCGATTACGATGATCAACATACCAACTAAACGTTGCTTAATTATTTCACTCACAAAAATCCCTAACCTTTTACATCATTACACGACAAAATTTCAGCCACAGTGTAAAACGAACCAACGCCAAGTAAAAGCGTATCAGCATCTATTTTTGTCGATGCACTTCTCCACGCTGACTTAACATCGTCGTGTATTACAATATTTGTTTCACCTATTTTAGCCAATTGCTGCTTGATGACATCTTTGGTTGCAGCCCTTTTGTTGTCTTTAAGTGAACCTAAATGCCAGTTCCGGACATGTGGTGCTAAACATTTTAGTGAAGCTTCAATATCTTTATCTGCCATCATGGCAAGAACCACATCGATTTGTTTGACCTGTGCAAACATTGGGTGCGTTTTTATGGTATCAATTAAATAATTTAACGCATGGGTGTTGTGCCCGACATCGACCATAGCCAAACCGGTTGGTACTTTGGGCTGAGCATCAATGACACTGTCAGGTGTGATGCTCGCTGCATTTACGGATTGCGCTTCATCATCAATCGATATCAATTGCATACGGCCATACAATGAGATTGTTGAACATAAAGACTGTAACGTGCTTAAGTCGAGCTCGATACCTAACAAATTTAGCCCTACAATTGCGGTAGCCACGTTTTGAATAGGGATTAGAGGTCTTGGTAAGTTTGCAAAGTTAAATGTGTTACAGGACAACTGCCAGTGTGTATGGTCTTTTGAATAACTCACCTGATAATCGCGCCCTGCAACTATCAAGTCACTGACGTTTAAATTTTCAGCTTGTTCAAACACCGTAACTGGTGGCTCTATCATTCCCACCAGTGCCGGTTTATCGGCGCGGAAAATACCGGCTTTTTCAAAACCAATTAATTCAATTGTGTCGCCTAACCAATCAGTATGATCAAGTCCTAATGACGTCACTATCGATAAGTCATGGGGGAGAATATTTGTTGCATCTAGTCGACCACCTAGGCCAACTTCAACTAATACATAATCTAATTCTGCTTGCTTAAAAATAGAAAACGCGGCCAATGTACCGTATTCAAAATACGTCAGTGGTGTCGTACCGCGAATTTTCTCTATATATTGAAATGCTGCAACATGCTGCTCATCGCCAAGCAAAGAATCATTAATACGCACGCGCTCATGGTAAACGTGCATATGCGGCGAACTATAGACACCGACCGAAAAACCTTTATCGAGCAAATACTGCTCCATAAAACGAATCGTCGTGCCTTTGCCATTAGTTCCGGCAACTAGAACAATTTTCGATTTACCAAAGGTTGTCAGTTGGCCTTGTTCCGCAACGGCTCTAACCCGTTGTAATCCCAATTCAATCTCTGCTGGATGTTGAGACTCTAAATAAAAAAGCCAGTCATTGAGAGACTGGCTTGTAGGACAAGTTTGAATTGTCTTTTGTGTTGTCATTACGCCATTCTGTGTTCTTTTTCCAATGACGGTAGTTTACACATTTTTGCGAACAAACGTGCAACAGTATTTCGCATTTCGCGTCGGTCAACAATCATATCAATTGCACCATGCTCTAATAAAAACTCACTGCGTTGGAAACCTTCAGGTAATTTTTCACGAACCGTTTGTTCGATAACTCGAGGGCCCGCAAAACCAATCAATGCTTTAGGTTCACCAATATTAACATCGCCTAACATCGCCAAACTTGCAGAAACACCACCCATAGTAGGATCGGTTAATACTGAGATGTAAGGGATGCCTTTTTCGCTTAACTTAGCCAACGCCGCACTTGTTTTTGCCATTTGCATTAAAGAAAATAAGGCTTCTTGCATACGTGCGCCACCTGAGGCAGAAAAACAAATAAATGGAATGTTTTCATTCAAACAAACATTTATCGCTTGCACAAACTTTTCGCCAACAACCGTAGCCATTGACCCGCCCATAAAAGAAAATTCAAACGAAGCAGCAACACAAGGTACGCCTTTTACACGACCTTTCATTACTATCATTGCGTCTTTTTCGTTACTTTGTTTTTGCGCCGCTGAAATACGGTCTTTATACTTTTTGGTGTCTCTGAAAGACAATACGTCTTGAGGTTCAAGATCCGCAGCTATCTCTACTTTTTCACCTGAGTCTAAAAATAATTCTAAACGCTTGCGACCAGTCAAACGCATATGATGGTCACATTTAGGGCAAACGCCTTGTTCTTTCTCTAAATCATTTTTATATAAAATAGAGTCACAACTTGTACACTTTGTCCAAATCCCTTCTGGGATGTTGCGTTTAGTTGATGTATTTGTTCTTGGAAGGATCTTTTCTATCCAGCTCATGTGATTGCTACCTGTGTAATGCTGTGGTCAATATGGGCCATTTATCTAGATGGGCAAGGCGTTTAAACGACTTGAACTGCATCAAATATTTAGACCGACGTCAAAATTGGCCCTATTAAACCACAATGTTTATGAAAAGAACTCATTAAACTGGTCTTATTTGTCGATAATGACCTTCTAAAAACCACTAATTTGAATTCTATTCTGGTAAAAACAGTGGTCCGGCACTTGATTTTGGCAAGTCAAAAATTTCTGGATATTCCACTTCAATTAAATAAAGACCGTTTGGCTTTGCAGTTTCACCGGCCTGTCTTCTATCTTTAACTGCCAACAACTCACCTACCCATTCAATAGGCTTATCGCCGCGACCTACCGCAATAAGACTTCCTGCAATATTACGAACCATATGGTGGACAAATGCATTGGCTTTTATATCTATAACTATAAATTCGTTATGGCGGGTCACTTTAATAAAGTGCATAAAGCGAACTGGTGATTTAGATTGGCATTGTGAAGCTCGAAAAGAACTAAAATCATTTTCGCCTAACAATGCCTGTGCTGCGATATGCATCTTTTTTTCATCAAGTGGCATGTGATAATGGCTCAAACCATGATTGAGTATGCCAGGACGAAGTTTGCCATTGTAGATAATATAGCGATATCGCCGTGCTGTCGCAGAAAAGCGAGCGTGGAAATCGTCAGGAACAACTTTCATCCAACGGACTGCAACAGCGTCAGGCAAATTGGTATTGACCCCGAGAGTCCAGCCCCGCTCACCACGAACAGAGTCTGTTTCAAAATGCACAACTTGCCCAGTACCATGTACGCCTGTATCGGTGCGACCAGCACAAAATACATTAACTTTGTGATTAGCGACTTTCGATAAAGCGGCTTCTAAAACTTCTTGTACTGTCTCAACATCATTTTGCCTTTGCCAACCACAAAACTTTGCACCGTCATACTCTACGCCTAAGGCAATTCTCATAAGACCTAACTTAATATCTAAAAAGGTGCAAAATTATAAAAAACTGGCAGATTTATTCAATCTTATTTGTTAATAAATTCTTTTAATAGCAGATCAGCCTGTTCAATTGCGTCCGCATGACCAGTTTCTCGAATTTCATTTAATAGCAATTGTGCGTTTTCTTCATCGTCCATTTCAAGGTAAGTTCGCGCCAAATCCAGTTGCGATGCCATTCCACCATCTTCCAAGTCAACGTCAACTGAGCCACGTTCGCCATCTAATTCGTCAAAATCATCTAATCCAACATCGATATCAAAATCGTCTGGCACATTCGTTTCGTCACCATCACCAAGCTCGTCGATTAAATTATCAACACTGACAAAATCTAATTCTTCCGCTGTCAAATCAACATCGGCGGCTAAATCGTCTCCGAGTTCATCCGCAATATCTAACGCAGGTTCAGCAACATTACTAGCTGTATCATCTCCGCTCGGTAATTTTTGTTCAGTTACATCTGGTTCAAGCTCTGCAGTGCCAAAATCATCCGACAATTCCGATAATAAATCGTCAAAATCAGCCTGTTCCAATTCATCGATACTAAAGGATTCTTCAGTGTTTTTAGCCGACCCATTATCATCGCTGTCTGTTGGATCAGCCGCTGAATCTAAATCGATGTCTTCTTCACCAAATTCTTCATTCAGTAAATTCTCAATATCAGAGTCACCAAAACCGGCATTCATCAAATCAGCATCAGACATTAATTCTTCTGAGGATAATTCAGGATCCGACAGTAAACTTTCGATATCTGCGTCGATTAAATTATCTTCATCTGGTTCTTCGGATTCGTCTTCTCCGTCAAGGCTTAGTAACGAGTCTGGATCAAAATCATTGTCTTCATCATCCATAGAATCGTCATCTAACGACTCATCAAGATTTAATTCGGGGTAAACGTCAAGTTCAGCACTCGCTTCAACATCTCTAATAGGCTGGTCGCTTTCTGCTTCATTTTCATCTAAATCTATGTCGTCTAATTCTGACTCGTCTGCAAGTTCATCAAATGAATCGTCGTCTTCTTCGTCTTCTGCATCAAGCTCTTCAGTTTCTAAATCGGATTGTTCTAAGTCAAATTCATCAAGTTCTGACTCATCGAACTCTGGCTCTTCTAGTTCTGGTTCTTCAAGCGTTGGCTCTTCTAGCTCTGGTTCTTCTAGTTCTGGTTCTTCTAGTTCTGGCTCTTCTAGCTCTGGCTCTTCTAGTTCTGGTTCTTCTAGCTCTGGTTCTTCTAGCTCTGGTTCTTCTAGCTCTGGCTCTTCTAGCTCTAGCTCTGGATCTTCTAGCGCTGGTTCTTCTAATTCTAGTTCTGGTTCTTCTAGCGTTTCGTCAAGCAATTCTGTATCTAATTGCTCATCGTCTAGATTGAGGGCATCTAACTCATCTATTGCATCAAGTTCACTTTCTTCTAAGCCATCTATTTCAGATTCGATTTCGGCAAGTTCACTTGCTTCTTCAAGATCTAATTCTTCATCAATTGCCTCGTCAACGAGAGCATCTTCCTGCGACGGTGTTTCATCAGCCGCTGGTTCTGCAACCGGTTCATCGAGTAAATCTGCGATCAATTCGTCAGACTCGACTTCGCTAGTTTCCTGTTCAGTCTCATCTTCTTCTATTGTCGGATCAGTCTCATCACCATCAAATAGTGAATCGTCAACATCACCGATTTCAGGTTCAATGTGCGCTTCTAATGGCTCAGCCTGAGTTTCAGCAAGCAGAGCGTCAATATCATCCATTTCATCATCAGAATCAGTCGATGCTTGCCCTTTTTCTTCATCGCCCTCAGCCAAATTGGCGCTATCTATGAGTGCGTCAATATCAAATTCATCATCATCTACAGGGTTTTCTTGCTCTGGGGTAGCCTCTGGTTCAACCGTTGCTGAATCGATACCAGCTTCATCGATGAGTTGATCAACATCAAATTCATCTTCCGCTTCAACTTCAGGTTCAGGCTCTGTTTCGGATTCATCTGCAGTTTCTTGCTCTGACGCTTGGTCAATTAAATCATCGATGTCAAAATCGTCATCGTCATCTGTAACACCACTAAATTCTTCTTCGGTATCGAGATCATCTAGATCGTCACCAATGCCCAACTCGTCCATAATCTCATCGACATCATCAACGCCAGTATCAAGCATAGTGTCTTCGTCGATTTCTGAACCATCATCTTCAGCCATTAACTGGTCGATATCGTCCGAACTTAATAAGTTATCGACATCTAAATCGTCGCCATCTAAATCGTCATCTTCCGATAACAATTCATCAATATCTGATGCCTGTAACAAGCCATCATCAGCACTCAATAAATCGTCGTTATCAGACTCGTCATCCAATAAAATTTCTTCCGAATCGTCACTTAATAGGTCATCAGCGAGTAGGTCATCATCAAAGTCATCGCCACCTAAATCAAGATCATCGCCGAGGTCTAAATCGTCACCAATGTCTAAGGTGTCAGTTATATCTAGCTCATCTTCTACGTCAAGTTGAATGTCATCATCGTGCAGTAGATCATCGCCTAAATCTAAATTATCTAACCCCTCGTCTAATTCATCAACCGGCTCAGACAGGTCAAGATCCGCCATCGTTGCTGCGGCCGCTGTCGCAGCAATTGGCGCTAAGACGTCAGGGGATTCTTGTTCTGATGCTTTAGGTTTGTTGCGATTACGCAGTTTCATTGCGACTAAAACCAACAACAAAATAAGAATAGAACTCGAAATAATGATCATTCCTAAGGTCGTTTTTGCAAAAGCAACAAACTCTTCCCACACCGTTGTTTCTTCAACTAATGCCGTTGTGTTCGTTAGATTTTGCTCTGACGTTATCCTTACCTGTTCTAAAAGCGCTAACTCCGCTTGGCGAATTTCGCGCTCTTTTAGCAACTCTTCCTGCATACGGAGCAGCTGTTCACCTAAAGCGGTAATTTTGTCCTGTAATAATTTATTTTCTGATAAAACATTTTCTACTGTCTGTTTAGACGAGTCGAATTGAACTTGTATTGAATTAAGTTTTTCGATGTTTTCTACTTGAGCTGCTTCAAGTTTCTTTTCTATTTCTTGCTTAGCGACTTTGACATCAATCTGTTTTGCACCTTCGATTGGTGACAGTAAAGTTTCACGCTTATTTTCAGTAAATTTACCGGCCAATTTGTCGGCCCATAATTTATCATCTGCGTCCGCACGCTGCTTAGCGTATTTTCGGTCTATACCTTTAACTTCTGCATGACTTGGGATCTTTAGATATTCGCCGTCTTTAAGGCCATTTAAGTTGTCAAATTCAAATGCTTGAGGGTTTTTCTTTAATACCGCCACCATAACCTGGTAAACCGATACATCATTTTTGACTCGGAATTTATTGCCCAATTTCCACATGGTATCGCGACTTGACACAGGGCCATAAATTTCCCCCATCGCACCATAGTCGACCCCCTTAGGGCCTTTTAAGCGTGACTCAGGCTTCGCGACAGAGAGATTGGCGACTAAAAAAGTTAGCGCGATAAAAAGCAAAATTTTAAGACTAGAACGCATCGATAATATCCAAATCAATCAAAACCTACACAAAACAATTACCTTTGTTTTATGTTAGACCAAACGCGACAAAATACACGTTTCCAAATTCGCATTAAATTGACGTCCATCAAAAATTAACGCGATATACAATTTTTGTAGCAAACCTTATACCAACAATACATTAACAAAACGGTAAAACGTTGTTTAAAACCAATGCTTCGGCTTTGTTATGCCAATAGATAAAGGCTATTTAACGACACTAGACGTTAAGAATATATCTATTCTAATGGCCTTTCGTTTAAATAACACCTATTAATCAGCAAGTTATTTTAATTGCCTTAAGTACAGTGCCAACAATTTGAATTCACTCTAATAGTTATATCCATTTTATGCTTTGGACTAAATAACGAGGTTTAAATGAATCTATCTAATATATCGATTAACCAAACAAAAACAATGCATTCAGGCCATCCCGCTGACAAATAGCCAAAAAAAAGCCCTTTGAAAATCAAAGGGCTGTTTTAATTCATTTAATTACAATTTATAAGTAATCAGCAATCAGTACTTCTGCAATTTGAATACTATTTGTTGCCGCACCCTTACGGATATTGTCCGCAACAACCCAGAGGTTTATGCCGTTTGGATGTGAGATGTCTTCGCGTACTCGGCCAACAAATGTTTGATCTTGACCACTACCGTGAGTCACCTGAGTTGGGTAAGTTGTGCTGTCGGCCATCAAAGTAACACCTGGTGCATCTTCAAGGACGTTTTTGACATCTTCAGCAGAAACTGGTTGACGTAATTCAATATGAATTGCCTCAGCGTGACCATAAAAAACAGGTACTCGAACCGCTGTCGGGTTAACACCAATCGACTCGTCGCCCAAAATTTTATGCGTTTCCCACACCATTTTCATTTCTTCTTTGGTGTAGTCGTTGTCTTGGAAAACATCGATTTGTGGAATTACGTTAAACGCCATTTGCATTGGGAATACGTCGTTTTCTACAGGACGACCATTCATCAACTGGCCAGTTTGGGCAACTAGTTCATCGACCGCTTCTTTACCCGCACCGCTTACCGACTGATAAGTACATACGTTAATACGATCAATTCCGTATGCGTCATGAATTGGTTTTAACGCAACTAACATTTGAATCGTTGAACAATTTGGATTCGCAATAATATTACGGTTACGGAAATCTGCAATTGCATGAGGATTTACT
Source organism: Psychrosphaera sp. B3R10 (assembly GCF_018861025.1). Classification (GTDB taxonomy): domain Bacteria; phylum Pseudomonadota; class Gammaproteobacteria; order Enterobacterales; family Alteromonadaceae; genus Psychrosphaera; species Psychrosphaera algicola. The sequence continues at coordinate 85,811 of NZ_JAHKQH010000042.1, read as the reverse complement.
TCTGGGATCACCAGTGGAATATCCGGTTCGTAACGGAAATGCGATGTATTGTCGATAACCACAACACCCGCTTCAGCGGCAATTGGAGCGTATTTAGCAGATGCATTACCACCAGCAGAAAACAAACCAATTTGAGCTTTTGACCAGTCAAATTCGTCAACATTGATAACGTCAACATCCTTGCCCTTAAAGCTTACGGTCTTGCCTGCGCTGCGTGCGCTTGCGAGTGGGAATAATTCGCCCACAGGGAAATTTCTTTGTTCAAGGATCTCTATTAGATGCTGACCAACCAGGCCAGTCGCACCTAATATCGCGACATTATATTTTTGCTGTGACATGGTGTTCTCTGTACTTCCAGTTATTCGGCTTATTACAACCGTGTTTATTGTCTAAAGCGTATTGTTCAATGCAGGGTCATTAACTCAAAATCGTTCTCCTACAAGATAATGTAATTACATTTCGCTATTCTGCCAAATAAATCAAATACCTTGGTAAAAACCATTTATTCGCCACCCATTGGGTTCACCTAACATTGATAAACACACCTTAGTGTATTTGCACTAAAATTACCGTCTAGACGGCTAAATAGCAAACCCTATTTTCGATAAATCGATAGAATTTGTTGATCTTTTTTCAATTTCAACTTGCAGCGATGACCATTCACGCCGCGTTGGATAATTTTTTCTAAGCCAATCAAAGCCATTGGAATTTAGCAACTCTCGAAATAAGCCATCATCTCGGCGTACGTCAAATACTAAATGTACCAATTTTTTTAATTCGTCTGTCGTAGTAACATCCTGAGCTAACTTTGTTGAAGCAACATCAGCAATTGGCAATAACGTAGATAATTTGATTGTCGACGGGACGGCTAACAAAGCGCATACTTTTTGATACAACATTTCAGTACCACGTGCCTTCCCTTCTAGACTGTACCCAGCAATATGTGCCGTCGCCAATTCGGCCTTTTCAATCAGCGCCGGCATTGGGTTAGGTTCACCTTCCCAGACATCCAACACAAGTTTTATTGCAGGCTTAGACGATTCTTCGCGCCAAATAATGTGGTTATATAGCGCTTGGTTGTCGATAACTTCACCGCGGCAAGAATTAATTAAAACGACGTCGTCTTTAAGTAGCGGTAAATTATTTTCGTTTAATAAATGAAACGTGGGATGTGCACCATCACGAGTTAATGGGGTATGAAACGAAATAATGTCGGCACGTGCTAATGCATCATTTAGGTCAATAAAATGCGCTGCGTCCGATTCGTTGTCTTGGCGAACCGGGTCACACAATAATACATCAACATTAAGTGTATTTAATCTCTGCAATAGTCGTTTGCCAATATTTCCGACTCCGACAATAGCAATGGTTTTATTAATAAAGTCTAGATTATAGCGGTCGTGGAGCACTAACAACGCACTGATCACAAATTCAGCAACTGAGGTCGCATTGCAACCTGGAGCAGAACTAAATTCAATACCACGCTGCTTTAATAATTGTTTATCAATATGGTCTTCACCTATCGTAGCGGTGCCAACAAATTTAAGTTTGTTGGCCTGGCTCAATAGTTCGTCATTTACTTTGGTAATTGACCTAACGAGTAAAACATCAACATCTTTTAGTTGTTCTGCTTTGAGCTCGCGCCCTGCAAATCGTTCAATGGTGCCCAAGGATGAAAAAAACGCTTCGGCGTAGGGAATGTTTTCGTCTATCAAAAATTTCATTTATGCAATTACCAGTTCGCTAATACTAAAAAACCCGAAACAGTTTACCTTGTTTCGGGTTTTTAATTCAGTGCTTTGCGCTATTTTATATAGTCAAAAATTTTAACTTAATTACTATACTTTTTTGAATACTAACGTCGCGTTTGTACCACCAAAACCGAAGCTATTTGACATTGCTGTCGTAATATTTGCTTCTGTGAATTCAGTAATAATGTTCAAGCCTTCTGCTTTTTCGTCTAAGTTGCTGATATTAATAGATGGTGCAACAAAGCTGTTTTCCATCATTAATATACTGTAGATAGCTTCGTGAACACCAGCCGCGCCTAACGCATGACCCGTCATCGCTTTTGTTGCACTGATAAGTGGTGATTTTCCACCAAATACGTTTTGGATTGCGCCAAGTTCTTTAACATCACCAACCGGTGTACTTGTTCCGTGTGTGTTTAAGTAGTCAATTGGTTGGTCAACCGTTGATAATGCCATTTGCATACAACGTTCTGCACCTTCACCTGACGGAGCAACCATGTCAAAACCGTCAGAAGTTGCGCCGTAACCTACGATTTCAGCGTAAATTTTTGCACCACGTGCAATAGCGTGTTCATACTCTTCAACAACGACCATACCGCCGCCGCCTGAGATGACAAATCCGTCACGGTCTGCATCGTATGTTCTAGATGCATGCTCAGGTGTATCGTTGTATTTAGTAGACAATGCACCCATGCCGTCAAATAAACCCGCTAAGGTCCAATCGACTTCTTCGCCGCCACCAGCAAAAACAATATCTTGCTTGCCAAGTTGAATTTGCTCTAAAGCGTGTCCAATACAGTGCGCCGATGTTGCACAAGCAGAACTAATTGAATAGTTAATCCCTTTTATTTTAAAAGGCGTCGCTAATGTTGCAGAACAGGTCGAGCTCATTGTACGAGGAACTTGGTATGGACCAACACGCTTAACACCGCGTTCTCTTAAAGTATCACACGCTAAAATTTGATTTTTTGAAGATGCGCCACCAGAACCTGCCACTAAGCCAGTACGAGGGTTAGATACATGCTCATCTGATAATCCCGCATCCGTGATAGCTTCTTGCATAGCGATATAGGCGTATGCTGAGCCTTCACCCATAAAACGAATTGTTTTACGGTCAATATGTTCAGAAATATCAATATCGATATTTCCCCATACTTGGGAGCGAAGTTTATATTCTTTAAATTGCTCTGATGCACTTATGCCAGATTTTCCAATCTTTAAGCTTTCCAATACTTCTTGTTTGTTATTACCAATACTAGAAACAATGCCCAAGCCAGTGATGACTGCTCTTTTCATATTTAATCCAATTTATAACTTTAATAATTTTGCGGTATATTACGTTGTTTTTAATGTTAACTGCTCTTATTTCAGCGAACAAGTGTTAGCTGAAACTTTTTTTTGTATTTTTACCTAAATCAACTGTAAAAACTTTTATACAAAATTGTCCAAGTGACAATGATATAACGGCTTTATGACAATTTGAACACGACTTTGTGACACCTAAATATTTTTTCAATGCCCATGTATTATTTTTAAATAACCTATTCCATTTCGTTAAAACACGTTTTTGGGGCTGTATTTATGTCTTGTATGTCACTTCATCTAGTTACTCCAGTTTCATACGATATTCATTTTTTTGCGTAAATTGACCACGTTTAATATCAAAGGTCAGTTTTTCTAAATATAAATTAGAATTAGGAAAATAAAGTCGGGCCAAACAGTCCCCACCGTTATTTGAAAGGTTATTTAAATGGCAATTTAAAAACTAAATAATTTGTTAACAAAAAGCGCTCAAAATCGGTTTCGTAAATCATCATCCATAAACGACCAATAAATCGTGAATATTTTGATTAAAAATCTTTATACTGGCTGGCATTTAGTAATTTCAATTTATTAATTATTTTGTAGCAGGAATTGTCAGAAATAGCTCATGCTTAAACCAGAACACCGACACAGCGTCATTTCCAATCTAGAACATGTGGCCATTATTGGCGGCGGTATTGCTGCGGTTTGTCTCACATATGAGTTATTGCAGCAAAACCCAAAACTCTTAATAGACATTTATTGTGCTGATAACGCAATTGCTCAGGGTGCATCGGGCAATCGTCAAGGTGCGGTTTATCCATTATTGCAAGGTAAAAACAGCCCGCTTGCAGCGTTAAATTGCGCTGCTTATCAATATGCTTTGGATTTTTATTTGCAAATGGAACAACACACCAATACTAAACATTTTTACCAAACTGGGGTGTTGCAACAGGCATTCACTGGAGATTTGCAATCGAGATACCAACAAATAACTGAATTTTTCCCAAAGGTGTGTACGTTCGTAGACGACATTGAGTCATCTCGATTAGCTGGCTTAGAGTTGCCTTATTCGTCCTTATGGTTTGCTAAAGGGGGGTGGCTGGAACCATTTTCTTTTTGCCAGAATGCATTGTCTTATTTGACTTCTAAACACAAAGTTAATGTCCATTTAAATCATCGAATTACAACATTAAGCAACGAAACTGCAACCAAGACGTCAAACGGCAAAGGAGATAAGTTAACCACAATAGTTGACCCCCATAGTGCTCGATGGGGCTTAGGGTGTGATGACCACTCAATCGCACAAAAATACGATGCGGTTGCGATTTGCGCAGGTCACTTGTCGTCAAAGTTTGAACAAACCAAGCACATTTCAATCGACCCTATACGAGGTCAAGTCAGTCAACTATCGACAACTACGCCACTTAATAAACTAAAAACAACCTTATGTCACAAAGGCTACGTCACACCGTCACAGGGCGAGTATCAATGTTTTGGTGCGACTTACCGTCACAACGATGCCAATACTGAAGTAAGGGAAACCGAAACTGACCATAATGTGTTGCAAGTTAAACAGGTATACGAGCAGCAACATTGGGCACACTCGCTGTCTAAAAATGATGTTATCGCCGACCGTGCATGTATTAGAGCAACGTCCATTGATCATTTACCCATTGCTGGTGAAGTTTTTCCAAATAATTGGGTACTAAAAAATATTGATAAAAACAATGGAAAATTAATGCGCAAAGATAAGTTAGCGCCCAACAACCTCGTTGATCCGGACGGTTATCATACTAACCCAACCAAAGGCCTCTATACCATTACCGGTTTAGGTGCCCGGGGATTAACGACTGGACCACTGATGGCGAAGTATGTCGCGAGCATCATGACCGCAGAAAATAATCAATCGAGTTCAACTTTGACTAGCATTTCAGCGAGTTTACCCACCGAATTAATTTCGGCTATTTCCCCTATGCGATTTCAAATAAGGCAGCTAAAACGAGATAAAGACAGAATAGAGCAGATGTGGCAATAACACTTGTTCTAGTCGTAAACCATTAAACGAGCATTTGCCCTACCATTCCAAACATAAAACCAAGTACAGCTCCCATTGAAGGTAACCAATGTTTTTCCAGTTTAACTTGCGGGGCAATATCTTGAAAAATTGAATACAAAATTCCGCCCGATGCAAATAACATTATCGCTGATATCGTCGTAATTGAATCGGCTAAATAGAGATAACCTATGCTCCCTGCAACCGGCCCCAATAAAGCCATGGTGGCAAAAAGCAGTATAATTTTGAATGGTTTATATGACGATGACTCTTTGAGCTCTCGAAACGCATTAAATCCCTCTGGTAAATTTTGTAATGCGATTAATCCCGCCAATAAATAAGCACTACTACTCCCGGTAACAAATGCCGCGCCTAATGCGATTGATTCTGGAATAAAATCGGCAAGCATGGCGGCTAGCTGACTGGCTGGTGTTGCGATTTTTGTTAATAAAATATCCAGTGCCATAAAGCTTAGGCCGCCGGCCAGAAAAAATGCGGCTGCGGTCAAAGGTTTTAATTCAACTATCCCCTCTGGAACCAAAACCAAACTCACCGCTGACAATAATGCGCCAGCTCCAAATGCCATAACCAAATGTCTGATCTCATCTTCTAACCATTGTGGTTTTACATTTTCTATATTCGCGATAAAAGCACCAAAAGGCATTGCAAGTCCGGCAACTAACGTTACCCAAATGACGGTAAATAGAGAATCCATGAATGTCCTAATTGATTTGATGTAATGAGCATAATTAATCGTGCGTTTAACATTACAACTGGGGTTATAGCAAACGCCATTGCTGTTTCACGCCTAAAAGATGAACCACTCCGATCAATAAACAAATTGCGGAGCTCCATAACCAAAACTGTGGAGTTCGGCCAATTGGGTAAAAGATCAAAAAGAGTCCAACAATTCCTCGACATAAATATAAAGCAGTAATCGTTACGAGAGCTAAACGCATAAAGGGTAATTTACCAATGATGCCCGCAGCAGAGAAAGCATACAGAGACCATATCGCCAATACCATTGTGATACCTGATGTTATAATTGTGGGTTGCAAACTGCCCTGTTCGGCCAATTGTGCCATTTGTTCCCCGGCACCAAAAATTCGATACCAAGGTGCTCCAAAATAGATACACCCTAAATGCAACAACGCGGCAACTGCGCTCAAAATGCCAGAAAAAACTAACAATACATTCACAGTTTTCACCACTCCTAATCAACAACTAATATTGTAGTGACTATATAACGTAAGACTGCAATATTAAATAATTGCAGCGTGATATTCAGTGCAAAATAGGAAATTTTTCAGCTTAATGAGGATGTAAGAATAGTGAAGTTAGTTAGATAAACGTATTCAAATTAAACCGATTGTGATACTAACCACTGCAATGCATCATCTTCATTATCAAAAATATTAATTATTTGGCCAGATTTAGATGATTTGGTAATAATATTTTTGTTTTTTACTTGCCCATCATTAACAACGACAGCGACGAGTGCGTCTTTAAATTCTTCTCGTGACGCTATATAAGCGCCAAAAACTTCTTGTTCCGCAACTGAGAGTTGGTAGTCGACTAACCTAGCGTCAATGTAAATTCTAAATCGAGTCGAATCATAGTGATCAACACACAAAGAATGAACGACATTGATCCTTTCATCCAACGTAACAGCGCCACTATAGATAACTTTTAGAACACCTAAATGGCGAACACTTTCAATTTTAAAGGGCATAGCATTAACAACTCTGATAATAAAACAAATGGAAACAAAGCCGATTACCTTCATCGCATTTGCAACAAAACGACCGTAACACTTAACCAATTGTCCCTTCAGTTAAGACAACTTCTTGTTAACTAAGCTTAGCAGGTATTTTATGTAACGTAATTTGAATCGAATGAAATATGTTTATATTATGAAAATGAAACAGTTATGAATAACAATTAGAAATTGATTTGGCACAGAGGTCATTTAAAAATACAAATGGACTGATTTTGCCAATATTTGCCAATAAACGTTACGTAAATAAGTTTAACGTTAATAAACAATTTGAGGGGTAACTCCATCTTGAAGATTATACAACGAACTCCCCTTACTTTAATTGCAAGTTAGTAAAGTTGTCTTTGATAAAAAGTAACTCCGTTTTCGGTCGTATGACTTTGTTCAAATCCGAGTTTAAGTAATAACTTAGCGGATGGAACATTGGCGGCCTCAACCCCTCCGATTAACGATTTAACTAAGTGATTATCGCGGCAATCAGTGATAAATCCCGATAAAAACTCACTGGCATAGCCTTGTTGCCAAAACAACTCACCCAGCAAATAACCTAAATGTACGTTTTGGTTGTCCCACTCTGACAAAAATACAAAACCAATAATTGACTTTGTATCTCGTAAACATACAGTAAAAAGATGACTTTGTGACACCATTTCGTCTAACCAATTTTTTGCTGCTGTTGTGGTTTTAATATTTTGAAAATTCGGCGGTAACGACTTCACTACGTTTGGGGTCAACAATGTCAAAATAGATGAGGTTAATTCTGATTCTGACCAAGCAAAATCAGAAAGTTCGGTGACATTAAACATTGTTAATCTCGTGGTTGAGACAACTAAATTTTTAAGTGATGAATTGTTTGGCAATTATCTAATCCCTGTATCCAAATAAAAAACATAATTCGCAACGAATAATATCCCCTTTAATAATTTAAGATGGCTTTGTATTACGCTCTAGCATTAACAAGAATTGGTTAAATCGTTTAAGCCTTGTTTCTGGTTTTTTAGCGGTCTGTAAACCCGTCGATATTGTGAATTTTTGAGATCTTGTTAACGTTTCAAAGCATTGTTTTGCTTTACTATTACCATCAAGTGCGGCTAAAAAATCATCGGGGATGACCATTTCGCTTTGTGGCGCGTAAGCCGCCTGCCACCTTCCATCTTCTTTTGCTAAACGGACATGGATTAATCCTGACTCTTGCATACGACCGTCACGAATTAACTTCTCTACATGTTCCGTGTTCCGCTTTGACCAATTACTGCCCTGTCGTCTTGGCGTGAACCTTTGAAGATAAGCGTCATCGTCTAACGACTTTTTAACGCCATCAATCCAGCCCCAACATAATCCTTCAATTACCGCTTCACCCCAAGTAATTGTTGGTATTTTGGAGGATTTTTTAAAAATTTTTAACCACAACTCAGTCTTTGTATCGTGGTTCTGTTCCAGCCAAGTTGCAAATAACTCAGGTGTCTGAAAGGTTTTAACATTATCTAAATTAACTTTAGGCATTTTAAGTTTATGCTTTTCCCATTAATAATTACTTTTCTAACCCATTAAAAATATACGTAACAACACCCGCTAGTCAATTTTACAAATATTTGTTCTAAAACTAAGTTACTGATATAACAGCGACCTCAATATAAAAACCATATCCTCATCGTCAGTCCATCACAATATGTTCAACACGAACACCAAAAGAAACACCGCGACCCGTGCCAATCGACTAAACACCGCTAAACATTTAATTTACTTCTTATAGGTTATTTGATTTGTCTTTTAAGTCGAACATTCAGTTTCAGCTTTTGGAGAAGTTTTATTGGGTGCCCTCCAACATGTCTCAAAAACGACTAATTGAATTAAAACTTTATAAAATATGGGGCCACCAGCAAAATAACGCCAACAATCAGTAAGCTTGATAAGCTCGTCATAAAATAGGGATAAATGATAAGTGATAAACCACAGCACAAAGGAACTAACGACTTTTGCTTCTTTCCATATGAAAAATAGCCAAGGCCTAAGCCACTAAAAACAACACCCCAAAGCATCATTGTCGAACTATCCATAAAGCGCATCCTTTAAAACGAAACCGTTTTTGAATTATTGATATGTTTTGCCTTTATGCTTGAGCCAACCATGCACATGGCGATTATTTGGGTCTAAATGTGTCCAATGCACAACGCCACCTTTACTGTTCCACTCATATTCACCATAGAACTTTACTGTATCCCCTTTAGATATTGATTTTATCCTAGGAGCAAGATCTATATTGTGCGCTATTAATATTGTCAGGCCAGTGTCTAATTTTAAGATAAACTTTTGGTGACGCGAGCCTTTATTGTCGTCGGGTAAAATATGAATAACCTTGCCACTGCCTTTAACCTGAATATTACTTTTTTGTTTGTCAAAAGCGTTTTTTAAGGTACTCGCCCCAGAAAGATTAGCCCACAGAATTAAAACTAACGAGCCAACAATAACGAGTAATACGTTTTTAATCTCATCCATTTACTTTTTCTTATTTCCTTTAAATTTTAATTAAAACTGACCATTCTCAACTGAGTAACCTACCAATAAACTCGACTGTCTTAAACTCAATTTGAATGTAGTTTACCCTCTCAGTCGACATTAAACGACGCTCTCTAATTGTTTTTCAATTTAGGCAGTTATGGCCATGTTGAGTGTTAACTTCCTGTACAAAAGCTTTTTATCAACAATACATATGTTCTGCTTAGGCAGAGCACCGTTGTGGCAAACTATCACGTGTCCGTCGCTAATTAATAGCCCAACGCTCAAATTTTATTTTAGTTTTACGCTCGAAATCGATTTTGTTATTGAAGAATTTTGATACCAGTTATTAAAAACAAGTTCGACTGACTCGACTTCTAATGTCCCAAAATCATAATCCTTGTACTTGTGTAATAAATTGATCATAGCCGCACTATTATTAAAGGGGGAGATACAACGTACAACCGTCGTATGGGCTGTAGAAATTTTGTATCTAGAATCAATAGTCGTTTCAATAAAAGCTTTTTTGAACCTTTGTCTCAATGAATCTCTGAGTTTGGTTAACGGTTCAAAATCAGGGTAGCCTTGAACTAAAATACACGATGGTGAAACGGTAATGCCTTTAAAATGCACCTTAAATGGACCGGTGTCTTTTACTGCTGCTTTAAACACATTTGAATAAGCATCGGCGTCAATATCCGAATAGTTAAATCCATCTATGCAGCTAATAATCGACAAAATCGTTAAATGGAGATCGCTTGCGGGGTAATAATATTGCTCAGGTTCAATAGTTCTTAATTCATCGAGAAAACTCAATATATTATTTCCAACGACCTTGTCGAAATAAGATAATACCGTTATGCCACGTCGCATATCGGAGTTATTGTTAATTAGAGGATCTAACTCACATTCATTATGACTAAATTTGTCTATGGAGTCCGCCCACATTTGAGCATATACATGCTTAAGTTCTGACATGATCAATGTTCACTTTTCTGAATTCCACCATTGAACACCCTACTGCAACCCTTTTATAAACCAATACCCGTCAGCGATTGAACCTTAATCGTTTATTTCGACCGCTGAATGACTTATTTTTGCATTGTAAATTGAGTATGCCAAAGCCAGTAGCGCACAAATAATCGCTGGGATAAATAATGCGTTAAACCTGAACATTACAAAAAAATAAGCCCCTAATGCGCCCCCTAAAATAAACCCGACAATGATGATCAGAAACAATAGTGCTTTACGTTTATCAAATTCGTCGCCTCTTAGTTTTGCACCCAACATGATCCCTAAGTCGGTAAATAGGCCAGTGACATGAGTCGTTCTGATGACTGCGCCACTATAAGTAGTTACCAATGCGTTCTGAAGTCCACATGCGGCAGAGGCTAAATAGTGTCCTTGTAACGTGTCATTTGTTAAAAAATAAATCGAGCAAAGCAACAAAATTGCTTCAAAATAAAGCAATCGACTGTAATTACGTCCCAATTTTACAACGCCACTACTTAGGAAATATCCAGAAACCGCCGCGCCCACTAAAAAACTAATAAGTACCACAAGCAAATGAAAAACATCAGAATACGTTGAGTTAATAATCCCGGTGCCTAAAAGGGTCGCAGTGCCCGACAAATGAGATATTGATTGGTGTTTAAACCCCAACAGTCCTATGGAATTAACAAGTCCTGCAACTAATGCAAGAACAAAAGAGCCATATTCCACCCAACGAGGTAATTTAGATATCACGACAATCCTTTAGATAAAAAGCAAGCTAGTAACTGCGTAAATTGCAGTTTCTTATAATGGTGTAACCTAAATAGTACCGGTAGATAACCCTATACCCACAAAAATGTACCCAATTAGTATTTGTACGCCCAAAGCTAACAATGAAATAGTTAAACCTTTCCAAAAGCCAGTGCCAAGCACCAAAGAAAAAAGTATACCGTTTATGATTAACGCAGCTAATCCAGCAAAGCCCTGATTTTCAATTGCTGTGCGGGTGAAATGCTCAACCGAAACAGCCCCAACAGCACTAATTAAACAAGCTTTAAACGACGTTTTGTTCGCCTTTAATATCTTGGCCGAAATCATTATCGGCAATACAGTTAAGCCAATAACAATCGCCAAAAACAATATAAAGCTCATTACTTACACCAATTTCAATCCCAGACATTTAAATAACTATCTGTTAACCAAGTCTATTCTGAAGGCTGTTCCAAAGTCAAATGAGTGCGTTACTATGACCGGAGTTACCACAAAAACTTATTTTTAACGTCTTCAGTTGGGATCAGAAAAAAATCGTACTACAAAACACATAGACCGCTGGTATGAATATCAACGTACCCCATACTAATCTTTGCTTCTTGCTTAGGTTTAAAATAGGCTCATACATAACTAAATCACTAATTAACCATAGTGCGGGGGCAATTGACAAAAATAAGGCTTCTGTACCCATCAATTCAACAGTTCCACTTTTTTTATACATTGGGACTCCGGCCCAAAAAGCACCAACTAGGCAGTATATTAGTAAAATTGAGGGCAATAAGTAGTGTTTCAACACTCTTGAGATCACGCTTTCTTTTCTATATTCCATTTTTCAAAATTCCATTTCGTTACCAAATCCATACAACAATTGATAAAAACTAACAGTTGATATTTAACTTTCTATTACGGTACCAGGCTAATCCGCCTACCACTAAGAAACCCGTTCCCATTACAAATAAAAAGTAGTCAGGGCGTCCTTTCAATATTGTTTGATAAACGCCAAAACCTATAAAAGCTGCGGCAAAAAACATATACATCAGGATCCCGGTAGGCGGTAATTTACTGTCATTGCCTATGCCATAAATTTGTTTACTTTTATCCATGATGACATTTATATCGTTCAGTTCTTCAACACAAAAATCGCTACAGGCAAGCCCTCTTCCAGTATCAACAGCACATTCTGAACATACTGCTTTATTGCACGACTTACATATTCCAACGGAATCAACTTGGTGGGTAAAACATTTCATAAAACCATCCTTGTATTCTTTTACCTGCGCTAATTTCGCAGGCACATTGTGTCTAGTTTGGCGCCGCTGTTATTTCAATATCGGCTAAGAAAACCTAATAACGTAATAAAACCTAATAACGTAATAAAACAGCTCATTAACTTAACTCACCACGAACTAGTTTATTTTCTATTCCCAAGTACTTTTCTATTTCTTGCTCAACAAATAACGCCTGTTCACTTGTTGACAATCCGCTAAGTAATCTCGTCACTTTGCCACTATTTGTAATGGTATGGACTTCATAACTAACAGAGTACGAGTTGTGATTCCGGTTTCTAGAGGTTTTTTCTTTTACGTACAACTGCTTAATGTCATGGGAGTCTATGGTTTTATTGCCAATCCAAGGTAATGGTTTGTGGCTAATTTGAATTTGCTGCTTCGTAACATGAATGTTGGTGACATTACACCAGCCAGTAATGGCGTAATAGGTTACAGCAATTCCTGCAATAATATGTATCCAAGGCAACTCACTGTAAGCTTCAACACTCAAATAGTTGTTAAAAATAATACCATTCCAAACAACAGCAAATACAGTTAGAAAAATCACTTGCCACCCAAACCATTTCCTTGTGATTGTCATCGCGTTATATTGACGCTTAATATCCATTTTGTCAGGTAAACCTAACTCCACAAAATCCTTCACCACTTACTCCGTTAAGATGTTAAACGCTATTTAAATCCGTTCGACCAAACGCTCTTACAACCCGATCACCTGCAAATGAACTGTCACAACAATTAATCGGTTACTGCCAAGTTTTATATAATTAAAGACATTACTTTACTCAAGCGAATAATCCAACTGTACTTTATATCTAAATTTAATTTGGATGACTTTTGACTTTTGAGCTATGAATTAAGCTCTATAACCCTGGTAATTGATAGCGGAGCTATGTCACGGCATAGCTCCGTTTATTAAGGAGAGTTGGGAGGTTATGGCTTGATAAGCTCGATAACAACTCTGCGGTTTTCACCACGGCCAAGTTCATTTTGGTTTGACGCAATGTGGCGTTTCTCACCAAAACCTTCGGTTTCAATTTTGTCTTGGACAACACCTAAATCGACAAAAAATTGTTTTAACATCATGGCTCGTTTTTCTGACATTTTTAAATTGGTATACCTGCCGCCCCACGACGAGCTGTAAGCTTTGACAGAAATAAATTCAATGTCTTTGTCGTGTTTTAAGTATTCTTCGATTTGTGCCAATTTATTGCGCGAGGCTTTATCGAGCTTTGAACTGTTTTTTTCAAAATGCAATTGCGCATATGAAATATCATCAAAACTGTACGGCAAAAGATTGTCTATGCAGTCCAAAAATTGATAATAGTTATCTTTAAAATTAGTTGCCGACAATGCCACTGACACTCTGTCGCGCTTATTGTGCCAATCGGCATAATAAAGCGTTGGAAAATACCCTTTTTCTAATTCAGTTAACATGACCCATGCAGATTTTTCATCTAAGTCGCCATTAAATTGACGATGCCATTGAAGTTCTGCAATAGGTGTTGCGCCCTTACCTGGCATCCACCGTGGTGGCACAGACATCACCTGCGCTAACGAATAATCAGCCGGTAATCGTTTAAGGTCAAGTTCAAAACCCATATTTGAGATTTTATTGGCTTCACTAACAAACAAGGCTTCCCCGTAATTTGGAATGTTATGTGTGAGTTGGCATTGCAACCGACTTTTTTGTGAAACTTGCCATTTGGAGTTTTCTAAGGTGCCACTATAGCTGCGCATGCCCGCTGAGGACACAAAGCTACTAAGTAAAAATGGCACAACAAGGAGCAGTTGCTTAAGTATCTTGTTCATTTAAAAAACCTTTATCAACATGTCACATTGTAATTAATGTGTTATCGCATTTTGCGTCGTCTAATCATTTGTATTATTCAAAAACGCGTATGAAAATGTTCTAGCGAGCTAATTTGCACTGGCTGAATTTGTCATACACTTCACCACGAGAAGACATTACCTCTGTGGACATGCTAAAAACGTTCCAGTTTTACGTTCCACGCCACTTTGCCAATAGTTACTTATTTATATCGGCCGAACACTCACTTTTAGCCACTATTTTTATTCTTCAATTTGAATAAAAAGATTATTTAATATTGAGTGTTAATGCCAGCGCTAAAATGGGATAATTTCAATCTCTCGCTGAATCTAAACTGCAATAAAAAGAGACCAAAATCTTGAGTAATGACGAATTATCACCAAACCAACCAAGCGCCACTTCGCCAGCTGAGCCACAAATAACAAATACATTGGCGTCCCGTTTCCGTGGGTTTTATCCTGTTGTTATTGATGTTGAAACCGCCGGTTTTAATAAAACAACTGACGCATTATTAGAAATTGCAGCTGTTACCTTAAAAATGGATGACGACGGAAACCTAGTTAAAGATGAAACAATTCATTTTCACGTTGAACCTTTTGAAGGCGCAAACATCGAAAAAGCCGCTATAGAGTTTAATGGTATCGACCCATTTAATCCGCTTCGTGGCGCAGTCGATGAAGCAACTATGATCAAAGAACTTTGCAAAATGGTCAGAAAAGGCCAGAAAGCGGCAGGATGTAACCGCTCTGTAGTTGTTGCACATAACGCGGCATTTGACCACGGATTTTTAATGTCTGCAGTAGAGCGGGTAAATTATAAACGGGTACCCTTTCACCCATTTGTAACGTTCGATACCACCTCATTTGCAGCGCTTACTCTTGGCCATACCGTTTTGGCCGAAGCATGTAAACGAGCCGGGTTAGGCTTTGACAACGCGTCTGCCCACTCAGCTTTATATGATACTGAAAAAACCGCAGACTTATTTTGTATGATGGTAAATCGTTATAAAGCACTTGGCGGCTGGCCAATGGTGCAAGAAGCCGAATAAATAGCTCTACCGTGAACCAGTTTACTAAACTGGTTCACACTCGGCTAAAAACGTCGCCAAATTTCGACTCAATACGGTATGTGGTTCTTTACCAACATATTCTAAACACACTTCACCCGTTAAGTTGTTAACAACTAAATTTAGATCTTCTTCGTCGGTTACCGCAAAAAACAAAGTTGGCAATTGTTTTAGGCGCTGTTTCATCATTAAGTGACCGATCAAGTTTTGTTGCAAACGAGCATAATCCTCTTCAGACCAAGCTTGCAATAACTCCAAATCACCATCTTTATGTTTAGCAAGGATATTTGAACTAAAGTAAGTGGAAAAAAACGCTTGAAATTGTTGATCTATTTTAATGTTTAAGGCCGATTCTACATTGCTAAAGTCCCCCTCAAATCCGGCTTCGGTTTGCAATACCGGTGCCCATTGCCACTGTCCGTCAACTTCGGTTTCGCAAGGAGACGGCCATTGTTCGTCTCGTTCAAAGTCGTTATATCCTCGTGCAGCTGTCAACACCTGCGCCTTTGTTACTAACGACGTCAAATTTTGAATTAAATCTTGGTCCATAAAATTTTCACTTCTAGTTAAACCTAAGTACAATAGCCATATCAAATATACCAGCGGTATATAAACTCTTGGCCCAATCGACATGAACGACATGGAAAACATGAACGACAAGTATAACGAATCTGATATTTTAAACGAGCTAACTTTAGGTAAAACAACCAAATACCACGACCAGTACGATGCAAAGTTACTGCAACCGGTGCCAAGGAGCTTAAATCGTGATCAACTCACCATTCCGGCTGCCATGCCATTTTACGGCCACGACTTATGGACCGGTTATGAGCTAAGTTGGTTAAACCCAAATGGCAAACCTATTGTTGCCATCGCAGAGTTTTTGGTGCCAGCCATAAGTCCTAATTTAATTGAGAGTAAATCCTTTAAGTTATACTTAAATAGCTTTAATCAAACTCAGTTTTCGGACTGGGAAGCGGTTAAAGAAACCATGGCCAAAGACTTAAGTTTGTGTGCGGGAGCGCCCGTTAATGTTGAATTGTTTGATGTCTCTGATCCTAATAAGTTCCAAATTCAACAACTGCCAGGCACCAATATCGACGGACTTGATATAACAGTTACTGATTACCAATACAATGACCAGTTATTGTCACTAGCGGACTCTGCTGCCAAAGACGACGTCGAAGACAGTAGCGACAGCAGCCCAAAAGTTGTGACTGAAACCATCAACAGCCACTTATTAAAGTCTAACTGTTTGATCACCAATCAACCAGATTGGGCAAGCATCATCATTAGTTATACTGGTTCTAAAATTTGCCATGAATCCTTATTGCGCTATCTGATCTCGTTTCGGATGCACAATGAGTTTCACGAACAATGTGTTGAACGGATTTACTGTGACATTATTGACGCATGTAATCCAAGCCAACTATCGGTTTATGCCCGTTATACCAGAAGAGGCGGATTAGATATTAATCCCTTTAGAAGCAGCTCAAGTCAACCTATTGAACACAATATAAGAACCCACAGACAATAATTACGTCAGATAGGTGGAATACATTTCACCTATCGGCAAATTGCCTTACAATCGCCCTATTACGAATTAACACGTTAGAAATGGAATATTATGCAATTTCCCAAAGATGAAACTGGTCAAATTTTACAAGAGATGTTTGACGCCGGATTTGATTTCAGTGAAGAATATGTTGTCGATTTTTTTGCGCTTTTTCATAAAGAAGAAGACGCTGATGCTGTAGCGAAAATATTCTTAAGACGAATTGACGAACAAGAAGCCATTGTTAAGGTTGAAAACAGAAAATACGACCACGGCGGCAAAGAGAGTGACGCAATAGAATTGCAAATTTCTAAAGAACTCCCAGTCACATATGAAGCAATCAGCGAGTTTGAACAAGACTACAAACGTATCGCAGAAAAACACAACGGTTATTCAGATGGTTGGGGTGTTTATATGGGTGAAGATGATGAGTCAGAAGAAGACTTAGAAGAAGATTCTTATACCTAAACGCTCACATTACTAACGACAGTTCATTTGGATGCCAAATAACGCTTCAAAAAAAGCCGCTAAGATGAAATCTCCCATAACCTTGGACATATTTCATCATAGCGGCTTTTTTAATGTCTAGTCGATAACTAACATCATCGAGTTCACTTTAATGTTAGAAGAGTAAATTTACCCCAAAAAACTTCAACGCCACGGTATTTGCAAAGATAACAAATAAGATCAGTGGAATGACGGTCGATAACGCAACATCTGAATATTTAAACAAAAAGCTATGTTTACCAGCTGCAGCCCCTTCTTTAAGTGCGTTGTTAAAGTTGTGTTTTTTCCATCTCATAGAAACAAACAAACAAATTAACAAGCCGTTAAGTGGCAAAATAGTATCGTAAAATACATCGTAAATGACATCAAATAATGATTTATCAGCCCCGGCATACCAAACAAACTTGGTAAAAAATTCTGACATTCCAAACGACATAGATGCAAATACACTTAGTACAACAACCATTAGTCCTAAAATCACCAACGACTTCTTACGGCTAATACATTGTTGTTCCATTAATGCCGCATTTGGCACTTCTATTATCGATACAAGTGACGTAATCGCCGCAAAAAATACCAATAAGAAAAACACCGATGCGATAGCGCTTGCGCCAAAATAACCTATGTCGGTTTGCAGCGACAAAAATATTTTAGGAATTAATACGAAGATAAGTGAGATGGATGACTCAGAAAGCGACGACGGGTCGATTTGAGGGTCAAAACTAAATATCGCAGGCATTATCATTAAACCAGCAACAAAAGCGACACCTGTGTCTGTTAGGGCAACTAGCTTAGAAGAATCAGCAATGTCTTGATTGCGATTCATATATGACCCATAGGTAATTAATATACCCATACCGAGAGATAATGAGAAAAATGCCTGAGACAAGGCACCACTAACTACACTTGCTGTTATTTTAGAAAAGTCCGGCAAGATATAAAACTTCACTCCGGCCATCGCATTATCTAGAGTCAAAACATAGATGACTAACATGACCAACAGCATAAATAGTGTCGGCATAAGAATTTTGGCAGCACGTTCTATGCCCTGCTTAACCCCGCTCATCAGAATGAATCCCGTCAAAGCAACTACACCAACCATGTAACCAAACAATGACTTACCGGTAATAAATTCACCAAAGGTGTTTGGATTAGCGAGTAAATCGAGATCTCCGGTAATCGCTCCTGCCAAATAACCAAATATCCAAACTGTTATTACGAGATAGAATACCCCAATCATAAACGGCGTTATGACACCGATTAAGCCAGCAACCTTCCATTTCTTATCGCCTTCAGATATTTCAGTATAGGCACCTAACGGGTCTTTATTTGTGCTTCGACCCAAGGCCATTTCGGCCATCATGACTGGCAAACAGATAACGATGACAAAAATTGCATAAATAAACAAAAACGCACCACCACCATTTTTAGCAGCAGCCACAGGAAAACCAACTAAATTTCCGATACCAACAGCCGAGCCGGCCGCGGCAAGTATAAAACCGAGTTTTGACGAAAAATGCTCTCTATCCGCACTCATACAGACTACCTTTTATTATCATTATAATTATTATTTTAGGTTGACCTTAAGTTAACTAAGATCACCATTGCGAAGCATGCTATCAACTAATTTAGCAACTGTCTTCCCATCCGACTTGATTTTTATGTCATTTGTAGCAAGATCCGTACTTCTCAAATAATTGGAATTTTTATATGTATTACATGATCTGCTCGCAGGATGTAGAAAACAGTTTGGAAAAACGTCTATCCGTTCGCGAACTTCACTTAAAACGCTTAAACGACTTAAAACAACAAAATAGACTTTTTGTTGCTGGCCCGTTCCCGGCGATTGATAACGAAAATCCAGGTGAAGCCGGATTTACAGGTTCATTAGTTGTTGCAGAATTTGATTCTTTAGCCGATGCTAAGGCGTGGGCTGATGAAGACCCATATATCAAAGCAGGTGTTTACGACCACTCCATCGTTAAACCTTATAAAATAGTATTACCATAACTGATTTGAGGTTTTAATTTATGCTTACGAAATCAATTGTCATGCTCCAAGTTTGTGTTGGATTATTATTGACCATCTCGACGGACACTCGCGCTAATGATACTGCGATTGTAGAAATCAAAAATTGTCAGAGTAAGCATAAACAGGACGAAAAAAAATATCTTCGTTGTTTAGATGCTGCCGACAATCAATTTGAGCGAGAAATGACTTCCTGGGAAAACAGCATTATTTTTAAACTTGAGGAAGCGAGTGAATCAAGTGGCCGCAAAGACGCCATTGCTGGTTTTAAAAAATCGATAAAATATTTTCAAAATTTCAAAAAGATCAATTGCCAGTGGCAATACTTAGCCTTTTTGCCCGACATAATGATGGCATCCGCTCGGTTAAAAGAATGCGAAGTTAGCATGTCTAAAGATAGAATTAGTAAGTTGATGATAATGAGCGAGCTGGAATACTACTAGGCCTGATATTATTCTGCGTATGGGCTATTCTTGTGCCCGGTTCTCTTCAAACAAGACATTTTTGTTTACCATAATCGTCGGTCGACAAATCGATTATGGTTTATGACTACACATTAAATAGTCGTTCTACAGCTATCTATTTTTTCTTGTCTGCACTTTTTTCAAGAACAAAATCAGCCTCTGAACGTAACGACTTTTTTGTTCGAATATTTGCAAACGGATCATTTTCTAATGTCTCGGAAACCGCCGATACCGGCGATTCTTTGTTGATCTTATGTGACTTTTCCATCTCGCGTTGCAGGGTTTTGTTTTTGTCACTGCTCAGTGGCTTTTTCACGTAACGAATAAATACCCCAGCCGACAGCAAAATTAATCCCCATTTAAGTACATATGAATATGCGATGATTGACTGATTAGCTTCAACATCAAGTTGCGCATAAGACAAATAATCTTGATGAATAAAATTGAGCAATAACCAAAATGCGACTAGAGATAAAATACCGACAATATAATTACGGTACTTACGCCAAATTGTTGCTGCTAACGTTAACCTAACCATTTGTTGAAACATATTATGCTTACCCTACCATTTACTAATCTGCCAAATCTGAACTTAATCAACGTGCAACTGACCTAAGGTTAACCCAGACCAATGGGGTCAAATACAACCTAATACGACCACTATCCCCAAAGTGATAGTCCTAACATGGCCGCCAAAGCCATAAGACCACGCTCTTTCGCATTGCCTTTTATCTTGTCTTCTTCTTCCCTTACGATCACTTCAAGTTGTTCTTCATCAAAGTCGTTAGCGGTTTTACCCGCTAATATGATCCGTGTATTGGCGCGCATTATCGCTTTATCGCGAATTTTTCGAGCAATCTTTGCTTTAACATTTAACATTCTAAATTTCTCACTCAAGTCCAAATTCGTTTAGTAAATGCGCTTTAAGAGACGCAGGAACTCCTTTAATCGTTAACGTATCGGTTTGCGGTTGATAGTTAACTCGGTCACCTAATAAGATGCGGTCAAAGGAAACGGACACACCACCACCGGCACCAGACAATTTAACCAGTTTCCGTACAGTACTTTTATCTAACGGTAAATTATCGTCAAATTTGTATTCTTTGGTTGCGACAAAATCATTAAATTCACTGTTACTTAGTGTCGATAATGTGTCGTTAAGTTCAGACATTTCTGCATCTTCGCCACTGGCAATACGTTCGTTACAATATTCGTATACTTTTTCACGGGTTTCGGCTTTTTCTTTTGGATCAAGTGACTCCGATGCCATAAAGTCATCAATCGCAGTAAGTAACTCTTTACTTTGTGCTTTAGCATTGACTGTTTCAGAGCAACCAAGTAAGTCCATAAAGAAGTCATTTACTTGACGACCGGCACGACCTTTTATAAATGAAATCGTTTTTAAGTCATCTTTTGCGTGCAACAAATTGCTTACATCAATACGAGCAGCGAGTTGTATTTTATTTAAATCCAGATGACGAGAGCGATTGATCCCAAATTCACTGTCTACTGAATAATGATCCGTCAAATTAACTACACCAACTAAAAAGTAACGACTTGCAACATATTCATAGTCGATTAACAACAAATATCCCGTCTCTTCAAATTCGTATTTTTCTAACTCAGCTTGGAATAATTGCAACGTATCTTTTGATAAATGATCAAAGGCTACGTCGTTAGCCAGATAGCTGTGCAAGCGTTGAGAAAACGCTGTGTTTTTTTCCTCATTGAACGCCGCAAAGCTTTTACTTGGCTTTGCGGTATAGATATTATGCAACTGTTCGACAAACGATTCTGATTTGCCGAGACTATTATCTGTCATTACCGCCCACTTCGTGGAAAAGTCGGTATTTTCTTTTTTTTCGTAAAATGCGATAGAAAATTGATTTACTTCTAAAGACATGATTTTTCCTAATCATTTTGTTGTGTTAGCATTGCTTTTTATCATCTTTGAACAAAGCACAGACTTTAATATGCCAATCATATCAAAATACTCAAACGAAGAGATTAATAATTTAGTAGAAGAATTATTATCTGTAATACAAACTCAAAAACCTTCTGTAGACTTGGCATTAATTGCTTTGGGCAACGCGGTTAGTAATGTCATCGACTCAAATGTGCCTGCAAAAGCAAAAGCGGATATCGCAAAAAGCTTTTCAGAGGCGCTACTTGCGTCGGTTGGCGGCAAACAGCACTAATACAAAAAGAAAGTTAACGAAACACTAATACGGTTGGGTTATGGTTATAAACCTTCAAGGGCAACACGACACTGAACGCTCGTTTAATTTACTGGCGTGGGGTCACTGGTTTACATTTGCTAATTTAATTTTAGCATTAGTCGTTTCGTTTTTTTATTTTTCTGGCTCCCCCCTACCAGAAACCTTCATTGGCTGGTTTTATTTACTGATCACTTGGGTGGGTCATTTTGCGTTTATATCGCTTAGTTGTTTTATTCTAACGATATTTCCAGTAATCACCTTGTTTCCTTATAAACGGCATATTCGTGGTGTTAGCGCGATTATGGCTGCGTTTTTTCAGCTTTTTTTATTTTTAGATGTCCTTGCCTATCGTGGTTTAGGTTATCATTTATCCACCAGTTCAGTTGACCAACTCAGTGAAGTAGAAGACGTTTATCTTGCTAGCTTAGGCGGCGGATATTGGGTGCTACTTTTAGTCATGTTTATCGGGATATTGTGTTACCAATTTTTAGTGAGTAACTTGACCTGGAAACGCATTAATCAACTGCAAAATTATAGATTTAAAAATCAAATCGCAACGGGCCTAGTGATTTGTTTTGGTTTGAGTCACGCCATGCATTTATGGGGTGATGCCACGGTAAATACCGATATCGCAAAACAAAGCGCAATGTTCCCAGCAAGTTACCCCCTTACAGCAAAAAGCTTGTTGGTTCGTCATGGCCTAATCGATATTAATGAATACAATCAAAACAAAAGTAAATTTGCGTTTGTTTCAAATCGGGAGTTTGAAATGCGCCCGACGATTGCGCCATCGTGTGACGTCACAGACAAACCTAACCTACACATTTATTTACTGGACGCGTCGATAGAACCAAAGGTTAAAAGTTGGTTACAGGCGAACAACATCGCTTCTAGTCACAGCCATCAGCTAAGTTTTAGCACCGACATGGATACCAACCTCTTTAATTTGAATACAGGCTTACCGGGTATTTACCGTTATGCCAATTCAGATACACCGCTTGAAATAAATAAACTGTTTGATCAGCAAAAACTGACCATTCAAATTCATCAACAAACCTTTGATATTGAACAAGACTTCGGAAAATTGTCAGACCACAGAGTATTTTTGTTTTACCAGTCTAAATCTGAGCAATTGTTTTATCGAACAACGGCAATATTTGTCGGTTTTGAATCATTTGGCGATGTCCCTATTAGCGCGCAAAACATTGTGGCGTCCTACATAGACAAAGGACTAAATTGTCCAGAATTTGTTCGTGACAACTTATTAGATTCAACATTAGAGGACGTCCAATTTACGGATGTAGCGAGTAATTATAGTGATGGTTATTTCCACTTAATTTATAAAGACAAATCCATGTTGTTTTCTAAAGGTCAGTTGGTTTCTAATAAAACGTTTTCAACCAATAAAAATGTCAACGAACCAATGGATATTGAAGCGGTACATAAAGCGATAGTGAAAATAAACGGACGACGTATTACAAAATAGCTAAGACTACTTAACACTCGCCATTTGAGAATAGTAATGGGACTGTTAATTAGCGGGTGTTTACGCGTTACAACATGCAAACACTTCACTCAATTCACAACTACTCGGGGCATAATTACTTTGTTCGTCGCTTATTTGTAGCTACATTGTATAAGTGGGCTCAGGCGAATTAAGCATTGGCCCTAATAGCTTTTCTATCTTTAACTGCATCTTATTGTCGTGATTATTAAGCGAACAGCCAACACCGGTTGGGTTTTCATTTTGAGCGCCCTGCGGGTTCATCCAAACTATCTGACTTGTAAACATTTCAGGTTCTAATGCGTCTGGTAAAGTAACGACCAAATTAACTTCATCCCCTATTTTAAAAGGCTGATTGCTCTTAACAAACAAGCCACCCCCTTTAATAAAAGGCATGTAGCTCTGAAACAATTCCTTTACGTCTTCTATTTCTATTGTCAGTCTGTTCATAGTTATCTAATCAAATATTCCAATTCTTGAATAAAAGTAATTAAGGCGACTTGTGCACCGAGGTTATGAAACTCTTTACGAGATAGTCGATATTGCGTTAATTTAGTATGCCCGTCAATTGCCTTTTGTCCGACATTTTTCAACATAAGTTGTCTAATTCTGCGTTCGATTAAATACAATAAAAACGTATTTAATTCAGCATGTTTCCCGGAGACTTCAACAAATTCATCTGCTGTTGCTTGTCCTTTAAGCCATCGAATAAAGGTTTGATACATCGCGGTAAA
Source organism: Psychrosphaera sp. B3R10 (assembly GCF_018861025.1). Taxonomy (GTDB): domain Bacteria; phylum Pseudomonadota; class Gammaproteobacteria; order Enterobacterales; family Alteromonadaceae; genus Psychrosphaera; species Psychrosphaera algicola. The sequence goes on along the minus strand of NZ_JAHKQH010000042.1, from coordinate 61,471 downwards.
ATGTTCGATATCGCCATCTTCACGCCAACGTTCTAACTTGCTTTCAACACCAGCGGCATAACCAACTACATAGTCTGGTATGTCGCTAAACTTGACTTTCAAATCAGTATTTTGATCAATATCAATGGCCCACACTTGGCAACGACTTAATATTGTCGCCACTTGATTATGTCTATTTTCGCTCATTAATAAAATGAAACTGTTGTCTGTTGGCTCTTCCAACGTTTTTAATACCGCGTTGGCCGCACTTTCAGTCATTTTATCAGCATTATAGATAAGTACGATTTGCCGACCTGCAATATGGGGTTTTTGTGAGAAAAACGTGGCGATAGACCTAACCTCATCCACACCAACACTTAACCCTTCTTGTCCAATTGACAAAAGATCTGGGTGGTTGTTGGCTGCAAACAGTTTACAACTTTGACATTGGCCGCAGGGCGTATCTGAGCTTAATGGCCGCTTTGAACAAAGCATTAAAGCAGTAAACTGTAAACAAGATTCAACAACCTTTGGTAAGTCGGCACCTTCAATAATATGGGCATGGGCCAATTGTTGCGGTTGCAGGGCAAGCTGCTTTAAATTCATCAGCTTAGACTCTTTAACCATGTCGACAACACGGCTTGTAGTTGCTGTTGAACGTCTTCAAGCGCTTTAGAGGCATCTACCGTGACTATTCGCGGATTAGTGTTCGCGTGATGTAAATAGACACTTCGAGTGCGGTCAAAAAACTCAATTTGCTCACGTTCAATCCTATCAAGGGCGCCACGTTCTGCTGCGCGACCGAGTCCAATGCGCGGATCTATGTCCATTAAAATTGTGAGATCAGGTTCAAAACCTTTTAATACTGCGTTTCGAATAGGTAAGATTAAGTCATCCGGAAGTTGTCTACCGCCGCCTTGATAAGCTAGTGATGACAAGTCGTGGCGGTCGCCAATTACCCACAGGCCTTTTGCTAACGCGGGTTTTATTACGTTCTCAATGAGCTGTATGCGACTGGCATACATCATTAACAATTCCGCTTCTGGGGTTAATAGTTCGTCAGTTTCAGCCTTAACAATTTCACGCATTTTCTCTGCTAGCGGGGTGCCACCAGGTTCGCGTGTATTAACAAAGTGAATACCTTGATCTAATAATTGTTGGCTAATTTGGCTAATTGCTGTTGATTTACCTGCGCCTTCAAGTCCTTCGATTACAATAAATTTCCCTGGAATAACTGATGACATATTAACTTCTCGTTTTTTCTAAATAGCGCTTTACAGCAAGGTTATGTTCTTTAAGTGTTTGACTAAACACATGGGCTCCATCGCCGGAGGAAACAAAATAAAAATAATCGGTGGCTGCCGGATCTAACGCAGCTTTAATCGATTCGGCACTTGGGTTTGCAATTGGTGTTGGCGGCAAACCATTAATTCGATAGGTATTATACGCTGTTTTTTGTTTTAAATGTCGACGAGTAATATCGCCTTTGTATTCGTCCCAAACACCATAAATAACAGTTGGGTCAGTCTGCAGTCGCATATTTTTTTCTAGTCGGTTAAAAAATACCGAAGCGATAATATCGCGTTCCGATTTTAACGCAGATTCTTTTTCGATTATTGATGCAAGAATTAACACCTCATAAGGTGTTGTAAGGATCTGTTGGTGATTATTTTCATTCCATAATCGAATCAAGGTTTGTTGTTGTTTTAATGCTGCTCGTTTTAATAACGCACTGGCCGTTGTACCTTTAGTATAAAAATACGTGTCTGGATACAAAAATCCTTCCGGGTGTGGCTCTGGTAAATCAAGCTTTTGAGCTAACGAATTAAGGTCAAGTGTTGATACATCATCTGTTAAGTATTCTTGAGCACCGACCTTATCTAGCACCTGATAAACATTCTCACCTTCCAAAATAATAAAACTGAACTGTGCTTCTTTGCCTGCAATAAACTGCTGAACTACAGCGTCGAAATGCTGCTCAAGCTCGATTTTATAAGTCCCGGATTTAACTTTGAGACCGGTTCCAAATAGCTTGTTCTCTAGTTTATGGCCAAAACAATCGGTAATTAACGTTTGTTTTACAAGGTTTTTACATACTTTACTGAAAGATTCACCTTTTTGGATTGTGAATAATATTGGTTGAGAATTTTGCAAACGTTGTTCTTTGGAGCTAATAACTCTTGAACTTAACACTAATAGTAAAATTGCGCACACTGCGACGACGAACATTAAGACTTTTATTGTTCTTGGGCGATGTTTAATTGTCAGTCGTTTAGATAAATTGGAGAACAAGGTCATATTGTAAACTTCTTAATAAAGGCCTGGGCAATCTCTAAGTCTAGTCGCCTACCAGCCAAATGGAGAACCGGTTGCAACTTAATTAACGCATTAGATAAAACTAGCGCGTCAGCATTCGCCAAAACGTCTTGGCCGAGTCTTTTTGTGATCTTTATACCTTGACGCTGCGCCAGCAGGTTTTCCCTTACCGTACCGGCTACGCCGCACAATTCGAGATCGGGGGTATACCACTTACCGTCTTCACACCAAAATACATTCGCTTTATTTGTTTCAATCAAATTACCGTCAATATCAACAACGAGCCCATCAAGACATTGAGTGCGTTCAAGTTCAACAGCAATCATCACTTGTTCAAGCCGATTGATGTGTTTAAGTCCGGCTAACATCCTATTATGACTTAGCGGAGTTTCTACTAGATCAAGATTATCCACAGGCTGTTGGAACGCCGAAAAATCTGCCATCGGCGTTAACCACACAAAAACCGTTGGCTTAGTTTCAGTCGTATTACCATAGCCCCGCACCGCTGAACCACGGTCAATTTGAATTTTAAGCACACCGCAAGGGGTGTTCTGGACTAACTCACTAATATTATGGATTAACTGAGTCCAGTTAAGTGCATTAAATTTAAGTCGTTGGTTTGCCTGTTGCAGTCGTTCAATATGCTGTTCAAGCATGGTAACAGAACCATTAACCACAGATGCAGTTGTAAAGTGGCCATCGCCGTACAAAAATGAACGTTGCTTAAACCAGTCGTCCGATAGGTCGACTTTATATCCGTCTGAATTAAAGCAAAAAAATGACATAAAAAAAGCCCAATAGATCCATTGGGCTTTTGTACCAAAATTTAGCGCAAAATTCACTAAACTCTGTATTTATTTAGTCGTTTTGTTAATACTTAGCGGTTACATCTTTTTGAAAAGCAATGAACCGTTTGTACCACCAAAACCAAAAGAGTTACATAACGCGTACTCAATTGCCGCATCGCGGGCTACGTGTGGAACATAATCTAAGTCACAATCAACATCTGGGTTATCCAAATTAATTGTTGGTGTTATTTTCTGCTCCAATAAACTCATTACTGTCACAATTGACTCAACAGCGCCTGCTGCACCTAATAGGTGTCCTATCATCGACTTAGACGAACTCACCATCACAGATGACGCACTTTTACCAAAGACACGTTTAACCGCTTGAGTCTCAGCTTTATCGCCTGCCGCTGTTGATGTACCGTGAGCATTAATATATCCCACTTGTTCAGCATTCACTTTTGCGTCGTTTAGTGCATTTTCCATTGCACGACCTGCGCCTTCACCGTTTTCAGGCGGTGACGTCATATGATAAGCATCACCGCTCATGCCAAATCCGACTAATTCTGCATAAATCTTAGCACCACGGGCTTTTGCGTGTTCGTATTCTTCAACAACCATAATCCCGGCACCATCTCCAAGCATAAATCCATCACGGTCTTTATCCCAAGGACGGCTAGCCTTTGATGGATCGTCATTGCGTGTTGATAACGCACGAGCCGCACCAAATCCGCCAATGCCCATTTCAGTAGAAGCTTTTTCTGCCCCACCGGCTACCATCACATCCGCATCGCCGTAGGCAATCATTCGGGCTGCATGGCCGATGTTATGTACACCAGAGGTACATGCGGTCGTAATGGAGATATTAGGACCTTTAAGTCCGTACATAATCGACAAATGACCAGCAATCATATTAATAATGGTCGATGGCACAAAAAATGGAGATAGTTTACGTGGTCCTGAAGCAAGCATTTTAGTATGATTTTCTTCAATAAGACCTAAGCCACCAATTCCAGAACCAATTGCAGCACCTATGCGGTGTGCGTTTTGTTCTGTAATTTCAATACCCGAATCTTTTATTGCTTGCTGTGCAGCAATGATCCCGTACTGAATAAAAAGGTCCATTTTTTTAGCTTCTTTACGCGGAATAAAATCCGTCGTTTCTAAGCCTTTAACCATGGCGGCAAATTTAGTACCGTAATTAGTCGTATCAAAGTGATCGATAAACTGCGCGCCACTTTTACCCGCTAACATACTATTCCAGGATGTTGCCACATCATTACCTAATGGTGACAACATGCCCATACCCGTTATAACTATCCTACGTTTCGTCACGTTCTTTCTCCGGAAACTGCCAAGAATATTGATTCTGATTGTATTCTAAGTTTAAAACTCAAGCGGAATTTATATTGAGGCGAAAAAAAGGGCAGCGTGTGCTGCCCAATTTCAAATACAAAATCGATTATTCAGCGTGTGCTTTGATATAGTCAATTGCAGATTGAACAGTTGTGATTTTCTCTGCTTCTTCGTCTGGGATCTCTGTGTCGAATTCTTCTTCAAGAGCCATAACCAACTCAACAGTATCTAGAGAATCAGCGCCAAGATCATCTACGAAAGAAGACTCAGATTTAACTTCTTCTTCTTTAACACCTAATTGCTCAATAACGATCTTTGCTACGCGATCTTCAATACTCATTTTTATTTTCCTTATCATTTTATAAGATAATGTTTGAATGCGCGTAGTTTAAAAGAATGACTACGTCGTATTCAAGTTATAATTTTATTTATTGCGGTGGTCAAACCTGATGACAGTTTCGACCCTTTTGCTATCAAAATCAAACAATTTCAATAGCTATACCATATACATGCCACCATTTACGTGGATTGTTTCACCCGTAATGTAGCCAGATTCACTGCTTGCAAGGAATGCAACCGTCGCCGCAATTTCTTTCGGATCACCTAACCTGTCGGCTGGAACCTGATCTGAAATCGCTTTTCTTTGGTCATCTCCCAACGCTTTAGTCATATCTGTATCGATAAAACCAGGTGCAATTACGTTAACCGTAATGCCACGTGAGGCAACTTCTCGCGCCAATGACTTAGAAAAACCAATAACACCCGCTTTCGCTGCTGCATAATTAGCCTGACCGCCATTCCCCATAGTACCAACGACAGAGCCGATATTAATGATACGACCATGACGTTTTTTCATCATAGGACGTAATACCGCTTTCGACAAACGGAAGATTGAGGTCAAATTGGTTTGAATAATTTCATCCCATTCAGACTCTTTCATGCGCATCAAAAGATTGTCGCGGGTAATACCAGCATTATTCACTAATACGTCAACGTCACCCATATCAGCTTTAATTGCTGCTAACGTTTCGTTAACTGAATCGATATCCGTTACATTTAACGCGTAACCTTTACCATTTTCACCCAAATATTCTGAGATATTCGCTGCACCACTTTCTGATGTAGCCGTACCTGCAACTTTCGCACCTTGGGCAACAAGTTGCTCTGCAACTGCTTTACCAATACCACGAGACGCGCCGGTAACTAATACCACTTTGCCTTCTAAACTAAATAAAGACATCTATATCCCTCTTATTTAACTATTGCCAACAAGCTATCGCTGTCTGAAACAGACACACAACTTACTGACTTATCGATACGTTTTGCTAGACCAGAAAGTACTTTCCCTGGGCCAAATTCAAAGCTGTCTGTGATCCCTTCAGCTGCAAAAAACTGAATGGTTTCTGTCCAACGTACAGGACTATATAACTGCTTAATTAATGCTTGTTTTATCGCTTCTGGGTCAGATTCAACTTTGACATCAACATTATTAACCACCGAAATTTCAGGTGTATTAAATTCTAAATTAACCAAATCCGCTGCCAACATATCAGCCGCAGGTTTCATAAGTGCACAATGAGACGGTACAGAAACTGGTAATGGCAAGGCACGTTTAGCGCCTGCTTCTTTACACAATTCCATTGCACGTTCAACGGCAGCTTTATTGCCCGCGATTACAATTTGACCTGGTGAATTGAAGTTCACCGGTGAAACGACTTCACCCTGAGCGGCTTCACTACAGGCCTTAGCAATTAAATCGTCAGCCAAACCTATAATGGCGGCCATTGCTCCGGTTCCTGCGGGAACCGCCTGTTGCATATATTGACCACGCTTCTCAACAAGTTTAACGGCATCTTCAAGACTTAGTACCCCAGCGCAAACTAAAGCTGAGTACTCACCTAAACTGTGGCCTGCTAAATAACGAGGAACAGAACCGCCTTCAGCAACGTAAGCACGCCAAACCGCAACTGACGCTGTTAATAAAGCTGGCTGAGTAAATTCGGTTTGGCTAAGTTTACCTTCAGCATCGTCTTTAACTAACGCCCATAAATCGTAACCAAGGGCATCTGATGCTTGATTAAACGTTGATTGTACAACATCAAACTTGTCATAGAGGTCTGCTAACATGCCTACAGACTGTGAACCCTGACCAGGGAAAATGATTGCTTTTGTCATCTAAATCTCTTTCTTAATATTTAATCAGTGCTGATGCCCAGGTGAATCCACCACCAAATGCATTAAACATTAGGTTGTGTCCACGTTGAATTCGGCCATCGCGAATTGCTTCATCTAGCGCGGTTGGTACAGTTGCGGCTGATGTATTGCCGTAACGGTCTAAGTTGATAACAACCTGATCCATTGACATATCGAGCTTTTTGGCTACCGCAGAAATAATTCTTAAGTTCGCTTGATGAGGCACTAACCAGTCAATTTGTGACTTATCAATACCATTGTGTTCAAGCGTTTCGTCTACGACTTCTGTTAATTTTGAAACCGCAACTTTAAATACTTTATTGCCTTCCATAGAACCCCAGTTCGTATGAACTGATGCTTCATCACCACGTGTCGGAATTCCAACTTGGAGTAATTCTGTGTAGTTGCCGTCTGAATGGATGTGTGTGGACAACACGCCAGGCTCTTCTGATGCTTCAACAATAACAGCTCCAGCAGCATCACCAAACAAAATGACCATTGAACGGTCTTCAGGACTCATTAATCGACTTAAACAATCAGCGCCAATGACTAAGGCTTTTTTTGCTTGCCCAGTTTTAACATAGGCATCTGCCACGCTAAGTGCATAAACAAAACCGGAACAGGCTGCTGATACATCCATAGCTGGAACACCTGACTTTAGACCTAAATCTCGTTGCACTTCACATGCAGCACTTGGCAACGAGCGGTAATGACTCGTAGTACCAACAATAACAAAATCTATTTCATCAGCGTCTATACCAGCCGCTTCAATCGCCTTTTTAGACGCTTCAACAGCCATTGATGCCAATGTTTCACCTTCACCAATGATGCGGCGTTCTTTCATGCCAGTACGCTCTTGGATCCACTCATCACTAGTGTCGACCATTTTTTCTAAATCTGAATTGGTACGTATATGAGGCGGGAAATAACTACCTGTGCCTATAATTCTTGAAAACATGAATCCTCTCAATGTCGCTAAGACTTTTTGTTATTATTCCTCGTCTTTGAGGACCTGTTCCACTCTATCTTTAATTTTATGTGGAACTTGACGCTGCGCTTCTTTTACCGCTTCTTTAATCGCGCTATAAAAAGCTTTAGCAGACGCATTACCATGGCTCTTAACCACAATTCCGCGCAATCCTACCAGACTCGCACCGTTGTAGTGGTCGGGGTTCATCTTTGAAAACAGTTTTCTGATCCCTGGCATTAAGATACCAATCATTATTTTGGTAAACAAAGACTTTTCACTTAAGGCTCTAAGCTTAGATATAATAAGCTTTGCGACGCCTTCAATGGTTTTTAATGCCACATTGCCGACAAAACCGTCACAGACAATAACATCGGCTTTTCCTGAAAAAATATCGTTACCTTCAGCAAATCCAACATAATTAATGTGTTTGCATTTGGACAACATTTCTGCAGCTTGCTTTAAATGGTCACTGCCTTTGATCTCTTCTTCACCAACGTTTAGCAAGGCTACCCTAGGGTTTTCAATACCTTCAACTTCGTTTGCCATCACAGAACCCATTACGGCAAACTGAAACAAGGTCTCTGGGCATTGGTGTATGTTTGCACCTAAATCCAGCAAATAGACTTTTTCGTTTTCATAAGTAGGTAGTGAACTAATTAACGCGGGACGTTTGATTAACGGCAACGTTTTTAGTACATATCGCGCCATCGCCAATAAGGCACCGGTATTTCCGGCGGAAACGCAGGCATCCGCTTGGTCTTGCTCAACAAGATCGAGGGCTTTGCGCATTGATGAACGATTTTTACGACGTAAAGCAATATCAGGTCGTTCATCTTGATTAACAACTTGTTCCGTATGGACAACTGTCAAGCGAGGATGATTTAACGCATTATGCTTATTTAAAAACGTGTGAATACTTTGCGAATGACCACAAAGATATAGATGTAAATAGGGGTATTTTTCAACAGCGCGTATGGCTGCTGGAATAGTAGCTCGGGGGCCATAATCGCCCCCCATCATATCTAGCGCGATGCGAATATCACGCATAATTAAGTCTACTTTCGCTTACTTAATTTTACGGCCTTTGAAATAGCCGTCTGCAGTCATATGATGACGACGGTGAGTTTCACCAGTCGTTTGATCTACAGAAAGATTCTCTGCAGTTAATGCATCATGTGAACGACGCATGCCACGTCTAGCACGGGATTTCTTACTTTTTTGAACTGCCATTGCCGTCTCCTAGTTCTTAAGTTTTTTCAATACATCAAACGGATTCGATTTTTTCTCTTCCGTCGCTTCTGGCGCCAATTCACCAAATGTCATGTCAGTCTCTTTGAGTTGACAATCTTTTAGCTCATGCATTGCTACAATAGGTAGCGCCAACATTAATTCGTCTTCGATTAATTCAACGAGGCTGACCTCACCAAATTCATTTAGTTCGATTTCTTCGTACGCATCTGGTATCCGTTCGTCACTCTCTTCAGCCGACACATTTACCGGAGTAAATGCGAACTCTGTAGAAATGTGGGTTTTTAAACCCGTTCCACATCGTTGACATACTAATTCTAAATTAGCAGCCGCGTTGCCTTTAATCACAACTAAATTCTGGGCATCAATACCACATTCAATAGTCACGTTTATGTGATCGTCTAAAACAGTTGCCACTTCTTTAATACGAACAAACTCACTCTTAACGATAATACCGTCATAAGTCATTCGTTTAAGCGCAGCTCTTGCTGGTGCGATCGAGATAGGAATTTTTACCATTTGCATAGGGCGCGCATAATATAGTTAGTGTTCTCTATAGTCAAAAGAAAATAGTACGAAACACGAAAAAAAGCTAAACTCCGGACATAATCCACTATTAATTAACAAATTGCTAATTTTCTGAGCAAAACATGACTAAAATTAAAACACCCACAATAGTACTTGGTTCAACATCGCCATTTCGCAAACAGATTCTCGATAAACTTAATATCAAATTTGTTACGGATAAACCAGAAGTAGATGAAACACCTCTATTAAACGAAACACCACAGCAGCTTGTTGAACGTTTAGCGATTTTAAAAGCGAATGCTGTTGCAGTACGTCATGAAGATGCCCTTATTATTGGTTCAGATCAAGTTGCGGTTTTCGATAATCGTATTTTAGGAAAGCCACATACCCACGAAAATGCCGTCAAGCAGCTTTCAGAGTTCTCTGGTAATAAAGTCACCTTTTTAACGGGTTTAGCGGTTACGTGCTCTGCTACTGGCAAAACAACGGCTATTGTAGAACCATTTGAAGTTCATTTTAAAGCGTTGAGTCGTGATCAAATAGAAAACTACCTGCTTGCAGAAAAACCATATAATTGTGCAGGCAGTTTTAAAAGTGAAGCATTGGGCATTTGCTTATTTGAAAAACTGGTTGGCGACGATCCAAATACATTAATTGGGCTACCTTTAATTAAATTAACTGAAATATTGTCGCAGTTTGGATTTCATGTATTAGAACAACAAGCCACATAAAATCACAAAAGCCACATTCAATAAATGAAGATGTGGCTTTTTAATGGCTATTCTTTTTAATTACGTTATCGCAATCGCCAAACGAAATAATTCAATTGTTATACCCATTAAACTTTACTTCTATTAGCACTTTCATCATATCGTTTTTGAACCGCGTTTGTATTAGCTACTCAACTGGTTTATAGCGCTGGTTAATCCGACTTAATCCTAAACGCTTCAATTGCATTTAGTAGAGCAGGTTCCAATTCGGCTTCAAATCGCACAGTGGTTTCAGACACAGGGTGGTAAAACGAAATTTCCTTGGCATGTAAAAATAATCGTTTTAACCCCAGTGAATTCGCTCGAGCCGCAAATGCTTTGTCACCATATTTATCGTCACACGCAATAGCATGACCTTTACACGCGGTATGCACTCGAATTTGATGAGTACGACCGGTTTGCGGTCTTGCTTCTATCAATGTTGCGCCGTCGAGCGGTTCGACAACATCAAACATAGTGCATGAGCTTTTGCCTTGTTCTCTATCAACAACAACGATGCGCTCACCAGATTTTGTATTGATTTTTAACAGGGGCTCTTGCACTGAACGTACTGACTTATCCCATTCGCCTTCAACCAATGCCCAGTAGATTTTGTTCATCGACTTACTTCTTAGTTGCTCATGTAGCGCCACTAAAGTAGAACGTTTTTTAGCAATCAATAAAATACCTGACGTGTCGCGATCTAATCGATGCACAAGTTCAAGCATCTTTTCTTTAGGTCTAAGTGCACGCAACCCTTCGATAACCCCAAAACTTAATCCGCTCCCCCCGTGAACAGCAATGCCAGATGGCTTATTTAATACGATAAGAGATTTGTCTTCATAAATGATCGCTTGTTCCAATTTTTGTACAGATTTCAGACCACTAGATATATTTGACTCTTGGTCACTTTTTACTCTAACGGGGGGGATTCGGACAACATCGCCATTTAACAATTTGTATGTCTGTTTAATACGGCCCTTGTTAACTCGAACTTCGCCTTTTCGCAAAATTCGGTAAATAACTGATTTAGGAACCCCTTTCAATTTGGTAATGAGAAAGTTGTCTATTCGTTGCCCTTCATGAACCTCGTCAATTTCGACAAATTGAACTTTCGGGAATTCTGTGGTTTGTTCGGTCATAAAAACGTCATTACCTGTCATTTTTTCAACAATTATATGAAAAACTGCTTTAATTATGTTGCTATATCTGGCAATGCGACTGATAATGGCCGCGCTCAGTTGAGCAACTGATTGAACTGCCTCACTCAATGGACGTAAGAGTCATGTAACGGAGCAGGGTTTGAGAACTCGATAATATCAGAAAACTTCCACAGCGCACATCTATAATCGGTGCCAGGAACATAATCTCAAACCTCCACGCCACTTAAGTACGGTAATGCGTGTAACATATTACCCTCTTCTTTAACCGTTCAGACCTGTCAACTAAAAGAGGCGTTAATTTAACCAGTGCCACGTATTCCAAAAGCATTTTTAGCAATTGGCACATGAAGTATTCTGACAAATAGAATTTGAAACCCTTGATTACAATCGAGACGATTGAAATGAAGCAATAACTAGTTGAGAAACTATACAGCGCCTAGGTGTGTTCAATAGTGCAGGTAAAAATGTGTGAAACGTGGCCCTAAAAAATAAAGAGCTACTATATATATGAAACGCATGTTAATTAATGCCACGCAACAAGAAGAAATGCGTGTCGCGTTGGTTGATGGTCAGCGTTTGTATGACCTTGACATCGAAAGTCCAGGTCATGAACAAAAGAAGGCCAACATCTACAAAGGAACTATCACTCGAGTTGAACCGAGCCTAGAGGCGGCATTTGTCGACTATGGTGCGGATAGACACGGATTCTTACCTCTCAAAGAAATTGCCCGCAATTACTTCCCTGACGATTATAAATTTCAAGGCCGACCTAACATCAAAGAAGTGGTGAAAGAAGGTCAAGAAGTTATCATTCAGATTGAAAAAGAAGAACGCGGTCAAAAAGGCGCAGCCCTTACGACGTTTATCTCTGTAGCTGGAAGCTATTTGGTATTAATGCCAAATAACCCACGTGCAGGCGGTATTTCACGTCGTATCGAAGGTGACGAACGCACACAACTTAAAACAGCGCTAAACAAATTAGAATTGCCTAAAGGCATGGGTCTAATTGTTCGTACTGCTGGTGTTGGTAAATCGTATGAAGAACTTGAATACGACTTACGTGCACTACTATTACATTGGGATAAAATCCAACAAGCTGCTGGCGGTCGCCCTGCTCCATTCCTAATTCACCAAGAAAGTAACGTCGTATTCCGTGCGATACGTGACTATCTTAAGCGTGATGTAGGCGAGATTCTAATCGACAGCCAAAACGTATTTAATGAAGCAAAAGGTCATATCGAACTATTTAGACCTGACTTTGTTGAACGCGTTAAGCTTTATAAAGGCGACGTACCTTTATTTACTCATTACCAAATTGAGTCGCAAATTGAATCGGCATTCCAACGTGAAGTTCGTCTTCCGTCTGGTGGCTCAATTGTTATCGACCCAACTGAAGCCCTAGTATCAATTGATATTAACTCTTCAAAAGCAACTAAAGGTGGCGACATCGAAGAAACGGCCCTAAATACTAATTTAGAAGCCGCTGAAGAAGTTGCCCGTCAACTGCGCCTTAGAGATTTAGGTGGTTTGTTGGTTATTGACTTTATTGACATGACACCACCAAAACATCAACGCGAAGTTGAAAACCGTCTAAAAGACAGCGTTAAACAAGACCGTGCACGCGTGCAAATTGGTAAAATCAGTCGTTTTGGTTTGCTTGAAATGTCACGTCAACGTTTACGTCCTTCATTAGGTGATGCAAGCCAACATACTTGCCCTCGTTGTGATGGCCAAGGCACAATCCGTAGTAATGAGTCTTTAGCACTTTCTATTCTTCGTATTATTGAAGAAGAGGCTATTAAAGAAAATACAGCTCAAATTCAAGCGCAAGTGCCTGTTCCTGTATCGTCTTATTTGTTAAATGAGAAACGTGACTCTATTCGCCACATCGAAATTAACAATAAAGTTAACGTAATGATCATCCCTAACATCCATATGGATACACCACATTATGATGTTGTGCGTGTTCGTATTGATGAAGACATTGCTGACTCAAGCTTTAAACTTGTGACCAAACCTGAAACTGCAGAATCAACTCAAGAAATCGTTATTCCGATGAAAAAAGAGATTGAACAACCGGTATTAAAAGGTTTTGCAGCACCTGTTGCTCCGGCGCCGACTGCGGCTCCAGCAAAAGCAGCAGAACAGGCTAAGCCAGCTGGTCCAAGCTTATTTAGTAAACTTGTTAAGTTTGTTACTGACTTATTCAAATCTGAAGAAGAAACGACTAAGAAGACGCAAAATAAATCACGTAATACCAACAATGGGCCACGTGAAGACAATCGTCGTAATAACAATAAAAATCGCAGTCGCAATCGCAACCAAAATGCTGATGGCAACCGTAATCGTAATCGTAACAACAAACGCGATAACGAAGACCGCGATGACAAACGTGCAGAACAACCGCGTGGTAGAAAACCACAGGAACGCACGAATAAGCCTAAGAATGACAATCGTCAAAAGAATGCGCCTCGTACTAATGAAAACGAAGATGCAACGACAACCAAAACAGCAGCGCCTGCTCCTAAGAAAGAAGAGAAGCTCGCTGAACGTCGTCAGCGTCGTAACAATCGTAAGCGTGTTCGAGTTCAAAAAGACGACTCGGCAGTAGCGGCGAAACAAAACGTTAAACCTAAAGTTCAAAACGAACAAAAGGCGACCAACGTAGCAGAGCCTGCTAAAACTGAAGTTGCTAAAACTGAAGTTGCTAAAACTGACGTTGCTAAAAAAGCACCGACAAAACAGCCAGAAGCAGCTAAACCAGTTGTAGAAAAAGCGGTTGTTAAAGTGACGGGTTTAGATAGGTTTAAACGCCCACTAAGAACAGATAAAGTCTTTGTTACTAAAGCACAACGTTTATTGATTAAACAACTCGCATCTGTCAAAACAGCTGCTGAAGTTGAAAGTCGTTATCCTGAGTCTGATGCAACATTTGATCAAACGCATGAACATTTGACACCGGCTGCCAAAACGATTGAAGAAGTTCAAAGCGTCGATGCTCCGGTATCTGTCCCTGAAGCTGAAGCGGCTCCTGAGGTGAAAACTGACGTTGTCGATACGCCTAAAGCTGAAGTAGAACAAGTTGAAGCACCAATTACGGAAGAGCCTAAACCGGCTGAAGAAGTAAAAGAACCTGCTAAAACCGAATTGAAAGCTGAAGTTGTAAAAGCTGAGACTAAGGTCGAAACTGAAATTGTTAAACCAAAATCAGCAACGATTGGCTTCGCTAGCGCGCCGATGACAAAACCAACGCCTGTAGTAGCAGGTACTGGTGAAAGTTTAGTGGCTATGGCTATCGAGTCACGTCCTGCAATTACGGTATCAGGCCGCTCTGCTGGTGCATCTAATGCAACCAACAGTGCAACATCTGAAGCGACTAAAACACTTTAACGTTAAGTCGTTTAAAAAACCGCTCTGATGAGCGGTTTTTTTATGTCCAAAATTTGGGCTTTAATATTGACAAAATATGCCATCCCCACGCAACTACGACTTCCTTAGCTTTACCCATGAACATTTTAAATCAAGAATAAAAAAGTCATTCCTTAACTTGTAATAGCACCTAGCCACCGTGATATTTGGGATTTCTATCGGGTGTGGATGATTAAGTTAAGTTTATTTGTGATGAGTTACTTGTGGTGAGTTACTTTTGATGAGTTACTAAGTTAACAACTAAACACCAAATTTAAGACGAAAAAAAACCGTTTAACTAAACGGTTCTTTAATAATTCTTTATGTAAATCAGGATAAAACTAACGCGGATAAAAACTCAGCCATTGTGCATTTTGGAACCATATAATATATGGAAATGCTAATAAACTGGTGTAATTATTCAGCGTTTTCGTTAACTGATGTTTGTTTGTCAAGTTTAGCTGCAAATACAGGTTTTACTTGGTGTTCAAAATTAATCAAGCTAAGTTCTGATTGTAAAGAGTTTTGAATTTCAACTTTGATAATATTTTTATCAATTGCCGCTGCATCTACTGGAGTTGCTGTGATCAATAATGTTGTTGCGAGTTCTGCGAAAGTCATAATTGCTATCCTTTAAAAATAAATTAATGATTGAGTTTATGCTCTAAATTAATAGAGTGTATATTCTAATCAATTTTTAGAATAAAAGCACTAATATATTGTGTTTATTTTACACTTTTAGTTATAAGCTAATTTAATGACCTATCGATTGCATTTATCACAGCAATTTACGTTTTCACAATGTTCTAGCTAAGCGTCTATGGCCTAGAGAGTCACATCAAACTAGGTTCCATTTAGCACTCATCGGATTTTGTTTCGAAGTTAAGAGGGATAATAATGCTTGAAGTTCGATTAGAATAACTATGCCGACTGTGCGTCGGCATAGTAAATAAAACTAAATTACAATTGTGAATGACAAGGCTATTTCTATTCGTCTTTCTCTAAGCCGTCAACAGTCACACCTTGAAGAAAACCAGAACCCGTCTGCTCATTGTTTCTCAATTTAATCATCAATCGTAAATCATTTGGCGAATCTGCATGATGCAAGGCGTCTGCATAACTGATCCGAGATTGCTGATACAATTCAAACAATGCCTGATCAAAAGTTTGCATTCCCATTTCTTTGGATTTGGCCATTACCTCTTTAAGTCCAGAAATATCACCTTTCTTAATCAACTCAGCAACCATAGGAGAGTTTAGTAGTACTTCTATGGCTGCCACACGCCCTAACCCATCAGATGTCTGAATAAGTTGTTGGGCGACGATTGCTCTTAAGTTCAAGGCCAAATCGTATTTAAGTTTGTCGTGTTTTTCTTTTGGCACTAAATGCATAATTCGGTCAATTGCTTGGTTCGCATTGTTTGCGTGTAATGTGGCTACACATAAATGACCTGTTTCAGCAAAAGACAGTGCATATTCCATAATATCTTGGGAACGAATTTCACCAATTAGGATCACATCAGGTGCTTGTCGCAACGAACTTTTCAGTGCAGATTCAAACGATGGTGTATCAATACCAACTTCGCGTTGGGTAACGATGCATTTTTTATGATCATGAACAAATTCGATTGGGTCTTCAATGGTTAAAATATGCCCTTTTGAATTACGGTTTCGATAGCCTAACAACGCGGCAAGACTTGTTGATTTACCTGTGCCAGTGCCGCCGACAAATAACAATAACCCACGTTTAGCCATGATCATGTCTTTAAGGATTGGTGGTAAGCCTAACTCATCCACATCAGGTATTTTGGTTACGATGCGTCTTACAACCATACCAACTTGATCGCGCTGCCAAAACGCCGAAATACGGAATCGACCGACATCATTCGCCACCGCGAAATTGCATTCTTTAGTTGTTTCAAACTCAGTTTGTTGCTTGCTACTCATGCAACTAAAAACAAGTTCCTGAGCTTCGTCTTTTGACAAAGGCTCACTTTCAAGTGGTGTTAATTCGCCATTAATCTTCGCACTTATTGGCAAACCTACCGTGATGAAAAGGTCTGACGCTTTTTGCATCGCCATCTTTTCAAAAATTTTATCTATAGAATCCATATAATTTCCGTCCTAGAATCCGCCGCCGCCAAAACCTTGGCTAAACATATTTTTGTCATTCGCTTTTGTTAATGCTTCATCTCGTGTAATCAAGCCCATATTAATGAGATTCATTAAACACTGATCCATTGTTTGCATGCCATGTGCTGCACCAGTCTGAATCGAAGAGTACATTTGCGCGACTTTGTCTTCACGAATTAAGTTACGTATTGCCGGAATACCAATCATTATTTCATGAGCAGCGGCACGTCCACCACCGACTTTCTTACATAAGGTTTGAGAAATTACCGCGCGCAGAGATTCAGATAACATCGACCTAACCATGCTTTTTTCTTCACCTGGAAATACGTCAATAATCCGGTCTATTGTTTTAGGGGCCGATGTTGTATGCAAAGTACCAAAGACTAAATGGCCGGTTTCTGCTGCGGTCATTGCTAATCGTATGGTTTCAAGATCTCGTAATTCACCAACTAAAATAACATCTGGATCTTCACGTAACGCCGAGCGTAATGCATTACTAAAACTGTGCGTATCTCGATGTACTTCTCGTTGACTAATTAAACTGCTCTTATTGTTGTGAACAAATTCGATAGGGTCTTCAATTGTTAAAATATGGTCGTGACGTTTAGCATTAATATAATCAATAATTGCTGCTAACGTTGTTGATTTACCCGAGCCGGTAGGGCCGGTTACTAGAACTAGACCACGAGGGTTATCAGCAATATCTCTGAAAATATCAGGAGCGCCAACTTCTTCTAATGACAACACTTCTGCCGGAATTGTTCTAAATACCGCACCAGCACCACGATTCATGTTAAATGCGTTAACACGAAAGCGCGCCAGATCTGGAACTTCAAACGAAAAATCCGTTTCTAAATTTTCTTCGTATTCTTTACGTTGCTTATCATTCATAATATCGTAAATAAGCGATTGAACTTCTTTCGAGTCCAATGCCGGAATATTTACGCGCCTCACGTCGCCATCAACCCTAATCATTGGTGGTGATCCAGCTGACAAATGTAAATCGGATGCTTTATGTTGCACACTAAACGCTAATAATTCGGTAATATCCATACTAATAACCTAGAGTTAATTAAAGTCAAAAATCATGTCGGAAAAAGAACTTATAAATACCATAGCAAATAGCCTGTCAACTGCCCACGACAATATTCAAATGGCGGCTCAAAAAGCTGAAAAATCAGCAACTAATGTAAAACTTATGGCGGTAAGTAAAACCAAACCCTTATCAAACATTATAGCGGCATATGAATGTGGGCAACGTATATTTGGCGAAAATTATGCCCAAGAACTAAATGAAAAATATAAGGCTCTGGCACATCTAAAGGACATTGAATGGCATTATATCGGCCCTATTCAAAGTAATAAGACGCAAATCGTAGCAGAAGCCGCTAATTGGGTAGACAGTGTTGACCGTGAAAAAATCGCAATTCGACTCAATAATCACGCACAACAACTGGAAAAAAATCTGAATATTTTGATCCAGGTGAACATATCAAACTCTGACAAAAAGTCGGGGGTATTAATAACAAAGGTAGAAGAGTTAGCAGACGTTATAAACAATTTACCGCACTTGACTCTAAAAGGCCTGATGGCTATTCCCGATCAACATGACGACAAACAACAACTTAAAAATGAATTTATCCAAATGCACACTTGTTTTATGCAATTGCAACATCAATATCCTACAGTTGACACTTTGTCGCTAGGAATGTCTGGTGATATGGATTTAGCAATCGCGAGTGGTAGCACAATGGTAAGAATTGGCACTGCCATCTTTGGCTCAAGAAACTAAAAAGACAAGAAACTATTTATGACATTAAATCAAACATTCGCATTTATTGGCGCAGGCAATATGTCTGGCGCAATTTTAACTGGTATGGTTAACGCTGGCGTCCCAGCCACACAAATTTATGCCACCAATCGAAGCAAAGAGAAAAACGAAAAACTACATGCGGAACTCGGTGTTATTACAAATTGCAGTAACCGTCAGGCTATCGAACACTCAGATGTTGTTATCCTTGGCGTCAAACCGCAAATGATGTTGCAAATGCTTAAAGAGTTGGTGGCAGACGGCGTCGATTTTAGTTCAAAACTTGTTGTCACCGTTGCTGCAGGTCTTAATAGTCAAAGCTATAAAGACATTATTGGCAATGTTAGGTTTATCCGCACTATGCCAAATACGCCGTCAGTATTAGGCCTTGGCATGACGGGCATTTATTCAGCGTCTGACATAACAACGTTTGATCAGGATGTAATCGAACAGGACAAAGCGGTTGCTGAGAATGTATTTAAATGTGTTGGCGAAACGGTTTGGCTAAATGAAGAAGCACAAATTGACGCTGTAGCGGCGATTTCGGGCTCCGGTCCGGCGTATTTTTTCTTGTTTATGGAAGGACTAATTGAAAAAGCTAAATCGCTAGGATTCTCTGACGAAGAAGCTAAACTGATGGTCAAGCAAACGGCTATTGGCGCAACAACAATGGCGCAACAAGCCACGATTGAAGTTGAGCAACTGAGAAAAAATGTCACTTCGCCCGGTGGCACAACCGCAGAGGCGATCCGTTGTTATGAACAGAATAATTTGTCCGCCATATCTGCCGATGCTTTAGATGCAAATATCGCAAGAGCAAAAGAGCTTAGCCAATTATCATAATTATTAAGGTACTTTATATATGCAAGCGTTTCACTTTTTAATTTCAACCTTATTTGATTTATATCTCATGGTTGCCATTCTGCGTGTTTGGCTACAGTTGGTTCGAGCTGACTTTTACAATCCTGTTAGCCAATTTGTAGTTAAAGCGACAAATCCGCTTTTAGTTCCGTTACGTCGAGTTGTTCCCGGTGTTGCCGGTATCGACTGGGCTGGCGTTGTACTTGTTTACTTAGTGGCGACACTAAAAATAGTCGCAATCCAAGCCTTGTTTAGTAACGGATTTCCAATTCCTGAAATTTTAATTGCTGGTTTATTTACTGTGATTAAAGAAATATTCACTATTGTTTTCTGGGTAACTATTATCCGCGCCATCATGAGTTGGATATCACAGGGTTATAATCCGGTCGAAGCGTTATTACACCAACTAACAGACCCTATATTGGCGCCCATTCGTAAAATCATTCCACCAATTGGTGGATTGGATTTAAGCCTAATTGTATTTTTAATCGGACTGCAGTTTGTTCAAATATTAGTTAATGAAATGTTAAAAATGGTATTTTAATGAGCAGTCAAATAAATTTAAAAACACTGTGTTTTATCTGCGTTATGGTCCTTACGTCATGGACTGTATCGGCAGAACAAAAGGTCGTAAAGGGTGATTGGGATATTCATTACATCGCCTTTCCAAGCTCCTTTCTAAACCCAACGGTAGCTAAAACTTACGAATTGCAGCGTAGTCGATATATGGGGGTTGTAAATATTTCCGTTCTAGACAATCAAAATAATGACGCTGCAAAAAATGTCTATGTTACCGGAACAGCAAGAAACCTACTTGGCCAAACTAAATCGTTATCATTTAGCAAGGTGAAAGAGGGAGACGCTATTTATTATTTAGCACAACTGAAATTTAGTAATGAAGAAATCTATAAGTTTGATATTGATATCAAATTAGGTGACCGGTCAGAAAAATTAAAATTTGACCAAAAATTTTATGTTGATTAACCCCCTCCTGAGGAATTTAGGTTAGCGTGAAACCATTAAGTCGTGAGGTCAATTCTTTTCAATTGACCTCACTTCTTGTTTTGACAGCCACACCTGTAAAAGCCAGCCCTAAAATCGACCTTTGCACTAGCCCTCTTTATACCTCGTTGTAACTGCCAAATAACATTCCAACATTCCATTATAAAAAGATTAGAACGGAGCAAAGTCATCTATCAATCAGAAAGCATATTGTGAACCAATCTTCAGAAATATTTTGCCGTTTTAAACTAAAAATTGTAAATTCAGTGAATCGTTGAATATTTATACTTGGCGATTTGAAAATATATTGGTACGTTATGTTCACTCAAATGAATAAGGATTGTAAACGAATGTCTGCTACACAAGAACACTCGGAAGACTTAGGAATTAAAGCAATTTTATTAACGGCAGAAGAAATTAATCTCGCAGCCTCGTTGCTTTATGTTGCTTATCACGAAGATCCTGTATTTAAACATATTTTCGAAAGTGAGCGTCCAGATTACGATAAGCGTCTTCGTGCTGCGATCCGCGAAGAACTTGCGGCTTTTTGGCAAACTGAACAGCCTATGATTGGCCTCTATTCTGATGAACATTTACTCGCTGTTGCGTGTTTAATTGAACCGCAAACCGGATTGGAACCAGAACGTTTTTGGCACTGGCGCTTAAAAATGATGATCAACGCAGGCTATTTAAGCACTAAAAACATGATCGAAAAAGAAAAACGTGTCGCCGCTGCTATCCCATTTGACCACTATCATTTATTAACATTTATTGCCGTTCACCCTGACCATCAACATTTAGGATTGGGCCATTATTTGATCAAAGCCGTTGATTCAATTGTTAATGAAAATAGCCTATCTAAAGGTGTTGCGGTTTTTGTTACAAAAGAAAAAAACAAGCCTCTGTTTGACGGTGGCAATTATAAAGAATTAGAAGATATCACCATCGGCGATGTTTGCGGTACGCTAATGTTTAGAGAGAAGTAAAACGTCATTCAATACAGACTTAGCGGCAAACAAGTTAACCTTATTGTCTGATAATGTTTTAGATAAAATGAATGTAAATTCGAAACAAAAGTGAAAAAGCGTACCAACGACAAAGGGAGATGAATAGATGAACGATGCCCCCCCTCAAAAATTTTCATCATTTGCTGAATTTTATCCTTTTTATCTTGCTGAACACAGCAAACCAATGTGCCGAGCCCTTCATTACGTTGGCTCAACATTGGTACTGTTAACTTTGTTTTATGGTCTGTTCACATCCCAATATTATGTATTTTGGTATTTGCCACTACTTGGTTATGGCTTTGCTTGGATCGCCCATTTTTTTATTGAGAAAAACCGCCCCGCCACTTTTACCTATCCTTTCTATAGTTTTCTTGGTGATTGGGTCATGTTAAAAGACTTTTTATTTGGAAAGCTTCCAAAATCCACCTCAAAATAAGGTTTGTACCATTAATTTGGGATTAAATCCGCGAACACTTTTACAAATCGGGCTGTGACGCGTAAAATTACAAACCTTAATTATAAATAGGCCAAACTTACTTTGTTAAATAAAGAAATATTAAATGCTGTTTTAGAAAATATAGACAGTCTTAAAGCTCGTGATGTTCAAACTATAAATGTCAGCAAAACATCTTCGATTACCGATTACATGGTAATTTGTTCAGGCAACTCTAAAAAACATGTGCAATCTATTGCAGACCACGCATTAACTGAAGCTAAGCATTCTGACAATCCACCGATTGGTATTGAAGGATTTACTGAAGGTGAATGGGTTTTAGTGGATTTAGGCGGCGTTGTTCTGCATGTGATGCAAGATGCCACTCGAGACTTCTACCAATTAGAAAAACTTTGGCAAGCCTCCAGCTCAAATGACGAATAAATTGCGACTGACCAAATGAAAATTCAGTTAGTTGCTGTTGGCACCAAAATGCCCAAGTGGGTAGAAATCGGATTTGCTGAATATCAGCGCCGATTTCCAAAAGACTGCCAGTTTGACCTCACCGAAATTGCCGCCGGGAAGCGCGGTAAAAACGCAGACATACCTCGTATTTTGCAAGCCGAAGGCGAAAAAATGCTAGCGGCTGTGCCTCAATCAAATCGCATAGTAACGTTAGAAGTTACCGGTAAACCTTGGGATACTCACCAACTGTCTGAGCAACTGAGTCGTTGGCAGATGGACGGCAGAGACGTCAGTCTACTTGTCGGTGGCCCTGAAGGTTTGTCACCTGAGTGTATTCAACGTTCAGAACAAAAATGGTCCCTATCACCTTTAACCTTGCCACATCCGATGGTTCGCGTTATCGTGGCGGAAAGTCTATATCGAGCTTGGAGTTTAAATAATAATCATCCTTATCATAGAGAATGATTTTTATATAATTCAATCATATGCGCCGTAACTCCTATCAAATCCAAGACCATTCTGCTGAAGCAAATTTATTTGCGCGTCGAGCTATAATCTCGTTTGTTTTTGTGGTTTGCATGATGGGGGTATTAATCGGTAATCTCTATTATTTACAAGTCGCTTCTTACCAATCTTACCAAACTCGGTCTAACGACAATCGAATAAAAGTCCAACCGATTGCACCTAATCGTGGTGTAATTAAAGACATTAATGGCAATGTGCTGGCAACCAATGAACCCACGTTTTCATTGGAGATCATTCCCGAACTCGTCGACGATATGGATGAAACTATCGCTGCGGTTAGTGAGGTTATCGAACTTTCAGAAGAGCACATCAGCGCGTTTAAAAAATCAATAAAATACCAGCGTCGCTTTAAAGGCATGCCGATTAAGACAAAATTGACTGAAAAAGAAGTTGCATCCTTTAGTGTTCACCAACACAAGTTTCCAGGTGTTTCTATCGAAGCTCGTTTAGCGCGTTATTATCCCTATGATTCATTTCTGACCCATGCAGTAGGTTATGTCGGAAAAATAAATAAAAAAGACATTCATCGCTTAGAACAAAACAGTCAAATTCAAAACTATGCCGCAACACGGAGTATCGGAAAGTTAGGAATTGAACGTTTCTACGAGACGCAACTCCACGGCATAACTGGCAGTGAAGAAGTTGAAGTTAATCACCGTAGTCGAGTGATTAGACAGCTTAGTGTCACACCGCCCATTCCTGGCAGCGACTTACACCTATCCATTGATGTTGAAATGCAGAAAAAGGCCCAGGAAATTTTAGACGGGAATCGCGGAGCCATTGTCGCAATGGATCCACGCGACGGTTCAATATTAGCTCTGTACAGTAATCCAAGTTATAACCCTAATTACTTTGTTAGTGGTATAAGCCAAAAACTTTATTCTAAGATTGTTAATTCTAAAGACAAACCTATGTTAAACCGGGTAACGCAGGGCCAATATCCACCGGCTTCAACCGTTAAACCACAATTAGCATTACTTGGTTTGCATAACAAATTGATTACCCCCGAAACCACTATATGGGACCCTGGCTATTGGCGATTTCCAAACCTAGATGTTAAACGTCGTTTTAGAGATTGGAAACCATCTGGTCATGGCCATGTTAACTTGTCATTATCTATCCGCCAATCCTGCGATATTTATTACTATGATTTAGCCTATCGGCTAGGGATCGATGAAATTAGTAAATTTGGGCATCGGTTTGGCTTTGGCAATTACACTGGCATCGACTTAAAAGAAGAATCCAAAGCCAATATGCCTTCGAGGGAATGGAAAAAAGAACGATTTAAGCAACCTTGGTACAAAGGCGATACAATTTCTATTGGTATAGGCCAAGGATATTGGACGGCAACGCCAATTCAACTTGCGATGGCAACATCGGTTATGGTCAACAAAGGTACGGTCATCGAGCCTAGGATCGTCACAGGGATCACTAATCAAGGCGAATATCAAGCAACCCCCGTTAAAATCCGTGAGCCAATTGATGACGTAGAAACTGAAAATTGGGATCTCATTTTAAAGGCCATGTACGATACTGTAAATGCTGATAACGGTACGGCCCGTTCGGCCTTCGTAGGGTCAGTTTATAGTTCTGCGGGAAAAACCGGAACGGCGCAGCTTTTCTCTCTTGGTGAAGACGAAGAGTATGAAGTAGAAAAAGTTGCTGAACGTCAACGCGATAACGCCATGTATATTGGTTTTGCGCCTTTTGATTCACCGTCAATTGTTATCGTGGTTGCCGTCGAGAATGCTGGCGGTGGTGGTTCTAACGCAGCGCCGATTGCACGGCAAATGATGGATTTGTATTTTGCACTAGGTATTCCGAGTAAACGAAAAGTTGCTCCGTTAATTGATATCGTAGCGCCCGTTTCAACTACAGTTAAGGCCGGAGAATAAGATGGCAAAAACTGAACACGAAAAACGTCGTAGTTCGTTGTTTTTTCGCTTTCATATCGACATTCCGTTATTGCTCGGAATATTGACACTAATGGCGCTGAGTATGTGCGTCGTATATAGTGCCGGCGGTCAAAACATGGATATGGTTATTCGACAAGCGGTTAGACTTGGCATTGGCATCGTTGTGATGATTGTCGTCGCACAAATATCCCCATTTACTTACCAAAAATGGGCACCCCACTTGTATATCCTTGGCGTTGCGTTTTTACTCGCTGTATTGTTATTTGGCGATATGGGTAAAGGAGCCCAACGTTGGCTCGATTTAAAAATCGTTAAATTCCAACCATCTGAAGTAATGAAACTCGCTTTACCTATGATGATGGCGTGGTTTTTAAGTGTATTTACCTTGCCCCCTTCGAGTAAAAATACGCTATTTAGCTTTATAATAATCGCTATTCCAACGCTACTTATTGCCAAACAGCCTGATTTAGGCACCGCCATATTAGTTGCCAGCAGTGGATTTTTTGTGTTGTTTTTGGCGGGTTTAAGGTTTCGGATAATTATCGGTTTGCTCAGTGCATCTGTGCCCTTCCTTTATATCCTCTGGAACTTCTTGATGCATGGATATCAAAAGCAACGTGTGCTTACTTTCTTAAACCCCGAAAGCGATCCACTCGGTTCTGGCTATCATATTATTCAATCAAAAATTGCCATTGGCTCAGGCGGCACAAATGGTAAAGGATTTTTACACGGGACACAGTCGCAACTGGAATTTTTACCAGAACGCCACACCGACTTTATCTTTTCAGTCTTTAGTGAAGAGTTTGGGTTTATTGGGGTTTTAATGCTGATGTCTGTATATGCCTTTATTATCGCCCGAGGTATTTATATTGCGGTTCGGGCTCAAGAAGGCTTTGCTAAATTGCTGGCTGGCAGTTTGATCTTAACCTTTTTTGTTTATCTCTTTGTCAATATTGGAATGGTTTCCGGCCTTCTCCCTGTCGTTGGTGTACCGCTTCCACTCGTCAGTTATGGCGGCACCTCTATTGTGACGTTAATGGCAAGTTTTGGTATTTTAATGGCAATTAGCACCAATAAACGTTTATTAGCGAGTTAACATGAAGTTTGTATTTGTCTTTGTAGCCTTATTATTGGCGTCTTGTACCAGTGGCCGATATGATCACAAACACGATAGCGCACCCGTTCGCCCGCCAACGGCAATGGAACTCGAAGATGCAAAAGTAGTGCACGAGCCTGTGGGACGTGGCAATAATCCTTACATCGTTTTTGGAAAAAAATACAAACCAATGCGAGATAGGAAACCTTATTCACAGCAAGGCATTGCTTCTTGGTATGGCAAAAAATTCCATGGGCACTTAACCTCAAATGGCGAGGTTTATGACATGTATGCCATGTCGGCGGCGCATAAAACTCTGCCTTTACCTAGCTATGTAAAAGTAACCAACCTTTCAAATAATAAAACCGTAGTGGTCCGAGTGAATGACAGAGGGCCATTTCATGAAAGTCGTATCATTGACTTATCCTATTCAGCGGCAGTGAAAATTGGGGTTTTTGACACCGGTACTGCCAATGTGAAAATCGAAACGATATTACCACCCCCTCTCAAACCTGAAAAGCCTACTGTTGCGCTTGAATCGTCACAGTATCAAATAAGAGTTTCTGGGTTTCAATCTCGTGATGAAGTCCGTGATACCGCTGTAGGGCTTAGTCATATGTTACATATTGACTCAAAGTTTATTGACGACTCACATCACCAAACCTTGATAATTGGCCCATTTGGCTCAGAAAAAGATGCCAAGCAGCTTAAACAAAAAGTACATGACTTTGGTTACCCAGAAGCAACATTGGAAGCCTATTCAAAATAGTCGAATTTCCGATTTCAGACTTTTAGATTGCTTACATTTGGGTTCTCGACTTTTAGTACTCTTAATAAGAACATACTATTTATCGTACCGCAGAGCTAAACGGACCCACTTTAGTATTCGTATTCGTTGTCGTAGATTCGCATTGACGACCAACATACAGTTACTTTGACCAGAAATAGTCACGCCTTCACTCGACATTTGTGTTGCAATCTTCCTCTGGGCTAGGCAATAGGCAAATTTTTGCGTCCATTTAGGCCACCGCATGAATTTATCTCAAACCTTATTTATTTCGTAAAACCCTGAACTCCATAGCCATTAATTTGTCACTTGTTAGGGGGATACCATTAGATTAAACAAATTGTCGGTTATTTCACTGGTCTGCTAGACATGCTTAGCTAACGTGTGGATAATATCGACCCTAAATAACACGCCTCATCCTTTTGTATTTAACTACTGTTATTGGAATTCAATTTTAAAACATGAAAAAATTATTAACTCGAATTATCTTAGTATCTGCCACGGTTTTCACCCTGAACGTTAACGCCAACTTTTTAGTCCCAAACCCGCCTTTAGTTAATGCCAAGGGTTACATTCTAATTGACTTTGACACTGGTAAGGTTCTCGCTGAAAAAAATGCGGATGAGCAACTTAACCCTGCAAGTTTGACAAAAATGATGACGAGTTATGTTATTGGTCGTGAAATTCAAAACGGCACAATTTCATTAACGGACATGGTAACTGTTAGTCACAAAGCCTGGTCAAAGAACTTCCCAGAATCATCAAAAATGTTCATCGAAGTCGGGAAAGAAGTTTCTGTTTCTGACTTAAATCGGGGCATTATCATTCAATCAGGTAACGACGCATGTGTGGCAATGGCAGAACATATTGCCGGGAGTGAAGATCAGTTTGCACAATTAATGAACTTGTACGCTGAAAAAATTGGCCTACATGATTCTCATTTTGTGAATAGCCATGGCTTAACTGCAGATGGCCACATGACTACCGCTCGCGATATGGCTAAACTTGGTGCCGCTTTAATACGCGACGTACCTGAAGAATACGCAATCTACCAAGAAAAAGACTTCACGTTTAACAACATTTCTCAAATTAATCGTAACAGTTTGTTATGGGATAAAAGCCTCAATGTAGATGGTATTAAAACCGGTCATACAGACGCTGCTGGTTATTCACTTGTATCATCAGCGACCAAAGGCGAAATGCGCCTTATCGCGGTTGTTATGGGTACCGCAAGTAAGCGAGCGCGTAAAGTTGAAAGCAAAAAGCTATTAAATTACGGATTCCGATTCTTTGAAACTTTAACCGCTTATGAAGCCGGTACTGAGTTTGCCAAGCAAAAAATCTACATGGGCGACAAAGATGAAGTACGTTTAGGTATAAACCAAAGCACCCCAATTACTATCCCTCGTGGTTATAGAGAAAAATTAACAGCAAGTTTCACTCTTGATAAAGAGTTAGAAGCCCCAATTAATAAAGGCGCTGTTGTTGGGACTCTGACGTTAAAAATTGAAGACGAACTCATTACCCAATATCCATTAGTTTCACTCGATGAAGTGAATGAAGGCAGTGTCTTTAAAAAGATAAAAGACTTCGTCAAAAAGAAACTCGACCTATAATAAATACGTTGAGTAACAAAAAACCGGTCTAAAGATCGGTTTTTCGGTTTTATTAAACCTTACCCCTACGAAACATGAGGTTTTAACATGACAGTAAAAGATACGAAATTTGACGAGTTATTGGATTTTCCTTGTCAGCAAACGTTTAAAATCATGGGCGTGGCGCACGACGACTTACCGGTTCACGTCATAACCGTTTTACAAAGGCTCGCTCCGGGTGATTACGTCCCAAAAATAAAGCCGAGCAGTAAAGGCAATTACCATTCACTTTCTATATCGGTAACTGTGACAAGCAAAGACCATATGGAACTTGTTTATAACGAACTTGGTGCACTTGAACTTGTGCGTGTGGTACTTTAGTCGTCATGACCAACCTAAATGACAAGCTTGTTATTCGTCAACTTGGTCGTTCTGATTACGAGCCAATATGGCACAAAATGCAGGACTTTACTGACCGCAGAAACGACGACACCGTCGATGAATTATGGGTGGTCGAGCACAACCCGGTATTTACACAAGGCCAAGCAGGTAAAGAAGAACATTTGTTAAATACCGGTGGAATTCCGGTCATTAAAGTAGACCGTGGTGGTCAAGTCACTTATCACGGTCCCGGCCAACTTGTTGTTTACTTATTGCTTAATTTACGTCGCCGTAAGATAGGTGTTCGTGAATTAGTTACTCAAATTGAACAATCAATTGTCGACCTACTGGCACAATTTGATATTGAAGCATATCCAAAAAAAGACGCTCCTGGTGTTTATGTTGATCAGAAAAAGATCGCTTCCCTAGGATTGCGGGTTCGTAAAGGTTGCAGTTTTCATGGCCTTGCGTTAAACGTAGATATGGATATGGAACCGTTTTTGCGAATTAATCCATGTGGCTACGCTGGACTTGAAATGGTCCAGTCTAATCAGATTGGCGGGCCTTCCCACGTTTCTGATGCTGCAGATAGACTGACAAAAATACTGGCGCTTTCGCTTAATGCGAAGGACATTGAAATCACACAAGGCATAACGGATCTTGAACAAAGGTTAGTTGAAAAAAACGATGAGCAGAATTAAAACATCTCAATTAGAAGCAGGCGTTAAATTACGTGATGCAGACAAAATGGCGCTAATTCCGGTAAAGATCATGCCGACTGAACGCGAAACCATGTTAAGAAAACCTGATTGGTTGAAGATCAGATTGCCTAAGTCGAGCGAAAAAATCGACAACATCAAAAAAGCGATGCGTAGCCAAGGGTTAAGTTCTGTATGTGAAGAAGCGTCATGCCCTAACCTGCCAGAATGTTTTACCCACGGCACGGCAACTTTCATGATTCTAGGTGACATTTGTACTCGCCGTTGTCCATTTTGTGACGTTGCTCATGGACGCCCATTGCCTCCAAGTGCTCAAGAGCCAGAAAAGCTCGCCATAACCATCAAAGAAATGGGCCTTAAATATGTTGTTATCACCTCTGTTGACCGTGATGACTTGCGTGACGGCGGTGCCCAACACTTTGCTGATTGTGTGACTGAAATTCGTAAACATAACCCTGGCATTAAAGTTGAAATTTTGGTTCCTGATTTCCGTGGAAGAATGGACACTGCTCTGGAGATTTTAGGGACCGCACCACCGGATGTGTTTAATCACAATTTAGAAACAGCGCCTCGTATGTATCGTTTAGCTCGTCCAGGCGCTAACTACAAGTGGTCACTAGAATTACTTCAAAAATTCAAAGCACAACATCCAGAGGTTGATACTAAATCAGGGCTGATGGTTGGACTTGGTGAAACAAACGAAGAGATAATTGAAGTACTAAAAGATCTTCGCGAGCACGACGTAGACATGTTAACTATTGGCCAGTACTTACAACCAAGTAAACATCACTTGCCAGTAGAACGTTATGTACCGCCTGCTGAGTTTGATATCTTTAAAGCTGAAGCTGACAACCTAGGTTTTAAACATGCGGCCTCAGGTCCATTTGTACGCTCTAGTTATCATGCGGACAAACAAGCAGCTGGTGAAGAGGTTAAATAAAAATAGTCGACTGTAAAATCAGTCTCTATTAGATAAAAGGCGCCCATTGCAATCACATTGGGCGCCTTTTTACATCGCTTTATCGTATAACCAAGATTAATCATTTAATCCTAAAGTTAACACCTAAAGTGCGATATCACATGAATGATTGCGCACTATTCGCCACAGATGCCATTTTGATAGTTACCTTTGGTTCGAACAATTTCGTTTTCTGTTGGTTCAGTACGAGCGCCTGTGAACAAATCCAATATCACTCGGCGGATATTACTGTCGAGACGTGTCACAACATAACAGTCTGCTGTTGGCTCTTCATGGGTGCCACCAACGCCTGAATCATCGGTTAGGAATATATACCGACTGTGTGTTAGCGCCGCCAAACCGCGCATTACAAACTCAGCTTTTAACGCTACACCACTGGCTGCGATCGGGATGATATGAATTTGCTGTTCACGTGCCTGTTGGCCAAGTTCCCAGGTTGTTATTAACGCTTCGTCGTGTGGTGGCGCGTCAGCGACTAACAACATCATTTTGGTCGCCTGTCCACGCCATTGTTGTTGTAATGCCTCGCCAATACCTCGTTCCATCGCCTCTGGGTAATCACCACCACCATCGTAATTCTGTTCTGACAAGTCATCGAGAATTTGGTCGACATCACTTGATAGGTCAAAGACTCGAGTAACATAAAGATCGCCATCATCACGATACATAACCAATCCTAAATTAAGGTCAATGCCGCCTAATGAAACTGAGAGTTCATTCAGTATCGAAGCCAGTTCAACTTTAAGATAAGCCAGTTCGTCCCCCATACTTCCTGTTGTATCAATTACCACCATCAAGTCTAACATTGACGGCGAATTTGCAAAGTCTTCTATTTTGAAATCAACAGTACGTTGGTCGCCTAATTCGCTAATTTTTATTGTTTTTGAAACTGAATAAGTATCATAAGTAACCGTAATATCAACCGTATCTGATAGGCTATCTAATGCAGGATAAAGGTGAACCCAACCAGCGCTAGGTGTTGAAAGTGAATACCCAGTATCACCAGACTGTATTGAAATCGTTGCACCACCGAATGGTTTGTCATCCATATCAACAACAGACAATTTAATTGCATTAGTAATATCAAAGGTAGGAAATTCAGAAAATTCTTCTGACCCCTGTAAAATAGAGGTTATATAATCTGAATAAAGTGCAGGATTAAGTAAGTCGTCATAATCGCCAGACGTTAATGTGCCGGCTTGAATTTCGGTTTCCGTACCGGTAGACGGGCTGACTTCTCCAGACCATAAAGCATCAGAATCGACACTTGTTTTGTCTGTGCCATCAGCAACGGGAGTCTCTGTGACGATTTCTGTATCGGAGTCAGCACTTTCAGTAACCACTTCACCACAGCCTCCTAACAAAGCCAATACAAAACACATTGTGGTAATTTTATTCATTCTTTCGTCCTTAATTTAATCCAGTCCATAATCTAGCAGGTCAAGTAACACCATTATGTAATCATTTGTTATCGAATGTTACTTGACCATTAATGCAGCTAGAGCTTGCAACAAGCTTTAAATCCGAATGCGTTTATAACCACAAACGTTCGATTAAACACTTACCCGCTTATACGGTCTATATTCTGGTTGCCAGAAGTTTTTATTAATTTTATCGCGTAATTGTTCATCGGATAACGGCAGCGCTAAACCTTGCTCTATAGCAACTTTAGCCACATTAAATGCGATGGTTTTACTTAACTCTGGTAAATCCACCAGCTTAGGTAATAACGCGCCATCATTATTTTCTACAACCGGACTCGCGTCAGCCAAGGTAACACTTGTGGCCATTAACATTTCATCACTAATCAACTTAGCACCGACTGCAATCACACCTAACCCAATACCTGGGAAGATATAAGCATTATTACACTGGGCAATTTCAAACGTTTCTCCATCAACTTCAACTTTACTAAATGGGCTGCCAGTGGCAACGATGGCTTGACCTTTAGTCCATTTCAGAATGTCTTCCGGACGGGCTTCTATTTGTTTAATTGGATTACTTAGTGGGAATATAATCGGTTGTTCTGTGCCTTTTGACATGGCTTTAACAACTTCTTCGGTAAACAATCCTGGTACGCCAGACACCCCGATTAAAATTCCCGGTTTGGCACAATGCATAACATCCAATAAACTTGGGTAGTCACCTGAGTACTGCCAGTCTTTTAGATTTTCTGCACTTTGAGTCAAAACTTGCTGAAAATCTCGTAAGTCCGTCATACCTTCTGAAACCAAACCGTGGCGGTCAATCATAAAGACTTGGCTACGTGCAGTTTTGTCGTCAACCCCCTCTGCCTTCATCTGCATAATGATTTGCTCAGCAATCCCACAACCGGCAGAACCAGCACCTACAAACACGACTTTTTGTTCAGATAGTTTTTCGCCTTTTTTGCGACATGCGGCTAACAAGGTTCCAACGGTTACCGCAGCGGTTCCCTGAATATCGTCATTAAAACAACAAACTTCGTCTCGATAACGTTTTAATAATGGCATTGCGTTTGGCTGTGCAAAATCTTCAAATTGGATCATAACGCCAGGCCAACGCTTTTGAGCCGCGCGTATAAACCGTTCAACAAACGCATCATATTCCTGTTGAGAAACTCGTTTGTGACGTTCGCCCATATACATTGGGTCGTTTAATAGCTTTTCGTTATTTGTGCCTACGTCTAATGTGATAGGCATAGTATATGCGGGGCTGATCCCACCACAGGCTGTATAGAGACTCAATTTACCAATTGGGATCCCCATACCACCAATACCTTGGTCACCTAAGCCTAAGATCCGTTCGCCGTCGGTAACTACGATAACCTTAACTTTTTGTTTAGTTGCGTTGCGTAGGATATCTTCCATTTGGTCGCGTTCGGTATAGGAGATAAACAATCCCCGGTTACTGCGATAAATATCAGAGAATTTCTCACAGGCATCGCCCACCGTCGGGGTGTATATAATCGGCATCATTTCTTCAATATTGCGCTGCAACAATTTAAAAAATAAAGTCTCGTTATTGTCCTGAATTGCACGTAAATAGATGTGTTTGTTGATCGGATCGTCAAAACTTGAAAACTGGCGGTAAGCACGATCGACTTGTTCTTCTATCGTTTCATAACGAGGTGGTAGCAACCCCATCAAGTTAAAATTAGTTCGTTCCAATTTACTAAATGCTGTGCCTTTGTTTAACAACGGCGTTTCAATCAGTGCAGGACCGGAGTGGTGAATATACAGTGCGCTTTTTGGCTCAGGCTGGATCATTACTTTCCTAATTATTATTGTTGTCGGGTATCTGCCTATTTTAGTAATTTTTTAGCCATTTGTGAAAGACTTAGCGGTATTAATAGCAATTAATTTTAATTTAGTTAAAAACACCTTTAAAACAAAAAAGCCCCGAACAATTTATTTGTCCGGGGCTTTTTCTGCGTTAGCGTAAACTATCGACCAATTCGGTATATACTCATACTTAATGCAGGTAACGTCGTCGAAACAACCCTGTTTTTCACATTCGCCTTTTTACCATAAATTAATTCAGCTGAATGACCTTCAATTGATTGGGTAAAGTTTTTTTCCTCAGTTGCAGAGTTAAAAACAACGATATAGTCTTCGTTATTAGCAAAAGAACGTTTGATCGCAAAAATCCCTGGTTCATCACTTGTTTGTAAAACCGTTTGTTTGCCCTGACGAAGTGCTTTGTGCCCATGGTACAACTCAGCATATTTAGCAAACTGCTGGTAAATAGGATGCGAAGGGTCAAAATTGTCATCGGCTGTGGTTTTACTCGTGCCATACAGATTATTATCATTATACTCTGGCGTCACTGAAGGCATCATGTCTTCGCGCGCACCGCGGTCCCCACCGTCGCCAGTGAATCCCTGCTCATCACCATAATAAATAACAGGAATACCGCGCGCAAAATACATCATCGCATTGGACAATAAAAAGCGTTGTATTTTTTCGTCTTCATCTGCATTTGGCAACGATTGGTCAAGCGTATAAGCAAGTCGTCCCACATCATGGTTACTGACAAAATTCATCAACAGATCAGCAGAGCTATTATGATCTTCGTATTTTACATCATGGCTAAATAAGTCCGCCAAATTGTCAGTGCCTTTTTGACTGGCAAATACATCCTTAACTCGATATTGAAATGCAAAATCTAAAACAGAAGGCATATCACCTGTAGTTGTGTAATGACTTAATACGTCGGTATCACCAGAGAAAACTTCACCAAACACAAAAAATTGTGGGATCCCAATAGACTGAGCAAACTCAGTTATCGCGGGAGTAAATTGCTGCCAAAATTCAATATTCACGTGTTTGACGGTATCAATTCGAAAACCGTCTGGTTTAAATTCTTTAATGAGATTATTGAATATTTCAATCATGCCTTTTACAACTTCAGGGTTGTCGGTATCAACATCATCAAGTCCCATAAAGTCACCGTAAACAGAGTTTTCCCCCTGCCATGTACTATCACCTTGATTGTGGTAAAACTTAGGGTCATTTAACCATGCAGGGCTTTTTAACTCAGCGGTCCCCTCAGGTAAATATGGTGTATAACCCTTACCAGCTTTTGTATCGGCGACTGAACGATAATCACATAATGCGGTAGAAGTACTAAATTGAGGTTGGTCACTGCCATGGCATTCTTTGA
Organism: Psychrosphaera sp. B3R10; assembly: GCF_018861025.1. Classification (GTDB taxonomy): domain Bacteria; phylum Pseudomonadota; class Gammaproteobacteria; order Enterobacterales; family Alteromonadaceae; genus Psychrosphaera; species Psychrosphaera algicola. The sequence goes on along the minus strand of NZ_JAHKQH010000042.1, from coordinate 26,420 downwards.
ATTTAATCACATCTGCGGTGTGGTTTGTGATGATGTCAAAAAACACTTTTATATTTTTAGCGTGGGCTTTGTCTATAAACTCTTTTAGATCCGCATTGGTACCCAAATGAGGGTCAATTTCCGTAAAATCTAACGGCCAATAACCATGATAACCTGACGAATCGCCCTGCACTGCTTGATTACGGAGGATAGGCGTAAGCCAAATTGCCGAAATCCCTAAATCTTTTAAATAATCTAAACGCTTAGTAAGCCCCTTAATGTCACCACCATGGTAATGCCCAGTGCTTTTTGGATCGAATCCACCAGAGCTAATTTTGATGGTTTTAGATCCTAAGTCATTGCTCGGATCACCGTTATCAAATCTGTCTGGCATAACAAAATAAAACACATCATCACGGACATCCCGAGTCAGATAATGTTCTGAAAATTCTATATCACCCGTAGCGTTTATTTTATTGCTTGCGCCTATTGATGTTTCCATCGAGCTTTTACCGCAACCATTTAACATTAAAAGAGAAGTTGTCACGGCTGCCATGCTAAGTATTTTCATACCTAAATATCGTTTTGTCATAAAATTAAAGCCAAATCCACTGTTGTTGTGACGTCAATTTAGCCGATCACAGGGGGCTTTGGGAACCTATTTACTGATGACTACGTATGCACTTTATGGATGTTAGGCATTTAATATAATTAATTCCTGAAAATAAAATTCTAGAGTCTTGACACTAAACATGTGGTCAGCGACCATTACGGTCCAGAATTTGTCATAGTTGAAGTATATATGTTAGCCAAACGGATCATTCCTTGTTTAGACGTTAAAGACGGTAAAGTTGTTAAAGGTGTTCAATTCAGAAACCATGAAACGATTGGCGACATAGTGCCATTAGCTGAACGTTATGCTGCCGAAGGCGCTGACGAACTTGTCTTTTATGATATTACCGCCTCTAGTGACGCTCGCGTTGTTGATAAAAGTTGGGTTTCTCGAATTGCTGAGGTTATCGATATTCCATTTTGTGTTGCCGGTGGAATTAAGAGTGTTGAGCAAGCCGGTGAAATTTTGGCAATGGGTGCAGACAAAATCTCAATAAACTCCCCAGCCTTGTTAAACCCAAGTTTAATCACTGAGCTGCATGACCGATATGGTCAACAATGCGTTGTAATCGGGATTGATTCATTTTTTAATGCGGAAACTGGTGAGTACGAAGTGTACAAATTTACCGGTGATGAATCTCGAACTCAAAAAGCAGGTTATCGTACACTTGATTGGATAGAAGAAGTGCAGTCTAGAGGCGCAGGAGAAATTGTATTAAATTGCATGAATCAAGATGGCGTTCGTAAAGGATATGACATCGAACAACTCGCTAAAGTTCGTGAGAAATGCAAAGTCCCTCTCATTGCTTCTGGTGGCGCTGGTGAAATGTCGCATTTCTATGACGTTTACCAACAAGCTGGTGTCGACGGAGCCCTTGCTGCGTCAGTATTCCATAAAAAAATCATCGACATTCAAGAGCTAAAATCGTATTTAATTAGCAACAATATTCCAATCAGAACCTAATAGTTAACGGAGCGAGTTTACCTAATTCGCTCCTTTTATCATCATAAACATTTTGTCGCAAAGTCAGTTCCACTGCCTGCTAGGGGTTTAGTGAAACTGATTTAACTAAGGTTTAGTCAGGCGAAGTAACTTACCACTGTCGGTGATCAAATATATCCGGCCAACGTCATCCAATTCAATATCTCTAATTCGCTCGCCGCGGTCTTTTAAATACACTTCTTGTTTCACTACTGACACTTGACCATTTTTATCGTTTAATCTAACAACTCTCATCTGCGTAAACTTTAACGCTGTTGCCAATATATGGCCATTTAGATCAGGGAACATTGCGCCATAATAAACCAACATAGATGACGGCGCGATGGACGGTGTCCATTGCAATAAAGGCTGTTCCATCCCCGCTTTATGAGTTAAATCACTGATGATATCCCCAGAGTAATCAACACCATAGGTAATTGCAGGCCAGCCATAGTTTTTCCCAGCCTGGATGATATTAATTTCATCACCGCCTTTCGGGCCATGTTCGTTAGAAAATAGAATTTTGCGTTTGTTGTCAAAAAACATGCCCTGTGGATTACGGTGCCCATAGGAATATATTTCATGCAGTGTTTTCTTTTTACCAATAAACGGATTATCTGCCGGAATAGAACCATCGTCATAAAGCCGTATAATTTTACCAAGGTGTGAGTTTAGTTCCTGAGCTTGTTCTTTGTAGAGGTAACCGTCTCCAACCCCAAAAACCATTGAATTATCTGCTAAAAAGCTAATTCGCCCTGCGTAGTGCAACGCTTGTTTTTTAGTCGGGGAAGCCATAAAAAGTGTTTTTACGTCGACAAACTCAGATCCCGTAAATTTTGTTCGGATAAGTTTAGTGTAGTTTTTCGTCGCCGTCCCTTCACCAAATGTAAAGTAAACGTACTTGTTTGATGCATAATTAGGGTGAGCATATACATCTAACAAGCCTCCTTGCCCAACATTATAAACGGAGGGTAAACCTTGAAGTGCAGGCAGCATAGTTTTGCCATCATAGAGTCGCACATCACCATCTCGTTCAGTAATTAACATTTTGCCACTGCCTATGTGACTTATGCCCCAGGGCCGTTGCAAATCGTCAGCTAATACATCTACTTTAAAGTCGAATTCAGCATGACTGTAAAAACTAACCACAGCCAACATACTCAAAATCATTTTTAACATATTGGTTCCTAGATAGTTATGAAATTAGCTCATCAACGTTTGGCATATGACTCTAACAAAAAAATACCAATTAGTGCCCACCGGTTATGCTCTATCAGACAAACACTAATGATATAAACTCTACATTCAACCGCTGTTACTTAAATCGCAATTAATTATTTTCGTTTTGGCTGAAAATAATCTTCATTTAAATAAAAATCAGGATGTTCATTTTCAGAATACCAGTTAGGTACGCCTAACAATGGCAGCGGGAATAACTTTTGATTGTCGTTAAGGGCACCGGATTTAATATACTTTGCTAGTCTTTCGTCCACCATTCGATATTGAACGTTTAATGGTAACGACAACAACTCAGCGCTCATCTCTAGCGCTAGCCATTTTCCGGTTAAGCCGATATACGGTTTTGTTAACATCTCATAATTTGCATGTCCAAACTGAAACACACCAACCCCGTCGGCTTTAGCGCAGTGCCAAAGTTTGCGATTATCAACAAACGTTTCAGTCCATTGATGCGACTCCAATTTCGTTAAAACCTCTTTGTTTGTCGTTACCAATACGACTCCGCATTCATCAAACAAAGTTAAGGCGTTTCGTAATTTAGAACGTTGTTCCTTGCCATTTTTTTGGATGTCGTCAAAGTGCAATTTGTTAATTAACGCTTTAGTCTGCGGGAACAAACTCCATGTTAACGCGCCAAACACATCGTGCCACGACTGTTCACGAGTCGGTATTTTACCGGTTGTGTAAATCACTTCTTCGTAGGCCACAGCGCTAAAGTTTTCGCTGACCTTTTGCGGCACAAATTCAATCGCTTTGTTATTTAGATTGGTAATGTCATAAGGAAAAAGCGTCGCAAGCTCTTCACACGTTGGCCAGTTAGACCACTCGTCAAAGGCGACCAATCGATTAATATCGTCAAAAACACCTTGCGCTGCAAAGTCAGTGGTCCAATGGGTAAGTGGTTGGAATTTTTTCATTATTAAAGGTTACGCTTATTAAATACTTCCTCAATCAATAACTTAAAACAATATAATCGAGGATAAAATCGAATAAACTGAGTATATCAGAAACGAAAAGTTTACACTTTCCAATATCTGAATTACTGCAGCATTATTTGCCACACGGTTCGCCTTGCGTATACTGATGAAGTTAAATGTTTCATTTTAAAACATTGCATTTATAGGAAATTGTTCATGTTTCGACACCCAGCTTTAAGAAAATGGATTGTTGCTTTATCCGTTGTAACAAGTCCATTGTTTGCTGCCAATGACAAAATGTCAGCTGCATACCTTTCTATTTCTGATCAAGACCTCGCCACTCACGTTAAAGAAATTGCCTCAGACAAATACATGGGCCGATTGCCTACTGGTCCGGGAGAGCAATTAATGCTTGATTATTTAACGACTAATTTTAAAAAATATGGTTTTCAACCTGGTAATGGCGACAGTTTTTTACAACCTGTTGATCTGGTCGAAATCGTTGCAAGTGAAGACCAAGTATTAACACTTGGCAATAAAAAATATCAATTTAGAAAAGACATGGTCATGGGCACCAGTCGCACAAGTGAACTTGAAAAACTAAAAAACTCAGAGCTTGTTTTTGTAGGTTATGGCATTAACGCACCAGAATATAACTGGAATGACTACGCCAATGTCGATATGAAAGGCAAAACCGCCGTTATACTTGTCAACGATCCGGGGTTTGAATCCGGCGACGACAGTAAATTCCAAGGTAAAACCATGACCTATTACGGTCGTTGGACATACAAATATGAAGAAGCGAGCCGTCAAGGTGCTGCCGGAGCTATTATCATTCATGAAACCGCGCCAGCATCATATGGCTGGAGCGTCGTAGAAAATAGCTGGACAGGCCCGCAATATGGACTTTGGAAAGACGACGGTAATAAGAGTCGAGTCGCCGTTGAAGGTTGGATCCAGCGTAATGTTGCCGTAGAGCTATTTAATCAGGCTGGACTCGATTTTGAAACTTACAAAAAACAAGCAATGAAAAAGCCAACAGCTGTAAATTTGAGTGGTTTAAAAGCTTCGGTCGTTGTTAATTCAAAAGTAAAAAAATCAACCAGCTATAACTTTATTGCAACCCTACCCGGCGCTAAACGCCCTGACGAACACATCATTTACACCGCCCACTGGGATCATATTGGTTTTGACGACACTAAAAAAGGCGACAAAATCTATAATGGGGCCCATGACAATGCTACGGGCATTGCTGGCTTATTGGAGTTAGGACAAGCATTCAGCATATTAAAAAATCGGCCTGACCGCTCAATTACTGTGCTGGCCGTTACAGCGGAAGAGCAAGGTTTGTTAGGTTCTAAGTTTTATGCTGAAAACCCAATTATCCCACTGAATAAATCCGTCGCGAATATCAATATGGACAGTCTTAATATTCTTGGAAAAGTCAAAGAAGTGGCTGTTCAAGGCTTAGGTAAATCAGAACTCGACAATTACCTTACCGTTGCTGCAGCAAAACAAAACCGAACTTTAATTAAAGGTAAAAACCCATCTGCGGGTTACTATTATCGCTCGGATCATTTTAACTTTGCCAAAGTGGGTGTTCCAGCCCTTTACGCTGGCAATGGCGAAACCCCTGTCGATGAAAAAACGGCGAAATACAGTAAAAAAATGAAGTTGGTTGTGCGCGGTTGTTACCACCAACCATGTGATGAATATCGTCGTAATTGGGACCTCACCGGAGCGCAACAAGACGTACAACTCTTTTTCGATATTGGCTATTCATTATCGACTAACGAAGACTGGCCAAAATGGTCAAAAACGTCCGAGTTTCAACGTTCAAAATAGTCAGATATTTAGTATTGTCTAATCTTCTGCGGCCCTTTCAATACGGGCCGCTTCAATCGAGTCCCAACCTCCAAAATTGTTCAATAAGTCTTCGTTTAATCGCCTACATTTATTAATTGCACAAAAATCACTTGGCATAATTTAAAGTTTATGACAGTGTGCGATAAGAGTTAAAGTACTAACTCTAATTACACTTATACAACTGCTTAGGCCAGTGACCGCGCCAAAGTCAAACCTAAGCACCGTGATTTTGATTATTAATTTTTGGAGTACAACACCTATGTGTTCGATTTTTGGAATTCTGGACATCACTACTGATGCCACAGAATTGCGCCCTAAAGCGTTAGAATTATCTGGTTTATTACGTCACCGTGGCCCTGATTGGTCTGGTATTTGGAGTAACGACAATGCGATTTTAGCCCATGAGCGGTTAGCGATTGTCGATTTAGAGAATGGCGCGCAACCTCTATTAAATAATAATCGAAATCACATATTAGCCGTTAATGGCGAAATTTATAACCACAAAGAATTGCAGGCCGAACTGACCGTCGACTATCAATTTCAAACCCAATCTGACTGTGAAATCATTTTAGCGCTATATGAACAGGAAGGTTTAGGGTTTATCGACAAGCTTAAAGGCATGTTCGCGTTTATCTTAGTTGATGAAACAGATAACAGTTACCTAATTGCACGTGATCACATGGGGATCATCCCTCTGTATTATGGTTATGACATGCATGGTCAACTGTATGTGGCTTCTGAAATGAAAGCACTTGTACCAGTTTGTCGTACCGTAACTGAATTTCCTCCTGGCCATTACTGGTCAAGCCGTGACGGCAAAATTACGCCATATTATTCGCGTGACTGGAGAGAGTTTGACAACGTTAAAGACAACAAAGGTTCTGCAAAGGAAATTCACGACGCATTATCTAACGCTGTTAAGTCTCATATGATGTCTGACGTACCATACGGCGTATTACTTTCAGGTGGCCTTGATTCATCTGTAATCTCTGCTGTTGCGCAAAAATACGCGCAAAAACGCATTGAAGATGATGGCCAATCAAAAGCTTGGTGGCCACAACTGCATTCATTTGCTGTTGGTCTTGAAGGCGCACCGGATTTAATCGCAGCGAAAAAAGTTGCCGACGCGATTGGTACGATCCACCACGAAGTGCATTACACTGTACAAGAAGGTATCGACGCCATTCGTGACGTTATTTACCATTTAGAGACATACGATGTAACAACTATCCGTGCCTCTACTCCAATGTATTTGATGGCGCGTAAAATCAAAGCGATGGGCATTAAAATGGTTCTTTCTGGTGAAGGTGCAGATGAAGTGTTTGGTGGTTATTTGTATTTCCACAAAGCACCAAATGCAAAAGAATTCCATGAAGAAACCATTCGTAAATTAGACCGTTTGCACATGTTTGACTGTGCTCGTGCTAATAAAGCTATGTCGGCATGGGGTGTTGAAGCCCGTGTACCATTCTTAGACAAAGAATTCTTGGATATCGCAATGTCGATAAACCCTGAACTAAAACTTTGTGGTAGCAATGGTAAAATGGAAAAACACGTTTTACGTGAAGCGTTCGAAGGTTATTTACCTGAAGAAGTATTGTGGCGTCAAAAAGAACAGTTCTCTGACGGCGTTGGCTACAGTTGGATTGATTCTCTTGTTGAAGCAGCGGAATCTAATGTGACTGACCAAATGATGGCAAGCGCGGAATATCGCTTCCCTCATAACACACCACAATCTAAAGAAGCGTATCATTACCGCACAATTTTTGAAGCGCACTTCCCATTAGATTCAGCAGCTGAATGTGTCCCTGGCGGTAAGTCAGTTGCATGTTCAACGCCTGAAGCGATTGCATGGGATGCTAAATTTGCAGCCAATGCTGACCCATCTGGCCGTGCTATGTTTGATGTTCACTCGTCAGGATATAACGACAAATCGTAATACCGACATAACACAAAACAAACATTAGAAACGGCGCTCAATTAGCGCCGTTTTTTTATACCTATTTAATCAAACTGTACAATCTGCTGGAATAAGAAAACAAGAAGTTATTATTAATATTAATGTATTAACGGGATCAAAAAAGGAAACATTATGATTGTCATTTATGGAATTAGAGAAACGTTAAACCCAATAAAAGCCACTCTATCTGATGTCATCCACGCGAGCCTTGTCGCCGTATTAGGATTGCCTGAAGATAAACGTATTCAACGATTTATGCCGATGGACGCTGATAATTTTTATTACCCAAGTGACCGAAGCGCCCAATATACCATCATTGAAATTAACATGATGGAAGGACGCACCATAGAAACCAAAAAAGCGCTAATCAAGCACCTATTCACGTCGATTGAATCGACATTAGGTATCAAACCTATTGATGTCGAGATTACCATTCATGAGCAACCAAAACATTGCTGGGGATTTAGAGGCATTACTGGAGATGAAGCAAACACCTTAAGCTACAAGGTAGATGTTTAACACACAACGACTTGCAATTGATTTCAGGGACTAGCTTTAAATGAAAAAAGCCAGTGTGTGCGCACTGGCTTTGACTTCCAACATAAACAAAAACTGCTCTATTAACTTCGATGTTAATAAACCAAAAATTAAACTACCACGTCGTAGTTTAATCTTGATTTGGTACGGATATAAATACCAAAGGCCTGTAATCCAAAGTATTTAATGTGTCATACCAAACCACGGAAAGATAATGACACACCGCAAAATTTAAGTCAAATGATAATGATTCGTATTTACATTTTATTTTATTACTTTACAATACGGCTCTGAAATCAATTTATTAAGTAAGGTCCACCGTGTTAATCAGTCAAATTGAAACTCTAATGGCAGACATGTCAGAACTATTTATCGTTCCGGTACTATTTTTAATTTGCGGCATGTTCATCTATGCCCTTTTTGAACTGGGTAAGTTTATTTCCCAATCAATATTACGTCGTAAACATTCGGTACAGTACGAAACAAGTTTAAAACAAGGACTAGCCAAACCTATTGCAGGTTACCCAATTCATAATTATTTTATTGCCAACCCTCAATGTGATGAAGATGAAGTCGATGTGTTTGCTTTAAAGCAGTTGGAGTCATTAAGGATCGTCACTAAATTGAGCCCAATGTTAGGCTTAATTGCAACAATGATCCCAATGGGACCGGCACTAAAAGCACTTGCTGATGGTAATATTCAAGGGATAAGTGAAAACCTCATCATTGCTTTCGCCGCGGTTATTTGGGGATTATTGGTTTCGACCATTACATTTTGGCCTGCGTCAGTTAAAAAGCGCTGGTACGCCACTGAGCTGATCAATATTCGCAAATTCAGACGCAATGATGATCAAGTGACAACAAATGAACCTGAATTTGAAACCGAGCTTGTACAAGGAGCAGCGTAATGCGTTTGCTCAATGAAGACGAAGAATTAAACCCAATGAGCAGTGCGGTCAATTTGGTGGATGTATTTTTGGTAATCATAGCGGCCCTGCTCATTGCCTTAGCCCAAAACCCGCTAAGTGTGTTTTCTAGTGATGATGTCACCGTCATAAAAAATGCCGGTAAACCAAATATGGAGGTTATTGTTAAAAAAGGAAAAGAAATTAAAGAATACAAGTCCACCGGGGAAATGGGCTCAGGTGAGGGGTCACGTGCTGGGGTTGCCTACAAAATGGCAGATGGCAGTTTTGTTTATGTCCCTGAAGATGGTGACACAAAAAACGATCCCACGAAAAATAGTCAACCTAAGAATTAATCGCTGAAAGCAAAACCAGCATGTAATACCAACACAATTTATTGCCCTTTTGTTATGTTAAATTAACTCACCACAAACCGCATAAAAATGGCTTAAAAATGACGTAAGAAAGTTACTGCGACATTGCATAAAAAAAACCGCCTCTTTATGGCGGTTTTTTAACTTTTATAAAACTAAATTTGTAATAAAATCGTCAAGTTGGTGAAATAAACAGCAAACAAACCAGTTAGCACTGGAAAAATAAAATAAGAGGGCCATAGTTATTAATGAGCGTATGCTCTGCATATCTAAGGACAAAGTTTTATGAAGATAAATATTTCTGGTCATCACCTCAGTGTTAAAGATTCTATTAAAGAACATGTTGAGGAAAAACTAGCAAAAATCAGTGAGCACTTTCCTGAACTTATTTCGACAAACGTCATACTCACTATAGATAACAAGAAAAATGCGATTGCTGAATTTGAAACCGTATATCACGGACACAAAGTCGCAGTTAAAGATTCAAAGGACAATATTACAGTTGCCATAAACAGAGCAACCGATAAGCTTCACCGTGTATTAGTCGACCGAAAAGGTATCGAACAAGCCGCACGCAACGATAAAATAGAAGAAGTAGAGCAAGATCATACCCATGAACATCTGCAAAACTTGCAGCTAAATTAATCTCACTTCCAAAAAAAAAACGCTAGGTTCTATCCTAGCGTTTTGATTTACAGACAAGACATTCGTCTAACACCGCAACGATTACAACAATTCGAAAGCCATTGCAGTCGCTTCACCACCGCCAATACACAACGACGCTACACCGGTTTTTAATCCACGATTTTTAAGAGCATGTAATAAAGTGACAATAATTCGTGCGCCCGATGCACCTAATGGATGACCTAATGCACAAGCACCACCATTGATGTTCACTTTCTCTGATGACAACTCTAAATCTCTAATGGCCGCCATAGTTACCATTGCAAACGCCTCGTTAATTTCAAACAAATCAACGTCACTGGCCTTCCAACCGGCTTTCTCTAATACCGATTGCATGGCCCCAACAGGCGCAGTAGTGAATTTTTCAGGTTCAATAGAATTTGTCGCCTGGGCAACAATTTTTGCCATTGGCGTTAAACCACGTTTTTGTGCTTCAGATAACTTCATCACAACTAATGCCGCAGCACCGTCACTGATTGAAGAAGAGTTAGCCGCAGTAATAGTGCCATCTTTCGCAAAGGCTGGACGTAAGGTTGGGATCTTATCCATCTTGGCATTACCCGGTTGTTCATCGACGGATACGGTTATATCGCCACGACGGGATTGTATGGTTACAGGCGATACTTCATTATCAAATCGACCACTGGCAATTGCCTCTTGAGCTCGAGTCAGTGAGCGAATGGCGTATTCGTCTAATTGTTCGCGGGTAAATTGGTACTCATTAGCCGTGTCTTGAGCAAAACATCCCATTGCTTTGCCTTGGTACGCATCCTCAAGACCGTCTAAGAACATATGGTCCATGGTTTTGCTATGACCCATTCTCATGCCTGAGCGAGCTTGCGGTAACATATATGGTGCATTGGTCATTGACTCGAAGCCACCAACAACTGCAACATTAATAGAACCTGCCGTAATAAAATCATTGGCCATCATGACCGCTTTCATTCCAGAACCACAAACCTTGTTTATCGTTGTGGCGCCAGCAGCTAATCTAACATCTGCTTTAATGGCCGCTTGTCGAGCTGGCGCTTGCCCTAGTCCTGCGGGTAATACACAACCCATAATGACTTCATCGATGTCATTACCCGAGATGCCTGCATGGCTAATTGCAGCTCGAATTGCACTGGCACCTAATTCCGGTGCTGTTGCGCCACTTAACGCGCCCTGAAAACCGCCCATTGGCGTCCGTTGTGCAGATACAATAACGATTGGATCAAGATCAGACATAATGCTTACCCTTCTATTTTGTTGATGACCTAATTGGTACTAAAGCGTGGGGCTTAGTTTACCCCTTATAATTTATGCTGGGGATACTACGATGGTTGCATGAGTAAACCAATTTTCAACACTGATTTGCTTAACCACCAGTTGGAAAATATTATTTACACGAAAACAAAAAAGCTATTTAAATACATCAACCTAAGCACAAACTAATAGATAGACAACCCTTAAAACCCCGCCTCGAAGAAAGACTTTTACCCACATTTTTAATTTCAACGACATTAAATTCACTTATAAACCAATAGATAAAACCTAAATGATCATATTAGACGCTTATTTGATCCCTGCCGAGAGTCACTAATTCAACGTCTATTCAACACCATCGTTTACAAATAAGCCGCTGTGTACCTGAGTCATTGCCAAACAAAGGAAATGAACTGAAATACAAATTTAAAACGACATTGTGCGAATTTATTTACAGTTGGAGAAAAGGATAAAAAACATCTAACTTTACGTTTACGTAAACTTACCCTAATATTTGTAAAAATTAATTTGTAGGAAGTTCTTAATGACAACTCAAAACCAAACAACATTCACTATTGGTGAGTTAGCAAAAGAGTTTGATGTCACGACCCGCAGTATTCGTTTTTACGAAGACGAAGGATTGTTATATCCCAGTCGTAAAGGGCAATCGCGAGTTTACAGTTCAAAAGACAGAACTCGTTTAAAGCTCATTTTACGTGGCAAACGTTTAGGCTTCTCATTAGGCGAAACTAAAACGATATTTGAACTATACGATAATGAACCAACAGAAGAAAAACAATTAAATAAAATGTTGGAACTCATCGCCGCTAAAAAACAACAACTTATCCAACAACAAAAAGATCTGGAAGATATTTTACACGACTTAGCGGCACTCGAAGATAGCTGCAATGAATCATTAGCTAAAATTTAGAACTACACTAGTTGTTACAAATATTAAAACTGAAAAATAGAACAAAAACTCAATCAACAGAACCCTATTAACATAAGAATAAGAGAACCATCATGATCAGTCCTTTCACGTCCTTAAATTTTAATCTTGGCGAAACTGTCGATATGATCCGCGACCAAGTTAATGCCTTTGCCCGCGATGAAATTGCACCACGAGCGGCGCAAATTGACATCGACAACGAATTTCCAAGCGACCTATGGCGTAAGTTTGGAGATATGGGGTTGCTTGGCATGACAGTGGAAGAAGAATACGGTGGCAGTAACTTAGGTTACATAGAACATGTAATTGCAATGCAGGAGATCAGCCGTGCATCGGCGTCTGTTGGTTTAAGTTATGGTGCAATGTCTAACCTTTGTTTGAATCAATTGCGTAAAAATGGCAGCCATGAGCAAAAATTAAAATACCTTCCTAAGTTATGTACAGGCGAACATGTTGGCGCATTAGCAATGTCAGAACCGAATGCGGGCTCAGACGTTGTAAGCATGAAATTAAGAGCCGACAAAAAAGGCGATAAGTATATTCTTAACGGCAACAAAATGTGGATCACCAATGGTCCCGACGCTGATGTTTATGTTATTTATGCAAAAACTGATGTAAATGCAGGTTCTAAAGGCATTTCAGCATTTATCGTTGAACGCGATTACCCTGGGTTTTCCCGTCACCAGAAACTCGACAAATTAGGTATGCGCGGTTCGAACACCTGTGAATTAGTGTTTGAAGACTGTGAAGTACCAGCAGAAAACATACTTGGTCAAGAAGGCAAAGGCGTTCGCGTTTTAATGTCTGGTTTGGACTACGAACGTGTTGTCTTATCCGGTGGTCCACTTGGGATTATGGATGCATGTATGGATATTGTAGTGCCATATGTCCACGACCGAAAACAGTTTGGCCAATCGATTGGTGAATTCCAATTAATCCAAGGCAAACTAGCAGATATGTATACCCAAATGAATGCGGCTAAATCTTATGTTTATGCTGTTGCCGCTGCATGTGACCGCGGTGAAACGACTCGTAAAGACGCCGCTGCTGTCATTTTATATTCAGCAGAACTTGCCACCAAAATGGCCCTTGATGCAATTCAGCTCCTTGGCGGTAACGGCTACATCAATGAATTCCCAGTTGGACGTTTATTGCGTGACGCCAAACTCTATGAAATTGGCGCCGGTACATCTGAAATTCGTAGAATGTTAATTGGTCGTGAATTATTTAACGAATCCAAATAAGGTCTGCCCACGCGACCATTTTGAATTTGGAATTACATCGACACGATTCAATATTTACAATATGAATAGGGTTTGAATCGGACAAATAAACGTAACGAGACATCCGTTGATGTCTCTAGAAAGAGGCCTCCGATACGGGCCTCCAAAGAGAAACTGTCATGGCGAAATTAGTTACTAAATTGAACCCACGCAGCCCAGAGTTTATCCAAAATGCAGAACATATGCAGGCTCAGGTTGACGACTTAAAAACCACATTAGAAAAAATCAAGTTAGGTGGCGGCGAAAAAAGCCGTGAGCGCCACTTATCCCGTGGTAAGTTATTACCTCGTGATCGGGTGACTCAGTTGCTGGACCAAGGTTCACCATTTTTAGAATTGTCACAACTTGCTGCACTTGATGTTTACCCAGACAATGTTCCTGCTGCTGGTATTATTACCGGCATTGGTCAAGTGGGTGGGCAAGAGTGTGTCATCGTTGCTAATGATGCAACAGTAAAAGGCGGCACCTATTACCCGCTTACGGTAAAAAAACATCTTCGCGCGCAAACCATAGCGCAGGAAAATTACCTGCCTTGTATTTATCTGGTTGACTCAGGTGGCGCCAATTTACCCAATCAAGACGAAGTATTCCCAGACCGGGAGCATTTTGGCCGGATCTTTTTTAATCAAGCTAATATGTCCGCTCAGAACATTCCACAAATTGCTGTGGTAATGGGGTCGTGTACCGCCGGTGGTGCGTATGTCCCAGCAATGGCTGACGAATCCATTATTGTAAAAGAACAAGGCACGATATTTTTAGCTGGCCCACCTCTAGTAAAAGCCGCGACGGGCGAAGTTGTTACGGCGGAAGAGCTTGGCGGCGCCGACGTGCATTGCCGAACATCTGGCGTGTCAGATCATTATGCTCAAAACGATCACCACGCATTAGAGTTAGCACGCAGTGCCATAAGCAATCTAAATCGAGTTAAGCCAATGCAACTGGCGGTTAAAGATGTCACGCCACCGGCCTACCCAACTCAAGACATTTATGGCGTGATCCCTAAAGATCCACGCCAGCCATATGATGTAAAAGAAATCATCGCACGGGTCGTCGACAACAGCGAATTTGACGAATTTAAAGCACTTTACGGTTCAACATTGGTTTGTGGTTTTGCCCACATTTACGGTTATCCTGTTGGTATAGTTGCTAATAATGGCATTTTATTTGGCGAATCCGCAGAAAAAGGCGCGCATTTTATTGAGCTATGTGCCCAACGCAAAATTCCACTGGTCTTTTTGCAAAATATTACAGGCTTTATGGTTGGCAAACAGTATGAAGCCGGCGGTATCGCCAAACACGGCGCAAAAATGGTAACGGCCGTTGCCTGTGCAAAAGTCCCTAAATTTACCATATTAATCGGTGGCAGTTATGGTGCCGGAAACTACGGTATGTGTGGGCGAGCCTACGACCCACGATTTTTATTTATGTGGCCAAATGCCCGCATTTCGGTCATGGGCGGTGAACAAGCTGCTGGCGTATTAGCGCAAGTAACCCGTGATCAAAAAGCCAAACGTGGTGAAGACTGGAGCGATGAACAAGAAGCTGAATTTAAACAGCCAATTATCGACGCTTACGAGCACCAAGGGCACCCATATTACGCTTCTGCTCGATTGTGGGACGATGGTGTAATTGACCCTGCGGAAACTCGACAAGTATTAGGTCTTGCCATTTCGGCTTCCCTTAACAAACCAATAGAAGATACCAAGTTTGGTATTTTCAGAATGTAAGGGGCTGACATGACTGAATTCTCGACTCAAAACAACGCAGTTTTATTTACTGTGGATAGCCGTGGTGTTGCGACGGTGACCCTCAATAATCCTGATAAACACAATGCTTTTGACGATACAATAATTGGCGTATTACAACGTACTTTTGATCATATCGCCACACGCGCTGACATCAGCGTGGTTGTACTTGCAGCAAACGGTAAAAGTTTTAGCGCCGGTGCGGACTTAGGTTGGATGAAACGAATGGCAAGTTATTCTTTCGAGGATAATTTAACAGACGCCAATGCCCTCGCATCGATGTTATACGCATTAAATTACCTTCCACAACCTACAATTGCTAAAGTCCAAGGTGCAGCGTTTGGCGGTGCGGTAGGACTTGTGAGTTGCTGTGACATTACCCTCGCGTCTGAAAAAGCCAGCTTTTGTTTAAGTGAAGTTAAACTCGGCCTGATCCCAGCAACGATTAGCCCTTACGTTGTAGCCGCGATTGGTGTTAAGGCCAGTCGACGTTACTTTGCCACTGCGGAACGTTTTTTTGCGGCAAAAGCCCAGCAAATTGGCTTAATTGACGAAGTTGTTGCGGTCACTGAACTAGACGAACTAACTGAAAACATGACCAACCTTTTACTCAATAATGGTCCTACAGCAATTCGTGAAGCTAAAGCGTTGATTTTTGATGTTGCAGGCCAAGATGTGGATGACACGATAATGGCAGAAACAAGCCGTCGAATCGCAGAAATTCGAGTATCAGCCGAAGGCCAAGAAGGGTTAACCGCCTTTTTTGAAAAACGCCAACCAAATTGGCAACGTGGGTCTACAGCTAATAAGCTACAGGAATAATCTCAATGTTTACTAAAATACTTATTGCTAATCGTGGTGAAATTGCTTGCCGTATAATAAAAACGGCGCGCGCTATGGGGATAAGCACAGTGGCTGTTTATTCCGACGCAGATAAAGATTCACTCCATGTCAATATGGCGGATGAAGCGGTCTATTTAGGCCCTTCGCCATCTCGTGAAAGTTATTTATTGGGTGATAAAGTCGTCGACGCCGCTAAACAAACAGGCGCTCAAGCAATCCACCCAGGATATGGTTTTTTATCTGAAAACGCAGATTTTTGTCGCCGATGCGAACAAGAAAACATTTGTTTTATCGGCCCGCCAGTTTCTGCTATTGAAGCGATGGGCAGCAAATCCGCCGCTAAAACGATAATGGAAAAAGCCAATGTACCTCTCGTTCCCGGTTATCATGGCGATGATCAGTCAGATGCTATTATTAAAAAAGCCGCTGACGACATGGGTTACCCAGTATTATTAAAAGCCGCAGCCGGTGGCGGCGGTAAGGGCATGCGTCAAGTTTGGTCAGCGGATGAATTTGCCGAAGGCTTAGCGGCAGCGAAACGCGAAGCACGTTCGTCATTTGGTGACGACATCATGTTAGTTGAAAAATACTTAACACAACCCCGTCATGTGGAAATTCAAGTATTCTGTGACAGCCATGGCAATGCAGTTTATTTATTTGAGCGCGATTGTTCTGTGCAACGTCGCCATCAAAAGATCATTGAAGAAGCGCCCGCATTTGGTATGTCCGAATCGCTTCGTCAACAAATGGGTGAAGCGGCCATCAAAGCAGCTAAAGCGATTGGTTATTGTGGTGCGGGGACAGTGGAATTTTTATTAGACGTAGACGGTTCGTTCTACTTTATGGAAATGAATACCCGTCTGCAAGTTGAACACCCCGTAACGGAAATGATCACCGGCGAAGATCTCGTGGAATGGCAATTGCGAGTCGCCTTTGGCGAATCGTTACCGAAACAACAGTACGAGCTTGCCATTCATGGCCATGCTTTTGAAGCACGTATTTACGCCGAAGACGCCAACAATGACTTTTTACCGGCAACGGGTTTGTTGGAATTTATGCAAACTCCTGAGCAAAATAAATTTGTGCGGGTCGACACGGGCGTACGTCAAGGCGACGAGGTCAGCGTGTATTACGATCCTATGATAGCAAAGCTCATTGTATGGGGCGAAACCCGTCAAAAGGCGTTACAGCGACTATCAAAAGCACTCGCGGCCTTCCGCATTAGTGGTGTTACAACTAACATTGAGTTTTTGTATAATTTAAGTACATGCGAGCCTTTTATTCGTGAAGAAATAGATACAGGCTTTATCGACAAAAACCAAGACCAGTTGTTCCATTCAACAGAACAAGCCCTTAGTAAAGAGCTACCAATGGCAGCACTGGCATTAGTCTTAACCGAAAAAAATGACGCAAAAATTGTCGCAGAGCACAGCCAAGACCGCAACTCACCATGGCATCAACGCAACGGGTGGCGACTTAATGAGCCACATACGCAGTCGTTTGTGCTCAGTCATGATAATCGCGAATATCAAATCTCGGTTGAACAAAAACGCACGGCCCACCTTTGTTATTATTTAATATCTATCCAAGGCGAAGCATTCTCTCGTTTAGCTGTCGACTGCCAAGGTTCGTTGCACACGCAACTTGATAGCGCCCATTCAACGGTCACCAATGCTAAGTCTAACAATACATTAACTTGTTATATTGACGGCTATCGGACAACGGCAGAGTTGGTTCAAAATGGCTTAGAAATGAGTCTTTATCACCCAAGTGGTGTTTTTCAGTTTAGCCGCGTACTGCCAAGTTTAGGTGAAGTTGATGATGTGGCTGGTAACGACGGATTACTTGCACCAATGAACGGCACACTTGTCAGTAACTTGGTTGCCGTCGGTGAACCGGTAACTAAAGGCCAGGCTCTCGTGATCATGGAAGCGATGAAAATGGAGCATACCATTCGAGCCTCAGCAGATGGTGTCGTCACTGAATTTTATTATGCAGAAGGCGATATGGTCGACGGTGGATCGCCATTATTGGCGTTTGACCTTGTTACAGAAGCACCAACTTCTGTTACCAAAGCCGAACAGGAAACAAATAAATGAATACAACAGTAACAGGCTTTCCACAATCGGTAAAAATTGTTGAAGTCGGTCCACGTGATGGTCTTCAAAATGAAGTTCCGGTCACATTAGAAGATAAAATTAAACTGATCAACAGCTTATCTGAAACTGGCTTGCAGGTGATTGAATCGGGATCGTTTGTGTCCCCTAAATGGGTGCCGCAAATGGCGGGTAGTGCAGACATTTTCAGCAGGATATCCCGTAAAACCAATATCAGCTACCCTGCCCTCACTCCAAATATGAAAGGTTATGAGGACGCGATTCGTGCTGGAGTTGATGAAGTCGCTATTTTTGGTGCTGCCAGCGAGTCGTTTTCACAAAAAAACATAAACTGTTCAATCGCAGAAAGCTTACAGCGCTTCGAACCCATTATGGCTCAAGCCAAATTAGAAATCGTCAAAGTCCGTGGTTATGTATCTTGTGTTTTAGGTTGCCCCTATGAAGGTAACATTGACATCAACAATGTCGTGAACGTTGCACAAACCCTGTATCAAATGGGTTGTTACGAAATATCATTGGGCGATACTATTGGCGTTGGCACACCACAACAGGCAAAAGCGATGTTGCAGGCAGTTGCAGAGGTCGTACCGATAGAGCACTTAGCGGTGCACTTTCATGATACTTATGGACAAGCGTTAGCCAATATTTACGCCTGTCTAGAGCTTGGCGTCAGTGTCATAGATTCGGCAGTTGCTGGTTTAGGCGGTTGCCCGTATGCCAAAGGTGCATCGGGTAATGTAGCCACCGAAGACGTCGTTTATATGTTAACTGGGTTGGGGATCACCCATGGTGTCGATTTAACTAAACTGGCACAGGCAGGACTTGATATATGTGCTGCATTGGGAAAACCGCCACAATCAAAAGTAGCAAACGCATTAGCGGCCAAGTCATAATAGAAAAACAGTAAAAAATGGCGGTCAATGATAACCACTAAATACTAAATTAGTGAACAAAAACAAGGACGATTTTGTTCGCTTTAAAAATGACTTCCTCATAAAATTTCATTTCCTCTACTTGCCAATAGCACGTAAAGTAATCCAATAGACTAAATGTAAAATCAAACGCCAAAGATGAATATAACCACCGACCGTCTCAACATTCGTGAATTAACCTTAAAAGATGCGCCTTTTCTGGTTGAATTACTTAATTCCAACGGCTTTATCGAAAATATTGGTGACCGCGGTATTCGTACGGTGAAGCAAGCTGAGGAAATGATTTTAGAGAAGTATATTGTCAATTATCCAACCCATGGCTTGTTTATAGTTGTGCGGCGTAACGATCATACTGCGATTGGTTCTGTCAGTTTTTTAAAAAGGGATTTCTTAGCATTTGAAGATATTGGCTATGCCTTTTTACCTGACTATTTTGGCAAAGGTTACGCCTTCGAAGCCGCTTCAGCTTTGGTCAATTACGCAAAAAGAAAAGGATTAACAGCCCTAAATGGCGTAGTCGACTTTCCTAATATTGCATCTCAAAATTTACTGCTTAAATTAGGTTTTAAAGAAGACGGGGTTGTTGTTATGGATGGCGAAGAGGAGCCGATCAAAAAATACACGTTAATATTCTAAATATGCAGATACTATCCGATTCGACAACCGAATTACTCGTCTTACCTTTTACTTATCGGGACTCGTCTCAACAATAGAGTTTAAAAAACATAAGTGTAGGTAATAGTGGCTTTATCTTCTGTCACGCCAAAGCTCTGCAATCGGCTTCGTACTTTAACTGACAACAAATGATTGTCTTTTTTAAGTCGTGTCGATAGAAAGGGACTCGATGCGTCACAACGATATTGTGAATATGGCGTTAAGTCAGTTAAGCCACCACAAGCTTCTACACTTCGGTCTAATGGTCTATTTCGGTCAGGGTAAAACGTATTGTAGGAAATTTGTTGTTCAAACCCAAATTGCAGATTCATCCAATCTAGATACTTTTCAAATTCAAAATTCCGAGCCACACTAATACTGAGATCACCGCCAGATGTCCCCGTATCCGCACCACCATAATCATATGAGCTTAGAATATTATCAAAATTGGCCCACTCAATATTGGCCTGCACATTAAGGGTCATATTCCACGGTAATGTTTGTCGGCGATAATAACTCAAATAAACTTTCCAAAAATTAGCAACTGCGTCTCTAGTGTCACCTATTGGGCCTTTTTGTGGAATAATGCCATTGTTATTGTTGAGTTCTTTGTAGTCAATTTCTTCCTGCGTCGTGGCATCTGCTAGCCCTTCTAATATCTTAGCGACTTTAACATTAAGCACATTTTGAGCTGGGTAGTTTTCATCAATAATCTGATCAGAAAAAACAAACTGCATTGACGCATTTAATGCATATAAAGTTTCAGATTGGTCAACCCACTTAAACCCTATTTGATTGCCAACAAGTGGGTCTGGAAAATTATTGGTTGTTTGTGAACTTGCCGAACGTTTCTCAAGCCCAACGGTCCAACTGTTGCTACCTACATCTAACCAAAATGGTTTTTCGTAGGACACACTCATAGTGTCACTGCTCCCACTAAACAATAATAGACTTTGACCAATGGCGTCAGGATCTATTTGATAGTCCAGCTTAGACATATTGAGGTGCAATTTTGCCCCTTTGTTGCCAAACGGTACGGAATAACTGGCTGCCATTGATGAGAAGTACTTGGGAAACTCAGGATTAATTGCAGCAAACAGACTAAAAGTATCTGACCTACCTGTTGGGTTGGTAACTAACGTAGAAAACACGGTACGTAAATCTCCCTGATAACGGGATGCGTTATTGTTTATCGCTAATGCGGTTAAGTCTTCTACAGGTTCTAATACCAAGACTAAAGCACTCTTGCCAAATTCAACTTTTTTGAGTGTGGGTTTAATTCGGGTACCCGGTAAAAAATTGAGATATTTCAGACGCTCAACTAAGGTTGGAGTATGAATGATTTTGCCTTTTAAATCCGCAAAGTATTGATAAAACAATGACTCTTCATATTTAAAACTGTCTTTGCCGAGAACATGGATATTGCTCAACAAATCTTCTTCTACTTGAAACTCTACAATGCCACCACTAATTTGTTGTGGTGGTACAAACGCTCTAGAACTTTTATAACCTTTAGACTGCAAAACCAACGTCAGTTTTGCGGCAATATCTTTGAGTTCGTTTGCTGTGATTTGTTGATTAATTCGGGGTTGTATGAGAGGTGAAACATCTTCTTTAGTGAGGACGTTATTACCGGTGATTTTCACTCCGCGCAATAAAAATGCAATGTTGCCAGCAATTTCAGCTTTTTGTTGTTGTTTTTCTACTTCTAAGTCGTCAACTAAATTGTCGATTAATGTGTCATTTTTGGATTTATTGAGTAAATCTTCCTGTTGTTTTTTTATCTCAGGTAAGCTCGGGGTCGGCGCAGCTAAAACCGCGGAAACATTGAGTGCGATAAAGCTCAGCACCACATAAATCAAAAAACTTACAATCGATAAGCTAGGTGTTACAACTCGAATAACCATAAAAGCCCAATACGTCCTTTAAACTAAATTCGGTACAATTAAATGACACCGATTTGATGCCTATTCACCAAAAGTTTAAACCTTACAAGGTAAAAACAATAGGTGATTAGGATTAAGTTAGCATGAGTTTCAATTAGTTACACGATATTTGCTGACGATTTAAGGCATTAATTTGCGCCAATTCTGCGGCGTCAAAATCTGCCGCGCAGACTTCACTTTGAGTAGCAAGCGCATAATATTCTAGGTTAGCATTTTCTGAACCACAAACATCCGAGTCGGAGCTATTTGGTTGTTCAACACTATTCCAGCACAACGCCAGTAATCTTGCTGAATTAATGCCATTTTGTGCCGCTCCCAACAAGTTGGTTTCATTGGCATTTAAAGCTATGAGTACCGCGTGGTCTGCATCAACTTTAACGCCATATAAATCATCTTCAAAATAATAAGTCAGTTCACTTTGGTCAAAAAAAGCGTCACTGCCATTAAGTTTGATGGTTTCAGTGGATGTTATTAACTCTAAATTAAAATCGGTCACCCCATCGTCAACGATAGACTGGCCATTGCCACTGACATTAATAGGAACAATTGACAAACTATTTAAGAATGCCGACATTCCGCCGCTCTCAGCGATTTCATTGGCAAGTTTAACGGCAAATTGAATGCTATTATCTAATCTAGAAAACTCCTGTACTGTCAGTTTTTCAAGAATTGAGGCGACCGTACTCGATGCATTGACATTTTGTTGAACAGCCAATATTAATGCTTCATAAAATGTCGCATCTGTCGTACTTGCTAAGGTATTGCCAATTGAACTTGCAAGTTGCATTACCTTATCGCTATTTGCTTGGGAAACATGCGACTCAATAGCACTTTGCATTGCAATGCTTAATTGTGTGATATCAGCAAGTCCTTCCGTTGGTTCAGCATCCCTAAAACTTGCTAACACGGCAATACTGACATCAACCGCGGCTTGCGTATCACCTTCTAATATCACAATGCCTTCCTGCAATGCCGTGAGTAAAACCGCAGTTCGAGACAATACCGCTTTTATCGAAAGTTCTATGCCGTCACTTAGTTCAATTGTCGTTGTAGGTGCGCCTGCTATCCCAGCTAAAAACGCTAACTGAAATAACTCCTCAGGCAGTCCTCCAATCCCCGAAGAGGGGATCCCTGTTGATGGGATTAAAGCAGTAATTGGATTGGCAAAAACGGTACGTTCTCCTAAAGCACTAAAACTACCAATGTAAGCAATTTCCAATCCGACATTGTAATTAATATCCGTGGCACTTTTTAGACCATCTTCATCGATATCTTGAAACGATGCACCAGGTTCAACTAAATTTTTAGACTCAAACGTAATTGGTGTCGTAGGAAGATAGTCTGGACCAAACTGATAAACCCCGGGGCTAATTTCAGTTGCCACGGTTCCAGTACTATCTGAAACCAACAGCCCAACTAGCGAAGCATCTTCAGCAACAAAACTATAGAAAAACGGTTCAGGATCCACTTCTACCTCTGAATGCCCGGGGCGACTACAGCCTTGTAATACGCCAATCGCTAATAACACAAATAAACACTGTTTAATCATTGTGTTCATGCACATCTCCTATCTAACAACATATCTATATCCGTAGGCTTAACAACTTGTTTGCTCATTAGCATGATTATCCGTTATTGGTCCCAGACTCACTTTCGCCAGTTTCACTGTCTCCTGAATCAGTTGTACCACTGTCGTCGCTTTCACCAAACAATTTACGGAAGAAATCGACAAATCCACTGCCACTTTCTTGGTCAGCCTGAATCGCATCTAGTTCCGTTCCAAGTCCGGTACTGTCTGCCCCCGCAGTAACCAACGAAGCGTCAACTGCATTTAACTTCGCATTTGCAATGTCACTGCCATCCGCCGCTACTGGAGTTTCACCGCTTGATGTTGAATAAGTCGCCAATGAATCAGCTTTTGCATTAGCCAGCATTGCGGATTCAGAATTACTTGCTTCGGCAGCCATTGCCCGTGCGCTTTCTGCGGTAATTGCCTCTGCATTAATATTGATATTAGTGCCATTGGCCGCAATCGCTGTTGTATTTAGCGATTCTGCTGCGACAGCACGAGCCGTTTCTGCATCGATTGCACTTGAATTAGACATTATCGCGGTTGCATTGCTTGCTATAGCCGTTGCATTGTCGGCAACAACACCACTGAGATCTGAATCTATCGTATCTATTTCAGTTTGAAGTGCAGCTTCGGCTGCCATAGCACGTGTCATTTCATCCGAAATACCAGTTGCATTTTCTGCTATCGCTGTTGTATTTGCTGCAATCGCGGTATCGGCATCAGATTCGTTTAAGTCAACGTCCGCTTGCACTGCAGCAATCGCGGTATCCGCATCAGATTCGTTTAAGTCCACATCCGCTTGCACTGCTGCAATTGCGGTATCTGCATCAGACTCGTTTAAGTCCACATCCGCTTGCACTGCTGCAATTGCGGTATCTGCATCAGACTCGTTTAAGTCCACATCCGCTTGCACTGCTGCAATTGCGGTATCTGCGTCAGACTCGTTTAAGTCCACATCCGCTTGCACTGCTGCAATTGCGGTATCTGCATCAGACTCGTTTAAGTCCACATCCGCTTGCACTGCTGCTATAGAGCTTGTATTTGCTGCAATCGCGGTATCCGCATCAGACTCGTTTAAGTCAACATCTGCTTGCACTGCTGCAATTGCGGTATCT
>NZ_JAHKQH010000042.1:0-1832 GCF_018861025.1 Psychrosphaera sp. B3R10 | reverse complement strand
GTCCACATCCGCTTGTAATGCGCTTTCAGCGTTTGTTGCTCTTGTTGTCTCAGTGGCAATTGCCGTTGCATTAGCTTCTATATCTCCAGAAACAGTGCCGGTTGCACCGCCTGCTTCAATCGAAACGCTATTTAATAGCTCAGCCGAGTCGACCAAATTATTCGCATCCGTATCGACAAAGTTAGCCAATAAATCTAAACGCAAATCACTGTTATAAATTGAATTACCTGAGCTAAAGAAATCCGATGTTGTCACAGAAGAACCCGAAATAACGTTAGAATCAAAGCCAACAAAACCGTCTATGCCTTCACTTCCATTTACAAGATAAGAGACAAATGCAGCGATGGTATTTGTTGAATCAAATCCAGTACCAATAACTTCTAAAATCGCATCTATTTGATTGTTTACATAATCAAAAGTATTTCGATTATAAAGGTTCATGCCAAGTTCATTACCCGCTAAATCACCATTCACATTAACTAAACTTGATGTGGAACCTGTTTCCGACGAAGTAAACGACATGGCTAATTTCCGAGCCGGACCAGTAAAGTCCTCACTGGTAATTTGGTAACTTGTACCACTACCATTAGTTCCATCCGTTGTTGTTAGGTAGACGCCTGAGTCATCATTGTTGCCCGCAGCGTCGCCGCCATTTGCATCCGCTAGATCTAAATTGCCAAGAACAAGAGAAATATCATTTGCACTTGACGCAGAGGACGCTTTCCAATCAACAAATAACGAATTACTCGAATCACCAACATTACCGTGTGAGGTAAAGTCGTAGGATTTTGCTTTTATAAATTCTGAATTATCCTGATCCTGACTTGAAAGAATGTAGTTATTGCCGGTGATCCCAACAGAAAGCGCAACGTTAGATAAATAGATATCATTTGTGCCGTCATGCCCCTTTATCGTTCCCGCTATTGTCATACTTCCAGAGTCATCAGTGATTGAAACCGTTGAAGCTGTTTCATTTGTATTAATTACACTCCCAGGAGCCGTATTAACAATAATATCGTTAACAGTAAGGCCGGCGTTCGTTGAGGCATTTGTAGTTAATACAACATTTCCACCTGATTGGGAGTCTCCCAAGGTACTGACATCCAGAGTCGTTAATGTAACTGCACCGCCAGCATTAAAACTCAACATTGGAGTAACTACGTTGCCACTATCCGTTAAGCCACCGCCTGCAATCAAGTTAAGTGAGGTAGATGCGTTCGTAGCTCCAATGTCTAAATCATTAACATCGGTAATACTGACAGATGATCCGTCGTCGATCATAACGCTACCAACAAAATCATTATTTGCTTGAGTTAACGTAATGGTATTGTCGCTGTTGTCATCTGAATCAGCATCGATAGTTGTCGAACCGGCTACACTGAGTGCTGCGGTTTGTGTGATATTGCCATTACTCGTTAAGTTTAGATCACCAGTTAACGTAGATTCGCTCAGCTCAACGGCGCCTGCATCTTCAATCGTAACATTACCTGCACTAACAACCGCCAAAGATAAATCATTACTATCATTATCTAACGTAATGTTGCCCGTACCTGCAGTTATACTCACGGCACCACCGAGGTTATTGGCATCGTCGTCCAACATCACCGAGCCATTTGACGTACTCGTATCTATTGTCGTTGTGCCCGTGACCGCCAACGTTGCACTGTCATTTACACTTGTTGCATTAGTGACATTAAAGCTGCCCATCGTGCCCGCAACCGTTAACGCCCCTGCATTTTCAACCGTTACTGCGCCACTTGATGTGCTGGTTAACGCCAAGTCGTTTGTCGCATTGTCTAACGTGATAGCACCTGAGCCACTGCTCACCGTCA
>NZ_JAHKQH010000037.1 GCF_018861025.1 Psychrosphaera sp. B3R10 | reverse complement strand
TATCGCTAATGCTCTTTTGGAATGACGTTTTTAGTTCTGAAATTATCGAATTTTTAAGAAGAGTGGAGACCGCTGTTCTTCTACTAATCCAAAACACAAATTTCAGGCACAAACCCTTTACGCTTTCCGTCCATGGGCTTCAAGGATAAGTATATCCATATACAAAAAAACCGCATTTAAGCGGTTTATTTTAACTTCGTACAATTCTTAAAAAAAAGAATTGGCAGGGGCGGAGAGACTCGAACTCCCAACCATCGATGCTTTTATAGAGAGTGGAGACCGCTGTTCTTCTACTAATCCAAAACACAAATTTCAGACACAAACCCTTTACGCTTTCCGTCCATGGGCTTCAAGGATAAGTATATCCATATACAAAAAAACCGCATTTAAGCGGCTTATTTTAACTTCGTACAATTCTTAAAAAAAAATTGGCAGGGGCGGAGAGACTCGAACTCCCAACCATCGATGCTTTTATAGAGAGTGGAGACCGCTGTTCTTCTATTAATCTAAAACACAAATTTCAGACACAAAAAAACCGCATTTAAGCGGTTTATTTTAACTTCGTACAATTCTTAAAAAAAGAATTGGCAGGGGCGGAGAGACTCGAACTCCCAACCATCGGTTTTGGAGACCGCTGTTCTACCAATTGGAACTACGCCCCTGCATCGAAGTCGGGCCAATTATACTGTTAGAAGCAAATACGTAAAGAAACTTTTTCAACTTTTTGACAATTTGTGGTTCAAGTGCTGATTTATTAGTCAGAAAAAGCAACCAGAAATAATTTCACGCTTAACTACCCCTTTCGTTTATAATCAGACAAACGTTTTAACCCGATAAATGATCCATATGACCATAGTGCCAAGAACAGCTCCAAACTATATTTGCCCTATTTGTTTAACACCATTACAAAAATCTGAAAACAGCCTTACGTGCGACAATGCTCATAATTTTGACTTTGCAAAAGAAGGTTATGTTAATTTACTGCCTGTGCAGCTTAAAAAATCGCTTAATCCAGGTGATGATAAAAACATGGTACTTGCACGCAGAGAATTTCTTACATCGGGTCATTACCAATTTTTAAGAGACAAAATTATTACGCTACTCACACAGTTTTCACCGTCGACCATTATCGATCTTGGTTGTGGTGAAGGTTATTATACAAATGAAATTGAAACCGCATTATCTGCCGAGGCCGTCTACGGTGTTGATATTTCAAAATCGGCTGTGAAATATGCTGCAAAGCGCAATAACAAGGTTCACTATAGTGTGGCAACCATCTCACACCTTCCTTTTGGGGACAAAACCACAAATGCGATTGTTAATGTATTTGCACCATTGGTCGCAACCGAGTGTCGCCGTATATTGGCAGAAGACGGAAAGATAATTAGAGTAACTCCCGGCCCGCGACATTTATGGCAACTCAAACAGTTTGTTTATGAAACCCCACAGCTTCATGACGAGCCAAAACCGCTAGGCGATTTTATCCTTATAGACCAAATTACAGTAACCGAAACACGCACAGTCAACAAACGAGACATCGAACACTTGTTATTAATGACACCATTTGGTTGGAAAATTCAACCTGATAAGTTGCAACAGTTAAAACAAAATGAAGAACTTAATATTGAGTTTGAATTTTTGATCGATACCTATCAATAAAACGTATGTATCGGTCTAACCCAAAATAGGAATTTTTATGAAAACTAAATTACAAAATGTACTTGGCATTATATTGCTTTTAACATTTTCATTATCGTCTATGGCGGACGATATCAAGGTTGGTGCCCTAGCCCCTGATTTTAAATTAGTCGGCAGTGACGGTAAGACTTACACCTTATCGGAATTTAAAGGCAAACAAAATGTCATTATCGCCTGGTTCCCTAAAGCTTTTACATCAGGCTGCACAATTGAGTGCAAATCTTTAGCTGACAACGGACATCTACTTAAAGAGTTTAATGTTAAGTATTTTATGGCAAGCACAGATGAAGTTGACGCGAATATGAAGTTTGCAAAAGAGTCGAGTGCCGACTTTCCACTGCTGAGTGACCCTAAAGGTGACGTAGCTGATGCTTATGGTGTGAGCTTTATGGGCTATGCTAAACGACATACATTTTATATCGACAAGGCTGGTAAAATTGTCATGATAGACAAGAATGTAAGACCAAGCTCTTCTGCAGAAGACATGGCTAAGTATATGAAAATGCTTAACTTTGAAAAATCAGCTTAAAAAAGTTGGCAATGTATGGGGATGTCGTACGTCATCCCCTATAATTTAAGCCTCATTAAAAATAATGCCAATGCATCACATTCGTCATATTACAGCGGATTGATGACCAACTCATATTCGTCCATTTGTACCCGCGACGGCCCTTTTGTACTATCCGTTAATAAAACTTTATCCGCGACATAAACAGTCACTTTAGGATATAATTTTTGGCAACTCTCGACTTTGACACTCGACATATACTCACGTCGTTTCTTTATAAGGGCTTTTCGTTGACCATTGTATTTATCTAATTTTTGTCCTAAAACAATCATTTTTTTCTGACACTCAGCTTTGACTGCTGGATCCATAACACTGTCATGTTTATTTTCTAAAGCATCAAATCGCTCTTTTATCGTATCTAACCACAACGATATCTGCGCTTCTTTTTCGAGGAAAATGTCATAAGTGCGATTTAGACTTATATCGCAATGTACATTAGATTCAGTCCCTATAACACCCGCTGTTAAATGCTTACAAAGATTATAACGTCCACCAGAAATCTGCCCATTAGCAATATCTCCCTGACCGACAAACATCGCTTCGGCGTTAACATGGCAGTGTGAAACCTGGCGACTAATCGTCACTAAACCTTTAGCGGTAATTTCACATTGGTTCGCAAAAGCCAAATGAATATTCGCACCTGAACTTAATTTACAATTATATTCATCTTCAACTTGTCGTCCCGACGCGCCTGACATTATAGTTAGATCACCACCGCATTTAATTGTTGAACACTCGACAAATCCACCAACGATAACATCACCTGTAGCAATGATCTTCATATCAGGTGCAACGTCGCCTTTTATTACGACACTGCCTTTAAATTTTACATTCCCCTGTTTAGGATCAAGCTGTTGATAAGAAATAACGTCATCTACTTCCATTACACGTCCGTTAAACCTAACCATTCCGGTCTTTCTTGCCACAAGAATACTGGCTTCTTTTGACGAGATTGCAGTGGAAGGACTAACCACAAGTTCTTGATCTTTTCCCGGTACAGGGAGCAGCTCTTCACCAAGGACATTACGTCCAACTGTACCTTCGGTAAAAGGTATTTTTCGTAAAATTGCTTGGCCTTTACCTACCGTATTAATTTCTCCTAGATCTCGTAAATCTACACTTCCTTTTGCATTCTCTTTTGGACGTCGAACGGTTTCAGAGAAAATAGTTACAAGTGGCTTAAAGCGAGCATTTCTGCCGTCAACCGCGGGTTTACCAACAGCAACTTCAGAAATAACTACCTCTCCAGGCTCGGCTTCACGACACATTTTTAGTAATCGTTCGACTAAAGATGTTTTTAAACCAAATCGAATCCCTGCATCAACACAGGCTTGTTTCACCATTTCAAAGTTAATCGACTTCCCACCAATCGCATTGATTACTTCGGCTTCCGCAGACATTTCATCACGTGATACCGTTATTTGAATTTCGGCATTTGCAACTTTAGCTAAAGGGACTGTAATTGGAAGTGAGGTTTCGTTTTCCTCGAGCTGGCTTAACTCAAATTCACATTGCACCACAAAGTCTTCAACGACAGTGTCATCAATTGGTAATTTGCCATAAGATGATTGTCGAAGCGCATTAGCTACATCGTCGGCTGTAACCTTTCTCTCTCCGCCAGTTAACGTTACCGAAACCAGTAGATCATCATTTTTTGCTATAAAATCGATATGTTGCAAAACTACACCCTAAAAATGGAACTACATTAAGCTAGCAAAAACTAGGCCTGAATAAAACTGAAAATTTCTAATGTAACACTCTAATTTACATACCAAAATTTCCAGTTGCACCAGGAAACACTACTGGACTCTCCGTGCCATCTGCGGCAACACTTGCCACTCCAAAGAAATAATTATCAATAACAACATTTTTTAATACATAATTATTCACATTTCCAACAAAACGACTAAATTGCCATTGTGATGAATCTGTTAGTCGCCAATATATTTT
Organism: Psychrosphaera sp. B3R10; assembly: GCF_018861025.1. Classification (GTDB taxonomy): domain Bacteria; phylum Pseudomonadota; class Gammaproteobacteria; order Enterobacterales; family Alteromonadaceae; genus Psychrosphaera; species Psychrosphaera algicola. The sequence goes on along the minus strand of NZ_JAHKQH010000037.1, from coordinate 135,025 downwards.
ATATCCAATCAATTGTGGGTTGGTATCAGCATTGACCCTTTCCCAGGAAAATGTAGTATCTGGTTCTACAGCGCCTTTAATCGTAACCTTGTTAGGGGGTGTTGGGGCACTCGCCATTGATGCAAGAGAAACTGCATTTAATCCCGTTAATTTTGCTGCATAATCGAAATCCACTCCATCGATAGTATCACCATATGAAATGCCATTTTCAACACGGATATCTTGATGTTGTCTTTGGTAATTTTCGTTGGTTTCCATGATTCGAACAGCAGGAAAACCGACTTGATTAAATGGTCTGTGATGTCCACCGCGACCAAAACGGTCAAGACGATAAATCATCATCGTATCTAAATTAGGAATGTATAAATCAGCAATTCTATCGATATAACGGGCCAAATTTCGGCTAGCAGAATCAACTTCGCCACCCGAAAATCGACGACTCCTTGCTTCACTGTCTGTTTCTGTTGCACGCGTACCTTCGGAGAAAATACGTGCTGTCGTATTATTAATGACGCCATTTACACCTTGAATGTTACCTATCATGTCATTGTTAAGCACAGCCTCAATATGCCAACCATCTTCAACGGCTTTTTTAGCCATGATTTTTCCGCCAAATAACCCCTGCTCTTCACCAGACAGTGCAGCATAAATTATGCTGCCATGGAACTGATACTTAGATAATACTCTGGCTGCTTCAATAGTGCCTGCAACGCCCGATGCATTGTCATTTGCACCTGGTGAGTCATCGGTAAAATTCATCACATCAGAGATACGTGAGTCAATATCACCGGACATAACGACATAACGATTAGGATCGCTCGTCCCTTTTTGAATCGCGATGACACTAACAACTTCTGTCGCATTTGGGATGCGCTTTTCGCCGGATATAACTTCTGACTGGTAATACACAGTTAAACAACCGCCACATTCCGCCGAAATCTTATCAAACTCAGATTTAATCCAACGACGAGCCGCGCCGATACCGCGAGTTTTCGATTTTGTTTCTGATAGCGTATGCCTTGTCCCAAAACTGACAAGTTTTTTGATATCGGATTCAATTCGACTCGCTGAAATTTGCCCGGGAATTTGGGCCAATATCTGGTTTGCATCAAACCCAGCTTGATTTGTTTGAGATATGTCAGAGGCAACTGTGCTATGACTTAACATTACAGATGCAATTGCACCAAATACAAAAGATATCTTTGAGACCATTTTGTGTCCTAAAATTCAAATACAGCGAATATTGATGAGTGAACACTATACGCTTAAATCAACTTTAAAAAATAAGCCTTTTCCCTAAATAGGCGAATAACGCGTAAACATCGTTGAACATCAGTTTAATTGCGACGAATAGAGCGTCGATTCATCCCCCATACTATCGGCTCATCGCGGTCAAAACAATTGCATTGGTATTCATAAAACCGTCACTAGAAAACCCTCCGCAAACACCTTATGCTGACCTCAACTGACATTAATCTAAATTTTATTAAAGTGATAACCCAAATGAAAAAACGCATATTAGCGGCGAGTTCTGTATTATTTGTCGCTTTGGTATTACCGCCTTGGCTCCTTGGTTTTTCAATATTTCATCTTGGTCATGCCATTGAAGTTGCCACAAGCTTAAGTGCTAAACTAGCTTGTTCAGCGCGTTATGTCTCCTTATTTGAGCCAAAACAAATCGTTTCTGATCTAAGCACCTATTCGCCAGTGACAGAACTTGTTGAGCTAAACTACGCAGATGATCCTAAAAAAGTCACGGCGAGTTTATTTGGCATGTCAAAAGTAACCGCTGAATATCGTGAAGGTGCCGGGTGTACTTTGCGAGTCGATAACGATACACCGTTGCCCCCCGTCAAAATTCGTTCAGCGCACAGTAATCAAGATGCGCCTTGGCCTGCCGGTGTAAACACACCAGATGTCTCCAGTAAAATCCAACTATTGGCGCAGACTATTTTACAGCAGGACAATTCGAGTGGTCTTAATACTAGAGCGCTCGTTGTTATTAAAGACGGTAAACTGATTGCCGAAAGTTATGGCCAAGGAGTGACAAGCTCTACTCCACTACTCGGCTGGTCAATGGCTAAAAGTGTCACTGCAATGCTTGTTGGCGCAATGAATAAAATGCACTTAATACAGCTAAATCAAAACGGACTTTTTACTCAATGGCAAGATGATGACAGAGCCAATATCCAATTAAACCAATTGTTAACGATGACCAGTGGCTTAGGTTTTGACGAAACCTATGCGCCCGGAAGCGACGCGACGCACATGTTATTTACTGCACAAAGTGCGTCTGATGTTGCTATGCAAAGCAAGGTTCAAGAAAATATTGGACAACACTTTTATTATTCCTCTGGCACCACAAACTTATTAATGCGGTTAATCCACCAAACTTTAGGAAACAGTCCTACATCAGATCAGTTATTCCTGTCGCAAAAAATATTGGCCCCTGCTGGAATTCAAACTGCAGTATTTGAAACTGATTCGTCTGGTGTATTAGTAGGTAGCTCCTATTTGTACGCATCTGCCCGGGACTGGGCTAGGTTTGGTCTGATCATGCTGCAAAATGGTCGAATTAATAACAACCAAGTTCTTTCGTCGAAATGGGTCACCAAAGCCACTCTGCCCAACAGCAGTGAAAACGAAAAAGCTTATGGTTATCAATTTTGGCTTAATCGTGGCGATGCAACGCTACGCTGGCCCGAATTACCCGAAGACGCGTATGCAATGTTAGGAAATAGAAAACAATCGGTGATGATCATTCCATCAGAAAACGTCATATTCGTGAGACTCGGTTGGACTAGTGGCGAATATCCTATGGTTGATAATTATCGTAAACTACTAGATAAAGTACAGTCGATGGCAAATTAATTCAGCCTACCTCGTTTAACGGCGCATTAACTAATATTCAATCAGCCAATTTCGAAACACAAAAACGGGAACACAAGGTTCCCGTTTTTTAATTTTCAAATAGTAAGTTATCTGAGGTTTAAGGATTAAACCGAAAATGGGTAAGCAATACCTTCATGACACTCGTAACCTTCGACCGTAAAGTCATCTAATGTTACCCAAGTTTCAATATCTTCTAGAGTTTTGATCTTAGGATTGATGATCAATTTAGGTGAAGCGAACGGCTCGCGTTTAAGTTGCACATCACGCATAAGTTCCAATTGGTCTTCATAAATATGCGCATTGACGATTTTATGATACGCCTGACCCGCCTTATTACCGGTAATTTGCGCTACCAATGCCAGTAAAACGTAAACTTGTATTTGATTAAAGTTTAGTCCCAGCGGGACGTCACACGAACGTTGGTAACTGGTTAAATATAAGGTATCACCCAATAGAGAAAACGTATGAGTATGCATACACGGACGTAAACAACCCATATGGAATTCTCCTGGATTATAAAACGACAGGATCTCTCCTCTGTCATCTATGCCTTTGCTCAGATCATCCACAAGCTTGCGCAATTGGTCTACTGTCCCGCCGTCTGGTTTTGCCCAGCCGCGACCTTGTACACCATATACGCGGCCCATGTCATCTTCACCCTTACGGTGAGGATTGTTTAACCATGCTTCGTTGTCATTCGCATTCGCATTCCAAGTATTACAGCCAATAGACCTAAAATCAGCTGCGTTATCAAATCCTTTCAAATAGCCCAACAATTCTGCAATCGCAGCTTTCCAATAACTTTTTCGAGTTGTGATCAGAGGAAATTGATTAGCTGCAACATCATAATTTAGTTCGGCATTAATCACCGTCAAGCAACGTTTTCCAGTGCGTTCATTTTCAATCCACACGCCTTCGTCAACGATACGTTGGCAGAGTTCAAGATACTGTTTCATTATTTCTCCACTAATTTATGCGGTTGCTTGAGACGCTTTATTTGCCGCTTGTTTAAATGCGATTGCCATCACAACCACCCCGGCCAACACCATAGGTAACGACAACCATTGGCCCATGGACATACCTAACGTAAGTAGCCCTAAATGATCGTCAGGTTGACGGAAATATTCGACAATAAAGCGGAAGCTACCGTATCCAATTAAGAATAAACCACCGACTGAACCAACAGCACGGGGCTTACGGCTGTACCAATAAACAATGGCAAACAATACAAACCCTTCTAAGAAAAACTCATAGAGTTGACTTGGGTGTCTTGGGTCTGGCCCAGCGCCAGGAAATACGATGCCCCATGGAACATCGGTGGTGCGGCCCCAAAGTTCGCCATTTAAGAAGTTACCTAATCGACCAGCACCTAACCCAAATGGAACCAAAGGTGCGACAAAATCACCCACTTGGAATAACGTAACTTTAGTGCGTTTGGCAAAAATTAATAAAACAGCAATTACACCTAATAATCCCCCGTGGAATGACATTCCACCTTGGTGCATCATAAAGAGATAAGTTGGGTCTTCTAAAAATCGTTCAAATTGATAAAACATAACGTAGCCCAAACGGCCACCGAGCACAGCGCCCATAAATCCGTAGAATAATAAATCGCTGACCTGTTGTTCGGTAAATGGTGCGCGGCCACGGCGAACTTCTCGGATGGCTAAAAAGTAAGCAAAGCCAAGGCCAATTAAATACATCAATCCATACCAGCGGATAGCCAACGGCCCTAATGATACGATGATAGGGTCAATTTGAGGGAAAATAATAGGGTCTGTCAAAATAACTTCTCTTTAAATAAATTGTTCAACTAATAACTTGACCGAAACGATCACCATAAAAACTGCAAACACTTTTTTCAGCTGGACTTGATCTAAGCTTTGCCCAACTTTAACACCAAAAGGTGCAGCGAAATACGAAAACAATGTAATACATAACGCACTTGGCCAATGAATAAAGCCTATAAACTGGTCTGACTCAGTCCAATGCCAACCGGCTATTAAGTAGCCAGACGAACCAAACAAGGCCACCACCATGCTGCATAATGCTGCGGTGCCGATACTCTTGCGAATGCCAACACCAATATAGGTGAGATAAGGCACTAAAATTGCGCCCCCACCTAATCCTGCTAACGACGCCAAAAATCCAGTCAAACTGCCACCGAAAATAAGTTGTAGCTTTGATGGCACAACACCTTCCAAGTTCAATTTTTTTCCACCGCGAAACGTTTGCACAGATAAAATCATTAACATGATGGCAAATATTAAAGTTAACGTCTTACTGGCTAATAGCGCTGCGACATGGGAGGCAATAATTGAGGTTAACGCAGCGGCAACTACAACGGGTAACGCAAATCGAATGTCGACATTGCCTTTTTTGAAGTGACTTTTACTAGAAGAAAATGCGGTAACAATTACGGTCGCAAGTGACGTTGCTATCGCTAAAATTGCAACATTGTCTTCGTTGACCATAGGTAAGATAGGCAACAAATAAATAAGCACAGGAACAAGAACGATGCCACCGCCAATACCGAGCAGCCCAGCCAAAAATCCAGCCAGCATTCCCATAAAAGGTAAATAAATTAAAACTTCCAACGACTGCCCTATTACCCACCAGCTCGTAATATGCCAGCTGCACCGATGTTCAAAATATAACGGTTCACTCGAAATTTCACTTGGTCTGGACGTGTACAATCTAACGCGTCCTCAACCAAATCTTTCAACTCTTCAGAGTTTGACTTTTTAAGAACCCATTTAACTTTAAGTAAGTTTTGTGTATTCATACTTAATTGAGTAAAACCCATTCCTGTTAATAACATGGCACCACCAGGATCACCTGCGAGTTCGCCACAGACACTACACGGAATACCTATTTCGTTTGTGACATCGGCAATGGTCTTAATCGCATTCAATACCGTTGGATGATACGCATCATATAAATGCGCAACTTTGTCGTTATTGCGGTCAACGGCCAATAGATATTGAGTTAAGTCGTTGGTTCCTATTGAACAAAAGTCCACTAATCCTTTTAGTTGCTTTAACTGGTACAAGATTGAAGGAACTTCAATCATCACGCCAACTTTAGGTCTAGGCACCTGCGCTGCATGATCGGCTTCTCGCAACTCTTCAGAAACTTCATTGTACGCTTGGTTAATTAATCGGTTTGATTCTTCTACTTCGCCAATATCAGAAATCATTGGCAACATAATATGCAAATTATTGGTAAAAACATTCGCCTTGATCATGGCTCTAATTTGCACTAAAAATATTTCAGGGTGATCGAGTGTCAATCGAATACCACGCCACCCCAAAAACGGATTGTCTTCAACTATTGGAAAATATGGCAACTGCTTGTCACCGCCAACATCGAGTGTTCGCATAACAACCGGTTTGCCTGAAAACTCACCTAACACATGTTGATAAAGTAATTGTTGTTCTTGCTCTGACGGAAAACGTTGGCGCATCATAAATGGGTATTCGGTACGATAGAGTCCAATACCTTCTATGTGTTCCTGCTCGGCGTATTCACCGTCAAATCCCATTCCCGAGTTAATAAATAACGAAACTCGGTGGCCGTCGGCTGTACGAGCAACTTCATCAGCTTCTAACTTTAATAACTTAGTAAATTCGAGATCTTCCGACTCTAAATCTCGATATTCAGCGGTGATTGCATCGTTTGGAGAAATAACGATTTGCCCGTTATAACCGTCAACAATGATATCTACGCCGTCTAATTGCAATAAAGGTATGTCACGCAAGCCCATTACCGCAGGAATGCCTAGTGCACGAGCCATAATCGCGGCGTGCGAGTTTTCCGCACCTTTGATTGACACTATGCCTTTAATTTTTTCTCTTGGCACTTCTGCTAACATCGACGCGGTGACTTCTTCAGCGATCAGTATCGCTGAATCAGGCACAGGAAGTGACTTGCTTGATTCCGTCGTTAGATATTCAAGTAATCTGCGACCGAGATCTTTGACGTCTACAGCGCGTTCGCGAATATACGCATCTTCCATTTTCTCAAATTCAGATATGTATCGCTCAATCACTATTTTTAATGCGGATATTGCGCACCAACCATCTTTGATCTTACCAACAACTTCGTTGCCAAGACTGGCCGCGTCTAACATCTGTAAATAGATGTCAAAAATCGCTAACGCGTCGGCTGGTAAATGCGCAGACATGCGTTCAGACATATCAATAATGTCGGCACGAGTGGCTTCTACCGCTTCGTAAAATCGGCTTTTTTCGCCTTCAAAATCTTCTGATTTTTTAAGTGATACATCGGCAAGGTTGATGTTAGTTTGAACTAAAAATGAATGTCCAATCCCTACTCCTGTCGCACCCGAAACCCCAGTCAGTACAAGACCAGAGGTATCCATTTCTAAGGACGTTAATTCAGATTTTAAACGTGCACTTACATTGGCAATATACGAAGCTAGCTGCGCTGAGAGCGTAACAAGAAAAGCTTCTTCGTCTTGGTCAAAAAACCGAACTTTGGATTGCTGAATCGTAATTACACCGAGTACAACACGTCGGTGAATAATAGGCACACCTAAAAATGCTGAAAATATCTCTTCCTGCACATCTGGATAGTTTTTGAATCGTGGATGACGCTGCGCATTATGCACTTTAATTGGCACTTCACGTTGAGCAACCCAACCGGTTAGTCCTTCGTCAAAACGCATGGTGGTTTTATCAATCGCTAAAGGATTAAGGCCATCTGTTGCTTTAAGTCGTAAAAGGCTTTGGTCGGCTTCAGCCAAATAGATAGAACAACACTCAGTACCGAGGCACGTTTTAATGTCGGCAACAAGCGACGCTAGAGCCACATCTAATGAGGGCTCTTGCGCAAAGGAGTGGGCAATTCGTCTGAGGTCACCTAACATAAAGTCTTTTTTCAGCGCTGATTTTGCTGTTTATTCCTATTAAATTGTTTCTTGTGGCCCCTGCGTTTCTGCCGATTACTCGACGGCATATTACCAAACGAGTCACCTCGATTTGTATTAGGCCTGCCACTTGGCATCACGACGGGCGCAAATTCCTTCATTACGCGGCGATAAACGTCACGTTTAAATGAAACAACATTCCTTATTGGATACCAATAACTTACCCAACGCCAATCATCAAATTCTGGATGAGAGGTCTTTAATAAATCTACATCGGATTCTTTGCAACGAAGGCGCAGTAAAAACCATTTCTGCTTTTGTCCAATACAGACTGGAGCACTATCACGTCTAATCAACCTTTTAGGCAGTCTATAACGTAACCAGTTTTTGGTCACCGCCAAAATTTCAACGTCTTCTGGTTTTAACCCTACTTCTTCTTCCAACTCACGAAACATTGTCTGTTCTGCAGTTTCGCCTTCATCTATGCCACCTTGCGGATATTGCCAAGAATGCTGACCAAACCGCCTAGCCCAGAAAACCTGACCTTTGTGGTTGCAAATCACGATGCCAACATTGGGACGAAACCCTTCGGCATCAATCACAGTTTCACCTGCTTTAATTTTTCTATATGACCTGATTCTTCCATAAAGCGGAAAGTATCGCAAACCTTAATTAATACTGGCTTAATTAAGTGATAATTCAGATAATATTAATGAACAACAATTACCCATTTATGAAATGACGGCATTTAATGATAACGATACAAGCTCCTAAAACACTTGAACAATTAATGCACAGGATGGATCTCATTGCGGGACTTACCATTGCGGATATTGCTGAAGAGCTGCAAGTAAAAATGCCGGAAAACCTGCAAACCGAAAAAGGCTGGGTTGGTCAGTTGGTGGAAGCTTATTTAGGCGCAACCGCGGGGAATTTACCGGAACCGGATTTCCAGCATTTAGGGATTGAACTTAAAACCATTCCAATTTCTCGAACAGGCGCCCCGCTAGAAACCACTTACGTTTGCGTTGCACCGCTGTCACCTGCGTTAGGGGAACAATGGCGTACCTCGTTAGTTTACAAAAAACTGGCCCATGTATTGTGGGTGCCAATAATCGCCGAGCGCTCAATTCCATTAAAAGATCGTCAAATTGCCATGCCATTTTTGTGGCAAATGACACCAGAACAAGAACAAATATTAAAAACCGATTGGGGTGAGCTAACGGACCTCATTGTACTGGGTAAACATGATGAAATTACGGCAAAACTAGGTGAAGCTTTGCAACTAAGGCCAAAAGCAGCTGACAGTTCTGTTCGCAGTGCGGGGGTCGACCGAGAGGGCAACCCAACGTATGCGCCGCCAAAAGGGTTTTATATTCGCACCAGTTTTACCAAGTCGTTATTGCGCCAACAATTTGATTTAGAGATTTGATATGCCACTAGAGTTAAGTGTAGAAAAACAGGTTTGGCAATGGCTTGATTCCATCGTAATCGACCTAAACCTTTGTCCTTTTGCTAAAAAACCACGAACAAATAACCAAATTAAAGTGGCGGTATGTGGCGCCCGAAAAGACAAAGCTGTATTAAATCAGTTCCAGCAAGAATTGAGATTTTTAACCGACACCGACCCTAACCTAACGGATACAACGTTATTTGTTGTCCCAGATCATTTATATGATTTTTATGACTACCTGGACTTTCTCGACAAAGCTCAGCAGTTGTTAATATCTATGCACCTTGAAGGGGTATTGCAACTCGCGAGTTTCCATCCAGATTACGTTTTTGATGGGGTTGAGGAAGATAGCAGAGAGAATTACACGAATCGCGCGCCCTTTCCTATCATCCATATTTTACGAGAAGCGACGTTAACTCGGCTCGTGGAAAAATACCCAAACCCAGAACAGATCCCTGAAAACAATATTGATACTTTGAACCGACTTACAGAACCGCAATTTCAAAACCTATTTCAGGATAAAACCTGACCATCGTTTTTTGTCAGGTAAAAAAAAGAGTGTCCGCGGACACTCTTTTCAAACGACTAGTATTTTAGACGTTTAATATGAGCTGCATGAGCCTTTTTCAAAATGACCATTGCTTATCTCAGCAACGGTGCTTGTGACGTAAATATTGTAATAACCTAAGTTATCACCGGACCCTACCGCAATGGCGTACCCATAATAATTTACCGCACGGCCTGCCATTACATGGCTATAGTTACTCGAAGTATATTCTGTACACGAATAGTCACCGTTTGGCGTTGCATCACATACGTTGCCTAATCCGTCACTATCATTATCTGCTTGGTCACTATTGGCCATATTGGGGCAATTGTCTAAGCTATCTGCGATGCCATCGCTGTCAGAGTCTGTTGATCCACCATTAGGTGTTGCATCACATACATTGCCTAAGCCATCATTGTCGTTGTCAGCTTGATCACTATTTGTCATGTTTGGGCAGTTATCAAGATTATCATCGATACCGTCATTATCACTATCTATAGGCCCTGTTTGCGCTGAGCATGCCTGGTTTTGTCCCTTACAACTTGGTGCACCATCGGCGACCCAATTACACTGAGTTGAACCTGCTTGATATTCGCGCATCGTAAAATCGTTAGTGCCAAACTCTAGATAACAGGCCGAGTAACCATATCCCCAGGTTATATGACCTTCCGCGATGTGATAATTGTAATCCCCTGTTTTTCCAGCATCTATTGTAAAGCTTACCTGTACTGTAGACGATAAAGACGTGCTGTCGGTTGCGGTAACATTTGCAGTTTGCGTCCCACCGGATAACCCACATTGCTCGACATTAAATTGATTACTATTGACTGTGGCTACCTTAACGCCATTTGTAAAACTTGCTTCAACTGATGACAAGTTTTGGTTTTGATCTAGTACCGAACCTGAAATGGTTGCACATTGACCACTTACCGCTACAGTGACGTCAGACATTTGTGGTGCTGTCGCTGGAGGCTCAGGTCCAACCCGAGTTGTAATCGAAACTGTGTCTCCTGTTTTTGCTAAATCGTCCGTGGCACGAACTTCAATTAAATATAAACCATCATTTAAGGTTGTAGAATCTGCAGAGAAATAACCGTTATTAGTTGCAGCTGTCGTGTTTATTGTCGCAACAGCAGTAGGTGTTGTAGTTGAAACATCGGTAATGACGATTTCAACATTGGTGACACTACTATCGTCATCTATAGCATTTCCTGAAATAGCTAAGACATTATTGTTGTCTACTGCATTTAATACTGTGATGACAGGCCCCGAATTACGATCCACACGTTGGTTATTGTCACTAAAATACTGCCCGAGATAAGATGCAAAGTTAATACTATTAGATGCAATATAGTCCCCTGAAGCACCAGCGCCACCAGACCAAGAATGATCTAAACCATCAAACCACACCATCGCAACTCGATTACCAGTCCATAAAGTTTCAGATGCAGTATGGCCTGTACCATCCGAAATAGTTGTACTGCCAGACAATTGTGAAACACCATAAACATTGGCGTAACCATTGGCATTTTGTTGGTTATAACAGGTGTCAACTGTAGTGTCTGCCGTGCCGTGACCGACCACTGCTATTTGAGTATCAAGATGTGCCGAGTAAGACCCTGCATAACTTTCACAACGTGATTTAAAGGTGGTTGGAGTCACCACTTCACAATTGTTTAACGCACCGTTAGAACTTGTGCCTAGGGTGGGTCCCGCGCTTGGTGCCACTCCCGCAAATACATCAGGTGCCACACAACCGGCCTGTTGGGTAAATGCACCACCAGAACTCAAACCAGCAAGGTATACCTGATTTGCATCTATATTTCGAGATGCGTCACCGCTCATTGCATTAGCCAGGTTAATCAAATTTTTATAATCACCTGAAGTTCGATTTTTAGTGCCTTGCCAATACGACCAACAACTGTAACCGGCTTTATTCATCGCATCGGGAACTGCGACCACCATGCCATGTTGTTCTGCCGCGTCTTCAAGTTGCGCAGTTAAGTAATTATTAATAGGTTGCACACATCCATGAAGTACAATCAGTAGAGACTTGCCCACACCAATTGCAGAGGAAGAGTCAGGAGTATAAATATGGACATTGTTAAAACCACCAATACTGACATTTTGCTGCCAGCTTCCAGCATTAACTGAAGTAGCAAAAAAGAGGCTCACGAGGAGGAAAAAACCATATATTCTATTTATTATTATCATTATTTCACCTTGTTGATTGTTTATAATTTAAACAATCAACAAGGTAGATGAGCGAGTTAACCGCGTATATGCTACTTTAGAGCTACTACCCTCTAACAACCGTTGACAATAAAAACCACCTAAAATACGACAAGTTTCAGGTTAATGTTGATTTAATACCAGCTTAATCGCGTCGAGTATGTCTATTCGGTCAAACGGTTTAGCTACATGGGCATTAAACCCGATTTCATAGTATTGTTTCACTTCATGCGACAGCACATTTGCCGTTAGTGCGATGACCGGCAACCGTGCAAACTTTGGTTGTGTTCTTATTAACTTAATCGCCTCCATCCCATCCATGTTAGGCATTTGAATATCCATTAGGACAAGGTCAAACTCTTCATTTTCCAGAGAATCTAGACACTGAATTCCGTCTTCCACACACTTCACATTAACCCCTTCTGAGACTAATGTTTGCTCAGCAATAAGTTGGTTAATGGCATTGTCTTCCACCAGCAAAATATTTAGACCGAATAAATTTAATGGCAAACTTGCAACTTGTAACTTTTCTATTTTTTGTTCGGCGCGCTTTGACGAGATATATCCAAAAAAGCGACTGCCTTTGCCAACTTCACTTTCTATCTCTACTTTACCATTCATTAAGAAACACAGGTTTTTAACAATGGACAGGCCTAATCCGGTGCCACCATAATTTCGTGTAATCGAACCGTCAGCTTGATTAAAACTGGTAAATAACTTTTGTTGATCCTCCACTGATATACCAATCCCCGAATCTTCAACGGAGAAGTGTAACCGTTCCTCTTGTTCCTGCCACTTTAGCTCAACCTCAACTAAACCAGAGGCGGTGAATTTAATCGCATTTGAACACAAGTTAATTAACACTTGTAAGATACGCGTTTGATCACCCTCTAAAAACACTTCTTCAGAAAAGTCACATTTGACAACAAAATCGATATTTTTATCAACGATGAGCGGTTCAATTAAATCCCGCAAAGTATTCACTAAACTAGCCGGAGAGAAAGGGATTGATTCAATAACAAGCTTATTGGCTTCAATTTTTGATATATCTAAAATGTCGTTAATGATCACAGACAAACTACTAACCGAACGCTTTGCTTTACTCAAATACTCTCTTTGTGTCTCAGTTAAATCCGATTTTAAAGTCAAATTTATCAAGCCATTAATGCCACTTAACGGGGTTCGAATTTCATGTGACATGTTGGCCAAAAATTGGCTTTTCGCAATGTTTGCCGCTTCGGCTTCCGCCTTGGCTTTGGTTAATTCCAAATCCAATAATTTTCGCTCGGTAATATCATCGTAAGTACCTAATACCCCGATAACGTCACCCTGTGCAGAAATTAACGGCACTTTATTGGTCATAACATAGATGTTTTCGCCGGAGGGCGTTGTTTGTTTTTCTTCAAAATTCAACTTAGCTGTTTTTGTATCCATGACTAACTGGTCATCTGCCCGATACGCTTCAGCGTTTGCTATCCATGGACAATCAAAATCTGACTTACCGATCACTTCCGATGCGTCTATTTCACCGGCATCAAGGGAAAAGAGCTTGTTGGCCCCTCGATACACCAAATTAGTGTCCTTCCAAAAAACACGATACGGCATAGCGTCCACTGCCGCTAACAACAAATCATTGGCTCGTTGTGCTTCTTTTTGGCTGTCCTCTGACATTGCACTTAATCGAATATTTGCTTCCATCAAAACAGTAAACATTTTTTTTATCGTAAACAGCAATAAGCTAACTAGAATAGTAAAAACCATTATTTGGTTAACCCAAGCTGAAACGCTTAGATTGAATGAATCAGCAGAATTGACAAACTCCAGCGTTCCTAAATGAGCCGACAACGCAAAATAGCCAAGCGTACATAAGCTAACCGCTAAAAAAACAAGCGCCATGGCATGACTTAAAATTAATCCTGTGGTGAGGACGCCACTTAACAGTAATAACGTGCCAGCGGCGGTTAAGCCAAATACAAACAGGGAGGAAATTCCAATTATCAACGTTGAAAAGATCAAAACTGCGCTTTTTATAATATGCGGTATTCGATTTCTAAAAAGATAAGTCGCAATAAGCAAAACAAGAAGTGCAATTCGAATAAAGTGCACTGGGTCGTAAAATTCTGTGGCGCGCCACATTAATGCCGCAATTTGAAAAACAGAAAATAACGCGACGACGGCAAGAATAGTATCTACGATTTCGGTCCGAACATTTGCAACTGAAGTAGGTTCCAGCAATTTCATAAAACGAATTGTTATCCAAATATATTTGATAATAACAACTTAGCAACATTACTTTGGATTTACCAATCACAAAGACAAATTACAAACAACAACAGACACGTAGATTAGAATAATGAGGGATAAACAGTGGTGATAAGTCGTCGAGTAAGTACGTTAGGTTACATTACTCGACGTTGTATACTATTGACCTACAGGCAAAAATTCGATTGGTTACACCTCTACCATTGCTTTGTTGCCTTTGCTTTCTAGCCAAATTTTACGATCACCTGAACGTTTTTTGGCCAACAGCATATCAAGTAGTTCCATCGTTGGTGTAATTTCATCAATGGTTAATTGTACCAACCGACGCGTATTTGGATCCATCGTCGTTTCACGCAATTGCAGCGGGTTCATTTCACCAAGACCCTTGAAGCGTTGGACATTTATTTTGCCCTTTTTCTTTTCTGCAGCAATGCGGTCTAAAACCCCGTCTTTTTCACCTTCATCTAATGCGTAATACACGTCTTTACCAACGTCAATACGATATAACGGAGGCATCGCAACATATACATGACCTTGTTCCACTAAGGGCCTGAAATGTTGAGTAAACAAAGCACACAATAATGTGGCTATATGCAAACCATCGCTGTCGGCGTCCGCTAGGATACAAATTTTGCCATAACGCAATTGTGTCAGATCAGTTGAATCCGGATCCATTCCTATCGCCACCGATATATCGTGAACCTCTTGTGATGCCAAAACCTGACCGGCATCCACTTCCCAAGTATTTAAGATCTTACCTCGAAGCGGCATAATCGCTTGTATTTCTCGATCTCGAGCTTGTTTCGCCGAACCACCAGCTGAATCACCTTCGACGAGAAATAGTTCTGTGCGGCCAATTTCTTGGCTCGAACAATCTGTTAGCTTACCTGGTAATGCGGGCCCCTGAGTGACCTTTTTACGAACAACTTTTTTAGCGGCTTTTAGGCGTTTTTGTGCATTTGAAATACATAATTCAGCCAGTTGTTCCGCAATATCAGTATTGGTATTTAGCCATAAACTAAAGGAATCTTTTACTACGCCTGAGACAAATGTGGCGCATTGGCGCGATGATAATCGCTCTTTTGTTTGCCCAGCAAATTGTGGGTCCTGCATTTTCACCGACAAGATGTAGCTGCATCGTTCCCAAATATCTTCAGGGGTGAGTTTAATACCACGTGGCAGCAAGTTTCGAAACTCGCAAAATTCACGCATCGCCTCTAACAATCCCTGCCGTAATCCATTTACGTGCGTTCCGCCCTGGGCCGTTGGAATTAAGTTTACGTAACTTTCGCCAACCGCTTCACCGCCTTCCGGCAACCAGGTAATAGCCCAATCAGCAGCTTCTAAATTACCAGAATAACTACCTGTAAATGGGTCTTCTGGCAAATTAATGTATTCTTTCACTGAGTCTATTAGATAATCTTTAAGACCATCTTCGTAATACCACTCATATGTTTCTTTTGTTTGTTTGTTATCAAACTTAATTCGCAATCCAGGACACAATACCGCTTTTGCGCGCATATTATGGACCAGTTTAGAAATGGAGAACTTAGCAGAGTCAAAATAAGTCGCGTCTGGCCAGAATCGAACATTGGTTCCGGTATTTCGACGACCAACAGTGCCTATTACGGAAAGATCTTCTACTTTATCGCCATTTTCAAACGCGATGCCATAATGCTGGCCGTCACGTTTAACTTTAACTTCCATTCGGGTTGTTAACGCATTAACTACCGAAACACCAACGCCGTGTAAACCACCAGAAAACTCATAGCTGGCATTACTAAACTTACCACCGGCATGTAATTTGGTTAAGATCAGCTCTACCCCTGGGATCCCTTCTTCTGGATGGATATCCACAGGCATTCCACGTCCATCATCTTGGACCTCTAATGAATTGTCTTCATGTAATATGACAAAAATTGACTGCGCATGGCCCGCTAACGCTTCATCGACACTATTGTCGATTACTTCCTGCGCTAGATGGTTTGGCCGAGTTGTATCGGTATACATTCCCGGTCTGCGACGTACGGGTTCGAGTCCATTTAGGACTTCAATAGCTTCTGCGTTATAGGATTGGTCTGTCATAGGGTGTCGGATTTAGCGTTTTTGTTTTTATTAATATAGAGACAAGATTAACGAGGAACGTAGCAAACATAAAGCACTATTTAGGAATAAATTTAGTGTGGGACCAAATCTATTTTTATTTTTACGGAATATAATTTGTAGCTCATGTTGGAAATCAAAGCGAGTTATTACTCATAAATAAAGTAACGCTTATTCGCGCCTGACGTCAGTGTTCAAAGGCTGTTCAGCTATTGAACAAATTACCAATAAGCCAAACGGTCACGCGACTTAATCCTATCTTTGATACTGAGCTAACGTGTCGGCTTGCTCTTTAGAAAAAATTCAACGATATCATTTGGATATCGTTCAAACCCCTCAAATGCGTGACTGCCGTTTTTTTCACAGGTGATAAGACAGTCTTGGTAGTGCTTGATTGCCTGGTCATAATCTAAAACTTCATCACCTTCTTGCTGCAACAACCAAACTAACTTTCCGTCGCGAACCGTTGGTTGATAAACATCACGTAAATGTGCCATATGCTCATCACCCAAAGTATAACGTTCATTTGTTAAAGGGTGGACTTGCGCCCCTTTATAACTTTCTAATAGTTCAAATGGCTTAACAGCTGGATTAATTACGACCGCAGGCAAATGAAACTCATTGTGTAAATAGGTGGCTAAATACCCGCCCATCGAACTCCCAACTACACCAATTAATTGATCGCTAAATTGCTGGGCAACTTCAGTTACCTGTCGAATAGCGTCTTGTGGCAAAGCCGCCAATTGCGGCGCGATAACAGAAATTTGAGGATGATTTAACTCAATTTGCTTTTTAAACTCCAGCGCTTTGGCAGAATATGGTGATGAATGAAAACCATGTAAATAGAGAATTGAATCCATGCTTATTAACCTAATTTACCTTTTAAAGACTTGGAAATTTATAATGAGACAGGCGCTTGAACTAAAGGGTCTACGCCACTCGCTTGATGATTGACAACTAAGTTTAACCAGTCTTTCAATAACAAATTAACTTGAACCTTTTCATCTTTATGATGCAACTTTGGGTTTGGATAAGGATTGTTTGCTTTTATCCAGTTTTGCTTTTGAAAACCGGTAACCTCAACCATTTGTGCATCATGGTAAACACGAAAATCGATATTTGTTTTCATGTTTACAGGTAACTGACTATCCACTTGTAAAAGAGTAAAAGATTCAGTGTAACGGCTAATATCAGTGACCGTTAACTCAAAGGTCAAATTTTTTGATATGGATAACACCCAAGTTTGGTTCAAGTTATATTCCATAGGTAAAAGACGCAGCAATAAGCCATAGTTGCGGGTGCAAGTATGTTGCAGTTTTTTAAGGTTAGGGACATATTTTTGGCCAAACCCGCGGCGCACAGCTGTCATTTTTATATTATTTAAACCTTGTATCTATTTTACTTTTATTTAATGCCAACCATTGAATACAAATTACAGTCGATGCATTATCGATAACACCTTGATTAAACAAATCCAACGCATCATCAAAATCCATTACATGTACCTTGATGTCTTCTTGTTCTTCAGCAAGACCATAGATGCCACCCACTTCTGTCGTATCGACAATGCCTAAAAATAGGTGAATTCGTTCCGTTGTGCCACCTGGACTGGATAAGTAGTTTAACATTGGGATCAGCTCTTCGACAATCAACCCTGCCTCTTCTTCGGCCTCCCTAAGTGCAACTTGTTCTTTTGTTTCATCTTTATCTATCATGCCGGCAACGACTTCCAATAACCAAGGAGACTTTTTGTCATTAATCGCGCCGATGCGGATCTGTTCGATAAAGACCAATTGATTGGTTTTTGGATCATAGGGTAAGACGGCAACTGCGTCACCACGTTCTAAAATTTCGCGATAAACAACTGCACTCTCACCACCGGCAAATAGGCTATGCTGGAAAGAATATTGTTCTAGTTTAAAAAAACCTTGATAGATGGTTTCTTTTTTAAGGTTTTTTACGTCAGAATGGTTGAATTGTGAAGTAAATGGCTTCATTGACATATAAATTGTCCGTTTTAGAGTAAAATTATTTACTTATATTAGAGACTTCTAATACAACTTGATTATAATAAAGAGAGAAAAGCACATATTCTGTTACATTTAGCATTGTTTTATTACGACTAAAACGTTACTTATATCAATTAGAAACGTTACAATGCTGACAATTAACCCAATATATGTATTTGGAAATTCGCTTTCAACTAAGGAAACACGATGAGAAAATCATTTTTAACCGCATCTTTAGCGATATTGTTTACAGCTGCAAGTTTGCCAACATCTGCTACAAGTCTTTTAGACGCATACAAAGATGCAATGCGAAATGATCCTGCCACTTTAAAGGCAAAGGCACAATACGATATCGCAAGAGAATCTGAAAAAACCGCATTTTCTGGTTTACTACCAAGTGTCAGCCTGACGGGTTCTTATACATTGTCAAATTCTGAATCAATCGATTCAACTACGTTTGCTGTCAATGACAACGAATATACAGATTTACAATACGGTATTTCTTTGTCCCAAGCCATTTTCAGAATGGATACCTGGTATTCACTTGATGCTGCTGAAAAGCGTGCATTACAAGCGCAGGCGGGTTATGACTTGGCGAAACAAGCGCTAATTTCTCGCGTTACTAAAGCCTATTTCGATATATTAAAAGCCAAAGATAATTTGGAATTTGTACAGGCTGAAAAGAAAGCCATCGAACGTCAACTTGAACAAACCAAACAACGATTTAACGTTGGATTAACTGCAATTACTGATGTACATGAAGCGCAGGCCAAATATGATAACTCAGTCGCTTCTGAAATCCGCGCAAGCAACAGCGTTGAAATTGCAAAAGAAGCCATCCGAGAAATTACCGGTAAATATTATGCCAAATTTGACGGCTTAAATACTGAACGATTCTCTGCAACATTGCCAAAACCATTAAAAGTACAGCAGTGGGTCACTAAATCTGAAAATAATAATTTAGAACTTAAAGCAAAAGAATTAGTTTTAGAAGCGACAAAGTTTGATATTAAACGAGCTCGTGCTGGTCACTACCCAACCTTGACGTTAAATGCGTCAATAAGCTCACAAGATACTGACTTAAGTACATTTGATACTGAAGCGCTAAACAGCAACTCAATCGGATTAACGCTTAACGTGCCATTATATTCTGGTGGCGCAACCTCCAGTGCAGTTCGTCAAGCTCAAGCAAATTATGTGTATGCCAGCGAAGACCGTGAAGAAACGCACCGTGCTGTGGTTCGCTTAGTTCGTACATCTTATGCAGACGTTACGGCATTAGTTTCAACGATCAAAGCATTAGAACAATCAGTCATATCAGCAGAAAGCGCATTAAAAGCGACTCAAGCAGGTTTTGAAGTGGGTACACGTACAATCGTTGATGTATTAGACAGCACACAAAATTTATACCGTGCAAAAAGCCAGCTATCTTCTACTCGTTATGACTATATTTTGGCCATGATGAACCTTAAACAAGCCTCAGGTTTGTTAACAGCAGAAGATGTTAACGCTGTTAATTCAGGGTTAAGCGCGAGCTAACCAAAAACTAATTTATTAAAAGGAGCGTATCGCTCCTTTTTTTATGTCAAATTAAAGGTTATCAATACCCCACGGTTGGGGTAAAATTCCCACAACATTTTCAATTGGTAATTGTTTTGAGTACAACTTCTGTATCTAAAAAGTTTCAAGCGCCAAAGTTTTCTTTGTCATTGCTTGCGCCTAAATTTTGGCTCACGTGGATTGGCATTTCATTTCTCTACTTGTTGAGTTGGTTGCCTTTGACAATTCAATTTCGTTTAGGGAGTGGAATTGGTTCTTTACTTCATAAAATAATGAAACGTCGTCGCGACATAGCGCTAACAAATCTGCAACTTTGTTTTCCTAATATGCCTGAGGACGAGCGTAAGAAATTGGTATTAACTAATTTTAAAAATGCAGGTATCGCTTTATTTGAAAGCGGGATGTCCTGGTGGTGGCCAAAATGGCGAGTGCAATCAATTGTCCACGTCAAAGGGCAACAACATATAGATTCCGCGTTGGCTCAGGGAAAAGGTATTTTTTTATTGTTTTTCCATGTTTTACCCCTCGAAATGATGGCGCGCGTATTGGGCGAAAAAGGCTATCCATGTGTTGGTTTTTATCGACCACACAATAATAAAGTGCTCGAATGGGTTCAATATCGCGGACGCTGTGTTTCAAATAAGTATATGGTGGGTAAATGGGATGTTAAAGGATTGCTAAAAGCGTTATCAAAAGGTGAAGTCACCGTGTATTTGCCCGATCACGATTATGGTAAAAAACGCAGTGTATTTGTACCGTTTTTTGATGTTGCACAAGCGGCGACAACGACGGGCACAGAGATATTTGCCTCACATAAAAATGCCACGACGATACCGACAAAATTGAAAAGATTACCCGGCACTCAAGGGTACGAAATCGAATTTTTACCGCCACTTGAAAATTATCCAGGTGACAATGCTGAAGCCAATGCGACATTAGTCAATCAGTGGGTTGAAGAAGCCGTTGCAGATAACATGGAACAGTATATGTGGGTTCACCGCCGATTTAAAACCAGACCTAACGAAGCAGATCCTTCGTTGTATAAATAAAAATAGAAAAACAATGACGAATAAACCAGTTAAAAAACACTCGGGATTGATGGGAAAAATATTGTTCCCAAGTATTTTATTGTTACTTATTGTTGGATTTATTTACTGGGGTACAGACGCCAGTAATCAAACAAGTGAAAACCCTGTGGCAAAAGGTGTCGCAAAGTTTTATGCCGAAGTCCGCAAAGCAATAAAACCCGGTGGCAGTCGATTAGACGACTTTACAATCGAA
This sequence comes from Psychrosphaera sp. B3R10, assembly GCF_018861025.1. GTDB lineage: Bacteria > Pseudomonadota > Gammaproteobacteria > Enterobacterales > Alteromonadaceae > Psychrosphaera > Psychrosphaera algicola. The sequence goes on along the minus strand of NZ_JAHKQH010000037.1, from coordinate 113,795 downwards.
TTACCTAAATCGCCACGAAACGCGACAGAATTGTTGGAACTGCGACGTGACGAAGTATCCCCAGGCTCGCCAGTCTGGGAAGGCGAAAATAAAAAACGTAGTTTTAAAGAAAACGAAACGATAAAAACCGTCCTAGAGCGATTTGCTCAAGAAGAAGGCGTCGCGGTTATTTGGGATTTAAAATACGATTACATTATTAAGCAGCACTTTACTGAGTCAGGTAACCTGAAGTCATTGGTGGACACCATAAGTAAAGTTGTTGCTGGTGACTACGGTGGTCATGTTGATTCAGTCTACTGTCCAAAAGAACGCACGATTGTTCTGACGACAAACAAAACCGAATACATGTCGAGTTCTTGTGTCTTAACCTTATCTTCTGCTCAGTTGCGCAGAGATCAGGAAATGGAAAAAAAGTATAGACAAGAGCGCCGTGAATTAGGAAATTAAATTAAGGAATATCAATGTTTAAACGTGCAATTTTATTATCTTCTCTGGTATTAAACATGGCCTGCTCAGGCAGTGATGATAAAAATAGCGAACTTGCAGGGACAGTCTCTGTCGCAGGTGTCGTTGAAGGTTTAACGGGTGAGATCAGTATCTATGTCAATGGTAACTTAGAAACCATAACGAACAATGGTGCATTTACATCCCCAACTCGAATTGAAGAAAATGCGACTTATTCCGTCACCGTTAATACCAGCAGTGACAATTTAGACTGCCTAGTTACTAACGGAAGCGGCACAGCTATCGGCAATATCAATAATGTTACTATCGTGTGTAATGGCCTTGCAGAGAATTTTAAAGCCTACAACCTTAATGCCCTAGCCTTCCAAGAAGAAGCGCCTTCAGTGCTAACCTTTGCATTTCACCTAATCGACCGTTTTACTGGTACTGCAGTTGACTCAATAGACAAGTCAAATATTACCGATTACTTAAACGTCCTTGAGAATGGTTCAGTTATCTCTCCACGAGAATCATTTTTAGAAGTGGATAAACTCAGTAATTATAATGCCGAATACCAAACTGTATTTGTAATCGATGTCAGCTCTTCATTGTTTAACGATGAATTAACGTCGATAAAAAATGCCATTAAAAATGTCATTGCCGATCCGGTTACGCAAGAATCAAAGTTATTGCCAAACCAGTCAATTACTATCTTGTCATTTGACAGTGAAGTCGACGTAGTTATAGAAAACAGTCAGGACCCAGAAGCGATAATCGAACAGCTCGATGCGGTGCAAATTGGTGGCAACTCAACCAATCTATACGGCGCAATTAAGCAAGGTGCAGAAGTATGGCAAAATGAGATATCCCTTGAATTACTGAGCTACGGGAGCTTAATTTTGTTTACCGATGGTGTCCATAACTCAGATAGTTCGTCAACCAGCGCTGCTTTAAATGCGGCAAAAGGTAAAGACTTATATTTTATTGCTATTGGTGACGAAGCAGATACAGCAACTCTTAGTGAATTTACTGCAACGGATAACATCTATCAATTAGAAAACTTTGACGAGCTCGATGGGTTATTACAATCAACCTTTGCCAAAATCAAAACATACGAAGATGGACTCTATGTTATGTCATATGCCACGCCTAAACGCAGTGGTTCACACACTCTAACCGTTGAGGCCATCGATGACTATCCATGTACTATGGCAGTTACGCCAAGTGAAGAAGCACAACTTGATAATAGTGGTTCTTTAGATAACTGTAACGATTCGTTTAGTGACGACTTTGATGCCACTGGGTTCACCGACATTGAAGCAGTATTAACATTGAACGGCGCACGCACAACATTAGTACCAGAAATGCTATGGCAAGCTAAATTACGTTGGTCGAGAGAAACGCCTATTTTCAATTGGCAAATAAAAGCGTGTAGAGGCGGACTTGAACATCAACTTTCTGACGATAACGCAGCCATTACATTCACTCGAACTGACCCTGACTTTGCAATTGGTTATGTGTCACTAACTGAGGAAATTACTGGTGCTACAACAGATAGTTATCTCATTATGGCCAGTAAACAATCGACCATAAATAATAAATTCTTATTTTCTAAAGATACCTTAGAAGAAATCTGCGGTAACTAGCGGCAACGACATTGTAATTGGGCGGTCAACCTGACAAGGTTGGCCGTCCCAATAAGAAAATTCAATACTGCTATTTTTTAATTCTATACATGACAAAGATTGAGTATTCGCCTCATCTCGATGCATACAAATCGAATACGTATTGCCCTCTCCCGCTTTTATCACATCACCATTAATCGCTTCACATTTATGTTTTTGACTATTCGGCAAATTCAGTTTCGCTACATCTGATAAATCAGGTTTATGCCCCTTAAATAGTTGCACTAACTCCTCAACACAGCTTGCTTTAGTACGTTGCAGTAGATTGTGGCGAAGTTTAACAATATTTTTAACATCAGGGTGAGCCGAGGAAAACAAAGCGCTTGGCAGTGTTGTAGGCGTGATTTGAGACACCAAGCCATTGTAGTGCCAAAACATTTGCTGCTGGGCTGCAATAACACCGAGTTGAAATGGTTGGCTTTGGGATAACGGCCAGCAAGCGACTTTTTGTTTTATCGTTTGCCAGTCTCGACAACTCGCTAATGAACGAATTAACTGGCCCCGTGATATTAAGGTTTGCGGTGGCTTTACTTGCCCTTGATAGTCATTCAGTAAGACAAAAACAAAACCAAATTCGTTTGCTGCAATCCAACTTCCATCACCATCGGGGTCTTTTGGCATTATAAATCGTACACCGTTTTCAGTGTAATATTTAGGGTGTTGTGCCTTGCTTCGTGTTGTTGATTCATCACGATTAAACACCACAGTTAATGTATCACCAAACTGTTGCCAGCTAAAACTGCACATTCTTTTCAAATTTTTGAGTGGAAGCCGCTTTACCAAAATAACAAGGTAAAACAATGTTGTTATGTATTGCGAGTAAACGAATTATTGCCATATGGTGAGTTGTATGCGAATGCAGAAAACATAATTCTCGATCATAGGCACTGTCAACGGTAGATGAGGGACCTTCGACATTTGTGCTAATCACAACTTTAACCGAGTCACTTTTTGATAAGTTAGATAACTCGGAACACAGTGCATTTAAAATATCGCCCGCATAAGTTGCGTTAATTTCAATCTTCGCGTCTCGTTCTCGTTGGTCATAATTGACAACACCACCGTCGACTAACACACTTAAATAATGATCGATAATGTGCCTAACGTGGGCACCAATACTGCCACTTTGCAGCTGCTCGTTAGGTAAACTATATATTTGACTGGCCTGTTCTTGAACGAATTGGGCCAATTGGTTTAGTAATAAAATATTATCGTCGACAAGTTTTTTTGTCTGATTTTCCTGCTCAGGCATAAAATACAACTTCCATAAGTTTCCCGTCACTACTGACATCACTTTAAAAATAGAACGGGAAATCGATAAATTAATTTCAAACTTTTAAAAGCATAGTACGACTGAGCAAAGTATGACAGTAAATCGGGTCGGAAAACCAAATCTCGGCAACGTCTTATTTAGTACTGTGTCATCGATAAGCGCAACAAGATTAATTGACCGAATGTTTCATCATACGTTCTTTTTGACGATTCCAGTCGCGATCTTTAATGTCAGTCCGTTTATCATGGCTTAATTTACCTTTAGCCAAATGAAACTCAATTTTGACCCAATTCAACTTCCAATACATCGCGGTGGCAACCAAAGTGTAACCTGAGCGTTCTACAGCACCGACAAGTTCGTTAATCTCTCTGCGTTTCAATAACAACTTACGAGAACGATTCGGTTCGCAAACGACATGTGAGGAGGCCTGATTCAACGGTTGAATTTGTGAATTTAATAAAAACACTTCGCCATTTTTTAAAAATACGTAGGAGTCAGAAATATTCACTTTTCCGTCACGAATACTTTTCACTTCCCAACCATGAAGTTCAACACCTGCCTCAAACTTTTTGTCGAGGTGATATTCATGACGTGCCTTTTTATTCAAGGCAATCGTATTTGAAGAAGATTTTGATTTTTTGTTGGACATATTCTTATCTTAGTATTAATGAACCTCGGATTATAACCATTTATCCGCCATTTTCTATCCAAGTTTGTTAGAATACCGAAATTCTCTTAATTATCATCTCAACCAGTTGTTATGGCTCAAATTTCACGCAGTGCGCTCGTTATGTTTAACGGCCAACAAATGTTCGACTTAGTGAACGACATTAATGCATACCCGCAATTTATTCCAAATTGTGCAAAGGCATCGAGTAAATACATTAATGATAACGAAATTGAAGGTTCTTTGTTGATTAAAAAAGCCGGGATCGAAAAGTGGTTTACCACGCACAATAAACTACACCCTGGTAAATCCATCGAACTTTCTTTAGTTAATGGTCCATTTAAGTTCCTAACGGGGCAATGGGTGTTTACAGAACTCGATAGCAATGCGTGTAAAGTCGAATTACAATTAGAGTTTGAATTTTCTTCTAAAATGATTGAATTGGCATTTGGCAAAATATTTAACCAAGTTGCGGTTAATATGGTCAATGCTTTTTCGCAACGGGCTAAAGTTGTTTATGGATAACAAAATTACTATCGAAATTGCGTACGCAACACCGGAACAGCAAACCTTATTGGAGCTTGACGTCCCTGCTAATTTTGACGTCGAACACGCGATTAAATTCAGCGGTATCCTTGCCAAACATTCAGAAATTGATTTGGCTAATAACAAGGTCGGGATCTGGTCGCGAACTTGTAAGTTAAGCCAAGGATTAGTGGCTGGCGACAGAATTGAAATTTATCGCCCTCTAATTGCCGATCCAAAAGAAGTTAGGAAGCGCCGTGCGGAAAAGGCAATTGAAGAAGGCCGAGCTGACAAAGTTACCGGCGGCAGAGTCAATCCAAGGAAAAAACAAGCCGAATAAAAAAGGTGGCTAAAGCCACCTTTTTTGTGTGTATTTTCTACCAATTTTGGTCATTGATAGCCTATAGAATTAAGACTCTAGCGGGGTTTCAAATTGTTCTGGTCTTTTGTAATCACCTTCAATTTCAAACAACTTACCGTCTTTGAAGATAATAATAAGCTCACGACGTATCGTTATATCTGTTTTACCCGACTTATTGGTGTGGATATAGTGCCACTTGTCTGACGAAAAAGGATTTTCCAGAACCGGAGTTCCAAGTACATACTTAACTTGCTCTTGCGTCATTTCTACTCGTAATTTATTAACATCATCTTGGTTAAGAAAGTTACCTTGTGTAATGTCATATTTGTAGACCCACGTACTGCAGGCTGAAAGAGCTAGTGATATAAAGATTGCGAGAAAAATTTTCATGAAAATACTGCTGTATGAGTTGTAAACAATTGTCTAGTTTGACATCGTTAATGGAAAAAGTTCCGTAATATTAGCAGAATCAAAATTTAATCTGTACCACAATATTCATAAATCGCACGATTGTACTTGGCCAAGTTATAATTAGGTTACATTAAACAACTTTGCCATCGGGCTAGCGTACTTCTCATGCAAACTTTCCAGGTTTTGAAACTCAAAATTAATACCAATTTGTTGATTATAATTTAAGATTTGTTGCGCGGTTAATACTTGGCTTTCAACCATCAAATTTTTAATTGCCTGAGTTCGTCCTGCGAGAAAAGTTTTAGTTTTTAAATCCGGACATTCTTTTCCATTAATCAAGTTGCTTTGAATAGGAGCTGGAACGTTAATACAGTCAAAAACATGTGGCTTTACAAATTCATCGAACTTTAAAAAACTCAACAAAATATCACCGTTTATTTGATACGCGTCGACTTGTTTTCGCTCGGCAAAATTTTCGATTGGAATTAAATTAAGGCGCTCCTGTTTTAAACTTTGCACGGTGCGGTCAAATAATCGCAACATAACATAAGTAGGAAACCCATTAAAAAAGGCTAAGTTATAAAAATCATCCGCTCTGACTGAATGACCTTCTTCTTCACAGATAAGCTGTGAGTAATGTACAAACGAACGAGACAAATTGACTAACTGTATTAACAATTGGCGGCACGGTTCACTTAATTGCAAATAATAATAACGCCAACAAATAGAGTTAATCACCTCACTCAAAGGATCGCCTTTTTTATGATCTAAAACATAAAATTCGACATCTGTCGGCAAATTCAACTTAATTTTTACGTCTTTAAATGCCTGAGCTAACCAATAATTATCGGTTAAAATAGCGGTGAGTTTAGCTTGCGTTAGCAGCCCCATGTGAAGCATTTCAATAAAATGGCTAAACTTATGATTTACGGTATCTAAACTTGTTAAAGACGCGGCCCAATTTAGCTGCCTTGCGAGCTTGACCTCTAACTTAGCGTCGAGTTCAGCTTCCATTTTGTTCTTTGGGTCGGCGTCACATCTAGAAAAATGGGAGTATACTAAACTACGGTAAAATACATCCGTTACGTCATCGAGAACGATGGCGTCTGCTAGTTCAGTAATGTTAACGTTTGTTATTGGCACGGCTCGTCCTCCCATTTCCAATTTATAATATGGAATTAAGAGTACATGGAATATAGGGGGAACCCTTAATTCGCTCCCCCAGAGTATTTAAATGGTTAAGTCTATTTAGCCGCTTTTTCTACAGCACGCCAAACACGAAGCAAGTTACCCGCTAAAACCTTCTTAATTTCTGATTCGCTGTAACCTCTATTCATTAAGCCCTGTACTAAATGTGGAAAATAAGACACATCTTTTAAGTCACGAGGTAATGAATCGCCAACACCGTCAAAATCGGAGCCAATACCAACATAATCAATACCAACCAAGTTTTTAACATGGTCAATATGATCTAACACCGTTTCTAAATTTGCATACGGATATGGCGATGCAGCACGATACGACGCTTCAATTTCTTTTGCTTTCGGCTCTCCGTACGACGTGCCTGCGGCTTTATATTTAGCGCTTAACGTATCTCCCCACATGCGGGTTTTAGCAGAGACAAAACTTGAACCGAAGTTAATTTGAATAACGCCGCCATTTTTGGCCAATGCCTTGATCATATTATCATCCATATTACGTTCAAATCCTGGGGTGAATTTACGTAAAGAAGAGTGTGAGGCAATTACCGGTGTCCGTGTGATTTCTAATGTTTGATAAAATGCATCATCACTGACATGAGAAATATCAATCATCATACCGATGTCGTTCATCTCTTTAACAAGTATTTTGCCAAAGTCACTTAGCCCTTTCCATTTACGACGAAGGTCATAACTTGAATCTGCAATGTGATTCGCAAGTGAATGAGAAAGCGTGATATAGCGAATTCCGCGATCATAAAACAGCTTTAAGTTGTCGATATCACCTGCCATCGGCGAGCCATTTTCCATTCCCATCGGCAATGAAATCAAGCCTTGTTTGAAGTGTTTTTCAATGTCGCTTGTTGAATACGCAATGGCAAATTTATCCGGCGCTCTAGCGGCGATTGCTTCGACGGAGTCAATTAACTTATGGGCTAATTGTACGCCAAAATCTTTACCATCAGCTTCAAGCGTTGCAGGAATATATATCGACATAAACGGTGCATTTAAGCCGCCTAACTTAGCTCTAGGGTAATCAAAATCTCCCCCTTTGGTCGCAACAGTGACATCTTCCCACTTTTTATTAATTCGATATGGCACATCAATATGGCTGTCGGCAATAATGGAATTTTTGGCAATATTTTTCGCCTTTTCCGATACTTCAATTGCCTGCAACGAAAATGAAGACAAACTGGATACTATTATCATGGTCAGCACTGGACCAATGGACTGAAAACCTTTATTCATGACGATTCCCTTGTAGGTTGCTATGGCCTATATATTGCTTACAACATTATGGTTGTTGTTTTTTTCGAGTATGGATCAAACTATTGGTCAATCACCAATGACGAAATAAGAAATATAACAAGCCCGACAAACGCAATTCTAGCTTAGTGTTTATTGATTTTTTACATCAACTAGTACGCTATTTTGTCAAATGAGTCATCGATGATGACTTAATAACGATTTACGAAGCGAGTTTGAAATTTTGCAACGTTATCGACGTAAACTAGCCATATAATTGGCCTTAAGTTCATAGTTATTAAAGCACTTCCGGATAGGTTATGAAACTACGTTTATTATTAATAAGTTCAATTTTAGGTCTCGCGGGTTGCGCTGCGCCAAATTACCATGCGGAACATTATGCCAATCGATTTAAGCAATACGGTTATGGTTTCACACCAGACGTATCGATGGAAATGGGTACCGATAACAAAAACTTGAACGCTAAAATTCTTAAAAAATACGCTGACCGAATTGCATTTGAACTTTCTCAACAAGTTGATATCAATAAGCTTTCGTCCGTGTCTGTCGCATCATTTGTCGACTTAGATGACAACTTAACAAACACCCATCCGCTAGGAAATAAAATAGCAGAGGACTTACTTGTTTCACTGCAAGAAACCGGGTATCAGGTTGTTGACTTTAACGTTTCCGAACAACTTGCCTTATCACCTCAAGGCAGTTTTATATTTAATAGAAACAACAATCTCATTACGACTCAATATGTCATTAGCGGCATTATTAATTACTCACCAAATGGCGCGAACATAAACGCCCGACTTGTTTCGACAAAAAGTGGGGCAATACTTGCCGCCTATACGTTATCTATGCCCGCATTTGTCCTTGAAAATGCGTTCCCTACCGTTGAAGGGCAGGACATCGTAATCCGCGGTCGCTAATTGCTAAAAAAAATTACTAAAGATGTTGTTCAATCGTCCGATAAGTAAATATTAAAGTACGTAAACCGTATGTTCTCGCGAGCAACAACCGTATATAGATCTGACTTAGATCCAAAAGGTAACTGATTATGAAAAAGAATTTGTTAAATAAAGTATTTTTAGGTGCAGCGCTTGTTATCGCCCCTTTATCTTCAACGGCGGTTACAACGTCATTTACGCTAGCGTTCACAACGGTGCAGGATCTTCAAATTGTAGAAAACAATCCGTTAACCTTTGGTGTTGCCAACGTATTTGGTAAAGCCGCAACCTCTTGTACAGTAACAACGGCGGTTGCAGCAGCGTCGTCAGCGAGTGTCGGCGTTATTGCTAATTCTGACATTCAAGATTCTTTAAGTAGTGGTGATGGCGGTTGTATTGCAATAACTTCTGGTACTGCAAATAATTTATCAGGTGTCTATGAAATCACAGGCGTGGCCGGACAAACGGCAAACGTAACGGTGTCTTCAATTAGTGGCGGCACTGATTTTAATTTCTCACCAAGCGGCTTTCTCGTACAAAACGACTCAACCGTCGATTTTTCTTCACCGGTTGCGATTATCGCAGATAACCCAGTGAGCATAACTGTCGGTGACAATGGTTCAATTGTTGTTGTTGTTGGTGGTGTGGTAAACGTATTGCAGGACCTTACCGCCAATACGCCATATTCAGGTAGCTTCGACATTACTGCCACATACTAGTCAGCATATAAAAGAGTGGAACATCGTGTTTCACTCTTTTGTTTTCCTTCATTTTAATTATCTTCATCTAGCCTATTACGAGTTTTCATTGTCTGTTCGGTAATGCCATCACTGCAAAACTCAATGTCAATTGAGGCCCAGTTTTACACTTTCCCAGCGCGCTGCTCATGGTCTTATGTTTTTATTTCCATTATCTTTAAAAACCCTTTGATTTTACCGCTACTGGCACTATTCCTGCTTTATAGTTTATGAGCAAAAATGAAAGAAAAATGTGTCAAAACTACCATGCTGTTAAGCTTATTTTTTGTGAGTTTCCTGCTGTTTGACACTTTAGTTTCTTTTTAAATTGACCACGGGCCTATCACCCAAATTAACTAGAGCTTCAAGTAGGTATCAACATGACTGTATCGCCACGTTTTTTTCTTAATATTGCCATCGTCATGCTTGGCGTTTTTGTCAACTCGGCCAGCGCAGGTCCAAACATTCATTTCACGGATTATCGTGTACTGTTAACTGAAAAACAAAGTACCAAAAATTACCAGATATTTAATCAGGGCGATACCGATGCCTATTGTTACACCAATTTAGTCGACCATAACGTATCTCCAGAAGGTCAACTGACGGTCGCGACAAAAGACAATTTGCCAGCGACCAGCGCTCAGTCTTTACTTCGAATTTCACCTAAACGCGTTTTAATTCCAGCTAAGTCTAATCAAAAAGTACGGGTTTTAGCTCGAAGATTAGTCCAACAAAAAAGTGGGGAATGGGTCAGTTATTTAAACCTAAGATGTCGTGAACAAACTGATAACGCAACAGCGGGAATTAAAATTCAGCCAAACTTTGTCTTTAATATTCCGGTAGTGGTTCGCAAGGGGGAGCTTAAAGTCGAAGCAGCCATTCAACAAGCCCATATCGGCAACACTAACGAGCGTTATTTTGCCGAGGCAATACTAAGTCGTCGTGGAAAAAGATCGTTATTTGGCGACATCTCCGTATCTGACGACACTGGCGTTTTAGCGGTTCGCAAAGGATTTTCACACTATTTGCAATCAGCAGATGTACCGCTGTTGCTGCCGTTAAAAGCAAAGCCAAAAGGCAAAGTGATCATCGAATTTAAAGAAACGCCACAATTTGGTGGCGATATTTCGCTAACCACTGTGATTAACTAACGCATCCATTACACGATGAAGATAAGTCACCTGTGTTTCACTTTTTTGCTCCTGTTGAGTTTTACTGCGACAAGTAGCGTGCAGTGGTTAACGCAAGATGAAGTCGACTTTGATATTTATGATCTGCGCTTAAATCGCGATTTGGTGCTATACGAAAGCGCGGATATTTATTACCACAACGACCAGGTACTTCTGCCTTTTTACGTCGTCACTGGTATGTTAGAGCTCAACCTAAATTACGGTCCTAAAAGCGGTCTAATCACTGGCAAAATTGAACAATCGAATGTTTTGTTTCAACTGCAACAGACACCGCCGTCTAAAAACGGCGTTACTGATTTAAGCAAATCAGAAAAAATGTCAAAAAGCTTTGCCGTACTTATCGACAATGAACTTTACTTAGATACAACGACCTTGGCCTATTTAATTAACGCCAACATCACCATGAAAACTCAAGATCTTGCCATTGAGTTTGTCTCTCAAGGACAGCCATTTCCAATACAAAAACGACTCGCTAGAAGCAATAACAAAGTTGTGCAACAGTCTGATCTGCAGGATCCAACATACGACTTTCTAATCGAAGATCAATATCGAATTTATACGCCCCCTAAAGGCCATGTTTCAATTTCCGCGCGTAAAAATCAATTAAATGACCAACTCAATCTAAATGTACAAACTTACAACGACTTGCTTTACCATGCGTCTCACTTGAGCATGGCGCAAAACACCGACAACCAACTTACCGCACGTTTTAGTATGCGGCGGAGTCAAACGGCTCCGGACAAAAAAATTCTAGGCAGTCTAAATCATTATGCTTTTGGTGATGTCTCCGCCAGCAATACCAGATTGCAATCGGGCTACTCTGGCCTAGGTGTTGTATTTGGCAGCGTTCAGGCCAAATACAGTTCTTATTTTGGCAAAATAAACATCGAAGAAGATGCCCCTGCAGGATGGCAAGCTGAGTTGTATAAAAATGGTTTTTTGATGGAAACCGGTACGGTGGCAGAAGATGGTAGAATCATTTTTTCTAACATCGATACGACCTACGGCATAAACCGATTTGAAATAAAGTTGTACGGTCCATATGGTGAAGAACAAATTATCGACCGCGAAGTTATCGTTGGTCACAATATGCTGAAACCCGGTGAATTTAATTTCAATGGCGGCATTATTGATACTGGCAGTAGCCTGTTCAACAATCAGCAATTTAGTGAAAAGTCCTCATCCCCTGCTGCATTTATTCAGACCGAGTTTGGGCTAAATGCCAAAACAAGCTTAGGCTTGTCCTATTTTGTCCAGCAAAACCCAGATGATTCGCAATTGCATGAAGGTATCATTTCACTTACCAGACAATTACCAAATGCGCTGGCTGATGTGAATGTATTTATACAAGAACACGACAAATACAAATTTGACGTCAATTTGCTCGGTAATTTTGGCAATAACTTTCGATACTCAGCCGGGGCATTTTCAAACAAAAATTATGATAATCGAGATGCGACTGCACCGCTTGGCGAACAAAACGGCTATCGAGCTGGATTTACCGCAAGGCTAGGCGCAGTAGGACTCGGCTTAAATGGATATTCAAAATCAAATATCTTTGAACTAGACGGGGTGAGTGGCAATAGCCAGTTTGATGACCTTAACTTTGTTCTCTCATCTCGTTTCAAACAATTTAATATTACCAATACCGTTAATTACAGCTACAACAGTGCTTTAAACTCAACGGCCTATATCACTGATAAAATCGCAATTTCATCTCCTATTGGTGATAAATGGTATTTGCGGACAAGTGCCAATTTTAATATTGAAAACGGAGAAGGCCAAAAAACAGAACTCGACTCTATCGATTTGAATGCAACATGGCGAGCCCCAGCGCACATTTATGCTTCATTTAATGGGCAATACAATGTCGACAATCAATATCGAGTGTCTACTAATGTCAGTGTCAGAAAACAAAAATTCAATATGGTTTTTGGCACCAGCTATTCGAGTGAAACTAAATGGCAAGTGAGTGCCGGTTTAACCTTTAACATCGATTACGACTATCATAATGGCCAAGTCAATTTTCAGAGTGAATACTCAGCGGCATCGTCAACATTAGACTTGATGACCTACATCGATAATAACCAGAATGCACACTATGACGAATACGATGAACCGCTGTCGGGGGTACAATTTGGGGTAAAACCTTACTGGCGCGATATACGTTCAAACACTCAGGGTTTGACCTATCTTCCGGGACTAGGCCACAATGCGCCCATTAAAGTGCATTTTAATACGATGGAAACAAAATCCCCTGCACTTAAACCAGTTAATGATAATTTCAGGTTTTATACCCACGCGGGCGGTGTGACATCATTGGACATTCCATTTAATTATGCTGTCACGCTAGATGGAATTTTAGAAGACAAAACTTATGGTCAAAAAGCCAAATTTGTGCCGGTTCAGCTAGTGGATAAAAATTCAAAAGTCGTGGCTGAGACGTTATCTGACATCGAACACTATTATATGTTTGAAGACCAATGGCCAGGGCAATACGAACTCAGAATAGACCCAGCGTTTTTGGCCAGTAAAAAGCTATACGCCTATCCCAAAACCATCAAACTGACCTTAACCGGCAGCGACCAAGTACTTACGGTCGACACGATTACGATATCAGATATTAATCGCACCCAAATTGACGAAAATTATCAAGGCGATATTGAGCCCAAAAATATCTCTGCTTCCCTGACAAAAACAAACCAAAGGACATCTAAGGAATTACAACGTGGTGAGTTTTTCTCGATTCAGTTTGGCGCATATGACGACCGCGAATATTGCCATATGCGCACGACTGATTTAAAACGAACGGGGGTCGATAAAGCGTTTTATAGTATGGGGACTAAATACTGCACGGTAATGGCCGGTGAGTTTAATTTAAGAGAAGATGCCAACCAATATTTATATCAGATCCCACCTAACGTGCGCACCGATGCCTATGTTCGAGTCTTTAGCACGATTCGCACTGTATTTGCCGTCTTGCTAGAAACTTATACCACAGAGCAAGAATGCCAAAGTTATATCCTACAAAGTGAATTAGTAAACACCTATGTAGAAAACGATAATCAACGATGCAGCGTCTATTTAGGTGACTTTTTAACGGAAGAACTTGCTCAAGACGCTTATAATGCATTGCCATACGTTTACCGAAAAGGAGCAAAAGTTGTTGAACTCTAACATGTCTAAAGCCAGTTATTTGATTGTTGCAACCGCATTGTTCCAGTTTGCGCCTGCGGCTTATTCGCTGGCGGATAGTATCACCCAACAAGCCCAACTCAGCTTTGGTGAATTGGTGCCTAAGTCAGGGTTTTGTGAACTAGACCCGATAAATGGCAATATTTCTAGCCCCGATAATATGTGCTTAGGCAGCGCCCAACTCGCCCACTACCGAATTCAATCGACCCCCAATACACAGCTAATTGTAAGATTTAACTATGTTGAAGATGGAGCGCAGGGGTTGTCATTCGCGCCAAAAGCGCGCCTTGTCAATGATCTTAATGCTACGAGCTTGTCACCTATTGCCGGGGCAGACACTTGGTTTATGACAGGCACCGACGGCACCATTGATTTATATGTGGGTGGCACATTGACTATTTCCAACGCCCTTAGCGGCCTGACATCGTACAATATGTCCTTTGATGTCGAATTTAGAACCCCCTAATTGCAATTCGACTTTTTAAAAGCCAACGGCCCCGTCTTGAATAAATAGACCAAAGATTAAGTCTCACTCATCGACAGACAGATAACCTTAGAGTTAACACTTCGCGTATTTATGTTAGGTGGTAATGATTTTTCTGCGCAGTTCTTTCACGTCTTAGTTCAGTGACAGAGGTCCTTAAGCGGTAATTTGTTGCGGTTATATTCAGGAGGGTTGTAATTAGCACTAAGCCGGGGTGAAAACCAACTAGGCCATTAAAAATCAAATAATATGGAGGATTAATGATAAGTGGGTGCTAACACACCCACTTTAATAGCTGTATAAAAGAAACGTTATTCTGAGTTAGAACTGTCTGTGTAGACTTCCACACCGTCTTTAATATTGCGAAAGAAAAAATCCGAAATAAAAGTGTTGTGCGTTCCGGCCACAGTATTTGATTTCAACAAAGTTAATGTCCCGTAAAGCACAAATTGATCTCCGTAACTATCAACAATGGTTTCTAAAATAACTTCATCGCCAGTAAATTTACCTTTTGGCTTGCGGCCATCATAGACATTAAAACCATAGTCTTTCATCTGGGCTGCAATCATCGACGTTATTAGCTCTTTACCGCCTTCAGGGTTTGCGACATCGGTGACTTTGAGTTTCATCGGTCTGACAACCAAAGGTGCACCATAATGCTCAGACGACAAATTTGAAATCAGATCCATAACAAAATGGCTCACGGTTTTATCTAACGATTTATACTGATTTTTAGCCGAGTTATTTTTAATAAACTGATGATTAAATGACTGAAAAACAGCGTAGTCGTTTTCAACGCTGGTTTGCAGTTGACGTTGCTGGCTCATTACCGAAAACTCTTGCTGGGGAACGCGCTTTTCTCGATTTGCAGAACGTTTGGTCAAAGGGGTATTTGCCAACTGACGGCTTGACGGGTTACTGACCACCATAGGGTTTTGTGTTGCCTGGGGATCTTGATTACCTACCAAATTGGTACTTTGCGGATCTGGATTACCCACTATAGTACTGTCATTAGCTTTTAATTTTTTAACGTTGTCGTGTTCAGCGAGCAGAAACGTTTCAGGCTGCTGCAATGCGTCACCCATCAAGGCTTTGTCGTTGGCTTTAGCATTTGGATCAATTTGTAATTCTGCGTCACCACTTTTATTTACCAAAGCCTGTTGTTGATCATCAGGTTTAATTTCAGGGGCGAACCAGCCATCAACAGTTGCACAACCGGATAATGCCAGCAAGATACTGATTTGAATTAACGGACGGATATTCATCAAAATTACGCTCCAGTTGTTTTACTAATCGCCAATCACAGCGTGTTTATCAGAACTCGGTATGATTGAATCTAAAACAAAATATGGGATAAGCTTTTTACTTGTCGATACGACTCGTTTGTTTTCGAAGTTAACCATTCTTGCGTTAATGATTAATCCCCGTTTGTTGTATGCCATAGTGCCGGTTAATACATAGGTCATTGTTCCGTCGAGCAGCAGTTCGTCTGAATTTCTCGAAAAGACAAAATCCCCAGTAGAAATCACGCGCACGCCCCCTGTGACTTTATAATCAATAACCGGAATGCCGTTTTGCTGCAGTTCATAAATGAAATTTTCTGCCAACATATTGCCAAAATGATTGACGGTCGACAGATCTTCAGAGAATTCAACAAATGACGTTACGCCGACGACCGCATCGTCCATAGGGATAGTTAAATTACGTAAAATTTCAGTGGCCATTTGCTCAATGTATTCACCCACGAGTACCGTATTATTACTGGCTTCTAACGGATGAGAGTAATGAATTGCTCTTGTATCTTCTTGGTATGGATCACCCTGAGCGTTTTGTAAATCCGGTTCATTTTGCAAATGGGTAACCAGTTGTTGGCAGTCAACTAATCGACCCGTTTTTGACACACATAAGGTATCGGCATGCGGTTTATTGGCCTGTTTAGCTTTTTGGTTATCCGATGTTTTAGCATCCGGAAAAAACTCACCCGATGCACAACCAGTAAGTCCCACCAGCAGCGTACTAGATAGAAATAAAGTTAAGAAATTTCTTATCATAATGGCCTCCGACCTATTCGCCAGCTGTCACTGGAATACCGTCGTTTAGATTGCTCGATATTAATGAGTTAATAACATTGCTAGGCAAAAAGCCCTGCGCTGACGCAACAACGGCTTTCGATTGCAATCCAATGACCCGAGCATTAACCATGTAACCTGCAAGGTGTTTGACTAACGTGCCAGTTAACGCGTATTTAATTGGCAATTCACCAGATAGATCGAGGTAATCTTTGCTCAATATAAAGTCACCATCCGGTGATACGCGAATATAATCCGTCGTTTTATAATCTAATACTGGAATGCCAAATTTATGGACTTCGTGGATAAAGCTTTCCGATAATTGCTTACCAATTAAATCTGCTTTTTCGTAGTCGCTGTCTAAAAAGACAAAAGAGGTAACGGCAATTGGCGTGGATGCATTTACATATTGCAAGTTCCCCACAAGATCATGCATCAAACCACGTACATAATAATTGATGTTTTTCATGTCCATGCTCTTCGTCGGTTTACGACTGTGCATGGTGCCAACTTTATTTAATAATTTATCGCGATAGTTTTGCTGAAACTTAACGCTCGCTTCCGCCGTTGTATCGTCTGGATTTGCGGCAATATACTCAGCCTGAGGCGTTTGTTCTGCCGCAACTTTGAGTTGGTCTTCAACCACTTCTTCTTGAGGGGCAGGTTCTTCAAACCAAGACCAACTTTCCATTGTTGCGCAACCAGATAGCATTAACGTGGTTATTACGCTTAAATATACTTTTTTCATTTTAAACTCCTAATACTCGCCACGGTACAAACGGCTGTCTTTTATCTGTACTTTGTTGTGGCTCCACATACTATTTAGCGGCAAATAATCGGTTGCTGCGGCAACTATTGTCTTATCAAAGACACGAATTAATCGAACATTAACGACTAAACTGTTTTGTTGCTGGGTATAACTGCCCGTTAACATGTAATCGGCACTGACCCGAGAATCTAAATCATTAACGTCTCTCGACATCATAATATCGGCATTATTGGTTATTTTAACCGCTGGTAAGGTTTTAAACTCAATGACCTTTAAACCGGCTTGGGTTGCAAACGTCGCAAAACTTTCTTGGATTTGAATGCCATATGGCACTAGCGCTGCATTGTTTTTATTATCGTAACGTTCCGCGGGTAAAAACGTGCCAACCACCATAGGACGCGATACGTCAAAGCCATTAGCAGTGTCGAACAATTGACGGGCAAGGCGTTCTACATGGAAATGCAATGACCCTTCTGAACTTTGTGGCTGATAACTTTTTGGTTTTTCATCCACTTGTTTTGCGCCAGCTAATAATGGGTCAGACACCGACGAACACGCAGCCAGAAGCAATATCAGCAATAAGCTGGTCAATCTAAAAAGTGTTTTTAGCTGTGTTTGTCGATAATACATAGTCTATTCCGCACATCAGTAAACTGGGTTTATGGCTTTGATTAAAGCAATTTAGATGCCAATACCTAATTGACACGTTTTGACCACCAAGCGCTTTGATTAATACCCTCGTTTGGTCGCGTATTTGAAGGATCCCGGTGGTTAAAAACATTGTATATATTTAGTCATCGACGCCGCTGACATTTGCCACTTCATTATTAGCTATTGCAAATTCAACTTAATAAAGGTTAATCAAGCAAGAACAAAACGTTTATAATCTTCTTCATTCAGGAACCTTATTTTGTGTTCCACAGTTTAAATCCAAAAGCACAACTCATGGAGCTTAAACTCGACTCAGTTTTCAAATTACTTTTAACAATTATAGGATCTAAACATGACTCAATTTAAAAACGTGGCTATCGATGTAAACGCCAATATCTATTTTGATGGCAAAGTGACAAGCCGCACGGTAACTTTTGAAGACGGCTCAACAAAAACACTTGGTGTCATGTTGCCTGGCGATTATGAATTTAATACAGCAGCTAAAGAGTTAATGGAAATTAATGCCGGTGAACTCACTGTGCTATTACCTGATTCAGAATGGCAAACAATTGTTGCGCCTGATAGCTTTTACGTTCCAGCAAATGCATCATTTAAACTTAAAGTGACTAAAACAGCAGACTACTGCTGCAGTTATTTATAATCCACACGATTTACTTTGTGTCGTAAAGTAACACCTAATGAGTGTTGCTTTACTCTATAACTCGGCACCTGTAGCTATTTCCATTACGGATCATTAACTGTTGCCGAGCTCCTCTAAAATAAAGTCAATGAACACTCTAATTTTTGCAGGTAAATGTTGCCGACTGGCATAAATAAGGTAGACCCCGATATCGGGCATTCCGTAGTCATTTAACATTGGTACCAGCGTGCCATTGTCTAACTCGTCAGTAAGATTAAATGTTGGAAGCCTAATAATCCCCTGCCCCGCAACACAAAGCTCGAGCAGCAATTCAGGGCTACTTGAGGTAACTGACGTTTTTAGATGCACCAGTTGCTCGCGCCCTTCACTGTCAAAGTAACTCCATATCTGTGGATGTTTCAAATAGCTATAGGTTAATACCTTGTGTTCAGCCAAATCTTGCGGTGTGGTCGGCATACCGTATTCTTTTATATAACTCGGTGCAGCGAGAGTTAACGCTTTAGCTGTCATAAATTTACGACAAACTAAACTAGAGTCTTGAAGTTGACTGGTCGCTCGAATAACCACATCAAAACCATCTGCAACTACATCCACTTTTTTGTCGCTCAAATCAACATTAATGGTAATTTGAGGGTACTTCGCCATAAACTTGGCAATTATGGGGCGAATGCGAGATAGACCAAAACTCACCGGGCAGCTAATTTTTAGTTCTCCTTGCGGCTCTGCTTGTCGGCCACTTAGGTCGTGGACAGCCTGTTGTGCGCTATCGATTATATGACGAGCTTGTTGGTAATAAATTTCACCTTCGTAGGTCAACCTAATCGTTCTTGTCGTACGTTGCAGTAATCGTACGCCCAGTCTGTTTTCTAGTTTGTTTATTTCTTTACTAATGTAAGAAGTTGAGTGACCACTGCGTTGAGCGGCTAATGTAAAACTACCAACATCAACAACTTCGACAAATATGACCATGCCGTCTAATAATTTACTATCAAATGCCATCTAACGATTCCTAGCGGTGCGGGTTACAAACATATAGTGCACTGAAAATTTGAACTGAAATACTAAAAGTGGCATTCACACTCACACTTTAATTGCTGGTTATTTTCTATAGCTATCAATTTTATTGAAATCAAGTTTGACCACCCAATTATCAATCCCATCTAACAAAAGTTGTTCTGAGACGATTTGGGCAACTTTTCGGTTGTTATATTCACCATATAGCAGTCTATAATATTTGCCATAGGTTCCCGTATATAAACTCGATATATCTAATTTTTGTGCTTTGACAAATAAACCTATCGATTCTACATTTTTAAAACTGCCAATTTGAACCGAATAGCGCATGTTTTTATCAGTAACTTTTTCACCTTTGCTATCTGATTCTTGAAATTCTTGTTGGGAATTCATTACAGGTGATGCCGCACTTAACACCGCATGCGGTTTTAGTTCGTTTTTATGTTGTTCACGCTCCACCCGGTGCTGTTTTTGTTGGGCATTTATTCCAGTTAATACTCGATTTTGGAACGCCGTTGGAGATACCTCGGCTATAGCTGCAGTTGAATTGTCTAGATTAGATTGTTGGCTTCCACTATCGGCTTCTCGGGTCACGCGACTGTCACTTGAATATCTAGCGGGTAACGAACGAACAACTTTGCCTAAACGGTAGTTTATACCCAACGAAATTTGCTCACCATCAAACACTGAAGTGTTATCAATAATTCGTTTTAGTGAGAACGTAAACCGCCATCTATCATTGATTTCATAATAAGTGGCGATACTTATCTGACCCATTACGTCACCGCTGTCGGGGTAACTATCGGTTGCCGCAGCTGGTAATTCCGGTAATGTTTTAGTCGCCACGAGTAGATTAATTTGAGGCACAATTTGCCAATTAGACAAATACCATTGGTATCCCATTCCAATTTTTACAAAGCCAAAATTGGTCTCCTCAATACCGGTAATAGTAGGAACTTCTAATGCATCGAGATATTCAAATGAGAACGAACCGGTCATGCCATTTGTTTGCCATGGAGCATATTCAAATGACAAGTCCACTGCTTCTAGAGTGTTCGCTTGGTAGTGCGCCAGATTGATACCTGCAGACCAATTAGAATATAAGATTTGCTGCTCAGCGGAGTAACCAACCGAGACAAAACAACAGAATGTTGCCAGCAGGATGTTTTTGAGCATCTTAAGCTTATCTTTAAGCTCTAATTTTAATAACACAGTATTCATTTAATGGATTCAACTCTCGTCATGCTGTAGTATTTTATCGTCATATTGACCCAAAGCTTTAATGATACAAGGTTCAACAAGGAATATTAAGTATGGTTGCTTACGCCCAAATAGGAATTATTTTGTGAAAAGAATTAATAACGTATCAAAATTAAAGTTGGTTGAATTTCTAAATCGGGTCGATTTATTTAAAGCCCTCAGCCCTCGTGAACGTAACGAAATTGCCAATTTGCCTAACCTTGTGGTGATGATAGAACAAAACGAAATATTCATTCGTCGTGGCGAACACGACTCGAGTTTCTACATCTTATTAAGCGGCGACGTATCGGTTACGATAAATAAAAAGCACGTAGCGAATGTTGGCCCAGGTCATTTTATCGGTGAAGTTGGCTTCATTTGTAACGAACCGAGAAGTGCAACAGTAAAAACACTTACCGAAATTATTGCGTTGCGGATCACCAAAGAGCTTTTCGACAAATTGCCGATAAAAGTAAGAGAAGGCATAAAAAGCAAAATCATCTCTGGATTAGTTGACCGAGTCGTCGCTCAAAATACCAAAATTGTTGACCTTGAAGAAAAAGTTCTTAAATACGAAACAGACGCCGCAATAGAAGGTACCGATATTACGACGGAAAACGGTGACAATGTTAAAGGTCAATCAAAAGAGGATGCTACTCAAAAAGGCTCACACCGATTGGATATCCCATTAAAAGGTCGATAATGCCACAATAAAAAACAACAGACTGATTGGTTAACTTACCGCTGAGTATCAACTTAAATACGTCCGTTTTGCACCTGTTTGTTAGCTAAATTCACATCAAGCACTTTGATATGCAGCACTTTCTTAATAAACGCTTAAGAAATGCTTAAGAAATGCTTAACATATACTGAAAGTCCCCTTCTTTGTCATAAATCGGTAGACATATAGCAAAAGCTTTTTTATGGTATGCCCGCTTTAATATAACGTTGCTGTTCGTAATTGTTGTTAAAACACTCTAATTATGCATTATAGGGAATGAAAAATTGAACAAAGTAATTTTGTTTTTTAAGAATACAACCGTTACTGCGAACCAAGTAGTATTTGCATCCTGCTGCTATATTGCGTTAATTTTAAACTTACCGTTTTTAACAAAAACATCGCAAGCTATTATTGAAGTCGAAAACTACAATGTGTTTTTTTTGTGCTCTGTTCCGTTATTTTTATTAAGTTTAACTGTCCTTTTTCAAGCTCCATTAGCCATTAAATGGCTAACAAAACCAATCTTAATTCTTACAACAATGACCTCCGCACTGATCTTTTACGGTACGGTGTCATATGGCATAGTGTTTGACTACGGTATGGTGCAAAACTCATTTGAAACCGATACCGCAGAAGCTCTGTCTTACCTAAATTTGTACGCTGTGCTGTTTTTTGCCATTTTTGGCCTGCTCCCCGCCGGTATTATTTATCTCGTAAACATAACGTATAAACCATTTTTCCAAGAACTATTAAGTCGACTAAAATTGCTATCATTGAGCTTTCTTTGCGCAACGATTATTGCGGCATTGTTCTACTCACATTACGCCTCAGTTGGCCGTAATAACAAAGATTTAATAGGTTATATCACCCCTTACAAAATGGTCGATGCGACTCAGAAATTTATTAAAAACACCTATTTTTATTCACCTCTCAAATTTAAAACACTCGACGCGACACCAACCTTTAATCGTGTTAATAAGAAAAAACACGTCACCGTATTAATTTTGGGTGAAACCGCTCGCGCTCAGAACTTTGCCCTTAATGGCTATGATAAACCGACAAACCCTTACACTAAGAAACTCGGGGTTGTGTCGTTTTCTAATATGTATTCGTGCGGTACCGCAACGGCAATTTCAGTTCCTTGTATGTTCTCCAGACTAAACAAAAGCAACTACAGTCGACGTTTGGCCTCGGCTCAACAAAATGCATTGGATATCGTTCAACAAGCCGGCGCAGATGTTGTTTGGATAAGTAATAATAATGGCAGTTGTAAAGGCGTTTGTGCACGAATTGAAACGACGAAGATCCCAACTTACTCAGACCACGAATTGTGTGATGGCGAATATTGTTATGACGAAATCTTATTGGAACCCTTAAAAGCAAAATTAAGTCAGCTAGACAATAACAATACCTTCATTGTATTGCATATGATTGGGTCTCACGGTCCCACCTATTACCGACGTTACCCGCAATCAAAACAAATATTTCTACCAGATTGCCAACGTAGCGACTTACAAAACTGCAACCACAAAGAAGTTGTAAATACCTACAACAATACAATTGCTTACACCGACTTTGTTATCGCTAAGACTATTGAAGAATTAAAACTGATTACTTCAGAAAGTGACATAGAAGCGTCCTTGTTATACATATCCGATCATGGTGAATCTCTTGGTGAAAATGGAGTCTATTTACATGGCTTACCGTACGCTTTTGCACCAAAAGAACAAATCCATGTGCCAATGATTTACTGGAGCAATAACATGGCCTCATCATTTGATCCTACGTGCCTTACAAAGGTCGCAAAGAAAAAACTCACCCATGACATTGTGTTTGATTTAATCATGAATATTGCTGAAGTAAAAACCACAACTTACAACGCTAAAAACGACCCGCTTAAAACCTGTCGACTTTAATTCGACAGGTTTTCAATTTAGTGGTTTTATCCCCCCAGAGCTGAAATCAGTTAGCCCTAATTGAGCTTAATATTGCATTCAATAATAATTAATTGATTTTATTATCGTTTAAATGCCTAAACCTGTTTTATAATTGACAAAATAGAAAACAGTTTTTGTGATCTTGCGCATACTCTCCAATGCCTACAAAAGCCCCCAGAAATCGTACCGATAAGGAATGATCCGTTATGGCTGAACAACTACCAGACTTAATCGAAGAGGTAATTCTAGCCTCTAACGATGAAGACAATGAATTTATGCCTTCAATTGTTGCTGCTAAAGATGAAAATGAACTCGCTTTATTGCTGGAATCATTGCCTTTAGAGCAACGACTTGATGTGTGGAATAATATTCAGCCACATAAAAAACTCGATGTATTAATTGCTATGCGTGGCGATCCGCGCGAGACAATCATCAATGAAACCGATGAAGAAGATTGGGATAATTTATTTCTCGATATTGAGGCAGAAGATTTACTCGAACTTGCAGAGTCTCTACCAGACCAACTCGTCGAGCGTGCCTATGCGGCGATGGATAAACTGCAGAAACAATATTTCTTTGAAGCAAGTCAGTTTACTGAAGAACAAACTGGGCATTGGTTAAATCCAGACTATTTAGTGCTGCCAATCACGGCCCGGATCAGAGACTCGAATCGATTATTGCGACGGGAAGTTGGAGAGCATATCGACACCTTATTTTTAGTTAACCGGGCAGGAATGTTTTCCGCCGCTGTAAAACTTAATAAGTTGTTTGGGGTTCCGGAACATATTCCTTTGGTTGATTTAGCCGAAGAGTCCATCAATACACTCAACGCCAATGACGACTGTCAAAAAACGTCGTTAGAAGTACAAAATTCTGGTTATTCATCTTTACCGGTTCTCGATGATACTGGCAAATTACTTGGCCGCTTAGATGTGCGAACCGCGAGTGAGATTGTTAACGAGTCGTACGAACGAAGTATGATGGCATCAGCGGGTATGGATGAAGATGAAGATTTATTTTCTTCGGTTAAAAAAAGTGCCAAAGGCCGAGCATTGTGGCTTGGGATAAATTTACTTACCGCATTTCTAGCCAGTGCATTTATCGGCATGTTTGAAGCAACATTGCAACAAGTCGTTGCATTAGCGGTATTGATGCCTGTCGTGGCCAGTATGGGCGGGATTGCGGGAAGTCAGACACTTACCCTTATTATTCGAGGGTTAGCTTTAGGGCAAGTCACCAGCGCAAACGTAAAGGCACTATTAATCAAAGAACTAAAGGTAGGTGGGCTTAACGGTGTAATTTGGGCCGCTATTATTGGCTTAGTCTCGTTTTTATGGTTTGGTGATCATTTACTTGGCATTGTTATTGGCATTGCGATTTTATTCAACATTGTGGCGGCGGCATTTGCTGGCGTATTTGTGCCGGTTATTTTAGAGAAATTAAAAATAGATCCCGCTTTATCTGGCGCGGTCATTCTCACCACCGTCACCGATATCGTTGGGTTTGTTGCCTTTTTAGGGCTCGGCACCCTATTTTTGATTAATTGATGATACGTGTTAGAAAAGCGGTTGGTTATTTTGTACAAGTTACCAACCCATTCCTCTCGCTTTAATCAAACGAAACCCGCTGGAAATGTGGATTTTTGACACTCACCTCTAGCGTTGAAATGTTGTCTAACACAACCAACCTATCGGCATTATTTACATGTATTTTTATGCACTCTTGCTTTTTCTTATTGAGCGCAGTGTCTAATGCAATTCCGTTTATCACATCGCCTGTTTTCATTACAACCTTAATGGGGTAACGGTTCATACAAGCAATTTCGATATAATCGTAGTGATTACAACTGATCATAAAACTGACTTTTCCCTAATATAAGTAGCGCGATTAACTAAGGACAATTTAAAACTATGCATAGGTGTTTAGACCGATTGCTCGTAAGCTAACGTTAACCACTGAATAACGTCATTATCTATGTCACTTAGACAATGTAATTGTATTCTATGGGTACACATAGTGCCAAATGGACCCGAGTTTTCTAACTTTCCTTGAACGTCAACGCCTTTTAGTTTTAAGCCTAAATCTATTCTTGTTTTTGTCGCCGGTTTTATTAAAGCAAACTGCCTTTTTCGAATTAAACTTACGCTGCCTTTTTTAGGGGTGATAACAATGTCAGTACCAAAGTTTTCGACGAGTGTGATGAGTTTGTCATACATAGGCTTGAGTGACTCTTTACCTTGGTATTGAGTCAAAACTAAATCAACCTGTGGTTCATTTTTCTCTTTTGCTAAGGTCACTATCGTATTAGCAAAACCATGGGTTACTCCATGTTCTGTTTTTAAGTATTTAACCGCCTCTGAGTGTTTTTCAAATGTTTCATTAGCCAAAATATCTATCCACTGCTCGAGACTTTTACCTGTTTTTTCAGGCATATTATTGATCATTGTTTGAAGTGCATTATCCATAGTGTTCACTTTTAATTTTAACCCCGTAAGTTACCTAGCAATTTATTTCTATCTAAATCGCTTTTAGGGGTAATTGGTACATAGCTAAGCTTAGTCAACAACTTGACAATTGAAAATGATTTTGCAAATGATTAGAAACTAAAATCACCTTTTTATAGATATAAATCAGCATTGTCCACAACACGTGATTTATACATTTATGTAAATTACTATGCTATAAAAGCAGATAAAGGATTATACCAATCCTACTAAATTCTAAATAACGGCCTAATATGACTAAAAGTACTTTTTTGGGAAAATTCCTTACCGAGTTGCGTCGTCGTAATGTGATCAGAACAAGCGTCGCATACCTTGGTTCTTGCTGGTTGTTACTTCAATTTCTCGATGTTGCTTCACAATTAATGATTATCGATGTCATTGTCGGTGCCTTCATGTTTATCTTCTTGTTGTGTCTTTTTCCAGTGGTTATTTACATCTCTTGGCATTTTCAATTTACTAACTCAACATGGGTACGTACTGCTACAGTTGATTTTGACGAAGACGGCGAGCCCGTTATCCCCCCGCCTCTTGGTTGGGGAAGTTGGGTCGGGTTAGTCATGATTATTTCACTTAGTTTGGGCATCGGTTATCAATATTTTCATGTCGTGAAAGACCGCCAAGATATAGAAGCAGATGGGTTAGTTAAAATAGTGTCTGCCGATTCAATTGCTGTATTGCCGTTTGTTGACCAAAGTGCCGACAAAGACCAATCATATTTGGCCATAGGTTTGGCCGAGGAACTCACGAGTTTGTTAGGGCAAACCGACGGATTTCGAGTGGCCGCCTCAAGGTCGTCGCAGGTTCTTACAGATAAAGGGTTTTCCCCTGTTGATATTGGTAGACGACTTAATGTGCAAACCGTGCTCTCAGGTTCGGTGGTTAATGTCGGCAATCGAGTCAAAATTCGGGTAGAACTCCTAGACACTAAAAACGGTCATACACTTTGGACAGAAAATTTTCTGAGAGAAATGAAAGATATATTTGATCTGCAGTCAGAAATAGGTCGCTCGGTTGTTAATTTATTACAAGACAAATACCTCGAATCGGGTTCGTTGCGTTCGCTTTCAGCGACCAATAGCACTGACGCTTACGTCGTCTACCTTAAAGGTCGCGAAGCCTATCGACTGCAAACCACGGAAAGTTTCAAAGAGGCAAGAAAGCTTTTTGAGCAAGCCATTGCGCTAGACCCTGAATATGCCCAAGCCTATGTTAGTTTGGCGGATACTTTGGCGCTGTTGGGAGATGGTTCAACACAATATGGGGTTTTGGCCAACGATGTTGCCGCAACACTTGCCGAGCGTAATGTCGAAAAAGCCCTCGTGCGTCAGCCCAATATGCCCCGAGCTTATGCCGTAGTAGGGTATATCGCAATGATCCGAGATGAGTTTGAAAAGTCACTAGGGGCTTTTGACAAAGCCATAGAACTTAACCCAAGTTTAGCCATTGCATATATGTGGAAGTCGCGTGCTTTAGCTGAACTACAACGTTTTGATGAGTCATTTGCGGCTCTAATTAAAGCGAACGAGCTCGACCCCCTATTTCGTAGTGCAACTTATAACTTAGGTGTTGAGTTAGAGATACGTGGCAGATATCAAGAAGCAGAAGACATTTATAAACAACTGCTAATCGATTATCCAGACTTCCCTTCATCTCATTCAGGGCTCGCGGGTATTTATTTTAGTCAAGGCAATTATAGTGCTTCTATTCAAGAGGCTTATCTTGCTCATAAGCTTTCTCCTGAAAATGAAGAGCTTAAAATCAAGTTAATTGGCTCTCTTCTTCAACTTAAATTAACAGATATCATAAGAACGTTAACAGATGATCCGATCTATGATGCAACGCTGTTATTGATAGAAAAAAATTATCAGCAATTGTTTAAAAATATGGATTTTGAAGTTGCAGCAAACCCAGACGATTATTGGGTTGCCTTCGAAGCAGGTTGGTACAACGCCATGGTGGGAGATAAAAGCAAAGCAGTCACTCTGCTCACTGAAAAACAAGCTGGTCTTTCAGAAACCGATAAATTTTCAATGCCATATTGTTCACCGGCAATCGAGATTGCCTGGGCTCATAAGCAATTAGGTCAAATAGAGCAATTTAACAAAATTCACCAACAATGTGAGTCGTTGAAAAACGATCAAATTGACTCTTCTATTAAGTATTTTGAACTCGATTATCTAGCAGCCCGTTTAGCCGCTCTCAATGGTGATCCTAATTCAGCGCTAAGCAACCTTGAGACTGCCATAAAAAACGGTTGGCGAGAATGGTGGACCCACATAGACCCATTGTTAGATAGTATTAAAGACGAACCGAAATTTAAGGAGCAGATGTTGTTTTTAGAAAATGAGCTTAGTAAGCAACGTCAAGAGGTTCGAGATTTTTATAAAACGGTAGAATAGCTTTGACCAAAATCAGAGCGCGCTGTCAACACGCCTTTTTGCTAATCGCTTTAGGCCGTTACAAATGATAGGCCATCTCCACAAAAAAGGGCATATTCATAATATATGCCCTTTCAATCGTATGTTATCCAGACCCACAATGACTAAATGTTATTGTTATTCCGCTTGATGCTGCGGCGTCTCAATAATATCCCGAGCCCCCCGATTGCAAATAAACTAATTGATGCAGGTGCATTAACATCAACTGGATCAGGTGTCGGTGCGTTCTGATTGCTCGATGGCAAGATACGCAGTGTTTCAAAGTCTGACCAAAAGAAGGTAGGAGTGCTTGCATATTCAAGATAAGGGTTATTTACATAAACATAGTTTGCATCATCTACTTCCCTCGCACTGTTATAGCCACAAATCTCACTGTCAGGTTCTGGGTTATTGTTTAACCAGGCATTATAAGTTGCATTGTCACTAATTTGAGACATCGCATTAAAGTCATCTACCCAAGTCCCATGGAGTGGGTTATCAATACATAACTCTTGTATTTCAACTTCATCGTCGGTTTTATTTGTGGCGTAGAAAAACTGACCGTCAACTGACGACATACTAACTTCAACGTTAATTTGATAATCCCCCGGCAATAAATCTACTGGTGCAGCCATGTTTAACATAACTGACCCAAATTCGATTGCCGCGCCCGGGTCTGACGGGTCTACGAGCGCCGGATCGGTGTTTATTGTGCCAGCAAGGTTATCCCAAGTTTTTCCTTGTCCTATAATATTCCAACTCACATCGTAATTTACTTCTGGGTTATTAAAATAAAGGTTAAAAGCGCCCCACGTAAATAAATCTTCTCCCTGTTCAAACTCCCAAACACAGGGGTCATTAGCTATTATTGCTTGTTGTTCAGCAAGTTCTGTATCATATTCAGCTTGGGTGATGATGTTGTTCTGTAAATCATTTTCAAGCCTATCTATAGCTGCATAGACATCCGCTTCATCAAACCTCGAAAAGCCATTAACGCATTCGGATGGAACGGCGTCTAATCCCTCTGCTCCGCCGCCCCTTGAAACAAACGGAGCGATACTGTCGACAGTTTGGCCGCTATTAATTGCCGTCGTTAAAATACCCACATCATTTAAATATTGGTTATTGACGTAAAAAAATGTTTCTGAATAAACATCGGCACGTTCAGCCCTGCCCGAGCTTCTAAATAGTCGTGCCTCTGCGACTTCTACCCACAAAAACATTAGGAGAAAAACAAACAATAAAAGTTTCGGCCGAGCTGTAACTGTCATAATAGCTTCCATTTAATTTATGTTAATTAACGTTAATCAAGGCCTAATGACCTAGTTTACTCATACTGGTTCTTGGCAATGTTTTACCATATTCCTCGAGTGCCACTTTGTATTCAAAATGAAGCCATGTGCACTCAGTACTTTTTATGTATTAAATTTTTATCACAATGCATATTTCAGTCCGCTTGAATATATTGACTAAAATTCAACCAGTTAACTTTTGATGTATTTGAGTAAAACTAAATGTGTAAAGTTAACTGACACATTTCACTACAAATATTGTTGTAACAATTGGTCTAAACGAACTTGTTCTTTTCGCGCGGTTAACGGGTGTTGGCTAATGCGGCGTTGGGCGAGTTTGGTTTGATCAGTTCGAAACAAAACCTCAAAGTAATTCACCAATACATCATCTGGTAAACTCCCCTGCACTAGATTATACGCCTCAGTATAATGTGCTAATGCTTCATCAAGTTTGTCTAATCTAAGCGCTATTTCTCCAATTGTATCTAGTACGTCTATGTTTTTAGGTCGGATCTGCAACGCGTTTAACGCAAATTGATAGGCTTCTTCAAGCTGTTTATCTTCTAAAAGTAAGTAGGCAATATTATTAAGTGCTACAAAATTATCTGGTTGAAGAATAAGGGTTTTGCGGAAATAACGAATCGCTTCCTCATTGTCTACGCCAGTTTGTAACTGCGCATAATATAAAGTATTGATGATGTCTTTTGGGTGTCTTTTAAGATGTTCTTTCAAAAAGTGTAAGGGCTTTAAGGCATTCACTTTATCGTTGTGTGATATGACCTTAAAATGAGCTGCGACCATAAAACCGGCGTTTTGTGGAGTTGGGTTTGCTTCATAAGCAAAGGTAATGTTTTCCAATGCTTCTGATGCTTTCCCTTGATGAAACAACAACTGCCCTTTTATTCCTTTCACAAAAGGTAATTGCTTTATGCTATCGGTTAACGTGGCGTAATATGTTTCGGCTTGCTCAAATTGTTGCATTTGCGTAAGCAGTTGTAAGTACATTAATCGTATCTCTAAATTACGACCGCCAAGTTCATATAGATACCGCTGGCTAAGTTGCAACGCGCTTTCGAGCTCCCCTTTTGTTTGCAATACCTGCAGCAGCCCAATTATTGTCTGCGGGTTATTTGGACTGGCAAGATACCATGTCTCATATAGCTGCATTGTTTTGTCGTATTGTTGATTTGCTGAATAAGCCATCGCTAAATGTCGCCAATAAGACTCTGGTTTATCTGACTTTATCTGTTCAAACAACTTTATAGCCTTCTCAGCTTGTCCTTCAAATAATTGAATTTTTGCCAGCGTAATCACAAGTTGTTTGTGGTTTTTATTGTCCTTAATTCTGGCTTGCAGATGATTGACCATTTTGTCAGGTAGGTTGAGTTGTTTGCTCAACGTATAATATTGGATAATCGCCGGGATAAAATCAGGGTGCTGATTAATAATCGATTGCACTTTGTTTAACGCCGATTCTGCGACACTTCTGCTATTAAGTTGTACCGAATTGACGACCGCTAATTGAATTGCTGGGTTATCTGGTGTTATGTCCAATGCACGCTGATAGGCTTGCTTAGCTTCGTTAAACTTTTTTTGCTTTTGATAAATTTTGGCACGAAGCAAAAACTGATGTTGCCTTAGTTTATTGTTATTTTGCCATTCATCGGCAAGCAAAAGTGCTTTGTCATAGTGCCTATTATTAAGGTATGCCTGCGCCAAAGTGAGTTGCAGTTGTTCCGCTGTATGTTCATTTCCTTCAAACTCAAGCTTTGCCACCGCATTCTCCAAATCCAGCAGACCGCTTACGTCTCTGAGGGACAACTTAAGTAAACCAACATTAGTTAGCGATTTTGGTGAGACGATATTGTCAGGTTGTTTATCCAATATTGTTTTTACTTTATTAATCTCACCTTGCTTAAGCAGCGCTTGACCAATTTTGGAAAGCAAGCCCGAATCCTCATCAGACAGTGTTTTAAATTGGCTCGCCGTATCGTTCGCATCGAGTGACATCCCTAAATAAAGTTGGCTGTCGGCTAACAATCGTAAAGCCGGATGTTCAATTGGTAAAAAACCAGCAATGAGACTGAGGTGTCGATGGGCGTTTTCTTTATCGCCATTGAAATAGGCACTGATCCCCGCAATAAGGCGAGCCGATGTATCTTCAGTATCAAGTGTTATTGCTTGTTCTGCATAATCATATGCAATTGAGTAGTCTTTATCGTTTAAACGAGCTGCTGCTTTCAGTTGCAATAATAATGCGACATTAGAATATTTATTTAGCAAGTCATCTACAATGGGCTCAGCTTGATTGGGTAAATTAAAATCACTGTAAAGTCGTGCTAGCGTCAGTTTAACTTCGTCTGCATCCGGATAAACATCGATATATTGTTGATAGACAGCGACCCCCTGTGCAACTTCCTGTAGGTTTAGGTGCAGTTGCGCCTTAAGTAACAAGGCGTCTTTCTGATTCGGGTAGGTTTCAAGGACTTGCTCCAAATGTAAATTTGCACCTTGTAAATTATTACTGAGCACAAGATCGTAAGCTAACGCTAATTGACCATATTCATTTGAATTTGGCAGGCGCTTTATTTCATTAATTAATGTAAATGCCTTGTTATGTTGCCCAACCCGAACATAACTTTGTAATTGATAAAATGTCAGTTGCGCTAATTGCTTAGGCTTTAATCCCTTAGTAAATTTACTCAGTGAAAATAAGGATTTATCGTCTCCCATTCGTTGATACAAAACCGACAGTAGTGGCACTACTTGTTCATTTGGGTGGTTGTAATCTAATGCCCGCTTAAACTCTTTTTCTGCCAGATTTAATTGCCCTAACGCCAAATAAGCTTGTCCGAGTAAAAATCGCGGTTCTCCTTTTTGGGGAGACTGACGCACTGCATTTTTAAACTCGATTACGGCAATAGCATATTTATTTTGTGCCATCGCAGCATTACCAAGTGCAAGGTAATTTTTGTCGGTATTACGGTCACACCCTGATAGGCAGATCAGTAACAGTGCAATAAACAGTAATCGCATATACACTCAATTTTTAATAAATGGTTACGGAAATTCACTTTGCTTATATAGTAGCCAATGATGACAGTGTTCGCTATACATAGGTGATCTATGAACATTGTGGTATTTGTAAAATTTCAATTGATAACACCTGATACAACAAAAGACGTGCTATCTTTTAAATACAGGAATATTAAAGTGATATCTATATGAATATAATTGAACACCCGAGACTCTATAGATTACTCACATCGATGGGCGATTTAAGTCCCAGAGAATGCGGTGATATAGAAGAAGATTTATGGGCTATGTTTGGTCAAGACGCTACCGTGTTAGTCACTGACATGTCTCATTTTTCAAAAGTAACGCAGCAGCACGGTATCATTTACTACCTTGCGATGATCAAGCGTATGCAAGATGCCATAGCCTTGTCAGTCGCTAAACATAAAGGGCTGGTCATAAAATTTGTTGCGGACAATTCATTTTCAAAATTTGAAGACGTCGACTCTGCGCTTGCCTGCATAAAAGAAATAAACCATAAAATGAAGGCAGAAAATGCTAAAACCCCAGATATATGGGATATCGAACTTTGCTCAGGCATTGACTGCGGCAAAATACTAAATATCAATAACGCAGATATGTTTGGCGACCCAGTTAATGTCGCAAGTAAGCTTGGAGAAGACACTGCAAAACCCTGGGATGTACTTGTCACTGACCGAGCGAAAAATCAATCGTCGGACAAATTTCAATTTTCTGGTAAATTTGTCGCTGAAAAAGGCATTTCGATTGACACTTGGTATTTATCACCTTAACCATTTATAGGCTAATTAATCCACCAAAGTGGCAAACACGGTTGTTTTTAAAAACTTTTTATTACAGAAATTTAGTCATAAACATACTGTAAGGATCTTCGATATATTGCCCAAAAGGCGGACATTGTTTAAACCCAAATCGAAGGTAAAGCTGTTGAGCCGGTATAAATGCTTCCGCCGTGCCCGTTTCTAAACTTAACTGTTTGTATGACCGTTGATTGGCTTCGTGGATAAGATGAGTTAATAGTTTTTGAGCCATACCTTGCCTTAAAAAATCAGCCGATGTGCGCATCGACTTGATTTCACCATGTTCTTTATTGAGCTCTTTTAGTGCGCCAATCCCCGCCAGTTTATTGTCTATCCATAAACTCCAAAAGGTTACGTCCTTTGCTTTTAATCCGCTGATATCCAACGCATGGACACTTTCAGGTGGCGAGTGAACTATCATGTCGCCGTGGTGTTCTTGTAACAATGCAATAACGTCTTTATGTTCTAACCCGCCGACTCGTATTTCCATATCGACCAATACCTTACAGATTGTAAATAGCTGACATTAGGTCCGGTTTTGAAAACTGTTTTCGGACATTTATTACAGCAGTTAGTTTTAGGAACAGACTTAATTGCTACGATGATTTACAGGTCGCCATGTCTTTAGACAACTCAGTAATATACTGACCATTTTTACCATGGTAGCGATAAACCATAATAACGCCTAGGCCAATAAAACTCTCTAACCCTTTATTCGCGCATAAAGTGTTAATTACGGCTTCTTGAATAATTGGGTTTAATAACGTGACATCTAATTGTGCCGCCGTGTAATTAACCATAGTATTATTGTAAATAATGAAGTTTCTAAAAGTGGCAGCTGAATCTAGTCTGGTTTCTGTATCAAGTAATTTTGGCCCTTCAGCATTTATTTCCATAACAGCCTGCGTAAGTTCCTGAGACAACGACCTTTCTTGTGGTGTCTGTGCGGCACTGCTAACAAATGATGTAGTGAAGGCCATAAGCAACAACATATTTTTTAGTTTCATTTGGTGGGTCATCCTTTCGTTTTTAACTGTTATTCCGTGGGCATCTCTAACTTCACCCTCAATTAAAAGCATACCTATCACTGATCTTAATCGCTAGTTTTGCTTTTTTATTAATGATTAATTTACGGTGTAATAAGCTATTCCGCAATAGGTTCGTTAATGTTCAATATAGTATTGCTTTCTAGTCAAAAGAAATCGATATCACTATCAAAGTGAAAATAACAAAAACACCGGTTTAACCTTTTCAGTTGTCATTAACAAAAGGACGACTATTCCCCCTGATGAACTCGTTATATTTCACCGCGAATGTGCTGTCTAACTTGCTCTTGATAAAACGTTTGTAACTTAGCGCTTAGTGCTTGAGACAATGGTGGCAAGTCACTAGTTAACGCATTACTAATCACTTGCTGTGACGAGCTCGCGCCCGAAATAACCGTACTGACTTGAGGTTGGTCTAACAACCATCGCAGTGAGCACTGCAGTAAATTCATGTCACTTGGGAGCATGGTTTTCACTTGGTCAGCTAAATCAACACCAAGTTCAAATGGCAGACCATTGAAGGTTTCACCAACATTAAATGCGGCGCCGTCACGGTTGTAGTTACGGTGATCCTGGGCTGAAAAAGTACGATTTTTTTGCATCCGTCCACTTAATATGCCACTCGCTAATGGCAAACGGGCAATAATGCCGATATTCTTCTGCTCGGCTATAGGCAGTAACTTCTCAACCGCGTCTTGTCTAAAGATGTTAAAAATGATCTGCAACGTCGCCAGACTATTCGACTGGCAACAGACTAAAGCATCTTCAATGGTTTCAACACTTGCGCCGTAATGTGTGATCAACCCTTCCTGTTGAAACGCTTCCATCCAACTAAATATCTCACCGGTTTTTAACATCTCCGGGGGAATGCAGTGCAATTGCACCAAATCAAGGGACTCAACACCTAATCGAGCTTTTGAACCTTCTAGGCTTTTTCGTACGCTGTTTTTGTTATACCCATCCGGAAACAAGTCGCCACCACGACCAACTTTAGTGATCACAACGGGTTTAGCTTTTTGGGTTTTTAGCCAATCCCCAATGCGTTGTTCGCTGACCCCACCGCCGTATACATCGGCAGTATCAAACAAGTTAATTCCCTGCTCAGCAGCCGAATCCAATATTGCCTTTGCTTCACTATCCTCAACCGGACCAAAGTCATTGCCTAACTGCCAACAGCCTAAACCTATCTCAGAAACTTCAAAACCGGTTTTTCCTAACGTTCTTTTTTTCATAATGTGTGGCCCATCTAATGTGTTTTTAATATTATTAACGTCGTATTTATGTTCGTATTTAATTGGTATAAAGCTCCTTGTTTGGCCGCTAAATACCCGACCTTGTACCTAAAACCAACTGTTCTTTTGACTTGTTACCAATTCCATAATGTCCCATCTTCAAGGCGATTTACCGGCAGACACGCACGTTTATATGGGTATTTTTTGGCAATTGATTCGTCGATATCAGCGCCGTGCCCAATCGCCTCCCCTGGAGTAAAATAGCCATCAACGTAACGGTAATCTCGGGTGAATACCGATTCCATTTTTTCACTGTGGGCCATATGTTCTTGAATACCAAAATTTGCTACCGAATAATCAAAATGCAATGCCGCAGCCATGCAAATTGGCGAAAGATCGGTCGCCCCGTGACACCCTGTTTTAACATGAAACAAACTGGCAAAGTCGGCGATACGTTTTAGCTGCGAAATGCCACCGGCGTGCACAACGGTAGTTCGAATATAATCAATCAATTGGTTTTGAATAAGCTCTCTGCAGTCATGAATTGAATTAAAGACTTCACCAACCGCAATAGGGGTCGTTGTGTGGTGACGGATCAATTTGAAACTTTCTTGGTTTTCAGCCGGAACCGGATCTTCCATCCAAAACAGGTGGTAAGGTTCTAACTCTTTACCTAATCGCGCCGCTTCGATGGGCGTTAACCTGTGATGCACATCGTGCAAAAGATGAATATCATCACCAAACTGCTTTCGCACCTCGGCAAACAACTTAGGTGCATAGTTTAAATACTTTTCCGTCGACCACGTATCTTCCGTAGGTAAGTCTGAGTCTGCGGGTTCGTACTTCTTGTTGTTTTTAGAAACCCCATAAGTCCCTGCCACGCCTGGGATCCCAGATTGCACACGAACCGCTTTGTATCCTTGATCTATGGCTTTTCCCACTTGCTCAAGGGTTGATCCGAGATCAAGACCGTTGGCATGGGTATACACCATGATTTTATCCCGGCTTCGACCACCGAGCAGCTGATACAAAGGCATATTGGCGGCTTTCGCTTTAATATCCCACAGAGCAGTATCTACCGCCGCTATTGCCGTCATGCCAATGGGGCCACGACGCCAATACACGCCTCGATATAAATACTGCCATATGTCTTCAATTCGCTGAGGATCTCGGCCGATTAACATTGGAATAACATAATCTTCAAGGTAAGAAACAACGGCTTTTTCTCGCCCATTCAAGGTTGCGTCACCCACCCCATACAAGCCTTCGTCTGTGATAATTTTGAGGGTCACAAAATTACGTCCTGGACTGCAAACGATGACTTTTGCATCTATAATTTTCACAACGTTTTCCTCTGGTTAAATTTAGTTTGCCGCGAACTTAGAAAAATAAATTAGGTAAAAATAGAACGACTTCTGGAAAGATTGCTAACAACGCAATTAACACCAGTACCGCACTGAAAAACGGCATCGCTTCTTTCACATAGTCATCGGTCGGACATTTTAAAATGCCGCATACGGTATACATCGCTATTCCTACAGGGGGAGTCGTACCGCCAAATGACACCATGAGCAACATCAAAATACCAAAATGCACTGGATCAATACCAACTGATTGGATCATTGGCACTAAAATAGGGGTAAGGAGTAATACGGTTACTGTGCCTTCCATTATCATGCCGACAACAAACAATAATACGAGGCACAGCAATAGTACGATTCCAGGGTTTTCAGTGACTTGAGTTATCGCTGTGGCGAGGTCAACCGGCAATTGTTCATAAGCAAAGAGGTAGCCAATCATCCCCGAAAATAGAATAATCGACATGATCATGCCGATGTCAGAAACACTTTCAACAAGTGCGTTTTTGATACTCGATAAGGTAATTTCATCATACGCCAGCCAACCCACTAATACCGCGTAGATAACTGCAAAAGCCCCGGCTTCAGAGGGCGTGAAGATACCAAAACGTATTGTGACCACTAAAATTAGCGGAAAAATCAGTGCCCATTTACAATCCTTCATGGCATGCCAAATTTCTTTACCACTTGGTTTTTGACTCGACTCCGGCGTGTAGCCTCGTTTTTTTGCGACTATGTATACGGTCAACATTAGGATCATGGTCAGTAATATGCCAGGTACTATGCCAGCAATAAATAACTTACCAATTGATACGTTACCAACAAAACCATAAAGAATAAGGCCAATGCTCGGTGGTAAAGTCGCTGTAATTAAAGCGCTTATCGCAATAATCGCGCTGCTAAAGCCATTACTAAACCCAGAATCAATCATAGGTTTACCCAGAATTCTTGATTGCATGGCGGCGTCGGCGATTGCCGAACCAGACACGCCTCCCATTAATGCGCTGAGTACAATTGTTACGTGGGCTAAACCGCCGGTGATCCAAGCCACCAGCAAGTTTGAAAACGAAATAAGTCTGCGGGTAATTCCTGACTTATTCATCACCTGCCCGGCGAGGATAAAAAACGGTATGGCAAGTAAGGGAAAGCTCTGACTCGCTGCAACAATACGCTGAACCCCAACGAGAATTGGTATATGTTCAGATAGTGTAAAATAGCCCAATCCGGTCAATAACAAACTAAATGACAAGGGCATGCCGACAATGAGTAAAAGAATAAATATCGCTAATAGGATCATTTATTTACACCCATTTGTCCGAGGTTAGCTTTTTGTTCGTCTTCTAACTCACTGAGCAGGTAACTTGGTAGCTTAACGCCATCTGAATTGATGTTAGCCAGTATTCCGTGCCTCAACCTAAATAACGCTCGCCATTGCTGTTGCACTGTATTTAGCATTAATAAGGCGCCAACAGGTAAAGCCAATGTCACCAAAGAATATGATAATCCCGTTGTGCCAAGTTCGCGTTGTGGATTTAACAGTACCAGTTTAAGCCCAAAAAAAAGCAATATAACTAAACCGATAAACATCAAACTGAACAACACTAAATCGAGTTTCACCCTGTGTTGCCAACTCAAATGCCGAACAAATAGGTCAACCCCAACGTGTTCAAAATTGCGCAGTGCTTGGTCCGCCCCCAACATGGCAAGCCACGCAAAAAACAGTTGCGCAAAATCAACCGACCATATAATTGGTGCGCCAAATGAACGCATCACGGCAGCCGAAAAAACCAACAGCACAATCGCAACCAATAAACTCGCAGCTAATCTTTGTTCAAACTTAACTATTTTGTCATTCATTGGTTGCGTTACCGGTTATCGCGTTGATGTGAGTTGTCTTAGCTCCAATTGCATTGTTTTTAATTGAGAAGCATTCGATTAAGTATAATTTCATTGTTTTAAACTCAACTTAAGCTTTGCTCTAAGTTCGGTATAACCGAGTACGTCATAGGTTTTATTGGTCGCTTCGATAAATGCGCGTTTATCTACTTCATGGATCACAACGCCATAATCGCGCATTTTTGTTTCGTATTCGGCTAATAAATCAAAGTTGAGTTTCGAGGCAAATTCCCCTGCTAAAAACGCTTGTTCAGTGACTATCAATTGATGTGCTATCGAAAGTTTGTCGAACCAAGTTGCGCTGCCCACAAGGCCCGATATTAGATTGATATGAGCTGTTTTAGTGATGTAGGTGATAACTTCATAAAGACGCGAACCCCATGTGCCCGGATGTTGAGCTTCGGCACCGTCAATGACCTTTTGTTGCAATGCGCTATACACTTCAGTCCAACCTAAAGGCGTAGGCGTAGCACCGAGCGCACGGATTGTCTCTAACCAAACGGGGGCGCCAATGGTACGTATTCTAACGCCAATCAAGTCATCTGGATGGTTAATTTCTTTGTGTGTTAACAAGTGCCGTTCGCCCTGCCACCAGTTAAAAGACAATACCTTTAACCCCGCGTTTTGACTAAGTTGCGCAGCCCAAGCGTTAAAGACTGTTGAGGTAACAATTTTTTTGACCTCCGCCAGCCCACTAGCCAAATAAGGGGCACCTAATATGCCCATCTCATTTTGATAAATTGCCAACCGGCCGCCATCGACCAGAACCGCAACGTTCGCTCCAGCACGCGCCTGTTCTAATATATCGTTGTCGCTGCCAAGTTGTGACCCTACAAAAATCCTAACAATAATGTCATTATTTGTTGCTGTTTCAACGCCCTGTTTAAACTTGAGCAAGCCTTGATACATAGGATCAGAGCTACTAAGCGAAGTGATCACATTTAGCTCAGTTACACCCCCATAAACTGGACGAATAAAAACTAAAGTGACGAGGATGAAAATGAGTAGTTTCATTTTAAATTAGTCCACCCACATGCTCTGCTCTGGGCCTAAATAGCTCTTTTTAAGTCCGCCAGTATTTACAATGACTTTTTGGATAACGACTCCAATATCCACCATATAAATCCGTAGCTTATGCGCTCCCGGCTGTTTTACATTGTGATGACTCACCGCATAGCGCACACCATTTTTGACAGACTCCTGCCAATCGTTTTGCTTACTATTCTCTAAGACATCAACCATTATTGGCTCTTCATCATCAAATCCGATGGCGAATCTTAAACCACGTGTAGGCACAAAATTTAGACTTGGCGCGACTAAGGTTTGGATCTCCACGGCCCCTTGGTTAAATAGAAATAAATCATATTCTAGGTAAGGCGCGTCTTTATAATTTTGAATGCTTTGGTCAATATTTTTTGACATTGCTGACATCGACGATTGCGTGCGTCCATGGAACGGGATCTCTTGCCAACTTGCATTATCAGTAGAACCAAGTGCCTGTGCACTAACGGCTTCTAAAGCAACATAACCGTCCGCTTCGACAAATCCGCGCACCGCTGTATTGCCTGGATTAAATGCACTGATGTTAACTGTCGCGCCGCCCCAACCGGTGCCTTTGATAAATACCGTTGCACTTAACTCACCTTTAGGAGCATTTGCCCAATCAACACCTACTAATATGCGTGTATCGTTTGTTAACAACCCCTTGTTATGACTTAACGTTACCCATGTTTTGCTGGCTGTCGCGCTAAACTCAAATGGCATTAACCCTTTATTAAAAACATCAATGTAACGCTGTTTTTGCCCAAACGGACTGAATTGGTCTAGCACTAATCGGTCGATATGAGGCCAAACATTGGCAGTGCCTTCTACAGCAACCCCCATGTCAGAAACATTAGCAGGCGAGCTTGTTGCCAACCAGGGCATTACGTCTGCTGGTGGATTATTCCAATGGGTATAACCAATATGAGTTTGATCCATAAAATGCGCCCAGCGACCATTATTTAATTGATGGTAAGTTGCTTTTAAAGCGGCATCTGTTTCAAAGTTTTTTTGGGCAGCCGCCGCATATTTATTTGCGCTGGCGCGCCCTTGGCTGGCGTACAACCTATTTTTAGCGACGTTATTGTATAGCTCATAAAGATTCGCCGTTGCTTTTATTGGATGCAAAACCAATTGGAAATAAGCCGATTTTTTATCGTCAGATAACGTATTATTTATGCGCTCAGCTAGGTCTACCGCATCGGATAATTCAACCGAAATTCGGTCGGCTTCATTGTAATTAAACTGACTATACGTAGTGACATCCATGAGTTCTGGTTTTCTACGACCATTATGACGGGTGTATGTCGTCAAAATACTTGCTATTTGGGTCGCATATTTATCACCAAACTGCTGTTTCACCCATTCATGAGTATATTCTGCTAATTTTTCTTTTGGTATTGCCTCGGGATCCCACGCATAGGTAAGGAAGAAATCCGTTGGGTATTCCATCGGCTTTAAGTCGCCAACATTAGTGAGCCAGATTTGTTTTGCGTCAAACTGGTAAGCGAGCGCCATTTGCTCCCAAATTTTTGCAATAGGTGTTGTATTTATCCAGCGATAAGAACGTGGACCGCCAACATAGTCAAAATGATAATACACCCCTGCCCCGCCTTTTCGCTTGCGCTCCTGCGGCGTTGGTAATCGGCGTATATTGCCCCAATTATCGTCTGACCAAAGTAAGGTAACATCGTCAGGCACACGCATGCCCTTTTCGTAATAACTTTGCACTTCTTTATAAAGCGTCCAAACCTGCGGTACGTCACTTACCTCCCTGTCTTTAAAGACATTTGAGAGAATCGTTCGCTGGTCCGCCACGATGTGTTCTAATAACTCAATATTCTCATTTTCACTCATTGGCGTATCGTGTTGACCACGCATACCTAAGGTATAAATGCTTTCAAATGGCTTATTGCGCTCGGCGCACTTTTGCCAAAATTGATATAGATTTTCGGCGTTAACGTCGTAATCCCATTTGCCTGTGCCACGACGGTCCCACTCCTTATCAGCGCACAACATGGGTTCATGGTGAGAGTTGCTCATGACAATGCCGTATTCGTCGGCTAACACCATGTTTAAAGGATCGTCATCACTAAAGGCATTGTTCCACATTGCAGGCCAAAGAAAATTGGCTTTTAGTCGCAACAATAAGTCGAAGATGTGTTGGTAAAATTGATGGTTATATTCACCAAATTTGGCCTTAACCCAATTAGTCAGCGCCGGGGCCTCGTCATTAAGAAAAATGCCTCGGTACTTTATTTTAGGCTGAGTTTGATAGTGCGTATTATGTTTGACATATAGCTGCTTACTTTGTTTAACGGGCACATCAGCCCACCAATACCATGGTGAAACGCCAATTTTTTCTGCTAAATCATAAACCCCAAAGGTTGTTCCCCGCTTATCACTCCCAACGATGACTAATGCTTTTTTTGTTGATGGGTGTGATTGAGGAAACGGGTTATCAATTACCTCAATTCGAAACGCCTCCCATTGACCTTGCAAGCTTTCAACATCCAGCTTTTGAGTATGGACAAGTAGGTCGATTAAAGCGCTGCGGCCAATCGTACCAACAATGATAAGTGCAGCGTTATCAGGCGTATGATTTGAATTTGAAACTGTGGCGAGCTTCCCCGTCACCTTTTTTATATCAGCTTGCAGATTGTTTACTGCTCGTAATACGCCCTTATGGTCACTTTTATCAACGTAGATATCAGCAACCCTATCGTTTTGAACAATGCCAAAGTCCGCATTCAACGAGTTAAAGAGGACATAATCGCCGTCATTTGCCTGGCTTATCGAAGTCGATAAGATGCAGATGAATAACGCGACTATTGTATTACAAATAATAGAAAACGATTTCATCCTACTTATCCGTACTTTCAATTCGACTATGGATGCCTAACATAGTGCCGACAAACCCCTGAGCAATCGCAGTACTGAGTATTTTGCCATCCAAGTTCGCCGCTAACGTTATTTTTTCACCATCCGCAATTTGGTATGCAAAGCTGATATCAGCCTTGTCACCACTTATTTCTAAAACGAGTTGCTGGTCGTTTTTAGCGCTGATTTCAACTTGCTTGATTATCTTTCTTGGTTCAGAAGCGTTTTTATCCTTTGTTCTTTCCAAAAATAGTTGAAATTTGCCATCGCCGATCTTTTTAACTCCCAAATAATAATGGTAAAACTCGTTTTGAAATGCCACTAACCCAGCTGAAATATCTGTAGATTGAGGGAGCGCTAAGCCTGTTGTGACTTGATAAGTCATATGCTGCTGGCGACGACTCAAAAAAACCGGCTGCTTTAATGACGTTAAATCAATTGGCGCAGGTGTGATGTTCATTTTGCCATCGGCTAACTCATACCATCCACTATAAAAACTGCGTAATGTATTCCAATTTACATTCAGTTTTTGACCGTCAAATTCATCACGCCAGATAAAATTGCCCGTTTGTTTTTCATCAATATCAAGGGAATTGTTAATGGCGGGTTTAGGTAAACGGTGCGGAATTGCTTTGCCTTGTTCAAGAATATGTGGCCAGCCATTATTCCAGGTTACGGGTAATAAAAATGACTCGCGCCCCGTGTTATAAAACCGTTGATCATAAGCACGAGTTGCCAAAAATATCGCCCACCAGTCGCCTTGTGGCGTTTGCACTAAGTCGGCGTGGCCTGCCGTTGTAATTGGGTTTATTCGATCATCAGCTAAGTCACGCTGAGTTAAAATCGGATTACCAGAATATGGAATAAATGGGTCGTTTATGTTTTTCGCTCGAAACACAACTTCTGAATGCTGATCCGCAGTACCACCTTCAGCACACATCAAATAATACCAACCATCTATTTTGTATATGTGTGGTGCTTCAATCCAAATCGGTTGTTTTGCTAAGTCGACGCCGCCATTTACAATAACTCGGCCTGAGTCTTTGATGACTTTTTTAGCAGCTAGGTCATATTCCCACATCCAAATTGCCCGGTGACCTTCATATAAAGGTTCACCAACAGGTGCATCATTGTGCGCGATGTAAACTTTCCCGTCGTCGTCAAAAAATATGTCTGGGTCAATCCCACCAATTTCCGGTAACCAATAAGGTTCTGACCACTCACCCGCAGGATCTTCGGCTGTGACAAAAAAGTTGCCGCCACCATATACCGCAGTTGTGATCATATAAAATAATCCGTCATGATAACGGATTGTCGGTGCGTAAACCCCCTGCGATACTTGATTACCTCTTAAGTCGAGTTGCTTTTGATTAGTTAACGCATGACCCACAAGCTTCCAATTCACTAGATCGCGACTATGCAGAATTGGTACACCAGGGTTGTAGGCAAAAGAAGATACAGCAATGTAATAGTCGTCTCCTTTACGTGTGATGCTCGGGTCCGGGAAAAATCCAGAAATAACAGGGTTTTGATATTGCCCTTCCGGCATAGGTCCAG
The DNA here is from genome assembly GCF_018861025.1 of Psychrosphaera sp. B3R10. GTDB lineage: Bacteria > Pseudomonadota > Gammaproteobacteria > Enterobacterales > Alteromonadaceae > Psychrosphaera > Psychrosphaera algicola. The sequence goes on along the minus strand of NZ_JAHKQH010000037.1, from coordinate 69,285 downwards.
AAAATATTTCATCCATACCTTGGTATTCAAACCAATCAAATTCGACGGTTTTGGGGTTTGGCGTTTGGCCGGTTAACCCTTCAGCCATGCCAACTAGTGCAGGTTTATTTTGAAACTTCTCATTAAATAATAAAGGCCAATCTGCACGTTTTTTAAATCCTGGGATCCAACTATCGCTATCGGTGATCCCCCAAAGCGTTATGCCTCCTCGTAAATGTTCAGGAACCACATCCATATAGGCATCAACCACTTCAGCGTACCGTTGGCGTTGTAACGTCGAGACTTCTTCGGTTAACTCCGAATATTGCTCCGATTGGTTTACGGCAATATCTAGCTCCGAAATTCTAACCTTAACCCCTCTTTTAACAACTTTTGTAAAAGCCTCTTTGATATTTTTTATGCTTGGTGTGTCAGTATCGATATGGACTTGAAAGCCAATGCCATCAATTGGCACATTGCGTTGCTGAAAGTCTTCTAGCATTTTGACCACACGGTCTATTTTGCTGTCATTATTTACTAAATTGTAATCGTTGTAATATAAATCGACTTCAGAGTCAGCTTCTCTTGCTAACCTAAAGGCCATTTCCAAATATTCAGGACCAATGTTGTTATACCAAATGGTTTCTCGGTATTTTGTTGGGTTACTCGGAGTGCCATCATCTAAAAATGCTTCATTTACTACATCCCAACTTTTTAACTTTCCAGAGAAATGGCCGGCGACAGTCGATATATGATTTTTTAACAGTGCTTTGAAGTCGTCTTTTGAACCTTGATAATCATTCATCCATTTCGGAGATTGCGTGTGCCAAACCAGCGCATGGCCATGCATTATCATATTTTTTTGGTGTGCATATTCAACCAAAGCATCGGCATGGGTGAAAGCAAACTTGTTTGGCTCGGGCTGCAAAAACATCATTTTCATAATATTTTCAGCGGTCAGGCTATTAAAGTGAGTTTCAACGACTTCTTGGCGTTCAGAACTGATTAATAAACTATGCGCATATGGATCTGCAGGGACGGCAACCCCAACAGGGAAGTCGACTAACGATTTAAGCGGAGGGACTGAATCGATGGAAAAAACATTCGATTTTAGAACCTGGGATTCGTTTGGGACGTTTGTGATTGTGGGGCTACACCCCATAAGTAGCACACTTGCTAATGTTGATATAATAAAGCGATTTGACGGTATTTGGGCTAATTTGAGCATAATTATTTTTATTATTATTTAGGCTAGTATTTCTTGAGACTACTACCTATCCAAATTCCGTGCTTTTATTGCTTGTCATATTTAAGTTATGAAATTTACCTATTTGTAAACGCTTAGAACAAAAATAACTCAGTCGGTTATTTCAAAGTTCTTCTTCAAATGGAAAGCTGAAATGGCGACGCAGGCAGCCCATGAACATTAATTAAATTCGCCTTGACTGGATTATCTGCCCACCCATAGCGGACCGTTACTGGGTTGCTGATTTGGTTGCTCCACACTTTTATTTTGTCTCCGACAATAGTGGCATTGGCCCACACAAACTTACCGTCGTTTCCTGCGAGACTGAATCCCAATAAAGGGGCGTTCTCGTTGGCTTTATTTCGAATCGCTAGTTTGCTACCAAACAACTTAAAACTCAGCCAAACGTGATTGTCGACCACTTTACCCTTGCTTATTTCTGGACCTGAGTACACTACTTCATTGTTGCCATAAGCCAGCTTTTGAGCCGCAAGGAACAATCGTTCACCAACGTCTTTTTTATTCAACGGGTGAATGTCATTCCATTCACCGATATCAATCGTCACTGCCATTGCCGTGTTCGGCTCGGCCAATGCCAATCGTTGCGCTTCTCGAGTTTCTGCCCATTGGCTTTCTACAGGTTTATTGTTTTCTGCCATAAAGTTAGCTAACTGAACAAAAATAAAGGGGAAATTACCCTGTTGAAACTGTTTGCGCCAATCTCGGATCATGGCAGGAAATAAAGTTGTGTATTCAGTTGGTCGGTCAGTATTTGATTCACCTTGATACCAAATTGCTCCTTTGATCTTGGTCTTCAAAATAGGCGATAACATCGCATTGAAAAAACCAAGTGGCTGTTTATATTCCTGAAAACTAGGACCCGCAAGTGGTAACGACTCTGCTCCAACTCGATAGCGCCATGGACCATTTAGATCAATTGTCCGACTTCCAACATTGAGCTGATAAGGTTTATCACTAACAAACCCACCCTTTCCGGCACTGCTAATCACTCGAACCACCACCACATTTTTACCCGCCTTCAAAATGTTTTTATCAACGCTATATCGACGCGGTGGATACTGGTAAGTGGTATTACCTACTTTCCGACCGTTGATAAATGCAGTGTCAGCGTCAACAATACGACCCAAAATCAGTTTCGCAGGTAGGTTGGTTTCAGCTTTGGATAATTCAAATTCCTTTCGAAACCACACCACACCATTTTTTGTGTCAATGCCTTTGTCTTGCCAAAATGACGGTAAAACCGTGGTTTGCCACATCGAAGCGTCATAGTCGCGGTCAGACCAAGTCAGGTTTTTGTCATTGGGTTTCAGCCCTAAATCTTGAGCGTTTAGTTGGTTGTACCAATCGTCATTCCGTTTATGATCGCTGGCTATCAAATTAGCGAGATAATTTTCTTGACGGTATTTATTAATGATATCGAGGTAATGTGGAAACTGCTCTAGGGCCGATTCACTAAGCCAAGCTTCCGCTGGCGAGCCACCATAACTACTATTTATAATGCCAATCGGGATCTGGTGATTTTCTGCGAGACGGGTTCCAAAAAAATAGCTGACCGCAGGAAACTGCCCTAAGTTTGAGCTATCTACACGCTGCCACGACCCCGATGTTACGTCATCTTGAGCCTGCTCAAAATCATATTTTCGTGGGACTTTAAATAAGCGGATATTTGGGTATTGGCTTAAAGTAAACTCTTCGGGGTATTTGACTTTAACTCGCGCCATGGTCAATTCCATGTTTGACTGCCCAGAGGCTAGCCACACATCACCAAACGAAACATCCCTTATTGTTAATGTATTATGCCCACTAATAACGATTTTGTGGTCACTACCAGCGATTTGAGGTGGTAAATTTATCGACCACTTTTGGTTTAAGGCGGTGACTGTGCCTATCAATTTGCCGTCTAAACTTACTGAAACTTGTTCGTGATTATCCGCCCATCCCCATAGTAGATTGTTACTGTCTCTTTGCAGAACAACCCCATCACCAATCAACCGAGGTAGACTTATATTTGCGATTGCAGACGCACTAAAAAATAGCAAAAAAGCGCAACAGCCTAATGCTCTGCTGATTAAATTAAACATAAAGACAACCTCTAGGAATCGACAAACAAGCCACGATTGTAATCACTTTTAGCCATAAGATTATTATCTAAAACCACAACAAAGTTATGATTTTATTTAGTGTTGAGCTTTACGGTTTTTTATTTGATATTGTTTATAGGCAAACAAAAATGCTGAAACCGCTTATATCAACATAATAATAAGAATTTAAATGTAATGCAGTTAACCCAAAACAATTTGGATCGTCTTAGCAAAGACATCCTAAAACCGAAATTCGACCGACAACAAACCCAAATTGGTATTGTACATTTAGGTCCTGGCGCTTTTTTCAGAGCACATCAGGCTTGGTATACTCAACAAGCACTTAATGTAAAAGCTGGAAACTGGGGTATTTGTGCTATTGCTTTAAATAGTAATCGCGTTAAACAACAGTTAGAACCACAGCAGGGTTTATACACCTTAGTTGAGCAGGATAACACTACACAATATTCAATTATTGGCTCGGTCAAAGAGGTTCTCGCGTTACAGGAAGATTTCAGTCAGGTTGTCTCTCGTCTCACGGCCGCAACCACAAAGATAGTGACGTTAACAATTACAGAAAAGGGCTATTGCCTTGACGCCAAAGGTCGTTTGGACTGTAATCATCCCATAATTAAACGAGATTTGTTAAACGCTGAACGTCCTGAGTCGGCAATTGGCTTGTTATTCCTTGCCTGTAAAATACGCCACCAGCAAAACACCTCCCCCTTAACCATCATTAGTTGTGACAATTTAAATGATAACGGCGTCAAACTAAAAGCCGCCTTGGTTAACTATGCACAACTTGTCGATACAACATTGGCCGACATAATTCAGACCGGTGTCATTTGCCCCCGCACTATGGTTGACTCTATTACCCCGGCAACTGACGCCGACATGGCGGTGCAAATCGAACAACAGTTTGGTTACAGCGACAATTGGCCAATTAAACGTGAAACCTTTACCCAGTGGGTAATCGAAGACATATTACCCGATGATACTCCAGCCTGGTGCGATGTCGGTGTGACATTTACGCACGACATTGCAGGGTACGAAAACGCCAAACTCAGAGTGCTCAATGCCACACATTCAACACTTGCTTATCTAGGCCACTTGCTCGATATCGATACGGTATACAACGCGATCAACAATGAAGTGCTGCATACATTCATCTCCAACATGCTAAAAACCGAGATCAAACCTTCGTTAGTCATCCCTAAGGAAATGAACTATGAGTCTTATTGTGGCGCAATTTTACAACGTTACCGTAATCCGGCAATCAAACATCTGTTGTCACAAATAGCCTGGGATGGTTCACAAAAACTGCAGGTACGAATATTGCCAATTATTGTGCACAACATAAAACATCGATTCCCGATCAAAAGTTGCTGTTTTGCTGTCGCGGCTTGGATGCGCTTTGTCATTATTAAATCTCGCAACAAGAGTGAGTTGATAGACCCACTAAATCATCAATTATTAGCCATAAGCTCTTATTGTTGTGATAGTGCAGAACAAGATGTTGCGCATTTTATGGCACTCGAATTGTTTTCAGGTGTCGCCGACGAGCCCGACTTTATTGCCCAAGTGACCCAAGCCTATCGGACGTTATGCCATGTCCCCGCTGCGATATTGTCTTCTTTAGTAAGTCCAAGCTAATGCCTAACCAATATTACGACTTTTCAGCGAGTTACCTATACAACAAAGGAATTCAAGACACAGTCTACGGACAACTTGACGTAATACCCCTCAATTTTGGAGCCCAAACATGAAAGTTATAACCGTTTTATTGTTGTTTTTTTACTGCGTCGTCAGTGGCAAAGCTTGGTGTAATGAATATGACCAAGGCGATGACGGTTATCGCTTGTGGTTAAACTACACTTTCATCGAAAATGACACACAACGCTTATTATATTTAGACCAGATTGCCAATGTGCAACTTGTAGGGCAATCCGACACCATCAGTATTATAGACCGTGAGCTAAAAAAGGCCCTACCTACACTATTGGGAAATTCAATTAACTGGTCGACGAATGTTCCGCAGAGTAACGGATTAATCATTTCAAAAGCTAACTCAAAGTTGCGTCATAACTATAAATTAGATCACAGTTTAAAGGTGATAAACAAAGAAGGTTTTATCATTAAAACCGTAACAGACCAAAAGCAAAATCAACATGTTTTAGTCACGGCTAAATCTGATATTGGTCTGTTATATGGCACCTACCGATTAATTCAGATAATGCAAACGGGCAAACCGCTTTCGTATGTTAACATTGTTGAGTCACCTAAAATTGCCTTAAGAATGCTTAATCACTGGGACGACCTCGATAGGCATACCGAACGCGGATATGCAGGAGAGTCGATTTGGGACTGGCATAAATTACCGCAATACAAAGAACAACGGTATTTCGACTATGCTAGGGCCAATGCGTCTATTGGTATTAACGGCACTGTCGTCAACAATGTTAATGCAAACTCGTTAATTCTAACGCCAGCTTGGCTTGAAAAAGTACGTTCACTTGCTGATATATTTCGCCCTTATGGCATCAAAATCTACCTTTCAATTAAATTTAGCTCGCCGCAGCAGATTGGTAATTTGTCCACGTCGGATCCTATAGACCCTAACGTACAAAAATGGTGGCAAGGGAAAGCAGCTGAAATATACAAGCTAATTCCAGACTTTGGTGGTTTTTTGGTAAAAGCAAATTCAGAAGGTCAACCGGGGCCAGGCGATTACGGGCGCACACATGCTCAAGGGGCGAATATGCTTGCTAAAGCACTGCAACCTTATGGCGGCAATGTTATCTGGCGTGCTTTTGTTTATTCACATGAAGAAAAAACAGAACGCTCTCTGCAAGCCTACAATGAGTTTGTGCCGTTAGATGGTCAATTTGAAAAAAACGTGAGTATCCAAGTCAAAAATGGCCCGATTGATTTTCAACCTAGAGAGCCTTTTAGTCCAATGTTTGGTGCCATGCCAAAAACACCGCTAGCAATGGAATTTCAAATTACCCAGGAATACCTCGGATTTAGTACCCATTTAGCGTACTTAGCAACGTTATACAAAGAAGTGCTCGACGCCGATACAAGAGTTAAAGGCATAGGCTCTACAGTAGCTAAAATCATCGACGGCACGTTAGTTAATAAAAATATTACAGCCATCGCCGGTGTTGCCAACATTGGCAGCGACAGAAACTGGACTGGTCATATTTTTGGCCAGGCAAATTGGTATGCCTATGGCCGTTTGGCCTGGGACCATGATTTAACAGCCGACGAAATAGCGCAGGACTGGATAAAGATGACACTGACTCAAGAACAGAGCAGTGTTAATAGCATCACCAACATGATGATGAGATCCCGTGAAAATATCGTTAACTACATGACACCTTTAGGGCTGCATCATTTAATGGACACTGGCCATCACTATGGACCAGGCCCATGGGTAGATAATTTGGGCCGTGACGATTGGAATCCGGTTTATTACCACCGAGCGGATGACTACGGCATTGGATTAGATAGAACCAGTAAAGGCACTAACGCCGTGTCACAATATGCAACATATTGGCAAACAAGGTTTGAAGACCCAGCTAAAACACCGCAACCGCTTTTACTTTGGTTCCATCATTTACCGTGGGATTACACCATGCCATCTGGCGATACACTTTGGAATGAGCTCGTAAAACATTACTATCGAGGTGTCGTCGCTACCGAACAGATGGAAAAAGACTGGCTAGCACAAAAAAACCATATCGCCCCTCATCAGTTTAATCAGGTTAAGATGGCACTTGAAATTCAAGTTGAAGAAGCAAAATGGTGGCGTGACGCCTGTGTGCTTTATTTTCAAACCTATTCAAAACGCCCACTACCTAATGGGTTAAGTAAACCAGACAAGTCGTTAGACTATTTCAAATCTTTAACATTTCCATACGCACCAGGACAAGGCTAGTTATGACTAATTCAAAAAAACTAAAGTGGGGTATTCTAAGTACCGCCAATATCGCTAAAGGCAAACTAATCCCTGCAATTCATGCCTCAAATTCATCGATGGTTTATGGCGTTGCCTCTCGTAATTTAGCGCAAGCTGAAAAATTTGCTCAGGAAACAAATATTCCAAATGCGTTTGGGAGCTATCAAGCGTTACTTGACGATCCAAGTATAGATATTATCTATAACCCACTGCCAAACCACTTACATGTCCCTTGGACCATTAGGGCCATAGAGGCTGGTAAACATGTATTGTGTGAAAAGCCAATTGGCTTAGATGTGGCCGAAGTCGAGCAGTTAATTGCAGTTGCAGATAAACATCCACAGTTAAAAATTATGGAAGCGTTTATGTACCGTTTTCATCCCCAATGGACACTTGCTAAACAACTCATCGAGGCCGGTGAAATCGGAACAGTGCATACAATTGATGCGGCATTTACCTTTCACAACGTTGACCCAGAAAACGTTAGAAACATGCCAAACATAGGTGGTGGCGGGATGATGGATATCGGCTGCTATTGTATTTCCGCAACCCGCTTTTTATTAGGACAAGAACCTAAAAAAGTCATGGGATCATTAGTTATGGATACTAACTTTGGCGTTGATAAACATGCCAATGCCATTTTGGACTTTGGGGATGTCAAAACCTCTTTCTTCTGTTCAACCCAAAGTGAGTCGAGTCAACGGGTTTACATAGTTGGTGAAACCGGAAGCTTAACAATTGAATATCCGTTTTATCAACCTGACGATTGCCAAGCCGAACTGACAGTGCGTCATGATCAAGTTAAAACTGTCCATAAAGTAGAAAATTGTGATCAATATGTATTTCAAGTGGATGCATTAGTAAATGCAGTAAATAACAAATTAGCCACACCAACGCCATTAACTGATGCGCTAGCGAACATGAAAGTAATTGATGGAATATTTGCCAGCGATAAGAAACAAAATTGGGTCGTGCTATAAGCTGTGACTAAAAATATAAATCCTTGTTGAGATATTAAAAATATCAATAATATTTCAACAAGGAACTCATTAGCTCATCAAAAAAAACAGTAAAACAAGGGCTTAAAAGAAAGTGTGCGCCAACTTACTCATCTTCTAATTTAATATCACTAATATCTAAATTGTCGGGTTCGCTGACGACGCCTTTTGCATCATCACGATATTCACGCGGCGTTTTATTAAAGTGCTTTTTGAATATCGCATACATATATTGCAATGATGGGTAACCACAAACACTGGCAATTTCACTGGTTGTTTGGCTAGTATTTTTTAACATACTGCAGGCTTTTCTCAGCTTTTCATGATGAATTTCATTATGAATACTATGCCCACGTTCCTCTTTAAACCGTTGCTCTAAATTAGAACGAGAAATTCCCACGTAATCTAAAACCTGATCAACTTTAATTCCACGACACGCCTTTTGACGAATGAAATGCATCGCCTGCATGACATGCGTATCTTTAATCGCCTTAAAGTCCGTAGACTGGCGCTCTAAAATACCAGCTGGCGGCACTAAGTGGGGTTTAGTTGAACACTTTTGGCCGTTGAGTAAACGATGTAATTTTTTGGCGGCTTGAAAGCCCATTTCAAAACAACCTTGGCTCACCGAACTAAGTGTTACACGACTAAGAAATCGAGCAATTTCGTCATCATCGATACCAATGACACATAATTTATCAGGCACTAACATCCCAGTATGATCGCAAACCTGCAACAAATGTCTGGCACGAGCATCAGTAACGGCAATAATACCTATAGGTGTTGGTAAAGACTGTAGCCAATCTGACAAACGCTTAATGGTATCTTGCCAGGTTTCAGGCTTAATAGGATGCCCACGATAAACTTGGCAATCGTAACCATCCGCTTTGCAAATACTAATAATGGCTTTTTCACGCTCTTCGGACCAACGATGATGTTCGTCTTTTGGGGTGCCATAAAAAGCAAAACGTTCTATGCCCTTTTGTCTTAAGTGCTGATAAGCGGTATTCACCAGTTCATAATTGTCGGTAGCGACATACGGCACATCTGGATAATCGTCTGGATTGCTATAAGAGCCACCCACGCCAACAACCGGTACTGTGGTCTTCATGAGTGCTTCTTGAATTTCCGGATTGTCAAAGTCGGCAATGATGCCGTCTCCCCCCCACTCATCAATATTATCGAAGCGTGCTAGGAAATCTTCTTCCAAATATAAGTCCCAATCCGTTTTAGATGCTTGTAGATAATGACCTATTCCTTCAATCACTTTTCGGTCGTATGTTTTACTCGCGTTTAATAACAGCGTAATACTATGTTTATTTTCAAACATATCGCCCACCCCTTTGGTTTAAAACTCTCTATTTATAACGTTACTACTTAAATTCATCTTATACGAATTAATAAAAATATTCGTATAAGAAATTTCATAATCAGAATTACGTTTTATTTGTTTTACATTTAATTCGTAGATGGGCGAGTTAAATACTTAACCGTGGAACATGTTATAAATTAGTGCGTTTTGAGAAAGTTATGATGTGAGTCTCCCTGGCAACAAAAGGGGTTGCACACGATTTACTTAAGTAAACTCAAAACCACCGATGGCTGAACAAACCCACTAAACGCCCGCAAGCATTAGTGTTTGTGGATTCAGAAAAAGCATAATACGTTATTGTTTTTTTGCGTTAATCGTAACAAATGATAATAACAAAATTTAAATTCACAATACTCAAACGCCTTGAAAGCATTAGAATGACAAAAAAATAAGAAGAATTATAAGACTATGACAACAGAACTCGATACTGCAAATTTGAATCAACCAGACTTGGCGATGGAAAAGCTATCCGTCACAGAAAAAGTTGGATACAGCTTGGGCGATCTTGCTGCCAACTTGATATTCCAGACATTTGTCACTTTTATAGCGTTTTTCTATACTGATGTATATAAAATACCAGCAGAAACCGCGACCTTCATAATTTTTGTGGGCGGTATGGTTGGTGCTTTCTTTAGCCCAATCATGGGCGTAATTGCCGATCGAACCAGTACACGCTGGGGACGTTATAGACCCTGGATATTATGGACATCTTTACCTTTTGGTTTAATGGCTATTTTAGCCTTTAGTACACCAGACATTGGCCCTCAAGGTAAAATGATATACGCCTTAGTGACCTATGTCGGGCTAGTTATCATCTATTCTGCAAATAATCTGCCTTATGCCGCCTTAAGCGGTGTTATTACAGGCAACATGTCTGAAAGAAACAGCATGTCTTCTTATCGATTTGTCGCTGTTATGGTCGCTCAATTTCTCATCCAAGTAATGTTATTGCCTCTTGTTCTAATTATGGGTGACGGCGATAAAGCCGTTGGATTTGAAAATACCATGACCATGTTTGCACTCGTGGGCATTGTTTTCTTTCTTATTACCTTCTTCACGACAAAAGAACGCGTGATAACCAAAGCTGAGCAGAAGTCTACAATTAAGCAAGACCTCATTGATTTAGTGAAAAACAAACCTTGGGTGGTTATGTTAACGCTTACTATTTTGGTGTTTGTCACGCTCGCGCTTAAAGGCGGAATGTACATTTACTACTTCCAAAATTATGTCAGCGAAAGTCACCTTGCTCAATTCCAACAAGACATCGGTTTCAACAGCTTTATTAGTGGCCTAAATAGCATGCTCACTAGCATGGGATTTGTTGAGTTCTTATGGCCTAAAGATGTCGCGATATCAGGCAACAGTATATTTAATGCCTGTGGCATTATCTTTATGATTATTGGTATCGGCTTCTCCAAACCACTGGCAGACAAATTTGGTAAACGAGACGTATTTGCCGGCGCATTATTTATATCGACTCTTTTTGTCATGATGTTCTATTTCTATGAGCCTGAATCCGTTGCCTTAATGTTTGGCACGCAAATATTCCACGGTTTCTTCTACGGGATCACAACCCCTATCCTTTGGGCAATGATTGCCGACGTCGCAGATTACTCTGAATGGAAAAACAGTCGCCGAGCTACAGCCATTGTCTTTTCCGCAATGTTATTTGGACTCAAGTCTGGCCTCGCAATTGGCGGGTCTTTAGTCGCCGGTATTTTAGCAAGTTACCATTATAACGCCGAGCTGGTGACCCAAACAGCAGAGACAATCGAGGGCATTAAGTTTGCCGTTAGCATCTACGCCGCTGTGCCATTTTTGATTGGCTGCGCAAGTTTATTCTTTTATGAGATAAACAAAAAAATGGAACTGCAAATCGAAGCGGATTTAAGAAAATCTAGAAATTAATCCAATTTACTAAATAAGAGTTTAAAAATGTCTGATACAGAAAATGTAACTATTGAACAAGTAGATTATGAACAACTTGAGAAGAAAGCGATTTCTCAACCTCTCGTTAAACATATTTATACCGCTGACCCTTCGGCCCATGTTTTTAACGGTAAAATTTATATCTACCCTTCACATGATATTGAAGCTGGCATCGAGTTTAACGATAACGGTGATCACTTCGCGATGGAAGATTACCATGTAATCTCCATGGACGATGTTAATAGTGAAGCTGTAGATCACGGTGTGGCGCTGCACGTTGACGATGTAGACTGGGCCGAACGTCAAATGTGGGCACCAGACGCAGCCTGCAAAGACGGCAAATATTACTTATATTTTCCGGCGAAAAAAGCCGATGGTATTTTTCAAATCGGCGTAGCGGTAAGTGACTCACCTACAGGGCCATTTATCGCCCAACCAAACCCGATTAAAGAAAGTTATTCAATCGACCCTGCTGTTTTTGAAGATGATGATGGCCGTCATTACATGTACTGGGGCGGTATCTGGGGCGGCCAGTTACAAAACTATCGAAACAATGTCTATGATGCATCCAAAGGTGAACCTGCGGACGATGAACCGCAGTTAGGGCCTATTGTAGCGCGCTTAACTGACGATATGCTGGAATGTGATGAAACACCTAAAGAGCTAAAAATATTAGATGAAAATGGCGATGTATTATTAGCCGGTGATCACCAACGTCGATTTTTTGAAGCGTCTTGGATGCACAAACATAATGGCAAGTACTACTTCTCTTATTCAACAGGCAATAGCCATTTGATTTGTTATGCCATCGGTGACAATCCATACGGACCATTCACCTATCAAGGGCACATCCTAACCCCTGTAGAGGGCTGGACAACGCATCACTCCATTTGTGAAATCGATGATAAATCGTATTTGTTTTACCATGACTGTGTGCTTTCAAAAGGCGTAACACATTTACGGTCAATCAAAATGGCAGAAATTAATTACAATGATGATGGCACCATAATTCCGATTGCGCCTTACAACAAATAACCTGTAACCCATTGTGGCTAATAGAAAATAAGTGAGCCAATCACTTATTTTCTATTTAAAAAATGACTTACTTGTAGATACCTGGTTCGAAATTTCAACTAACCACGCTTTACAAACACATGTTGAGACGAACCTGAGTAAACACCAACGTAACGGCAGTAAAGTCGTGAACAATTTACATTCATATCAGGTTATTTGACTAAAAAGTCATAGACCAAACACCTGTTTTTTTTGAGAGTGAGGAATGACTATTTTGACATTATTCATATCCAATATAGCAATCCAAAAACGCTTTTAACCATCATGTATTCTTTCTATTTTGTGACGACTCAAAAAACACCTAAAACGGGTGCAGTTTCGTCTGGACACATGAGTTTAAAACGACAAGCCAAACTAATTTCCAGAAACAAACCAAATTTCAACAATGAAAGTAAACCATTGAAATATAAAAACAAAAAACAACATTACGAAAAACCAAAATCTAATTTGCGGATTAACATAAATGGAATGTTTAATTTAGTATTATCGTTAAAAAGCGATTTGTAATAGATTACTAAATGTCCATATGTAACCGCTTACAAATTGGGTTGTATTTGTGCGAATGATGCATTTTTTGAGGGAAAGTTGTCCGGGAAACAACTCGCTCAAGGATTGAGGGATTAAAAATGTATCTTTTGTTATTCAGTCATGAATATAAATGGACGAACACTTAAAAAAATCACAACAATACAAAGTGGGAATTAAAATGAAACATTTACAATCACAGCGTAAGAATCAAACTTTTGCAAAATCACTACTAGCCGCTAGCATTGCATCAAGCTTCTATGCGGGTGTCGCAATTGCAGCCGACGATAACGCAGCAGCAGAGGCCTCAATTGAAGTCATTTCTGTTACTGGTATGCGTTCAAGTATTCAAGAGTCAACGCGTTTAAAACGAGATGCAGAGGGCGTTGTAGACGCAATTTCATCAGAGGATATGGGTAAATTCCCAGATACTAACTTAGCTGAATCACTACAACGTATTACTGGTGTTTCTATCAGTCGTGTAAACGGCGAAGGGTCGGAAGTTACTGTCCGTGGTTTTGCGGGTGATAACAACATGGTGACTTTAAACGGTCGAATGATGCCTGCGGCAACAACTTATGGTGCCGGTTCAGGTGCTGATGGAACGACTCGAGGCGGTGGTACGCGAGCATTTGATTTTGCCAACCTTGCATCAGAAAGCGTAAAGTCTGTTGAAGTTTATAAAACAGGTAAAGCAAATATTGCCACTGGCGGTATTGGCGCAACAATCAATATTAATACAGCAAGACCACTCGATACCGTCGGGTTTAAAGCCAATGTAGGCGTTAAAGCTGTAGCAGATACAACAAACAGAACTGGCAGCGACATTACACCTGAACTTTCAGGCTTGATCAGCTATAGCGATGACGATTCAATTTATGGTGTTAGCTTATCAGTCAGTCACCAAGAGCGTGATTCTGGTTACACTGGAGCGACCGTAAACAACTGGAACATCGGATACTGGAATGACCTAAATAACCCAGGCGGTTTGTATAATAATACCGGAGACATTTATCAAAATGAACCTGAAGATGGTCAATTATACGCTCGTCCAAATGACATCCGTTATGCATTTTCAAACACCCAACGTGTTCGAGATAACGCCCAATTAACATTACAATTTAGACCTACCGATAGAATTACCGGTACACTTGATTATACATTCGCTGAAAACCAACTTACTGAGCACCGTGGTGAAATCACCAACTGGATGCAGAATGGTGACAACGTACAACAAGTCATTTTTGACGACTCTGCGGTAGCAACACCAATTTATGCTAAAGAAGCCTATTCTGGCGGTTCGGATGAAGGCTACGAGCAACAATTACGTGAAAACTTAAATACCCTCACCTCACTAGGTGTTAACTTTGAATTCGAAGTTAATGACAGCTTGATTTTACGACTTGATGCCCATCAGTCAAATATGCACAGTCGTGGTGTTGGCCCTCGTAACAGTGGTGAACTTGCTGTTGGTCTAGGTGCTCCAATTAAAACACAAACAGAATGGTTCTGGGGCGCTGACTTGCCAACGTTTAGCAACGTTTACGATGACAGTATCCGTGGCGCAAATAATAACGGCATGGTAGACGCAGGCGATGTTGGTTCGTCTATCGCTCGTATTAGAAATGCATCACAAGAAACAGACATATCTCAAGTTAAGTTTGATGGTACGTATGAATTTGACGACGGTCGCTTTGACTTTGGTGTGGAAGTCAGTGAAATGGATTCACTTTCTATGCAAACGGCTGGTAACAATATTGCGCTTGGTAACTGGGGTGTTGCAAACCCAGGTGAGTTTGGCGATATACTTCAACCATTTGACTTAGCGGGCGAATTTAACGATTACCCAACGTCATCTACCCCAGGTTATGGTTTTATTGGTAGCCCTTCTGCAATATATGATGCAGCACTTAATCTGTATCCAGGTATCCCGACTGAATCTGAAGCATCTTTGTCTGCAAGTAACCGTGTTATTGAATCAACAACGGCTGCTTATATGCAAATTGCAGTTGGCGGTGAACTAAATGGCATGCCTTTCCACGTATTGACTGGTCTACGTTTTGAAAAGACTGAAGTTGAATCGAGTTCTTTGGTAGGCACAATATTTTTCAGCTGGGAAGATAACGATGACGTAGTACCTTATGTAGACAGTAACATTCCTGCTGCGCCATTTTCGGCAACAAACAGCTATGACAACCTTTTACCAACATTTGATTTCGATATTGATATCACAGATGATTTAAAAGGTCGTTTCTCATTCAGTAAAACAATCGCTCGCGCTGGATTAGGAAGCTTAGGGGTTTCTGCTAGTAACTTTGGCGGCGGCGGTGGTTCAACACTACTTGGCGCAAAACCAACAGCTAGCGCATCTAACCCAGGCTTATTGCCTTTAGAATCTTCTAACGTTGATTTGTCTTTAGAATGGTACTTTGACGAAGCAAGTTACATTTCTACTGGTTTCTTCCAAAAGAACGTGGCTAAATTTATTGGTAGCAAGCAAGTTGACAGCGGTCACTTTGGTATCTTAGACGTTACAGGCGGAGCACGCGCAAAAGCAGCAGCACAAGCTGTAATAGACGGTGGTTGGGCGCTAGACGACAGTTCGTTATATAACATGATGGTATTGTTAGAGCACCCAGAAGTATTCCCGAACGGCGCAGCGGATTATGATGGTTCTGATGCTCAAGCAGCACAACTTGCAGAAACTCCGGGATGGGATCTAACAGCAGTTGCTGGCGACCCTGAAATGATTTTCCGCACCAATACACCTGACAATAACAAAGAAGCTAAGATTTATGGTGCTGAATTTGCGGTCCAACACTTCTTTGGTGATACTGGCTTTGGTGTACAAGCTAACTATACGTTAGTTCGTGGCGATATTAAGTTTGATAACGAAGCGGATCCAGATGTATCTCAGTTTGCGTTAATTGGTTTGAGCGATACAGCTAACGTTGTCGCGATGTACGAGAAAGATGGTTGGCAAGCACGTATTGCCTACAACTGGCGTGACGAGTACTTAGCGGAAGTTAACAAAGGTAGTTCAAATAACCCGCGTTACGTTGAAGCTTACTCTCAAATTGACCTTAACGTAAGTTATGAAGTGAACGACGACTTAACCGTATTCTTCGAAGGGATTAACCTTACTGAAGAAAACAGCCGTTCGCATGCACGTAACAAAACCCAACTTTGGTACTTAACAGAGTTAGGGGCACGTTATCAAGTGGGCGCACGTTACTCTTTCTAATACGTAATCTAATTACTTAGAAACAGTTTGAACGTATAGAAGGCCGCTAAATTTAGCGGCTTTCTTTTCCCAACAACGAGATTAATGCACGCGGAATCAAACCGATTTGCCCTATAAATACAGGAATAATAATAACAATGGCCAACCATGTATTGCTAAACAACGTAACCCACAAAGATTTAAAAATTGATCCTCGCTATAGCGCTGCTCACGGCAATAACATTGCGAGTACAATTATCTTCCCTAATGAGATTGAAGACATTCAAAAAGAGTACCCTATTTTATTTCGCAAAGACCCTGAAACTAACAAGTTCCTATCTACCGTTATATTAGGCTTCGAAAAAAACGAAAACCTGTTTTTAGACACTACAACAGCCACTGGATGGAATGCAGAATATGTCCCGGCTATTATCGCCCGTGAACCCTTTTTAATTGGTTATCAAGACCAATCAGCCGATGGTGGTGACGAAAAAGCACCAGTGATCCATATTGATATGGACAGCACACGAATAAATATTTCTGACGGAACAGCCTTATTTTTAGAGCATGGCGGTAACAGTCAGTACTTGGAAAACAGCGCAAGTTCATTAAAGCGAATTACCGAGGGCGCGAAATTGACCAATGTCATGTTTGCGGCATTTGAAGAGCTCAGTTTAATAGAACCCATTACAATTGAATTTACGTTAGATAACGGTGAAAAATACCAACTCAATGGCAACTACACAATTAGTGAAGAGAAACTCCAAAACCTCGATGGCGCAAGTCTTGAAAAGCTAAATCGGTCAGGCTTTTTACAAAGTGCCTTTTTAATCATTGCCTCAATTTCTAACATTCAAAAATTAATCAATTTGAAAAACCAATTAATAGAATAATTCGGCAGCATCTATTAATTTCGATGTAATAGAACAAGACTTGTGGCAAGTTAGGGTATGCAAAATATAACAAACAAAACAAACAGCATTGATGTCGGTACTTCAGGTCAAATCCCTGAGCATATACTGAATTCCTCCGAGCCTGTTATTTTAAGAGGATTGGTTAATAACTGGGAATTATATAAGGCGGGCCAAGCTTCAAATAGCCAAGCAATAGATTATTTAAAATCTGCCGACAATGGCAAACCCGCCATTGCATGTATTGGTAGACCCGAAATCCAAGGTCGTTTTTTTTATAATAACGACATTAGTAAGCTCGATTATCAATCTCAAAAAATGCCAATTAGCGAGGTTTTAGACTTGATAATGGCAACTCTGAATGCCCCTCAAACTCCGTCGTATTATATTGCCTCAAGCTTTGTTGATAAACACTTACCTTCGCTCAGGGAAAATAACGATCTCGATATTTCAAAACACATCAACAGCGGTTTGATGTCAAAACCCGAGATGAAAATTTGGCTCGGCAATGCCACCCTCGCCGCTTGCCATTATGATACGTCAGACAATATTGCGTGTTGTGTTGTGGGTAATCGTCGATTCACATTATTCCCTCCTGAACAAATACATAACCTTTACCCAGGCCCACTTGAGTTAAACCCAGGTGGTCCTGCTATCAGTATGGTTGATTTTAACGAGCCCGACGTTGACAAATACCCACGTTTTAAAGACGCCATTGCAGCGGGACAAATTGCTGAATTGACCCCCGGGGATGCCTTGTATTTGCCCCGTATGTGGTGGCATCAAGTTGAAGGCTTAAGTAAGTTTAACGTACTTATTAACTACTGGTGGAACAACGTACCTAACTACTTTGGTGAAGCAATGAACGTATTACAACATGCCCTACTCAGCATTAAAGATCGACCATTAACAGAGAAAAAGGCGTGGCAGCAAGTCTTTGATTATTATATTTTTTCCGAGTCAACTCACGCGGGTGAACACCTGCCAGAGCAGGCAAGAGGTTCGTTGGGAAAAATAGACGAATTACAGGCAAGAAAACTCAGAGCGCAATTGTTAAATAAGCTTAATCGATAACCCGAGCGAATTTCCTAACTTTGCTAACATAGGTTAAGTTAAAGCTCACTTTAAACGTTGGAACTCATTTTGACTTCGTATAATAAAAACATGGCAACAAAACCAATTAAAAAAGTCGTCATCGCAGGTGGCGGAACCTCCGGATGGATAGCCGCAGCAGCCTTAACTAAACAACTTGGAAAAGTACTCGACATTGTCCTAGTCGAATCGGATGACATCGGCACGATAGGCGTAGGTGAAGCGACCATACCGCCCATGAGGACCTTCCATAAGTTTTTAGGTATCGACGAACAGGAAGTGATGCGAGCCACGCAAGCCACCTTCAAGTTAGGTATTTCATTTGAAAATTGGGGCCAAATTGGTGATAAATACATACATTCATTTGGGATCACAGGTAAAGACTTTTACTTGGGTGAATTCCATGACTTTTGGCTACATGGGTTAGAAAAAGGCATCGATGCGCCATTTGGTGACTATTGTTATGAATTACAAGCAGCCAAAGCAGGCAAATTTGCCACCTCGGCTAAGTCAAAAATAAACTATGCCTATCATATGGATGCAACTTTATACGGTCGATTTTTACGAAAATTCAGTGAAGATAGAGGTATTACTCGCATCGAAGGTAAAATTGTAGATGTACTGAAAGACCAAACAACTGGCGGCATAAGCGCTATTACATTGGGCTCCGGTCAAGCCATCGAAGGTGACCTATTTATTGACTGTACAGGTTTTCGAGGTTTACTCATCGAAAAAGCGCTGCACACAGGGTACGAAGATTGGTCACATTGGTTGCCATGTGATAGTGCTGTCGCTGTGCAAACCGCGTCGACAGGTCCTGCAGTTCCGTATACGCGGTCTATTGCCCACAGCGCGGGCTGGCAGTGGCAAATTCCATTACAACATAGAGTAGGTAATGGATTAGTGTTTTGCAGTCAATATATGTCGGATGAAGAAGCCATAAAACAACTTTTAGATAACATTGATGGACCGCCAATTACCAAACCCAAAGTGATCAAATACCGAACCGGTCGACGACGGAAAAATTGGAATAAAAACTGTATTGCAATGGGACTTTCCAGTGGGTTTGTTGAGCCTTTGGAATCAACCAGTATCCATCTTTTTATGATGGCAACCATTCGCTTAATGAAGCTATTTCCCTTTGGTGGCATCACAGATGAAGTTATTGATGAATACAACCAACAAGCTGCAGTGGAGCTTGAAAAAATACGCGACTTTATCATTTTGCATTATCACGTAACGCAACGTGACGACAGCCCGTTTTGGCGTTATTGCAAAGATATGGAAGTACCTAAGACCTTGTCACACAGGATTAATTTATTTAAAGACGGTGGTCGTGCGTTTCAGTCAGACGGTGAGTTATTCAGAGTCGACTCTTGGGTTCAAGTGATGTTGGGGCAAGGCATAGCCCCTAAACAGTACCACCACATGGTTAAAACGATGAGTGACCAAGAGCTAGAAAAGTTCCTGACAGGGTTGAAGCATTCAATTACATCGGCAGTAGACCAACTGCCCACTCATCAGGAGTTTGTTAAACATTATTGCCAAGCACCAGAAATTAAAAACTAACTTATGCCAATCCTAAATGCAGTCACAATATTGCAACAGGATTAGTCTAAATAGACATGCCCCCGTTACTTGGTTAAGTAAGGCAATTATGAGCCACAGTTATTTAATATAACCATCGAAAAGATGCCGTCTTTACGACGTAAAGTAATATTGACAAAAAACAAACAACTAACAACTAACAACTAACAACCGAAACTAATGCACCGCGTGTACTATTGACTAACTTCTACACACTGCCTAGTATAATTTTTAATGATAATAATAAAGGATTATGACTTTGAAAATACTATGGTTAATTGCAATTCCCCTGTTCCTTTTTGGCTGCTCCTCTGACAGTAAGCCGGACCAAGAAACTGATATCGATTCTGACAACGATGGCGTTATCGACAGTTTGGATCCCTTCCCACATAACCCTGAACTATCTGCCTATGCCTACCTCGCAGAGAATGGCATAACCATTGTTGCAGTTGATGAAGCAAGTGTGGGGAAAACTCAATTAATCAATGGGGTCGAATACACCATAGTAGATGACAAAACCATTCGAGACTATGATAAAGCCGATTTACATACCGTTATAACGACCAAAGTCACTAACTTGAAATGGATGTTTATAAATGCACAATACGTTCCTGATATTACATCCTGGGACGTATCAAATGTAACAAACATGTCGGGAATGTTCAATTCAGCAGATTTTAATCAAGATATTAGCGCTTGGGATGTTTCTAAAGTGACTGATATGAGTGAAATGTTTTCCAATGAAAGATTTAACCAAGATATCGGCTCTTGGGATGTTTCTAATGTGACTAATATGGAGCGTATGTTTTATAATAGTCAATTCAAACAAGATATTGGTGATTGGAACGTTTCAAATGTGGTGAATATGAACGAAATGTTTGCCTACTCAGCATTCAATCGAGACATTAATTCATGGGATGTCTCTAATTTGAAAAGTGCTAGCAGGATGTTTACTTCTTCACTGTTTAATCAAAACATTAATTCTTGGGATGTCTCTAGTATGACTAGCATGAAATTAATGTTCAACGAGTCAAGTTTCGATCAAGATATTGGCGCTTGGGATGTCTCTAATGTGACTGATATGAGTGAAATGTTCAAAGATTCTAAGTTCAACCAGGACATTGGGTCGTGGGATGTCTCTAATGTGGCGAATATGAGTGAAATGTTCAAAAACTCAGAATTTAATCAGGACATAGGCTCGTGGGATGTCTCTAATGTGACTAATATGGGTGAAATGTTCAAAAACTCAGAATTTAATCAAGATATCGACTCTTGGGATGTCGCTAATGTGACTAATATGAGTGAAATGTTCAAAGAATCAAAGTTCAATCAGCACATAGGTTCG
Source organism: Psychrosphaera sp. B3R10 (assembly GCF_018861025.1). Classification (GTDB taxonomy): domain Bacteria; phylum Pseudomonadota; class Gammaproteobacteria; order Enterobacterales; family Alteromonadaceae; genus Psychrosphaera; species Psychrosphaera algicola. The sequence goes on along the minus strand of NZ_JAHKQH010000037.1, from coordinate 47,941 downwards.
TGGGATGTATCTAATGTGACTGATATGAGTGAAATGTTCAAAGGATCAAAGTTCAATCAAAACATAGGTTCGTGGGATGTATTTAATGTGACTGATATGAGTGAAATGTTCAAAGACTCAGAATTCAATCAAAACATTCGTCCTTGGGTTGTCTTTAACGTGACTGATATGAGTGAAATGTTTTCAGCTAGCCCTTTTGATCAAGACATCGGCTCTTGGGATGTCGCTAATGTAACTGATATGAGTGCAATGTTTTCAGCTACCCCTTTTAATCAAGACATCAGCTCTTGGGATGTCGCTAATGTAACTGATATGAGTGCAATGTTTTCAGCTACCCTTTTTAATCAAGACATTAGCAATTGGGATGTCGTTAATGTAACTAATATGGGTGGAATGTTTTCAGCTACCCCTTTTAATCAAGACATCAGCTCTTGGGATATCTCTAATGTAGAAAATATGGGTGGAATGTTTTCAGCTACCCCTTTTAATCAAGACATCAGCTCTTGGGATATCTCTAATGTGAAATATATGGGTGGAATGTTCAGAAGCTCTGCATTCAATCAGGACATTGGAAATTGGGATGTCTCTAATGTAGAGCTTATGGCTGGAATGTTCAGAAGCTCTGCATTCAATCAGGACATTGGAAATTGGGATGTTTCTAATGTAAAAAGTATGGCTAGAATGTTCGAAAGCTCAGTATTCAATCAGGACATTGGAAATTGGGATGTCTCTAATGTGAAATATATGGACGGTATGTTCCAAGATTCTGTTTTTAATAAAGACATAAGCTCTTGGGACGTTTCTATTGTAACTGATATGAGTTCAATGTTTTTAGGGTCAGTTTTTAACCTAGACATCAGCTTATGGGATGTCTCTAATGTAAAATATATGGAAAGTATGTTTCAACGTTCTGTTTTCAATCAAGATATTAGTTCTTGGGATGTCTCTAATCTGAATCGAGCGTATAGCATGTTTGCCGAATCTAAATTCAACCAAAATATTGGTTCGTGGGATGTGTCTAGTGTCTGGTCTATGAATAAAATGTTCTGTAACTCTAGCTTTAAGCAAGATATCAGTGGTTGGGTAGTATCCCAAGTTAAGAAAACCGTACTCGGCGAACCCTATGAAGAAGGTGCTATGTTTACCCTTAGTTGCGGCACGCTACCGCCTGAGTTCAACCCCTTTAATTAACGTTAAGTTTGATGTTTATTGAACGCCTAACATCTACCGTCAAACGCTTTGATGTTAATAAGTGAGTTGATGTTGGTTGGTTTATTAAACCTCTGATGCTGAGTATTGAACATAACGTCAATACTCAGCGAATCTAATTAAAAGCTATCTAGTTTGCGCAGGTTGGTGCGCCCTCAGGTAATTGCTCCATGCGTACATCCGCGATTTCAATTTCAAATGAACCGTCGGACGCGATCAATAATGGGCCATTTATTCTACTGGCATCAAGCCCCTGGGCGACAAAACAGTTGAGTGGAATAGGAAACGTCACCCATTCACCTTTTGGTAGACCTCTAAACATTTTTTGAATGTTCATTTCACCACGGCATGGATATCCGCAGTCTAGACCAAACTGGACGCTCTTTTTAGGTTTTCTGATGACTTTAACTTCCATCGTTAAAGCCACTGAATCTTGCAACGAAGATAGATCAATGTTTGCACCGTAAATCGCAAACTGCCCCTTGCCTTTTTTACGAGCCCACTTGATATTTATCGCATCATTAGCCACTTTATACGTTGCAGGTTTTACCGCTAGTTGCTTATCGGCTGATGACCCGGTGTTATTTTTGATGCCTTTTGTCCAGTCACTGCTATCGCCGAGCACTATTCCCCATTCGCCTGTTGGTTTACCGTCGGTAAAATAAACATAATTACTGTTTACTGAGGAAGGATTGCTTTTTTGCACGGTTTTTACTGTGGCCTCAGATTTAGCTAATTTAACCCAAGCTGATATTTTATAAGTATGACCGCTGATTAGAGCTCTATTAAACGCGATTGCGGCCCCATTCCAATTATCGGTTCGTTGACTGACCTTTAAACTGTACTTACCATCGTTAACAATTGCATTTTCAAGGGCTAATTTTATATCACCATTTTTAAACCAAGGTGACACAGATCCGGTTTCCAAACCTGAATTATCGGTTAGATTCTCTGCCGAGCCAGATAGCTCTGAATTTAAATCTACCACTACGAGGCTGTCGATATAATAATTGATGCCTTTGTTGGGCCCTTCGATATACAGATACGGACTGGCAAGGTCTTTGTCGTTACTATGTTTATAGTGCCCTGAAATTAGCTCCCAGTGGTCTCCCGTAATACTTTTTGTGGCAACGTTGTTGTACTGGTCGCCATTTATTGTCTTGGTTTTTACCGTAATTGAGAAATCAGCGGCGTGCGCAGTTATTAAGCAAGAAATGCCAAACATTATAGCCAATGAAATATTTTGAGCTGCGCGCTTTAACTTTTGTTTGTATTGATTCATAAGATCATCTCTTCTCTTGATAAAGTAAAAAAACTCTTAATTTACTAATAAATTAAGAGTTTTTATGATTATGTATTAGGGCTAAATAGCCAATTGACTATTTAGCCACTAATTCAAAGTCATCGACGTAATAAACTGCGTCTGGCGTTTTACCTAAGTCAAAAACGAGCCTAGTCACTTCCTCAGTTGCGGTAAACTCCCAAACGACTTGAGACCAATCAGCGGTAACCATAGCTGTAGCGCCATATTGCGGCGTAGTTTCATTGGTAGAAAAACGAACTTCGCCATCAACGGTTCCTTTTATCCAAACCGATGCACTATAAGTAGTGCCGACAACTAAAGTGGTTTCATCACTAACAAGTTGCGATTGATACTCGGCGTTAAAGTCACTGCCATTAGTCACTTTGGCTGAACGTGCACCACTGTGAACTTCAGTAAGTTCTTGCACAATGCCATCACCATTGTTCCACTTGCCCCAATTATCAAAGTCATTTTCTGTACCTAGTTCTAAGTCACCGTTTAACAAGACTGTATCAGCCGATAACATGTAAGCCGGTTCGGCTGCAACAGGAATAAGTTCAACATCATCAATTAGATAAGTAACTGCAGACGCTCCTAAATCCAGAACAACTTGAGTTGCAACATCGTTCGCTGCAAATGTCCAGGTCACTTGTTGCCATGATGTCCCAATCGTTTCATCAGCACCATAAAGTGCACCAGCTTCACTGCTTGTAGAGAAGCGAACTACACCTCCGTCTTCTTCCCCTTTAATCCACATTGAAAGCACATATTCATTGCCAACAACTGTTTCTACAGCGTCACTTCCTAATTGTACATCCCAAGGATTCGTGCCGGTACCAACCACTTTCACACCGCGGTTACCACCATGAACATCAGTTGTTTCAGCAGTAACATTTACTGAACCATTCCAAGCCCCCCAGTTTTCAAAACTGTCACCGGCACCCAATTCAAAGTCACCATTTGGTAAAATATTGGTTGGAACGACTACGGCCTCACCATCAATTTTTAGTGAGTCTATATAATAAGATGCTGTTGGAGAGTCGCTTTCAACATAAACAATCACTTGTGTTTCAGGACCATCTGACGCGTGAATATATTCGGCGGTTAATTCAACCCATGCCGTATTATCAACCGATGCATTGGCAATTGTTATGTAGTTATCGCCGCTGTCATCAACAACTTTTAAACTTAACTTCATGTTTTCCGCTGTCTCTTCGACTAACTTCACCCATATTGAAAAGTAATATGTGTCGCCAACAACTAATTTGTCTGTAATTGTATAGATAGGAGCATGCCAGCCTGAAGAACGACCGGTTATCAACGCACTAAAACTCCCTTCTTTAACTTCTGTCGGCTCAAGCGTTAACATCGCATCGCCTTGAGTTGTCCACGGGGCTTGAACGCCAGACTCAAAACCTGAGTTATCAAGTGCGACGCTCGTATCTACAGCGCCACCTGGTTCGAAATCATTATCGATAACCACTAACGAATCGACATAATATTCAACGCCAGCGTCTGCACCTTCGATATAAATGTAAGGTTCTGCAGTTTCAGTTCCTATTGGCGCATGAGTATATTCACCCGTTAGCTCAACCCAATCGGTGTTTGTCGCTATCGTTGACCCTATACCGTTATAATGATCACCATCGTCGTCCGCGACTTTGACTGTCAATGAAACATTAGATGAGTCAACATTTGCCATTTTAACCCAAACAGAAACAGAGTAAGTGTGGCCGACAATTAGCTTGTCGCCAAAGGAAATAGCGGCACCATTCCATCCATCTGTTCTATCGGTTACTTTTAAACTAAATGACCCTGCTTTGACTTCAGTTTGTTCGATGGTCAACACAGCTGGACCGTTCCCGAACCATGGGTCGGTGCTACCGGTTTCCAAGTCTGCATTATCTAACGATAATTTGTCAGAGCCCGCTCCAGTGTCTACGTCATCACTAACTGGTGCAATAACCACATCAGCATAACGCGGGGTTACATTAATTTCCTCATCTTCCAATTCTAGAGAACAACCTGTAATTGACAATGCGATTAAAGAACTCAATAAACCAATTTTATAATTTGTACTTATCATTTTTCTACTCACAAATATTATTATAATTATGTCTTTTCAAACTATATAGAGATGAATTTAGAAAAGGTATAGCGATAATCAGGATTAAAAAAAAAGACAAGTTTCAAACTCAAAAACATAATAAATCGACCTAATTTTGTCGGTAAATTACATCCCCAGCGAGTGACAAAAATAAGTATATCTTGCGATATATTGTTTTTAATTTGCGTTTTCTTATAGTTCAATTGACTATTTGGTAAATAAGTACCTAAATACACCTAAGAAATTTGTATTAAAGGTTTATCTGTTAAGCTCTGTTGGGCGTTAGCGATAATTTGCTAAAAGTAGAGACAATAAATGTCACCTGCAAAATATGAATAAAATGTATCCGTCATAATAAATAATAAAGCTAAAATGTGGAGCAAAAGCATGGGGCACGTTGGTCGTAATTCAAAGGGTATTCAAAGACAAATACCTATATTTAAAAAGTCATTAATAGCCATCGCTATTATGAGCTTAAGTACAAATGTCTACAGTCAAGAAGAAGAGAAAAAAACAGAAGCTGAAGACAATGTAGAAGTCATCGAAGTAAAGGGCATGAGGAGCAACTTACTTAACGCGCAAAATTTAAAACGTAATGCTGAAACATTTGTCGATTCCATTACATCTGACGATATCGGTTCTTTACCTGACCGAAGCGTTTTAGAAGCAATGCAACGTTTACCTGGCGTATCGATTGAACGTTTTGCGGCATCAAACGACCCTGATCACTTTAGCTCTGAAGGTTCTGGTGCAGTCGTCCGAGGAATGACTCAAACTCGAAGCGAATTTAATGGTCGAGATTCTTTTACCGCCGACTCAGGCCGTGGATTAAGCTTCCAAGACGTTCCACCTGAAATGATGGCCGGTGTTGATATATACAAAAACCAAACGGCTGACATGATTGAAGGCGGCATTGCCGGAACAATTAGTTTGCGCACCCGTCGTCCATTTGACCAAGCGGGTCGCCAATTGGCGTTTTCTGCCGATTGGACACGTGGTGATATTGCTAAAGAAACCACCCCAACCTTCTCGGGATTATACAGCGATCGCTGGGATAAAGGTGAACTTGGTGAATTTGGTTTTTTAATTAACTTTTCTAAGTCTCGATTAGAAGCTGACAGCCACGGCATTCAAAATAATGTATTTGAATTCAGACCGTTAAGTAGTTTAAACGGGATGGAAGTCGCGAACCCATATATCTATGACGGTTCGTTTGCCAAATATGCGCCAACCGGTGTACAAATTGGTGATGAAGGTGTCTTAGTACCAACAAGTGCTAACTTAAGCATGAAACAAGATACTCGTGAAAGAACAGGTATTGCAACAGCACTACAATGGCAAAGTGAAGATAGCTCACTTAAAGCAACTGTGCAGTTTTTGCGTTCTGATTCTGTCTTATCTTGGAATGAACATAACATAAATTCAGAATGGCAACCTGGCGATTATAGAGCAGGCGCAATTCCAGGTACTGAGTTTGAATTTGATGACGACGGTGTTTATGAAAGCGGCAGTATCACCGATACATCTGGTGGTTGGCGCGGCGACGCCGAACGTTCGCCTGGTGGTGAAGTTCAAAACTTTGGTTTCAGATTCAATACTGGTAACCGAATTAAGCAGCAACGTACAGAAGTCGACGACATTTCACTTAAAGTTGAATACACGCCGACGGACAACTTGTCACTCGTTTTTGATTTCCAACACATTGTTGCTGAAAAAACAGATGATGACATGAAACTTATGTTTATGACCCACGCGAATCAAAATTGGGATACCACTGGTAGTACCCCAAATCTTGAAATGATCAATCCTTGGTCAGCTGCAACGCAAGAAGAAGTGGATGCTATTGGTGTCGACTATCGTGGTGACAACTACTTTAATGAATTAACTTCATACCATTTTGCTGCGGCGATGGACCATTACGAACGCAGTAAAGGGGTATCAAATGCGCTAAGTATTGATGCAACTTATTCGCTCGACAGTGACTACTTTGTTCAATTGAAATTTGGTGTTCGTCGTGCTGAACGTGAACAAAGAGTCAAATACAGTAAGTACAACTGGGGCTCATTAGGTGCACTTTGGGCTAATCCGGTTTATTTAGATGATCCGCTAATTGATGATATTGCCGGTAGAGCACAGCTTGGTCAAGTTCATGAAGTTGTCGATTGGAGTAATTTCTTCCGCGGCGGTACTGCCACAATTCAAGGTGGAAATACTGCCCTTCATCCGGCAAATGCGATGACCAACAATTACGAAAATTGGGGGGTTATCTTAGAGCCAATGTACTCAGACCGTTGTGGCGACTTTAGACCAGCCGCATCTCGTATATACGAAGATGACTGTTCAAGCCGTTCATTAACGAACCAATTCTTACCACAAGAGATCAGTTATACATCTGAAGGCAATACAGCAGCCTATATTCGTTTAGATTTCGAAAATGACGACTGGGAATATCGTGTTGCCGGTAACATTGGTTTGCGTGCAGTTCGAATTGAAAATACCACTCGTGGTACTACGTCATTTCCTGAGCAGCTGACTCAATATCCTGCACCTGAAGGTTGGGATCCATTAAATTATAATCCTGAAGATTACAATTTATTTGCAACAAGTTCTCGGTTCTTAGAACAAACAATTAACTATATGTCTGAAGATTTTAGAAACTTTGCAAATGGTGCATTAGTGCCTAATGAAGCATCACAAAGTTACACTAAATATTTACCAAGCTTTAACATTAAAGTTGAATTAACAGACGATCTACTTGCACGTTTTGCCGTGTCAAAAGCCATTGCATTGCCAGATATTGGTAACTTGAGAAACAATACAACGATTGGTGTTTTGGGTCATAACTTAGAAGCCGACAGATTGCCGGCCTATTGGAATGCAGAAAATCCGCATCCAGACGCCCCATCAGATTCTACAACCGGTTTACCGGTTGATGCGAGCGGCAATGATTTAGAACAAAACTTAATGATCGACCCTGAAAGTGCCCGAATTAACGGTTGGACAGCATCATCAGGTAACCCATTCTTAAAACCAATGGAATCAGTACAGTGGGATGCGTCATTCGAATGGTATTACGATGACGTTGGTTCTTTAACCACCTCGTTCTTTTATAAAGATCTAACCAACTTCTTTATTAATGGCGGCACGGTAAGAGAATTTACCAATCCAGAAACAGGCGTTACTCAGCAAGTTGACGTAAGTGGCCCGACAAATGGCGGCAAAGGTTCGATGAAAGGTGTTGAAATTAACTATCAACAATTCTTCGATATGTTGCCAGGTGCGTGGAGCGGCTTAGGAATGCAAGCAAACTATACGTATATTAAAACGGAAGGAACGCCAAACGCTAACTTAGACAGCACAGATATTGGTGATGCTCAAGACCTTAACCAAGATGGTAAGATAGATGATGCCGACAAACGTGATACAAACGGTGACGGTAACTTAGAGTATGTATACGGCAACGTAGGTAGCGAGAGCTATGCATTGCAATCGTCACTACCACTGCAAGGTCAATCTGAACATACAGCGAACTTAATTTTGATGTATGAAAAAGACGATTGGTCAGCTCGTGTTGCTTACAACTGGCGCTCTGAGTACCTTGTAACGTCGCGCGATACAATCAGTAAATTACCGGTTTGGACGGGTGACTCTGGGTATATGGACGGTTCGATTTTCTATCAAATCAATGACCAACTTAAAATCGGTGTTCAAGGTGTTAACTTGTTAAATACGCAAACTGAAACGTATATGCAAGTTGATAACAAGTTGAAACTACATCGCTCATGGTTAGTTAATGACCGACGTTACTCTTTCATTGTTAGAGGTACGTTCTAATTCAAACATTGAATTAGTTGTTCATGGAAGCACACCCTAGGGTGTGCTTTTTGTGTTATAAATAATGAAAAAATTCATTTAATAGAATTACTAAAGGTTTCAAACGTGTCCGATAAAAGAATCAAAAACATTATTATTTTAGGTGGTGGTACTGCAGGTTGGATGACAGCTGCCACCATGGGCAAATTACTAAAACAAAACTACTGCAATATCCGCTTAATCGAGTCTGATGATATTTCCACAGTAGGTGTTGGCGAAGCAACGATACCGCAAATCCAAATATTTAATCGGACTTTAGGTATCGACGAAAATGAATTTATTAAACGCACTCAAGGTACATTCAAACTCGGAATTGAGTTTGTTAACTGGGGTCAAATTGGCGACAAATATACCCATGCTTTTGGTGAAATTGGCCAGAACATTGACGGTATTCCGTTTTTTCATTATTGGTGGAAAATGCGCCAGAAAAACAAAGTACCGGATATTGGAGCCTATTCCTTAAACACCATCGCAGGTCATCAAAATAAGTTTATGCGGTCAATCGACGCTGGCAATTCGCCCTTGTCGAACATTGCGTACGCCTACCAATTTGACGCCGGATTATATGCGAAATTTTTACGTGAGTACTCTGAACAACGCGGCGTTATACGCTCAGAAGGAAAAGTGGTTGAAACGCGTCTTCGCGAAAGTGACGGGTTTATTGAATCACTTGTACTAGAAAGTGGCGAAGTGGTAGCAGGTGATTTATTTATCGACTGCTCAGGTGGCAGAGCCGTACTGATAGAAGAAGCTTTAAAAACGGGATTTGACGACTGGAGCCATTGGCTACCCTGCGATAGCGCATGGGCCGTGCCGTGCGAACGTACTGAGCCGTTAAAGCCCTACACCTCTTCGACAGCCCATACGGCTGGATGGCAATGGCGCATTCCCCTTCAACATCGTACAGGTAATGGTCATGTATTTAGCAGTAAGTTTATGAGTAACGAGGAAGCACGCAATATATTAATGAATAACTTGGATGGCAAACCGCTGGCCGAACCAAGATTATTAAAATTTTCCACCGGACGACGTAAAAAATCATGGAACAAAAACTGTGTTGCTATCGGTTTATCTAGCGGTTTCTTTGAACCCATAGAGTCCACTAATATTCATTTAGTGCAAACCGCGATTGCTAGGCTTATGGTCTTTTTCCCTGATCTCGAATTTAATCAACATGACATCGATGCCTACAACCAACAAACCGACTTTGAATATTGCAGTATCAGAGACTTTATCATCCTTCATTATAAAGCCACAGAACGTGATGACTCGGCATTTTGGAACCACTGCCGAACAATGTCGATCCCGGATAGTCTGCAACAAAAAATTGATCAATTTAGTGCTAACGGCAATATCATTCGCAATAATATGGAATTGTTTAACCCAACAAGTTGGCTTGAAGTTTTTCATGGGCAACGTATCCACCCTAAGGGTTACCACCCGCTTGTAGATTCAATTCCAGAGGAAGAACTTGAACGAAGATTAACCTTTATTCAAAGTGTTATTACAAAGTCTGTTGAGGTTATGCCAACACAACAGGAATTTATTCATCAGCACTGCTTGGCACCAAAAATGGACAACGAAAAATCATAATACTATGCGGGTCAAACGCAATAGCACTCTTACTGTAAATACGAAATCATGGAATTCAATCAACAACGCAGTAAGAGTTTATTCGTATGTTAAAAAACATCAAAAAGACGTTAGGTTTAGTTTCAGCCTCATGTTTGTTATTGGCGCTAAATGCCAATGCACTTTCAAAGCCACCAATCGCCGAGGGTAATGCTAAATTTCTAGGTAATGTCTATGCCGGAGCGCAGGTGCAAGACTTTGCCGACTACTGGAATCAAGTTACACCTGAAAACGCCGGAAAATGGGGCAGTGTAGAACGAACTCGTGACGTTATGAACTGGAACGAGCTAGATAAGGCTTATGCGCTGGCAGTAAACAACGATATCCCTTTTAAACTTCATGTATTAATCTGGGGAAACCAACAACCCGGTTGGATGGATACACTCCCTAAAGACGAACAACTTGCAGAGATTGAAGAATGGTTTGCTGCGTTGGCAAATAGATATAGTGACATTGATTTTATCGAGGTTGTTAATGAGCCGCTGAATGCGCCACCAAATGGTGACAACCCAAGATTTAGTTCGTCCCCGGCGGCAAATTACAGCGAAGCATTAGGCGGCGACGGAACAACAGGTTACGACTGGATCATAAAATCCTTCGAACTCGCCCGTCATTACTTTCCAGACAGTAATTTATTGATCAATGAATACGGCATTATCAATGAAACCAATCTCACAAAAGAATATGTAAAAATAGTTAACTTGCTAAAAGAACGTGACCTAATTGACAGTGTAGGCTTTCAAGCACACGCATTCTCAACAACAGGGGCGAGCTCAAATCTCAAAAATAACCTAGACTTACTTGCCGCAACCGGATTAGATATTTATGTCACAGAGCTGGATATAGATGGCACCGACGACGCTGTCCAGTTAGCGTCATATAAACGCCTATTCCCTATCTTTTGGGACCATTCTGCCGTAAAAGGCATTACCTTGTGGGGCTGGCGTCCAGGCTTGTGGCGTGATGCTGAAGGCGCCTACTTAATAGACAAAAGTGGTAATGAACGCCCAGCTTTACTATGGCTTAAATCCTATATCAACGACGATATCCCAACCATAAATGCCGACCAAATGTTTACCATTAAAGAAGATGCAGCAGCGTTAGCATCTGTCGGCCAACTCTCCTTTACCGACACGACAAATGTGATTACTGGCTTCACTATTAATAACAATACATCTCCATTTGTTATTGATGATGAAGGTAACATTACATTAAGTTCTACTGGTAGTTTAGATTATGAATCAACTAGCTCTTACACTTTATCGGTGTCGGCTACGGGTGACTTTGGCTCGACATTAGCAGTGACCGTTACAGTCAACATTATCGATATCACAGAAGCTGTGACGCCTGAACTAGAGCCAGAATCATCTTCTAGTTCTGGCGGCTCAATGTCATGGTCTTTACTATTATCGCTATTCTTAACAAGGCTTGTAATCACAAAACGTAAAGCATAAAAATAAGATGGTATTGCACCCACAAAAAAGCCGACGTAGAAAATCAATTCCTACGTCGGCTTTTTATTCTAACTGTCAAAACAGCTGGAAATTCACTGCCTAATTAATACTATTAAAACGGCATCTTCATACCAGGAGGCATGCCCATGCCGCCAGAGACTTTCGCCATTTGTTCTGTATTCATCTCTTCAACACGACGCACTGCATCGTTTACCGCAGCAGCTAACAAGTCTTCAATCATTTCCTTGTCGTCTTCCATTAAAGAGTCGTCAATTTCCACACGTTTAACATTGTGGCTGCCCAACATAGTAACTTTAACCAGACCTGCTCCCGACTCGCCAACAACTTCCATCTTAGCGATTTCTTGTTGCATCTTTTGCATCTTTTCTTGCATTTGTTGGGCTTGCTTCATGATGTTGCCCATTCCACCTTTAAACATAGGTCTGTCCTCTGAATGTCGTTATTCCACTGTTAATGTGGTCAAAAATTTTGGTTTCAAGTTTGTGAACTAAGAAACCGGATTTATCGTACCTGGGATTATCTTGCCGCCAAATTCGTTTAACAAGGTTTGCACAAAACCATCCTCGGCAATACTTTGTTCGGCACGCTCTTGTCGATTTACATTAATGTTTTTCTGTATATCAGCGGGTGACGCTTGGGTAATTTCACTTTTATTGATAACAAAATTAGACGCTGGTGACAATCTTGAAACCACGTCTGTGAGTTCTGCTTCTGATCGTTCGTTTAACAAATGCGCAAATTCTTGTTTAACTGTTAATTCAATTTGATTGCCGTCAATTTTAACTTCGCCATTGCGGGCCAACTGTCGTCCTAATCCGGCTAAATCTGACACCTCTATCATCCGCGCCCATTCGTCTACTTCATGGGCGAACTTAACTTCGTCGTGCTCAATTGGTTTTAGGTCAGGTAGTTCTTCTAATTTCTCTTCAATGACTTTTTCAACCGGGACTTGCTCTTGGCTTTGTTGAGGTTCTTGCGCCGAACTATTGCTCTCGAGTTTTTCAATTGCAGCGGTTTGCACACTCGATGCAACATTAGCCAAATTTGTTGGTAACCCACGATTCGCCAAAATAGCCATTACTGGGTTTTCTAATTCTGAAGTAGAGTTAAGTGCACTGTTTGATTGAGGCATTTGTGCGACTACTGACGGCTCTTGAGGTGGTGGTTCTATATGTCCTAATGATTGCTCAGGGAAATGAGCGGCCCCTTGCTGAAACTCTGAACTTGGGTCAAAACCCTGACTTTCTGCCATATCTTGATAAAATGCTTGTTGCGAGAGTAGTTCGTGCTCTTGTTCAGCCGTTTGATTAGAGATATGTTGGTAGTCTTCATAGCCTGCTAGTATAGGGTCAACAATTGGTTGTGTTGCTGCTTGTGCTGAAGTTTGCTTCTGTTCCTGACCACGTTCTTGATTTTTAAATGTTTGCGTAGACTGAAGGTCATTGCCCTGCTCATTATCAACTGGGGGTTGCTGATTAGCGGCTAATTCTTGAGGATCAACTTTCTGTTCAACCTTAGGTTCAACCGCTGTGACAATTTTAGGGCTTATTTCTGGAGTTTCATACGGCTTTTGTACAGCATTAACTGAACCTTGATGAGTTGATGTAAGTGACTGTTCACTTACTTCCAAAGGCTTATTTTCATCTGGTAGTGGTTGAGTTAAAAGATCACTTAATGAAGATTCAAGGTTTTTTTTTACGCTTTCCTGTGACTCAACCTGAGGTTGCTCATTTGTGGTAACACTTGCTGCTTCAACTGGTTTAAAAGCCAATAATCGCAAACACAACATTTCAAAACCACGGGTGATCTCAGGCGCTAGCGGTAAGTCTTTCTTACCTTGAAGTAGCAATTGATAATAAACTTGAATTTGAGCTGCAGGAATATTTTGTGCAACTTTTAGCACAAAAGCCTCATTTTCGACACTCAATTTTGCCGCCGCTGGCAACACCTGAGCCATCGCTATCTGATGGCAAAGCGTTAACATATCATCAAGGACTTTAATAAAGTCTGGGCGCTGTTTTTCAAGTCGGTTAAATACTTCAATTAAACGTTCGCCATTGCCCGTCAAAATCGCGGTAAAGACATTTTGGCTCCAGGCAATATCAACGGTACCCAACATACTTTGGACAATACTCAGCGTGAGGTTTTCCCCCGACTGTGCAATCGCTTGGTCGGTTAAACTCAACCCGTCTCGCATGCTACCATGGGCATATTTTGCGATTAATGTCAGTGCAGGTGCTTCGTATTGAATATGCTCTGCCTGTAAAATCGATTGTAGTTGTTGCTCGATTTGCACTATGTCTAAGGCCTGCAAATTAAATTGCAAACAACGAGACAGGATGGTGACGGGTAGTTTTTGAGGATCGGTTGTCGCGAGTAAAAACTTAACGTGTTCTGGTGGCTCTTCTAACGTTTTTAATAAAGCGTTAAAACTGTGGCGGGACAACATATGAACTTCGTCGATAAGGTATATTTTATAACGACCACGAGTAGGTGCATATTGTACGTTGTCTAATATTTCACGAGTATCACCAACTTTGGTTCGTGATGCAGCGTCAATCTCGATTAAATCGACAAACCGACCGGCGTCAACATCAACACAAGTCGCACATTGACCACATGGTTCCGCGGTAATGCCCGTTTCACAATTAAGACTTTTTGCAAAAATACGTGCTATAGAGGTTTTGCCTACGCCTCGGGTACCAGTAAAAAGATAGGCGTGATGTAATCTTTGATTTGTTAAACCGTTGATCAACGCCGACTTTACATGTTCTTGGCCAACTAATTCAGCAAATTTTGCTGGTCGCCATTTTCTTGCCAGTACCTGATAGCTCATTAATATAGACCTTTATTCGCCTTCAAATTCAGTTAAATAAAAACTATTAACTGACAAGTTAGTCAGACGTTTCTCACCGCCCAACTCAGGTAGGTTAACGACAAAACACGCGTCTTCAACGTGCGCACCCAGTTTTCGAATTAACTTGGTTGTCGCTTCAATCGTACCACCGGTCGCTAATAAATCGTCAACCATTAATACTTTATCATCGGCAGATAAGGCGTCTGTGTGTAATTCTAAAATATCTTCACCGTATTCTAGTATGTATGCCTGAGAAATAACGTCACGAGGCAACTTACCGGGTTTTCGAACGGGGATAAACGGTACGTTCATTTTATAAGCTAATGGTGCTCCGAAGATAAAACCTCTCGCTTCCGTTCCGACAATAGCAGTGAACCCACTATTTTGATATTGCGCTGCAAACCTATCAATTGTCGCCGAAAACGCGACAGGGTTTTGCATTAACGAGGTCACATCCCTAAATTGAATGCCCGGTTTCGGGTAGTCAGGAATGGTTTTAATACTGTCTTTTATTATGTCTGACATTTTTAATCCAACTCATATTTACTTATCGCAGTATGACAGATTGGATTAGAAGGCAAAACACTAAACTGAACAAAACTTTAAGATTAAATTTGTAAGGTTAACGTTATCGCCCGACGTTGATTAAATTCGGCAAACATCTGTTGCACAAATTGTTGCGCACCGCCCTGCTCTAGTTGAATTGCGTCCGACGTTAAAAAATCGATACATTGCGTGAAACTCACTTGGTTATGTTGCTGAATAAATGTCATCAAGTGGACGGTAAGCGCGTCAGTGCCAACAAATTGAATTTCGTAACTTGGGTCCCGATAAACCACAATGTACGTAGGTGTCGGCTCTAAGGGCTTGTTATCTGCCGAAATAGTATGAACTGGGTAATTATAAGCTAGTGGCCAAGTAGATTCAGGTATGCTAACCAAGTATTGTGAAAATTGCCCAACCGCTACTAATTCTTGATCAAATTCAGCAACAACCGCTTCTCTATCGGAAACCACATCTTCTCCCGAGTCACCCATTGCAGTTGCACTTGCTAACTCCACCCATTCATAGTGCGCAAGTTCAAGCATCCATGGCTCGTCTAAAGTCCCAGGTGATTGCGCAAGATACGTTAAAAACTCCTCACTTATTTCTATAAAGTGAGGCGTTTCGCATTGGTGTTCAATAAAAAATGACCGAACAAGTGCAAGCCACTTTTTTGTGCCCATAGTGCTTTTTAAAACGGGAAAGGTAGTGGCACAAAAATCCTCTAGATTATTGAAAAATAACTCTTGATAGATCTCGACGCGCCTTTGTTCATCTTTATTATTGCTTTGCGTAACACCCGTTCTTATTTGTTGCGCTAAATGTAACTGAGCCTCGGTTAACTTAGTCATTTAAAAACTCACCCTTAGTGCTTTTGATAATTGCGTTATAACGTGCGTTTAAATTTATTTTGAATCGCCGTAATCATATCCACTTCAACTAATAACTCAGACATTGGAGGTATATTAAAATCACGCTCTAATAACGTAGGAAAAACACCGTGTTTTGCATAAGCGTATTCAAGTAAAGCCCATACATCGGGTTTAACGTCGTCGCCGTGAGTATCGACTTTGAGATCGACGGCCTCATCATAATGTCCAGCGATATGGCCATACAAAATTCGTTCTGACGGAACCTTGTCAATAAAACTTTTTGCATTGTACTTATGGTTAATTGAATTGACATATACGTTATTAACGTCAAATAGTAATTTACAATCCGCTTCCGCCAGCACAGCGTTCAAAAACTCAGATTCAGAAAGCTCCTGACCCGTTTTTAAATAATAAGATACATTTTCTATGGCTATTTGCTGTTCTAACACGTCCTGAACGAGTCGAATTCGTGCCGCAACATAGCGAACAGCCTCTTCGGTAAATGGGATCGGCATTAAGTCGTACATATGGCCATTCGCTGAGCAATAACTTAAATGCTCAGTGTAATGACGGACATTAAATTTGTTCATAAAGGTTTTAACTTCACGAACGAACTCAATATCCAATGGGTCAGGACTGCCTATTGACAGACTTAGTCCATGAGTCGTTAATGGTATTTTACGACTTACTTCCGCCAGAGTATGCTGAAACTTGCCACCGAGTCTCATCCAGTTTTCCGGCGCTACCTCAACAAAATTAACATTCGACTCAACGATTGTTGTGAGGTCGTTTTCCATTCCACGTCTAAATCCTAAACCCGAACCAGATATTTCCACACTTCACCTCAATAAAAAAGCCAGACTAGCTGGCTCTTATTTCATTACTAATACTATTGCCTAAATTACTTAAGCTTGAGTACCGCCACATTTGGCCTCTTTATCGCTTTTTTTCGCTTTATGGCCACCGCACTTACCTTCGCCACATTTAGCTTCTTTTTTCGCTTTGTCGCCGCCGCATTTGCCTTCGCCACATTTAGCTTCTTTTTTCGCTTTATCGCCGCCGCATTTGCCTTCACCGCATTTAGCTTCAAATGTTTGGACTTCATAGCCGCCTTTCATGTCTACTGCTTGAAAACCCGCAGCATGGACATTACCGACAACTGAAGTTCCGAGTGCAGCCACACCGATTGCAGCGAGTGTCATTTTTTTATTCAATTTCATGGAGTTCCCCTTAGTTCGAATTTTGCTGTTTTACAAAAATACGATTATGTTGAGCTAATAATAGATAATGTTAACGACAAATAATATCGCCTTTCAACATTGCTTACATAGATGACCTGACGGTTATCCATTTTATTTCAATAAAAATAGTCAAAACTCTAATATTTTATTGACCAACAAATGACAATTAGCAACTATAATCAAAAATACCAGTAATACAAATGAAGAAACACTATGATTTTTAGCAGATTAGAAACATCATTTCGTGACAATCTATCCGGTCTATATAGTGAAGCCTACTTCGCCGAGGTATTCCAACGAGAATGGAATAGAATGATGCGAGAAAAAGACGCTCTCACGATTATGATCATCCATACCCATCTTAATGTAAATCAAGAACTCGACCGTAAAATGTTTAAAGTTGTTTCCGAACATGTAGAAAACTCAACTAAACGTTCAACTGATTTAGTTTGTCGCTTCCACGACAATGAAATTGCCATCGGGCTTTTTAATTTAGATGAAAACGGCACCGAGACTGTCGCTAAAAGGATCTTAACTGATTGCGTTTCCGAACTCGTCCAACTAGGTATTAACATTAACTTTTCTATCGGTGCATTAAACGTTTTACCTAATAACGACATAGAGTTGGAACAACTGTTTAATTTGACAGAGGATTTAACGTTTAAAGCAGAAAGCAAGGGACCAAACGCATGCGAGTTGCAATATTATAAATTACATTAATTGTCATGATTCGGCCAACGTACTGAACTGACGATTTAAATGTGAAGATTGGTATAATTGAATACTTAGGACGGGGCTAATCCTCCCGAAAAATAAAAGTCACCGCAAGGCTGTTTGTGGTTTGTCGTGTTTATAGCGAACAATATTGAACTGTCGGATACTAAAAAATATTGGACTGTCGGATACTAAAAATAGCTAAACTAAAATTTGTTTGCTTTAGATACAAAAAAACCGCCTTGAGGCGGTTTTTTTTTACGAAAACGTATTTAAAGAACAGTGCCTTTTCGGCTTGCTGTGTCTTTAATATAACCTTCCCAGCCTGCAGCTGATTTAGCAGAGTTTTTGTCTTTTTTAGCTTCTTGGATAGCCGCGTAGGACTCTTTCCAGTTTTCTAAATAAAACTGTGCTTCTGCTATACCCATATAGACAGGACCTTTGCGTTTTATGCCAAATTTAAGCGCTTTATCAAAAGCTTCTACAGCTTTATCAAAACGTTCCATTACCATATACGCTGTGCCTTGCTTACGGTACAAGTCTGCGTCATTATCAATCTTAGCGGCTTCACCAAAATACTTCGCTGCTTTCGCATACTCTTTTGCATTTTGATAGGTACTCGCCATAACTGACAACGTCTGTTCTGTTTTCTTAATCAATCCACTAGCGATAAACTCATCTTGAATAATGGCAGCTTTATAAGGAATGCCATTAGATGCGTAAAGTTGTGCTAACTGTTTAACTTGAGATTGCGTAGTTAAGAAACCTTGCTTATGAGCAACTTCCATTGTTGACAATCCACGTTGGTAATCCTCAGTTAACATGTAAAACATGCCTAATTGAGTCCACCACTTAGCATTGTCAGGGAAAGTTTTAACCAAGTCTTCAACCGCTTTCGTCGCTTCTGGATACATCTTACGTTCGTAGTAAGACGCCATAACTAACACATACGGGTTTTGATTTGGTTTTTCATACAAAGTGATCGCTTTTCTTGCTGGTGCAAGTACCGCATCATAGTTTTTCAACTCATAATGTGCATTTGCGATACGCAAGTAAACGTTCGGATCTTCGTCATGAGAAAAATCAAGAAACGCTTGATAATTTACCAACGCATCTTCATATTTTTTCTCTTGAATCGATAAATCGGCAATCAGCTTAAGCACGCCTTTATGATCATCAAACGGTAATTCGTCGATGTCTTTAGCACTATTAAGGTGTTTTAACGCAAGGTCAACTTGACCTTCCTGCGCATACATATTACCGATAAAACGATCGATATAGGCTTTATCGAAATCATCTTTAGCATCAACTTCTAAAAGGATTTCTAAACCGCCTTTAATATCATCCGCTGAATACAACTCAAAAGCCTTTTGGACTTTCTTACCGATTCTCGGACCTAACGCTTTACCACCACGTTGTTTCTTAAGTTGCTGAACTAATTCAGCTTTCTCAGCTGGAACCGCTGCTTTAGCTTTAGGAGCAACAAGTGCACCTAAAACTAATGAAGCTGAAAGGACTAGTTTCAATGTGTTATTCATATTACTAACCTCCTCCCAAATTAAAGTCTAGTTGTACACTTAAACCAGTTTGGTGCTGAGGTTTTCCATCAACCATTTTTGGCTTGTATTTCCACTTACGTAGCGCTTTTCTTGCTTCGCGGTCGAAAACACGTTTGGGTTCAGCGTCGATAATTTCGACATTCTCAACACCACCAAGTTTGTTAATTTCAAAGCTCAACTTAACCCAACCTTCAATACCATCACGGGCAGCTTTAGTCGGGAATTTTGGTTCAATTCGTACAATAGGTGTAGCGTCGCCATCTCTAACCAATGCACCTGGACCACTTAGTCCTGCACTTGCACCACCGACATCAACAGTAGGCATACGAATACCCATGCTGGTGCTGTCAGAAATTTCAGGTTCAGGTTCAGGCGTTTGCGGCTTAGGCGGCTGCTTAGGCGGAGGCGGAGGCGGCGGCGGAACACGGTTCCGCTGCTGCGCTTTACTTTCCGGCGGAGTAGTATTTATTTCAACGATGATGTTCTCACGTTGCTCATCTTTGGATTTTGCACCTCCAGAGATAAGCTCAGCCATAACAACAAACAAGCCGAATGTGATTACTACACCAACCGCAAGTGATGCAATCAATCTCAACATACTATTTCTTCTCCGCTGCGATGATGATTTTTAGTTCACCAGCCGACTTGATAGCGTCCATTACTTTAACCACAACACCGTGTTTAGATTCTTTATCTGCTTGCACGATGATAGATTCAGTCGGTTGTTCAGCCAACATACGCTCGATATTTGCAGCTACACGTTCGATGTCGACTAGACGTTTGTCCATCCAAACTTCGCCGTTAGCTTTGATCGCGATAAATATGTTGCCTTTAGAGTTTGGCTTTGAGGCAGCTGCTTTTGGCTTAACTACTTCAATACCAGCTTCTTTCACGAATGACGTTGTAACGATGAAGAATATCAACATGATGAATACGATGTCTAGCATCGGAGTCATATCAATTGCGGCATCATCATCTTCACGAAAACGTTGTTTACGTGCCATAGTTCAATCTCCTAGTGATGTGGCAAGCTATCAACTAGCTTTTCTTTTGCCACTTTAACTCTTGTTTCAAGACGCGTACTGAAGAAGATTCCAGATAGCGCAGCAACCATTCCCGCCATTGTCGGGATTGTCGCCATTGAAATACCAGAAGCCATCAAACGAGGGTTACCAGTACCTTGCGACGCCATTGTGTCAAATACAGTAATCATACCGGTTACTGTACCTAATAGACCAATCAGCGGACACATCGCAACAAGAGTTTTAATAATTAACATTCTTGCGTTTAATAGTTCGGATGCCTCAGAAACCCAAGCATCACGGATCCTATGTGCACTCCATGAAGTCGTGTCTGGTCGAGCATCCCATCTTGCAATAATAGAATCACGCAATTTTGGAAACTCAACTGTCAAAAACCACCAACGCTCCATCATTAACGCCCACATAACAAGTAGGGCGATTGCGACAAAGTATAAAACAAAGCCGCCAGTGCCAATAAAATCCCTGACGGATTCCCATAGACCCATCAGGTATATCATTAGGCTTTCTCCTTCTCAGCATGAGCAGCAATGATACCAGCGCTTTGCTCATCTAAGATGTGAATGATAGTTTTAGCACGTGCAGCAACGATGCTGTGTGTAAAGATTAGTGGTAGTGCAGCAATGATACCCATAGCAGTTGTTACAAGTGCCATAGAGATTGAACCAGCCATTAGTTTAGGGTCACCAGTACCGAATAACGTAATTTGTTGGAACGTTTCAATCATACCGATTACCGTACCTAATAGACCTAACAAAGGCGCTACAGCAGCAAGGATCTTGATTGTGTTGATACCACGTTCGATGCGAGGCGTTTCACGTAAAATACCTTCATCCAACTTAAGTTCTAGATTTTCAACATCTGAACCACGGTTATCATGATAAATCTTTAAGATACGACCTAACGCGTTATTCTCAGATGGATTTGAAGTATCTTTAAGCTGCTTCTTCATCTTAGAACCTTCAGTTAACGTAGTGAACAAGCTTAATAGGGCAATTAGGAAACCAATAGCCAATACCGCTGTAATTACGTAACCTGGAGTACCACCTTGGTGATAACGGTCTTCTAAAGTTGCTTTTTGCGTGTTAAGACGCAAGATACCGCCACGGCTAGGGTCAACATAGAAAGGTACAAATGAACCCGCTGGTGCACTTGCTAATTCTTTAGCAGATGAACGGAAGTGAGATTCAGCAGACTTACCTAAAGGTTGAACTTTACCAGTTGCGTCGTTATAAATAACGTAGCTACCGTCGTCTAATACAAGGTTGAATGAACCAACACGAGTAACAGTTTCAACTGTTTGGCCGCCAGCAAGTTGTGAAACCTCAGTTTCAAACTTAACTACTTTACCTGATTCAGTCATTTCTGTTTGTAATGCAATCCATAACTCTTCTAATTCACGAGTCGTAGGAAGTTTTTTAGCTTCAGCAAGTTCTGCTAAAAGTTTGTCACGACCAGGATACTGTGAAGAAATGTTAGATGCAGTAATTGAACCGATTGTATTAGTAGCTGCACGACGTACAACACCAAACATTTCGCCCAAAGTACCTTCTGCATTTTTCAATTCTTGAGCACGAACAGCTAACGTTTTCTCATTTTGTCCGTATTGCTTTTGCAAACGGTCGCCACGGTCTTTCTCAGCTTTAAGTTCGTCTTGCCCTTTTTTCAACAATGCTTGTTTGTCAGCACGAGCAGAAGAAAACTCTTGCTCACGCTTCTTGTTAAGTTGACCTTCTGAAATACGGTCTTTCTTAACTTGTTGCAATAAATTGTCTAGCTCGCCTGCTGCATTCGCTTGAGTTGCGATACCTGCAGTTGCTAAAGCAGCGGCTAAAACCAATGAATTAAATACCTTTTTCATGTGTTATTACTCCGCAGCAAAAATTGGTAGTTTAATTAGATCTAATGGCGCTTGTTTACGAGCCATACGGATTGTCTTAGTCACATCTTTTAGGTATTCGTCACCTAATTTTTCCCAAGAACGAGAAGTGTTATTCCACACCCATGCATTCTTAAGATCTTTAGACTGTGCAACTAATGAAATACGACCTACGTGAACGAAGTCAGCAGTAATTTGTTTGCCATCAAACGTTTCAGTTGCTTGCCATGCTTCGACAGCACTACCGTAATCTTTTTCAATTTCGTAAGCTTCAAGTACCTGACGATATTTCTCAGAAGTACTTACGTTAGGGTTTACCATGGTTGCACGTAAACGTTCAATACGTTGTGTGCGCAATTCCAATTTAACCGGAATGTCTGCTTTTACGAATTTTTCCAACATATCAATCATTCGATACATCAGAGGAACAACATTTCGTTTTGTATTTTCGATCTCAGCGATTTGCTCTTCCAAAGAAGCAATTTCGTCGTTTTGTGCTGCTACTAATTTCGCAACATGATCATTATAAACTTTATTGATCTCCATTTCGTCAACGACGCTACGATATTCAATAACCAGATCTTGAGTCTGTTCTTGAATCGCGTCAATTTTCGTTTGAGATTTAGCAGCTGCTTTGTGAATAACGCGTTCTGCTGCGTGAATTTTCTCTAGTGGATCCGCTGCAAAAGCAGATCCGGTAAATGCTACCGCCCCTACTAACGCTGACGCGACTAGACTTAATTTCATCTTTGACATAGTTCCCAACCAATGTATGTGTTTAAGTTCTCTTTTAGAGTTTTTACTCTCCATTCAGTGACTAAAGTCACGGAATATCGACCATCGAGTGTCCCAAACATAATCTGTAATGTCAATTAACAAAATCGCCCGATTTACTTAATATTTTCGTTATTCTACCTGAACCGTCTACTTATTGTTCACTTGACTACTGGTAGGATATCAAAGGCGACAACCACACGAGGCGTATCACTAACGAATGGCTTAGTTGCATGCCAATAGTAAGATGGAAACAATGCTAGGTGGCCCGCTTTAGGTGTTAACGCATAGTCTTCGACTATCTCATCATAAGTCACAATTCCAGGTTTCCCGAAGTAAATTTGCCCCTGTTCAGAGCCCTGAGTGATGCACTCCGGTGTGTTGACATAGTATGCGCTACTAAACCACCCCTTAGGGTGACAGTGGGGAACATGATAACCGCCGTCTCTAAGCCACATAGACCACGCAGTTACTATATTAAACTGATCACTAAACCGAGTTAACGCAGGATGTTCCAAATAAGGTAATTTACTGATATTTGAAAGGTGTTCTGAGCATGAATTGCGGAGGGATATTTTTAAATCTTGAATAACTTTATGTGGATGGTCAAACAAGTAACCAGGGGTTTGAGTTCCACCATTACCTGACTGTCCTAATGGTTGTTTTTGCATCGTATGGATAGACTTCAATGCCGCCATAAGTTGCTCATTAAAGTCTAAAATTGAAGAATAATCGGCCGTAACAGAAATTTCACAAAAACTTACTAATGAATGAAAATTTATCAGCTGTTCATAGGCATCTTTATTAGTTAACTTTAATTCTGTCGATTTTAACGCCAAATAATATTGATTCGTTGCATCTGCATCGAGTAATAAATCGATTTTTTTACCCGCAGTAACGTAATCTCCTAATGCCAGATTAGCTAAAGTATAATACTCACAAAGTTGCCTGGCCCCGGGGTTATTCATATCCAATGTCGTAGGTACGGCCGACAAAACCTCATCGTACCTATGTTCTTTGATTGCTATTTGACAATCGAGATTGGTAAATGCATTGGTTTTGGGTTTATTACGCTTAAATTTAGCTAGTGCAGATTTTGCCGCATCGAGTTTACCTTGAGACATCAATAATGAAACATAATCATGTTGTAACTCAGTATTAAAGTTGTTCACAGAGACTGATTCATAATTACGAAGGGGATTAGGTGTGTTCATTTCATATTTTAAATTAGACAACAATTTATGCAGAACTCGACTAGTCGGGTGATTTTCAACCCCTTTCGTTAACCAAGATAGTGCTTGTTCATTGTCACAAAGCTTCACATGCAACAATGCAAGACATTCATAAAGTACATCTGACTCTTGGTCATTGACGCTCAGGCTCAAGGCAGCCTGATATTGCTTACTTGCCTCTTCAGTTCGACAAAGTCCCTCAAGTACTTGACCATAAACATAATGCCATTTCCAAGGAGGTTGCTGAGTTTCTTGATTAAAAAGCGTTGTTAAAGCTTGCTCCGAGCCAACATAATCTTTAAGTGCAAGGCAGGCTTTTGCATGTTCAAAACGGGCTTTCGCAAAGCCTGGCTCAATTGCCAGTGATTTAAGAAAATGCGCTTTCGCTAACTCATGTTGGTTTTGAAGACTCCAACAAAGGCCCCAATTAAACCAGTACTGATATACATGACTTGCCAAATTTGTTGCTTTTGCAAAGTGGGTGTTGGCCAGCTCATATTTGCCCTGCTTGGCGCTAAGATCGGCAACAATATTGTGAATAGGATGATGTTCAGGCGCCATTGTTAAAAAAAGTAAAAAAGCGTCTAGTGCATGTTGCTCATAGCCAATGTTTAGGAACGTCACCCCACGCGCATGCTGGACTTGTGGGTCTTTGATACTCTGGATGTGAGGTAAGCTTGCAAACTGTGCAGCGTCGCCGTACTTCCCCTGTTTGACAAATTGAAAGAACTGAGCAATTTGTTGTCGAATGTGTGGGGTGTTCATGGATACCTCGAACTTTAGTAATTTATAACTATAATAAAACAGAAGCTATTTTATAAAAACAAATCCGTGTCCAAGAATGCCAGTTTGATCTTGTACCCGATGACTTTGTTGTAAAGTAAACCCACAATTTGATGCCATAGTAACAATTTCTGAAAGTTGCTCTTCTGTACGTGATGCTTTTACCAATTCAGACAACCTAGAATGATAATTTAACATTTCGTTATCAAATAATGCGATGAGTTGTTCAAGTTTGTTGCTGTCTTGCATGCCTAACGACATCTGTATAAAACCATCTATATTGAGCAAGCCATATTCAACATTATCAAATGCTTTAAGATTCGCTGTCACTTTTTGTAATTGATGTGAAACCCTCACTTTTTCAGGTGAGTTATTATCTTCCAATGCAATCTGCGCCCTAAGTATGTCAGTTAACCCAGATTTTCTAACTTCCCCTACAAACGCCCAACTTACAGTATTTTGCTTGATAAAACGCGAATCATAAACATGGGTGATAATTGCAAATTTGCCGTGCTTATTTAACAAATCATAGGCCGCCGGAATAACCTGCTCTAATGGCGCATATTCAATTCCAAATTGACTCGTCACTATGTCAAATTTGTCCCCGTTTAAATTTGGTGCCGTACAATCAACACGGCTCTTAAATTCTATTTCGCATGCCGGAAATTGACGCTTAACTTGCTGCTCAAGTTTCGCTTCATCTAGTTGTGCTAAGTCCGTAGCAACTATCGATAATTTTGGCTGAAACTGCAGAAACAACATAGGCAGTGCGCCATTCCCAGAACACATATCTAGCAATCTTGTGTTCGGTTGAGTATCGCCTAAATAACGTTGCCAAAAGTGTTTTATCGCGCCACTGTACGTCCCCATAATTTCATTGCCAAATGACGTAATATGGCCCTGTTGCCAATAATTATCCCAGTACTTTTGCGTTTGCATATTGTCCAATCATCTAAAATTTGTAGTTACACTTTACGACTAACTGTCTAATTTCATAATAATAATACATAAAAAAAGCCGATTCAAAGAATCGGCTTTTCAATATTATTCGCTTTTAAATCAATATTAGAAGCTGATTGTGTAGCTTACACGTACGTCTTGACCGAAGTTATTATATAAATCCGGGTTCTCATACACACCAGCTGAAGATAATACTGGATCTTCGTCTGTTAAGTTAGAGATAGTAAGTGATGCACGACCGTAATCACCCATGTTGTATGAGTAGTTAAGGCTGTGGATAATCCAAGCGTCAAGTTTACCTTCCGTTTGGTAGTACCAATCGTCTTCAGCTAGGTCAGCGCCAGCTTCATCTTTAGTAATTAACTGCTCATCTTCAGAAGTATCTGCGATGTAGTTAGTGTTCCAAGTAACACTATGTCCATCTAGAGCCCAACCGAATGTAAATACTGCACGGTGATCAGGTTGTCCAGACCAGCCAGCTGTGTTTACAGAGTCGCCGCCGTTGTCTGTAGCGTAATCTAAGATAAAGCTGTTTACAGCATTAACGCTGAAATCACCAAAATCTGTTTCGATATTACCAGTGAACGTTAAATCGACACCTTCAATTCCGAAACCAACACCGTTGAAGTAACCAGTACCAGCTTCTAGGATGTTACCAGTTAAAGAACCACCGGCACGGATTAGATAAAACGTTTCATTGTCCGTATTTGCACCAGGTGCTAATGGCGTTAAGTTACCATTTGCTTGGTCATTAATAAGACCGTTAACAGTTTTAGTTTGAACAACGTTTGAGATGTCTAAGTTGAAGTAATCAACTTTAACAGCGAAGTCATCAGTAATGTCGTATGCAACACCAAAGTTCATATACTCAGATGTTTCAGGACCTAAGTTAGAGTTAGATTTGTAGTAAGTATCATATTGACGCTCAGCTGCATCAGGGTTGCTGATGTAATCCGTTGCTGCTTCAGCAGAGAACGTAGTCGCCGCATTAAGTTCATCCAAACCAGGTGCGCGGAACGCTTCTGAGTAAGATGCACGTACAACTAAGTTGTCAAGTGCTTGCCAACGAACAGATACTTTTGGTGCAAGGTTATCACCAAAGTCAGAGTAGTCATCGTAACGAGCAGCAATGTTCATTTCAACATCGTCAGTTACAGGTAATGCTGCTTCGTAGAAGAATGCAGTGATATCACGCATACCTTCAGCAGAGTTACCAGCAGAACCACCAACTAGACCAGCAGCAGACTGACCGTCATAGATAGAGGCGAAGTTGATTTCCATGTATTCCATACCAATGTAGTGAGCCACTTGGCCACCAGGTAGTTCGAATGCATCAAAACCAGCACCAGCATAATATTGGTCAAACGTTGAAGAATCTTCAGTTAGTGTAGTAGCTTTCATATTAGCTATACCCTGTTCTGAACCTAAATCAATGTCGTTTTTCTCATTGTAAGCTAGACCACCGTATGACAAGTAGTATTGACCAACAGATTTGTTGTCCGCTACATTTTTATGGTAGTAAACTTCCCAGTCAACATCCAAACCAGCGATGGTAGAGAAACCACGTAGACCCATTAAGTAATCTTGGTTGTAATCATGAACGTTACCGTCACGGTTACCGATACCAACCCAACGGAATAGACCGTAAGCGCCATCTAAACCAGTAGGGTTATGTGGGTTGTCAGCTGACATATTTTCCCATGGAGCCGCTGGAGGAGCATAACGTCCGAAAGATTTGTTTTGAACGAACATTGCACGAGTGAAGAATTCAACGTCTTCAGCTACTTCGTAGTTTGCGTCTACGAATACAGTGTTACGGTCGATAGAAGCACGGTTATAAGATACGTTAGCATATGCGAAACCACAAACTGTAGAGCCTGGGCCCCATGCAGTTGTTCCGTCAAATTCTTTAAATGTATCTTCACCGTATTCAGCAATTAAATCATCACAAAGTGGAGATGAGTATAGTGTATCGAAAGCTGGATCAAACACACTTGCACCGTAGTAAGACCAACCGTCTGTTTCATCAGAATAGATTTCGATGTCGCCATCGCCATCTAAATCTTCAGCACGTGCAGCTGTGAATGCACGTTGGCCATCAGAAATACCTTCACGTTTTTGATGGTCGAATGAGAAAGTGATATTACCTTTATCGTTGCTGTAACCAGCAATGATTGAAAATTCGTTTGAAGTTGGAGTACCACCAACATCAGTATCACGTGTACGCCAGCCAGAACCGATATTAACAGTTAGACCTTCGTAATCTTTTTTCAAGATGATGTTTACAACACCAGCAATCGCGTCAGAACCGTAAGTTGAAGAAGCACCATCTGTTAAGATTTCGATACGTTCAACAGCAGCCATAGGGATTGCGTTAAGGTTAGCAGATTGACCGCCTAAAGTAGGAGAACCTGGAAGACGTTTACCGTCTAACAAGATTAACGTACGGTTAGAACCAGCACCACGTAGGTTTAATGTTGCTTGAGACTGTGCAGAACTACCAGATTTCTCAGAGAACGAACCGAACGAGTTGAATGAACTGCCGCGTAGTGCGTCAGCTACCGTGAAGTTACCTTCAACTTTCATGTCTTCAGCAGTAATGATGTTAACTGGTGAAGCACCTTCAAGGTCGGTACGTTTGATACGAGAACCCGTAACTTCAATACGTTCAACTTCTTCAGCTTCTTCTTCAGCCGCGAACGCTTGAGTTGCAGGTAGTGCTGTAGCTGCAGCACCAAACATGATTGCTAAGCGAACAGACTTAGCTAGTTTGTTATTTGTAAACATGAAGTTTTCTCCCTGGACCACTTTATTAGTGATTCATTTTTTTATGAATTATAAGTTTTAGCCGTAACGGCTCCGACCAGTAATTGAACAATAATCAATCAGTAATTGATAAAAGCGCAATCAAAGGGCAGCAAACGGTCTCGATATTACCTCTATATTTCCACAGGTCAACCACCGCAACGCAAAATTAGTATACTTTTTAGGCGATTGGTAACATTTTGTAATAAAATGTATATTTTTTTTAATAACAAATAATTAAGCGCAATTATTTGTTACGAATAAGTTATTCATTTAGTGAATAAAAAGTCGACAAAAGTGAAATGATATACAATATATGGTGCGTTGCTACCAATTAAGCGTCATCTGACGGTCAAAGACAGACAATTCACTTGGGGAAATATTTTCTAGTATTGCCGATGCAATTGGAAAAAGCTGCCTTTCCAGGTAATGTTGATAATGCAAAGGGTTATCGCAGCTAGTGTACTCTTGAGGCCCTTTTATCGTCACAACGTAAGGTATAACGCTACCTCTACGGTATTTGGGGTGGCCGTAAAGATTATTTGCCAATTTGGCTGCTTTTATTTGAGGCGGAGTTGTTTTTACATATTCGTTGAGGTGTTGCCGAATTTTTTTTCTATAAACCAGTTTATTGTCTAGGTTACCTGAAAACAACTCTGCAATTATCGACCTAAGGTAGTCAGTCACGGGTTGTTTATTAAATACCAATTGAAACAGTTTGGTTTGAAATTCCTTAGCTAAATCGGTCCAATCGCTGCGCACTGATTCCATTCCTTTGAATACCAATATTGGATCTGCATTCTTTTGCAGTTTCATACCCGCGTAACGTTTCTTTGATCCTTTTTCCATGCCTCGAATCGTTGGCATAAAAAACGGACTAAAATGCGATTCGAATTCAATTTCAAGTCGGCTATGTAATTTGAACTCTCGTTGAATTTTTATATCCCACCAAGTATTTAGTTCTTGTTCTAATGAAACTGCATCTTTGGGTTCAAAATTAGAGCCATGCAAGCTAACAAATATAGAGTCAGTATCTCCATAAATAACATCGAGTCCTTTTTCTTCAAACCAAATTTTAGACTGGGCTAAAATCCAATGACCCCTCATCGTTATTGAGCTCGCTAAACGCGTATCATAAAAACGACATCCTGCAGAACCTAATACCCCATAAAAACTATTCATAATGATTTTTATCGCATTAGACCAAACCGTATTATTCTGCTTTTTAGCTTTTTCACGTGCAGTCCACAAATCATCTACGATAGTGGCCAATATACTCGTTTCACGACTAAATTGACCGCCTCTAAAGCCTGGAATCGCCTCTGCTTCAGGTAACCTAACCCCTTCTTGCAGAGCAATCGGATCAACATTAAAGGTTCTAATTATACTCGGGTACAGACTTTTAAAGTCAAAAACTAGGATGTCGTCGTGCATGCCTGGTTTCGAATCCATGACAAAACCGCCTGGACTGTGCAAATAGTCCTCAGCATTAACTAAGTTAGGCGCTATCCAACCTTTACGATGAATTTGCGGGAGATATAAATTAGTAAATGCCGCGACCGAACCACCTAAACGTTCTAACTCTAATCCGGTTAATTGCGAGCGTGTGAGTAAAAATTCGAGCAACTTCTCTTGTTTGAATATTTTCGATACTAAAACACAATCTTGAAGATTATATTTGGCTAAGGCTAATGGCTCTTCTCTATATTGGCGTTTAATTTCAGCCAGTTTATCCAATCCGTCAACATTGCTAATGAGTTTTCGTTCACCTAATAGTTCGGACGCGACCGCATCTAGAGCAAAACTATTAAAATGGTACGTTGCGTTTTTCATCACTTCGATGCCATCTAGAACTACCCTTCCTGCCGCATAAGCCCTTGCAGGCATTCTCGAATCATCGTCGGCGCGACGTGCTGAATAATTCAATCGTGAATTATCTCGCCCGAACTTAAGCTTTATATGATTTCGTGTCGCAGCTTGTGACAGCACATGGATATCAAAGGCAACAAAATTCCAACCTATAAGACAGTCAGGGTCTTGCTCCATTACAATTTGATTTAAACGTTGCAAAAGCGCGCGTTCACCTTGTAACCATTCAACGTAGGGCAACGAGTTATCAGTTTCAATACCTGAGGCAAAATCTTCAATATTGTAGAGGACCTTAGTAAAATCCTCATCATTACTGTCTTTGGCAAAAGCATGAATACCAATAGAAAAAAGATAGCCATTTTCATCACACTCTATATCTATGGACATCGCTTTAAGCATAGGGAAAGCTTCTCGACTCGATTTTACTTTTACTTGTTCAAAGCGTTGATAATTGCCTTTACTTGACACTTCAACCCCCGTAAAAGTCACACCGAGTTGAATAAACCGCTCCATTAGATAGCGGTCTACCGGTTTTACATCTGCCTCTAGTAGTTCAATACTTTGTTGAGTCGCTGATTGTCGCAGCTGATAAAACTCACTAAGTGAATTTACGTAAATTGCATAAACGTCTTCATCAGCAAAGGTCTTAAGTTTCACCTGAGTGAATTCAATAGAGGGATACAAGGCAGTTGATGCCGTTTGTAATAACTTAACGTTTTGTAGAGTCGCAAAACAGACCGGACGTTCGTCGGTAATAATAAGCTGAATATTAGCCTCATTAGACTTTATCCAAAGCTCAAAGATACAACGGCCGTCACGGTCATACTGATTGCGTGTTAGTAAACTACCTTTACAAATTGCATAAGGTGAACCGATTAGATTTGAGCCCAAGATACATTTTCAACTGAGATGACGTTATAATCCTGCTTTTATAAGACAAGCTGTTGTTTCAATCAAGGTGCAATAGGTAGATTTCGTGGAGAAATAGTTTGGAGATTTCCATTTGGTTGACTGAAATGACAGGGTTGTCGACAAGTCTACTGTTCATTTTAGTCGTATGTGCCTTTGCCGCTGGCTTTATCGACGCTATCGCTGGAGGCGGTGGTTTACTTACTGTTCCAGCACTACTGGCCAGTGGATTACCACCACATGTCGCCTTAGGTACAAATAAACTTGCCGCTACTTTTGGTTCCCTAACGGCGGCCTATACCTTCTATAAGAAGCGACTTTTTGATCCCTCGTTTTGGAAAATAAGTTTTTGGTATACTGCTATTGGCTCAATTGTCGGTACTGTTGCGGTTTCTTATTTAGATCCAAATATACTGAACAAATTACTTCCGATCTTAATCGGCTTTAGTGCATTTTACGCCTTATTTAATCGGACAGCGGCAGTGAAACACAACTTACTCCCTGATAAAACACCCAAATTAAAAACTCAGCAGGCAAGCCAAGGATTCACACTCGGGTTTTATGACGGTTTTGCTGGACCTGGTACCGGCGCTTTTTGGACAGTCAGTAATTTGTATTTGTACAAAATGAATATATTGCTGTCATCGGGTGTCGCCCGTTCAATGAATTTTATTAGTAACTTCTTTTCCCTCGTGACATTTATCTATTTAGGTTACATTAACTGGTTTATTGGGATTTCCATGGGCTTGTTTTTAATGATCGGTGCCTATACTGGCGCACATTCAGCAATCCACTTTGGTAATAAATTTATTCGCCCACTATTTACCGTGGTTGTGAGTTGCATGGCATTGAAGTTGGCATTTGACGCTTGGTTTTAATTGTTAAGAATAAGTAGGATTTTTGGTTCGTATGAATTCAAGTACAAATAACTATCAAATATTGTGTCAACAATTTGAGTCGTTAAAAGAGCAACTCAATGCGATATCTATTTTACCCGAGAAATGGTTTGCTAAAAATGATCTGTTTAATTCTACAACTTTTTACACACGTTCAGATGAATTAAAAGACTACGTATTAGAACTCGAAAATAACGTCAAAAAGTTGGGGTCAATTCAAAACGTACAACTGATGGAACATCTTTCTGTCCGAGTCGCCGATCAGTTTTCTTGTTTTCGTGGGCTACTCAACTCTGTTGTTCTTAATACCAAAAGTAAAACGTATAACGCCACACATAGAAAACAGATAAATAAAGTGAAGCAATTTGCCAAACAGGCCCGCGCATCGAGTCGCTCACTTTATGAAGAGCTTTCAAAATTACAAGAATTTGAACGACGTTTAGTCGATATGGTAGCCGAAAAACAACAAACCCTTAATAAATATTCAGGGCAAGCTCAGCGCCAAACTTTACAAGATGACGTACTAGTCACACACCAACGATTGGGGCGTTGCCGTCAAGCAATCAGTAAAATCGAAGAACAAATTCAAAAACTCGACGAAAGGCAATATTAATGCAACTTCCTGTTGTTTTCGATCCAATTTATAGCCAACTCGACCTCTCTAAAAGACACCGTTTTCCAATCGAAAAATACCAAGCGTTATTCGATACGGCATTTGCCACTTACCCTAATAAACTCGTCAGCAACCCCGTACCGGGTTATATCAGTCCTGACCTATTGTGTTCCATTCATACTAAGCAATATGTCGCAGACTTCATCAGCGGTCAAATATCACCAAAAGCAATGAAACGCATTGGATTTGAATGGTCACAACAATTTGTCAATCGAACTTTAACCGCCGTTAACGGGACATTAGAGACGGCTAAGCTAGCTTTAAAACATAGTATCGCCATCAATTGTACTGGGGGCTACCATCATGCTCACCCAGACTTTGGCTCCGGTTTTTGTGTATTTAATGACCTTACAATTGCTGCAAAATACCTTTTAGATAATCATCTTGCTCAACGCATCCTCATATTTGATTGTGATGTTCATCAGGGCGATGGCACCGCAGTGTGCGCAGAAAATGAATCAAATATATTTACGGTTTCTATTCATTGTGAAAAAAACTTCCCGACGCGCAAACAACAAAGTGATTGGGATCTTGGTTTAGACCGCCACATCGGTGATACAGAATACCTTCCTATAATAGAAGAAACGTTCGACGCTGCAGTGCAAAGTTTTAAACCTGACTATATCATTTACGACGCAGGAGTTGATATCCATGAAGATGATGACTTAGGCTTATTGAACATTTCAACCCAAGGTATCTATTTGCGTGATCAGTTTGTATTTAATCGCGCAAAACAATTGGGTTTACCCATCATGGCGGTAATTGGTGGTGGGTATCAACGAGATATCGCGAAACTTACCCAAGTTCACATGCAACTCATTCGCAGTGCTATTGATGTCTTCACCGCGACTTAACACGCACTTTATCGGTTGCCAAAACTTATAATATAGCGGCTAAATTGCCAAAGCATTGTCACAACAAATTATTCGATGCTAAAGTTAACGGATACAAGGTTTTAATCTTCATTAAATTAAGGACACGTTATGCAAATGAGTGACGACATTCATAATTATTATGAAAAGCTGGTAATTGATTACATCAATGCACACAAGTTAGATCAAAAATTTGATTATGAATTTTTGTCCGATTTATGTTGTATCGTTTTGAACCAGTTGCCTTCTAAATATATTCGCCATGAAGTCGACATGGCTTTCTACCTACCAGCTGCAGAACGGTTTGAAATGGAAATGAATGTACGAGAGTCTATCGAACGTGCACTTGAATTTATGAGTTCACGAGAAAGGCGAGATCAATAGAAGTGTTAGAAGAGCAACTAGAACAACAGGTTAAGACCGATGCATTGGCGGACGCTCCTGATCACGTGAAACTGGCAGTGGATTTAATTTTTCTTCTCGAAAACAATAAAGTCGATATTGACGTTGCCCTGCTCGCAATTGAACTTGTAAAGTCAGATCTGCAACAAAAAGCCATTCAGAAATAAAATAAACGGACATAGCTGATAATTATTATCATATATGTCCATTTATCATGTTTTAAAATTACCAATAGGATTCACTTTTCTAACTCTGTGAATTAATAACCTTAAAATTCAATTGATGGATTTTTTTTGTTTAATCTCAGAAAATAGCAGCAGTTATGCAACTTTTACGTATTTAATTACCAATAAATATAAAATGTGAATTGAACTACTGATTAAGTAATATACAATGAGTAAAATTTTGATTGTATAGAGGTTTTTTTGAAACTTACGCCACCATAAGATCCCCCTACCTTTTGCTCGTCTTAGAGCTCTGATTATCGCGTCAAACGCGAGACTTGTTTGCATCTTTCATTAAATTTTTATTCCTCATTTTAGAGGATAATTTCAATTAGGTTATTTTTCATGCTTGAACATATTAAAAGAGACTGGCTCTCTAATATTCGCGGTGATGTGCTTGCGGGAATAGTAGTGGCGCTTGCCCTTATTCCTGAAGCTATCGCTTTCTCAATTATTGCAGGGGTCGATCCTAAGGTTGGATTGTATGCATCTTTTTGTATCGCTGTCGTAATTGCCTTCGTCGGCGGAAGACCGGGTATGATCTCGGCAGCCACAGGTGCAATGGCGCTTCTTATGGTTACACTAGTCAAAGAACATGGCCTTGAGTATTTACTCGCGGCAACGTTATTGACCGGTATATTGCAAATAGCGGCGGGATTTTTGCGCCTTGGTGAGTTGATGCGCTTTGTTTCTCGCTCAGTTGTGACAGGGTTTGTTAACGCACTCGCTATTTTGATCTTTATGGCCCAGTTACCCGAACTGACCAATGTTACATGGCATGTTTACGCCATGACGACCGCAGGCTTAATGATTATTTATCTTTTTCCCTACTTACCTGTAATCGGTAAAGCGATTCCTTCTCCTCTAGTGTGTATTGTTACATTAACGATAGTATCCGTGATCATGGGATTAGATATCCGAACGGTGAGTGATATGGGGAAACTGCCTGATACTCTGCCTATTTTTTTATGGCCTGATGTACCTCTTAACTTTGAAACACTAGCGATTATCTTCCCTTATTCTGCGGGCCTTGCCGTTGTCGGTTTACTTGAGTCAATGATGACAGCGACAATCGTTGACGACTTAACAGACACCACGAGTGATAGAAATAAAGAGTGTAAAGGTCAAGGCATAGCTAATATTGGCGCAGGACTGTTTGGTGGCATGGCCGGTTGTGCCATGATTGGTCAATCAATTATTAACGTTAAATCTGGGGGCCGAGGCCGATTATCAACCTTTGTTGCCGGCGCTTTTCTATTGGTAATGGTCGTCTTTTTGGATGAATGGTTACGCCTTATTCCTATGGCAGCTTTGGTTGCGGTAATGATTATGGTTTCGATAGGGACTTTTTCCTGGACGTCAATTACCGATCTGAAGAAACATCCACTGTCATCAAATATTGTTATGATAACCACCGTTGTTGTGGTCGTTATGACCCATAATCTTGCGATAGGTGTCTTTATTGGCGTATTGCTTGCGACACTATTCTTCGCTAATAAAATTGGACGTTTCATGGTGGTTAAGTCAAATTTTGACGAAGACCAACGAATTCGCACCTATGAAGTTAAAGGCCAAGTCTTCTTTGCCTCCGCGGAGCAATTTATCGATTACTTCGACTTTAAAGAAGTAGTTAGTACTGTCATTATTGATTTAACCCATGCACATTTTTGGGATATTACCTCAGTATCTTCATTGGATAAGGTCGTCATCAAATTTCGAAGAGAAGGGGCGACTGTCAATATCATAGGCATGAATGAAGCAACAGAGACCGTTGTCGACAAATTTGGTGTGCATAATGATCCAAATGAAGTTGATAAGTTACTAGGTGGACACTAAGGAAATTATAATGGAAAAAATAATTACATGTATTGATGGTTCAGCTATAACAACATCGGTTGTAAATGCTGGAACATGGGCAGCAAAAAAGTTAGATAAAACCCTAACTTTTTTGCATACACTGGAAAAAAAGCAACAACATGGAGCCGATGACTACAGTGGCGCGATTGGCCTTGGTGCACAGTCCAAGTTATTAAAGGAAATGACTGAGCTCGATGAACAAAAAAGCAGACTTGCTGTTAAATTGGGCGATGAACTTCTAAATTCAGCGGCAATGGCAGCGCGCTCAAGTGGTGTTGTAAACATTGAGAAAGCGCAACGACATGGAGATATTGTCGATGCAATTATGAGTCTTGAAGACCAAACACGTCTCATTGTCATTGGACGCAAAGGAGCCGAACATGAAGGCGATTTTAAAGCGTTAGGCTCACATCTTGAAACCCTTTTACGTAAAGCCAGCGACCCCGTATTTGTTGTGCCTGAACAGTTTGTGGAACCTAAGTCATTTATGATCGCCTATGATGGACGAGAAACGGCTGATAGAGCGCTACAAAAAGTAATCGACGGCGGGTTATTGCACGGAATAGACTGCCACCTCGTTTCGATAAAAAACAATGAACCACTGTTAATAGATAAGTTTAACTCGGCGGCCAAAAGACTCAAGGACAAAGGCTTAAACGTAACAACGGCGGTATTAGAAGGTAATATCAATGAAACGCTGTTGCGCTATCAAGTTGAAAATGCAATTGACCTCGTAGTGATGGGGGCATTTGGCCACTCAAAGCTACGCCAATTTTTTGTTGGTAGTAATACAATTAAAATGCTTGAACGTATCGCCGTGCCTTTAATTGTTTTACGTTAAGCTTACTAGCTAGAGTTTGAGTAATTAAATGTGTCTTAAACAAGGCACATTTATTGTTACTTAAGAGTTAAGGTGAGCAATGGAAACCCCGTGCAAGTTGAGTTAGTAGCAGTTGAGTTAGTAGCAGTTGAGTTAGTAACAGTTGATTGGGTGGTAATTTAGGCAATGAGCCCAGATACATTTTCCAGAATTACTGCACCCTCAATATTAGCCACTTAGATTAATGTACTGCTAATTTTCAACATAAGCTTTCAGTAAAATCGATATTATTAATGCTCAGTTAACCCGCGCCAAAAACGGTAAAAGCCACATATTAAATACGTAAACCTTACATAGAAACGTACTATTTATGTGGCTTCTGCCCTCAAGACTTACAACAAATAACTCTTATTTCTGCTTAACACTCGGTAGTGGGTAGAGTTCTCGTCGCTCTTTGTTCACTGCGATCCCATCTTTAAGCTGTTTTTTAGAGGCAATTGCGGTGGCTTTAATAACACCAAGCGCCGACTTAATCACCTTTACTGTCGTTTTATTTAAATTGGATTGTTCGAGACGTCTTACATGTGACAACAATAACTCTGGACGAAGATAGGCAATTGTCTCTAAGGCAGAACGCTTTTGAAGTTTAGAATCATTTTTAATCAATGCCTCCACTGCTCCTTTTTGCTCTAAATACACTAACGTTTCAAGAGCAACTGCACTTACCGCCGAATGATCTTTATTAGCCACCTCAATAAAGCGTTTTGGAACACTTTTCAAAACACCTTGAGCAGCAAGTTCAGCAAACCCCTGAACCGCCCAGAAACGGATAACTGGCGACTTGTCATCAATCAGTTTGGTAAGCTCAGGTACATTATTTAACGAAACTGTCGAGACGAGTTCGACAAGATCATAAAGCTTATTGTAATTGAAATCAGCAGCCAACCATTGCTCAAATTGTTTGTCTTTCTTGAATTCCACAGGCACAAAGCCTAAGTCTTTTGTTTCTCTTATAAAACGACTCACTTGCGCAGTCAGTTTGCTATGAACCGCAATTTGTTCCGCAGTGAGATTTCTTAACGGCGTTTGTTCCAAAGGGTCGGTTTTAGTGTCGTAGAGATACTCACCGCGTTTGAAACTATAATATTTTCTTCTAAACACTTGACCCGATTTGGTCTTGGCAAACTCATCCAGTGCAATGTTTGACGGCATGCCCCATTGGAAATCATTTCTAAGCATTATAGGCTTGCGCTTCAAATAGGTTTGCATAAAATGATAGCGACCATCACTCACCCCACGCCAGGGATCAAAATGGTCTTCTTGATTGGTTCTAAAGCTATGATTGTATTGCCTTGTATGGTTTTCAAGTTCGCCCAAAAACGCCTGACCACGCATTTCTTTTGGGGTTGGTATGCCCGCTAAACTTAATACCGTAGGTCCAAAGTCGACAAAACTGACTTGCTTGTTTTGTAACGCCTCAACATTAGTCGGTACGAGATGCTTAAATTTAGTTGGCACGTGGATCACCAAAGGTACTTGCAGTGAGTGTCTAAATGACAAAAATCCTTTGCCCATCGGTGAACTTCCGCCGTGGTCAGAATAAACAAATATAATCGTATCTTCATACAGACCTTTTGCTTTTAAATCATCTATAAAAAACTTAACCCAACTATCAACATCCACAACACCTTCTAAGTGAAATTGATGATCAGAATTTACCTCTGGTAAATCAGGTAAGTAGCCAGGTTTAGCTTCGCTTGATACACCTGCAGATTGACTAAAATCTCGACGTTGTGCAGTAGTATAGGACGTCAAACGACTCATATGTGTCATATGGCCATTAAAAACAGAGAAAAAGGGTTGGTCTGATTTTCGTTTTGGGCTGTTATATGTCGCTTTTTTGTCATACTCAGACCAAATTTGTGCCAACTCTGTTTTAGAAAGCTTAACGTTATAGTCACGTTTTTTGTTATTACTCGTGAAGTAACCCGCATCCTTTAATAAGCTTGGGAAATACATTCGGCTCGGACTTGCATCAACCGCGGCACGATGATGGTCGGCACCATAACTGGTGGCATAATTTCCCGAAATTAACGTCGACCTTGCTGGCGAACAATACGGTGCATTTGACGCCGCTTGTTGGAAAACCAGACTACTCGCTGCCAAAGCATCAATATTTGGCTGTTTTGCATCTTTATTACCATAGAGGCTTAATTCATAGGCACTTGTATCTTCAAAGGTCAGCCATAAGATATTGGGTCGTTGCGCTGTAAAACCCATTTTACAAATAAGTAACAAGCTCAGAGACGAGAAAACTGACGTAATTTTCAAAACACGTTTAAAATTTTTCATGGATTAGTTATATACCAGTTGGGGGAGCGTAATTGTTTATGCTTAGTTTTAAAACAATCCACAAATCAAAAACCATAATAAAACTTAATGGTGAAAATTTTTATTGCGTGCAGCGTAATGATGCCACTCCCTTTAGTAACCGGTAAAAAGACAAAAATGCTATTGTATTAAAATCAATTTGACCTACATTTTTCGAGTTAAATCAGAGAAAAATCTTAATATCTAGGCAACAAAATTGAAGATAGCTGAAAAACTCGCAAAGGTTTCTAATCTAAATAATTTACTAAACATGAGTTATACTGCAGGCTCATACGGTTACGAAGTGAGGACGACCTCACCTCTCAAATTTCATTAGGGGACGGCCCCATAACTATTTGAGAGGTATTTATGAGTTGGATAATTTTATTCATTGCGGGCTTATTTGAGATTAGCTGGGCCATTGGATTAAAATATACGGACGGTTTTACAAAACTTTGGCCGACGGTTGGCACTATGTTTTCGCTTATCGCCAGCTTCTTATTATTAGGTATCGCATTGAAAATACTTCCAGTAGGCACAGCCTACGCGATATGGGTAGGTATTGGCGCTGTCGGCACTGCTGTATTTGGCATATTGCTATTTGATGAGTCGACTGACGTACTAAAGCTAGTGAGCTTAGGGTTAATATGCGCCGGAATTGTCGGTCTTAAGCTCGCCCACAATTAACTGGATTAAAGAACTTACATTAAAAAGATAAACAGTCCTCGCTTTTAGAGCGGGAGTTAACCAAATTCCTCCGATTTTGGATTTAATGTCTTTCATTTATAAAACTCGCTTTGATGCCAATCCTCATTATTAACCAGTTGGGTTATGAGGGTTGGTATTTAAACTCATTATTTTTGAAGTCGTTAACGCTGCGGCGTTTGCACAACTCAAATGGGCTTAATGTTCATCTAACCACTTGAGCTTTTCCAACGGGTATCCTAAAAACCATTTTGTTCTTTCTAAAACAATTCTCGTTTTTATTCGTTTAATTGAAAGAGAACTATTTTCCGATAATACATTGCACGTATCATTGAGCGCCTTAAGGTTTGGAAAGCAACTTAGTGAGATAAAATCAACATCTCCACTTAATTGCATGCAGTCCATAATTTCTGGTATTTGTTCAAGTTCGGAAGTAAACCTTCGGATTTGTGGCGCGCTATTATCGTCTAAAGTAAATTCTATATAGGCCAATATATGTTCACAAATTTGGTCTAAGTCGACGTCAGCATGAAAAGTTCTGAAGTACCCCGCTTCTTTTAGAGATTTAACTCTTTGAAAACAAGCGCTAGGAGACAAATTAACGATTTCAGCTAATTCAACATTGGTTAAATCAGCTTGCAAATGCAAGGTCGCCAAAATCTTTTTATTATACGTATCTATTTTAATAGATTTTTTCATAAGTTTGCTTATTCCATATGGTAAGGACGAGATGGTATCAGCTTAAATGGCAATTTTTTGTAGCTGCAGCGTAATAGGCGCTAAATAATGTACAGAATTAGTGGGCAATACAAAATATTATTTTGTGAATAAGGCGTTTAATACTAATTAGATAAAAAATAACCACAAGTAATCAGCCTTAAGTTGGAAATGAACATGAATAATAACTATCGCCTTTCGCTACTTGCCGCTTCTGTTAGTTTTTCAATATCAACCCCCGCATTAGCTCAGGGACAAGAAACCTCTGCTGAGCAAGATATTGAGAAGATTACAGTAACAGCTCGTGGACGCGTTGAAACCATTCAAAGCGTACCGGATTCAATCACCGCAATTTCAGGCAACACAATTGAAAATGCTAATATTAAAAACTTTAGTGATATTGCAAATTTGACGCCTAACTTAGGTCAACTAGACAACTTTAGACCTGGCTTGTCTCGAATAACGATTCGCGGGCTAGTGACTCCTCAAGTTGGCGATCCTCCGATTGCTTATGTAGTCGACGGTATAACGGCCTCTGATATTGAATTTATTAACCAAGAAATGGTGGATATTGAACGCATTGAAGTCATGCGTGGTGCTCAAGGCGCTTTATATGGACGTGGAGCTGTCGGTGGGGCGATTTTGATCACCACAAAAGATGGCTATGACGAATTGGAAGGCAATGTTAAAGCCTCAATTGGTAATGCGGGTTCATATCATTTAGGGACGACAATTTCTGGTGGCTTAACTAAAGATACTGATGGTTATTTTAGGGTTGGTGCATATACAAAGGGCACGGATGGACAGATTAAAAATACTTTCCTAAATAAAGAAAGCGACTTTCTAGAAGAGACAGGGGTATTTGGTAAAGTACAATTTGAAGGATTGTATGGCAGTGAAATAAGCCTTCAAGGACGCTACACCACAACCGAAGCTGGATTTGCCTATTATCAAAATGTCTCGGAGCACAACAAAGAAGATTTTGATATTGAGACTTCACAAAACGTTAACAATATTGACGAACG
Source organism: Psychrosphaera sp. B3R10 (assembly GCF_018861025.1). Lineage (GTDB taxonomy): Bacteria > Pseudomonadota > Gammaproteobacteria > Enterobacterales > Alteromonadaceae > Psychrosphaera > Psychrosphaera algicola. The sequence continues at coordinate 5,744 of NZ_JAHKQH010000037.1, read as the reverse complement.
TGATGTGACTGAATTTAGCGCCAAATTAAATAAAGAGTTCGAACTCGGTACCTTCGAAATTATCGCAGCTTACAATTCATCTGATGATGAACACTTTTACGATGGTGACTATTCAGCAGATCCTACCTATATTGACGAACCTGATTGGTTCCGAGCGCCATTTGCAACCGGAGGCCATTTTAAGGTTGAATCAACGACCTTAGAATCTCGTTTTACATCAAACAATGATAAACAACTTCGCTGGTCTGTCGCTGCTTTTTATCAAGATCGAGAACGCGACAATACCGTCAATTTTTATGATGACTTTGAGGGCGATGTTTCTCTGTTTGCTGCTGATTTTCCAGCCGACCAAATTTACTTAACAATTGCCGATATTAATTCAAGCAAAGCATACGGTATCGCGGGTCAAATTAACTACGACATTACCGACAAACTGGAGCTCACTGGTGCTCTGCGTTTTGACCAAGACGACCGTCAATCGTACGATCCGAACTACCAAGCAGATACTTTTGCAGAAAAAAATTTTGCGCAATGGCAACCTAAAATAACAATTGGTTATCAACTACAAAAAGACGTACTCATTTATACTGGTTACTCAAAAGGTTTTAGAAGTGGCGGCTTTAATGAGCCTGCCGAAGGGATTAGCCGAACATTTGATAAAGAAGTTTCCGACAGCTACGAGGCGGGGTTCAAATCTACTATATTTGACGGATTGACAATTAACGGCGCGGCATTTTTCATCGCACAGTCAGATGCTCAAATTACTCAGTTTAATGTTGATACCTTCACCTTAGAAAACTTGGGTATCGACACCGTAGAAACGTCTGGATTTGAGTTTGAACTTGGATATAAAGTTAGCCAGAACTTAAATTTACGAGCCAGTTTAGGTAAGGTTAATTCGGAAATTGTTGAATTTTCAGACCGTCCTGAATTAGAGGGATACTCTCAGGTTTATGTGGCTGATTATAACTTTTCTTTTTCAGCTGACTATGAAACCGAGCTGAATGCCAATTGGCAGCTTTTTGCTCACGGCAACTTTTATGGTGAAGGCCCTAAGTCGTTCGATATCGAGATGCCGGATGTAACGTCATCTTCGGATCAGTTTTTTAATGCTTCAATTGGTATTCGTTCAGATTCATGGACAATAAAATTAGCAGCAAAGAACTTAACTGATGAACGTACTATTGAAGATATCTTTTTGTTTGCCGATGGTGTGACTGATTTAGCGCGTCAACCGAACAAACCTAGAAGTATCGTAATGGAAGCCAGCTATAGCTTTTAACTAAGAACTTTAACGAAAACTTAAGTCCTCTTATGAGGACTTTATATTAATAAGTTGGCCAAATGGCAAAACACGATGACGTAATTCAAAATTATACAACGACGCCGGTTCCACTAAATAAAACAGTTGGAGGTGTCGGCATTGGTATGATTAACGGTAATTTGGCATTTGCAGTTCCCGGTTTAATAACAGGGTTAGAGATAGGCACCTCATTAGGATTTAAAGACAGTCTTATGGCCTTCATTCTTGGTGGCTTAATCTTATCAATATTAGGTTATGTCACCGGGTTACTTGGCCGCTATAACCGATTAACCTCTTATATGACAATGAAGTTTGTATTTGGCATAAAGGGAGCCAATTTAATTTCTTTTGCTTTTGTTCTATCTTTACTTGGGTGGTATGGCGTAAACATTGACCTCTTTAGTGAAGTCAGTTTAGCCCTGTTACAACAGGAGTTTGATCTTTCCCCGCCCGTTTGGTTGTTAGAGATTTGCTTAGGTATCATCATTACCATTACCACAATTTGGGGTTTTACTTTACTCGAAAAAGTCTCCAATTTATTTGTGCCTATCCTAGCCTTAATTTTAGTGTTTATGTTGTATCAAACCTTAACTTGGCAAGGACCAACAAGTACTTCAACTTTCATTCCCTATGAACTTAGTTTTGGCGAAGCCGTTTCAGCGGTCGTGGGAAGTTTTATTGTCAGTGTTGTTTTGATGCCAGACTTTACACGGTTTGCCAAAACAAACAAAGACACGGCGATTTCTTCTTTTCTTCCTTTTCTTGGACTAAGCAGCTTTGTATATATTGTTTCAGCGATGTCAGGGATCTTATTAATGGAATCTGACGTACTCAATGTCATGCTCACTTTAGGTTTAGGATTTTTTGCATTTACGTTGCTCATTATCTCTAGCTGGGTCACCAATGTTGTTAATTTATACAGTATTGGCCTAGGATTAAGTTCTGTGTTTACCAAAATTGCCGAACGTAAACTGGTTGTTATTGCCGGTCTATTTGGAACCGCAGCGTCAACTCTAAATCTACTAGATTCATTCACTGACTTTTTGTTCAGTTTAGCCATCATATTTACCCCAGTCGCCGCTATCTATGTGGTTGACTTTTTTATCATAAATCAAAAACGTATTTATAAGATTGAAAAGCTTTCCGACATAAAAGACTTCAACGTTTCGGCAATTACGGCTTGGATGTTTGGCGTAGTCGCGACCTATTTATCAAACCAAAGTGGGATAAGTTTTTCCGGTGTTGAAGCAATTGACGCCTTTGTTATTTCGGCAGGTGTTTACTGGTTCTTATGCCAATTTAATCATCAAACTAATTAATGTTTTTATAGTACGTGAATAGTAAAAATTTTCGTTTGTGCAATGTCGTATTTTCAAACATTTAATTTTTTCGCGCTATGTAGAATATTGTCAATTTAAGAATTTATAAGCTGAGTTATATGAAAACCCTTAACAGACAACAAATATCAGACATCCTCTATGGCTGTGCAATATTAGGCACTGGTGGTGGTGGTGAACTTGCTGAAGGTTTTGAGTTTATTGAAAAAGCACTTGCCGCTGGAAAAGAGTTCAAACTTGTCGACATTGATCAGTTAGACGATGACAAAATGCTTTGTACGCCTTATATGTTAGGCGCACTAGCGATTGAGCAAGATGATACATACCAAGGTTTACCCCAGTCGAAGCAACCACCGATTATGACTGCATTTAAACGATTGCAGGAATACACAGGTGCTCAGTTTCACGGCACTATTTGCTGCGAGTTAGGTGGCTCCAATACGGCAATATCATTTTATCTCGCTGCTATGATAGATGGCGTGATAGTGGACGCAGATCCTGCAGGAAGAGCCGTACCTGAAATCACACATTCAACTTATTACCTAAACAATTTACCAGCCGCACCAATTATTACAGCAAACGAATTTGGTGAATGTTTTATTTGCGAAAATGTAATAGATGATCAAAGGGCTGAAAGCATTGTCCGTGCGTTAGCTATGGTTAGTCGTAACGACATAGCCGCTATCGATCACGCCCTACCGGTTTCAATTATGAAACATGCTGTAATCAAGGGGACAATTTCAAAAGCTTTGGCTATTGGCGAAGCCTACCGATATGCCAAAGAGCAAAACATAGACATTGCGACACGCGTCGCTGAATTTGGTAAGGGAATAGTACGTTTTAGAGGGGTAGTAACTAACTTCGAATTCAGTACTATCGAAGGCTTTACAATTGGCTCATTTAACATCGCTGGCGAAGGTGAGTTTGCAGGTAGGCAATATCGGGTTAATGTTAAAAACGAAAACTTATCGGCAACACTTGATGGCAAAATTGATGTCACTATTCCAGACTTAATTTGCTGCCTAGACATGGACAAATTAGAACCCGTTACCAACCCTAACTTTGTCAATGGTATGAATGTAGCAATTGTTATTCTGCCGGCCCCAAAAGAATTCACAACAGAGAAAGGTCTTAATGTATTTGGCCCTAAATATCTGGGTCTTCAAACAGATTACAATCCCGCTATCTAGCGGTATATTTAAGCCATAATAGTTAAACCAACAACACAAACCTTGATTGCCCTCAAGTAAAAAACCAAATTATTTTAGGGTATTTCAACATTTGTAAACACATGAATGTCCAGATAAACACAATTAGATATTCACTTACCAAGTATTGTCGAAGAGCTCGTCCCCACCGGCTTCATTAAATATTCTTCTTAATGTCATCTATTTGTTGTTTCTCCGCTGTTATTTTTTCAGCGTCAGTAACATGATTTTCAATCACTTCTATTCGACATGACTTATATTTAGTTTTTGATTTAAACCAGCAGCGGTCGGCATCATTATCTAAACATTGTTGCAACGTGGCCACAGCTAATTTATTGCAAGGCACAAACTCATTAGATGTTGGTGAAGCGCTTGTAACCACGCTATAAAATGTAGCCACTGTAATAATTAATACAACGTTAATATTTGACACTATAATCCTCGTGAACAACTGAAATCGCCCTTAAGGGCTTATTATCGCCGTCTAAAATTAGTGTCAGTCGCTTTCACCGACAGTGTTTTATCCGGTTTTTCTTGCTTTAATTGAATACAATAATGGAACCTGCTGACCCTTATGCAACATTTGATACCCTAAATCTGGTACTAACTCTAAGCCATCAAAGCATTTATAAGGGCTAAAAGGGTATTCAGAAAAAGACTCTATTGTTAATCCCGCAACAATTAAAGCACTGATAACTTCACTAATGGAATGCGGCCAGGTCACAATGGTTGAGCGACTACCGTCGCAGTTTTCGGTATAAGTACCTTCTTCTTCGATATCAGGCGCATCATTAGGGAAATAAGAATAACCCGACAACAAGTCATTAAAAGCATGAAACTCAACTAGGTGAAACTCACCACCGGGTTTTAATGAACTATAAATCGTTTGCGCCCAATCCGTTAAATTGGATAACCAGCACAGCACACCGTATGACGTAAATACGATATCAAATTGTTGGGAGTTTTCACGACCGAATTGAACAACGTCATTTTCTATAAAATTGGCTGTTAGGCCCAACGATTGCTTCAAAAAGTTTGCCTGCTCGATTGCATCAGCAGATAAATCTACACCAGTAACTTCCGCCCCCAAGCGCGCCCATGACAAGGTATCCTGACCAAAATGACATTGTAGATGAAGTAGCGATTTTCCTTGTACATTTCCAACTTGATTCAACTCAACTGGATTTAACGAGCATTTCCCATTTTTAAATGACGCAACGTCATAAAACTCAGACTCAACATGAACCTTCGTTCTTCTGTCCCACGCTTGTTTATTTATACTCAAATAATCCAATTTCATCCGTATACCAATTTAGTCGTCAAACGGTGTTTTTGCGCAGTACTCGTTTAAGCCCTCTCTGCATTAAACGGCTATTAATTTCAGAAACAAGAACTCTGGCAAATAGTAAGCCTAACAGCACCGAAACAACAAATTTCAAAATCGAAAGCTCCCAGAGGAAATAATTGGCACCTAAGAATAAAAAGATAAAACTGACTCGCACAATAAACGCAATAAATGCAAAACTAGGTAATGAAGTGTTTGATTGAATTTCGTCTCGAGCCTGTTCAAGCACGGTAAACTGTTTATCCCTACTTAAGTGGGAAATTTCGTCGAAACATTCAATATACTCTTTTATGTCCATTCACTCTCATGCTGTATGACAGCTTAAACAGAGGAAACTTTCCTCTTTTAACAATGATTATATTAGTAGCAAATTATTTAATTCATTGCCACTTACCAACGTTAATAAACCGACCAGTGGGGTCACCCATTAGACAAACCGTGTCAATAGCACGAGCGATCCCGTGTCGCTTGTGCAACCATTTATATCGTTAACTTGTTGTTTCTATGAACAAAAGCGTTTTGGCCTTTTTTACTCGCTAATTTGTTTTTCT
>NZ_JAHKQH010000041.1 GCF_018861025.1 Psychrosphaera sp. B3R10 | reverse complement strand
TTAATCGGCTACTTAATAAAAATACTGTTCAAATAAATTTGTGCAGACATTCTATATAAGTAGCTTTATACATATATATTGTTGTCACTACTCTACGGAGTGCCCACACAGATAATTAATTACAAATTGTTAAAGAACGGTTTAGAGGGTTTCCTCTGGGTTAAGACTCTGTCTCAACCGGGAGGCGTATAATACGCTTCCTGTTTTTGTTGTCAACGTTTTATTTAAATCTTTTTGAAAGTTTTTTCAAACTTCCTAGTCGATTTAGACGCCATTCCTGCTACTAAACATATTGTTTTGAGCGGTTGATGTCTCCCTGACAACGAGGACGCATTATAGAGATCATTTTTAAAGGTGCAACTACTTTTTACAAAAAAGATCGCAACCGAACAAAGAACAACCAACTCGGCGCTGAGATGCTTGTTATATGGGGTTTTCTGGATCCTAATATTTTCTAGCTGCCACTAAATAATGCTAGTGATCTAGGATCTAACAGTAGAAAGTTAAAATTATTTCAGTAGTTAGTACGATATATATAGATAGATAAGTGTAGAAAATGAGCGTTAATATAGAAAGGTTGAGTAAGAACTCTAAAAGCAGATGTTTATATAAAAGAGAATAAGGATCTTCAGACAAAAAAATGCCGGGTAAACCCGGCATTCGTTTTTATTCTTCAGTAGCTTCAACTACATCAGCACTTTCATCAAGTTCTGGTCTACCGACCAGTTCAATGTAAGCCATAGGTGCTTTATCACCAGTACGGTAGCCGCACTTAATGATACGAGTATAGCCACCTGGGCGTTCACTGTAACGTTGACCTAAATCACTAAATAACTTACCAACTACTTCAGCATCACGCGTTCTTGCGAATGCCAAGCGGCGGTTAGAAACGCTGTCTGATTTAGCCATTGTGATCAATGGTTCAATAACACGACGTAACTCTTTAGCTTTAGGCAAAGTTGTTTTGATGATTTCATGCTTCACCAAAGAACCCGCCATATTACGGAACATCGCTTGACGATGACTGCTGTTGCGGTTTAATTGACGACCACTCTTACGATGGCGCATGAGCTTTTCCTTCTAACTATTCGTTGACAGATTTAGTCGTTATCTAACAGACTAGCCGGTGGCCAGTTTTCTAGGCGCATGCCTAGAGATAAACCACGAGACGCCAAAACGTCTTTGATTTCTGTTAGCGACTTCTTACCAAGGTTAGGTGTTTTAAGTAACTCAACCTCAGTGCGTTGTACTAAATCACCGATATATTGAACTTGTTCCGCTTTCAAACAGTTTGCAGAGCGAACTGTTAGTTCTAAGTCGTCCACTGGACGAAGTAGAATTGGATCAAATTCCGGCTTCTCTTCTTCTTGTTGAACTTCAGTAACGTCACGTAAATCTACGAACGCTTCTAATTGCTCTGCAAGAATAGTAGATGAACGACGGATTGCCTCTTCAGGATCCAAAGTGCCGTTCGTTTCCATATCGATAATTAACTTATCTAAATCTGTACGCTGTTCAACACGTGCACTCTCAACATTGTAAGCTATACGCTCCACAGGGCTAAAAGATGCATCTAATAACAAACGACCGATTGGACGATCTTCTTCGTCGGAGGACACTCGCGCAGAAGCTGGTACATAGCCACGGCCACGCTCAACTGTTACACGCATTGAAATTTCGGAGCTTTCACTCGTCAAATTACAAATGATGTGCTCAGGGTTGATGATTTCTATATCACCATCGTGCTGAAAATCAGCAGCTGTAACAGGGCCGACACCTGACTTATTTAAAGTCAAAGTAACACCGTCCTTACCCTCAACGCGTACTGCCAAACCTTTAAGGTTTAACAATATTTCTATCACATCTTCCTGTACACCCTCTTTTGCACTGTATTCGTGCTGCACGCCGTCGATTTCTACTTCGGTTACGGCACAACCAGGCATGGATGACAACAAGATTCTACGCAACGCATTACCTAAAGTATGACCGAAACCACGTTCTAGCGGCTCCAACGTTACTTTAGCTCGAGTTGGACTTACTTGTTCAATGTCTACAAGCCTTGGCTTAAGGAATTCAGTTACAGACCCCTGCATTTTATATCCTCTTAGTTTTCAACTTTACTTAGAGTAAAGTTCAACAATTAACTGTTCGTTAATCTCGGCAGACAAATCAGAACGCTCTGGGTGAGATTTATACACACCAGACATTTCTTTATTATCTACGTCAATCCAAGTCGGTTTTTCACGCTGTTCAGCTAACTCTAATGCTGCAGCTATACGACCTTGCTTCTTCGATTTTTCACGAATTGCAACGACATCAGCAGCATTTACTTTGTAGGAAGGAACATTCACTACTTGACCGTTAACTACAATTGACTTGTGGCTAACTAGCTGACGAGCTTCCGCACGAGTACTTGCGTAACCCATACGATAAACAACGTTATCTAAACGACTTTCTAAAAGTGTTAAAAGGTTTTCACCAGTATTACCTTTAAGACGAGCCGCTTCTTTGTAGTAGTTACGGAATTGTTTTTCTAGAATTCCATAAATACGACGAACTTTTTGTTTCTCACGAAGCTGCAAACCGTAGTCAGACAAACGTGGCTTGCGCGCACCGTGCTGACCTGGAGCAGTATCGATTTTACATTTAGTTTCGATCGCACGTACACCGCTTTTAAGGAACAAATCTGTTCCTTCGCGACGACTAAGCTTTAGCTTTGGACCCAAATATCTTGCCATGATCTTTCTCCACTAAGCGTCGTTATACACGACGTTTTTTAGGCGGACGACAACCGTTATGAGGAATAGGTGTAACGTCAGTGATGTTTGTGATCTTATAACCCACAGCATTTAATGCGCGGATTGCAGATTCACGACCTGGGCCTGGGCCCTTGACGAATACTTCAATATTCTTCAAACCGTACTCTTTTGCAGCTTCACCTGCACGTTCTGCAGCTACCTGAGCAGCGAATGGAGTAGATTTACGTGAACCACGGAAACCTGAACCACCTGCCGTAGCCCAAGACAACGCATTGCCTTGACGGTCAGTTAACGTAACGATTGTGTTGTTGAAAGATGCATGGATATGAGCCATACCATCAGCAACCTGCTTTTTTACCTTTTTACGTGAACGAGTTGGAGCTTTTGCCATATCTTGCTACCTCGCCTTATTTCGAAATAGGTTTACGTGGACCTTTACGGGTGCGCGCATTTGTTTTAGTGCGCTGACCACGTAAAGGAAGACTGCGACGGTGGCGTAAACCACGGTAACAACCCAAATCCATTAAACGCTTAATGTTAAGTGTAACTTCACGGCGAAGGTCACCTTCTACGGTAAACTTGCCAACTTCTTCACGTAATTTATCTAAATCTGCTTCAGATAAAGTTCCGATTTTCGTAACTTCTGCGATACCAGTAGCTGCGCAAATTGCTTGTGCGCGAGTCTTGCCGATACCGTAAATCGCTGTTAAAGCGATAACAGAATGTTTACGATCGGAAATGTTAATGCCAGCGATACGGGCCACTAACACATCTCCTTAATTTATGGGTCGGTCGAAAAGCCCGTTAGGATACTCGACGTATGACCATTTGTAAATGTGGGCGAGACTATTATTAATCCCGCCCGCCTTTTTTATGTCGTATTAACCCTGGCGCTGTTTATGCTTAGGGTCTGTACAGATCACGCGAACAACACCTGAACGCTTGATTACTTTACAGTTACGACAAATCTTCTTAACGGAAGCACGTACTTTCATTGCTTTTACTCCGCAATCAACGGCTATAGCCTTTCAGGTTAGCTTTATCAATCGCTTTACCTGCAAGGTTCGCCTTTTTAAGAACAGATTCATACTGATGAGACATCAACAGTGTTTGAACCTGAGCCATAAAGTCCATGACAACAACAACGATAATCAATAACGATGTGCCACCAAAATAAAACTGAACATTCCATGCAATCATCATAAATTCAGGGACTAAACATACAAACGTAATGTATAGCGCACCTGCAAGAGTCAAACGTGTCATTACTTTATCTACGTATCTCGACGTTTGTTCTCCCGGACGAATACCAGGAATAAATGCACCTGAGCGCTTTAAGTTATCAGCTGTTTCACGTGGGTTAAAAACCAACGCTGTGTAGAAGAAACAGAAGAATATTATAGCAGCCGCGTACAACATAACATATAGGGGTTGCCCCGGTGATAAAGTTAAAGACACTTGTTGTAGAAAATCTGCAACAGCCCCTTCACCTGTACCAAACCATGCCGCAATTGTACTAGGAAACATGATAATACTACCAGCAAATATTGGTGGTATTACGCCAGCCATATTTACCTTAAGTGGTAAATGTGAGCTTTGTGCTTGAAACACTTGGCGTCCCTGTTGGCGTTTAGCGTAGTTAACAACGATACGTCGCTGACCACGTTCTACGAACACAACAAAGTATGTTACTGCAAATACAATTAGTGCAATCAATAACAACAAGATTAAGTGAATCTCGCCTTGACGAGCTTGCTCTGCTGTTTGTCCAATTGCTGACGGTAAACCCGCTACGATACCTGTAAATATAAGTATAGAAATACCATTACCGATACCACGTTCAGTTATTTGCTCACCTAACCACATCAAAAACATGGTACCGGTAACCAAACTTACTACAGCTGTAAAATAGAACCCTGGACCTGGATTAATCACCAAGCCAGACATCATATTTGGCAAACTTGTAGCAATACCAAACGACTGGAATGTCGCCAGTACAAGCGTGAAGTAGCGCGTGTATTGACTGATTTTCTTACGACCAGTCTCACCTTCTTTCTTTAGCTCAGCTAAAGTCGGGTGCATTACCGTTAACAACTGCATAATAATTGATGCAGTTATGTACGGCATAATACCTAGCGCTAATACCGAAGCTCGCTCAAGCGCACCACCGGAGAACATGTTAAACATTTCTACGATGGTACCCTTTTGCTGCTCGAATAAATCAGCTAGTACTGCGGCATCTATCCCAGGAATTGGAACAAATGAACCCAATCTGAAAACAATGATTGCGCCCAATACAAACCATAAGCGTTGTTTCAATTCGGCAAAGCCGCCTTGACCGCTTTGTAGGTCTAATCCTGGTTTAGCCATAATATACTATCCTTATTCTACTTTTCCGCCAGCTGCTAAAATAGCTTCTTCAGCGCCTTTAGTAACACGTAGACCAGCTACAGTTACTGAACGAGCGATTTCACCAGATTTAACAACTTTAACGTAAAGCATGCCTTTTTTCACAAGACCGGCGGCTTTTAACGTTTCTAAAGAAACGATATCACCATCGACTTTTGCGATTTCTGACAATGTTACTTCATCAGTTACTAACGACTTGCGTGAAGTGAAACCGAATTTCGGTAACCTACGTTGTAAAGGCATTTGACCGCCTTCAAAACCTGGTCTTACACTTCCGCCCGAACGAGCTTTCTGACCTTTGTGTCCACGACCACCAGTTTTGCCTGTGCCAGAACCGATACCGCGACCTACGCGTTTCTTATCTGACTTAGCGCCTGATGCTGGAGATAGAGTATTCAAATGCATTAGATTACCCCTCCACTTTAACCATGTATTGAACTTGGTTTACCATACCACGCACACATGCAGTGTCTTCCAACTCTACTGTGTGATTGATACGGCGTAATCCCAAGCCACGTAATGTAGCTTTATGCTTCGGTAGACGACCGATAGAGCTACGTGTTTGTGTTACTTTAATCGTTTTCTTAGCCATGGTGTATTACCCCAAGATCTCACCAACGTTCAAGCCACGTTTTGCCGCAACTTGTTCAGGAGATTTCATTCCTGCAAGTGCGTCAACGGTAGCTCTAACAACGTTGATTGGGTTGGTTGAACCGTAACATTTAGAAAGTACGTTTTGTACACCTGCTACTTCTAGCACTGCACGCATTGCACCACCTGCGATGATACCCGTACCTTCTGAAGCTGGTTGCATATAAACTTTAGAACCAGAGTGACGACCCTTAATAGGGTGTTGCAATGTTCCATTGTTCAAATCTACGCTAACCATGTTACGACGCGCTTTTTCCATTGCTTTTTGAATAGCAGCTGGAACTTCACGCGCTTTACCATAACCAAAACCTACACGGCCGTTTTTATCACCAACAACAGTTAAAGCAGTGAACGAGAATATACGACCACCCTTAACTACTTTTGATACACGGTTAACCGCAATAAGTTTCTCTTCGAATTCAGTTTGAGTCTGTTTTGCTTCTACATTCGACATGCGCTACTCCTAGAACTGAAGTCCGGCTTCGCGAGCAGCGTCTGCCAACGCTTTAACACGGCCGTGATATTTAAAACCGCTACGGTCGAATGAAACTTTCGCTACACCATTCTTAACCGCACGTTCTGCTACTGCTTTACCAACCGCAGCCGCAGCTTCAACGTTACCTGTAGAAGCAACCGCAGAGCGGATGTCTTTTTCTACAGTGGATGCCGCCGCTAACACCTTACCTTCAGGAGAAATTACCTGAGCGTAAGCGTGACGAGGCGTACGGTGCATTACTAAACGAGTAACACCGTTTTCAATATACGTTCTGCGAGCGCGCTTGGCACGACGTAAACGAGCTGATTTCTTATCCATCGTCTTACCTTACTTTTTCTTAGCCTCTTTGCGACGAACGTTCTCATCGCTATAACGAATACCTTTGCCTTTATACGGCTCTGGTTCACGATATTTGCGAATGTTCGCTGCAACTTGACCAACTAGATGTTTGCTAGCGCCCTTAACCACAATTTCAGTTTGGCTAGGAGCTTCGACAGTAACGCCTGTAGGCACTTCGAAATTTACTGGGTGAGAAAAACCAAGTGATAAGTTAAGTACGTTGCCTTTAACAGCTGCACGGTAACCAACACCATTTAAAATAAGTTTTTTCTCAAAACCATCAGCAACACCAACAACCATGTTGTTGATATTCGCACGAGCTGTACCAGCTTGTGCCCACGCATCAGGAAAACCTTCACGTGGTAGAGTGCTTACTACGTTGTCGTTAACAACAACTTCAACGGCGGCGTTAACACTAATTGCTAACTCGCCTACTTTACCTTTAACTTTGACGTCCTGACCTGAAACAGAAATTTCAACACCGGCCGGTACGTTAATAGGTGCTTTTGCTACACGAGACATATTAGACTCTCCTATTAAGCTACGTAGCCGATGATTTCTCCGCCAATGCCCGCTTTGCGTGCAGCACGGTCAGTCATCAAACCTTTTGATGTAGATATGATAGCTACGCCCAATCCACCCATAACTTTAGGTAGGTTGTCAGTCTTCTTATAAATACGAAGACCAGGACGGCTAACTCGTTTAATTGTTTCAATTACAGATTTACCTTCGAAATATTTCAAAGTAACGCTTAATTCTTTCTTAACGTCACCTGAAACTTCGTAATCAGTAATGAAACCTTCATTCTTAAGAAGCTCAGCAATAGCTGTCTTAACTTTAGAAGAAGGCATTGTTACGTCGACCTTATTTGACATTTGGCCGTTACGTACGCGGGTGAACATATCCGCGATAGGATCTTGCATGCTCATCTTTCAATACTCCCAGATTCTTACCAAGAAGCCTTTTTAAGGCCTGGAACTTCACCACGCATAGCTGATTCACGTAATTTAATACGGCTTAAGCCGAATTTACGTAAAAAGCCATGAGGACGGCCAGTCACTGCACAACGGTTACGTTGGCGCGAAGGGCTTGAATCACGAGGAAGCTCTTGAAGTTTAAGCACTGCAGCCCAACGATCTTCATCAGACGTGTTAACGTCTTTGATGATTGCTTTAAGCTCAGAACGTTTAGACGCAAATTTTTCAACTAATTTAGCACGTTTTACGTCGCGCGCTTTCATTGAATTTTTAGCCATTACTCTACACCTTATCCTTTAAATGGGAAGTTGAAAGCAGCTAACAAAGCGTGACCTTCCTCATTCGTTTTTGCCGAAGTAGTAATAGTGATATCTAAACCACGTACCTTGTCTACTTTGTCAAAATCGATTTCAGGGAAGATAATTTGTTCGCGTACGCCCATGCTATAGTTACCGCGACCGTCAAATGACTTAGGATTTAAGCCACGGAAGTCACGAACACGAGGTAGAGCGATAGTAATTAAGCGCTCTAAAAAGTCCCACATACGCTCACCGCGTAGAGTTACCTTGGCACCGATCGGGTATCCTTCACGGATTTTGAAGCCTGCAACAGACTTACGAGCACGAGTAACAACAGCCTTCTGACCGGCAATAGATTCCATGTCAGATGTTGCTGATTCAAGTACTTTTTTGTCCGCTAGAGCTTCACCCAGACCCATGTTCAAGGTAATTTTCTCAAGTCGAGGGACTTGCATGACAGATGTGTAGCCGAACTGTTTCATCAATTCAGGCACTACGCTGTCTTTAAAAGTATCATGCAGTTTCGCCACGTTATACTCCAAGATTAGATAGTTTTATTATTAGATTTGAAGAAACGAACTTTTTTGCCGTCTTCAAATTTAAAACCTACACGATCTGCTTTTCCAGTTTCTGGATTAACAATCGCTACATTTGAAACGTTTACAGAAGCTTCCTTCTCAATGATCCCACCAGGCTGCTGTAACTGTGGTACAGGCTTAGTGTGCTTCTTGATTAGGTTAATTCCTTCAACGATTACTCGTTCAGTACCAGCGATAACTTGTAAAACTTTACCAGTCTTACCTTTATCTTTGCCAGTAATTACGATGACTTCATCATCACGACGAATTTTGCTTGCCATTTTCAGCTCCTTAAATTACTTCAGGTGCCAAAGATACAATCTTCATGAACTTTTCACTACGCAATTCACGAGTTACTGGGCCGAAGATACGAGTACCAATTGGCTGCAAGTTGGCGTTCAATATAACAGCTGCATTACTATCGAAACGGATGGCTTGACCATCTGGACGACGAACCGCTGACTTAGTGCGAACTACCACCGCGTTTAGGACATCACCTTTCTTAACTTTACCGCGAGGAATTGCTTCCTTCACAGAAACTTTAATGATGTCGCCTATACGGGCATAACGTCGGTGAGAGCCACCTAGAACCTTAATACACTGTACGCGACGAGCGCCTGAATTATCAGCCACGTCTAACGTAGTTTGCATCTGGATCATGTTTAGTGCTCCACTATTAAATTTACTTCATATGCCCTTTCGGACAAGCTACTTTCAAGACGTTCAAGATACACAAGAACAATCTACCCCCTAAAAGGGCGCGCAAGTGTAACTGAACAGGACACTGAATACAACCTAAGATTAAAAAATGTTCAATGAATAAACAAATTAGTCTTAAAGGCTTAATACACGCCATATCTCTAGTTAGTTTTAGAAGCAAAATGATTAAAATATTAAAGGGATAAAAAAACCGGAGCCTAAGCTCCGGTTTTTAAACAAAAGGCTTTAATTAATTAAAGTTCTTTAGCTTTTACGATTACGTCTACTAATGTCCAAGTTTTTAACTTAGAAATCGGAGCGCATTCACGGATTGTAACCGTGTCACCAATATCACACTGGTTTGTTTCGTCATGTGCATGCAACTTAGTTGTACGCTTAACGAATTTACCATAGATAGGGTGTTTAACCTTACGTTCGATAGAAACAACGATAGATTTCTCTGCCTTGTTGCTAACTACGCGGCCTTGTAATGTACGGATAATATCGCTCATTACGCACCTGCCTTAGTTTGTGTAATTACTGTTTTCACACGTGCTATGTTGCGACGTACTTCTTTCAGTAAGTGAGTTTGAGCTAGTTGACCTGATGAATGTTGCATGCGCAAATTGAATTGCTCACGTAACAAACCTAGTAGTTCAGCTTTAAGCTCTTCTACGCTTTTATCTTTAAGTTCGCTAGCTTTCATTACATCACCGTTCTAGTTACAAAAGTGGTTTTGAATGGAAGTTTACGAGCAGCTAGGCGGAATGCTTCACGCGCTAACTCTTCGGCTACACCATCCATCTCGTATAACATTTTACCAGGTTGAATTTCTGCAACCCAATATTCAACGTTACCCTTACCTTTACCTTGACGAACTTCTAACGGCTTAGCTGTTATTGGTTTGTCAGGGAAAACGCGGATCCAAATTTGACCTTGACGTTTCACGGCACGAGTCATCGCACGACGAGCTGCCTCAATTTGGCGAGCAGTCATACGACCACGACCAGTAGCTTTAAGACCGAAAGTACCAAAGCTAACCTTGTTACCGTTCAGTGCTAGTCCGCGGTTGCGGCCTTTATGCTGCTTACGGAATTTTGTACGTTTTGGTTGTAACATCGTCTACTCCCTACTTAGCTTTCTGGCTACGACGTTTCTTCGCTGGTTTAGGTTGTTTTGGTTCTTCTTGAGAGATAGAACCGAAACCACCAAGTACTTCACCTTTAAAGATCCATACCTTAACACCGATGATGCCGTAAGTAGTTAATGCTTCAGAAGTAGCATAGTCGATGTCAGCACGTAAAGTGTGTAGTGGAACACGACCTTCACGATACCACTCAGAACGTGCAATTTCTGCTCCGCCTAAACGACCGCTTACTTCAACTTTGATACCCTTTGCTCCAACACGCATTGCGTTTTGAACTGCGCGCTTCATAGCACGACGGAACATAACACGACGCTCAAGCTGGCTAGAAATGCTATCAGCTACAAGCTGCGCATCTAACTCAGGTTTGCGGATTTCCGCAATGTTGATTTGAGCAGGGACACCAGTCAATTTCGCAACTACATTACGTAGCTTCTCAACATCTGCGCCTTTCTTACCGATTACAACACCCGGACGAGCCGTGTGAATTGTTACTTTAATCGATTTTGCAGGACGCTCAATTGTGATTTTTGAAACTGAAGCGTTCTTTAATTCTTTAGTCAAGTATTGGCGTACTTTAATATCGCCGTTTAGTTGACCTGCGTATTCTTTCGTATTCGCGTACCAGGTAGCAACCCATGGTTTAGTGATACCTAGGCGAATCCCCGTTGGATGTACTTTTTGACCCATTAGTTAATCTCCTAGTCCGCAACTACTACAGTTATGTGTGAAGAACGTTTTAAAACGCGATCTGCACGACCTTTCGCACGAGTCTTAATGCGCTTCATTGTTGGACCTACGTCCACCAAAATTTTAGCAACTTTAAGTTCGTCGATGTCTGCGCCTTCATTATGTTCGGCGTTTGCAATCGCTGATTCCAATACTTTCTTAACCAAAACAGCAGCTTTTTTGTTGCTGAAAGTTAATACGTCGAGTGCCTTGTCGACTGGTAGACCACGGATCTGGTCAGCTACCAAGCGAGCCTTCTGTGGAGAAGTGCGGGCAAAACGATGTTTAGCTAATGCTTCCATTTTTTACTCCTTACTTCTTCTTAGCTTTCTTGTCAGCCGCGTGACCGCGGTATGTACGAGTCGGTGCAAATTCACCCAGTTTATGGCCAACCATTTCGTCAGATACATACACTGGAACGTGTTGACGACCATTATGAACAGCAATGGTCAATCCAATCATATCTGGAATGATCATTGAGCGACGAGACCAAGTCTTTATAGGCTTCTTGTTCCCGCTTTCCAAAGCTGCTTCGACCTTCTTCAGCAAGTGCAGGTCTATAAAAGGACCTTTCTTGAGAGAGCGTGGCATGGTATTACCTCACTAATTATTTATTACGACGGCGAACAATATACTTGTCCGTGCGTTTGTTCTTACGAGTCTTAGCACCTTTAGTCGGTTTACCCCATGGAGTAACCGGGTGACGACCACCTGAAGTACGACCTTCACCACCACCGTGTGGGTGATCTACCGGGTTCATTACGACACCACGGACAGTCGGACGGATACCGCGCCAACGGCTTGCACCAGCTTTACCAAGCTGACGAAGCATATGTTCAGCGTTACCCACTTCACCTAGAGTCGCACGACAATCAGATAGTACTTTACGCATTTCGCCTGAACGAAGACGTAGAGTTACATATTGACCATCACGAGCCAAGATTTGTACGTATGCACCAGCAGAACGTGCCATTTGAGCGCCTTTACCAGGCTTAAGCTCAACATTGTGCACTGTGCTACCTACTGGCATATTACGCATAGGCATAGAGTTACCAGCTTTGATTGGTGCGTTTATACCAGACATTACCTGGTCACCAGCTTTAAGACCTTTAGGCGCTATGATGTACTTACGTTCACCATCGGCATAAAGAACTAAAGCGATGTTAGCACTACGATTTGGATCGTATTCTAAACGCTCAACTGTAGCAGGGATACCATCTTTGTTACGTTTGAAGTCAACTAAACGGTAGTGTTGTTTATGACCACCACCGATATGACGTACAGTAATGCGACCGTTGTTATTACGACCACCAGATTTAGATTTTTTCTCTAAAAGCGGTGCGTACGGTGCGCCTTTATGTAGGTCAGTGTTAACAACTTTCGTTACATGACGACGACCTGGAGAAGTTGGTTTACATTTTACTAAAGCCATTTTTCAATTCTCCAATTACTCTGCAGCTGCTTCTTCAACGTCTAAAGTTTGACCTTCAACAAGAGTCACGTAAGCTTTTTTCCAATTCTTACGACGGCCCATGCGAGCGCCTGTGCGCTTGGCTTTACCTTTAACGTTTAAAGAGTTAACTTTTTTAACTTCAACTTCGAAAAGTTTCTCAACCGCTGCTTTGATTTCTTCTTTAGTCGCATCTACTGCAACTTTGAAAACCAAAGTATTGTTAGCTTCTTGTGCCAAAGTACTCTTTTCAGAGATATGTGGAGCTACCAAAACTTTTAACAAACGTTCTTCGCTTATCATGCTAGCATCTCCTCAATTTGTTTAACTGCAGCAGCAGTTACCAATACTTTGTCAAAAGCGATTAAACTAACTGGGTCGATAGTTGCCACGTCACGTACGTCAACTTTATATAAGTTGCGTGCTGACAAGAACAAGTTCTCTGAAACTTCTTCAGTTATGATTAACACATCTTTTAAGCTCATTTCGTTCAACTTAGCTGCTAGTGCTTTAGTCTTAGGAGTTTCAACTTCAAAGTTGTCAACTACTACGAAACGTTCTTGGCGAACAAGTTCGGAAAGGATGCTTTGAATAGCACCACGATACATTTTCTTGTTCACTTTTTGTGAGTGATCTTGTGGTTTGGCTGCGAATGTTACGCCACCTGAACGCCAAATTGGAGAACGAATAGTACCAGCACGGGCACGACCTGTTCCTTTTTGACGCCATGGTTTTTTACCACCACCGCTAACTTCTGAGCGAGTTTTTTGAGCTCTAGAACCCTGGCGAGCGCCTGCAGCGTATGCAGTAACTACCTGGTGAACTAATGCTTCATTAAACTCACGGCCGAAAGTAGCTTCTGAAACTTCAACAGCGCCGTTTGCGCCTGCAAAATCTAATTTCATCACTAATCTCCGGTTTACGCTTTAACAGCAGGTTTAACTACGACGTTTCCGCCAATTGCACCTGGTACAGCGCCTTTTACTAGAAGTAAGTTACGCTCTGCGTCTACACGAACAACTTCAAGATTCTGAGTTGTAGTGCGTACGTTACCCATTTGGCCGGCCATCTTCTTACCTTTAAATACACGTCCTGGAGTTTGGTTTTGACCAATTGAACCCGGAGCACGGTGAGAAAGAGAGTTACCATGAGTCGCGTCTTGCATGCTGAAATTCCAGCGCTTAACACCACCTTGGAAACCTTTACCTTTAGATGTGCCTGTAACGTCAACTAACTTAGTGTCGTTAAATACTTCTACAGTAATTTCGTTACCAACTTCGATACCGTTACCTTCATCTGCAGCTAAGCGGAATTCCCATAAACCACGACCAGCTTCGACACCTGCTTTCGCATAGTGACCAGCATCTGCCTTGTTTACGCGGCTCGCTTTTTTATCGCCTGCAGTTACCTGAAGAGCACGGTAACCGTCGGTTTCTTCGTCACGGATTTGAGTAACACGATTAGGTGTTGCTTCAATTACCGTAACTGGTACAGATACGCCATCTTCTGTGAAGATACGTGTCATGCCCACTTTACGTCCGACTAGACCTATAGTCATTTTGAAACCCCCGATTAACCCAGACTTATCTGAACATCTACACCAGCAGCAAGATCTAAGCGCATAAGTGCGTCAACAGTTTTTTCTGTTGGCTCAACTATGTCGATTAGACGTTTGTGCGTACGAATTTCATATTGGTCACGCGCATCTTTGTTTACATGCGGGGATACCAATATAGTGAAGCGTTCTTTACGAGTTGGCAGTGGAATTGGACCACGAACCTGCGCGCCTGTACGCTTAGCCGTTTCAACGATTTCTTGTGTTGACGTATCGATTAATCGATGGTCAAACGCTTTCAATCGTATACGAATACGTTGACTATTCATTTTAAACCTCAAAAAAAGAGCATTTTAGAAAGAGCATAAAAAAACACGCATCACCTCTCCTTATAAGAGAAATAAGCGTTTTTCTTTATATATTAATTGGACTCCATATCGGAGCCCCTGTATATGGTTAGCCAATTGCTAACCTACCAAGCTAATGAAAGAACATATAAAATTATTAGCTTGCCCAAAAATTAATTGTACCGAGATACAAAATGGGAGTGCGCATTCTATAGAGTCTGACTATAAATGCAACAATTTATTTACATAAATTGTATTTTATCTGCCGTATTGGGATTCAGTCACTACGCATACGTATGCCTGTTCCATCCAATAAGCTTTTCAGACACTCTTATCTACATTATATCGGCATACGCATGGTCATTATGGTTAAATTATTTAAAGCACTTTTACTGGTTACCTTGTTAGGTTTATGGAGTCTCCCCGCGTTCTCAACGTCCGTCAACGTGATGGGTCCTTTATGGTTAGACACACAAGCTCAATGGCGTGATTTTAAAAATGACCTTCAAACTGCTAAAAAGATGGGCATAGAAGCAGTCACCGTCGATGTTTGGTGGGGAGCAGTTGAAAACGAAGGCGACCAGATGTTCGACTGGTCTTATTATGACAACATCTTTTCCGCCATTACCTCAGCAGGATTGCAGATCATACCAATTATGTCCTTCCATCAGTGTGGCGGAAATGTCGGTGACAGTTGCGACGTACCTATCCCTAATTGGATTTGGCAACATTATACTAACGAAAACACGGGACAATCGGAGCACCTGAAAGCTCAGGCTTTAAAGCCGACTGACCTCATGTATAAAAGTGAACAAGGAAACTATTCAAATGAGTATGTTTCACTTTGGGCTGACAACCTCGTAATTCCGCAATACATTGAGTTTATGTCAGCGTTTGAATCACATTATGCGCACATGGCTGTTAACTTTGATGAACTCAATATAAGCATGGGACCAGCGGGTGAACTTAGATACCCTTCATATAATAGCCATGATACCAATACCGGTTATCCAACTCGGGGGGCATTTCAGTCATTTGGTCTGTTAGCTATTAGCGACTTTCAACAGTCCATACTTAGTAAATACCAAAGTTTGTCTAATATAAATAAAGCTTGGCAGACCTCGTATACGGCACTGGAACAAATTGAGTTACCTAAGCACATGGATACGTTTGTTACGACCGGTCAACACCTTAATTCAACATACGGCTTGGATATATTGGATTGGTATCATCAGTCCCTAATGAAACACGGCGACCGATTAATAACTGCAGCACAGCGTGGCTTCTCAAAAGCATTTAAAAATATCGACTTAGGTTATAAGGTCCCTGGCATCCATTGGTTAATGGCTGCCCCTTCACATTTGGCTCGAGCTGCTGAATTATCGGCTGGGGTTATATCAGCCGAGTTTAGAAGCAAACTAAATAATAAAGGTGTTGGTCATGGTTATAAAGCTGCCATTGGTCTAGCTGCAAAACATTCAACGACTGAACGCCAAGTCATTTTGCACTTCACCTGTTTAGAAATGTCTGACAACCCAGTATCCCCTTCCTTTTCATTGGCCAAGACGCTTGTTAGCTGGGTCGGAAAAGAGGCAAAAAGGCAAGGTGTCACGGTGAAAGGAGAAAATGCGTTGGCTGCAGGCACATCATCACAGACGGGGTGGAACAATATTACCGATGCGTTAATGAATGACGGGTATGGCGGAATAACCATCCTTAGATTAAACGATGTTGTAAACGGTCTTGCAAACACTCAATACCCAAAACTTATTAATAAGCTGAATGACTGATTTAGTGAATTATTGCGAGCGCTGCCCATTTCGTCAATAATGGCGAAACACTACTATTTATTACAGGGATTGTTCATGCCTAGAATTGGATTTTTATTTGTCGCCTTTTTAATGTCAACCTGCGCTCTAGCTGCAGAAGATAACGCGTTAAAGCGCAGTTTTAATATCGCCTATGATGCGTTTAAAAATGCGCTTGAATCTGAAGATATTGAGTTAACCATTCGTACTGGGCTTAACGCCTATAACACCGGAAAGCGCTTATTTGGTTCAAATAGTGTAAATACTGCAAATTTGGCGTCCAATTTGGCAACCGCCTATATAGATAATAAGGAATTCAAACTTGCAAATGAACTTCTGCTTCCTTATATAGATGTTTATTTAGAAGAGTATAAAGAAGACAGCCTTGCAATCGTTGACCTTTACATATTAGTTGCTAAGTCATATCAGCGGAAAAGCAAAAATAAACAAATAAAGTATTACCAAAAGGCACTATCTTTATTGGATAGCCATAAAGACTCTAAACCTTTACTTGTTGCAAAGACTCAAGCGGATATTGGCGCCGAATTACTCTCTTTAGGTTCGCCAAAAAGCAGAGTCCTTATCGAAGCAAATGACTATTTGAGTAAACACTTACCTGCGAATGAAAGACAACTTGTATATTCTAATTATTACACCGGAAACTACTATATTGCGACGGGGAAAACTGACAAAGCCATAGCAATGTTATCAAAAAACTTAGATGTTTTTTACAATTTAGATGGCCCGACTCACCCTTTAGAACTTACCACCCATGCTGTTTTAGTTAAAGCATATGAGAAAATTGGTGAAAGTGATCAGGCGACTAATCATTGTAAAGCAATTGGCCAAATGACGCCTTGGGATGATAACCAGTTGCCAAAGCCACTATACCGAACGCAACCTCAATACCCTCAGTCAGCAGTGCGCTCTCGTAAAGACGGCTACGCTATTGTTGAATTTGTGATAGATGCAAATGGCTTTGTAAAAGACCCTATTTCGACGGAATATGGCGGCAGTAAAAAATTCCAAAGGGCACCAATCGACGCAGTTGAGAATTGGCGATACGCCCCTAAATTTGAAAACGGCGAGCCTGTCGAAGCAACTTCAAGGGTACAACTCGATTTTAAAATTGGACGTTAATGGCGTTCAAACGTTATTAATTAGCTTAGGTGACTATTGATATTCACGAGTCGCCTAATAAGTCGTTATGAATAAAGATGGCGATCTATTTGATATTTCTTCATTTTCGAAGCCAATGTCGTCGGTTTTAAACCTAATAATTCTGCAGCGCCGTTATCGCCATATATTTTGCCCGCGCTTTGACTAAGTGCTTTCTCAATATTCAATTTTTCCATTTCCTTATGCTGTAGCGCATTGACAATGTTAGGCAGCGACAGTGCGGTTTTAGCTACGCTTCTTGATGTTGGCTCTTGGCTTAAAAATTCAAAATTTAACTTATCACTCACTGCGAGTATCACCTGCCGCTCTATTATATTTTCAAGCTCACGAATATTGCCAGGCCAATTATATTGTTCAACGTGCTGCATCTGGGCGAGTGAAACTTTTAATGTTGGTTTGTTAAATCGACGACAGGCCTTACGTACAAAGTGTTTAACCAATAATCCCAAATCGCCACGACGCTCTCTTAATGGCGGAGAATGAAGTGGAAATACGTTAAGTCGAAAATACAGATCTTCACGAAATTTATTTTCAGCAACAAGCTGTTTTAGGTCTTTGTTTGTTGCGGCGATAACCCGTACATCCACTTTGCGAGTGGTAGACTCGCCAACCCGTTCAAATTGTTGTTCCTGCAAAACCCGCAATAGTTTACTTTGAAGCTGTAGCGGAATTTCACCAACTTCATCTAGAAAAATTGTCGCACCATCGGCTAGTTGAAACCGTCCTAATCGATCGGATACCGCGCCTGAAAACGCGCCTTTTACATGCCCAAAAAATTCACTTTCAAACAGTTCCGCTGGAATAGCAGCACAGTTAACCCGGATTAGTGGCCTCGCTTTTCTTTGGCTAACTTCGTGTATGGCTCGGGCAATTAACTCTTTACCTGTACCTGACTCACCGGTTATGAGTACATTTGCATCCGTCGGTCCTACAAGTTCGATTTGATGCACCATATGTTTAACTTGAGAACTGTTACCAATGATTTGGTGATGGTTAAAGTCTGCATTTAGCTCTTCTTTTAGATACGCATTTTCCATTTCCAAGCGCGCTTTTAATGAGTCCACTTGTTCCAATGCATTGCGCAGTTCAGACTCGGTCTTTTTGCGCTGGGTAATATCACGAAAAACCACTACCGCACCAACTAAAATACCGTTTTCAGTTACAGGAGTACTCATGTATTCAACTGGCATAGCCCGACCGGACTTACACCAAAACACCTCGTTGTCGACACTGTGCACCTCTCCGTCATGGAAGGCTGCGAATATAGGACATTGATGCGTGTGATAAGGAGAACCGTCTGCGTGTGAATAATGTATTGCCTCGTGAATATTAACGCCAATCAACTCTTCTTTGGTCCAGCCCAATAATGCTTCGGCAGCTGCATTAACAAACGTTGCGTTGCCTTTGGTGTCGACACCATAAATTCCGTCACCTACAGCCTTTAAAAGCAATTGATTTTGGCGCTCGATTTCTTCAAATACGGTTTCGTCCTGGCTCCAATGAAACATACCAGCTTGGTATTTTTCATTAAGCTTCGACATAAAACGTCTTTTATCGTTTTCAGCGCGTCGCTCACAACTCAATAAGATACAGTCATCAAGCTTGTTTGCGTTAATCTCAAGCCCGATAGATATGCCGCTTACCTGTATGGTCAATTCATCAGACCACGCCTGCCCTTGCTCCAAAATTTGCTGTGTAAATACCATAAACAAATCTAAACACTCAGAGAAAAACTGCGTCGCCGTTAATAGTTCAAGTTGCTGCTTATCGATGCCAAACATTAGCTCCGCTTGCTTATTGACACGTAATAGACGGTTTTCCCGCGGTTCTATCAACACCATTGCTGTAGGTGCTTTATGAAATAAGTGATTTAGCATTAAAAACCTCAAGTCGCGTTCGATGCAAAGCATATTCCCTCGCATCCGAAACGTAGGTGATATCGTTGTGTTCTTCTATTTAGTAATTAGACCTTCAATCTTTAAGCCAACAACGACATTTCGTTGAAATAACCACGAAAAATCGTTACCAACGAAATTTCGTGGTTGAAAAAAGAGCCATAAAAACAACATAACTTATTAATATACAACAACTTAACAACAACCTATCGTTTGGCACAAAAGTAGCAATAACAGATACAAGCACTAATTTATTTAACAGCTCTGCGGCAATTTGACTTAAACAGACTTACGCAGATCAATGAATGCACCACCTAGGTTCAATTCAGCCCAAATAGAATCAAACTGACAAAGGTATCAATATGAAAAGAATCGATGTAACAGAGTTAATATTTGCCATAAAAAAAGAACGCGACCTGACTTGGCAGGCAATCGCCGATGCAATTGGTAAATCAGATGTTTGGACTACCTCAGCGTGTTTGGGCATGAATAGTTGCCCACCTGAAACCGCAACTAAACTTGTAGAGTTCTTAGGATTACCTGAAGACGCAAAAGCTTCTCTTATGAGTTTCCCGACCAAAGAGTGGGACAAGTCAATTCCTCAAGATCCTTTAATCTACCGACTTTACGAAGTTGTGGGCGTTTATGGCGACACACTAAAAGAAGTTATTCAGGAAAAATTCGGCGATGGCATCATGAGCGCTATCGATTTTTCAATGGAAGTAGATAAAGAAGAAAACCCAAAGGGTGACAGGGTGATCCTAACTCTTAACGGTAAATTTTTACCTTATAAAACCTGGTGATCGATTTTGGTGCAATTGCATTCGAAGGACAATATTTACAACAAACACATTCTTTTACAGTGCAATAAAACGAGTCTAAAAAACCTTAAAAACAATAATTACAACAAGTTAACTTACTGGCATTCATTATGCTCTGTAAGTTAATAAAAATAATACACAACAATTTTCAAATTAGAATAGGCGAGAATAATAATGGCGTATATCGAACCAAGTGAGTTTGTCACAAAGATGGTCGACGCAGGTGAACAAAAAGTTTACATGTCGACGAAGGACACAATAATTAGGGCTTTTATGGCCGGAGCAATTTTAGGTTTGGCGGCCATATTTGCAATTACCGTTGCAACAAAAACGGGTAGCGCTATCTTAGGAGCCTGCCTGTTTCCGGTTGGTTTCATCATGCTTTATTTAATGAAGTTTGACTTGCTAACTGGTGTATTTACATTAGTACCACTGGCTTTATTTGATAAACGTCCCGGCGTTACTTTTGGTGGCGTAATGCGAAACTGGGGACTGGTCTTTATCGGTAACTTCGGCGGGGCGTTAACAACCGCATTTTTGATGTCCTTTATTTTAACTTACGGCTATTCAGCAGATGGTGGGGCTATTGCAGCAAAAGTCGCTTCAATTGGTGAATCAAGAACCGTAGGTTACCAAGAACATGGCATAGGCGGTTGGATTACAATTTTTATCCGCGGTATGTTATGTAACTGGATGGTTTCAATGGGTGTTGTTGGTGCGATGATTTCGACCTCTGCTGGCAGTAAAATGGCGGCAATGTGGATGCCAGTTATGCTGTTCTTCTTTATGGGCTTTGAGCATTCAATCGTGAACATGTTCTTGTTCCCGTTTTCTATGATCATGGGTGGCGACTTCACCGTATACGATTACCTACTTTGGAATGAAATTCCAACGGTATTAGGTAACCTTGCAGGTGGTCTATTGTTAGTTGGCTTGCCTCTTTACCTTACCCATGTAAAAACATCACCGGAACGTAAATTGAAAGCGAGCTAATTAGCTTCTAAAATTTATCTTTGCGACTCCGTCTGCCTAGCTAGCGGAGTCTTTTTTTAGGAATCCGACAATGAATCAACCTCTCGCAGTGACTATTGGTTATGCAACAAACAAGGGGTTAAAACCCGTTAACCAAGACTTCGCTGGCAGTGTTGTTCCTAAAGAACCTCAATTGAGCGCCAAAGGCATTGTCTTAGCGATGGCTGACGGCATAAGTTCTAGCGATGTTAGCCAAGAGGCAAGTGAGTCAGCCGTTCTGGGATTTTTGGAAGATTACTACTGTACGTCTGACTCTTGGTCTGTCAAATCATCAGCGCAGAAAGTGATAAGGTCAATTAATTCATTATTATGTGCTCAAACTCAAAATAGCCCTCACCGATTTAATAAAGACAAAGGGTATGTTTGTACCTTCAGTGCGCTCATTTTAAAGTCTAATACTGCTCATATACTCCATACTGGCGATACTCGAATTTATCGACTTGCTAATGGCGAACTAGACCAATTGACAGAAGACCACCGAAAGGTCGTTTCAACCGAGGTTAGTTATTTAACTCGAGGATTAGGGATAGATCAAAATTTAGAAATCGATTACCAAACTCAATCGCTGGAAAAAGGCGACATATACATTTTGGCAACTGATGGCATATATGAATTTATCGAACATGAAGTAATGCGTAAGATAATTGCCCATTCCATTACATTACAACACGCGGCGGGCGACATTTTGGCAGCCTGTTTAGAGGCTGGCAGTAATGACAACTTATCAATTCAAATAGTTAGAGTGGACCATGTCCCGAATTACGAATTAGAAGAAGTTCACCGACTTACGAGTTTGCCTTTACCGCCAAGACTTAACGCCCGAATGATATTTGACGGTTTTGAAATTATTCGTGAAATCTACATAAGTAGCCGTAGCCATGTATTTTTGGCGAAAGATATTGAATCTGAACAGTTAGTCGTTATTAAAACGCCTTCAACTGAATTGCGCTCAGATACCGCTTACCTTGAGCAGTTTATGCTAGAGGAGTGGATAGCAAAACGTGTAACAAATCCATACGTTGCCAAAGCAGTTCTCTCTAGTCGTAAACGTAATTACCTTTACTTAGTGACTGAATACATCGACGGCATTTCTCTTGAGCAATGGATGATAGACAACCCAAAACCCTCGTTAATTCAAGTTCGTTCAATAGTTGAACAAATTGCAAAAGGGTTACAAGCCTTCCACCGACAAGAAATGATCCATCAGGATATTCGCCCAAAAAATATTATGATTGATAGTAACAATACCGTGAAAATCATTGATTTTGGTTCAACCTACATTGCCGGGGTAAGTGAATACGACAACGAAATTCGAGGCACTATGCGATATTCTGCACCGGAGTATTTCTTAGGGAAAGCCGGTACACAATGCTCAGATCTCTATTCTTTAGCAGTTATAACTTACCAAATGCTCTCAGGCTCATTTCCATATGGGACCAAAATTGCGCAGGCAAAAAGCTTTTCTGCACAGAAAAAGCTTAATTACCAAACTCTCATTGATGATGACTCCGAATTACCCGCTTGGGTGGATGATGCTTTGTATAAAGCTTTGCAAATCGACCCACTACAACGATATCAAGTATTGTCTGAATTTATACATGATCTTAAACATCCAAGTTCCAGCTATGTGTCACGCACTAAACCACCTCTGATTCAGCGAGATCCAGTGATGTTTTGGCAAGGAATAAGTTTTGGACTGTTTATTTTGCTGGTTATCCAGTTAGCAAAATAGATTTATCAAGGGCTTTACCTTGGCGTATTTGAAACATGTTAGGGAGAGTTGGCAAACAACACAGAATTTACATTGCCCATTGTTTGCCTTTATTGATTTTAATTAAAAATCGTCCGTATCATGGCTGAATAATATCTCAGCACCGGCTTCGATTTGTAACTTGAGACTTGCTACTTTTGGCAATAATCGTTGAAAATAGTAGCGACCTGTTTTTATTTTTGAACTCGCCAGCTTTTTATCTTCAACATCAGACACGGCCACCATCATTTTCGCCCACATATAGCCGTACATGACATAACCAAAAAGGTGCAAGTAATCAACAGATGCCGCGCCAATTTCGTTTGGATTTGTCGCAGCTTTAGTTAATACCGTTGTTGTTACGGCAACGAGATCATCCACCGCGTCTGACAATGCTGCCATTTCCGTTGGAAAACCACCGCTTTGTTCTGCAATAAATTGTTTAATTTCAATGGCAAATAACTTAGCCGTTTCGCCACCATCCATCGCAACTTTTCGGCCCATTAAGTCAAGTGCTTGAACGCCATTGGTGCCTTCATATATTTGCGTTATTCGAGTATCGCGAACCAGTTGCTCTTGCCCCCACTCGCGCACATAACCGTGACCGCCAAACACTTGTTGCCCCGCGATACACATATCTAAACTGATATCAGTAACAAATGCTTTAGCTATAGGCGTTAATAGCTGCGCTTTTGCCGCTGATATTTTTGCTAGCGCTGGGTCGGGCTGATATTTAGCAGCGTCGAGTTGAGTTGAGACATAAGTAGTAAATGCACGACCACCTTCGTTCATAGCCTTCATGTTTAACAACATGCGGCGAACATCAGGGTGGACAATAATTGGGTCAGTCGCACCTTCTTTCATTCGAGGTAGACCTTTGCCCTGCCCGCGGTCTAAAGCGTATGCTAGAGCGTTTTGATATGAGCGCTCAGCAGCACCAAGTCCCTGAAGTCCAACTAATAAACGTTCATAGTTCATCATAGTGAACATGCAGGCTAAACCTTTGTTGATCTCACCAACTAAAAAGCCCTTTGAACCATCAAAGTTCATGACACAGGTGGCGCTACCATGAATACCCATTTTGTGCTCAATCGAACCACAAGTAACTTTGTTTTCTGAACCTGAGCTGCCGTCATCATTAATGTTAAATTTAGGAACAATAAACAGAGATATACCGCGAGACCCTTCTGGTGCCCCCGGTAATTTAGCTAATACTAAATGGACTATGTTGTCTGTTAAATCTTGTTCGCCACCGGAAATAAATATTTTGCTACCGGTGATTTCATAACTGCCATCGCCGTTATCAATTGCTTTGGTTTTTATTAAACCTAAGTCAGTTCCTGCGTGGGCTTCGGTTAAACACATGCTTCCGGCCCAAGTGCCTGCATACATATTTGGGAGATAAGTATTTTTAAGATCTTCTGTGGCATGAGCATGGATTGCTAAACAAGCACCAGCAGTTAACCCGGGATAAAGAGCAAATGCTAAGTCAGCACTACACATCATTTCTTCGTGCATACCAGCCAATGTTTTTGGCATCCCCATTCCACCGAACTCTGGGTCTCCAGCTAAGCCAATCCAGCCCCCCTCAGCGATAACATTAAAGGCATTTTTATAAGCTGTTGGTGTCGTCACCGTGCCGTCATCCCAACTCACGCCGGTTTCATCGGCTTCTCGGCTAAAAGGTGCAATGGCTTGTTCAGTCACTTTTGCGCTTTCTTCTAGAATAGCTTTTGCTGTGTCTAAATCGATTGCTTCACTTAACGCGTCATTGTTGGCCCAAAATTCTTGGACTTTAAATACGTCAAATAGCAGGAAGTTCATGTCGTTGACGGGAGCTTGGTATTGACTCATGTTCTATCTCTTTTATTTATCGTTATTAACTGGTCATACTACTTAAGTAAAAAATTAAAACAAACGTTTGAATTAATTTTTTTAACTTTCTCGTATAAAGATAGACTCTGTTTGGATGTTTGCCCATATTGTTGTGATGGGTTACGCCCTCCCTCATTATTAAGTTGTCTAAACCTACCAAATTACCTATTTTCTCAACAACTGCCGATGACTATCGAAATTCCCGCGATTTTAGCTCCAAGTTTTCAAGCTCGGGAGTCAGGTCAATTAACTTACCTGCGATAACATGGGTTACTTGCTGTTCTTTTTCTAAGATCCCTTTTACTTTTAAGACCTTAGCGGTGAGGTAACTTTGCTTTTGTGCCCTTGCTGTCGCTACCCAAACCACCACATTGGTATTGCCCGTATCGTCTTCTAGCGTAATAAAGGTCACCCCAGATGCCGTGCCTGGACTTTGTTTTCCGGTCACAAGTCCGACAACGGTAACGGGCGTTTTATGTTTAACATTGACTAAATCCGTCGCTGAGGTAAACCGACCTAGCCGACCTGACTGCCTTAACAATTGAATCGGATGTCGGTCCAAGCTCAGCCCTAACGCCGAATAGTCTTCAATCAACTCTTCATATTCGCTCGGGGCAATTTGATATGTTGAGGGCGTATCACTCACTTGAGAAAAAAGCGGTAAATCGTGTTCCATATCCATCATTTGCCAACGGCTCGAAAACCGGTCTCCAGAAATACTTTTAAGTGCATTGCTGCTGGCCAGCGCTTCGAGTTCGTTACGTGCAATAGACAATTGCTTTAGTTGCGAAACATGACTAAATCGACACCCTATGCGGTATTGGACGATTTTATCCACGGTAATTTTTCGAAGGCCCTTAACGAGCCTAAATCCGATACGTAGCGCTAACTGCCCGGCTTCCATTTGCAATTCATGATCCCAATTTGAGTGGTTGATGCACAAAGGCAAAACATAAATACGATGTCGCTGTGCATCTTGAACAAGCTGTGACGGTGAATAAAACCCCATGGGAAGACTGTTTAATAAAGCGCAATAAAAGACCTCTGGGTAATAATATTTTAACCACGCCGATACATAAGCCAATACCGCAAAACTGGCCGAATGCGATTCAGGGAAACCATATTCACCAAAGCCACAGATTTGTTTAAAAATACGCTCAGCAAATTCCAACGTATAACCACGGGCCAACATGCCCTCGGTCAGCTTAGTTTGAAACTTAGTGAGCTCGCCGTTTTTTTTCCACTTGGCCATTGCCCGTCTAAGTTGGTCGGCTTCCCCGCCGGAAAAACCCGCGGCGACCATAGCAAGTTTAATGACTTGCTCTTGAAAAATAGGCACCCCCATTGTCCGACTTAATACATCCTTGACCGCCGTTGATGGATAACTGACCTCTTCTAATCCCATCCGCCGCTTCAGATAAGGGTGCACCATGCCGCCTTGAATAGGGCCAGGCCGAACAATAGCAATTTGGATAACTAAGTCGTAATAACAATGGGGCTTTAATCTAGGCAACATGCTCATCTGAGCCCGTGACTCAATTTGAAATACCCCAATCGTATCGGCGTTTGAGATCATCTTATACACATTAGGATCGTCACCGGTTGCGGTTATGTCGGCAATCGAAATGGTTTTTTGATAGTAGGTTTTTATCAAGTCAAAGCTTTTTCTAATGGCGGTTAACATACCTAATGCCAGTACATCGACTTTGAGCAGTTGCAATGTTTCTAAGTCATCTTTGTCCCATTGAATGACAGTTCGCCCTTCCATCGCTGCATTTTCGACGGGTACTAACTCATACAGTGGGCCGGCAGATATCACAAAGCCTCCGACGTGTTGCGATAAATGCCGCGGAAATCCCTTAATTTGCTCCACCAGCTCAACAAATTGCCTAGCTTTTAATGACTTGGGGTTAAGCCCTAGTTCAACGACTTGGTCAATCCAGTGTGTCGCGCGGTCTCGGCGATTAATGTTTTTAATAAAAAATTCTAACTGCACATCATTAAAGCCTAGAGCTTTGCCCACTTCCCTAATGGCGCTTTTCATTCTATAGGTCACAACTGTTGCCGCGATTGCTGCGTGATTACGACCATATTTTTGATAGATATACTGGAAAATTTCTTCTCGCCGCTGATGTTCAAAATCCACATCAATGTCTGGCGGCTCGTTGCGTTCTTTTGAAATAAAGCGTTCAAACAATACACTTATTTGGGACGGGTCTACCGCTGTAATTTCAAGGCAATAACACACAACTGAATTGGCCGCTGAACCTCGTCCTTGATACAAAATATTCTGTGATTTAGCAAACTGTACGATGTCGTAAATCGTGATAAAAAAATGCTCATATTCCATTTCTTTTATCAGCCCGAGTTCCTTTTCGATTAGCGTTTCGAGTTCCGGTTTTAACCCATGTGGGAAACGGCGTTTTTTACCCTCTTCTACTAATATCCGTAAATAAGTCGTGGGAGTTTGATCTTTTGGGATCAGCTCTGATGGGTATTCATATTTGAGCTCCCCCATATCAAACTGACAACGGTTAGCAATGAGTAACGTTTCAAACAGGTATTCGTGTTTATACAGCTTGACCAATTTTTTAAGGGGCCTCAAGCAACGCTCTGCATTGCTTATTCCTTGACGACCAAGCTTATCAACAGTCGTACCAAGGCGTGTCGCATGTAATACATGTTGCAACGGCAAACGCTCGGGGTTGTGCATTAACACTTGCCCACAAGCAACCATGGGGATGTGCAAGCTAACAGCTACTTGTTCGCAGTGCTGAGTATAATGTTGCTCTTCATCGTTTAATGTTCTGGTTATGGCTAACCATAATCTATGTTGAATACTTTTGTTGAGCCCAAGTAAGAACCGCCCCCAGTGTAAATCAAGCTCTGCATCACCATCGGCGTGCCACAAAACTAAACAATGCTTTAGAGATTTAAGATCCCACTCGGTTAACTCGTATTGCCCTTTTTCGCAGCGCCGTCGACTGTTTGTTATCACTCGACATAGCTCAGCGTAACCTTGCCGGTTAGGGCACAGTAAGGTTATTTTTAAGTCTTGTTGAAATTGAAAATACGCGCCAACGATCAGCTTAATAGGCAAGTTATCCTGCCGTATCTGACTATATGCTCGGACAACACCAGCAACAGAACATTCATCGGTAATGGCTATTGCGTTGTAACCTAGCAAGGTCGCTTGCACCACTAATTCCTCTGGATGGGATGCGCCTTGCAAAAAGGTGAAATTACTAAAACAGGATAATTCAGCATAACTCATGATTGTTATTTACTTGCCGTTACGCAAAGTACCCCTGTAAATACCAATTTTTTTGTGGCGTACGATATACCCAGCACAGTCGCCCCTTGTCGCTACGGGCAATATAGTAATCTCGCTGAATTGAATGTTCGTGCCACCAATTGGTTTGTATTCGCTCTGGCCCATGCAATATAGAGACATGTTCCTTTAATGGCACCGCCACAGCCGTCATTAAGCTTGGCCGCAACTTGTACCGCCCCTCAAATGTTTTTTGATCAGCTGCCCGCCCTTTGGTATTTTCTATAGTATTCTCGATAGCAAGTCCTTCGCTATACTGAGTGGCTAACTGTGGGTGATGTTGATCAATTAAACATACCCCTTTGACTTTATTATCCCCGAGCTTAGCTTGTATTACCGCCACAAGTTCATCCACCGAAACTTGGGGCGACTTTTGACTAAATAAGTCACCACTGTCAGCAGTTAACGGCCGTAACTGCCGAGCTAACAATCGGATGGCCACCACTGGCTCAGCGAGCTTTACACTCTCTAATTTTAACCGTACGAGGGACAACCACTTTTCCATTTTGTATTCTCCCTGAGCCCGGTTAATGCTCAGTTCGATAAATTCCAAGTAACGATAGCGTAGATGTAGGGTTAATTGTTGAGTGACTAAACCACGTATACTTAAAAATTGTTCGAGTTGGATTAATAATCGTTTAATTGGGTGTTGTAATATTTGGCTGTTTTCAATCTCAAATAACAACTCAATATCAACATTAAATTCCGCAGGTGGGCGATAAAAAATAAGACCATGTTTAAACTCCCCCATCAACTTGCCAATATAATTGAGTAGATGAATATCAAAGCGTTTTGCCATTTCTTTTAAAGACAGCGCCAACAACTGTTTAGTTTGTTTCACACCAACCCGATGCAATGCATTAAGGGCTTTAGGCTCGAGTTCAAGCTGTTCAATCGCCAAACCATACAAAGCCTGTTTTAGCTTTTTAGGATCATCCAGCAAAGTGTTTAGCTTAGCTTGCGCCAATACCTTAGCCATTGCGGGCGTCGTACCTGTTGCATAATCGTATTGGTATCCTATTGGTTTAAGCACATATTCAATTTGCTGCCAATAAGACAGCAGCCCCTTATATAAGCACAACATATTGTCGATACGTAAATACATGCCGTGGGGAAAGGCTAAGGCAATATCCGCTGTAAATTCATATAACAACTGTGCCAGTTGCTGCAATGTCCTAAATTCAATATCCGGTTTGTACTCCATTACCTGTATATGCTGGTGCAAAGACAAGGCGGTTGCCAATCCCATGCCTTGTGTTATGCCTTGGCTTTTTGCCATCGCGTTAAGCTGCACAACTTCATTCTTTTTAGCGTCGACAATAATCACAACCTCTGGTGCTGGAGTCAGCTCTGTTCGCAAGGTTTCTCTTGAGCTGTCGAGAGCGTCAAGTTGCAAAGAATGAAAGTCGAGATATAACCACAACATAAGCGAACCTAGTGAACTGCAACTTTCGGAAATGCCACAACATTTGTGGTTGAGATAGGCGACGTTGTTAAGTCTGGCCATATGTCCCGCATGTCTACCGACAAGCCTTTGAAGCTGCGACCGCCTCGTTGCTTGTCGATATTCACGGTTATGCCCTCTGGTGCGGGGGCGAGGGTCATGCTGACATTAGACGGAATAGAAAATACCCCAGTTTGTTCCTGCTGATGCGTCATAATTCGATAAAGCAACAAACTGCTTTCACCTTGTTCACTGGCCAATAACAATCTACGAGACTGCTTTATCGACAATGTTTTTTGCCACAATAACACGGCACCACAACTGCCGCTTTTTAAGCATTGTTCAGCAACCCATAACATGCGTTCTGATTCATATTCTGAGATCACTAAAACCTTGCTAAGGTCAATATCATTAGCCGCTAAAAACTCAGCGTCGAGCATCGCCGGCGGTCCAATAAATACGAGTAAACCCAACGTCTGTTTTTGCTTCAAATAAGGCAACATAAGGCGAAGCTCACCAATGCCCATTGGGGTTTTAATTTCCATCACCCCCTGTGGCGGTAATCCTCCTGAAAGCGCATTATCTAAAGTCACAAATCCGGTTTTTACCCGACCAACAAGTTGATCATTTTTATTGCCGAACCAAATAAGGCCTCGGTTCTGATATTTATCAATTTCTAACATAATGTTACTCGCACCGCGTACAATACTGTATATAAAAACAGTATATATACAGTTAATAATTATGCCAATAAAGAAATGTTACAAACCCGATTTCTGTACTTTATTAAATGATTTATATAAGAAAATAGTTAACTAGAACGTAATATTGGTAATAATGCTCTTTTAATATGGATCTTGCTTATAATGTATATATGTTGATTTTTAGGCTGTAACGTAGTTTACTGCGCGCCTTTAAAAATGCACGCCGAGGGAGATCTTGTCGTGCTTAGTCCGTGTTCTAAAAGGAATCAAAATGTTACGCATCATTCGTGTAAGTGCGCTGTTAAGTTTAGGCTTAGTACTGACCCTGTTTTCTACCGTTATTTCTGCCAACACTTTCACTGAAGGTTTAAAGAGTAAACAACTTACCATCGGGGCTGAAATCAACCCTCTGACCTTTATTGCCAGCACTGACTCCCGGGTATATTTTAATGCTGGTGTGTCTATTTTTAATCGTAATAACAGCACTGAAATTGCGTTTCCAATCGACTACAAAAACATTCAAAACGGCGAAGACCAATTTACGGCATTAAACATCAGTGCCCACTACCGTAAGTTTTTAAATAAGGGCATCGAAGGGTATTATTTTTCTGGTGCAACACGCTTAACCACAATCAACTCTGATACAACTAAGCTGGGACTTGGTTTTGGTTTTGGTTACCGTAAGATGTTTAACTCAGGTTTATATTGGGGCAGCAGCATTTTGCTTGGCCGCTACTTTGGCGACAACGACAAATACGACACGTCTTCGTTAAACAGTTTTGATACGTTAGAAGACAAAGCAGTGATGTTCGACATCGAATTTCTTAAAATTGGTTTAATGTTCTAACCGCAATTTTTCTAATGCTTTATAACGAGTTGGCTGTTACCTATAGCCAACTCGTTACGCGATAAAACAAATTCAGCAACACAAATACTTATTCATCCAATAGACTGCTATACTTACGACCTTACAATTACCCATCAAGGTCACCTGTTTTGTCTGCACACTGTTTTTCTACACTTTCACTAAAACCTGAACTTACCGACAACCTAACAACATTAGGTTATGACCAAATGACACCGATACAAGCTCAAAGCTTACCGGTTATTTTGGAAGGTAAAGATATTATCGCGCAAGCCAAAACTGGCTCAGGTAAAACCGCGGCATTTGGTTTGGGTTTACTGCAAAATCTAGACGTAAAACGTTTTCGCATTCAAGCCATGGTGTTATGCCCCACCCGTGAATTGGCCGACCAAGTTGCGATTGAAATTCGTAAGCTGGCTCGCGGTATTCACAACATAAAAGTATTAACTTTATGTGGTGGTACACCAATGGGGCCGCAAATAGGTTCTCTTGAGCACGGCGCGCACATTATTGTTGGCACGCCTGGTCGAATTTTGGATCACTTAGATAAAGGTCGCATCAATCTAGATGAAATGAATACCTTTGTTTTAGACGAAGCTGACAAGATGTTGGAAATGGGTTTTCAAGACTCTATTGATGCCATTATTGAAGCGGCACCTGTCGAGCGTCAAAGCTTACTATTTAGCGCAACATTCCCTGAGCAAATTAACTGGATCGCCGGTAAATTACTGCGTAACCCAGTCAATGTAAAAGTCGAATCAGAGCAAAGCGACAGCACCATTGAACAGCAATTTTTCCTTGTTCAAGACAAAGAGCAGCGCAAAGAGGCATTGCATTTATTGTTAATGCAGCATAAACCTGAATCATGCGTAGTATTTTGTAATACCAAACAAGCGACGTTTGATGTTACCGACTACTTAGCCGCTCGAGGTTTTAGTGTAGCTGTTTTAAATGGTGATTTGGAACAAAAAGAACGTGACCAAAC
Source organism: Psychrosphaera sp. B3R10 (assembly GCF_018861025.1). GTDB lineage: Bacteria > Pseudomonadota > Gammaproteobacteria > Enterobacterales > Alteromonadaceae > Psychrosphaera > Psychrosphaera algicola. Next base: position 74,431 of record NZ_JAHKQH010000041.1, on the reverse strand, counting down.
GCTTATTCGTTTTGCTAATAAAAGCATCTCTATTTTAGTTGCCACCGACGTTGCGGCTCGTGGATTAGACATCGACAAGCTTGACGCCGTGATCAACTACGAACTCGCCCATGACGCCGACACACACGTACACCGAATCGGCCGTACTGGTCGTGCTGGTGAGCAAGGACTTGCTTGCAGCCTTTATGTCAATCGTGATTCAAGTAAGTTAGTAGACATTGAAGATTACCAAAAAATTACAATTAGCGAATCCGATCTACCCGACGCTGACGTCTTAAACGCGGAAGTGTATGGGCCACAAATGGCAACCCTCAGAATTGACGGCGGTAAAAAACAAAAAGTTCGTCCTGGTGATATTTTAGGTGCCTTAACGGGGAAAGATGGCATTCCTGGTAGCGATGTCGGCAAGATCAATGTTACTGATTACTGCGCCTATGTTGCAGTGAAAAAAGTCTCTGCAGGTTTTGCACTGAAAAAGCTTGAAAACGGTAAGTTGAAAGGTCGTAACTTCCGAGTGTGGCGCATTAGATAGTCGTATTTTAGGGCCTCACCTTAACTTCAAAGCGACGTTTAACCGCAACTGTAATTAGGCAGTTAGGAAGCATAAAAAAGGGCTGTCGCCAGCCCAAGAGGTGTAAAAACTGATATTGAGGTAGCGTCATTCACACTACCTCAATTTAAATGACTACAGTGAATATTTGGCATTCACCTGAATGTAATTGGAATCTGCATCGGCTTCCGCCATTTCGAAATTCCCGAATTCAAAACCATATGTTAAATTTTTGTTAATGGATTTAAAGAGGTTAACGCCCCAATGAGAACGGTCTCGATCACTTTCGGCCGTTGTATGATTGCCATAAAAGACATTTGAACGGTACGTATCATTCCAAAAATGACGATACGCCACCATAATTGCAGTGGACTCCTCAACTTCTTCACCCACTAAATCTGTCGCTGCAGCGGCACCTACATAACGGCCAGTATTACCACCATGTAATTGGAATCGGAAATCATCTTTAGCACCCACTTTAATCTTACCTGAGATGCCATAACCAATAGCTGATTTAGACTCATCCATTGTGGTTGTAAGCTGTTTAACAACCCCCGCAAAGGCAACAGAACCCCAATCACCAGACACTGTGTATTTAGCAATCACATCCGGTAAAACATCTTTAGCGCCATAACCCGTTGCACCTTCATAACCACCGTAAGATTCTGGGTTTTCTAACGCAAACTGAAAATTGCCATTGGTATAACGGATCTGAGTTTGTCGAATAAAACCAGAGGCCACTAACGGTCCAGCAAAATCAACCGCTTCAGCCAGCGCACCAGTATTAACAAATGTTGACCACGTTTGGCCTACTGTCCAATTTCCCTTGCGAATAAACGCGTGGCGAAGTCGTGGATGACGAGAATTTGTTAGTTTTTCATTACCACCGCCGCCAAACAAGTCAAATTCAATAAAGCCTGTAATGTCACCATGTTCGTATTTTGTATTGATCCGAGATGAATTGACATGCATACGCAAACTCGAAATATCGTCTTTTATCGCATGACCAATCCAAAAGTCGTCGTTCACTAAACTGGAACTGGCGTTACCATCTATATAACGGGCATCTGCAGCTATAAAGCCGCCAAATGTCAGTTTGTCTTCTTCAGAAAGTTCAAAAGTATACCCGGCGTTCGCCGATGAAGCAGCTGATAACCCCAAAACCAATAATGTATTGCGTGTGCTCTTAAGTTTCATGACCTGTTCCTCGTTAACACAGCGATAGGCCAAAATACGACAAGCCAACTGTGTGCTTTATTATTTGTGTGTGTTTTCTGTTTTTTGTGTTCTTGTGTTTTTATTTTGTGTTTCTATTTTTTATTTTTTATTTTTTATTTTTGGGCGGCGCCACACGTTAGTGTGACGCCTATCTGTTGATTGTTTTTATAAGTTAAAATTAAAGGGTGGTTATTCTTCCAATGTTGACAAGTCGCCTTCATCTTGTCCTAAAGCTCTCGCTTTAAGCACTCGGCGCATGATTTTCCCTGAACGAGTTTTTGGTAATGACTCAACAAATTCGACCGACTCTGGTGTCGCGATTTTGCCCATTTCATGACCAACATGTGCTCGTAACTCAGCAGCTAGCTTTTGATCTCCAACCATTCCCTGCTTTAAAATCACATAAGTATGGATAGCGTTGCCTTTAAGTTCGTGTGGCAGACCAATAGCTGCAGCTTCATTCACTGCTGGGTGGCTGATTAAAGCACTTTCAATTTCAGCAGTACCAAGTCGGTAACCACTTACTTTTAATACTTCATCCATTCGACCAATAACCCAAATGTAGCCATCGCTGTCTTTTTTGGCACTGTCGCCCGCTAAATAACGCCATTTGTCGCCAACTTTCGACCAATATAAGTCTTGATAACGTTGGTCATCTTTAAAGACAGTACGTGCCATCCCCGGCCAAGGGTTATTGATAATCAACTTACCTTCTTCGCCTGCGCCAACTTCTTCACCGTCGTCATCGACAATTGTGATTTCATTGCCAAAAAATGGCTTGGTCGCTGAACCAGGTTTCAACGGTGTAATCGGTAATGGACAAATCATGAAACCACCGGTTTCGGTTTGCCACCAAGTATCGATGATCGGGCAACGTTCTTGACCAATAACTTTGTGGTACCACTTCCAGGCTTCTGGATTGATTGGTTCACCGACACTTCCCAATAAGCGTAAGCTTGTGAGATCGTGCTTTTGTGGCCAACGCTCACCAAAGCGCATCAAGCCACGAATTGCAGTTGGAGAAGTGTAAAGAATATTGATGCCGTATTTTTCGACTATCTGCCACCAGCGATTTGGGTAAGGATAGTTTGGCGCACCTTCGTATAACATAATCGTCGCGCCGTTAATCAATGGTCCGTAAACAATGTAACTGTGACCAGTAATCCAACCAGGATCCGCGGCGCACCACCAGCGATCTTCAGGCTTAATATCAAATGCCATCCGGTGAGTCGTAGAGGTGTACACAGCATAACCGCCATGTGTATGGACCATACCTTTTGGCGAGCCGGTGGTGCCAGAGGTATATAAAATAAAAAGTGGGTCTTCTGAACTGGTTTGTTCGGTTTCACATTTTGGACTAGCAATTGGCAAGGCTTTTAAATCATGCAACCAAAAATCACGTGACGGTTCCATCTCAACGTCAAGTTCATTGTTTTTAACGCAGATACACACTTCAACACTCGGCGAGCGACTCATTGCATCATTAGCTATTGATTTAAGATCGATTTGTTTACCACGGCGCCAGCCACCATCGGCAGTGATCAATACTCTAGAATGCGCATCGTCAATTCGTGAAGCTAACGCTTCGGTACTAAAGCCACCATAAACGACAGAGTGAATTGCACCAATTTTAGCGCACGCTAACATAGCAAACACCAATTCTGGTATTTGTGGCATATAAATCGTAACGATATCGCCTTTTACTACGCCCATGCTTTTTAGAACGTTAGCAAACTGGCAGACTTCACGATTTAATCCGTTGTAAGAGAAATTACGAACCTGACCGTTTTCGCCTTCCCAGATAATCGCCATTTTATTTCGATTGGCATTTTTTAAATGACGGTCGATGGCATTATCAACGATGTTAATCGAACCACCGTCAAACCACTTGTAAAATGGCGCATTGGATTCGTCTAAAACGCTATCCCATTTTTTATACCACGAGAGTGTATCTGCTTGTTCTGCCCAGAAACCTTCTCTGTCGGTTACAGAATAATTATAAAGCGCTTCATAATCGCTGACATTGGCTTGATCTATTACAGCTTGTGAAGGGTAAATAAATTCAGATTGGTTTGAGTCACTCATTGTGCGTCCTTCTGCTCTTTTATGCATTTAAATGGTCAACAGCAAACCTGTTTAACCAAATTCAAATTGATTGCACTTAGAGTAAGGAGTGTTTGGCGAATCGAACATTAGACCTAAGTCTAAAATAAGCCTAATTTGGCTAATACTTTAGTCTTATACGGAACAGAGTAACTGTCGTATTTTTGTCTTAACCCCTTGTTTATATTTATTAATTTCAGCCAAAAACAGTTCTGAGGTAGCAATTGCATCATTTAAGGCATTGTGAGCATGGTAGCTTGGAAGTTGAAAGCTCTGGCGCAAGCTTTCCAGCCGAAATATTGAAGGGTCGTAATGTTGACCGCCAATATCGAGTCGTTTTTTTGCCAACAATAACGTATCTATCATCATCAATGGAGGGCGCACTCCGTAAAGTTCAAAACAAACTTGCCGTAAAAATTGACGTTCTATCTTGGCATAATGGACCAACATGACTTTCCCAGCTAACGCCAGTAGTAGCTGATCAACAGCGGTTTTTAATTCAATGCCCTGCTCTTTTTCTGAATCCGTGATCTGATGGACAACAACATTATTCGCTTCTAATTTGCCTTTGGTTTTTATTATATTGTGACAGCTACTCGCCAATTTTATTTTGCCACCATCAATTTCAATTGAACCGATACTAAGCAATTGGTGCGTCATTGCATTTAAACCCGTTGTCTCAAAATCTACCGACAGTAAAGTCAGTTCACTAATAGTTGCATTTTTGTCTGGAAAAGGTACCGACAAATATTCTTTTAAGGCCCCCTCTGGCACACGCCTAAGCGCCCGCTTTCGCTGTTGTTCAGCCGATAGAAAAGACTCAAAAAAAGGCCACATTAGTAAGCAACCTGGCGGTTATTTTGCAACGTTTTAATCACCTTAAAAACATCTTTTAGATGTTCTTGTTCCAATCTAGAAATAGTTTTGGGCGGTAAGTAATTGTCTGGTTTTTTTCCTGCTGATAATAATCGCGCCTGATGACTTAGACGTAAATAGCCTAAAAATTCAAACGCATCAATTAGGCTTCTGGCCATCGACTTAGTTAGCGATGGCGTTCCGGCCACAGCCTGTAGTCTTGCTAACGTATTCACAGCTGCAACACCTTCTTGTAAGGCATAAATTCGGGCAAGATCGACAATTGGCGCAATGCCATTGTGTTTTAAATCCAAGACCTTTTCGTTATCGCCATTTTCCACCAACACAAAACCTCGGAAAAAACCCAGAGGTGGTCGATGAGCAAGCGCATTTCGTGACAAATGGGCGATAAACAAAGAATTGTTTTTAGTTTTTTCTAACATTTTGTCTCTTACTTCGTTTAATAGAGACGCATCACCGTGTACGGTAGTAAGATCAAAAAAGACACTGGAATTTAGCAGTGCTTGGGGACTTGGGTTCACCACCCATTTATGAAAATATTTGTGCCAAACCGATTGCGTTTGTCGCCATTTGGAGTTAGTTGCCATTATGTCACCGGGGCAATAAATAAACCCACACGCCGCTAAACCATCGCAAACAAAAGTGGCAAGGTCTTGATACCAATAGGCATCCTGGGGCTGTAGCTTGTCAGAAATAATCATCGCATTGTCTTGATCAGAGTGCGCAAACTGCTCAAGTCTGGCCTGAGATCCCGCCGCAAGCCAGGCATACGGTACCGGGGCTGGCCCTAATAAGTTTTCCGCCATTGTGATCAGTCGAACCGTAAACGCCATGGTAATCGCACTAATGCTTTTGCCTACATGATCAGAGGTTGTCCCAAGTTTTGACATTCTAATTTGCAACTTTGGTAACATCTTACTTATTTCAGTTAGCTCACTAATTTTATTCGCTTTGGCAACTAAACTAGAAATATTAACGGCGTTGTTACCTTCATGGTTCATCAAATCTGTTACTGTAACCATACCAGCTAATCGGCCATTGGAGGTTACTGGTAAATGATGAATATTCCGACTCGTCATGACTATCAAGGCGTCGTATGCACTGTCATTGGTATCTAACGTCAATACATCACGACTCATGATATCGGATACCGGCATTAAAGGGTCTAACCCTTCTCCGACGCAACGCGTACGGATATCTTTGTCCGTCACAATGCCAACCATCTCACCTTGCCTGGTCACGACTAAACAAGAATAACCTTGCTCTGTCATTTGCTGAGCGGTTTGTTGAATATTGAGTTTCATATCTATCGTCGCAGCAGGCGTATGGTACACATGTTCAACTTGGGTGTTCATTAAAGTGGATGATACAACGGCATCATCACTAAATTTTTCCATTCGTTTTTTAAGACGCTGCGCTGCGGTTTGAGCAAAAAACGCTTCGGCTTCTTCACTTTCAGTAATGACCTCGAGTAGCGCTTCCCGATCAATGCAATAAAGTAAGGTGTCTTCCTCGGTCACAACAGAAATTTTAACATTTTCATCCGGCAGTAAAAAAACCGAACAAAGATCACCTTCACCGTACTTACTTAATAATTCGTTGTCATTGCCAAAATAGGCCAGTGCCCCTTTGCGAATAAAATACAAAACAGCTTTTTGATCCCCCTCGGGAGGCAGGCTGGAATTAGACGCCACATATTGAATATATATATTTCGGGTTAATCGAGAAATTTGCTCCTCTGACAAAGTATCAAATGGCGGAATAACCCGAATAAAATCGTGTACTTCAGATAAATCGTTAGACATATTTCTCCACCTATTAACCGCTTTATATCAGGATTGCACATTAAAACAGACTGTTAGAGTTTTAGAGCAGTTAAGAAAATGGGTCAACCGCTTAGACTACATTCTAGACTAAAGTTTAATACCGCTAGTTGAAAATTGTTGTTAGCTTAACTATGGCGATGGGCTAGAGAACAAATTTATACCAAAAATAAGATAACAGGCCATCACTTCAACAGTGTTTAAACAATTTTAAAAATCTAGGAGAGGATCGTGGAGAATCAAAGCTCATATTGGCGGGAAAACCTTCGTCTAATATTTATCTGCCTAGCCATTTGGTTTGTTGTTTCATTTGGGTTTGGCATTTTACTTGTCGAACAACTCAATGAATTCCGCTTAGGCGGCTACAAATTAGGCTTCTGGTTTGCGCAACAAGGCTCAATTTATACCTTTTTAGGTCTCATTTTTTGGTATACCAAAAAGATGAACGACTTAGACAAAAAATATAATGTCGAGGAAGAATAATGGAAGAGTTAAAACTTTATACTTACATTGCCGTCTTCGGTTCATTTGCTGTCTATTTTGGTATAGCTTGGTGGGCACGTGCGGGATCTACAAGTGACTTTTATGTTGCTGGCGGTGGTATAACACCACTGCAAAATGGTATGGCGATTGGTGCCGATTGGATGAGTGCCGCGTCATTTATCTCGATGGCAGGTCTGATTGCTTTTTTAGGCTACGGTGGCTCAGTATTTTTAATGGGTTGGACCGGTGGTTATGTCCTCTTGGCAATGCTACTCGCCCCTTACATGCGAAAACACGGTAAGTTTACGGTTCCTGAGTTTATCGCAGATAGATACTATTCTAAAACAGCACGTGTTGTTGCGGTTATCTGTTTAATCATAGCGTCTCTTACTTACATTATCGGTCAAATGAAAGGCGTTGGCGTCGCGTTTTCTCGATTCCTAGAAGTTGATTATGATCTTGGTCTATATATTGGTATGGCCGTTGTTTGGGTTTACGCGGTTCTTGGTGGTATGAAAGGGATTACTTACACTCAGATTGCTCAGTACTGTGTCCTTATCTTTGCTTATACTATCCCTGCTGTATTTATCTCATTGCAACTTACCGGTAACCCAATCCCACAACTTGGCTTAGGCAGTACATTAGCAGACGGCAGCGGTGTTTATCTATTAGATAAACTCGACATGGTTGTAACGGATTTAGGCTTTAAAGAATACACAACTGACAACATGGGCGGCACGTTAAATATGTTTGCTTATACATTGTCACTGATGATTGGTACTGCTGGTTTACCACACGTCATCATGCGCTTCTTCACTGTACCATCGGTTAAAGCGGCTCGTATGTCTGCTGGTTACGCATTAGTATTCATCGCTTTGTTATACACAGTAGCTCCTGCAGTAGGCGCGATGGCTCGACTTAACCTAATGAATACGATTGAACCTGTTGCTGGTCAAAACCTAGAGTACGCAGAACGTCCTCAGTGGTTTAAAGATTGGGAAAAAACCGGGTTGTTGCAATATCAAGACAAAAACAACGACGGTAAAATACAATACACTGCAAATGCTGAAACTAATGAAATGGTGAAAGTTGACCGTGACATTATGGTTCTAGCAAATCCAGCTATTGCTAACTTGCCAAATTGGGTCATTGCACTGGTAGCCGCAGGTGGTATTGCCGCCGCGTTATCCACAGCCGCCGGTTTGTTGCTCGCCATTTCGTCATCGGTATCCCATGACTTAATGAAAGGCGTACTTACCCCTGATATTTCAGAGAAAAACGAGTTATTTGCAGGCAGGGTGGTAATGACAATTTCAATCATTGTCGCCGGCTATCTGGGGCTCAATCCGCCTGGCTTTGCCGCAGGAACAGTTGCCCTAGCATTTGGACTCGCTGCATCTTCGATATTCCCAGCACTAATGATGGGTATATTCTCTAAGAAGATGTCAGGCCCAGCTGCAGTATGGGGAATGTGTTCAGGTATCGGTGTGACTATGTTGTATGTATTCCAACACAAGGGCATCATGTTCATCAGTGGTACTGAGTTCCTTGGTGGTTTAGAGCCTAACTGGTTCTTTGGAATTTCACCAAATGCGTTTGGCGCTGTTGGTGCGTTAGTTAACTTTACTGTTGCCTTTATAATTCTTAAAGCGACTTCTGAAGCTCCTCAACACATACAAGATATGGTTGAAAACTTCCGTACACCACATGGTAAAGTTGCCGCTGCGCACGACCACTAGAATTAATAAAACTCGATAAAATAAGACTCCCTCGGGAGTCTTTTCTTTTTACTGTTACAGGTAAAAATTAGTTGCATTAACTCATTGGAAACTATAAAAAAGAAATATGAATAAACATACTCGACTCGCATTTATCATCGCCCCGTTTCTGGCTGTCCTCGGCTGGATTGGATCCGATCTTTGGCTGGAACTCGAAAAACCTGAAAACCAATTTTTTAAGCTAACCACTGAAAATGACTATTGTGATGTTATAGCAAAACAGTGCATTCTTCGTTCCGGTGATATTAAACTTAGTCTATACACTGCAACGGATGGTGAAGACAAAGATAGAACAGTCATCAATTCAACTTATCCGTTAGACGACGCCACGCTCTTTTTAGTCGACAACCAAGGTACGGCTACACCTTTTCGAATGGCTCTACTTCAAACACCATACTATTGGTACGAACATACGCCTTTTGCCAAACTGAATGCCGCCAAGGGAAGCAAACAAGTTTTCCGCGTTATTGCCACAATCAAAGGCAATCAATACGCAGGTGAATTTACTAGTACAACGCAGAGCACTCAATTGCCTGCTAAAGAAGACTAAATGTTCGCAAACTGGCAACTGATAAGCATCAGCATTAGTTACATAATGCTGCTGTTTCTCATTGCTTATTTAGGTGACCGTTACCGCCACCGAATTAAACAAACTTATCAGCCTATTATTTATGCTCTTACTTTAGGGGTGTATTGCACGTCCTGGAGCTTTCTTGGCACGAGTGGCCAGGCCGCTAGTAATGTGTTGTCACATATTCCCATATTTCTTGGCCCGATTTTACTCTTTGTATTTGCATGGCCATTTATTCAACGCATGATTAATGTCAGCTTAAAGCTAAACATTACGTCTATTGCCGACCTTATTGCATCACGTTACGGAAAATCAAAACACCTCGCCCGACTCGTTACAACCGTCGCCCTCGTCGGCACATTGCCTTATCTTGCACTGCAATTAAAAGCAATTGTCTATACATTCCAACAGCTTCAATTTGCGCCAGGGTTTGAACATTGGCAACTTGGTCTAGGCGTAAGTTTGGTATTGGTGTGGTTCACTGTCATCTTTGGTATTCGCTCAATAGAGGTTACAGAGCGCCACCCTGGGGTTATGTTAGCCATCGCGTTTGAATCGTTAATGAAGCTCATTGCGTTTGCCGCGGTTGGTATATTTGCCAGCTTTTTCCTGTTCGATTCCCCTGTAGATATCTGGCAGCAGGCCCAGCAAAAAATAAACCTAACGCAACAATTTTCTCTACCTAACTTAACATCTATGTTTGGTTTGCTTATTGTTGTCATGGCTGCGTTTTTAGCCTTACCGCGCCAATTCCAAGTTATGGTCGTCGAGCTTAAATTTGAAAAAGACACCTGGTTAAGCCGCCGTTTGTTCCCTCTTTATTTAATGGTATTTGCCTTATTTGCGATCCCTCTTGGGCTCGCAGGATATATGTTACTTGGGGACACCGTCCCCAGCGACGCCTACGTATTATTTTTACCACAGTTAACCAACAACTCGTGGTTAACACTACTGACCTTTATTGGTGCGATATCCGCAGCAAGTTCGATGGTCATTATTACAGCAATCGCACTGAGTACTATGATCAGCAATGAGATTGTATTCCCAATTTTATTTAAATCTACAGGTAAGTCGGATACCGATTTTGATACATTTAGAGTGCGACTTCTTAACGTTCGTAAGGTGCTCGTCTTTGTCGTGATCATGCTGGGCTATGGCGCATTCTATTTTGCTTCACCAGATACTCTTTCGGCACTAGGTGAAATTGCCTTTGGCGCAATTGGTCAACTCACCCCAGCACTAATCACCGCTTTTTACTCTCGGAGTGTCACCCTAAAAGGGGTTTATAGCGGTATTGTGGTGGGCTTTAGTATGTGGCTCGCACTAAACTTTCTACCAGAACTTGGGCTTTATGCTCATCCTTTCCAAGAGGCACCAGTTCCGAGTTACACTATAATTACCTTACTCAGTCTAACCTCTAATATTTTTGTCATGTGGCTGGTGTCGCAATTCACCCGCCCTAGCGTGCAAGAGCGCGTGCAAAGCGCCTTGTTTTTCGAACAATCCACTAAGCTCGTGGTTAGCTCCCCCAAATACCGTCAGTTAAATGAAGCCGAGCTAGTCGCTTTAATGGCGCGGTTTGTAGGTGAATCGTCAGCACGCAGTAAATTTGAAAAATTTAACCAATACAATAATAAAAAACATCTTAGTAAACAGGTTTATATTCAAAAACTCATTGAACACACTGAACAAACGCTTGCCAGTGTAATGGGGTCATCCTCTGCCCGCCTTGTGTTGCATTCAGCACTCGAAGGTCGGGATATTGCACTCAATGAACTCGCTTTGTTAGTTGAAGACGCATCTGCACAACGCTTGGAATTTAGTAAAAATTTACTGCAAAGTGCGATTGAAAACGCCAGTGAGGGTATCTCCATTGTCGACGGTGACTTAAACCTTGTGGCTTGGAATAAACGATATGTCGAATTGTTTGAATACCCAAAAGAGCTACTTTATGTCGGATGCCCTATCGAACCCCTTATCCGCTTTAACGTTGAAAAAGGCCTTACAGGCCCGGGCGACGTTGACAAACAAGTCGCTCGCCGAGTCAATTTCTTAAAGCAGGGTAGTCCCCATAATTCAGAGCGCCAACATAACAATGGCAAGGTCATTAGTATCCAAGGTAACCCTCTGCCTGACGGTGGTTTTGTGATGTTGTTCACTGACATCACAACGTACCGTCAAGCCGAACGATACCTTAAAGAAGCTAATCTAGATCTCGAAAGCCGAGTTATCGAGCGCACGCAAAAGCTAGAAGAAACCAATCGGGAGCTTGAAGTCGCGCGGGAAAGATCAGAAACCGCTCATATCAAAAAGAGTCAATATCTAAATGCCGTAAGTCATGACCTAATGCAGCCCCTTGAAGCTGCCCGTTTGTTTACATCTGCTTTGGCGAGTCAACCAGAGTTAACCGACGAACAACTGGTGCAGGTTAACAATATCAACGACTCGTTAAAGGTGGCTAACGACCTGTTGGCCAACCTTGGTGAAATCGCCCGTATAGAAAGCGGTAATATTCACCCTCAATTCGACAGCTTTTCATTAACAGCCTTATTTGAGGAACTTAAACGAGATTTCTCTGCGGTCATTGACAAACAGCAGGTCGAGGTACGATTTGTAAAAACCGAAGTTTGGGTTAAATCCGACCGCCACTTATTGCGCCGCATCTTGCAAAATTTACTTGGTAATGCGATTCGATATACTGCGCCTGGCAAAGTACTGCTTGGTGTTCGACGCTCTGGCAACAATGTAGTCGTTCAAGTGCTTGATAATGGCGATGGTATTCCACTGGATAAGCAACAGCTAGTTTTTGAACAATTCACCCAATTGAATACCAACAAGCAATCCGGTGCTAAAGGCTTAGGGTTGGGGCTGAGTATTACAAAAAGTTTAGCTGAACTCCTCAACCACCCTCTAACACTAACCTCTCGAAGTGGTCATGGCTGTAATTTTAGTATTACCATCCCGCAAGCGGTCCCTCAATTCACTTCACCTGTTGCTACACCAACGCCAAAACGCTCCGCTACTGCGCAGAGTGTAAGCTTGCAAGGTGTAACTGTGTTATGTATCGATAATGACCCTGCGGTTCTCAATGGGATGGTAGAATTACTTAAAAGTTGGCAATGCAACGTAATTAGCGCCGCCTCCACGACGGAAGCTAAAGAAAAGTATCAGCAACAAAAAGACGATATAGCCATTGCTTTGGTGGATTATCAGCTTGAAAACGACCGAACAGGTATCAAGTTAATTGAAGAACTAAGAAGCACCTCAGAACGTTATCTACCGGCAATATTGATAACTGCGACAACCGAGGTTGGTATAGAGCATAAAGCCGCGAATGCAGATTTAGGGTTTATGAGGAAGTTAGTTAAGCCAGCAGCACTTCGTGCGCTAATCAATGCCAAACTAGCTGAAAGGCTTCGTAAACAATTTGTCGACTGATCCATTGCCAACAAATTCAAGATACTAGAGGCTTACTATTTTGACGTAGATAATTCCGTTTCAAATGCCGTGCCTGATAAATCAAGTTCATTAAGCGTAATAACCGCCTGTGTACGATTTCGTACGTTTAACTTTTTAAAGATAGCAGTTGCATGGGCTTTAATCGTGGCCTCTGACACATGTAAATCGTAGGCAATTTGTTTGTTTAACAGCCCTTCGGCAAACATCATCAAAATTTTATACTGCTGTGGCGTCAAGCTTGCGATTCGTTCTGCAATATCGGATTTTCCTGATTGTGCGGTTTGAGCAGAAAAATTAGGTGGGGTCCAAATATTGCCTGAAAACACTTCATTAATAGCCAAAAAGATGGTTTCTACCGGAGTTGATTTAGGAACAAAACCCGACGAACCATGCTCCATCGCAGAGGAGATAGTATCCACATCATCATATGCAGAAACAACAACAACTGGTATTTGAGGAAAATGACGCCTCACATGGATTAACGTATTAAAGCCATGAGCACCAGGAATATTGAGATCTAATAACAACAAATCCGCATCAGTATTTTCGGCCAGAAGTGTATTTAACTCATTAACATTTTCGGCTTCAAGCCATTGTGTATGCGTTAACTTTGACCTTAAGGTTTCTAATAGAGCCTGCCGAAATAATGGATGATCATCCGCAACAATAATTTTTTCTGGCTGCATATGGTTATATCGCTTTTGTTAAATTATCCCAGCGTCAGTCTAGTCTGAAATTAACAAATAGTTAATTAGACTTTTGTCTATTCGCACCTAAACCTAATGCAGATCAACAAAAGCCGCTTTTTTAACCTAGTATGAACGAACGATACAATTCTATGCAGGACTTACGTGGGAATCAACGTCAGTACCCGCGGTATTAGCAACGGAGGATGTCTTCACTTTGTGATTTTGAGTCAGTGGCGCTTTTTTATGATAACGGCCTAAAACCGAAGTCAAAACAAAAAAGCCAAGTGTCGAATACAGCAATTGTTCTACGGTATAACTTGTCAGAGCTAATAACACGACTAACAAATCAATTGATAAAATAACTTTGCCACTATGGATGCCGTATTTTTTCTCAATAAAAAGTGCAAGGATATTGACCCCACCAAGTGACGCATTATTTTTGAATATCAGCAATAATCCAACACCTATTAAACCGCCGCCGATAAACGAGGCTAGCCACATAGGGATTGAATTTAAAGAGATGAGCAATTGCATCGTATCTGCAAGAATAGAAACCAACACAATGCCAAACACACTTTTTAACGTAAACGTTTTTCCCATTTGACGGTAAGCGATAACAAAAAACGGCGCATTTACAATGAAGAACCATAACCCCATCGACAACCCCCAACTTTTAGTTGCGAGTGCGGCAAGACCTGCAGTGCCACCAACGATCATATGACTCGATTGTAAAAAGAATAATCCAAGGGCGACTAAGAAGCAGCCTTCAACTATTGCGTACCATTCAAATGCTATTTTTTTCATGACAACTCTGCGTAAATTCGACGGCACTATTTTAACCTATTAACTCTATCATTACTGAGTAATAGCTCTATTTATCCATTCAAACATTGCCCAAAATCGGCAAGAGATATTTACGCTTAAATAGTGCAAAAGACGGCTAAACCAAACAGTACCTGACTCTCAAGCCAAGATGCACTAATATTGGGATTTCCACCGTTAATAAAACTTGAATAACACATATATGTCACAATAATAGAGTAGAAACTAGTTCAACTAATCAATTCCAACTCAGTCTAAAAACAACAGGCAAATTGTCAAATGAATTGATGTTTACGTATTAACGCCATGTTATAACAATAAAAATAAATTAGTTTCTCAAACCAATTGGTCCTAGAAGCAGAGAGGGAATTATGAGAAGAGCATCATCAATTTTAAGAAAACACCGCGCAGGTGACCGAGTTTACATTCCTAGTGACTCACGCGATAACCAGTATATTTTGGCTGAAATCCAATTAACAGACGAGTTAATTGAATCCATTGTCGGCACAATCGACACCAATGCAGACCAGCCATATCAAAAGTTTTACCAAAAATTGTCTCATCAAATTTTTGAAGTAGTTGAACAACACGGCCTGACACACGTTAATTTTGTTGCGAATAACAAACTTGTTCGTGTACGTTACAGTGGCGAGCAACAAGTGCTGCATAGTAATCAGCAGTCTTTTTTCTTTTACTGCCCAGAACATAACAGCACATTTAAAAGCTATTACGACAACGCAATTAGAGCTCGAAAAGTAAAAATATTATTTTTAGCAACCGGTGACGAGTTACGCCTTAATTCTGGCAAGTTCCATAATGCCGTGTTTAAAGCGGTTAAAGACATTTCAGCTAAAATAGGCTTAGCACCTAACGCAATAAAATTACGCGACCATCAACATCTTACTTTTGATTTATTCACGAAAGAAAAAGGTCATAAAGAAACTATCACTCATAGTTTCCGTGAAATTGCTGATCGCTATCAAAGCCAAGGTCAAAAGATTGGTGAACACACCTCAATTACTTACGCGATTGCCAGTGTACCAATGGCTCGACGTTTATTAAAAGGCACTGACATTGATTACAACTGTGATACGCCTTTCACTAAATTGTATGAAAAAGTAGAAAGCATATTTAAAGACGCATGTAGTGAAAACAATATTGACCAAGCGGCACTAATTGCCAATGGCCTGTCACCGTTTGTTCGTTATGACGAGTCAGAAACAGCAGAAGTACAAGGTGAGTTAATATCTATTGGTGTGGATCCAAGCAATAACAAAAGCCGTTTCTGTGTACATTGGAGCGGTGATAAATTAGCAGACACAATACGTTTTGTCTTTTTCGCTGACGAGTCAGATGAAAATAATAACAACTACGGGAAGTTTGTTAATCAAGTGATGCAAACCGTAACTAAGTTTGCTGACGATGTGAATTGGAAAAAAGATAACGACGATATTATCATTCGTGTTCACCAACATATCATGCAACAAGTGTAATATTTATATGCCCCTGAACAACTTTGAGATGGGGCTTTTTATTCACATTAAGACGCGCAAAGTTTTCGAACTGAACTAAACTGACTAAGGTTGCCTTGGATTTGGTGGTTTAGTTTGAAGTTATTATTCGTAACGCTTTTAATATTACCTAGTTGTTTTAGTGCCGCGAGTAATGCGCAGGAAAAAATCTCTATTGCATTAACTCATATTCCAAATGTAATGGAATATAACAACGACAAAGCCCCCTATAATTTACTAGTAAAACATCTCGTTAAAAAAATTGATTTCGATTTAGAACTTAATTATATGCCCAGCTCGCGCTCTAATAAAAAGCTGCAAGACAGATCTGTTGACTGCATATTCCCGACCATCCCAACGGCAAGCCGCAGCATTCCAACGCAATTAAGCTCAAAAGTTAATAGTATTTCTGCGTATATCTTCACTATCGGCCCAGAAAGGTACACAAAACTCAGTCAGCTCCACAACAAACTTGTTGTGCATCAAAGAGGATATTTGTTTGGGGACTATATTACGGAACAAAAACACATCAATTTTTTTCCCGTTGTAAGTCAGCAGGCCGCAATTGGCATGTTGCAAAAAAAGAGAGCGGCGGCATTAATTGATTATTTACCCGACCTTCGTTTTATTTTAACAAAAAAACAAATGTCCAAATTAAACTACGAAGAGCTGAGTCCATTATTACAATCTTTTGACTATTTTGAATGTATTGTAAATCCGCGGGTGGACAGTTTTGTTAAAGAATTAAACAACACACTCGAGGTGATGAAAAAATCAGGGGAATTAGAAGAGGTACTAGGTTTGTATTACCTTTCAACTGAGTCGCAGCTAAAGCAAGATCAATAGCCAGATACAAAAATGCCAGTGACAAGTCACTGGCATTCATACTTTTAAAACTAACTAATTATGCTTCAGCAATAACGTTAATTTTGATAGACGCAGTTACTTCTGGGTGAAGTTGGATAGCGATATCAAACTCTCCAGTTTCACGGATTGCGCCTTCAGGCATTTTAACTTCAGCTTTAACGACTGCAACACCAGCTTCTGAAATAACGTCAGCGATGTCACGAGTTCCGATAGAACCAAATAGTTTACCTTCGTCACCAGCTTTAGAAGCGATAGTCACTTCTGCAAGCTCAGTAACTTGAGCAGCGCGAGCTTCAGCGGCAGCTAATTCTTCAGCAACTTTTGCTTCTAATTCTGCACGACGAGCTTCGAATTGCTCTAAATTGCCTTTAGTCGCTGGAACTGCTTTTCCCTGTGGGAATAAGTAGTTACGCGCGTAGCCAGATTTAACGACTACGTTGTCACCAAGTGAACCTAAGTTGGCAACTTTATCTAAAAGGATTACGTTCATATGTATTAAACCTCTTAATTACCAGTCTTATTGATGTAAATCTGTATAAGGCAACAATGCTAAAAAGCGTGAGCGTTTGATTGCACGAGCTAGTTGGCGTTGATACTTTGCACTTGTACCTGTGATACGGCTAGGTACGATTTTTCCACTTTCTGTAACATAGTTACGTAGAGTTGCTAGATCTTTATAATCTATCTCTTTGATGCCATCTGCTTTGAAACGGCAAACTTTACGACGTCTAAAATAACGTGCCATTAGAGTCTCCTAATTGAGTTTTTCAATGTGTTGAGCGTGAAGTGCAAGAATGGGTTGACCATTTTTACTTTCGTGACGGTTTAAAAAACCACTCACATTAACTTCATCACCTACAACAAAATTTTGTATTAACTGCCTTTGTTGTTCACCACAGGTTACAACATGAATTCGAATATAAGCGTTTCGGCTAAACTCGTCTTCCTGTTGAATAGAACGATGTTCAATTGAAAATTGACCATGAACTACGCCTGCAGGACTTTCAGAAAACTTGGGTGATTTGCAAATTTGGCCCGTTAAGACCACCTGATTAAACACCTAAGCTATCCTCAATTAAGCAGCTTCTTTCTTCTCTTCTTTAGCCAGAGGAGAAGGTTCAGTAACTGCATGGTCCTTACGGATAGTTAGAGAACGCAATACCGCATCGTTGTAGCGGAATGTTTCTTCTAATTCAGCAATTACTTCACTCGGCGCTTCAACATTCATAAGAACGTAGTGTGCTTTGTGTAATTTCTCAATTGGATAAGCTAATTGACGGCGACCCCAGTCTTCAAGACGGTGTACTTGGCCATTGGCTTCAGTAATAGAACCAGTATAACGTTCAATCATACCAGTTACTTGTTCACTCTGGTCAGGGTGAACCATAAAAACGATTTCGTAATGACGCATCGTTAGATTCCTTTTGGATTAGTAGCCTTAAACTCAAGCTCAGCCAAACTTGTACAAAGGCAAGGAACAAAAATTGATAGCTGATTTGGGGGCGCAATTATACCTACTTTTTGATTTGGCTCAATCGATTTGATGACTTTTCAAACAATTAGTTTAGATAGGCCTATTTTGTTAGTACTTACCAACCGCATAAGCTTAAATTTCACCCAAAATGTAACAAAGTGTTGCACAGAAAAAGCGCAACCTTTATTCTGTATAGCAAATGAGCAATGTGATTTAAGAGCAGTGCCGTAATTAAGCTAATTAAGAAAAATAAAAATGGCTCAAGCTGAACAATGTAGTTTTGCTATCAAATATTTAGAATCTCAGGTCGAAGACAACTATTCTCGATTTGTCGTAGCGACCTACGTGTTAGGCATCATTGCATTGCTATTTTGTTGCCGCAACATTTACCATCAAGTCAACGACATTAATGGAGAATACAGTAGCCCATACCTAATAATTTGGTTTGGCTTATTTTTAAGCTCAGCCGTTTTCCGTTTTGTTTTACCTACAGCGAAAGCCTATAACAACATTAAGAACATGGACTTCTTGATGATGAGTTACGCCGTAATCGTATGTATTATTGCGGCGTCTATTACCGCTTTACAGTCCTTATTAACGCCAAATTTCACCGCATTCTCTTTTGCTATTTTAGGCACAGTAACCGCCTACCGAGCCTGTTCTCTTAAATATGTCATCATTATGGCAATTGCCACAACCCAATTCTCTGTGGTTTATTTCCATTTTTATGATCAGCCTTTTAGCGTCCTATTTTTGTTTCCCATCATTGCGATTTGTGTCGTTTCATTTTTAATTGCCAACTCGCTAGAGAGCAACCGCAGACTGATGTTAAAACTGTCCATGGACTTAAAAAAGACCAACGAAAAACTCAAAGAAGAATCCATTCAAGATCCATTAACAAAATTGTACAACAGACGTTATTTAACGGACTTCTTACAGCGCGAAATTAAAGAATTTGCACGCTCAAATGAGTCTTTTTGCATTGCTGTATGTGATTTAGATCACTTCAAAAAAATTAATGACACATTAGGTCACTTAACTGGTGACCAAGCCCTTATAGCAATCGCGGAAGTATTAAAACAAAGTAGCCGAGCTACGGATATTTTGATCCGATTTGGCGGTGAAGAATTTGTTATTGTTATGCCACGTACTAAAATTTCGGCTGCACTTACCGTGATTGAAAGAATGAAGGAAAATATCGAGAAAAATCAATTTGAAGGAATTTCTTGGCCGCTAACAGCAAGTTTTGGATTAACTCAAATTAAACCCAAAGACACTGACATTCTGCTCCTTGCCCGCGCTGACAATTTACTTTATCAAGCCAAAGATGCAGGCAGAAATTGCATCATGACGGATCAGGTCGAACATACTCAAAACATCACAGGCTAGTTTTAAATTCATCTAAAGCTGTGAAGTCGATAGCGATATCGTTTTACTGTCGATCTGCTATTAAAAGTGCCTTGAAATACGCAACAGCATTGGCGTATATCAAGACACGGTTTTCATAGCGGCTTATTGCTTATAAACAACACCGTCTTTCATTACAAAAGTTACATTTTCCATAAGATCAATATTGCTAATTGGATTGCCATCAACAGCGACGATATCCGCTAAATAACCCGCTTTAATTTGTCCAATGTTATCCTGTTGCAAAAGATCAGCACTATTTAATGTTGCCGCCTGAATCGCTTGCATAGGTGTCATCCCAAACCGTACCATACGAGAAAACTGTTTGCCGTTATCGCCATGTGGATAAATTGCCGCGTCTGAGCCAAATACCATTTTCACACCAGCTTCGACGGCCATTCTAAAGCTATCACGTTGTGCTTTTGATACGAGTTTTTCTTTGTTGATGTTTTCTTCTGGGACACCATTTGCTTCACCAAACGCCAACGTATACTCCGTATTATAAATATCACACGACAAGTATGTACCGTGCTCTAGTGCCAAATCGATTGCTTCTTGGTCCATAAAGCTACAGTGTTCAACACTGTCGATACCAGCACGGATAGCGGCTTTAATACCTTCAGTCCCGTGCGCATGTGCCGCAGCAATTAGACCGCGCATATGAGCTTCTTCGACTGCCGAGCGGATTTCTTCTTCCGTTAATTGTTGTATGCCAACTTTAGTGCCCTTTGAAAACACACCACCTGTTGCACACACTTTTATTGTGTTTGCGCCATACTTGATGTTTTCACGCACCTTAGTTCGCACCGCCCACGGACCATCTGCGACACCACCACTGATACTTTCTGCTTCTGGTGGTGAGAAATTATCATCACAATGACCGCCTGTAATACTAACAGAATGGCCTGCGGCCCAAATTCGAGGCCCGACAACTTCACCAGCGTTAATGCCGTCTCGTACACCAATGACTGAGTAACCCTTTGCACCCAAGTTACGAACTGTAGTGAATCCAGCCATCAAAGTTTTTTTAGCATTTTTTACCGCTTTTACCGTCATCCTAGGAACCGAGTTTCCTTTTGATGCCAAAAAGTTCTCTTCCGCATCACCAGTTAAATGAACATGCATATCCATTAAGCCTGGTAATAAGGTTTTCCCCTGTAGGTTAATAATGTCAGCGCCTGCATCAGCGGAGACTTTGCCCTGTCGGCCAACCTCTATAATCACGTTATCTTCAACTAAAACCGACACGTAATTAATCGTTTCGCCACTTTCCACATCGACATAGGCGTCGGCGTTAATGAGGGTTTGTTGTGCTAGTAAATTTGAGGAACAGAATAAAATACTCAATAAAGCTGCTACCGGGACCAAACGCATATGTTACCTTCCACTTTTGTTTTTTCTTATTAATACCTTTGCTTATTAAAGCAGAGTTTCCTAAACAAATATCGGTTTTTATATCGAAGTTCCTGTTGTTCATCGTATTTATCGAGGATGGACGCAAATCCATATGTAAATTACATAAAAAAAGGCACTACGTCGTAGCACCTTGATTTAATATTGCGTCAGTCACTAATTATTACGGACCTATGCTCCGATAACATCGTCGAGTTATACCGACTCCAAGTCACTGTCTGACGCTTCACCGTCGGCTTCTTGATCATTATCCTCGGCATCATCTGGCGAGGACGTTTTAGGATCTTCTCCAATCGCCATTAGCTGTTTCTTCTGCTCCGGCGTGATCTTATGAATTGCCGAAATAAAACATTTCACAGGAATAGTATTCGGCACTAACACATAATCAAATTTAGCCCGCAAAGACCCACCTTGATGTTCTATAGCTAATTGATGAGCAAAGTCGAGATCAAAACAGTTCCGTTGCAATGTCACTAAATAAGGTGAGCGAAAATTACGGTATAAAATAAGGTGTTTCGCCCCTAAAGAGGACCACTGATCAAATTTGAATCCAGGGATTTTATCAGTACGTTCAAGGTTGTTATCCACCACAAACTGTTCATAGGCGGCAGTCCGTTCTTCTTTCGTGAGCGTATTATTTGAGGCGCAACCAACCAATATAAACCCAGCGACAATTATTGATAAAATGAGCTTAAACATAATACCCCTTACTTATTTTAGTTTTACTTAGTATAACCATGAATCTACTACAATATCGTTATCAATTGTAACTATCTATCTAAACCATTTGTAATAACGACATACGATATAGCCAACAAGAACTTTCGTCACACCTTGCTTCCTGTTATTATCGCGCCAAATTCTGATGTCGTGTTTTACAACACGATATTTACTACATTATTTTAGGTGCCTACTCTGTAGGGTAACTGGGAAGATTGGTGAAAATCCAACGCTGCCCCCGCAACGGTTATTTTGAAAAAATAAGCCCGATACCGACCTAAGATAAATAACCGATTTGCGGTGGGCGAATACGGCATCCAACTTCGCCTATTCGTCGCGACCTTGTGTGCCCTTTTCGTCTCATCGAGCTTATATAAGCTCAACTACGAGATGACATGAAACAGTTCTTATTTACAGCTTACTTCTTTTTAATCACTGCAACGCAGGCATTTGCTGACGTCGGTGAAAAATCAGATCAGACTGTAGAAAAAATAGAGCGAATAGAAGTCCTAAATAATAGCGAGGATACCTCACTTAATACCTATTTAATTGACCAACAAGCCTTATTAGAAACAGCCAATAGCTTATCTTCTGTTTTAGCCAGCTTACCTTCGGTGCAAATACGACAGGTGGCAGGGTTGGGTAACCCAATTGCAATTTCAATCCGAGGTTCAACCAGTCAACAAGTTAATCTACGCATCGATGGTCAACTCATTAATACCGGTCAATTTGGCGGGTTCGATTTAGACCAGATCCCGTTGGCACTAATAGAGTCAATTGAAGTCAGTCAATATCAATCGACATCTACAGGAGTCACACCTATTGGTGGCGAAATTCGAATTAATACAATCAAAGGCGATGGCAGCAATGCAAGTTTGTCTGCCACGTTAGGCAGTTGGCAAACCCAAGAAATTAACTTGAAAGGGAATTTGCTTTATAAACAGCATCAGTTGTCGATGAGTGTAAACCACCAGCAAACAGACAATGATTATGAGTACTTAGTACCGCAAAGCTTTAACAATAGTCAAGAGTCAATAACCGAACCTCTGCGGAATAACCACTTTAGAAAAACTACTTATTTTTTAAGTGACGAGTTTTCATCAAGTAACACAACAACGTCAATCAATGCTCAATATAACGAGCAACTCAAAGCCATTCCTAATTATCAAAATAACTCTCCAGAAATGGCATCAACGCTAGAAAATACCAACTACAGAGTTGGTTTTGAACACGCGACTATACAACCATTTGATTTGTGGCAACTCGACTACGCTGTTAATTTGGAAGCCTATTGGTTTAATCAACAAGAAACATATACAGACCGACCAAAGGCAAGTAAAAACGACATTTACCAATACGATACAGATCAATTTTATGTGCAGTTTTCGGCTCCGACAAAATTCAACACCCTAAAAGTAACGCCCTACATTAATATCAATAACCAAACATTTGTTTCAGATAGTTGGGTTAATCAACAGCGCCCAGCTTGCAATAATTTTCAAAGCTGTGATGTTGAGGCAACTCAACGTTTAATGAACCTCGGCTCGCGACTGAATTGGCCAGGAAAGTCGGCTATACAGTATTCATTACTGTGGAATTTTTTGAACGCTAAAAACACCAATGACGCCCGTTACCAGCCAGATACAAAGAGCTTAAACAGCAGTTATTCTCACCACTCAGCTGAATTTGATGTGAGTTATCGGTTTAACCATCATCGCATTTCAGCCCATATCGCTAAAGGGATAAGAACCCCAACGCTAAGCGAATTATTTGGTGACCGAGGTTCTTTCAAAGGAAATGAAGACTTAAAGGCTGAACTTGCCAATTCAATTTCACTTAACTGGCTCGCCCGTTGGCAAAATATCAATATTCAAAATACGCTGTATGCCCAACAAATTGATAATTCAATCGTCGCTATATTTAATTCAAGTGGCATCGGTAGTTACACCAATGTCGCGTCATCAACGTTATTTGGTCTATCGACGCAATTGGATATCACCGTAACGCCGAATTTTAAACTTATCGCAACCATCGACCTCATTGACTCAAATACACAATCTGACATTCATGTGTTTGATAATAAAAAGCTGCCTGGTATTTACCACCAACAATATCAAGTTCAGGCCCAATATTCGTTTAACCAAACTTGGTATCTAAGCCTCCAAACTCGAATCGAAAACGACTTGTACTTTGACCGAGCAAATAAAGTCTCGTCTCATTCTGGTTTTCCAACGGACAACAATACCACGCAGCTGCAATTGTCTTGGCATCACGCCAAGTACAGTGCCTCGTTGGCGATAAACAACATTTTTAACCAATCCTATTACGACTTAGCCAATCGGCCAGCGGCCGGTCGCAACATCAATTTTAAATTTACTTTGAAGGAGTTCTAATGAAACAACAGTACAAACTTACTCTCGCGGCCCTATTCGCCGTCACTTTTATCTCTGCCTGTAGTAGCGATGACGACATTAAAGATGACAACACTGATGTCGAAATCATTGTTGAAACCACACCTAGCAATGCCGTTGTTCAAACGATTGCACCTGACTATACATCATCAGAATTAGTTATGGTTACCGGCGACGACGCGCAAGTCAGCACAGGTTATCAAGTCAAAGACAAGTCAGACTTTACGGTATCTGCCTATAACAACGAAGTGTTCCATATTGGTCGTTTTGGGATTGATACTATTGAAAAGTTTGCCTCTGACAATCTCGATGTGGCGACTTGGTCTTACTCTACTCAAGATGACTTAGACACGACATCTCGTAACCCTTATGCCATTGCATTTGCTTCTGATCAAAAAGCGTATTTATTGCGTTATGGCTCACCAACGGTTTGGATTGTTAATCCACAAGCAACTCAAGCTGAAGACTTTAAAATTGGTGAATTGGACCTAAGTGCTTATGCTGAAAATAACAGTGCTCAAACCCCATCACCTTCATCTGCAGTGATCACCGATGGAAAGTTATTTATCGCCATGCAACGTATAGACGATAGTTGGAACGCTCAATCAGCTTATGTTGCCGTGTTTGATACTGCAACTGACGCTGAAATTGAAACCAATGCATCGTCAACCGATAGCGTTATGGGTATTCCAGTTAACGGCGTTAATCCGCTTGAAAATAGCTTAGTTGCATTTGGTGATGAAGTATTTATTACATCACGCGATAGCTACTCTAGCTTTGACTTAAGTGGCAGCATGATTGAAGCAATTGATACAGACACGTTTGCATTACGTGAAGTATTAACCGCTTCGGATATTACGGACAATACAGCGGCTAATATCAAAGCTTCAGTGGTTGTTGACGCTGACACTGGGTTTTTCTACGTAAGCCAAAGTGTTTATGAACCGTCATACCACGAAGTTTCTGCTGTATACCAATTTAACCCAACAACCGGTGAAATTAACGATCAAACTGTTGCGGGTTCTGGAGAAGAAGCAATCAATGCTATTGCTTATGATGCCAATGGATATCTTTGGATTGCAGTAGGCTCAAACACCACGCCAGGTTTAGACATTCTCGACTTAGAAACTGGCGAATTATATGGTGAGCGATTACTTACAGACTTAAACCCTGCGGTTATCGCAATCTTAGAAGATTAGGTTTTTAATGCGCTTGAATGAGCGCGTTCGAGAAACTATAAACGTTTAGTTTTCAAAATTTAAAAAGGGCGGATAGTTAAAACGCCCTTTTTTATTGCCTATCTTTTTATTTGTGCGTTCGTTGATAGTTAACCCTTTGCTAAGCACTTGCCCCTCTCAAAGCGTCAAATAATAATTAACGAAACCCATCTATCTTTTTACACATGTCACCTAGGCCAATAAGCATTCGACGACTAAAGCGATGAATAAGATCAGCATCTACTTCCATAAATTGATTGTTTTTAACCGCCGGTACAACAGTCCATTTTTGCCAATCGATTTTAGGTTGAGGCTTATCTGACTTTTCCTGCGGCATAATAATAATTGAAGGCTGAGCGACAATGACATTCTCAATACTGATCTGGGGATACTCAGTTGGGTTGTTGGCAAAAACATTGACCCCACCACACGTTTCAATAAGTTGATTGATCCATGTATTTTTATTTACTGTCATCATCGGTTCCGACCACAATTGATAAAACACGTCAACAGGATGGCGATTACCGTAACGTCGTTGAATAATCTCCAAGTCATCTTCAAACTGATCCGCGAGTACCTCTGCATTATGTGATAAGCCGGTTAACTCGCCAAACATTCTAAGTTCCGCCGCAACGCCACTCAATGAAGTAGGCTCGCTGTAAATCACAGGTAACCCCAACTTTTCTAATTGAGCAATATCAGCATCTTGATTCCCGCCTTTCCAGACAATGATGAGATCAGGTTTAAGGGCCAAAATCTTTTCCATTTGAATGCCGTAATAGCCTCCAACCCTTGGAATATCTAACGCTTCCACGGGGTAGTCGGCATAATCGACGGTGGCGACAATTTTATCACCCGCACCAATATCAAATAACGACTCAACGATATGCGGTGCGAGCGCAATAATTCGCGTCGCTGGTTTTATGTTCACTTTGGACGCAGCCATGCCAGAGCTCGAAAGCGTTAGGCCGAAGCTAATTAGACACGTTAAAATACTCGCGGTTATCAGATTTTTCATGGGTTAGAAATCAAATCCTTTTTGTGCTTTCACACCCGAATCAAAGGCGTGTTTGACGTTTCTAACTTCACTAACCGTGTCGGCCAATTCAGTTAATTCACGGTGCGCGCCGCGACCGGTTAAGATCACTGATTGCATTTTTGGTCTATTTTTTATCGCTTCGAGCACATCTCCAAGTTCGATGTAATCGTAGGTGATCATATACGTTAATTCGTCGAGTAAAACCAAATCGATACTCTCATCTGCCAAGTACTGCTTAGCGACAACCCAAGCTTCCTGAGCTGCGGCCGTATCTGAGTCACGATTTTGCGTTTCCCAGGTAAAGCCGGTTTCCATAAACGTAAATGGAACACCAACTTTTTGCAATAAATTGCGTTCACCACACTCCCAGCCGCCTTTAATGAATTGCACCACTGCGGCACTCATACCGTGCCCAACACAACGCGCAACAGTGCCAAAACCAGACGTAGATTTTCCTTTACCGTTTCCGGTTATCACTTGGAATACACCTTGTTCGGTTTGTGCTTTAGCGACTCGTTCGTCGACTTCTTTTTTTATCCGTTTTTGACGTTCTGCGTGTTTCTCGTCGCGGCGGGCTTTTAGTTCATCTTGACTCATGAGTCATTCCTATTATTTGTTGTATTTTTTGCATATCTAAATTAGCGCGTAATGAATTGGCTAATTGATCCAGTTGTTCTTCTCTATGACGGTTTAAGTCAAATCCTGCTTTAATACCGTGTGCAGGGTTTATCCAGTCAAACAATAAATGGCTTATCTGTGGGCTATCAAATAATCCGTGGATGTAAGTTCCCATAATTTGATTATCGTCTGAAACAAAACCGTCAGGTTTTTTCACAATGCCCTTGTCTTTATCATAGTCGTCAATATAAAAAGCTGGCTGACGTAATGCGGCTCCTGTGGAATGGCCACAATGAATTTCATAACCGTTAAACGAAACAGCGTGCAGAGCACTCGTACCAGAAATTTGAGTTAAGATCTTCGATTCTGTTAACTCAGTTTCAAAGTCAGCTAATGCTAACCCTTTGGTTTTAGGCGTACTGGACTCAACACCATTAGGATCAAAAATGGTATGGCCTAACATCTGAAATCCGCCACAAATACCCAGTAATTTGCCGCCATAACGCAAATGCCGATTAATTTGCGCCGGCCATTTGTTGTCTTTTAAGTGAGTCAAATCGCCAATGACATTTTTACTGCCGGGTAAAATAACCAGATCACAATTAGGCAAAGATTCAAATATACCAACATATTGTAAATCAACATTTGGGTGTAACCGAAGTGCGTCAAAGTCCGTATGATTGCTAATGTGCGGAAGCACAATTACGGCAATTTTTAATTGCACAGTTCCGGTCTTATTTTCAATGCTTATCGCATCTTCAGCATCTAACGCTAAATCGTGAATATAAGGCAAAACCCCCAAAACCGGCTTATTTGTTTTATCTTCCAGCCAATCAAGTCCCGATTGTAATAATGCAATATCGCCACGGAACCGATTTATCACAAACCCTTTTACCCGCGCCTGCTCTGTTTCAGATAGCAGCGCCAATGTACCGACTAGGTGCGCGAATACACCACCTTTATCGATATCGGCAATAATAATAACCGGGCAGTCGACAGCTTCGGCATACCCCATATTTGCAATATCATTTTCCCTAAGGTTAATCTCAGCAGGACTGCCCGCCCCTTCCACTAACAATAGGTCAAACTCAGTGGCTAATCGTTGATGCGAAACCAGTACCGCGTCCATCGCCACTTTTTTGTAGTCGTGGTAAGTATCCGCTTCCATGTTACTCAAGGCTTTTCCATGAATAATGACCTGCGCGCCTGTATCTGAGTTTGGCTTTAATAAAATGGGATTAAAATCGACTCGCGTTTTTTGTCTTGCCGCAACGGCTTGTAGTGCTTGGGCCCGGCCAATTTCACCACCATCGTCGGTAACGGCACTATTAAGTGCCATATTTTGTGGTTTAAACGGGGCTGTTTTTACGTTTAAATCTGAGAAGACTCGACACAGTCCAGCGACTAACGTGCTTTTTCCTGCATCGGACGTAGTACCCTGCACCATTAATACTTTCATTGTTCGCCCTTTTGCGGTTTTAGCCTCATATTTAAACCGGCGACAATAAAATCAACCTTACCAGCAAGTCTTGCGATATCCTGATGTAGCCACCCAGCTTGGTCGACAAAAGTACGAGACAATTCACCCAAAGGGACTATGCCCTGACCCACTTCGTTACTGACCAATACAACCAGAAATTTATTGTGTGCCGCGTTTTCCAGCACGCTGAGCAGCCGCTGCTTTTCATTTTGCCACGCCGCGTCATTGTCTTTACAAAGCCAATTAGTTAAATACAGAGTTAAACAATCAACAATAATGCAGGTGTGTTCAGTTGCATTTTGCTCTATCGTATCGGCTAACTGAAGTGGCGATTCTATTACTGCCCAACTTGCTGGGCGATGGTTTTTATGATGTGCGATGCGATCAATCATTTCATCATCGAGACCTTCGGCAGTCGCAATGTAAATGACGTTTTTTCCTGATCTTGCAGCAGCGTTTTCGGCAAAACGGCTTTTGCCAGACCGTGCGCCCCCTAAAATAAAGTGAATGCTGTTGGGTCCCATCATTATCCCACCAGCCAAACAACTAAGAGGACGTAAACCAGTATTTCAAACACTTGTTGTGTGGCGCCTAATATATCGCCGGTGTACCCGCCAAGTTGTGATTTCATGTATTTCTTAAATACCAACCGTAATGCCAATATAACGCCAATACTCAATAAAACATGGGTTATGGCAACCTCCAATACGAATAACAATATCAAGCCAACAATAGCTAAAGAGCACATTAATAATCGCCATGCGCCGCTAGGTAACTCCTGTGCAATCGGCTTGGTTTTGCTTTGTTGATCAAGTTGCACGTAGGGCAACGCACCAATTAGGCTCACCGCGATAACTCGACTCACGCTATGACTTGTGAACAAAGCGACAACAAACTCAATAAAGCCGACATTAATAAGACTAACAAGCAGTTGGTATTTTAATAACAAAACAATAATCAACGCCGAACTGCCATACGTTCCAATACGACTATCCTTCATAATGTTGAGCTTTTGTTCTTGAGTCCAACCACCACCGAGACCATCGGCGGTATCAGCCAAACCATCTTCGTGAAAAGCACCGGTTAACATTAAGCTAACGGCCATACTTAGCGCGACAACAATTTCCGGAGGAAGTATCAATAACAGTGGCCAACTAACAATGGCTAAAATCGCGGCAAGAACAAAACCGACAAATCCAAAATAAGCGGATGTGTGGTTTATGTCACTGTCATTGACCTGCTCTTTGATCACGATAGGAATACGAGTTAAAAACACCAGTGCCAAACGGAAATAAAACCAATGTTGTTGAAGGTTTTGTCGCTTGCTCATTTGTGAGTTTGAAGTTGAATTCATTGGTTCGTCACAACATCGTCAACCTGCGCTGACTCAAAACTGGCCATGTCATTATAAAAGCCACAAGCGGCCATAATGAGCGGCAAACTTAATGCTGCGCCAGTACCTTCGCCTAACCGCAAATCAAGATCCAGTAGTGGCTCCGCGTCAAACCAATCTAACATAGCCGCATGACCCTGCTCGCCGGACGCATGGGAGAAAATTAAGTAATCACTGACATGTGTATTGATGAGTTTCGCTACCATGGCCGCGGCGCTGCAAATAAAGCCATCGACCACAATGGGTATTTTTAACTCTGCCGCCGCTAACATAGCACCGCAAATTTGCACAATTTCGAAGCCCCCTAATTGGGCTAACAATGTGATTGGCTCATTAGGAGTCGATTGTGACACCTTTATTCTGTCGACAGCCTGTTGGACTAGTTTGATTTTATGCTTAAATACATTATCGCTAATGCCGGTACCTCGACCTACGGCGTCGGCCGCCGATAAATTTAATATAACCGCCATCAAAGCCGACGCACTGCTCGTATTGCCTATGCCCATTTCACCAAATGCAATTAAGTTACAGCCTTGTTGATGTTTCTCAGCGACAAGAGATTTAGCCAGCTCAAAACCTTTGATAACTTCCGCCGTTGTCATCGCATCTTGCAAATGAATGGCCTGTGTCCCCGCGCCTAATCTTTGGTTTAAAACACCAAGGGATTCAGCAACAGGAACAAGTATACCCGCGTCAACGACGGTGAGTTGCCAATGGCACTGACGAGTAAACACGTTAATGGCCGCTCCGCCGTTGGCAAAATTCATCACCATTTGTTGCGTCACTTCACTGGGCGCTATGGATACCCCATGCGCTGCGATACCGTGATCAGCGGCAAACACAATTAGGTTAGGCTGAGTAATTTCTAAGGTTTGTTGCCATGCGCCTGCGTTGTCTGAATAAATTTCAGCCAATGTTACAGCAAGAAATTCAAGCTTACCGAGGGCACCAAGTGGTTTCGTTTTATTGTTAATTTTATTGGTAATTAAAGCGCTAAAAGAAGTCGACAATGGGGCTATTTCAAACATATTAATCAAGCGCCTTACGTTTTCGTAAATAAAGGAGAGACAGAAAAAATACGCTGCCAATGGCTGAGGTAATAATTCCAATAGGTAGTTCTTGATTGGTCAAGATTATTCGTGAGCCTATGTCTACCCACAGCATAAAAATCCCGCCAACAAAGGCGGTGACAAAAAAGCTAAACCGACTGCCGTTAGTCACAAAATAACGAACAATATGCGGGATCATTAACCCCACAAAACCTATCCCGCCGCATAGGGCAACTATCGATGCCGTCAATAACGAACTCAACAGCAACATATTGATACGTAGTCGCGATACATTAATCCCTAATGTGGTGGCGCTTTCATCGCCTAATAACAACGCGGTGAGTTGGCGTTGATGTAAAAACATAAAAACTAAACAGATGGAAACCACTGTGGTGGGGATCCATAGGGTTTGCCAATCCGCTCGGGCAAAACTACCTAAGGTCCAAAACATAATCGAGGTGACCGCTTGTGGATCACTCCAATACAGCATTAAACTGGTAAAAGCGCTAAATAAAAACGATAACGCCACGCCAGCCAACAGCATATTTTCAACTTGTCTAGGGCCATAATGCCCTGCAATAACTAACAACATCACAACGGCAAGCAAGCTACCGACAAATG
Organism: Psychrosphaera sp. B3R10; assembly: GCF_018861025.1. Classification (GTDB taxonomy): domain Bacteria; phylum Pseudomonadota; class Gammaproteobacteria; order Enterobacterales; family Alteromonadaceae; genus Psychrosphaera; species Psychrosphaera algicola. The sequence continues at coordinate 42,839 of NZ_JAHKQH010000041.1, read as the reverse complement.
CGCCTATCGACAAATAAAAACCAAATCCCAACGACGTAACAGACATAAGGGCAACAACACCTAAAGATGCGCCTGAGGAAATGCCAAATAAATAGGGATCTGCAAGTGGATTTCTCGTCACTTTTTGTAATATCAAACCCGCTAAAGCCAAACCACATCCAGCGACAAATGCCAATAAGCTGCGTGGCATCCGTAAGTCCCATACAATGCTACTAATATAGCTAGACTGATCATTCGATAGCCCAAACACTGAATCAAATACTTGGCTAAACGACAACGGTGCGGCACCAATAGATAACGCTGATGCAAAACTGAAGATTAAAATGAGCAAAAGGATTACTGAAAAATAGACCATTTGTTTAGTTGCGTTATTCTTCATGGTCGGCTCCCGCAACATAGCCATAATAATAAGTAACTAATGGTGCACTATGCTGAGGATGCTCAGACACTTTTGTGCAAACATCAAATACCTTAGACAATTGATGTTCTGTAATAACCGATTTAGGTGAACCACTGGCCACCAACTTACCCCCTTTTAATAGCAATATGTTGTCACACATCGAAGCCGCTAGATTGAGGTCGTGAAATGACGCTATAACGGTAATACCTAAAGACTTAGCCAATTCCATAATTTGAATTTGATATTTGACATCAAGATGACTTGTTGGTTCGTCCATGATGAGAACCTGCGGTTTTTGTACAATGGCTCTGGCGATCATCACTCGCTGTTTTTCACCACCAGATAAAGTTTCAAAGTTATCCGCTTGTTTGTCGCTAACACCAACCTGTGTCATTGCCGCTTGCACTGCTGCATGATCGTTTGCATCTAAGCGACTTAGCCACGACTTATGAGGCGTCAGCCCCAAGGCGACGACATCGGCCACTTTGAGCTGAAAGTCTTGCGGTGTGTGCTGCAATACAACAGCCACTTGTTTGGCGTATTCTGTTGGCGACAACGTTTGAATGTCATCACCTATATAACGCACAACACCTGAAGTTGGTTTCATATAACGATAAAAGCAACGAAGTAATGTCGACTTACCAGCGCCATTAGGCCCTAATACGCCGGTAAAACTTCCTTTATTTATGGAGCAAGAAATATTGTCGAGAATAACGCGTGATTGAACGTGCCAACAAAGTTGGTCAACGTCTAAAATAGTTTGCTGCTGTGTAGATATCAAAGTCACGCCGTTTGCTTAGCTCTAATAATGCGGGCGTAAAGAGGTAGATCAATTTAAAGGTAAACTGATGTTTCCCCTAATACGAGTATGCCCGCTCGTTTAGGTCAATTATGTTCTTATTAAAATACTCTGGTATCCTGACTTTCAGCTACTCGATGTTTGCCTTCCCAACCATAATTTAATTTTGGCCAGTGGTTTCAAACATTGCTCTGAATACAGTTGCGGGTACAGTTGTGGATTCGAACCACATTCCCAGTTTTAATAAGTTGTCTCTGAGCGCCATCATACAGCAAAATAGCAATTAGTATGAAGAACAATCAGACATCTGGATGGCTATTATCCAAAAGACTACATAAATAGCAAGGTCAAACTTGCCTCCTGACTTAAAAAACATGATTTAAAACAAGGCTAAAAAACAAGGCTTACCCAAGGAGGATGATTGTCGTCGGAATAAACTTTAACGCAAATAACACCGCCATATTTAACCTCTAATCGACTGTGAATACTGCTCAACGGCGACACCCCAGTGACCAAACCAATGATTTGTTTGATAACACCAGCGTGGGTTACAACCAAGACGTTTTCTTCTGTATGCTGTGCAACTTGATGTTCCCACCATGCTTTGACTCGAATCGAAAAATCAGCAAATGTTTCCCCCCGCGGAGGCGTTACCGTATCCGGTGTTTCCCAAAAGTCGCCAATATTTGGCTTAGGCATCTGCCAAAGCTGATCAAACGCTTCGCCATCCCACTCGCCAAAGTTCATTTCTTGGATTGCGGAAGAGAAATCTAGGGGCAAATTTTGATTAATTGAAAATTCTTTTGAAAATACTTTGCAACGTTTTAATGGCGAAGAAATACAGCGATTTATATCAAGTCCATAAGTGGAAGTACGCATTTGTTGCAATCCCACTACTGACAGCGGAATGTCTGTATGCCCTGCCAACTGGCCTTTGCCGGTTAATTCACCATGCCGTAAAAAATAAAAGTAACAGGTTTTCAAAATCATTCCGACGAACTTTTGTTCGTTTTTCAACCTTATATTCCAGCTAGATTGAACTAAGTCGATAAACAAATCCAACTTTTTTGGATTAAAAGTGTGCTGTTTTATGCTTTTAATGGTAGAATCCCGCGGCTTTTTTTAACCAATCCATTTTGAGAAGATAGAGTACGATATGGCTGACTTATCTAAATACAGAAACATAGGTATCTTCGCTCACGTTGATGCTGGTAAAACCACAACAACTGAGCGTATTTTAAAATTAACTGGTCAAATTCATAAGACCGGTGAAGTACATGACGGTGAGTCTACGACTGACTTCATGGAACAGGAAGCTGAGCGCGGTATTACTATCCAATCAGCAGCAGTAAGTTGTTTTTGGAAAGACCACCGTTTTAACGTTATCGATACTCCAGGACACGTTGACTTCACAGTTGAAGTATATCGTTCTCTTAAAGTATTGGACGGCGGTATTGGTGTATTCTGTGGTTCTGGTGGTGTTGAACCACAATCAGAAACTAACTGGCGCTACGCGAATGACTCAGAAGTTGCACGTATTATCTTCGTAAACAAATTAGACCGTTTAGGTGCTGACTTTTACCGCGTTGTTAAACAAACTAAAGACGTACTTGGTGCTAACCCACTAGTTATGGTACTTCCAATCGGTATCGAAGACGATTTCACTGGTGTTGTTGACTTGCTTACACGCAAAGCTTACGTATGGGATGACACTGGTCTTCCTGAAAACTACGAAGTAACTGATGTTCCTGCGGACATGGTTGACAAAGTAGAAGAGTACCGTGAAGCGTTAATCGAAACTGCTTTAGAGCAAGACGATGACCTTTTCGAAGCATACTTAGAAGAAGGCACAGAGCCTTCAATGGAAGACATCAAGCGTTGTATCCGTAAAGGTACTCGTACAATGGATTTCTTCCCAACATACTGTGGTTCTGCATTTAAAAACAAAGGTGTTCAATTAGTTCTTGACGCTGTTGTTGATTACTTGCCTTCACCTACAGAAGTTGATCCTCAGCCACTAACTGACGAAGAAGGCGAACCTACTGGTCGTCACGCTATCGTTTCTGCTGATGAATCTTTCAAAGCGTTAGCATTCAAAATCATGGATGACCGTTTTGGTGCCCTTACGTTCGTACGTATCTATTCAGGTAAACTGAACAAAGGTGATACGATCATGAATGCTGCTACAGGTAAAACTGAGCGTGTTGGCCGTATGGTTGAGATGCAAGCAGATGACCGTAAAGAACTTACTTCAGCACAAGCGGGCGACATCATCGCTATCGTTGGTATGAAAAGTAACGTTCAAACTGGTCACACATTATGTGATCCTAAAGACCCAATCATCCTAGAAGCAATGGTATTCCCTGAGCCAGTAATCTCAATCTCTGTTAAGCCTAAAGATAAAGGTTCAACTGAGAAAATGGGTATTGCCATCGGTAAAATGGTTGCTGAAGATCCAACATTCCGCGTTGAAACTGACCAAGATTCTGGCGAAACAATCCTATCTGGTATGGGTGAGCTTCACTTAGACATCAAAGTTGATATCTTAAAACGTACTTACGGTGTTGAATTAGAAGTTGGTGAACCACAAGTTGCATACCGTGAAACTATCACGCAAGCAGTTGAAGATTCATACACGCATAAGAAACAATCTGGTGGTTCTGGTCAATTCGGTAAAATTGATTACCGTATCAAGCCTGGCGAACCTGGTTCTGGCTTCACGTTTGCATCAACTGTTGTTGGTGGTAACGTACCAAAAGAATTCTTCCCGGCTATCGAGAAAGGTTTTGCTGGTATGATGGAAAATGGTGTTCTTGCTGGATTCCCTGTACTTGACGTTGAAATCGAACTATACGATGGTGGCTTCCACGCAGTCGATTCATCTGCTGTAGCATTTGAATTAGCAGCACGTGGCGCATTCCGTCAGTCAATTCCAAAAGCAGGTGCACAACTACTTGAACCAGTAATGTTAGTAGACGTGTTCACTCCTGAAGATCACGTTGGTGATGTTATCGGTGACCTTAGTCGTCGTCGTGGCATGATCGCTGGTCAAGAAGCGGGCGCGACTGGCGTACGTATTAAAGCTGATGTACCACTTTCAGAAATGTTTGGTTATATCGGGTCATTACGTACTATGACTTCAGGCCGTGGTCAATTCTCTATGGAATTCAAAAACTACATGCCTTGTCCTAGCAGTGTTGCAGAAGAAGTTATTGCTGCCGCTAAAGAAGCTAAAAAATCTAAATAAGTTTTTAACTAAATTTATTGTAAAAACCGCTGATTATTCAGCGGTTTTTTTATGCATGTAAATCAACAAAGTACGTCTAGAAGGAACAACAAAGCAGCCTCAGTCTTAAGTTCACAATATTAAAATTTTCTAATATAAGATATTCCCCTATTGTGAAAGTCCGACATTACTACTATTGTTACCAATACTTATTGTAAGAAAATTAGAAGACCCTATTATCAGCATGTATTCCTACGTTGCCCGCCAACCTATCGTTGATAAACATAATAATTTATATGCCTATGAATTATTGTTTCGAGATACTGAAAACAACACATTTCCAAAAATACACCCCGACACGGCGACAACAACACTTATTGCAGAAAATGAACTCACTATGGGTTTGCAGAAAGTAACAGACAATAAATTAGCCTTTATAAATTTCCCCACCGATACACTAATTAATAACTTTCCAGATTTTATCGACCCAAGTACGGTTGTTATAGAAATCCTTGAGGATGTAGAAGTCTCCGACAAATTAGTCTCAGCGTTAGAAACACTCAGTAAAAAAGGTTATGTTTTTGCACTAGACGACTTTAACTTTGATGAAAAATGGTTACCTATTGTGCCATTTGCCCAAATAGTCAAAGTCGATATTCAACTGGTAAGCCTTCTACAATGTATGAAGCAAATTAGACGTGAAGAATATAAACATGTTATTTGGTTAGCGGAAAAGGTTGAGACAGAAAAACAGTTTGCTCAATATTTGTCACTCGGCTTCACCTATTTTCAAGGATACTATTTTTCTCCGCCTGAGATGATCAAGAAAAACAAAGTAAGCCTATCGCAAAACCTAGTTGTCGAGTTGATTAGCCTAGTGAGCGAACCTAAATTAAATTACAACACACTAGAACAACTATTCTTAAAAGACATAACGCTAACGTATAAATTACTGCGCTTTTTAAACAATGCAAACAAGCAACTTGAGAAAGAAATAGAAAGTGTCCGACACGCCCTTATATATTTAGGTGAGCACGAAGTTAAAAAATATTTATCATTGCTGTTAATCGCAAATTTAGCGTCGGAGAAAAATAGCGATTTAGTACTAAAGTCGCTTCAACGAGCTAAATTTTGTGAAATAGTTCTGACTAATGCAACGGATAATAAATTTGATGACAAAGCGTTCTTAGCGGGTATGTTGTCGCAGATAGATTTAATCTTAGGATACCCACTCGATGACGTTTTACAACTCATTCCATTGCACCCAGAAATAAAAGCGGCATTGGTAAAAATAGAATGTCGCCGCTCAATTGCGCTCCAAATCGCTAAAGCAAAAGAGCAAAATAACGAAGAACTTGTGGTCAAATACGCCGAACAATTAGACGCGCCAATGGAAAAAGTTGACGCCGCTTATGCGTTTGCGCTGGATTGGTCTAAAACTATCATTTAATCCTCTGATTTGCTTTGTGGTACACTCCGCCCCGTACCACATTTCTAATTAAAGAGGCCCTGATTTTGAGCGAAGTCATATCCAAACGTCTAAACAAATATATAAGCGAATCTGGCTTTTGTTCTAGACGTGAAGCCGACAAGTTAATCGAGCAAAATCGCGTAAAAATTAACGAACAAATTCCCGAGCTCGGCACAAAAGTTTTGCCAGGAGATACTGTAACAGTTGATGGTAAATTGATTAAAGCGAGTGCCGAAAATAAATCGGATAGGATCTATATTGCCTACAATAAACCAATTGGCATTACCTGTACGACTGAAAAACATGTTAGGGGCAATATCGTAGACGCGATCAATCACAAGCAACGTATTTTCCCAATCGGTCGCCTCGACAAACCTTCCGAAGGGCTCATATTTTTAACCTCTGATGGCGATATTGTTAATAAAATTCTTCGTGCCGAAAACGCCCATGAAAAAGAATATGTAGTTACTGTTAGCACCCCATTAAACGACCGATTTAAATCTCGAATGGAAAAAGGTATCCCAATCTTAGGTACCGTAACTAAACCTTGTAAAGTTAAGCTTATTGGGCCAAAGCAATTTTCAATTATTTTAACTCAAGGACTCAATCGACAAATTCGCCGCATGTGTGAATATTTGGGATATGACGTTACGAAATTAAAACGCACACGAATAATGAATGTATCGTTAAAAGGGTTAGCTGTAGGACAATGGCGTGAATTGACCAAAAATGAAATGGCGACAATAAATAACGCAGTGCAGGGCTCATCCAAAACAGCCGACTAAACCATACAAATAATGACTTAAATAAACCACTAATTTTGGCATTTTTGCCAGATAGTGGTTTATTAAACCAAACGCAACGTTTCTTTTTTATAGAAGCATATTTTAAACCTTTAAAATCATATAGTTAAAACATGGCCTCGATTTTGATTGTTATAGCTTAATAACGTTAAAATTAGGACCGTTTAAAAATATGAAAAAGCTATTCGTTAAATTCACTATCCTTGCGCTGTTTACTACTGCGATCTCAGCCTGTGTCATTCATGTTGGGGGCAACAAAGGCCAAAAAGCCAACGTGCAATTAACTGAAAAACTCGAGCTTGATGCCACAGGATTACGTAATTTTGAAATCGAAGCGGGTGCCGGCGACCTTACTATTAGAGGTATTGAGGGACAAACCAACATTATTGTTGAAGCTTCAATCTTCACAACAAAACAAAAAGATTATCAACTCACACTAAGAAAAAACGGTAAATCCGCTGAGCTAGTTGCAAAACATGACGGTAGTTCTGGCTACTGGATTGGCTCTTCACCGCGGATACATTTACAAATAACCATGCCACTTGAACTCGCTTTAACTATCGATGATGGTTCTGGGGATATTTCTATATCAAACGTCACCAACGGTATTGCGATTGACGACGGCTCTGGAAACATTTTGCTCAATCAAGTTGCCAAAGACATTGTCATCGATGATGGTTCTGGTGACATCGTCGTTAAAAACGCAGACGGAAATGTTTGGATTGACGACGGCTCAGGTGAACTCTATATCGCCAATATTAAAGGTAATGTGGACATTGAAGACGGCTCTGGCGACCTAACAGTAACTCAAATATCGGGTTTGGTGACAATTGACGATGGTTCTGGTGACATCTCAATAAATACCGCTGGCGGCTTAACGATAATCGAATCGGGTTCTGGCGGATTGGCTATTTCTGGTATCAAAGGGAACGTCTCAATTGACGACTAATGGGGTATAAAATGAAAAAGCTTCTTTATACAATCACAGGTGGTTTGTTGGTGTTCTTAGGTTTGATATTTGTCATTGTCCCTGGGCCGTCGCTGTTGCTACTGATCCCAGGCTTGTATCTACTTAGCTTTGAATACCCAGCGGCAAAGGTTTGGCTAAAACGATGTCAAAAGATGTTGAGTAAGAGTGCCCGTTGGCTTGATGCTCAAATTAGCAAACGCCGCCGTTCCGATTAATTCAGCTGCAAAACGCCCGACCCTGTTGGGCGTTTTGGATTTTGCTATTCCTATTCCTAAACAATCACAATGCCACCGCAACATTGTTAAAAAATACACATCACAAATTAAAACCTAAACAAATTCAGTGTCAGCTTTCAATTTTCCTCATCGTTAAGTACTCTTAGGTCAATAAAAGATAGGCATATTCGAACCATGTGATTTTATCTCGCATTCGCCGTGCCATTATATCTACGACTTTGACTTCAAGGGATCTGCAGATAAATGAAGCGCTTAAGAAAACAAAAAAATGCGATTGCGATTGGGTTAATCATCACCTTTTTGGCTATAGGACTAATAAACCCGCAAAACAAACTACTGCAGGAAAACATTTCAAAAATCGAAGGCATTATTTATGACCTAAGGCTCAACGCCACTCTACCGGATACCCCAAGAAAAAGTAGCCACAATATCTTTATTGTCGACATTGACGAAAAGGCGTTAGAAGAAGTTGGTCGCTGGCCATGGAGCCGTTCCACTATAAGCCAAATGGTTGAACAACTCAAAGAAGCTGGGGTCGTTGTTGTCGGATTCGACGTCGTATTTTCTGAACCAGAAATAAATCCCGTGGATACCTTAATCGACGCTGATGCTTTAAGTCACCTCTCAAAATCTAAACTCGCTGAATTAAGGCTTAAACTCGACGCCGATACGCAGTTTGCACAAACCATAGCGGACTATGACGTTGTTTTAGGTGGTCTGCTACAACATGACAAGTCAGTTGACGTTGGTACGCTTAAACCGTCTCCTATTGTCATGTTGGACCCTAAAGCCGTTCGAATATCTAGTATGCACTTTGCCGGAAAAGTTGCGAATGTTGAGGTCCTCCAAGAAGCGGCAATCTCGCAGGGCTTTTTCAATTCTGTCCCGGATTTCGACGGAGCAATCCGCCGAGCCGCTTTAGTGTTTGAACATAATGGCGTGTTATACCCTTCCTTATCTATAGAAATAGCTCGCGTATATGAGCTCGCCGATGAAGTCTTTGTTGAGACTAAACCATCTGAGGCATTTGAAGGAGCTCATGATATTTCAGCCATCAAATTTGGCACTAAACGACGGATAAAAACTGACTCATTTGGTCGAGTATTAATTCCTTATCGTGGGGGACAAAAATCTTTCCCATATTATTCTGCTACTGACATATTACATGGACGCATCGCCCCTGAATTACTCGAAGGTGGCGTTGCGTTAGTGGGCACATCGGCTGTTGGCATTGCCGATTTACGGGAAACCTCAGTCGGTATTCAATACCCAGGGGTTGAAGTACACGCCAATGTGGTTGAGGGTTTGCTTAATCCCGAGTTGTTTAAGTACCGTCCGATATTTTGGGAAGGTGCCGTAGCAGCGCAAATTGTTATTTGGGGGCTGATTTTATCATTCGTCTTACCCTTCGTCGGGCCTATGTCGATGGCGGTTTGGGGACTTGTTTCCATCGCAAGCATCGTTGGGTTTAATTTCTATCTCTGGCAAGTTGATCAAATGGACCTCCCCATAATCCATGCATTAATAGTGTCCATCGGGATTTCAATATTTAATATTGCAAAGGGCTTCTTTAGTGAAAATGCAAACAAACAACGGATCAAATCGATGTTTGACCAATATGTACCACCAGCGCATATAGACCAAATGTTAAGTGATCCATCAAGCGCATCATTAAAAGGTGAAAGAAAAGAAATGTCGGTGCTGTTTTCAGATATCCGCAGCTTTACCAGCATCTCTGAAAAACTCTCCGCTAATGATTTAAAAGACATGTTAAATGAATACTTTTCTCCAATTACCAAGAGCATATTTGAGCATGAAGGTACAATCGACAAATACGTTGGTGACATGGTTATGGCCTTTTGGGGGGCCCCTATCGACAACCCTAGACATGCTGAGTTATCGGTCATAGGTGGCTTTGACATGTTAAAAATCACCGCCTACTTACGGGAAGAGTTTGCGAAAAAGGACTGGCCGGCTGTGCGCGTTGGTATTGGGATAAATACCGGTGAAATGAACGTCGGTGACATGGGATCAGAATATCGTCGGGCATATACGGTGCTTGGCGACGCAGTGAATTTAGGTGCTCGTCTTGAAGGGTTAACAAAGTTTTATGGTTTGGAGTTTCTTGTTAGTGAATTCACCCGAGCGCAATGCCCTAATATCGCATTTAGGCCCGTGGACAAAGTAAAAGTAAAAGGTAAAGATTTGGCCGTCGCCATCTTTGAGCCCGTTTGCATGTTAGACGATTTGGACGATGTCACTAAAGTGGAAATCACCGATTTAGAATCGGCTTATCAAGACTACCTTGATCAAAAATGGGATAGCGCGGATCAAAAGTACACCACTTTGCTAGAGCAATTCCCAGAACGATACCTTTACAAAATGTATTTGGAACGCATTGAACAGCTCAGGCATGAAGACTTAGCAAGTGATTGGGATGGCTCGTTTACTCACACTTCGAAATAGCTCGAAATGCTCGAAATAGAGTGAACGACCAGAGCATTCGTTATTGGGCATTGTTAGATTTTAAAGCAATGCCCGTTTCAACTATGTATTTTGAAATTCACCCCAAACAAAATAAAAGTACTGAGGTTATAACCCTGTTTCTTTACCCTTAGCGTCTGGCATTGCCGTCATTGCATCTAATTCGTCAAACTTTTCCAATAGCGATTGAGCAAATTCGAAAAAGCTCATTTTGCCTTTACCGTCACTATTAGAGGCTTCATTACCCGAAGAATCTGGTAAGTCGACCTGTTCAAGTATTGAGCTTATCAATTGTTGCGGATGAGTAAAATGCTCCTTGGCAATGGTCAGGCTACGAGCTAACTCAGACGCAAATTTACCAATCGGTTTTAACTCGCTTAATACACTCGGTTTAAGTATTTCTTGTTCTGGTTGATAAGCCTGTATTGCTTTAACACTTCTTACTCGAGTCATGGAGAATGCAAAGGAACTGATCTCATTTGAATCAAATCCCATATTCATCGCTTTCTCAAATGCCTTGTTTACATCACCACCATAAAAGTCAGTCGCTAAATCATTAACGCTATTTAGAATATCGTTTATCGCTTTTAACTCGTCATCGTCGAGTTCACCGGTTACTGAAAACGCAAAGTTGTTTTCTTCTAAACTATCCGCTGACAAATAATTAAGCTGAGATTCGCCGAACTGTGTTTTTGTTGAGCCACTCGCTGACTCTGCCTGATAGGCCATTAATGAAGATGCGTTGATCGTAACGACATCTCCATCTTTTGTTTGCAATTCAAAACTAAAATCTCGAGCTTCACCCACTTGAACAGCGCTGTACTCAGCGAGCGTCTTACCAATATTTTGTCTTACTTCAGACTTAGAAGCTTTAGCAACAACGTCATTACTGCTAACAGCGCTATTGGCCAAGTCATTTACGTCGTTGTCAGAATTTTCAACTGCTGTTTCTGGTAGATACTTTTCTTTTAAAAGTTCTAATCCTGCAAGCACCTTTTCTTTGGTTAACGATATATCTTCATCAACTTCGGGGCTTAACAAGTTCATATCTTTTAGAACATCGTTGGCTTCGTCGTATCCCTTCTCAAAACCTTCTAAAGCAGCTTTTAATCTTGACTCGAGTTGCTCAGAAGTTGCGCCATCGGCCACATCATGTTTCAACCGCAATTCAACAAACTTTAAGATATTGTTTGCCGCAAGATTAGCTCGTTCTTCGCGTTCTTTAACTTCGAGTTCTTCTAAAGATGAATTTGCCGAAGGAAATTTTGCCTGCAGCGAGTCTTCAAGTCGACGATGAACCGTTTGCTGAAACATCGAAAAGCTTTTTTTATCGCTACTATTGTATTGATAGAATGTAATTTGTTCGTGTGCTTTCACACCTGTCGAACTAGATTCTTCCATTGACCTTGTTTTGTTATTTGACGAACTCGGCCCTAAGTTACTCATCAAATTTGTGTCTAATCTAATCATATAAATTTCTACCTATATCTACCCAAGATTGTTATCGGCCATAACCCCCATTAGTTAACATTTTTTATTATATCTTTTTTGTATAAATAACGAACAAAAACATATATCCCAAAAACATATTGTTTTCCAGCTAGTTAGACTGATGTTTTGTCTTAAAAAAATAATAAAGAATAAAAATTATTAATTAACAATAGACCCTAATGGGTATTTTGAGTCGTTTTAATCTAGTTTAGCTTTAGTTAAAAAGACTCAACTTTAATTCAATGTTTGAATTAAAGTTGAGTCTGTGGCCTTATCTATGCAACTTAATAAGCTCAATACTGTGGAATTAATGGAACTTGACCAGCTCAAAACCTACCTAATCAATAAGCCTGAAACATTAGAGACATTTCCATTTGGAGACGACGTTTCTGTCTATAAGGTCAAAAACAAAATGTTTGCATTGCTCGCATGGCGTGACGACCAATTAATGTTAAATCTAAAGTGTGATCCGGACGAATCGATAATGCTTCGAGAAATTTTTCCAACTATTAAACCGGGCTACCACATGAATAAAAAACATTGGATTTCTATTTATTTTGAAGACCCCATTCCAAAAGGCGAAATAGAACGATTGATAGATAACTCTTTTATGCTCGTCGTAAATAAAATGGCTAAAAAAGATCAATCGTCTATTTTATTACATTTATAATGTACTGAACTTTCACTTTCAATATATTGTGCCGTACCGCTCTTTATGAATAATCGCGAACGATTTTCGTCTCATCGCCCTCGTGCTAGCACATCATTTTTTAATTGGAGTGGTTCTACATATTGGCCTTTTTTGTCAGTCATTCTCAAAAATTCATTGTAAAAAAGGTGCCGTATAGGCAAAGTAGCGGCGACGTGAAATATTTACCGCGAAGTGATATAACACACTGTAAAACATCATCTTATATGGAATAAGACATTAAGGAGAATTCCGTGGCTTTTGATTATGGCTCTATAGATCTCGGTCTAAAAAACCCCTTTAAATTAGAGGGCAAAATCACTGCTCTAAGAGGAATTATTCAAACTATCGTTGGGATAAGTTTACTTGTCATCGCGTCGGGCTCCGTTAAAGAAGACCCTCGTATCGGCTGGATATTAATGATATTTGGTATGATCTCGCTTGGACTAGGTATCAAAATATTAGCATCTGGTATTTATAGTACATTACGCTATTTTGTCGGCAGAAATCACCCCACATCTCTTGCATATAATTTTAGTAAGTCAGAAACATCTACAGCACAAGAAGAAAAAAATGATGTTGCATATAATGCTAAAACATTAGAAGAAATGCTGGTTGGTCGAAAAAACAGCACCTTCGTTGAACCCGTCGGTTTTCTATCTCGTCTTTTACATAGCTTAATTCCAAAATTATTATTTTTACCTTTTCCTATACGAAATATGGCCCAGCGTTTATTTGGTTCGTGGGTAAGTACATTAGTAGCATTACTATCCTATGGTCTAATCGCTTTTGTTTCTTTAGCCGGGTTTGCCGGTGAAGCAGGTGAATTGGCATTCCCTATTTATAGCACCCTATTAATGTTTTATATCCTATTTTCATGGCGTTCTGCTGGTAAACCAATCCAACGTGATGCAGAAACTCAGATTGAAGCATTAGGCTCAGGTACACTAGCCAAAATCATTTCGTTGTCATTTGTCTTTCCTATCATCATTGGCCTTCTTGTTTCTTGGTTAATGGCACAAGGTAACCTAAACAAAGTGGATATAGATAATGCACTGACTCAATTGCCTGACTTTAATGCTGCGCTTTATCTTGTTGCGACTATCGTTTTAGCACTTATTTGCAGTGCCTTAATTTTTATTATGATCAAAGCTCGTCTAGGTAACTCTAATCCGGTAGCTGAAGTATCAGAACTTCGTGAAAATTGGCAGGAATCGGTACACCCTGAGGAAATTTTTATTAACCTCGATAACTTAGTCATGGCGAACCGCCGTTATAAAGAAGTGCCAAACCGAGTTTACAAGGAACTTGAACCACAACTGCAGGAACAAGTTGATGGTAAAGGTGGCTTTAAAGGCGAAATGATCCAAGAGATACAGCCGAAATTTAAGCCTTTATCATTAGGTAAAACCTTTCAAACTGCCCGTCTAGTTTCACTTATTTGTGGTAATGCACTTTATTTATTAGCCATTGCTTTTACTGTGCTATTTGCTTATTCCGCAATCGATATCATTCACTTTATCGACACGGTTAATATTGGCAACATTGAGCAAATAATAAATTCTGACCATCTATTGGAATTTAGTACGTTATTAATCGCAAGTTTTCACATCTTGCTTATTGGCTTTTTACTGCGTGCATTTGCAAGGCTACTGACCAATTGTGCTCATTTGTTCTATGCTGAAATGCAATTCGAGTCTCTGTTGGTCTACTTCAAGTGCGAAGGGACCTTTACTGAATCTAAAATTTCTACTGGTACTGGTATCCACGATAGCACTCGCTCTGAAAATACTTTGGTTCGAAGCAGTATTACGCCATGGATTATCGTTTCCCGCATCGTCTCTACTACATTTGCGGCGACTGGTATGAAAAACCTGGAGCATCCAAGACATATCATGGAGCTACATAAAGATAATGAGCAATTAGCCGCCATTAAAGCGGATGTCATTTCGTTCTTAAAAGACCGTGAATCTATAGCTTCAATTACCAGTGAACGAGATTTGGGGAATGCATCACAACTTTATCAGCTAAACCAGCAAACTAGAGCAAATCCAACATCAACGGCAGCGTTAGAACAAGATGAAGAAGCCGCGGGGTATTTGCGACAAGAAGAGGATCTTAATCCGACCGACAAAGGATAATTAATCTCTCATGAGCTATCTTTGAAAAATCAAAAAATACTATTTTTTGATTTTTCAATTATCCGTTCCCATTACCGAGTTTATGTTTATATCATCAAAATAACTGCACAATCCGCTGTTGATACACCGCGATTCCACCATCAGTTATGGCCAATAAATAAGATCAAGCATTTTTCTGGAATAGCTCATGATGTATTAAACAAACTCGAAAAAATGGGTTACAACTTGGTAGAAGGCGCATTTGGCGATCTACAAATTGTGATTAAGCAAGGTAATAAACTGCAAGCAGCTTCTGAATCTAACAAATTTAATCGAGGCGTAGCTAAAGTACTAGAGCAATAAATACGTAAACTCATCGTTTATTTAAAATCTGTTTACTTTACCTAACCTACAACGTGCGTTTAATTATTAGCGCACGTTGATTTTATCTCACTTAAAACTCTTCTAGAAATGACAACAACTAGCTTTTTTCTGAGCACACATCAAACACCGAACACCTGAACTAAAAAAGGCTCAACAATAATTGAACCCCAACGGTCATTATATGACCTAAAGTCATTTACAAAAGTGACCCCAGGTCACCACATCACTACACAACCAATTTCATCATTGTCGTAGCGATTTAATAGCCATTATTGCTCTGCAGATTTGCGCCGGCTTAATGCTAAGATCCTAGTCGACAAGCACTCATTTTTTAATAACCTTAATTAGTGCATAGTGTCTGCAGTATCTTAAAGTCATACATCGTTAGGTTAAATTGAAATTGCCACAAAACCTAACGGTTACATTCCGATTATATTGAACAAAATTCGCAGACAATCAAAGACCTAATAAAGCAAAGCTAGTCAGACAATAAACAAACTAAAATAAATTGATTTAGGGGGCTTGCATCAGATAATTTCTCGGCTAATATTCTGACTAAATGGAGTGCAAATTATTATTTAGTAAAATTGGTTTTGAGGTAAAAACATCTATGTCAGAATTTCATGGTTTTATGCAGTCTAGTGAGTTTTACGACGACAAAAACTTTCCAAAAGGGTTTAAGCGATCTGGAGATTTTACAATAGCGGAATCCGAGATATTGTCATCTTTAGGTTCTAGGTTAGCGCAACTTAAACAGAAAAAAGTTGCAGCAGAAACCGACGCAGAAAAGCACTTTTTGGAAATGTGTGAACACAACTTGCTACCAGAAAGTGTTGTTGAGCGTGTTTGGGCCAAGTATGAAAATATCATTACTACGGGTAAACCCAAATATACGTTAACGGCAAAAGCGGAAGATGTGGAAGACGATCCGGATGTCGACGATGACGATTTATAAAGATGTAAATGACTAAGCAAACTGGACAGCTGCTTAGACTAAACTCCAACGTAGCCTAATTTAATCATTAGTGTATGTATTGGGATCACGAGTCTGCACAAACAAAAAATCGCTGAACATCTTGTATTCAGCGATCTTTCACAGAGTAATTAAACCTAATATCACCCGTATTTACCAAAAAAGACTAACGGAGTACAGTGAGAATTTCGGCGCTAATAATCTCCTAGCTTGTCGTCAGAAAATTACATCAACGACGAATTTCTTATTACACCTACGGCTAACCCTTCAATTGCAAAGTCTTGGTAGTTCAAATCCACTTTAATAGGCGAAAACTCTTTGTTTTCTGCATGCAAGATAACTTGGCTACCGTTGCGTTCTAACCTTTTAACTGTCACATCTTCTTCTACGCGAGCAACAACGACCTGTCCGTCGCGAGCAGTTTGAGTTTTATGGACCGCCAAAAAGTCACCATCCATTATGCCGATATCGCGCATACTTTCACCCTCAACCTTCAATAAAAAGTCAGCGGCAGGGTTAAACATAGTTGGATCGACATTTATGTGGCTGTCCACGTGTTCCATCGCCAGTATTGGCGAACCCGCAGCAACTTTACCTATAACCGGTAGGCCAGTTTCCATCTGCGAAATATCTTCAGTCAAACGAATACCGCGGGATGTACCTGGCAATATTTCAATAAAGCCCTTTTTAGCTAGCGCTTTTAAATGGTCTTCCGCCGCATTAGCAGAACGAAATCCTAGTCTTGTGGCAATTTCGGCTCGTGTTGGTGGCATACCAGTATTCACGATGCTTTGTTTAATTAAGTCTAATATTTGAGCTTGTCGTTCTGTTAACGGGCGCATAAGTCTGTTTTTCCATACAGTAATGATAACTGTCAGTATATACAGTCATTTATAAACTGCAAATAGAAAAACTAAATTCATTTGTAGGATTTACGAACCGATTTGCTAAAATCAACCTCGTCTTTTTGAAAATCATTAATTAAGCGAAAAAATGTCTATTATTGCATCTGTATTTTATTGGTTAACTCGACCATTTATTCGTACCAAAGTTGTTATCGATGATTCACTCGATTTATCGACGTTGAGTCAGAATCAACAGATAAGTTATGTGTTAACCACCGATTCATTTACTGACAAACTTGCGTTTGAGCAGGCTTGTCGTGAACATAACTTAGCCTCGCCGTTTTCGAAACTTAAAATTCAGTTTAAGAGTTTTAACCGTACTTTTGGCGTTAAACCAATTAAGTCGATATTCAAAAATGAAAAAACACATATGCGGGATACGCTAGCAGAAGGTCAAAAAATTCTGCAGCAAGTTGAATTAAGCCAACAAGATGTCCTTTTTGTGCCAGTAATGATTTGTTGGGGTCGCTCGCCAGGGGTTGAACGCAAAGCAACCGATGACCAAAACAAAATTGGTATTTGGGATCTGGTAGCTGCAACGATTCAAGCCACGCCACTTCGAAAGTTTTTTATCGTATTATTTTCAGGTCGCCACAATTTTGTGCGAATTAGTAAGCCAGTATCCCTGCAAAAAATGGTCGCCAATCACGGTACTTCTGTGGATGCAGCTCATAAACTAATGCGTGTTGCGCGTATTCATTTCGAACGTCAGCGTTTAGTTGCAACAGGCCCTAAAATCATGGCTCGTCAGGCATTTTTTAACAGTATGCTGGCAAGTCCTGCGTTGAAAAGAGCGCTGCAAGATGAAATGAAAACCAAAGACATCTCTTTGGTTGAAGCGAAAAAGAACGCAAACAAACTGCTACACGAAATCGCAGGTGATTATAACGAGACTTACGTCCGATTCTTCTCACGAATATTAACTTGGGTTTGGAACAAGATTTATAACGGCATACGTGTCCATAATTCTGACGAGTTACGTGAGTTGGCGCAAAAAGGCCACGAGATTGTTTATGTTCCTTGCCACCGCAGTCATATGGATTACTTATTGTTAACCTATGTAATCTATCATCAAGGGCTTGTTCCGCCTCACATTGCGGCGGGTATTAACCTCAACTTTTGGCCTGCAGGGCCTATATTTAGAAAAGCCGGCGCATTCTTTTTAAGACGCAGCTTTAAGGGCAACAAGTTATATTCGGCCGTATTTCGTGAGTACCTTAGCCAGCTGTTTATTAAAGGTTACCCAGTCAAATATTACACTGAAGGTGGGCGTTCTCGTACGGGTCGTTTGTTACCACCCAAAACAGGTATGTTGGCGATGACAATCCAAGCCATGTTACGTGGTATAGACCGACCTATTACGCTTGTCCCTGTTTACATTGGCTATGAACATGTAATGGAAGTAAATACTTACCTAAAAGAATTGCAGGGTAAAAATAAAGAAAAAGAATCGGTATTTGCGATCTTTAAGGCACTTCGTAACCTTAAAAATTATGGCCACGGTGATGTCAACTTCGGTAAGCCAATTAATTTAAACGAGATCCTAAACCAAACAGAACCTGACTGGCGGTCACTCATAACAGTTGACGACGTTGTCAAACCAAAATGGTTAACACCTGTTGTAAACCACACGGCAAATTTAGTAATGGAAAACATCAATGACGCCGCCGTTATCAATACCGTAAACCTTTGTGCGATGGCGTTGTTAACGTCAGAAAATCACGCTTTGCCGCGTGACGAAATGGATGAATTAATTGAGTTCTATTTACAATTACAGCAAGCGGTTCCATATTCAGACAAGGTGAAACTACCTAGTTTAACCAGTAGCGAAGTCATTGATGAAGCCATCCGTTTAGAGAAAGTGGAATCTGAGAACGACGAATACGGCACGATTATTCGTCTTGACGATACCAATGCAATATTAATGAGCTACTACCGCAATAATGTCGTTCACCTTTTTGCGGTACCGTCTGTAATCGCAGGGATCATATTAACCCGCCGAAACTCAACAAAACGAGACGTAGTCGAAATTGTATCTTCGCTTATTCCTCTTCTACGTGACGAGTTTTTCATGACGATCACCGACTTGGAATTATATATCGATAATACTATTGAATACTTCGAGTCCCATGACGTTATTCAACTAAATAGTGATGGCGAATTTTTGGTTGACCGTCAAAGTGATGGTTACTCTCAGCTGAACCTATTGGCCCGTATAATGAAAGATACCCTACAACGATATGCACTCACGTTTAATCGCGTAGCGCAACTTGACGGCGTACAACGTGGCGAATTGGAACGAGATTGTTTGAAGCTAGCAAAACGTTTACTCAAATTACACGACCTAAAAGCACCTGAGTATTTTGATAAAAAAGTCATCTCAGGATTAGTAACATGTATTCGAGAGCAAAAGCTGGTGAAAATAGATGAAGCGGGCTTAATGCACCTATCAACTGAAGGCGAACAAACCGCAAACTACATTAACAGCTTGTTAAGTACTGAAGTTTTGCAGTCGTTAAAGTCATTAGGTTAGACAAAAAATAATGCAATAAAAAAGGTCGACGCTTTACACGTCGACCTTTTACTTATCTGTTATCTAACTTTTAGATAATCTTGCGTTTGAGACAAATTTATTTTCGAGGAAACTTTTGTCGGTCGCGAATAACACCTTCTTGAGTTGCCGACGCAATTAAATTACCTGCTTGGTCAAAAAATTGCCCTTTAACAAACCCTCGGCCGCCACTCGCACTGGTACTTTCCATGTCATATAAAATCCATTCATCCATCCGAAACGGACGATGGAACCACATCGAGTGGTCTATTGTGGCAACTTGCATGTCTCGTTGTAAAAAGCTTTTTCCATGCGGAAACAAAGCCGTAGGTAAAAAATTAAAGTCCGATGCATAAGAGAGTAAATAGCGATGAACCCGCGGGTCGCTAGGTAAAATGCCGTTCGCTTTAATCCAAACTTGGCGACGTGAATTCATCACCTTCGGATTAAATGGGTTGTTAACCTGTACATGCCTAATTTCAATCGGCTTTTCACAACTAACGATATCATGTAAATGCGGTGGAATTTTATCAATGTTTTCCTGATAAAACTCGTATTCAGAAAGTAAACCATCAGGACCTGGCACGTCAGGTTTAGCAGCCTGATGCTCATAACCAAGTTCTTCACTTTGAAATGACGCTGTCATATAAAAGATCGGCTTACCAAATTGAATTGCTTTAATCCGACGTGTGCTAAAGGAACCACCGTCACGAATATTTTCAACGTCATAAATTATCGGTTTACGGTCATCCCCTGGACGCAGGAAGTAGCTATGAAAGGAATGCACAAAACGTTCATCCACAGTCTCTTTGGCCGCACTTAACGCCTGACCAATAACTTGTCCACCAAATACATGACCAAAACCTAAGTTTTGGCTTTGTCCACGGTAAAGACCTTCTTCTATTTTTTCTAAACTAAGGTGCGTTAATAGCTGGTCGAGTACTTCACTCATTATACGTCCTTTCCTTTACGGACAAGCGTCCAGTCAATTTCTTCGTGTAAAATACGGTCAAGCGCAACATAATGCAGCACATCACCTGTTGTGATTAGTGAGTCACTAGCCGGGTTTAGTGTCATGTCCAAACCGATACGATCTTTAGCGACAGCAAGTAAAATCGCATTATGATGTTGTTTAAAATAGTAAAATAATTGACCAAACTGAACGTTACCAATATCTTCTGGTACTTGTGTAGAAAACTGAGTATTACCTTGAAGCGTAGACATCAATTCGTCATGTAATCGGCTGCTACCTGGGTCTTGCATTGAACGTACAAGTATCTCAGCCGTTTTAGAGCTATTGCATTCAACATTATCAGTATACTTATTTAACATTTCAACTTTCGTCTCGTCGTCAAAGTAAGCACTTATATGGCAATCATCCGCCACTAAAGGACTGAGTTTTAAAGCGCACGTAAATGTCATGTCGTCGGTAATGCAATCCACTATTATCCGATCGGCTTCCGCCACGTTGACCCGCTTCAATTCATCGTCATCAGTAAACGAAGAAAGACGAGCGAATTCAACCATTGGATTATCTAAAAATGGATGCTCCATATCTTCAAAAACACACAATAATATTGTGCGTTGCATGCGGCGTTTGTCGCCAAGTATGTGTTCGATAATTTTTGCGGTACGAGTTTCATGCCAGCCAAAAATTAAAATGTGCGTATCTAAGTGACTAAAATCTTTTTCGCCTGTCATAACTTGCCTTAATACTTTTGTTACTGATTGTCCTAATTTACCTAATAGTGCCCCAAAAATTGCCAATCCTAATGGGATTTGCACCAGCGCGACTATCCATTTACCCGCCTCTGTAGTTGGACTCATATCGCCAAAACCAACCGTACTTGTTGTCACGACGTAGTAATAGACAAACGCATCCCAACGAGTTAGTGCCGACTCTCCAGCACCCACCAGCGCTAACCAACTTATCGCCGCGTGGGCAATAAATAGCAGGAAGATAGTATTCCAAGTAACCTGACTAAATTGTATTTTCAGGAATCGTATTAATTGATTAACGACCAACTAGAGACTCTCCTTTTGTTTAGTATTTGAAATGTACTTTTGAATTTGTTTTTCTAGTACCAACAGCGGCACAGAACCATTCTTAAGCACAGTATAATGGAATTCACGGATATCAAATTTATCGCCAAGTTGTCGCTCAGCTTCTTGTCGTAATCGTGATATCGTAAGTTCACCTATTTTATAAGACAACGCCTGAGCAGGCCATGAAATATAACGATCTATTTCAGTTTCAATATTATGCTCTGAAAGCGCGGTATTAGCTTTCATATAATCGATAGATTGTTGCCTTGTCCAATCCTTCATGTGCATACCGGTATCGACGACTAATCGACAAGCGCGCCACATTTCATAGGTTAAACGTCCAAAATTAGAGTATGGGTCTTCATAAAACCCTGCTTCTAGTCCCAGTTTTTCGGCATACAGGCCCCACCCTTCACCAAAGGTCGACATATAATAATTTGAGCGATAAGCTGGCGTATCAGTCATTTCACGGGACAACGAAATTTGCAAATGATGACCCGGAACTGCTTCGTGTAACGTTAGTGCTTCTAATTCGTACAAAGGTCGACGTTCAAGTGCATAGGTATTAACCCAATAATAGCCGGCGTCTGTATCTTTAGACGCGCCCACATATCGCCCAGTTGTGTACTTTGGCGCAATATGATCTGGCACCGGCGCAACCCCATAAGGTGTTCTTGGTAAATGCTTAAATAACTGGGGCAGTTTGGCATCCATTTTTTTAGATAGATAAGCCGCTCGCATCAATAGCTCTTCTGGTGTCTTGGCATAAAACTGCGGGTCGGTTCGCAGAAACGCTAAAAACTCACTAAATGAACCAGAAAAATTTACCTGCTCAATAATCGACTGCATTTCTGCTCTTATTCGAGCCACCTCCTGCAATCCTTTCTGATGAATTTCTTCCACAGACATATTTGTCGTTGTGTAATGCAGCGCTCGGTTTTGATAAAACTCGCTACCATTTGGTGTGTACTTAACCCCGATGGTGTCACGAGCTTGCGGAAAATACTGTTGATTGAAGAAGTTAAGGTAACGCTTATAAGAAGGTACAACAAAATCGCTAATCGCAAGTTGAGCGGCATTTTGTAGCTCTGCTATTTCAGGCTCTGAATATAAATCGCCTATCTGAGTAAACGGACGGTAATAGACACTTTCTGTTGGCACTTTTGTAATAAAGGCTTTTATGGTGCCATCGTATCCAGCAAGCACTGCTTTGGGTTGACTATTCCCCTTTTTTAGCCCTTCGTTCATCCACTTTATTTGCTGGTCAAAGTATTTTGGAAAGGCTTTTAATCGAGCAATATAGTTGAATAGACTTTGTTTAGATTTAACATTCACACCACTTGGTAAAAAAGCCAATGAGGTATGAAAACCGCCTTCTGCGGTTAATGGCATTTGATGACTTTTAAATCGATATTCATCAGCAATGTTTTGTAATCTATGGGTCAGTACAACGTGGTTTATTTGTTCTTGTTCCGATAGAGAAGCAACATCAATATCCGCTAATAGTTGTAACTGTTTTAATGTTTGTTCGTACTCTTCGTGAAGCTTTTCTGCAGAAAGATCTGGCAATTGCCCAGCCCGCGGATCATCACTATTGGGATCCGCAGAAAAAGGTAACTGAGCTTGGCGGTATTCCCAAATAGTGTCCGACACACGATTAAAGTTTTTAGATGCATCCGGAGTGGCGGCACAACCAGCCAGCAGACAAATTGGTAAAACCAACAAAAGTAATTTCATTTCACTTAATTCCCTAATAGTTTACGCCATCCGGATTTTGGTTTTTCCAGAGTCACTACTTTACTTAATGTTGCATCCCAAAACGGAGTTAATAGACTCGTCGCAAGTTTTGTGAAGTCATGTTTATCAGCCCCAAGATCACTATGAGGTTTTGATAAAACCCAAGCGGTAGCAATTAATGCCAAGCTACGTTGCAACAAGGCATTCCATTCTTTTGCCGTGACATCCGGATTGAGTTCTTTAAAAGTAGGGACTAAGCGTTTAAATTCATTTACTTTACGAGTTTGAAATCCAAAATGAAATTTGTCATCAACCTTTGGCTCTAACATAGCGTCACTAATTCGATACAACTGACCTAGGGTCGGTTCTTGCTGCCAGTACTCCAACAAAAATTGACAAATATCATCTAAGTTGTTTTCTTCAAATTGTTGCATTTTACGAGCAATATCCTGTAACCACTTTTGAATATGGCGCTCAAGAAGCGTTAAAAAGATAGCTTCTTTACTCGTAAAATAGATATAGACCGTACCTTTGGCAATGCCTGCAGCGGTAGCGATTTGACTGGCAGAAGGCAGTTCACCTTTGTTAGTTTTAAATAACTGCTCGGCGGCATCAATGATGCTATTTGTTCGATCAAGTTTTTGCTGCTGGCTTTTTGCTTTTTTCATTTCCATTCGTATGACCTAAATTTACTTACTGTAATCGTTCACTTTTGCTGTCCATCAGTAAATATTACAGTATTTTCTTGACCTTAAAATAAAAGAATCTTAGTTTATAACATGAATATAAGGGAATGTTCATTAACCCTGTTGTGAATTTACAACACGATAATCACATTTTGTTCTTGTTGCTTATCCGTAGCGCAGCAGTACAATGTGTCCAAGTTTTATTTGCGTTGAAAATCGCCCTGGAGTCTGTGCGGCATGAAATACCTTGATACCATAGAGCAAGCTGACGGCATGTTACAAAAAACGTTAGGTTTTTTGAAACAACATCGTTTGCCAGCCAATCCCATAAATTATGGGGTTGTATATGAGTATATGGCTGAAACAAATAAGGACATTTCAAAAACATTAGACCGTGATTTAAAGGCCGGCAAAACCATAGATTCATTTTTGATGGAGTCATTGTACAAAGACTTCATTTTACAACAAGACGCCAAGCAAGAAGCCATTGTTGATGATGTTCACAATGTCGTATCCACCACGCAAAAACATGCAACAAAAGCACATAAAGACACGTCGAACTATATCTCTATATTAGATGAAGGCATGTCGATGTTAGACCGTGAAGACACAACGTTGTCGAAACAGGTCATCGACCGACTCATTAAGATTTCTTCCTCGATGAAAAATTCTCAGACCGTATTGTTGAAAGCGTTACGCCAAGCACAGGCGAAAACAGCGGAACTTCAACAACAAATAGATGAGTATGAAGAAAGTAAACAAATCGACCAACTTACTGGACTATTTAATCGCTCGGTTTTAAACCAAACTGTCGACATGTGGGTCAGTAACGATGTTCAAAACATCGCGGCGATTGCCATAAACCTCGATCACTTTAAACAATTTAATGATAACTACGGTGTCACGATAGGAAACGTAATTTTATCTAAAGTTGCTCAGAAAGTTAAAAGTTACGTCGCGGATAGCGGCTTGCCGGTTCGCACCGGTGGTGAAGAATTTTTGATCATGATCCCTGAGGCTGATGTACATACTGCAGGTGAGATTGCCGAAAAAGTGCGCCAAGGCGTAGAAAAATTACAATTTGTTAATGCTAAAAACCGTCAACGATTACCCAAAGTTACCGTTTCCCTCGGTGTAACATCATATAATCCTAAAATCGGAATTGAAGGTACGTTACAAAAAGCCACATCGGCAATGAGAATGGCTAAGGCAACCGGACGAAATCGAGTATTTACCGACAGCTAGTAAACGACACAGCGATTTTATAGCCCTAAGAGTACTGCTGCACTAAATTATTGTCTCCCCTTCTCAAAATGGGATACAGGTTACTAAACCTTGCAAATTAGATTTGCTCATAAATTGACAGTGGTTTTGCTATTAAGAATCCTTGAACGCCGTATGCACCTACTTCTTTTGCTAAGTCTAGCTGTGTATGAGTTTCTATATTAGGAATAACCGCATTAACACCTAGTTTATCAACGAGATCACAAATCATACTTAAGTAGTCTTTGTTTGCCGACGAGTCTTCATGGTTAATATACCGGCTATCGAGTTTTAGCCAATGAACTTTCATATCAGAAAATCTCGCCAAACTACTTGAGCCACGACCAAAGTGGTCGATTGCAATTTGCACCCCCATATTGGCGATTCTAAAACTGGCTTCGCGCGCAGTTTGGCAGTGAGACAAATCTATTTCATCAAATTCCATGATCAAATTATTAGCCAACCCCGGTGAGCTTTCTAACATTTCCACTAACCATTTCATAAACTCTTCGGACTTAAGTGAAAATGCCGATACATTGATAGAAATTTTGCCCGCGACAGCGCCAAATAAAAAATGTTTATGAAGTTCTTCTAAGATCCGTTGGTCAAGCACTGCAGTTACATCAAATTTTTCAGCCATTGTAATAACAGTACCAAGTGAAACAGGCTGATCGTTGACCGTCAACTTCGTATATAGCTCGGTAAACAACAAGGTATTTTGACTGGTGGAAACTACAGGTTGAAGAAAGAACTCAACTCGTGCTGTTTCCATCGCTGCTAATAACTCTCCTTTAGAACCATAAACCGTTGAGCCCGCCTCATTAACAACGGAGCTATCAACATAAAACCGTTTACCTTGGGTAATCGCATGTTTAAGCGCAGTATCAACTCGTTTTAACAGTGATTTGTTGGTATCCGTTTCTAAGAGCTCAACTGCACCTAAAACGGCACCGCCGTATATTTTTAAAGGCGTGCAATCGACCATCTGCTTTGCAATGTCTTTGGTAAAATCAACAATTTCCTGCGCCCCAAAATGCAATAACAAAACGCCCATTTCTTGTTCGTTCAATTGAAATAATTGAATGTTTTTGCCTAAACCATGGGTTCGTTCGACGCTATTTTTTACAAATTCAAGTACCGTTTTATAGGTAGGAAAACCCTGTTCGAGTTTCAACTTACCCAAATTAGTTAAATGCACGACCACCAAGCCGCAATGAACCTTGTCATTTTCTGTGTTAATCACATCGGTTATGGCAGAGTTAAAGTATTCGCGGTTAGGTAATCCCGACACGGTATCGTGATAAACGCTATGTTTGAGTTCATCCATCCGTTCCTGTTGCGTATCAAACAAAATTTTAATTTGTTTGGTCATATCATTGTGGGCTTGAATCAACTGCTCAAACTCAGCAATACCTGACCGAGTTTCTATTTGTGGATAATGTTTATTAGCAACAGCTGCCGCCTGGCGTTGAACCGCGCTAATGGGGCGCAATACAATATTAAAAAGAGCGAGCCCTAAAGCCCATGCGATAAGTCCGACAAAAATAGTAATAGATAACATGTCGGTAAACTGTCGCCAAATAAACTGATAAAACGCATATGGATGTATTTCAACTTCCAACTCGCCAATTTTATCAATACCGCGATACAGTTCTTGGCTTCCCATTATAACTTCTAGTGGCAATATCGTTTGGAACCAAAGCGGCACCCCCGCGGTAGCGCTGAGATCAGTACGTTGATATAAAACGGATTTAGTGGCATCCGCTGCAAACAAACTAATACGTGAATAATTCCCCGCATCATAAAAACTGTCTATTTTGGCTTGATAGAGTTCTTGGTTTGCAGACATTAACGCCAAATGGAGGGGGTCAGATAAATATTGGGCAGCAGTATTCGATTGATTCACTAACTCTTGCACCGTAAGTTGCCTTACGTTTAACAAAGAAAGCCACGCGTATCCGGCGACTAAGAGGGTAATAATTAAACTGTGGATTACAAACAGCTGACGGGAAAGTTTCAATTCAACACCTCAAAAGATCACAAATAACAATTCAGCGACAATTCACTATTAAATTCGAGTTCCAGCACGACTAAAATGCACCGACGCAGGGTCGATTACAGATACCACCGACAAGTGTTGTAAATTTAAATGTTCATTAAATTCAGCTTTATCTAATACTTGGTCACGAAGCAAAATACGAGCGCCATCACTACTGTTAAATAATAAGGCTACTTGATTATGATTATTTTGATTTAAATAGACCAACCGAAAAGCAGATGAGTCAAAGCCTAGTTGAGATAACATCGACCATTTCATAAATGCTAATTCAGCGTCATTCGCCGTTCCCGTTTCAAAAACATCGTTATAGAGTTGCGAAACATGAGTAGCATTTAAGTTATTGGATTGAATTTGAGCAGTCAGCGCCTGAACTCGACTGAGTTTTTGATTTTTATCTAAAGTGTGTTTTTGCAATTCTAATTGTTGCCACTGAACACGCAAAAGCGCTTGCTGACTGGCATCGGCAAGGTTCATGGTGTAAATCAATGACACGATAAAAATAAGTATGCGCATAAGGTGCTTTTTTTTATTGTTATTATTTTGTCAGTCTAGCAAAGAAATTAGATTTGGTTAAGTATTCTACAATTCGATATTCTGATTTTTTCTTTGGTTTCGCCTACACAATTCAGTAAACTAGCTTCATTCAATTAAAACAGTACGCAAAAATCAATGACCTCAGAATTTAAATCCGAAGAAAAAACCCATTTTGGTTACCAAACTGTAGACAAAAATGACAAACAAAACCTAGTCGCAAATGTTTTTCATTCTGTCGCGGCGAAATACGACATTATGAACGATTTAATGTCGATGGGAATTCATCGGGTTTGGAAGCGCTTTACAATTGATGCTAGTGCAGTGCGCCCCGGAAACAAGGTACTCGATTTAGCCGGTGGTACTGGTGACTTAACGCGTAAATTTAGCGAAATCGTTGGTGAAAACGGTCAAGTCGTTTTAGCCGACATAAACGACTCAATGATAAAAGTAGGTCGTGAAAAGCTTGAAAACTTAGGCGTTGTTGGCAACGTAGAATACATTCAAGCAAATGCAGAGGCATTACCATTCGCCGACAATACATTCGACATTGTTACTATTGCATTTGGTTTACGTAACGTAACTGACAAAGACGCAGCGCTTAAATCGATTTATCGCGTATTAAAGCCTGGTGGACGATTATTAGTACTTGAGTTCTCTAAGCCAAACCAAGAGTGGTTAAGCAAGGTATATGACTTTTATTCGTTTAACATATTACCTAACGTTGGCCAATTAATTGCCAATGACAAAGAAAGCTATTTGTACCTATCTGAGTCGATTCGAATGCACCCGGATCAAGAAACACTTAAAACGATGATGCAGAGCGCGGGCTTTGACCAAGTTAACTATTCTAACCTAACCGGCGGTATTGTCGCGTTACACAAAGGATTTAAATTCTAACTATGCTGTTAAATGCTGCCTTTATGATTATTGAACCGGCGCTGAACGAAGCACTCGGTTACGACTACAATGCAAAGCAAAAACTGGCTAAGTTAGAAAACAAAAAATTCACTGTCACGTTAACCGATTTAAAACTGTCACTGAGTTTGTTGGTCATTAATAACCAAATTAAGTTAATGACCAATGCTGAAGGTAGCGACTGCACCGTCCGTACAAAATTCGATAAATTAAAATCGTTATCCGATGCCTCGGTGCTGACCAAACTCATCAAATCGGATGAACTCGAACTTGAGGGCGACCTTGGAATTGCACAGGCCTATTCAAATTTGTTAATTGAAAGCAACATAGATTGGCAAGAGTGGTTGTCGACGTATTTAGGTGATGCACTTGCACACCGTATTGCAAGCGTCATCATAAAATTAAACCAATTACTTGCCCGCAAGCTTGCCGATATTGATTACACAGTTGCTTCCGCCTTGACCGACGAACTCAAAGTCACGCCAGATAACATTGAAATAAACCAATTTATTGAAGACGTCGACAACTTGCATGCTCAAACTGAGCGTTTATTCTCAATGTTCACTCAATTTAGGAAGTCAGTTTGAAACTCTCGAACTTAAGCCGCTTGGCATTTATATTCCATACCGCTTTGTACTATCGCTTGTTTAGCGGCATTCCAAAGCATCTCCGTCCTTGGTATATCAAGCTAATTCTTTTGGTGTTTTTCTGGTATCCAAAAACCAAACAAAAATCAGCCAACGCATACAATATTAGACTGGCCCTTGAATCTCTTGGCCCAGTTTGGATTAAGCTTGGGCAAATGTTATCCACTCGCAAAGATTTATTGTCTGACGAATTTAGTGTTGAGTTATCAAAACTGCAGGATCAAATCGCTCCCTTTGACGGCGAACAAGCAAAACACATCATTTGTCAGGCACTTGGCATCGACGATATCCACCAACGCTTTGAAACCTTTGAAACCACACCGTTAGCAACAGCGTCTATTGCTCAGGTTCATGCCGCAACACTACTCGTTGACCAACAGCCAAAAGATATTGTAATAAAGGTCATTAGACCCGGTATTACGCAGCAAATTGAAGCCGATATTAGCTTAATGAAACTCGCTGCGGGTCTTGTTAAACGTTATTTAAAAGACGGCGTTCGTTTACGCCCTTTAGAAGTCATAGAAGAATACGAAAAAACCATACATAGTGAATTAAACCTCGCGCAAGAAGCCGCAAATGGTCAGCAATTAAAACGAAATTTTGAACAATCTGATGACCTCTATATTCCAGAAATTTACAGTGAACATTGCCGTAAAAACATGCTGGTTATGGAGCGTATTTATGGCATCCCTGTCTCTGATGTTGAGCGACTAAAAAGCCAAAATACAGATTTAAAACGACTTGCAGAAAAAGGCGTGAGCGTATTTTTTACTCAGGTGTTTCGGGACAGTTTTTTCCATGCCGATATGCACCCTGGTAATATTTTTGTTGCTGAGACAACTCCTGAAAATCCACAATACATCGGAATCGACTTTGGGATCATGGGCACCTTAAATTCTGGTGACAAACGCTATCTTGCTGAAAATTTTGTCGCATTTTTTAACCGTGATTATCTAAAAGTTGCTCAATTGCATGTTGAATCTGGCTGGGTTCCAGCGCATGTGAATGTCGAACAATTTGAGATGGCAATACGCACGGTTTGCGAACCTATCTTTAATAAACCTCTGGACCAAATATCTTTTGCTCAAGTGTTAATCGGTTTATTCGACACCGCAAGACAGTTTGAAATGGAAGTACAACCACAACTCGTATTGCTGCAAAAAACACTGTTGTATGTTGAAGGGCTAGGAAGACAACTTTATCCGCAACTTGATTTGTGGCAAACCGCAAAACCATTTTTAGAAGACTGGGTTAATCAGCAAATTGGCTTTAAATCAGCGTGGAAACAAATTAAATCAAATGCGCCTTATTGGATTGAAAAGGCCCCAGGTTTACCAGATTTAGTACACGCAAGTTTAACTAGCATTAAGCAGTTACCCACATTACAGCAACAACTCATTAGCGAATATCAGATAGCGCAAAATGGACACAAACAATTTGTGAAAGACCTCACGTTATTTTCACTATCGAGTTTATCTTTGTTACTCACAGCGTTGTTTGCCAAATTCGACAATCAACTGTGGTTTGGGTTAAGTGGATTTTTGGGCCTTGCAGTTATCTACTTTGCTTATCGGGTTTTCATTAAAAACCGCTAGTCATTGCAGATCATTCATTACAAAAATCCATAATGCACTTCAAATCTAAGGGTTATGCCGATGTCTCGTTGGAATTCGGTATAACCATGCTTAGAGACTAAACTATCAACATCCGGTTCACGACTAAACTCTAGGAACGGTTCGACTTCAAAAAATATCCAACTCCGGATAGCTTTTCTGCGGTAACGAACACTAAATTTGTAAAACTCCGGAGCGTATTTGGGCTTTACAACACCAACCGAAGATAAGCCAACGATCACGACAGACTTGTCACTCACTGCCGTAATTGAATACAAACCCGAACGCCATTCTGGGCTTTCATAGGTTTGTAAGTCACGGATAGAATAGTTTAAACGTAGTTCATTAATGGGACTGACTTCTAATCCAGTGTCGATTAGAAAGCGACTACCCCAACCGTCACTCACATAATATTCTAAAGAGGGTTGCAGCGTTAATGACACTTTGTCATTAAAAAACTTCTTACGATAGGACATTTGCGAACGGGCGTAAAGTTGGTTGTCACCCCACCCTAATCTAGAAGATGTACTGATATCCTCCGATACTGAATGTAGAAAACGAATCGCGGCACCTAAAGAACGCTCACTCGATTTGTACGCATCGGGACGAACAGATTCGTAGGGTAAATTTTTAAAATCATCTTGCTCATCGTCAGTTAAAATTAGTTCGACACGATCCTTTAGATTAGGAAGTTTGGCTCTTACTTTAAATTTAACGGGAAAATTTCCCCACTCACCATCACGTGGTTCCCAGCCCATAACAACATGACCCCAGGCTTTTGCTTTGTCGCTACCGGGCTTACCATTTGCAAAATAACCATCAACCCAGTTTGCCGTCCAATCCATAGTATCGCCGACAGTTTCCATCACCGTATTAACATCGACAAACAATACTTTTAGTCGTTTTTCTTCGAGCTCTTTTTCTAATTCGGTTATATCTTTATCTGTTTTATTTTCGACCGGCGGAGGTAGTGATTGATTGACGCATTGAGGACTGGGAGCGTTAGTATTTTCTTTCGATTCAGTTTTTACCGACGAGACCGTATCATCACTGCCTTTGCAGATATCTTGTTGTGGACTTGAAGGCAATTCCGTAGCCATAACTTCGAATATCAAACTCACAAATATTAAAATATTAGTGATTAATTTCCCGTACATTTTGTAGGCATCCTGTTCCTCGACCGATTGCATCGTTTTAATGTGATATAAGGGTATGAATTTGAGCACTTATGACTTTATAATAGCAGTAATTGTTTAAAAAGGGGCGTTACATGTTTGGTGGAATTAGCATTTGGCAATTACTGATCGTTTTGGTAATTGTAATTTTATTATTTGGCACTAAGAGATTGAAATCATTAGGAAGCGATCTTGGCTCTGCCGTTAAAGGATTTAAAAATTCTGTTTCTGACGAACCCGTAGTTGAAGATAAAACTGACGAAAAGAAAGATGCTGAGTTTGTTGAAACCAACAAAGAAAAAGTGAAAAAAGACTAGTGGGATTCTGGGAGCTGATTCTCATCGCGGTTGTTGGCACAATTGTGTTAGGGCCTGATCGCTTGCCAGCTGCTATGCGTAAAGTAGTGCAGTTCAAACGGCAGTTGTCACAGATGACACAGAGCTTTAGTGCGGAAGTAAACGAGCAATTACGAGTGCACGAGCTCCATGAAAACCTCAAAAAGGCTGAACAACAAGGATTGGAAAGCCTATCCCCCGAGCTACAGAAATCTGTAGATGAGCTTACCAAAGCGGCAGAAAGCGTAAACCAACCGCTTAATGTTGAGCACCAAAAAGATAAGTCTGATGACAACAGAAAAGACTGAAAAACCCCCAATCATTGAGCACTTAATAGAAATTCGACAACGGTTAATTCGCAGCGTTGTTGCCGTTCTTTTGTGTTTTGCCGTATTGGCTGTGTTTGCAAACGAGATATATACCCAAATAGCGGCGCCATTAATTGATGTTTTGCCTGAGGGTGCAAGCATGATTGCAACCGATGTTGCTGCACCATTTTTAACGCCATTTAAACTTGCTTTCATGTTATCCATCGTTGCGGCGTTCCCGTATTTGCTGCATCAAATGTGGGGATTTATTGCGCCGGGTTTATATAGTCACGAAAAAAAACTCGCTGCGCCTATCTTATTTTCCTCTGTTTTTCTTTTTTACAGTGGTATTGCATTTGCCTATTTTATTGTCTTTCCGCTCGCCTTTGCATTCTTTACCAGTGTAGCCCCAGAAGGTATTACGATAGCGACCGATATAAGCAGTTACTTGGATTTTATTCTTAAAATATTTATCGCATTTGGTTTTGCATTTGAAGTTCCAATCGTTGTTTTTGTCCTTTGTTGGGCTGGGATCACCGATGTAGAAACACTAAAAACAAAACGACCTTATGTTGTAGTAGGTGCCTTTATACTTGGAATGTTGCTCACTCCTCCGGATGTTATTAGCCAAACATTACTGGCAATTCCAATGTGGATGTTATTCGAGCTTGGGCTAATTATGGCGACGATTGTAAATAAAAAGCGAGAACAAGATGACAACAAGTAAAACGCAGTTTTTCATTTTCCTACTCACATTAATAGCAGTAACTTCAGTATTTTCTGCTAATGCTGCGGGTATTTCTAATAAAGACTATGCCGCATGCAACAGCATCAAAGCAGATATCAAACGACTCAATTGTTACGACAAATTGGCAGATCGTGTTTTTTCTAGCAAAGGCAAAGTAGCTCACAGCGACGAGGCAGTAAAACAAGCGCCTAAAAAGTCAGCTAACAGTAAATTTGGCCTCGAACACAAGCAATATTTGGACGAACAATCTGCAGAACAAATTACCGCTACCGTAACTAAAGTCAAAAAAACGGCATATGGCCATTTAAAGATTTATTTAGATAATGGTCAAATTTGGAAACAGACCACAACGGACAGGCTTAAGCTAAAGGCAAACGAAGTCATTGTTATAGAACGTGCAATATTGGGCTCATTCACCCTTAAAAAAGCAAATTCAAATAATCAATACAAGATAAAACGCCTAAAATAGTATTAAATAAAATGCTTGGTGGCGTCGACGTATCGTTAAAATTTGCGTTAGGTTAAAAGATAACAAAAATATTGGGATGGAAGTTATTCGGTTTAGCGTTATATTTATATTTTGCGCTGTAGACTCAACTTGGATCCATAGGGAATTCAGCTAATTTAATGAACCAAATTTAATTTATGTTCAATAACCCGATATTTGAAATTTATCAGTTATCTCCTTTAGCGTATATTTGGATGGGGCTTATCATCGGCTCCATGTTATTTAACGGCATCATCGCCATCCAGAAAAAATCAATAGTAAATGGCTTACAAAGCGGCTTTTTACTTTCTCTAATGCTGATGACTTTAAGTTTGAACCTCGATAATTCCCTGAGTTTAGGGTCTGATACCATTGCTCAAGTCATTACTATTTATGCATCCTTGGCGTTATTCGCATTTAACTTAATTACTTTGTATTGCTACTTATCTTTAGGTCAGGACATTTCCCCCCGCATAACTTTGCTTCTTAAGCTTTCCTGTAGTTTTACCATATTAACTCCGCTTACTACTTTTATTGCGCCGCCAAGCGTATTTCTGTTGATACTAACCTTTGTCTTTTTAACGTCTCTATTAAGCTATCTTTTATTTGCTTTTGAAAATGCCAACATCCATTTTGAAACACCAAAAACACATTACATTCCACTTTCTTTACTCATTGTTTCTGTGCTTTATACGGTTATTTTTCTCGCTGCAAACCTGCAATCGAATTTAACGCCGCAAACTCTTTGGATGTTTGCCATCATTTATTATGTAGTTGAAAACTACTGGCAGCAAACAACCTCAAACGGCTCTGGTCCGGATGAAGAAACGGTTGATCAACTAAATAAAACACTAGCCGACCAAAATTTTGAGATGCAAGTTACCCTACGTGAACTGAAAGAGAAAAATCACGAATTAGAAAAACTAAATACATTAGATGCTTTATCCAATATCCATAATCGCAGGCATTTTGATAAACGCATTTTAGCGGAACTACGCCGTTCCAGACGTGAACAACTGCCGCTATCTTTAGTTATGTTTGACATAGACCACTTTAAAAAAGTTAACGACACCTACGGGCATTTGATCGGCGATGAAGTTATTAGAAGCGTTGCGCTCACCGCCGCAGAAACCTTGCAGCGCTCAACCGACGAAGTATTCCGCTACGGTGGCGAAGAGTTTGCACTCATTTTGCCAAATACTGAAAAGCTGGGAGCATTTGCCCTTGCAGAAAAAATCAGAATAAAGATTTCTCAACTTGCGATTAATAGTGAAAAAGGCCCCGTAAGTTGTAATGCAAGTTTTGGCGTAGGTTTTACCGATGCAACTCATTCGATGAGCCCAAAGGATATTATTGGTCAAGCCGATGACGCCTTATATCAGGCCAAAGAAACGGGGCGAAATCGAGTTATCATATTTAATTCAGAGGAAAATATTAATGCCACACAATGATTTAGGTGCATTTCCATTTACGCGAATGCGCAGAATGCGTAAAAATGATTTTTCACGTCGACTTATGCGTGAACACGTATTAACTACAAATGACTTAATATATCCGATGTTTATATTGGATGGGACAGACAAAAAAGAAACTATCGATTCGATGCCTGGCATAGAACGCATGACCATTGATCATCTCGTTAATGAAGCAAAAGAATTAGTTTCGTTGGGCATACCGGCCATTGCGATTTTTCCGGTAACACCGCAATCTATAAAATCAGTTATGGCTGAAGAGGCATATAATCCAGAGGGTTTGGCTCAAAAAGCGGTTCGCGCTGTCAAAGCGGCCTGCCCTGAACTAGGCGTTATTACCGACGTTGCATTAGATCCATTCACAATCCATGGCCAAGACGGCATCATCGACGACAACGGTTATGTCCTTAACGACATTACTACTGAAATTTTAGTCAAACAAGCACTGTCGCATGCTGAAGCTGGAGCGGATGTAGTTGCACCAAGCGATATGATGGATGGTCGAATAGGGGAAATAAGAGACGCATTAGAAATTGCCGGATATCACAACACCTCTATTTTGGCGTATTCGGCAAAATACGCATCTAATTATTACGGGCCCTTTAGAGACGCCGTAGGTTCTGCTGGTAATCTCAAAGGTGCAGATAAAAAGACCTATCAAATGGACCCTGCTAATTCTAATGAAGCTTTGCGTGAAGTCGCCCAAGACCTTGAAGAAGGTGCTGATATGGTTATGGTTAAACCGGGCATGCCTTATCTTGATATCGTAAAAGCCGTAAAAGACACGTACCAAGTACCAACTTATGCTTATCAAGTAAGTGGTGAATATGCCATGCACATGGCGGCAATTCAAAATGGCTGGTTGTCTGAACGAGAAACTGTGATGGAATCCTTACTAGCATTTAAACGCGCCGGCGCAGACGGGATATTAACCTACTTTGCCAAAAGAGCCGCGATTTGGTTAAACGAATAAGTTCGGCAATAAGCCTAATTCCTGATTGATTAGCCTTCAATCAATGCACTTAAACAAAAAGGACGTGCGATTTAGGGCTTATCCTGTTTATTAAGAACAAATTAAAAACCAAAAAAAAACCGAAGTCAGAAATTTGATTTCGGTTTTTTTGTACTCATTTATGTATATGTCTTTAATCCAGAAATAATTTCCATCCTAGTTCAGCTTGTGAACCCGCTTCTTGGTTCAGTTCTGCTTTACTTAGTGGATTGTTATCCAACCAGTTTTTAGGCAATTTGAGCGCGATATCTTCATTGGTTACAACAATTTCAACTGCAGGTAAAACTTCGTCTGCTCGTCTGAGCGCCAAAATAACCGCTAACCTCAATATACGAGCTAAACGACATGCAAGTAACACTGACGTTGAACTTTGCTTATAAAGCGAGTCTTTATCTATGTCTTCCCTGTGGTTTAACACCAAAGAAGTGAGTAATTTTTTCTGCGCTTCGGTAAAGCCTGGTAAATTGGTGTTTGCCAGTATGTAACTTGAGTGCAGTTGTTGACCTTTATAGGCGACTTGTAATCCCACTTCATGGACCATAGCTGCTGCTCGCAATATGTCTAGCGCTTCGAATTGTTGCAGATCCCAACTGGGTTCGGTTTGTTTAGCCAAATTTATCGACAACTCTGCAACTCGTTTAGCATGCTCTTTATCGACATGATAACGTGTCATGACACTTTCGATTGTCCTATTGCGAACATTCATTTTTGTCAGTTCAGGTAACATCGAATACAATTGACCTTCGCGCAACGCCCCACCGGCCAGTGTCATCCCGGTCAAGTTCAGTTGTCTAAAGATTGCGATCAATATCGATACACCACTTGGAAATACCATGCGACGGTCTTTAACTAAACCGGGGATCGTCAGATTATCAATAATTCCGTAGGTGATAGACTGCTGCATGATAGCCACAAGCCTTTCCAGCGTAATGATTTCGTCGTGCCCCTGATGGATTAGAATTTCTTGAATGGCTTGCACCGTACCCGACGCGCCAACTTCTTCGTTCCAGTTAAAATCTTTATAGAGGTCGCGAATCGTCGAAATTTCTAATTCAGCCGCTGCAATAGCATTAGTGTAATTCGTTTCTGAAAGGTAACCACCCGGGAAGTAACGCTCTAAATAGGTGACACACCCGACATTCAAACTTTTACATATTACAGGAGTATCTCCATCGCCTGCGATTAACTCAGTGCTAGCACCACCAATATCAATAACCAAACGGCGTATTTTTCGACTTGATGTGTAAGCAACACCTTTGTAAATAATTTGCGCTTCGCGTTCACCAGATATAATTTCTATTGGCAAACCTAAAATTTGTTCGGCTTTATCTAAAAAAACAGAAACATTTGTAGCGAGTCTAAGTGTAGCAGTTCCGGCAATGCGGATATTATTAATGGGGATATCTTGAAGTCGCTCAGCAAAAAGGTCGAGACATTCCCAACCTCTTAGCATTGCTTCGTCAGACAAAATGAGATTTTCGTCTAGACCAGAGGCTAGGCGAACTTTACGTTTCACCCGGCCAATAATCTGAACACTACCAGCAACCACCTGAGCTATCATCATATGAAAGCTATTTGACCCTAAGTCAATTACGGCATAACTACTGTTTTTTTCCATTTACATCTGACCTTACCAATTAACTCCGGCGTCTTTGATGATGACGTCGTTTCTGATAACGAGGTTTTTGGACATCGTCCAACAACGCAGATTCGTCATAATGCGAAACAGGTATCGCATGGCCAGTATATTCTTCAATAGCTGGTAGATTATAAACATATGATTCACATGCAAAACTAATTGCATGCCCGCTAGCACCCGCTCGGCCGGTACGACCAATACGATGCACGTAATCTTCACGGTCATCTGGTAAATCAAAGTTATAAACGTGTGTTACCGCAGGGATATGAAGTCCACGAGCGGCTACGTCAGTAGCAACGAGGAAATCTAAATCACCTTTTGCAAACGCATCTAAAATACTTAAGCGTTTACGCTGATTCACGTCACCCGTTAGTAGACCTACACGGTGTTTATCCGCTTTCATCCAGTTATATATTTTTTCACAAACGTGTTTAGTATTGGCAAAAATAATTGCTTTATCTGGCCAATCGTCTTCGATTAGTGAAAGTAACAATAAAAATTTCTGGTCAGATTGAGGATAAAATAACTCTTCTACTATGCGGTGGCCTGTCATTTGTTCAGGCTCAGTTTGAACATGAGTTGGTTCATTCATGTGTTCAAAAGCAAGTTCTTTTACTTTAAAGCTCATTGTCGCAGAAAATATTAGGTTTAGACGTTGGTCACTAGGTGGCATTTTATTAAATAAATAACGGATGTCTTTAATAAAGCCTAAATCAAACATTCTGTCTGCTTCATCTAGTACCACGGCTTGAATATTTTCAAGCGAATATACGTCTTGTTTTAAGTAATCAATTACACGTCCAGTCGTGCCAATTACTACATCAACTCCTGATTGTAAAAGTTGGCGTTGAGATTCATAACCTTCGCCCCCATAAACAAGTCCAAGAGATAACCCAGTTGTCTCAGCGAATACCACAGCGTCTTTATGAATTTGTATTGCTAATTCGCGAGTAGGTGCCAAAATAATAGCTTTCGGCTGGCCAGGTTTAGTGTCAGACTTGAGAAGACGGTTAAATGTAGCGGTTAAAAACGCTATCGTTTTACCCGTACCAGTTTGTGCTTGCCCTGCTATATCGGAACCTTTTTCGATAAGCGGCATACACATAGCCTGGATAGGCGTACAATTCTCGAAGCCAAGTTTAGAAAGGGCTTTTAGTACATTTTCATGTACATCAAAGTCGGTAAATTTTGTTTCAGTTAAATGTGTCTTAGTCATAGCTGATAAGCATAACCTTAACACTTGCAATAAGAAACATATTATTCAAAATAGACGTATAAATTTTATATAATTTCGGAGTTTAAAATGAGCGATAAAATAGTTGCAGTAACCGATGACAGCTTTGACTCTGTCGTAAACGGCGACAAACCTGTATTAGTAGATTTTTGGGCAGAATGGTGCGGGCCTTGTAAGATGATTGCTCCGATTTTGAACGAAGTAGCTGAAGAAATGGACAGCGTTACAATTGCAAAATTGAACATTGACCAAAACCCTAACACGCCACCTAAATTTGGCGTTCGTGGTATTCCAACACTATTGTTGTTTAAAAATGGTGAAGTTGCAGCTACTAAAGTTGGCGCACTAAGCAAAACGCAATTAGTCGAGTTTTTAAACGAAAACGTTTAACATTTACTTGTTTAATGCAGTTAGAAAAGAGTCGATTAATTCGACTCTTTTTTTGTCTTCATATTTTTCTGCTGTACCAACCCCCCAAATAGGGCCTGGCCAGGCAACGTCATTTTCTGTTCTCGCAACCACATGCCAATGCAGTTGACGAACAATGTTCCCAAGATTAGCGACATTTATTTTATCAGCAGAAACTACGGTCCTAAGTGCAGCTGACACTTTAGAACTTTCATCAATTAGTACGTGCTGTTGAGAAACGCTCAACGCATCAACTTCTTCAACCCCCTCAACCTCGGGGATTAAAATAAACCAGGGAAAGCGAGCATCGTTTTGCAATCGAACTTGGCAAAGTTCGAGTTTAGTGACAAAAATAGAGTCTTCTTCGAATCGATGATTTAGTTTAAACATAGTGTAGTTAACTTCTTATATGAGTATTGAAGGCAGACATTTGGCCCTAAAGCAAAAAGGAGCCTGGCAAAAAGACAGTTATTGAATTACTCGGTCTCTTCCCATGCCTTTTGCTTCATAAAGGTTACTATCAGCGCGACGGATCATGTCTTGGACGTTTTTATCGGTGTCAGGATCATATTGAGCGACACCCATACTAAACAAAACCGTAAGAGGCTTTTCAACACCGTTGATGCTTATTTTCTCTAAGTTAGCTTTTAGTCTGTTAAATATCTGGGTGACTTCGTTTTTATCTGTATCACCCAACACTAATAACCACTCTTCTCCACCATAACGTCCATATCGGTCTTGCTTTCTTAGCGCAGATGCACAGGCATTAGAGAAAGATTTTAAAACTTCGTCGCCAACGTCATGGCCATATTGGTCGTTAAAGGTTTTGAAGTGATCTAAGTCAACTAAAGCAATGGTAAAGTTCATATTTGTTTGTCGTGCTTCAGAGAAACGTTCTTTTGCATATTGTAGAACCGCACGTCGATTAGGGGCGTTAGTTAAATGATCACGTAAGGCCATTTTCTGAAACCGAGTCCGGTGTAGAGTTTGTCGATATAACAAGAAGCCAATAACAACCACTATTAAAATCGCCATAACTGCCACTAAGATTAAAAAGAAAAGCCGACTATTTTGTTGCTCTAACCTAAGTTTTTTTACTTCATTGTCTTTGAGTAGTAATAAGTTTTCAGATTCCTTAATTTTACTATCAAACTCAACCATTAGCTTCTCTACGTCCTGTTCTTGAACCCGGTCAAAGTTTTTTAGTAGTCGCTGGCTATAATCCAATTGTGTTTCAAAGGCGCGTTTATAGTCCATCATTAGTTCGTGATATCGCGCAGAGATTAACAGGAACTTACTTGGGTAACCCGGTTGCCCATATTTGGCGTAATCTATTTGAAGCTTATTAAATAACTTACCGGCAGCAATTTTATCTTTGCTTCCGATATACGACTCTAGCAGGCCAACCTTCATACGGAATGAAGTGACTTCATCGTCAAAATATTTGAAAATAGCTATGGATTCTTTGTAAAGATTTGCCGCATTAACAAATTGTGATTGCTTAATAAAAATCCGTGCTAGTGCCGATTTCGAATACGCCAAATTTAACTTGTCATCGATGTCTAGGCTAATTTCAATTGAAGCACTAAACTGCGACTTTGCTTCCTCTAGAAGCCCCATGTCTACGTAGGTAAACCCTAAATTATAATGCGCTAACGATGCTGCATGGCGGTAACCAAGCTTGCTGTATATAGCGAGGGCTTTTTTCAAATAATTAACCGCTAAATTTTTATCGCCTTGCTCGCCATAAACCAATGATAAGGAATTAAAAACGTCAGCCAAGCCCGATTCTTCATTAAGTCTAAAATATATCTCATAGGCCTTATTATAAAATTCTATCGCTTTGTCCATTCCAGTATCTAGATAATAACTATAACCAACTTCAAGGTAAGATCTAGCAACAAGCTCATTTTGTGAAGCTCTCTTAATTTTAGAAATAATTTTTTGAGTTAACTGCTTAGACTTGTCAAACTCTGCTGCATTGTCTAATAAAGCAAGGCGGAGCAAGTCTGCTCTAAGGTTAAAGGTTGGATCATCTAGCGATTCAATTCTGTTACTGTAGGTATCAAGTAATTCTTGCGCCTCTTGATACCTTTCTAGTTTTTTAAGAATCTCAGCTTGTATTAATACGGCTTTTACTATCGATTGTTTATCAGCATGTAGTTGGGCTGAAGCCAACAGATCTTTTGATTTATCAAGGGCGACACCGAGTACAGCGATCTTGCTGATTTTTAAATTATCGAGTTCCGAAATTAGTTTATCTTTTGAATACGTATCAGCCGTCACGCCGCAACTGGCAAATAGCAAAACTGCAATAATCCAACTCAGCTTTAAAAAATGAAACATCTATCCCTTACATCTTCCAAAATTTTCGGTCTCTCTCATTTTAGAGCCAAATAACCTAGTTCGCCATAAATGAAATTTAAACTCTTACACGTTAGAAGTCGGCAAAAATACTTCTATCTGTAATTCAAGATGCTCAATTTACCAACTTTCTGGTAAGACGCAACTATCTAATATAATAAGCAATAAGAGTATTTTTAGTACTATTGTAAATCTTTGGAATAATGTCGAATTTATTGAGTTAATAATCACGGCAAACTAATCGCACTTTTACTACCGCACTAATCTTAGTCCGTTTATTCAATTTTGCATAAAAAGTCAAAATACTTTATTTGTTTGAACAGCTTAATAATTCTGACTAACAAACCCTAATTAACAAAGGCGGTGTCTTCTACTTGTGCCAAAAAAGTGCCTAAATTTCTTAACTAACGTTTAACGTAAAACACCAATACTTAAACCTCAGCTTTTTATAATCATAGCTTTTGTTTACAAAGCTTTGTAAATATTAGCTTTGTAAACAAAAGCCTAGTAAATATTAGCTACGAAAAACCACCTACTGATTCTAGTCCTTACCTATACAAATCATGTTAAACCATTTTGGTTAAATATCTGATCTAATATGGCTAGGTTCATCATAGAGGAATATTCGAAAATTGGCTCATACATCCCAGTCACTA
>NZ_JAHKQH010000007.1:241451-361651 GCF_018861025.1 Psychrosphaera sp. B3R10 | reverse complement strand
TTTAGCCTTGTTTGTTGTTAGTCACTTTGTTCTGTCTTTACTGGCAGAGCAAAATGAGCTGAATGTTGGAGCTGTTAATACTGAAACTCATACTAATAAACTGGATTTAAATGCCGATTCAATTATTACTCAGCAAGAGCTTAATGTTTACAATAGCACCCCTAAAAATTATGAAGAAATTGCGGAACACCTTCATACTCAAAGAGTTGAAAGTAGGAAAAATTTAATTGTACCTAAAGGTATTTTATTTTTATTCTGTGTAATTGTTGCTGCTATTTATCTGGATAATAAGTTTACAGCTAGGGTTTATCTAGTTGCCGCTGGAATAAGTATTTTTATATCTGTCTATCTCGTTATAGAGATGGCGCTAGCCTTTTTAATACTTCAAATTGTAAATGATAGGTTAAGGCGCGGAGCAGGCTAACACTAGAGTTTTATAGGCAGGCCAGCTCCGGCTGGTTTGCTTTGAGGTCAAAGCGGGATTAACTCTGAAAAATAAATAGTGAATAGACACCAATAATCTAGACACTTCTTAGCTGTTCCTGATGTCGCTTTTAATACTCTGCTTTCAGCGGTTTTGCCTTTTCGATAAAAGATGCTGGTAATTTAATTTCAAATAATCAATAACGCTCGCGAGCATATGTGGTCAGGTCTTGCATTTTGCCACAATAACTGACCTCATTCACATGATTCTAAAAAGTGCAAAATGCAAGACCTGACCCCATTCACATTTTTTTATTGGCACTGACCGCTGCTTTTTTGATTGGTGTGGTAATAATTGCTTTTTGGGGAGGTGATTAAGACGATGAGGATAAATAGAAAAATGGGGGAGGCTACGCAGCCTTCCCATGTTCTAATTCTAAAAGAAAGTCTTCTAACTCTTTCATCGTAGTGATTTCAAAATCTGTATATAACGCCACTGGCTTCAAACTTCTGCCTTCTCCTTGCTCCATACGAACAAACCCCTTTTCAGACAGTGCCTTTAGAGTATTAGACAAGTTAGACTTTTTACGGCCAGAAATTTCAGCAAGCTCAGTAACACTTTGAGGGCGTTCATCATCAATGAGTCTTAACAGAGCTACGTTTTCTGGATTTAGTACCTGAGAAATAGCATTGAAAGACGTATACCAAACTTTTGGCTCGTCTTTCGCTGGTTTGTATTTGCCTTGAGCAATAGCCAGTACTCTCATACGTATTAGCTTCTCAGGCATGATGCCGATTCTTGCTTTCATATTATTTACCTTCAATTGCTTCAATAGTGACTTCAATCCCTTCAAAGAAGTCGGTTAATAAAACTGTACAGTCTTGAAATTCATACGGAGTACCTTTATCAATCGCTGACTTGTGAACATGATCATAATCATGACGTCGGCCAGCAAAGCCTTTTTTCTTTAAAGGCTTGACAGCATGAGCATTATCCATTCCAAATACACGTTTATTATAATTGTTATGTAACGTTAAGTTGTATCGGATACCGTGAGGCCTTTCTTTAGTTGGTGTAACTTGCCAAGCCTCTATCTTCCACCAGTACCCATCATCACGATGTACTTCAGTACCATGCAAATCCAATAAATTATTTAGACCTGTATCCAAGTCAGCACTCCAATTCATGTTATGACCTGAGTATAACTAAGGTTTAATTATTTGTACATCTGTTTAATTGTACAATTTCAAATTATTAAAATATCGAAACATCAAATAAATTAGGGTGGATTGGTTGTTAATAAAACGCTCTTTAACCAGTTGATAAGTAGGGAAATTTCGTACGTATTGGATCGTAATTCCTAATCGCCCGTTCACAATCTCTGTGCAATTTACGCATTGGATAACATGGTGAGCTGAGGTTTTGTGGCGCATAAACAGTTCGTGGGGATAATATTTATCTTAGATCCAGATGGGTGAGTGGTGCGAATATTATATTCAGCACAAACCATAGAAAAACAAGTTAAAAAAAATGGTCGCACAAGCGACACAAGATCGGTCGTGCTATTGACACGGTTTGTCTAATGGGTGACCCCATTGATCTTATTGATTACTAAACCCATTTAAAATGGCAATGAACACCATCAGGTACTAGTTCACATATATTTATCTTAATTACAATTGAAATCATCTAATCCCGCTTTGACCTCA
Organism: Psychrosphaera sp. B3R10; assembly: GCF_018861025.1. Classification (GTDB taxonomy): domain Bacteria; phylum Pseudomonadota; class Gammaproteobacteria; order Enterobacterales; family Alteromonadaceae; genus Psychrosphaera; species Psychrosphaera algicola. The sequence continues at coordinate 359,518 of NZ_JAHKQH010000007.1, read as the reverse complement.
AAGCAAAACCAGCCGGAGCTGGCAGGCTTGCTTACATAACTACTAGATCTTATTCACTGTCATTAGTGTTGTCTTTGATAAACGGTTTAAGGATAGTTTTGCCAATAAACCAAAAGGTCAATATAAAAGCAATAACCGCCAACATATAACCTAACTGACCATACCCCAACTTACCCGCGATAATCCCAGCAAATATAATAGATAAAATAATTGGTCTCATATTTAAACCTAATTGCAATTTGAAACGGTTACTGAACATTGTTGGTATCCACCAGCAAATATCCATCCATAAGAAATTTTACCCGGAGTATAACCTGCTGTACCGTCAGTTAAATATGAAGCTCCAAATATTGGCGTTTCAAGGAAATACCCTTCGACCTGTATTGTTCCTTCTGTCACAAAGTTTGCGGGAGACATGGCTACAGTACCACCCAAACTGCCACCAACACCTAACCCTAGTCTATCGCACACTTGCACTACAGAACAGGATTGACCGTTAGTTGTCATTATTTGTCCAATATCAACACTTACACCTTCAATTCCATAATGGACAGCCCCCGTCCCCGTTAAAGAGGCCGAATTTCCGAACAAATCATTGAAAAAGTTTGTTGTTTTCTTATCCCAATAAGCTAACTCAGAATTTAATCGTTTTTGTAGATCACCTTGACCAAACTCATTAAATAAACTTTGGTACATTGCAGTCATCGCACCGTTACCAAATTTTCCACCTGTAAGCACAGATGATGTACCGCCAACCGTCATACTTATTATCGTGCCACTTATTGGTCCACTATTGTAGTGAGTGTTCAACCCCGTTCCAACTCCTTTTGTAAATCCAGCAGAAACAAATCCATGACCGAACTTTCCACCGCCAAGCACAGATAATGTGCCACCTGCAAAAGCATGAGATGCAATTTGCCCAGCAATCTGACCAGATGTTAACATGTTTCCACCAAAATTGGTCAGGCTTGATGCACTCATATTTCCAGCTTCAACTGCCGCAATATTACTTGCTCCTGCCCCGCTGTAATAATCACCGATTTGTTGGAATGTATAAGCACTTGCACCAGCTACAGCAGCAGCTCTAAGTGCCCCAGAAGGAGGGACTCCCATAGCTCGATTAAACTCATATGTCCAAGCGGCAGCCCCCCAACCTCCACCATAAACAGCAGAAACAGTAGAACCAACAATATTAACTACATCTTTTCCAAATATTTTGGTAGCGGCTTTAATTAATCCACGTCTAAAACTAGAGAAGAAATACCCACTTGGATCGGTATAACTCATCGGGTTATTCAGAACATAACTATAACGATTATAGTTCTGCAAATTACTCGGTGCTTGTATAAACGGATCAGCCTGTAAGAATCGACCTAAAGTTGGATCGTAGATCCGACCGTTCATATGGATTAATTCTATCCAAATCGCTAACCTAATGAATTAACTTGGCTGAACCTACAAATAATTCACACTAATAGGCTGTACTTACTCAAACTTTTTTTTCTTTTCGTGAATATAAGCCTTGGTTAAATATTTTTCACTGGTTCCACAATGAAGGGAGGCCAATATTGACTCTTTTAAGCCACTAATAATGTCGACTTCAGATGAGTAATTTATGTTATCCCTAATCGTATCGGCAAGTTTTTCAATGATAACCTCTGGCTTATTTATGTTGAATGTTTTTCCTAGCTTAATCAATTGTTTCCTATCTGGAAAAAGTTTTGCACTGTTGAGCTTTAGTGCCATTTTGTTATCTATGGTGTCGTAAATTGGCGTATGCGTAATATCATATGGTGGCGTTAACACTATCTCTGTTTTGCTTTCTTCATATTGCACTGAAAAATTCTTTAGGTGGGCATCGCCATTTCCTATTAAGCAATTAAAAATAATATATTGGTACATACGCTGAAGTTGTAAATCAGATCTTGTATAGAGGTACGTCGCTTTCATTAGCATTTCGTAACTCGACTGATACTTCTCATCGCCTTGCTTGCCCATTAGCACGGTAAAATCCTCAATGCCAAGGCGCTTACCATTTACCTCATCAAATCGTTCGGTTATAAAAGTTCTCAAATCGTCGGACAGCCAACATTGGCTAGGTGCCAAACCACAGGCTCTTGCCGCCTCCATGCACACGTATTCGTTGACGGTCAGCAGTGGAAATTCCTCATCATATGTTTTGATGATAAAGTCATCTTGCTGTAAAAGACTGCGCCCAACTGACGGTTTGTCTGTGTCATTAAGCGCATTTACGAGCACCTTAGGCTGCACGCCTGAAACCAAGCCATTTAGGTAGTGTCTATCTAATAGTTGATGAAAAAGGTTTTCTTTGCCTTGCCAAGTGAGTATTTCGTTTAATGACAGTTGCTCAACTTCTGTTTTCTCAATTTCACTACTGTAAGATAAATGCCCAATACCTTTATCTAATTGGAGAGCGAGTAAATACATGTCATTGATGTTGGCGTGACGTCGAAGTTTTTCACTGATGTAGCGGCGAATATAACCTTCCGGTAAATTTTGGCTAAAAATAGGGTGAAGCGCACCATAATTGTAAGGGGCTTGCTGATATTTCATAGTCAAAGATACAGGATTGTTACTATGGTATTGGTAAGAAAAATGGCTTGGCTGAGTCAAGTCGCCCGATCCTTTTCCAAAGGATTGCACGTTAATTTGAGTTATTTTATTTGGTAGTTCCGCCACTAGTCACTTTCCCCAAACAATCTGGACAGTTCATCTAATTGAGGTAAATCGTTTTGTTCTTCAACAAAGGAAATCTTTAATCCCAATACTTCAAGGTACTTGCGAAGGTATTTTATCCCTCCCGTAAAGTGACCTTTTTCCATCGCAATGATCTGATTTCGGCTTAAACCGGTTTGGGTTGAGACGTACTGCTGAGTCCAACCTTTTTCTTTGCGTTTAACTGCTATCAAAGAACCGTCATACCAATGCATTTTAGAAACCTCTATAACAAAACATACGTTAATATATATTAACAAAATCAGTGTAACAAGCTTAAAGGTTAATATATGTTAACCTTTAGGGCAGTAATTCGTTAACAATATTTTCCTTTGAATTGACATGTTTAATTTTAATCCGTTTAATCGAACAACTAAAGCTCTATGAAAACCATTAGGTTAGCTATTTAAGTTGAATTAATTCATATGAACGGTAGGATCTACGATCCAAATCAGCGACTCTGACCCACAGGTCGCTTAATCTGTTTGTGTCGTTTCTTCAAGTTCTAAAAACGCCATGATTTCATCTAGTCTTGCTAAACCATCTTCATAGCCAATTTCAATCAACTTTTTGGTAAATGGCTTTTCGAACAGTATGTAACTCATTAATGTCGATTCACTATTTCGATTGACGCCGATCAGTTTAAGTAAAAAGCGAATAGCACTTGGGATTTGATCGTAATAATTTGACGCAATGTGGCTAAAATTTCGAGATGGGTTAATAAGTAACGTATGGACCGGCTTTAAGTCTGTTTTGCTTTCTGGAACATGTTCTAATGTGCTGTTAATTCTGTTTAGTCGCTCTAAATCTGAATTAAGAGAGTCTGTAAAAACAGTGTCAAGTAAGTGCCCGGTGATGGTGGCCGAATTTGGAAAAAACTCAGGGTCGCCTAAAACATCGTCCTTTTCGGGATGCTCGACACCTATAATGAGAATTTTGTCTGCGCCAAGATGAATTGAAGGACTCAATGGCGACAGTTGATGTATAGAACCGTCGCCATAATAATGTTCGTCTATTTTTACACTTGGAAAAACCAAAGGAATGGCCGCCGACGCCATTAAGTGGCGAGTCGACAACATAGTTTTAACACCTTTACGTTTCGCGCGGCTCCAATCTTGTGCCGAGCTTGACTGAAAAAACGCAATACTGTCGCCGTTGTTATAACTCGAAGCAGCAACAGATACCGCATCTAAATGGTCCGATAAAATATTTCGATCGATGCGTTTATAGTCAATGACTTCTTGTAAAAGGTTTCGTAAGGGGCGATTGTCAAATAAACTCGTTGCTCGTTGTTTTCCTTTTTTACTAAATTTGGATAAGTAATTTAATGCTAGATGCCCAAATACCCCGCGCCATGTGCTTGCATATACTTGTTCAGTTCTAAAATTTTTCCATACCCATTCAGTTTTTTTCACCCCAAGGTGAAAACACGAAGCATAACACGCCATTGAAACTGCATTGATTGCACCTGCAGACGTACCGGATATTACCTTAAACGGCGACTTTTGATTACGGGGCAGTTTCGATGAAATCGCTTTTAGCACACCGACCTGATAGGCCGCACGAGCACCGCCGCCAGTTAATAATAATGCACACGTTTTGGGTTTTTTCGTCGCTTTAAACAACATTTACAGTTAAGCCTTTAAACCATTTGTTTTTAGTATAGAAATTAATATGTTAAACGACAAACCAAGTTTTAGGAATAAGTTAATAAACTTACCCTTGATTCCTCCACAGGATTACGTAATAATGCGCGCCGCTTACCAATGTTAACAATTGGATAGGCAAGTTGTTATGGTAACTCCATTGGTTCTCTCGCAACGATAACTGGTTTACCTGGTCAGGCCCGGAAGGGAGCAGCCAAGGCTAGTGACTCGTGTGCCGGGATGTGGCTGGTGGAGTTGCCACCAATTCTATTTAATTCAAGACATCCTCCTTATTTTCTGTTTTTCATCTTCGACTATTAAGTTTAATTCGTTTAGATTCAATCGTATCTCCATAGAATTCAACATATCCTTTTTGGCAATGCCAAAAGCGAATTTATTACTTCTGTTATCAATACTCTAAAATTAATTAACCTGTGCTTTTTTCTGAGCGGCTTTTCATAAGTTCTAATAAAGATGAGTGAAAATCCCCAAATATAAATTCACCCCAAATTCTTGAATAAATACCGAAGTTGGTATTGTCTCTTATGGTTGTCGATAGTGTTAATTGACTTTTTCCATTGGGTAAAGGCGTAATCTGGTAGGAACCTGTAAGCGGGGCAAAATATTCGCCACCTATCTTGACATGTTTGTCTAACGCATCATTTGGGATCAAGTCTGGATCTATTTCAAACCGATAGGCCATTTTTTTATTTTCAGTCCATTCAGTGATCACTTCTTTGAAAACGACGTTTTTTTCCCAAGTGCTTGTTCTTACACTGCCGACGGTTTGACCGGACATGTCGGCAGAAATTGGCGATGGAACTCCTATTAAAGCAGTAAATGAAAACGGTAATTCGTCTGGAAAAATGTGGTTTACATTTCCTAATTCCGCCCAAATTTTACTGGGGAACGCATCTATAATTATCGAATTGGATACTTCGTACGTTGAGGTCATACTAAGGTAATTATTTTCAAGTGGGGCGATGAATAACGGGAGTACAACAACGCAGGATAGTGTGTTGTTATGGTGATGAAATTTTTGTCGCACAAAACCCGCCGCCATACCGCCTAAACTCGCACTAAACATAAATGCAGGTGTCGCTATTAATACACAGATACTGCCTTCCAATAATGTGATGACACTGACTAAAAGGCATATAAATATTGGTTGCCAAGCAATAGTGGCCATTTGCTGATAACGAATATTCTTATTTTGATTTAACTCAAAATGAACTCTTATAAATCCAATAATAAAAGGCACGAGAAATAAAAAGGATAAAGAGACTAAACCACCGAATTTTTGAAGCGCGTCAAATTCTAAAACAACTCTAAAAAGGAGGCCATAAAATGTACCTAGGATTATGCCTATATGTTTTGGTTTAAAGTGTGCCATCAATTTCCTTTTACGTAGATTAAGCAATTATATTAATTCCTTTGTTCATCTTATTAAATAACAAAAGCGACGATAAATTGCGATAACAACACATGTTTTTTACGCGGAGAGTTTTAAGCTTATTTTCCTAGTGAGTAATGTTTTAATAAAAATTCAAAAGCCATGCATGTTAACCTTGTATTTGTGTTGGTTTATTTATGAATAATTACGTACAGGTGAATTATAGATGATTAAAGTTGGTGTTGTTGGTTATGGATATTCCGCTAAGACCTTTCACATTCCGCTGATCCAATCCTCCGATTTATTTGAATTTTCAGTTATTAGTAGCTCGCAGAAAAGTTTGATTGAACAGACCTTTCCCGGTGTTACCGTTTTTGAGTCGGCCTATGACTTGATAACTCATGGTGACATTGAACTAGCCATAATAACGGCACCAAATGATGTGCATTATGCATTGGCTAAGTGTTGTTTGGAAAATGGAATTCATGTTGTTGTTGAAAAACCAATGGTGACCACAAGTATTGAAGCAGAAGCGCTTGTTGAACTCGCCAAATCTCGTTCTTTACTATTGTCTGTTTTTCACAATAGACGTTGGGATGGCGACTTTCTAACCGTTAAAAGCTTGCTTGCGAATGAGCAGGTTGGAGATGTTCGTTTGTTTGAATCTCGCTATGACCGTTTTCGACCAACGGTGCGACAACGATGGCGAGAACAGCCGGGGCCGGGAGCGGGCATATGGTTTGATTTAGGCGCTCATTTAGTTGATCAAGCAATCAGCCTTTTTGGATTACCGAACGCGCTGACAGCTCGTTGTTTGTGCCTTAGAGAGGGGGCTAAAACGACGGACTACTTCCACGTTTTGTTACACTATAAAAACCTTGAAGTCGTATTACATGGTAGCTCGTTTTCGGCTGCGCCAAATCAGCGTTTTCGTGTTGAAGGTACCAAAGGGAGCTTTGTTAAATCTGGTTTTGATCCACAAGAAGCGCAATTAAAAAATGGTCTTAGACCAACAGACAGCAACTATGGGGTTGAGTCTCCAGAACAGTTTGGATGTCTTTATACTGAAGAATCAACCGAAGTCATCTCAACGAAAGTGGGCTGTTACCAACGATATTATACAGGCATTGCAAACGCGATTAGAGTCGGTGGCGACAACCCTGTTCATCCAGAAGGCGTGGTCAATGTGCTCAAAATACTTGAGTTAGCGGAGAAAAGCAGTCTAATTGGCAAAACGCTAAAGTTAGAATAAATAAAACGACGCAACACAATTAACAAATTTTAACCGCTAAATTTTAACCTCCAAATAATAGGCGAGACGTAGATACAAAAAAGGAGCTGAATTCAGCTCCTTTTTAATTTTTTATTAGAGAGTATTAGGACTTTTTTAACTCTTCTTGTCGTTTTATTTCGTTACTAATTGCCAATGGTGAACCGGTATTTTTCGCAATCCAATAATAGGCCATCGGGATTACGTATAATGTCAAGATGGTTGAAAATGCAACGCCAAAGAATATCACCACACCAATAACAGAACGGCTCTCAGCACCCGCTCCTGAGGCGACCATTAACGGTACCGCACTCATAATTGTTGAAAAAGACGTCATGATTATAGGTCTAAGACGTTGTTTTGATGCTTGGATAAGAGACTCTTTAAATACACCACCTTTGTCTCGCAGTTGGTTGGTAAACTCAACTATCAAAATTCCATTTTTGGCGGCTAACCCTATCAACATTACGAGACCTATTTGACTGTATATGTTAAGTGTCATTCCGGTGAATTTGAGCCCCAACATTGCACCCAGTGCGGCCAATGGAACCGCCAACATAATAACTAATGGGTGAATAAAACTTTCAAATTGCGCGGCTAATATTAAATAAGTGACTACCATCGCCATTAACATAACAAAAGCGATAGAGCTGCCAGATTCTTTAAACAACGACGACTGCCCTTTGTAATCGATATTTACGCTTCCCGTGATATTGTCTTTAACCACTTTATTTAAGAAGTCGAGCGCTTGGCCAAGGGTATAACCTTCAGCCAAATTAGCCTCAATTGTTATTGAGCGCATACGGTTATATCGGTTTAATTGACTCGCGGTTGCTTCTTCATTTACTTCAACTAAATTCGATAGCGGGATCAGTTGCTGTGTTGTTGCAGAACGTACATATAAGCCGTCAAGGTCTGACGGGCTATTAAAGGCTTCGTCACGTCCTTCAAGCAGTACATTATACTCTTCGCCGCGTTCAATGTAGGTTGTTGCTCTGCGCTGACCTAACATTGCTTCTAAGGTACTACCGATGTCAGATACTGAAACCCCTAAGTCTGATGCACGTTCAGTGTTTATGTTGATCAACAACTGCGGCAAGGTCTCTTTATAGTCACTGTCAAGACGCAGTAAATTTGGGTTTTTACGTGCTTCCGCTAAGATGATGTCGCGCCATTTAGCGAGTTCATCGTAGGTATCGCCTTGGATAACAAACTGAACAGGACTGCCTAAACCGCGCCCACCTAAGCCGCTTCGCATCATAGCAAAGGCTCTAATATCGGTTAAACCTTGTAATTCCTGAGAAATTTCGTTCATGACTTGGCTGGTCGATTTAGTGCGCTCTTCCCAGTCAGGCATGCCGATAATTGCGATACCTGCACTGCCACCAAAACCTGGGGTTCTGACGATTACTCGATTTAAGTCGCCACGGTCGTAATAGGCCAGTAAGCGTTCTTCAACTAATTCCGTATTTTTTAGGTTGTTTTCATAACTTGCGCCTTCAGCTCCACGAACCATGACAAAAAAGTTGCCTCGGTCTTCTTTTGGTGCCAGCTCTTGAGGGATCGTTTGGAATAAGCCAACCATAATTGCAATTGCTAACGACATGATCACTAACAACCCAAACTTGTTGCTCACAGTCGAGTTGAGTTGGTTTTCGTAGCGGTTCTCTAATTTAGAAAAACCATTGTCGAGCCAACGGCCAAACTTAGACGCACGCTTTTTACGTCGCAGTATTTTCGAACATAACATCGGCGATAGGGTGAGTGCTGCGATACTGGAGAATATCACCGCAGCGGCGACGGTAATGGCAAATTCGACAAATAGCCGGCCAATATCCCCCTCCAAAAAGACCAATGGAATAAATACTGAAACCAATACTAAGGTAGTTGCTATTACGGCAAAACCGACTTCTCTTGCGCCGTTATAGGCTGCGAGTAGAGGGGACTCTCCGGATTCAATTCGGCGATAGATATTTTCTAGGACAACAATAGAGTCATCAACAACCAGTCCAATAGCCAAGACCAATGCCAAGAGCGTTAATAAATTGATTGAAAAGTCTAGCATTAACAACACGGTAAATGTGGCAACTAAGGCGACTGGAACGGTTATCGCTGGGATAAATGTGGCTCGCACATCCCCCAAAAACAAATAGATAACCAGAACAACTAGAGCAATGGCTATTGCGAGCGTGCTGTATACTTCTTCGATAGATTTGGCGATAAAAACGGAAGAGTCGTAGGAGTCGGAAATTTGTGTGCCTTCCGGTAATGTTTCCTGTAACTGTTTTAATGCTGCTCGGGCGTCACGCACTACATCTAAGGTATTTGCTTTAGATTGTTTGATTATGCCTAAACCAACCATGTCTTTGCCATTACCACGGAAAGCATTTTCGTCATCTTCTGCGGTCAGTTCAACCTCAGTGACATCACCTAATCGAATAAGATAACCATCATCGCCGCGACCAACCACTAAGGTCTTATACTGCTCTGGTGTTTTATAAGAGCGCTCGATTCGAACATTAAAGGTTCGGTCTGTGGATTTAACTTCGCCGGCAGGCAGTTCTACGTTTTCTTTTCGAAGCGTGTTCTCAATATCTGCAACGGTGACATTTCGCGCTGCCATTGCGTCTCGGTCTAACCAAACTTTCATCGAATAATCACGGCCTCCACCTAAGCGAACCCGCGCAACGCCATCAACAATTGCGATACGGTCAACCACGTATCGTTTGGCGTAGTCAGTTAATTCTAAGTTGTTCATAGTGGTTGAATTCATAACAAACCAGGCAATTACGTCTTCGTCGTCGTTAGCTTTAAATACTTCCGGCGGTAACGCTTGGTCAGGGAGGTTGTTAAGTGCTCGGGAAACACGTTCACGAACGTCATTCGCCGCTGAGTCAATATTACGTGTTGTTTTAAATTCTATAGTGATCTGAGAGCGACCATTACGAGATGTTGAATTGATATTTTTAATCCCTTCAATCCCAGAAATACGGCTTTCCAGTATTTGTGTTATTTTACTTTCAATTATTTCAGACGATGCGCCAGGATAAGATGTACTCACCGAAACAATTGGCGGATCGATATCTGGATATTGACGTAACGACAGCATAAAAAAAGCAACAATGCCAAAGGTCACCAGCAGCATATTAACAACCGTCGCAAAGACGGGGCGCTTCACTGAAATATCGGATAACAACATAACTTACCCCTTAACTGCCGGTTTTGTAGTGGTTACCTGTGCACCGTCTCGAACTTTTATCACGCCTTTAGAAATAACAGTTTCACCCACTTCTAATCCAGACAAAATTTCTACAACGCCTGGTTTTCTGCGGCCGGTTTCAACTAATGTGCGATGTACAACATTATCAATAACTTTGTATACGTAGTGGGCTTCGTTTATTGGAATAATTGACGATTCAGGAACGGTTATCGATTCTATCGATTTTGTTTCAACTGATAGTTGCAATAACATACCTGCACGAAGTTTTTCTTCTTTATTTGGAAATAACGCTCGGACTTTAAACGAACGTGTTGCTTTGTCTAAACGTGAGGCAATACTTGAAATTTTGCCGTTGAAAGGCTTTTCATAAGCTATATTTGTGGCAAATACGGGTTGTCCAACTGCGACACGATTTAAAAAACGTTCAGGTAACTGAAACTCAACCTTAATTTGCGTTAGGTCGTCCAATGTTGTGATTTCAGTATCGGTTGTTAATAATTGCCCTGGGCTAATTTCGCGTAAGCCTAATTTGCCGTCAAATGGCGCGTAGATAAATTTCTCAGATAACTTGATTTCAGCAACAGACAATTGCGCAGAGGTTGTTTCCATCATGCTTTTTTGGCTGTCTATTGCACTTTCTGCCGGTGCACTGCTTTTTTCGATGTCTAATAAACGCTGCAATTGGCGAGTTTGTTCTGCTAGCTTAATTTCTAACTCTTTTAAGTTTGCAAGTTCTTCACCATGTTCTAAGGTCGTTATAAGTTGACCTTTAACAACAGTATCACCGTCTTCAAAATGCACCGCATTTACTCGGTCGGTACTTTGTGATGTTAAAATAATGGATTCATTGGCCTGTGTTGTGCCTAATGCGATGATTTCATCTTTTAGCAATGTTTTGGAGGCGAGCGCCGTTTCAACGACCGCCGCTTGCCCACTTCCGTTATTGCTGTTGGATAAAGCTGTTGCCGGCCAATACACATATGCCAGCATGCCAACTAATAACAGTACAATCCAAGTAACCGGAGTTTTAAACATTTTTTTTACCTATAAATTTATATTCAACATTAAAGTGGAAATACAATCCGCTATTTGGAATTATAATAGCAATACTTAGATGATCTAAATATGTAGTTAAGCACGTTAAAGTTGTGATTTAACGCTTATTTTACCTTTCTTTTTGTATTTAAATACCGATTGGTACATATTTAACAAGTAATTGGGTAAGTATTAGTTTATTTAGAATAAAAAACCATAGTTTTACTTGGGTATTTGCATTGGCCAATTTTGACTTGCTGACAAATCCAATCCCTTTTATTAGGTTTCGCAATTAATCAACGACGCAGCAATTGAAACTTGAAAAACTTGACCTATATATGTAGTAGTGAAGATGTAGTAGTGAAGATCAATTGTGAATATCGTTGGGGAATAAAATTCGCCCTTATTAACCTGTACAAAGGAGTGTTTAATGTTTTTGTTATTGTTGTTTGCAACGATTGCAATTGTGGTCTCGTTTATTTGTTCGATTATGGAAGCTGTTTTACTTAGTATTACACCAGCTTATATTGCGTCTTTCCAAAATCCTAAAATTGCAAAGCGAATGAATAATCTAAATCAGCATGTAGATAAACCTCTATCTGCAATTTTAACCTTAAACACTATTGCCCACACCGCAGGCGCAGCAGGGGTCGGGGCCCAAGCATCTCATTTATATGGCGACTCTGCGATTGGTATCGCATCCGCAATTATGACCCTATTTGTTTTGGTCTTTTCTGAAATTATTCCTAAAACTGTTGGGGCAAATTATTGGCGACAATTGGCACCGACGGTGAGCTTAGTTTTAGTTAATTTAGTTTGGTTACTCAAACCTTTTGTTTGGATGTCAGAACTTGTTACCAAGTTATTTAAACAGGATAACGACGAGAGTCTTTATATGCGTTCTGAAATTGAAGCGATGGCCAAGCTTGGTTTGCAAGCTGGGGCATTGCATAAAGGAGAGTCCGACATAATTCAAAGTTTGTTAAATTTTAGAGATTTAACAATAAGAAAAGTCATGACACCTAGATCTCTGTTATTTAAATTACACAAAGACACAACGGTAGAAGAATATTGCAAATTACACGGCTCAGTTCCTTACTCCAGAATCCTTGTGTTTGATAAAGACCCAGACGACATTATTGGTTACGTTTTAAAAACCGATGTTATGTTAGCAAATAGCCGAGTAAAACCTGACTACCGAATATCAAAACTGGTAACGTCAATTTTAACGGTTTCACAAACTCTAAGTTTGCCTTTGCTATTCAACAAATTGCTGACACAAAGAGCGCATATTTCTTTGGTTGTGGACGAATACGGTGAGGTGCAAGGGATTGTTACATTGGAAGATGTTATTGAAGCATTGTTACAGGTATCCATACTTGATGAGCGCGATGTTGAATCAACAACCGCTGTTGAAGCTGAAACCACGGTAACTGAGAAAGAACCAGAACCAGAAATCCCTACTACAACCCCTAAAGAGAGTTGATCTCAATTCACTAAACGAGTTCTCATTACGCCTTGTAAATCAATGTTAATACCAATTGCGTTGAACAGGTAAAACACACTGTTTTATCTGTTCTTTAGTTTGACCATTTACCGGTAAAAATTGTTGTCATTAAACGCTAAATTACGACTAGAAATTGGATTAATGACACAGAATAGTAAAACTCTACAGTTAATATAACCAACTAGATCTGTAAACATAATTTAATTTACATCTACCGATTGTGGTAAGTCGAATAGCCCGCTATATCTAAAAAATAATTGAAAATATATTCGTTTCATATAACTTGTAATAACGTACTTGTTGATGACTTAATGCGACAAATAGCACTCATTTAACGTCAATACTTGGCAATGTTTATTTAATGCACAAGCAAAGCGCAGTCGCTTGAAAGGGAAATCATGATTTTTAGTCAAATGTCATTCTTAAAAAATATGCAATTGCCTTTCGTATTTGTCATTTTTTTAGGTGTTGTATTATTTGTCATTGATGCTCAAGACGAGAAGCAAATTCGATTAACAAATGACAACCTTGCTTCGTCATTACAAGATGCGGTGAAAGAACAACGAAATACCTTGACCCGATTTATTGATACCAATAATAAACACTTACAGTTTTTAGCAGATATGCCGCCTGTTTTAGGTATTCATCGGGCCATAGAAAACAACGGAGTCGACCCTGATAGCGGTAACGACGTCAATATTTTCAAGTCTCATCTCGGTAAAATATTTACATCTTTGATAAATAATTATTCAAATGTTTTTCAAGTCAGAATGATTGACGCACATAGTGGTGATGAACTCGTCAAAGTTGACAAATATAATAATAAAATTATTGAGGTTAAAGGCGCTAAATTACAAAACAAGCGCGAGACTGATTGAAAACCAAGACACTAAACGTTTTGATAAAGAAAGTGCGTTGGCACGGGTGATGGGTGAAGAAACATTGCTTAAAGAGTTATTGGCTTTGTTTATTGAGCAAACTCGTCTCGAGATAGAAGGTTTGTTTGAATTATTGGAGCAAAAAGACTTTATTCAAATAAGCCATGTTTGCCACGCATTAAAAGGTGCGGCGAGTAATATTGGCGCTAATAAATTAAATGCAATTTGCTTTAAATTGGAACTGGCATCTGGGTCAACTGATATTTCAAATTGCCTAGAGTTGATGCAAGAGTTAAACGATGAATATGTTGCATTTAAGTCAGCAATTGAACACGAACTTAAATAACTTTTTTGAATGTGAAAAATAAATATATAGGTCGTTATTTAAATTGGCCGTAACATCTTGTTGCCAATTAAGTGACAAGCAAACTTAACTTTTTCTTTGTAAAGTCGACTAACCTAGTTAAAGTGTCCAGTTATAAATCGTTCAAATATATAGAGAACATGGAGTCAAAAAATGAAAATCACCAATTTTGGTTGGTTAATCTTAGTTTGCACTGCGCTTGGAGTTAACACCAAAACATATGCAGCGCCATCCGATGCAACATTATCGTTAGTTGATTGTTTTGTCCCTAAAATTAAAAGCAAAGCTAAATGTGGCACCTTAGATGTGGCAGAAGACCGCAGTAAGCCGATGTCTGAAACAAATAAAGTTGTGCTTAACATTGTTTTATTGCCTAAGTTCAAAGAGGAAAGTAAAGAGTATCCTCTTATGTTTCTTGCTGGTGGCCCTGGACAAGCAGCTACTGAGTTAGCCCCGGCAATCGATCGTTTCTTGAGTGATACCCGTCAACAACATGACATATTGTTTATTGATCAACGTGGCACAGGGAAGTCGAATCCATTAAGTTGTGACGACGATTTAATAGACGCATTGGCTTTAGATGACAGTGCCATTAGTATTCAAAAAGACGTCGAAAAATGTCTGAAAGAAATGCCACCACGACATCTGCCAAGTTACAACACATATGATTCGATAAAAGATTTTGAAGCAGTGCGTGAGGCGCTAGGATTTGACAAAGTTCATTTACTTGGCGGGTCATACGGCACACGAGCGGGGTTTGCCTATCTAAAATTATTCCCACAATCAATAGAGACAGCAATATTGGACAGTAATGCGCCAATGGAACTTGTCATTGGGATGTTTGGTAAAACCTCTGAACGCGCATTTGACATGTTGTTAGCTGATTGCTCAACGAATGAAAAATGCCAAACAGCGTTCCCAAATTTAAAACAAGACTATCTATCCTTAGTTGCACAGTTAGACAAAGGACCTATTAAGCATAAAACGTTTCATCCGGCAACGGGGAAGCTTGTTGAAGCCATTTTATCTAAAAACAAAGTTACTGAAGCAATGCGTAGCACTTTGTATGACTTAGGTTCAAGACAGATGTTGCCTTACATGATAAATCGAGCGGCTAATGGCGACCTACGTTTTCTTACAGCCTTTATTGGTCGTACTGTCGACTCAGAGCGTTCCGCTGGTGGGATGTATCCAGGTTTAACAATGAATATTTTGTGTAATGAAGATATTCCAAGAGGGAAGACAGAAGCCTTTGATGCAGATGCAGACAACTACTTTAATGGTAAATTAGGGCATTCTAATTTTACCGATGTTTGTCAATATTGGCCGAAATGGCCAGCACCGGTCGATTTTGCTGAACCTGTAACAGCCGATGTACCCGTCTTACTGTTTTCTGGTAGTTATGACCCCGTAACGCCACCGGCCTATGGCGAAATGGCATTGAAAAATTTACCAAATGCAAAACATGTTGAAATCAAAAACGGCGCTCATGTTGCTTCCATTAGGCAATGTACATCTCTTATCTCTGCGTTTATTAGCGTTGGAAAATTTGATGACTTGGATTATAGCTGTGCTGATAAATCAGTACCTATGATGTTTTTTACTGACATGAATCAACTGCACTAGGAGATAGGGATGTTAGAAGTTAAAGATTTAGTAAAACATTTTGGTGATATAAACGCATTAAACAACATGAGTTTTTCAGCAGAAGATGGCCAAATTACCGGTATTTTGGGACCAAATGGCGCGGGTAAAACGACCGCTCTTCGCGTGTTATATGGGTTGTTAAAAGCTGAAGAAGGCCAAGGGTTGATTAATTCAATCGACAGCCAAGTGGACCCAATCGGCGCACGTCGTCAAATCGGTATTTTTCCAGACAAGTTTGGATTATACGAACGTTTAACCGCAAGAGAACAGATCAGTTATTTTGCAGAGTTACACGGCCTTAAAGGTCAAAAATTGGAAGATGCATTGAGTAGCATCATTACCCAACTAGGTATTGAAGATATTGCCGACCGTAAATGTGCTGGGTTTTCGCAGGGTCAACGGATGAAAGTCGTGCTTGCGCAAGCCTTAGTACATCAGCCTAAAAATCTCATTTTAGATGAACCGACTCGTGGTTTGGATGTTATGAGTACACGTATTTTAAGAGATGTATTGTTAGACCTTAAAAAGCAAGGTAAGTGCATTTTGTTTTCATCCCATGTCATGCAAGAAGTTGCAGCACTATGTGACAAAGTTATTGTTGTTGCGAACGGTCAGGTTGCGGCCGTTGGTACACCACAGGAGCTCTGTGAGATGACGGGTGAGTCAACATTAGAGGAAGCGTTTGTGAGTCTAATTGGTAGCGATGAGGGAATTGCAGCATGATTTTTTCATTATTTAAAAAAGAGTTTAAAGATTCAGTCAGAGATAAACGTGCGGTATTTGCCGCAATGGCCGGAGCCTTGTTTAGCCCGATATTTTTTGCCGGCATGATGACGTTTATGCTTGATAAAGCTCGCAGTGTGGACGATTTGTATGTAGAGATCGTAAATGAAGCGCAGGCACCACATATCGTTGAGTTGTTAAATCAGCGGCAAATTTTCCATGCCGTTCCCCCAGAACAAGGTAAAACTTTTGAATTGGATGGAGAGTCTGTCGAACATTCAAAAATTACCATCGAATTTGATGAAGACTTTGCCACACGTTTAGAGCTAGGTAAAACGGCGGAGATTAAATTAACGGCAGATTACTCTAAAAAAGAAACGAATGACCGAGTCAGACGTATTCAAAGAGTTATCCAAGGCTACCAAAGTCAGTTAGTCGGGATGAAGTTAATGTCCCGAGGCATATCGCCAGATATATTAAATGCGATACATGTTGAAGAAAATGATACAAGTTCGCCAAGTTCTAAATCTGCACTTCTGTTAGGCATGTTAGGCATTATGATCTTAGTTGCAGTATTTGTTTCATCAACTAATACGGCGATTGACAGCAGCGCAGGTGAGCGCGAGCGTAATTCGTTGGAATTATTATTGATGCAACCGGTGACGACATTGCAGGTGGTTGCGGCTAAAACACTTAATACAGGTTTATTTGGCGTTGCCGGCGGCACATTGAGTGTTGGCTTAACGGCCTTGGTCATACCATTTATACCGCTCCATAAGCTGGGAATGGCATTTCACTTTGATGCTGGACTTGCGTTTACTATTTGGTTGTTATTATTACCATTAGCGTTTTTTGCGGCAGCTTTTCAATTGCTTACCGCATTTCATGCGAAGTCGTTTAAAGAAGCACAGTCTTATATTCAATATACCATTATCATTCCGGTTGTTGTTCCAATGGCCCTGGAGTTTAGCAACTATAAACACATGGCTTTAAGCTATGTGCCAATTGTGGCGCAGCAACAAGCAATTAGCCAAATGATCCGTGGTGAACTTGAGAGCTATTTGCCGTTTATTGGCGGCTCAATTGTAACTGTTATTGCGACGGTATTGATTGTATTGTTTATCGCACGATCATTAAAATCGGAAAAAGTCGTACTTGGATTATAAAAACGATATGACTTATTAGTAAGTCAGCGTAAGTACGGATTTGTCTGCAAAAACCAACATTAGATATGTTGGTTTTTTTATGTTTGATATCATGGTTTGGTAAATTTTAAATTTGTAGGAAGAGGAAGGTTAAATGGATTGGCTCTATACATTTGATTTAATCGGTTGCGGTGTGTTTGCCATTTCAGGGGCGATATTGGCATTTAAACGCAAAATGGATGGAGTAGGAGTGCTTGTGCTTGCAGCAGTAACCGCCATAGGCGGTGGCACAATTAGAGATTTATTACTGGATGCCCCAGTGTTTTGGCTAACAGATGCAAACTACTTTTATGTGATTTTTGTCGCGAGTTTTGGGGCCGTTATTTGGATCAATCAAACGCAGAAACTACCCGCAAAGTCTCTTGAATTTGCCGATGCTCTTGGCTTAGCGCTTTTTGTCGTTATGGGCACTGAAAAAGCGTTGTCGTATGGCGTCTCAGATATCACTGCAATTATCATGGGGATGATGACAGGATGTTTTGGTGGAATGTTACGCGATGTGCTGGCGAACCGAGTTCCGATGATCTTACAAAAGGAATTGTATGCAATGTGCTGCATTATTGGAGCGTCTATTTATGTCCTAGCGCTGCATTTTATTCCGGGAATTGCGGTTGCATTAGGTTTTTCTACGGTCTTTATTCTTCGTCTAGCTGCCATAAAATGGCATTGGCAGATCCATGTATTTCGTTATAAGAATTAATGATTTGGTTTAGTTAATTTGTATATTTGAATATTGGTAAATTAATTTGGCTCGTTTATGGGGCAAAGAGCGAATTTTTGCTGTTTTTTTAGAGTAAAGATGAATAATTAGACTAAGTTATGCTTGTCGGTGACTGTTCTATTCCATTTCTTTATTTGCTGAAATTCTAAAAGCGTTATATAAAGCTCGGATTAGTTAATATTTTAGTTATATAAAATTTTGCATATTGTCATCGTTTTCCGGTCTTAAACTCGTTTTAATACAAAGGATTGCTATTTTTAGTGGATAAATTTACCGAAGCTAATTACAAACGCACGATTGGCAATATTCTACAAACAGGAAAAATAAAACCATGAAATCAAAATCTGATATCGGAGTCGTCGGTTTAGCGGTAATGGGCGAAAATCTGATCCTGAATATGGCAAGTAAAGGCTTTACAGTAACGGCGTATAACCGTTCGACAGACAAAGTCGAAAGCTTTATAAACGGTCGTGCGGAAGGTAAATCCATTCGTGGCGCATTTTCGTTGCAAGAACTTGTTGATTCGTTAGAGTCACCAAGAAAAGTAATGTTAATGGTTAAGGCAGGCCAAGTTGTTGACGCTATGATTGAGCAAATTGCCCCATTGTTAGAAGCGGGTGATATTATTATTGATGGTGGGAATACCCAGTTTGAAGATTCAGATCGTCGTACATCTGAACTTAAAGCCCGCGGCATTCTTTATGTAGGTTCAGGTGTTTCAGGTGGTGAAGAAGGTGCCTTGTTAGGTCCATCTATTATGCCAGGTGGTGCACCAGAGGCGTGGCCAACATTAAAACCTATCTTCCAAGGTATTAGTGCGAAAGTTGAAGGCGATGTACCTTGCTGTGATTGGGTGGGTAATGGCGGTGCAGGGCACTTTGTTAAAATGGTTCACAATGGCATTGAATATGGTGACATGCAGTTAATTTGTGAAGCCTATTTAATTATGCGCGACTTACTTAAAATGTCTGCTGATGAAATACAACGTGTTTTTGTGCAGTGGAATGAAACAGAACTTAGCAGTTACTTAATTGAAATTACTGCGGATATATTGGCTTATAAAGAAGCTGATGGTTCGCCGCTTATCGACAAAATTTTAGATACAGCAGGCCAAAAAGGGACTGGTAAATGGACTGGCGTTACAGCACTTCATTTAGGTACGCCGTTAACTCTAATCGGTGAAGCGGTATTTGCTCGTTGCTTATCTGCAATTAAACCAGAGCGTGTTGCCGCGTCAGGTCTAATTGAAGGGATCACTGAAGAATTTGATGGCGATAAACAAGAAATCATAGATGCACTAAAAGATGCATTATTGGCGTCTAAAATTGTATCTTATGCTCAAGGTTTTGCATTGATGAAACAAGCATCAACAGAATACAACTATCAATTGAACTATGGCGCAATCGCTTTGATGTGGCGTGGTGGTTGTATAATCCGCTCAGTTTTCTTGGACAATATTAAAGCGGCCTACGACAAGGATGAAAATATTGAAAACTTATTAGTTGACGATTATTTTAATCAAGTTGTTAAAGACGCTCAAAAAGGGTGGAGAAAGGTTGTTGCAACCGCGGCAATGAGTGGTGTTTCATTGCCATGCATGTCATCTGCATTAAGCTATTTTGACGGTTACAGAACAGCAAACTTACCGGCTAATTTACTACAGGCCCAAAGAGATTATTTTGGTGCTCATACGTATGAACGAAATGATAAACCTCGCGGTGAGTTTTTCCATACAAATTGGACAGGTCGAGGCGGTGACACGGCTTCTACAACGTATTCAATTTAATTAAATAAGCGCGGTTAACACCGCGCTTTTTGGTTCTACGAGCTTATATTTTGTTATCCAACAAAAATGTAAAATCTATATTTATTCCCTTGGATATTCGCTAATTATTGCCCTTTGAACTACTATCAATGTAGTTTTCATTTTTATAAATTAGACTAATGAAATTATCTACTTACCTATTTATGCTGGTTTTTTTTTCAAGCCTTAGCGTCGCGTCACCGATTAAGACCTATAAAATTTATCATGATGCAGATTATTCGATAAATCGTGACGCTGCGTTGGCGATGAAAATTGGCTTGTTGACGGCTTTGTCGGAATTTGATTCAGAACCTTTGGGTTATCGTTTAGAAATCGTCGAAAAAAACCATAGAGGTAATGCAAACCGTAGCTTTAGCCATTTTAAGCAGTTTGAAAAAGACGATGATGCTCTGTTTGTTTTGGGAGGAGTGCATTCCCCACCTTATATTCAACACCGTGAATATATCAATCAAAGTCGGATACCTTTATTGATCCCTTGGGCTGCTGGTGGGCCTATCACTCGTTATCCCAGTGATAATAATTGGGTTTTTAGGTTATCAATTGATGATTCAATAGCAGGTCAAAGGATAGGCGAATATGCCATTGGTCAACTACAGTGCAAAAAGCCTCACCTATTTTTAGAAGATACCCAATGGGGAAAATCTAATTACAAAACAATATCGGAATATTTAGATGGCAAAGTCACATATGGCATTAGCTGGTTTGGCTGGAATACCAAACAAAACACTGCAAATATTGAAATTAGAAACGCCGTTGTAGGCGGCAGTGATTGTATCATTTTGGTGAGTAATTATACCGAGTCAAAACATTTTCTGAAGGCTATGGCTTTATTGCCTAAAGCGGATAGAGTGCCAATTGTCAGCCATTGGGGATTAACTGGAGGTGATGCTGAGGAGTTGATGACAAAGCAAATTAAAGAAAACGTTACGCTTTCATTTATTCAAAGTTGTTTTGGTTTTAGTGGAGGGTGGCAAACACCTTTCAGTTTAGATGTACATGCTCGGGTTAAAAAAATGTTTCCGGCCGCAATAGGAAAAAAAGACGAAGTAAAAGCCCAAGCAGGATTTGTTCATGCATATGACCTAGGAAGAATCGTAACTCAGGCTTTGCAACAAATTACAATGACGGATGACATGCCTAGTAATAGGGATAAGTTTAAGTCGGCACTGGAAAGTATTGAACGTCCAATTCGTGGGCTCATTAAAGAGTATAACAAACCGTTTACGCAGTGGCGTCAAACCAAAACCGATGCACATGAAGCATTAAAGTTAGAAAACTTCTGCATGGCAGAGTTTGATCAATTTAATCGAATAATGGTGTTGCCAAACTAATATGAAAACATTTTTAAACTGGTTCCAGACTAAATCGGGAAGCTCTTATCTGGTTTTGTTTTTTGGTTTTGTATTAACAACATTAGTCATCACCAATTTTGTATCAGAACGCGCATCTATTTCAGTAACTAAGTTACTAGACCAACATACTCAGTTGCAAGCTGAAGCCACTTTTAATGTTGTTGAACAGTTTGTTGATAATCGGATAAAAATCTTAAATGAAATCGCGATTTCACCGATTGTTGTGTCAAGTGTTATGGGGCTGGATGTTACTGGCGCAAACCTAGCTGATCACTTAACAAACCTAACAATTTTAGGAGAAAAAGAAGCCATTACCGTCGCTAATTTTAATGGTGATATTATTTATCCCTTGCCTCAGAAAGGGCAAAAGTTAGCAGATTGGACTAGCACAATTGACCATGTTGAAACCGATTTTATTTTAAATATTGCCAAACGGCGGCAGGAACACTTTTTTCAAATTGCCGTACCAATTAAATATAATGGTTTAACTGAAGGGGCGATAGTGCTTGATATCCGAAGTCATTCAATTGAATCACTTATAAAAAATACAATTGAGAATCATATCTACGAAGTGTTGATTAAAGATCTTCAAGGACATGTATTTGCAACCAATGACCTTAAAAAATATCGTTCAATATCAAATGCGGAGCTTTTAGACAAAAGCTTAGTTGTCCAATTTTACATTTCCCGCGAAGGTGAATTACAAGAAAAATCTGAATACATTAATCGTATTGGGACAAGTTTGATTATCGGTATGTCAATCTGCTTCGTTATTTTGGTCATGCTCATTCGTTCTATATTAATCAGTCCGTTACAAAAATTGGCACATTCTCAAAAGCGACTCAAACATAGCGAAGAGCGTTATCAATTAGCAATACAAGGCAGTAATGACGGTATTTGGGATTGGGATTTTAATGATGATAGCTTGTATTTATCGCCGCGTTTCTTAGATATGTTGGAAGTCGCATATGATGAAAATACACCAGCGATACGCTATTCGATGGCTCAAATTTTTAATGATTTTGTTCATGTTGATGATAAAGAAAACAACCGAAATGCACTTAAAAGACATTTGGAAACCAACGTGCCTTATGATTTTGACGTTCGAATGGGCAATGGCGCAAAACCATATCGCTATTTTCGGGTGCGAGGAATTGTCCAACGTAATGAAGCGGGCAGAGCTATTCGTATGGCAGGATCATTGTCGGATATTGACGAATTGAGACGCCAACAACTCGAGTTAGAAAACGCGTTAAAAATGGCTAAATCTGCGAGTAAAGCAAAAACTGAATTTTTAGCCAATATGAGTCATGAAATACGAACGCCAATGAATGGTGTTTTAGGCTCATTACAAGTATTGCAACGTATGGAATTACCTGAGGCGGCACATCAATTGGTCGATACGGGAATTATTTCATCACAGTCATTGTTGGCAATAATTAATGACATTTTGGATTTGTCTAAGATTGAATCGAATAACGTAAGTTTGGAAATGTTACCAACCGATGTTGTTGAATTAATGCAAACTGTTAAGTCTGAATTTGCATTGGCTGCATCGCAAAAGAAACTCGATTTGAATTTTTCGGCTGACCCAAATATGCACAAAATGTGGATTGTCGATCCCGTTAGAATTAAACAGATTATTACAAATCTTTGTTCAAACGCGGTCAAGTTTACCGGAAACGGATCAGTTAAAATTAGTCTAAACGAGCAGAATGAATGCCTTGTTATCTCAGTAACAGACACCGGGATTGGTTTGTCGAACGAACAATTAGGCAAGTTATTTAATCGATTTGAGCAGGCCGACTCTTCCACAACGCGCAAGTATGGTGGCACGGGACTTGGATTGGCAATCTCTAAAAAGTTAGCCGAAATAATGGGCGGTGATATTGAGGCAATAAGTGAAGAAAATAGAGGCTCTTGTTTTACGCTTCGAATACCAGCTAAAAAGTCGACTCTGGAAAAAGTTAAAAGAGCGGAAAAAGAACTTGATAAAGCGCCTGATATTACTGGGAAAGTAATATTACTTGCCGAGGATAATAAAATTAATCAAACAATTTTTTGTTCGATAGTAAAACCTACAAACGCGATTATTGACGTTGCAAATGATGGCGTTGAAGCGGTTATTGCTGTAAACACACGACTTCCTGAAATGATTTTTATGGATATTCAAATGCCTAATATGGATGGTGTAGAAGCCTGTGCAAAAATTAAAGCACAGTTTCCGCATATTCCAATTATCGCATTGACCGCAAATGTAATGAATGACGATGTAAAAAAATATATGGATAATGGCTTTGACTCTCATCTCGCTAAGCCGATAAATATAAAAGAATTATATAAGGCGATACGGGATTTTATCTGATAATTTGCGGTTATGGTGAGCGTTTTTAGATTTAAATTTGTGGCTTTTTAGCAAGCTTCCGTTGTAAGGTTCGTCTATGTAAACCCAGTTGGCGCGCCGTCGCAGAGATATTGCCGTTATTGGTTTTTAGTGCCTGTTGAATATGTTCCCATTCTAATCTAGCAGTCGTCATTTTTGTTTCTGCGTGGACCGAATTATTTGCTGTACCGTCCAGAGCAACTAACAAACTAGCAGCATCAATCGGTTTTGATAAATAGTCATCCGCACCTGATTTTATCGCTTCAACGGCGGTGGCAATACTAGCATAGCCAGTGAGTAAGATAATTTTACTACTCGGTAGCGCTTGCCGCAGTGCAGGAAGAATATGAATTCCGTTTTGGTCGCCAACTTTCATGTCGAGCAGAACAAAGTTTGGCAATTGTTGTTGGGCTGTGTTTAAGGCGTCATCTAAGTTATTCTCGACAAGAACGTCGTAATGATAACGGGTAAGCCGGCGTGCTAAAACCGCAGCAAAATTCACATCATCTTCGATAATTAACAAACGGCCTAATGTCGACTTTGTTAGTTCATTGCTCATCAAGTGCGTCCCATATCGGCAGAAATACTTCGGCAACAGCCCCTATTTCTGGATGATTAAATAACTTTAACTTACCACCAAGTTTTTCCAGGGTGACATGGGATAAGAATACCCCCATCCCTAAGCCATGTTTACTATCGACTAATTCCACGCCTAACTGCAATAGTGTTTCTTGCTTAATGCCAGGGCCAAAATCTCGAACAGATAAACAAATGAAATTGTCTATGGTTGTAATATTGACGATGACTTTATAACTGTGATTTTCACCACTGGCATTAACTGCATTTTGAATTAAGTTTAATAGTGCGGGCAGTAATACTGGTTCGGAGACAATTCTAGATGTGGTTTGTTTTTCAAAATTCCAAGTTACTTTGGCAAGTGGAAAGCTAATTTGAACTTCTTGTTTTAGCTCTTCAATTAATGAAAATACGCTGACTGGCGACTTAATATTATTTCTTACTTTCTCTGCAATATCTCTAAAATTAACTAAATGACGTCGACAAGTGGCAAGCTGTTCGTCCAATAATATTATAGTAGGATCTTCTATTTTTGAGTGTTCCTGAAGCTCTTCAGCTAACAAATGAGCAGTTCCTAACGGCGTTGCTAATCGATGGGCAAATTGCGCGGCTGCAGCGCCGAGAGAGACAAGTTGCTCCTGTCGTAATTGTTCTTCACGGTGCTGGCTAATTATCTTGTCTTGGCGACTTATCGCTTTGATTAACGCCACAACAATGATAACGACAACGAGTGCAGATAATATGAAGTTAAGCCACATACCAAATAGATGTTGCGCTAAATCCATATTATGTAGCGCATGCGGATCAATACTAAATAGCAAAGTTGAATAAGCAGACATTGATAAAAAGGTCACTATCAAAAGCCAACGTTGTGTTAATGACACTGAGGCTATTGCGATTGGCAACAGTAATAAGGATACAAATGGATTTGCAGCGCCTCCAGTAAAATACAATAAGACACTGAGGAAAATAATGTCTACGGCGACAAACGAAAAATAAGCCGTTGTACGTATCGAAGGTGTTTGCTGAAATTTGACGTAAAACCCAATATTTACGATCAGCTCGGCCAGAATAATGCTGTAAAGAACGGAGTATGGAAAATCATAATCGAGCCATTGTTGAGATACAATAATGGCCAAAAGTTGGAGCGCAATAAAAACAAACTTGGCATGTATTAGAGGTTTAACTTGTTGATTGTTTTTTATTATTTGCATATTGCCAACGGTTGAATTAACTCGGTTTTAAAGGAGATAAATGTGAACACTTTTATAGCAGGTTATGTTGCCAAGTGAAACCGACAGACCAAACTTGCTGTGTAGAGTTTATCATTGTCTGGTCAAAACTCGTCTCAAGCCTAAACGTAACCTTGTTTTGCCACTGCCAGTTGTACGTTATTGTTGTCTGTTTAGGTTCAAAGTTTTTGTTATACAACCCCTGTTGTTCAATAAATGCGGTCGTTGTATTTTTAAACTGATTATTTACCACTAACATTTCAAGTTGTGCCACTAAGCTGTGATTTTGCCATTGAAGACCAAATAAACCACGATATCCTGTTTGTTGTAATTTTACCTTTGCACTTTGCGAGGTGTCTGAAAATACGCCGCTTTGCCGACTTTCGATTATTTCAAATTCAGTCATTAAAAGTAGGGCGTTTGAATATGATTTTGTGAATTTTAAAAAACCACCAAGCATTTCGATATCACCGGTAAAATAGTTCTCAGGTGTATTTAACGTTGTCGAATTTGAGTGATTATGATCTGAGCTATATCTCAAGTCTTGTCGTGAAAGTGCCGACCCCTGTGAATACCACATACCGGATTGAGCGTCGATAGATATAATTGTGTCTTGGTAGGTTAGGTAAAGTGCTTTGCTGCCTTCTGAGCTTGTATAGGGCCAACTGTCGCCATTCCAAACTTCTAATCCAAATTGAAATTTGTGCCAGTAATATTTTGACTTTACGCCGGTGTCTTTATGATGTCCGCCAAAAAATGTCTGAGCCAAAAGTGGTTTAGTATTAAATTGACTTTGTGAAGCATGATGGTTTGCCGTTGATGTGATGTCGGTTGCCATTAAGCCAATTTCGACATCCAATCGACTATGGTTCAATTGAAAAATTTTATTAAACCAAAGCTCCTCTAGCGATAGCTCTCCCTCGCCAGCATGTTGATGGAATCCAATTTTACCATGGACGCTGACTTGATCTTCTAAAACTAATTTACCCGTTAATTGGGTATCATCTATTGCAGCACCTTTTAGTCTAGGGGTTGATTCACCTCCCATCAGTAGGCCTGGGATCATCCACACTTCATCGGTCGTTGCCTTGTTTTGAAAGCTCATTGCCGTTTTTAGCGTTAAGTGAGTTGGGGTTTCGTCGACACCTGATTCATGTGCATAGCTACAAAATGCCATCAATGGTAGCGTGAATAGCGTGGTAAGATTAAGTTGTTTCATCTTTGCTCGGTAAATGGATTTGAAAATCGTGGGTTGGAAATAAATTTGTCGTCAGTCAGTGATTCTAAAAAAGCAATGACGGCATCAATTTCTTCTTCTGTTGCATCAAAACCTTGTATTAATCCAGACTTTAAAGGGCTTACTCTGCCATCTCCGGCATTTTTGCCTGTTAACGTAATACTGCCGCCCCGGGCATAATGTTCAATCACGCCTCGTAAACTAGCAATGCTGCCATCGTGCATGTAAGGACCGGTTAATGCGATATTACGCAGACTTTGTGGCCGAAATAGCCCTTTATGAGTAGGGTTTAATGTTAGGTCATATAATCCCTGATCTTCATCTGGGTAACTTCCATCGCCGCCGACGTTGTATAGACCGTTATTAAAGAAAGGAAATTGTAGGGCATCTAAAGCCGTATTTGCATCACGATAAGATGATGAAAAGTTGACACCTGAATGACAGTGAAAACACTCAAACTTCTCGCCATTAAAAAGTTGAAACCCTCTGATTTGTTGCTGTGTCAGTGCTGATTTATCACCTAATAAGTACTTATCATAAGGACTGGATGCGCTTATGATCGTCCGAACAAAGCTAGCAAGGGCAAAGATGATCTTGTTCATTGTAATGTTACTTTTGTCACTCGATGTATCCGGAAAGGCGAGATTGAACATCGTTTGATAATCTGGGTCTTGCTGAAAACGCGTTAACACGTCTGGCAATACGGCGTCGGTAACGCCTAGTTCAATTGGGTTATCAGCACGAATAGGCACATTGAGCTGCTCTTCAAGTTCAAAAAAACCATTGTTGCTCCAGGTCAATGTCGAATGATAAACCACGTTACCAAGACCTTGACTGTTGCGAACGAGTTGGTGGCCACTAGAGCCTAAGGGGGCAGTCAATCCATCAGCAAATGCGCTTCCTTGTTCATGGCACGACGCACAAGATTGGGTTTGATTAGCAGATAACTTAGTATCGTAAAATAGAAACCGACCTAAGGTGATTTTTTCTTGGGTCAGTGGGTTGTAATCTGGAATAGCAGGTAAGGGCATGTGATCGGGTAGATCTAATAAACTGCGCAAAGATTGAGCATCATCTGTATTGGTAAATGTTGAGTTTGAATCAAATTCACACCCTGAAAGTAAGGCTAAGCCACAGACTAATGTGAAAAAACGGATCATAAAAACCTTAAAAAAAAGGGGCGTATGCCCCGGAGGAAAACTAGTGTTGGACAACTTGGTTAGTGTCGCTCGAACTGCTACCATCATCGGTAGATAGTCCAAGGTTTTGAAAAATTGCCGCACAGTCTGGTTGCATTTCGGGACTTGCAGAGTGGCAAGTAACTGAAGGGCTATCCATCATTTCAGTGTCGGCGGTATGGTCGCCATGACTGCTCATTGCTGGGGCAAAGCTTAGTTGGTCTAGTAATTTATCGATACGAATGACAACAGTGTCCATATTAGGTTCAAAATCTGTGATCTCAACTTTAGGAGTGTTAACAAAGTCGCATTTTTCTTTGTTTTCTAAAGCAAGTAAACTGTCGTCGCCACACCCTCTACTGCCAATGTGTATATAACCTTCACCGGTATTTCCCCATCATGCTCTCGATAGCAAAGTTCATTACAAAGTGACGATAGCCCGAAGCCCATGACCAGTACATCTCGTTTAATGGTGATGGGGCGTCTTCTGCACTTTGTGTTGCGATAACTTCTTTCATGATGGCTTGAGGAACACCAATATCAAAGGTGATTTTGTTAACGCCAGTATCAATCATTTTACCTGTCATAACATTATTGGTCCGTGCAGTACCTTCACTATTAGGAATCGCGTCAGATGTGCACTTACCCGAACTATTACTTGTGAGGTCAACAAGGCCTACAAATCCTAAGTCATGATTGAGTTGAAACTCATTGCTATCAAAAGATGCTTCAATCTTTTCACCATATTGGTCAAATAGCTCAATATTACTTACATAAAAACGGAGGTCACTAACACCAATTGAATAATGTCCCTCATTGCCAAAACCCGATACCATAGCGTCACAATCTACGTTTTGGTCGCCGCTCATTGCAGAGAAATTAATTGTAAATGGGGTCATGGTTAATTCGTCTTCGGTACCACTGTCGCTGCTGCAACCTGATAACAACGCCATCGTGGCTATGGTGAATAAAGTCGATTTAAATTTATGACGCATTTTCATCTTTTCCTTTGAAATTACACTAGGTGAGTACATTAAAATGTCGAACTCAAGCTTATGTTGTTACTATAATTTTTTTTATAAGGCCACTCAATGTGACAAATTGTCGCACCTTTATTAATGTTGTTTTTGTGCAGCTGTTTAGTTTATGTAGTTTTGTTATATTGATAGCATTTCTAACAGATACGGAACTGTGATTTGGGGTAAAAATATGAACGTGATAGTTAGTTCTGATGTTTTTAAAAAGGAAGTTTATCAACGACTATTCGAATTGTATCAATCGTCCAAAGCGGGTAATGAAATTGAGAAACAGAAACATCGAGTTGAAGGGTTTATTGCGGCTGGGGAATTTATGAACCTTATTTCAAATGACGAAGGAAAAATTCTTTTAGAACAAGCTCATATCGATGTATTTGGAGAGACGATTTTGTGTCGAAAAAATAGATTAGAAAAGCGCCGTAACGCTGTGCTTCAAAATAATGTGAGCTATTTTGACGAACCTGCAATTTTAAGAAAAAGTCGTAGTCAGAAAAATGAAGATACCGAAGACCGATAAACATCAAATTATTAGATCTTTCTTAGCATTATTCTAAACAGCAAACATCACAACATTAAAATAGGGCATTTATAACATCATGGCAAAAACGGGTCAGGAAAATTTAGGAAAAATTGCAATATTTGTTGATGTACAAAACATCTATTACACGACCAAACAAGCCTTTGGGAAATCGTTTGATTACCGTAAGTTTTGGCAGACACTTTCGTACCAAGGCGAAATCAAAAATGCATATGCGTATGCCATTGCGAGTGAAAATGATGGCCAAAAGAAGTTTCAAGATGCCCTGAGGCATATAGGCTTTGACGTGAAACTAAAGCCTTATATCCAACGAAAAGACGGCAGCGCGAAAGGGGATTGGGATGTAGGGATCACAATAGATGTCATGGATGCCGCACCACAAGTTGATACCGTTATTTTATTATCTGGTGACGGAGACTTTGAACTCCTCATGACCACGATTAAGGGGCGCTATAAGGTTCACACGCAAGTTTATGGTGTAGAAGCCTTAACGGCAAATTTACTAATAAGAAGTGTTGATAAGTACACCCCTATATTACCCACACACTTATGTTGAATATTAAGCTGGCATACAAGGATTAGATTTAGGCCATGCCAAATACTTTTAATAAGTAGTAACCAATCGCTATTGTAAATGGACTCACTAACGTTGATAGCGCGACGATCTCGGCAGAGAGTGCCCCATGGGATGTCATTTTATTGGCCATGACGTAAGCTGCAACTGCAGTGGGTGCAGAGACCATAAAAAACAGTAATGTCGTATCCGTTTTATCAAAGCCAAAAGGAATCGCGGCCCACATCGTTAAGAGCGGAATTAATATCAGTTTAAGAAACGTAATAGCAATCGCATCTCTATGATTTTGCTTAAAGCTTTGCCACTGTAAACTCGCTCCTAAACACAATAAAGCGAGGGGCAATGTAAGTTTACCTAAGTACGCCATTGACGTGATGACCACCTGCGGTGGATGTATTTCACTAGACGAGCTGATAAGGCCGAGAACAATTGAAATAATTAATGGATTTTTAGCGATGGTAAATAAAATTTTTCGATTAAATGTCGTCAATAAAACAACAGCGATCAGATTATATAAAATGGTTAGAAAGGCGAGGTAAATTGCAGCCTTCCCTAAAATATCTTGTCCTAAAGCACGCTCACACAACGCCAAGCCTATGATAGCCATATTTCCTCGGTATGCACATTGCGCTAGTACGCCACGTTGGCCGGCGTCGGGTTGCTTACGGTAAAATAGCCAAACGACGACCACAGTCACAATTGTCGCTACGATGGCAAATCCGATGAGCGGTAAATTGAGGTTTGTCGAAATCGAATTTTGAGAAACATTTAAATAAAGTAAACAAGGCAAACTGATGTTGAAAACGAGGGTATTACCAGAAGAGACAAAGCCATCACTGATCCATGTTTTATGTTTAAACCAACCACCTAACAGTAAAATAAACAAAATAGGAAGTGTGATTTCAAAAGCACCAATGACCAATTCTAAATTCATGAAATTCCTAAGGTTGAGTTATCCAAATAATGTCTCTTACGCTTTGACCGTCTATTATACCAATTGAGACAATGGCGTTTGGCGATAACGATTTGCAAAGCAATTCATTATAGGCTTTTCAACAGCTTCTAAAAGTAGTTTTTACTTAGCTTTTTTTGGATAGTTGATCTTTTAAATCAAGGATGATTGGCGCCGATTGGTTGACACGCAAAATACGACTTTCGATTTTCGTTATTGTGGGGATCTGTCATGAGGTTTAAACCGTGTTATTTTAAAAAGCTCCATTTGAATAAAATGAACTAGGAGTTTGGCAAAATGCGATACAGTACGCAATTGCCACGTGTTAATCTAATTTATAACGACCACCGAATGTTGGGTCTCGTTCAAAGCAGGAAATAAAAGCATCCAAAACATAAGGGTCATACTTTGTCATTCGCCCGGCTTGGAGTGTTGCAATTGCTTTTGCAATGCCGGGGCGTTCTCGATAAGGTCGATCATTTGCCATTGCATCGTATGTATCTGCTACTGCAATTATTTTTGCTTCCAGAATGATTTCGTTTTCTTTTAGTCCTAACGGATAACCTGAACCATCTAATCGCTCATGATGCTGGCCTACCATTTTTTGAATGGGCCATGGGAAATGGGCATCTTTCAAAATAAATGCACCTTTTTCTGCATGCAATTTTAAATATTCAAATTCCGCTTGTTCTATTTTGCCACTTTTGTTCAGTAATTGTGATGGAATTACGATTTTACCTAAGTCATGAATTAACGCGCCAATTCTAAGGCCAAAAACTCGATCGGCCTTTAATCCAAGCTCTATCGCTATTTGCTCACTTATATGGGCAACATTTTTCTGATGGTGGGTTGTATAAGCGTCTCTGAGTTCAAGGGCATTTGAAATGGCCATTAACATTTCAACTAAAATTGTATCGTTGGAAAGTGACTGGAAATTTGCTTTAAGGTCGAGATAATGATCTTCTGCAGTCTCAAATTTACGACGAAGTTTGCGAACGTTTTTTCTAAATATCTTTGAAATGTTGGCGACTGTTTCAGAGTTATAATGATTGTCGCTTGCGGCGCCAATTACGGCAATGACTTTGCTTTCGATAATGAGTGGGAAACATATATATTCAGCAATTTCGTCTAAGGGGTGTGGAAAAAATGACTGATAATATTTTTGGTCCTTATTCGGCATTCGTAATACTTTTTTGACTTTAATTGACTCTGACCAAGGGCCTACATTGGGTAAATAGCTGAACTTTTTATACCCATTTTCCATTTTTGAAATAACTGATTTTGACCAAACCGTTAAGCTAAAGTTATCGACATTTTCATCAATAAAGTGAATGTAACCATAGATACTGTTTGTAACCCCAATAAAGATTTCCAAAAATTCCTGGGCAGCTTCATTCTTGGTTAAAAATGTTTGAGATAAAAACGTATTGAGTCGGTTTTCCATAGTTCCCTTGCCAGTAAATCAATGATAAATCCGTGAATAGAGCTAAGTATAGTTGATTAATGGCAGTAGATTTAAAAGACGTTGTTTTTGTTGATATACATCAAATAGAAAGGAAAAATAGTCGACACTTTTTAGATTTACGTCAAGGAGTGTTTAATTAATAGGCAATAATTAGAGCGAAGGTAGAGTTGAAGCTAAGACTAAAACAAATCAACTCAATTGATCCGTATTTTCTATAAGATAAAATGGATCCGCTTCACCAATTTTAATTTATAACGGATAAAAGAATAACTGAATGAGTGGGCGGCAAATTCAGAGATGCTCTGAAAGCCTTTAAAATTGGTCGGACTGGCCAGATTCGAACTGGCGACCCCTGACACCCCATGACAGTGCGCTACCAAGCTGCGCTACAGTCCGACACTAGTGTACGCAGGGGATAATAT
Organism: Psychrosphaera sp. B3R10; assembly: GCF_018861025.1. GTDB lineage: Bacteria > Pseudomonadota > Gammaproteobacteria > Enterobacterales > Alteromonadaceae > Psychrosphaera > Psychrosphaera algicola. The sequence goes on along the minus strand of NZ_JAHKQH010000007.1, from coordinate 326,402 downwards.
AAAACTGCGGCTGAATTGCAACCTGTTAATTATACTAATGTTTTGTTCGGCTAATTAATGGTCGATTGGCGAAGCAATAAAAGCCAAGCCCAACCCTGGACTTAGCTGTTATTCTTTCTGGCGATTATCTGACAAGTACGGCAGTTGTATAGGCGGGTATTGTTACTGTTGTATCGGCAATGTGTGTTTGTTTGACAATATCGTCAAAGCCATTGCGTTGTACCGGATGTAACTTGTACTTATTTGCCTGAGGAATCGATATTTTTTGGCTCGTCGCGTTATTGTTAAAAATCACAACAATGGAGTCATAGTTAGGGTCTAGTTGACCTTTTGTTGTGTCACCCACATTTACGTCGTTTATTTTCATGACAATTAAACCAGCAACATGTTGTGGGCCAGTATTCATAAATTGCACATTTTGATTTATTTGCTCCGCTGTTCTCAATCGGAATAGCGCAGAACTGGTTCTGATCCTGATAAAGTCCGCAAATATGTTAGCACTACGTTCAATTTGAGCGGGGCTTACATCGTCATTGTTGCCGTTTTTATCTAAGATTTTCGAAATAATTGGCCAATTATCTTGGTCTTTTTCCGCAGGCGGTAATCCCACGTCGTAGTTGTTTGTTTGGTAACTAAAATCAACTTTATTAAACCAATCGCCGTAATCGTAGCTGTCGCGCAAAAAAGCTTTAGAGCGGAGCAATTCAGATCCCATATGTAAAAACGGTATACCTTGCGCTAACAGAGCGTATGACAACGACTGAGATTGAATCCTTACCCTATCATCACTTGTCATATTAAACGGCAGTCTATATTGATGATTGTCCCACAATGTTTGATTATCATGTTTTGAAACATAATTAATCGTATCAGCAGGGTCTGACGCATAACCCGCAGGATTACCGCCGTATAGAACGTTAGTGCCAGCAATAAGTTGCCCGTTAATGTCATTGAAGCTAAACGTCTTTAAATTCGCAGCTAGCCCTAAACGAACGATGTCCATCGAGTTATTATAATGAGCTTGTTGATTGTTTCCTCTTTGCATTTCGTTTGGTACAACATACAAGCCATTACCAATTCCCTGATCAAAGCGGAGTTTCTCTGCGTTCGTTTGAAAATTACCGCCACGTATTGCATCTCGCAGACGGTCGGTAAATGTGCCAATTTCCGTGCCACTGAGTTCTTGCTGACTTGCTTGAACAAATTGGGCGTTGTTGCCAACTTCACCAAAATTCCAGCCTTCACCATAAAAGTAAGTATCAGAGTCAACTTGTTGAACGGCTTTGCGGCTTTCCAACATCGCTGATTTTGGTTGGTGTCCCATCAAATCAAAACGGAAGCCGTCAATTTTGTAATCTCTTGCCCAAACCACCAATGAATCTTTCATTAGTTTAGCCATCATGGCATGTTCAGTTGCACTATTGTCACAACAGGTTGATTGTTCAATTTCACCTGTTTTGATATTGAGGCGATGGTAGTACCCCGGCACAACTTTATCTAGAACAGATTTTTCAGCTAATCCAGATGCAAATGTGTGATTGTATACAACGTCCATGATGACTCTAAAACCTTTAGAGTGAAGGCTTTGCACCATTTCTCTAAATTCAACAATTCGATTAATACCCTCAGGATCCACCGCGTAACTTCCCTCTGGTACAGTATAGTGGAATGGGTCATATCCCCAGTTGTAGTCGTCATTTCCACGAATTTTCTCAACGAGCGCTTGTGCGTCACCGGTTCTTGGATCGTAACTTTGTAACTTCTGACGCAGAGTCTCATTTGTCTCCAAGTTTAAACAAGCACTCAACTCAGGAAATTGCTGGCACACCTTAGTCATAGGGTCGTCTAGGCTAATAGCAATGCGAGGGTCTTCATTAATTGTTGATAAGTCATACGTGGGTAAGAGGTGAATGGTATTTAACCCGGCTTCTTTAAGCATGGCTAAATGTTTCATCCCAAAGCTATCGGTTTCTGAAAATGCCTTATATTTACCTTTAAACAAGTTGTTGCTTAGTGCGGTATCTGAGGCGCTAAAATCTTTAATATGGGTTTCATACAAAATAAGATCTTCAGGTGCTTCCACTGTTGGAATGGAGTGTGAATCCCAACCAAGGGGCTTAGTTGCAACAGAAGTTAAATCGACAATTTGGCTGTACTTACTATTTCGTGACAAACTTAAGCTGTAAGGGTCAGTTACGGTAACGGTTTCAAATTGGTCAGTGGCCGGATGAAATAAAGTCAGCTGATATTGGTAATACTGTGATATCAAAGAAGCGGGACCTTTTATTGCCCAAGTGCCTGTTTTGTTATCTTCGACCATCGCCAGTTTTGCAGGAGTTAGTGGCTGTTTGTTTTTATCAAAAAGCAATACATTAACAGACACAGCTGTTGGTGCCCAAAGCTTAAATTGAACCTCTTTAGGGAGTACTGATGCGCCAAAATCGTTTATCTCGTCGGCATCATCAAAAGACGCGGTATAAAGGTGGTCAATCGCGCCGTATTGCTGCAACTTGGTGGTTTGCTGCGAGCTGCCTTGTGGCGTATAGATGACTCGATTTTTACTTTTTAGAAGGCGTTTAACGTCAGGAAGTTCCTTTGATTCAAAAGCATTGAGGTGACTTAGATGCGGAAACTTTTCACTAAGTCGCGCAGGAAATTTGACAGCTCTGAAAATTGTCGTTACTTCCATGCCGTCAATTAACGTAGAATGTAATGTGACTTGTTTTACGTTAGTAGGAGAGTCTAAAGCAATGATATTTGCTTCGAGCCAATGGGCGTCATTGGCAAATTTGGCTGAATCAATAGAGCTTGAATTTGACTCTTTTTGTGTACAGCCAGAAATAGAATAGGTTGTTGTTATAACGGTTAAAACAACAATTACTTTGGTTAATAAATTAAACATGCGTTTGTTCCCTGTTAAAGGTGAGGCAGCGGCTTAATTAGTCGAACCAATGTTTATGTTGCTCCGACGTCAAAAAACTCCACGCGACAAATCGGCTTACTTTATTGCCTTGCGCCATGTCGACTGTTTTTACCTGGACTGCTTTTACCTGATTTAATGCTGTGTATATGGCAGGAAGGTTTTGTTTTTTTGAAATCAGCGATGTAAACCACAGTACTTGTGATCCAAATTGTTGACTTTCCCTTACCATATTTTGGACAAAACTAATCTCACCGCCTTCACACCATAGTTCATTACTGCGGCCGCCGAAGTTGAGCTTCAAATCTTTTGAACTAGTGTTTTTACCTTTGTTCAGATTTTGTATTTTTCGTTTTGAACCTTGTTCCGCTTCTTCTTGAGATGAATGAAAAGGCGGATTACACATGCTAAACGTAAACCTATCATTTTGTTTAATAATACCGTCTAAAACATGCAATGAATTCGTTTGCATACGTAATTTTAATGCTGATTTAAGCTTTGGGTTAAATTGTGATAATTGTTTTGCCCAATTGATAGAATCAGGGTCGATGTCAGTGCCTACAAACTGCCATTGGTATTCGTGGTTACCAATAATGGGATATACGAGATTCGCCCCAGTACCTATGTCTAAGCCTTTGATTTTGCGATTAACGATTTTTTTTATTTTGGTGGACGTTTGAATTAGGTCCGCCAAATAATGAATGTAATCTGCACGCCCTGGGATAGGCGGGCATAAAAATTGTTCTGGTAAATCCCAAGCGACTAAACCGTACATCGATAATAAAAGAGACTTATTAAGCTCTTTTACTGCGATATCGTCAGCAAAATTGATCGTAGCAATCCCTTTAGGGTTTGTCTTTAAATACGATGTTAAGGTTGGGTTTACCTTACACAGCTCAGTGAAATCGTAACCGACACCATTTTCAGATGTGTGTCGATTTCTAGGATGAAGCTTTGATTTTTGCAAGGTATCACTTAATTTTAGTTGGGTTAACTAATGATAGTTAAAGTTCAGAAAACTCTTTACTGTCTCTATTATAAACTTCGATTTTACCTGACTTTATGTCATATACCCAACCATGTAGTTGTAATTCGTTACTGTATAACTTAGTAAAGACCGCAGGGTGGGTAGATAAGTGACGCAGTTGCAAGACAACGTTTTGTTTAGTGACTTCGTCTAAATGGTGATCCCCTAAACAATCATTATGTTGATGTTCAACTGCTTCTTTAGCCGCTCGGCAATGATCTAACCAAATTTTTACATGGGGTAAATTTTTAACGGTTTCGGGCTGCATCGCAGCTGTCATTGCTCCACAATTACTGTGACCACAGATCACAATATGTTTTACACCTAATACTGACACTGCATATTCAATTGAAGCGGTCATTCCACCCGTTTCATTTGAATGTGGCGGTACTATGTTACCTGCGTTTCGGCAGATAAACAGTTCTCCGGGGTTACTTTGAGTAATTAAGTTAGGATCAATCCTTGAGTCCGAACAGGTAATAAACAATACGTCTGGGTTTTGGTAATCAGCAAGTTTCTCAAAACGCGCTTTATGCATTGGGTATACTTCTTGTTGGAATCGTTTGAGCCCATCAATAAACTTCGGCATTTATTTAGTTCCTATTTTCAGTCTCTATTCACAGGTTATTTTTGTTGTGATTCTGCGAGCGCTAAGGATATAGGGAAATCGATGGCTAATAAACAAAGTTTGGAAATTTGTTAAAGTGGTCTTAGCTGTTGATTTGAATTCTTTGATTTTATTCACTTAATTAAAGAAGAGGTAAATGGTAACTGTGCTGCAAATAAGGGGTATAAAAACTGATATTAATCAGTATGTATTATTAAAAATGGATGGATTATGACAGTCATTAAAAACGGGCGAACAAACCGCGATCTGTTCACCCAATTTGCTTTTTAGTCGACAACCTTTGCTAAATTTTTAGCGAGAGATTCAGGCAATTGGCTTTTTACCTGTTTCAAAGTTGTTTGTAACTCAGTAACTGTATTAGCCACAACATTGATGTGACCCATTTTACGTTTTGCACGAACTGATTTGTCGTACCAATGTAAGTGGGTGTTTTCGATGGCCTGTAGCGTTTTACTTGGTTTTGCTTCACCAACATAATTGACCATAGCCACCTGTTTGTCGGTTGTTGTGCCTGTCACAGTTAAACCTGCAACCGCTCGAATGTGGTTTTCAAACTGGCTTACCTGGCAACCTTGTTGTGTCCAGTGACCTGAATTATGCACTCTTGGGGCAATTTCATTTACCAATAATGTATCACCAACTTGGAATAACTCGATGGCTAGCACGCCAACATAATTTAATTCATTGGCGATGCTTTGATGAATTTGTTGAGCTTTGTTTTGCAATTCGTCACTGTTATTTGGCGCAGGCGCTAATGACAAAACAAGTTGACCATCACCGTGATGATTCTCGGTCAAAGGATAATAGTGATGTTTACCTTTGATGTCGGTAATACCTAGTAATGAGATTTCTCTTTCAAATTCAATGCATTGCTCTGCGATAAGTGGCATGTGGCCAAAATCAAAAGTGCTCAGCTCGTTGCTTATCGATGCAAAATCACGTTCTGAAAATATACGCCATTGACCATATCCATCATAACCGTCACGGCTCGTTTTTAAGATGACTTTTGGACCTAATGTTTTATAGGCTTCAGTTAAATCATCTACCGAGTGGATAATACGGTGTGTGCAGTTTGGTATCGAAAGTGAGCTTAATAGTTGCTTCTCGACAATTCTATCAGCACCGGCAGCAATAGAATTTGCCCCTGGACGCAATTTTCCGGTTGCCTGCGCAGTCGCCAACAATTCTTTAGGTAGGTGTTCAAATTCTGACGTGATTGCAATGCAGTGAGCAAAAGCCGTTTCAACATCAACTGCTAATACAGTTTTGTCGACAGGATTAACACAACATAACCTGTCTGCGTCTACAGCAATAATATTAATGCCTAGCTGACTTGCGGCTAAATACATCATGCGAGCAAGTTGCCCGTGACCTAATACGACAACGAGGTCGTTACCATTATTTAAATAATCTGCATTGCCTGAAAATTTATGGGTCATTGTTGTGTCGCTTTAATTTAAAAGGATCTAATTATAGGTGGAGACGCGAGCCACCACCTGATAGGTAAACTCGAATTAAAAGTCGAGTTTGTGGTTTTCTAATACATCTTTAGTTTGCGCAATGCGGAACGCTTTTACTTTTTCCGTAACTGCCGGGTCATTTAAACCAATGATTTGCGCTGCTAATAAACCCGCGTTCCCGGCACCGGCTTCACCAATAGCTAACGTGCCTACTGCAACACCTTTTGGCATTTGCACGATTGAATAGAGTGAGTCGACACCACTTAATTTACTCGACTTAACCGGGACACCTAACACTGGGATGTGTGTGAACGCGGCAATCATGCCAGGTAAATGAGCAGCCCCACCCGCACCAGCTATAATGACTTGGTAACCTTTTTCTTCGGCAGTTTCTGCAAATTCTTGTAATAAGTGCGGAGTACGGTGTGCAGACACTACTTGGGCATGGTATTCAATGCCAAATTGGTCAAGCATTTCTGCTGCATGTTTCATCGTTGGTCCATCTGATTGTGAACCCATAACAATTGCTACTCGTTTCATTTCATCCGCCGTATTTACGTAAATGGAATAAATGCTTAGTCAGCATTTATTAACATTATTTGCTTCGATTATTTTCATTAGAGGTAGGTTAGTAATACCGCTAATAACTAAAGCCGCGCATTCTACCAAAATCAAAGAATAGGATCATCTTTGATTTTCGTAAATAGTCGATTGTTTGTTCTATTCTAATAAAACTGTACCTAATCAATCGTGAAATTTATTGTCAACAGGTTATACTGTCTAAAAATACAGTGATGAAGTGGTTGGTATGCAGGCGCAATTAAAACAATATTTTGGATTTGACTCTTTTCGAAAAGGGCAGGAAGAAACTGTTAAATCGGTACTTAGTGGCCGCTCTGCAGCTGCTATATTTCCTACTGGATCCGGTAAGTCACTTTGTTATCAATTACCGGCACTAATGTTACCTAATTTAACCTTAGTGGTTTCACCGCTGGTGGCATTAATGAAGGATCAATTGTCATTCTTACAATCTAAACATATCCCCGCCGCCGCATTAGACTCAAGTTTAACTTTTAATGAAACTAAGGCAATTTGGGCCGACCTGCGTGCTGGAAAAACAAAAGTATTAATGGTGGCGGTAGAGCGTTTTAAAAATGAACGTTTTAGGCAATCCATTAAAAACATTCCTATTTCGTTACTTGTAATAGACGAAGCTCATTGTATTTCGGAATGGGGTCATAATTTTAGGCCTGACTATTTGAAGTTACCATCTTACCAAGCTGAGTTTGGCATTACTCAAACGTTACTGCTCACCGCAACGGCCACTCCCGTTGTAATAGAAGACATGGCAAATAAATTTAATATCGCACCACAGGACATACAAACAACGGGTTTTTATCGGCCAAATTTGCATCTTAATATTAAAGCCATGCCCGAAGCGCAAAAGTACGATTTTATTGTTGATTATTTATCTAAATCCGCACGATTTAAGCCAATAGCGAATCAATATCGTGAGGCTGACGCCAATAATTCAGCCGCCAATAACGTAATGGGTGCACAGGGCTCTCATGCGTGTCCGACAATTATTTATGTTACTTTGCAGAAAAACGCGGAAGATTTAGCAACTAAATTAAAACACGATGGCTTTAACGCTGTTGCATATCATGCCGGTTTAGCCAGTGACTTACGAAGCACTATTCAAAATGCATTTATGGACGATAAAGTCGATATTATCGTCGCGACCATTGCATTTGGAATGGGGGTGGATAAATCGAATATTCGAAATGTTATCCATTTTGATTTACCTAAATCAATTGAAAACTATTCTCAGGAAATTGGTCGTGCCGGGCGCGACGGTAACGTCTCTGATTGTTTAACTATAGTAAACAAAGAACGTTTGAATGTATTAGAAAATTTTGTATATGGCGATACACCTGAACTGCAGGATATTCACTTTGTGCTGCAAGACATACAAAGCCAATCTAACACGGAACCGTTAAACGAGTGGCATGTGCAGCTTTATCGATTGTCCCAGGAGTGTAATATTCGTCAATTGAGTTTAAAGACGCTTATGGTTTACCTTGAAATGCGCGGCATTATTAAGCCGAAGTACAGTTATTTTGCGGAGTATCGTTTTAAATTGCTGGTGGCAATGGATGTCATTGAAGCTGCGTTTAATGGCGAACGTCTTGAATTTGTACGCGCTATTTTTGACGCGTCAGACAAGAAAAAAATCTGGTGGCAACTTAACTTTGATAATATTTTTGAACAATACAATCACAATGGTAACGGAGCCCAACGAGGCCGAGTGATAACGGCATTGGAGTATTTTTCAGATAAAGGTTGGGTTGAGCTCGAAGCAAAACAAATGACAGAAGTGTTCGATGTTTCTGATAACACGTTTTTTGTCGCCAAAGTCGCAAAAGAACTCACCGATACCTTTGTACAAAAGCAGGATGTCGAAGTGGCTCGGATCCACAACATGTTGAAGTTATTTGAACGTCCACAATGTTTGAGTAATCAATTGTCGTTATATTTTGGTGATAAAGCAGCGCCAAGTCATTGTGGTCATTGCAGTGTATGTCATGGAAACATTGTGCATTATCCTCAATGTTCAACCCCGGATTTACCTTCTAGTGAAACATTAAAAGAATTGAGTAAACCATTTTTAACAAGCTACCAGGCAGATCAATTTAAGTTACCGTCGGCGGAACTTCTGACTAAATTTTTGTGTGGCATTAGCGTGCCTTTATTCACTCGGCTTAAAGCTAGAAAAATAGACAACTTTGCACGGTTGGAAAATAATTCGTTTTCGGAAATATTGTCGATTTCAAGACTCATTTTGTCTGACTAAAGCGGTGTTAGTAACCAAATAGCGTTATGGTAATTACCGACGTGTTGTTTGATAAGATTAGATGTGTGTTTTAGGTGTGAGATTTAACAGTTGGTTTAGCGTTGTTGATTAGAAAAGGGTCAGTTCTGAATCATCTAATGGGAATTTTGTAGACTCTGCATATTTAGACAAAGGAAATGCCGATTTAGTGAGGGGATGATTCTGCATAAATTGCAAAAATCTTCCGCTATCGATCATGGCTTTTAATCCCGATTGAACTTGTTGCGCTAATTCTGGATTTGAACTTTTTACGTAGAAATACATTTTTTGATCATAATGAAATAAAACTTTGGTACTAAATGTAAGGTTTGGGTACATTTCTTTTACTTTTAACAACTCGCCTTCACCTTCGAAGATGCTGAGCGGTAAAAAGTCGCAACGCCCTAAACTGACCATCTTCATCATAGAATCAAAGTTAATAACGTGGATCACGTTTATCCCAACGGCTTCTAGTTTGTTGGCATCCGGCCAGTGGTGACCTTGGCATGCAATGTATTTTTTTAATTGGACGATATGTTTTGTTTGGTTGAAGGCATTAAGGAAGTCTTTTTTTATAATAGAGCCTCGGATCCCTAATCCACCTAAAAACAACGGAACTGGAATTTTAAGCAACATTTTATCACGTTCAATGCTTTGACCTGTCCACAAAATGTCGTACAAGTCGGTATCTCGCAGCAGCTGCAACGCCCTTGCTTCACCTTGGTGGTCGATGATTTTTAATGTGTCACTGTGTCCTGATTCGGCAAGTGCCAATTTCAATAGGCTGATAAAATAATCATGACTTGCGTCATGACTCGATTGTGGACCAACCGTCTTAATTTCAGCTAGCGAACTTGTCGGTAGCCAAAGTAGATTGATGATAGTAAAAAATACTGCAATTTTTTTGTTCACCATAATCTTAACAATTTGCGGTAGGTAAATTTAATATTAATGCAGATTTCAAAAAAAACCTATTGTTAAAATAACAAACAAAACTTCGTGTTGTCATCCTTCTAAATCTGGATGAACCAACTGTTTGTATCCAATACTAAATAATTTGAAATATTTGTTCTTGAGATAGAAATACGTACTTAGCTAAAAGTTGAGTTGGGGTTAAGGAAAACACGTTGTATCATTGCAACTAATCGTCACGTTATTATTCATCAAGCTGTATACGTTTGATTTTTTGAGAGAAGTGAAATGCGGAATTCCTTATTGGATTTATTGATCGACCAGCTGCAGTGTTTACCTGGCGTTGGTAATAAAACGGCCCAAAGAATGGCTTATCATCTTTTACAACGTAAAAGACAGGCCGGTGCCGATTTAGCCCAAACGTTAGCGAAAGCAATGGTTGATATTGGTCAATGTCAGTCATGTCGCGATTATACTGAGCATGATATATGCGAGCTCTGTAATAATCCCAAACGACTAGAAGCAGAATCAATTTGTGTTGTTGAAACAGCGGCGAATTTGTTAGCCGTTGAGCAAAGTGGTCAATATTCTGGACGTTATTTTGTATTACATGGCTGTTTATCGCCAATTGATGGGGTTGGGCCGTCCGAGTTGGGGCTATTTGAATTACAAAAACAACTTGAGACACATGGATATAAAGAAGTGATTTTGGCATTGAACCCGAGTGTTGAGGGAGAAGCAACCGCACATTTTATTGTGGATATTTGTCGTGGTCTTAATTTGCCGATAAGCCGTATCGCTCATGGGATACCGGTTGGCGGTGAACTTGAAATGGTCGACAACACAACCATTAGTCATGCTTTGATGGGACGTCAATTACTTTAATTACCGTATAGAATATCAACATTAACCAGCCTTTGATTTAAATTTAGGTTGGTTAAAGTTTTCCAATACCCTTGAATTATCTCCTTTTGTACCTATTTACACTCCAGTTAATTTTATTTGTACAAGCAAACAGGAGACTTGACTATGTCGGAAGCGGCCACTCAAGGTAAACAAACCCACGGTTTTCAAACCGAAGTAAAACAACTATTACAACTGATGATCCACTCTTTATATTCAAATAAAGAGATCTTCTTACGTGAACTTATTTCAAACGCGGCGGATGCATCTGACAAACTTCGTTTTGCAGCACTTTCAAATAACGCGTTGTATGAAAATGACGGTGAATTGAAAATTCGCGTATCTTTTGATGAAGAAAAGAACACGGTAACGATAGAAGATAACGGCATCGGTATGAATGCTGACGATGCGACAGAGCATTTAGGTACGATTGCTAAATCTGGCACCGCAGACTTCTTCAAAAACCTGACTGGTGACCAAGCGAAAGATTCACAATTGATTGGTCAATTTGGTGTTGGTTTTTACTCTGCATTTATCGTAGCCAAAAAAGTTGTTGTACGTTCTCGTAAAGCTGGTGACGATGTATCTCAAGGGGTTGAATGGACAAGTGAAGGCGAAGGCGATTATACAATTGAACAAATTGAAAAATCGACTCGCGGTACTGAAATTACGCTTTTCCTAAGCGACGAAGAAAAAGAATTTGCTAGCGACTTTAAACTTCGTTCTATCATTAAAAAATACTCTGATCATATCGCAACACCGGTTGAGATGTGGAAAGAAGGTACGCCTGAATCTGAAGGTGAAGATGGCGAAAAAATTGAAGCGGTTGAGGGTGAATGGGAAGTTATCAACAAAGCGGATGCGCTTTGGACTCGCGATAAATCAGAGCTTGAAGACGCTGAGTATCAAGAGTTTTACAAACATATCAGTCATGACTTTGAAGACCCGCTAACGTGGGCTCATAATAAAGTTGAAGGTAAGAGCGAATATACTTCATTACTTTATATTCCTAAAAAAGCCCCATTCGATTTGTGGAATCGTGATAAACAACGTGGTCTTAAATTATACGTTCAACGTGTATTTATCATGGATGATGCTGAGCAGTTTATGCCAACGTACTTACGTTTTGTAAAGGGTCTAGTTGACTCAAATGATTTGCCATTAAACGTATCGCGCGAAATTTTACAAGACAACAAAGTTACCCAGACGTTACGTAAGGGTTGTACTACTCGCGTTTTGAAAATGTTAGATCGCATGGGTAAAAATGATAAAGAAAATTATCAAATGTTTTGGGATGAATTTGGTCAGGTTCTGAAAGAAGGTCCGGCTGAGGATATGGGGAACAAAGAAGCAATCGCCAAATTATTGCGTTTTGCATCTACTCATAATGAAGATGGGACTCAAAGTGTTTCTTTCCCAGAATACCTTGAGCGTGCAAAAGAAGGCCAAGACAAGATTTATTACTTAGTTGCGGACACATACGAAGCAGCTGCGAATAACCCAGCACTTGAAATATTCCGTAAGAAAGGCATTGAAGTTGTACTTATGTATGACCGCATTGACGAGTGGTTGATGTCTCACTTAACTGAATTTGATGGTAAACAGCTTGTTTCAGTCACTCGCGGTGATCTTGATTTAGGTGACTTAGAAGACGAAGAAGCGAAAAAAGCGCAGGAAGATGCAGATAAAGAATTTGCGACTTCAATTGAGCGTTTCCAAGGCGTTATCAGCGACCGAGTTAAAGAAGTTAAGGTTTCACATCGCTTAACAGATTCACCGGCGTGTATCGTTACAGGGAACTCAGATATGAGCCCTCAAATGATTGATTTGATGAAACAAATGGGACAGCCTGTGCCAGACGTTAAACCAGTATTTGAAGTGAATATGGAGCACGAATTAGTGAAACATATTGACCAAGTGCAGGATGAAGCGCAGTTTAAGCAGTGGGTTGAAGTGTTATTAGACCAAGCAACACTTGCAGAGCGCGGCACTATTAGTGACCCAAGTACTTTTGTAAAACGCATGAATAGCCTAATGTTGTCATTAACTAAATAATGCCAATATTAAATTAGGGAAGGGAGCTTAGGCTCCCTTTTTTATTACAACTTTGGTAATTAAAGCAACAACACGTTAAGGCATTTTAGAGCAAAACCTATTTCGAATGACGCATTTCTATTAGATTTTTGACTGGTTGAAATTTTGGTAATAAACCTATTTATTTTTCATATTTAAACGTAAACAAGATCTATGTTTTTCACGATTATTACCAAACTGTTAAATCCTAAAACTATTTTTAATATAAATTGAGTCACTGTGCTTTTGTGTGAAAAAGTTAGACGGATAGCGTCAATTTAAATTGCCATACAGAGACAGGGAACCGTGAATATTACTAACGCCTAGCGTCAAATTTATTTACTCATGCTTTATAGCTCAAGGTTTAAAGACCGTTCGAAAAAATATAATCAATGGCTTAATATTCATTCGACTTTGGTCTAAACCCATAGGGGGGTGGGTTGTTATCGGTTTTGGAATATGACAATATGCGCGCAATATAAAAGTTTCTTAATTTTATCTGAGGTTATATTCCATGCGGATTATTCTGTTAGGCGCACCGGGCGCTGGTAAGGGGACACAAGCACAATTCTTAATGAATAAATATGGTATCCCGCAAATTTCTACGGGTGACATGTTGCGTGCTGCAATAAAAGAAGGCACTGAGTTGGGGCTTGAAGCTAAAAAAGTAATGGATGCGGGACAGCTAGTGTCTGACGATCTTATTATTGGATTAGTTAAAGAGCGCATTTCAAAAGCCGATTGTGAAAATGGTTTTTTGTTAGATGGTTTCCCTCGTACTATTCCGCAAGCCGATGCAATGAAAGAAAACGGCGTAGCTGTTGATTATTGTCTTGAGTTTGATGTACCAGATGAGGTTATCGTTAACCGTATGAGTGGTCGTCGAGTTCATCCTGGTTCTGGCCGTGTATACCACTTGGTATATAACCCGCCAAAAGTCGAAGGTAAAGATAACGAAACTGGTGATGATTTAGTCATCCGCCCTGACGATGAAGTTGAAACCGTACGTAAGCGCTTAGGTGTTTATCATGAGCAAACTCAACCGTTAGTAGCGTATTACAAAGCAGAAGCAGACGCTGGAAACACTAAGTTTGCGACAATCGACGGGACACAAGACGTTGATGCGGTAAGCGCTGAGTTAGCTAACATCCTTGGTTAATAACACTGTTGTTTAATATGAAAAGCCTGCATTTTATGCGGGCTTTTTTGATGGTAAATATTTAATAATGTAGCTTTGCAGGAATTGTATATGGACGTTAAATCGATATTAATTAATGTATTGGTGAATCTAAAATCTGTTGTTTCTAAGATACCTGCCCCCTTGTTTGAACAATCACTTGCCCCTGACATGGCGCCTTTAGGTGCACAAGTTCAAATTGCAGCTAATTTTACTTTACGTGGTATGTTGCCTTTAGTCGGTAAACCGGTTGCCGATTTAGCTCTAAACGGAATAGGAAAACAAATGTGCCTGGAAAAAATTGACCATTGCATGTTGGCCTTGTCCGTTGAGGAGTTACCGCTAGGTTGGGAGTTACAGAGTGATATTTCAGAAAAAGCAGGTTTTTCCGAAATTTCATTACCGCCATTAGATTTTGTTCTCAAATATATCCTACCAAATTGTTACTTCCATTCGAGTATGGCTTATGCAATTGCCCGCAGTCATGGTGTTGCTTTGAGTAAAGGTGATTTTGACGGACTACATAGCTACCCAGTTGGCTTTAGTTTTTATTAACTATTTCAACTGGAGCGATTCAGTGACAAATTTAGTGGTTAGCTAAATTGTTTCTTGTCGTAGTAGAGAGGCGATATAGAGATTAATCAGATATGATAAGAAAGTTGGAATGTATTTGTTTATAGATTCCAACAATAACGTTATTCGTTTATCTTAGATCATCAATTTTTAAATAACTAATTTGGACATTTTATGCAGTTGGAGCTTATTCAATTTACATCGTTTTACGCGGGATTACTGGCATTTGTGTACGTAGTGCTGTCATTTCGGATCATTTTAATGCGACGTAAATACCAAGTGGGTATTGGTCATGGCAAGCAAAATGAACTTCATCGTGCTATTCGAGTACACGGCAACTTTGCGGAATATGTGCCATTAGCACTGTTATTAATGTTGCTACTTGAATTAAATCAAACTGAAAGTTGGCTAATGCACTTATTGGGATTAAGTTTGCTAATTGGTCGCTTGTTTCATGCGCTGGGGTTAGGTAAAAGTGCAGGGACTTCGGTTCCACGTTTTGTCGGCGGGATCCTGACATATACTATGATGTTAGTAGCGGCTGGCTTAAACATAGCGATGGTTTATTGAATTGTAATTGATTGCATTGTTGTAAAAACGCGGACAGGTTACAGTGATAAATCATTTTTCTGAAAAGGGTTTATCACCTATCGTGACGGATTAACGGCGCTTTTAAACATTGATTGGCTGAATTACAGACACAAAAAATCCGGAGTGGCGAACCATTCCGGATTTTTAAAATTCACAAAATTGCGAAAATTAAAAGTCTTTATTTAAAGAGCTTTAATTTGAGCATTAAAGCGGCTCTTATGGCGAGCAGCTTTGTTTTTGTGAATAAGACCTTTAGTTGCATAACGATCTAAAACTGGAACCAAAGCTGTGAATGCTTCAACTGCAGTTTCTTTCTGACCAGCTTCAATAGCTGCAACAACTCTTTTCATGTACGTACGCATCATAGAACGACGACTCGCATTGTGTTGGCGAGACTTCTCAGAAGTTATAACACGTTTTTTAGCAGACTTAATGTTAGCCAAGACTGACTCCTAAAAATATAAATTCGATTTAACCGGTTTTTAAGGCCGCGAATTTTGCCTGTTTCTATCCCTGTTGTCAAACCCTTTTGAGTTTATTTAAACAATTCTGTCCTACAGGAAAACTATGTATAATTCACGGCGCTGTGCGATTGTAATGATTTAAATAAGAACAACAAGGATTAAGCGTTTGGCATTATTAAAATCTGGCCTCATTGTTTCATTAATGACGCTCATTTCTAGGGTATTAGGTTTAGTTCGTGATGTTGTGATTGCAACATTAGTAGGTGCAGGTGTTAATGCTGACGTTTACTTGTTTGCCAACCGGATCCCGAATTTCTTACGCCGTTTATTTGCCGAAGGGGCCTTTGCCCAGGCATTTGTCCCCGTTTTAACAGAAGTAAAAGAACAACATGGCGATGACGAAGTTCGCGTATTAGTTGCTAAAGTCGCAGGTACCTTAGGTGTCATTGTTACTTTTATTACCCTATTCGCGGTTATCGCCTCACCGATAATCGTAATGGTATTCGGTACGGGTTGGTTTATTGACTCGTTAAATGGTGACGGTGAAAAGTTTGAAATGGCGTCGCTATTATTAAAAATCACCTTTCCTTACCTGTTTTTTATTACGTTTGTTGCACTTTCTGGCGCGGTACTTAACACCTATAATCGGTTTGCCGTAGCCGCATTTACGCCGGTCTTTTTGAACATTGCAATTATTGTTTGCGCCATATTACTAAAGGATCACGTGTCTGATCCCGCGTTTGCATTGGCAATAGGTGTCTTTTTTGGCGGATTGACACAGTTTCTATTTCAGTTGCCATTTATGTACCGTTCTGGGTTGTTAGTGAAGCCGCAGTGGGGGTGGAATGATCCCTACGTTAAACGCATCAGATTGTTAATGTTGCCGGCGATATTAGGCGTATCAGTTCATCAGTTAAATGCTTTGGTTGATACAGTAATTGCGTCCTTTTTAATCACCGGTTCAATAAGTTGGCTGTATTATGCCGACCGGTTAATTGAGTTCCCTCTTGGGTTATTTGGAATTGGGATCGCAACTGTCATTTTGCCAAGTCTATCTAGGCTGCACACAACAGGTGATCCTCAACAATTTCAGGCGACGATGGATTGGGCATTGCGCTTTGTTTTGCTTATGGCGTTTCCTGCCATGGCGGGGTTAATGGTTTTAGGCCCACTAATTATCGATGTTTTATATGTCCATGGTGAGTTTAAAGTGTTTGACGCCCAACAAGTCTATTGGGCCGTATTAGCTTATGGTTCGGGGTTACTGAGTTATATGTCAGTAAAAGTATTAGCCCCTGGGTACTTTGCCAGACAAGACACTAAAACGCCGGTTAGAATTGGTATCATTTCAATGATTGCCAACATAGTTTTTAACTTTATGTTGGCACCATTTTATGGCTATGTGGGCCTAGCGATTGCAACCGCAATGTCAGCAACGTTAAATGCTGTATTGTTATATCGTGGATTAGCTGCACAGGGCGTGTATACCATTAGCCGATATACTTTGGTTTGGGTGGTTAAATTGATTGTTGCGACCATTGTCATGTCGGTTGTTTTATATCTCCTCTACCAAATGTGGTGGCACCCTGATATGCATTTTATGACGAGCATTGGTGTCATGATGTTACTCGTTTTATGTGCTATGTTTGGTTACTTTTTAGTCTTGTTTTTGCTGGGCTTACGGATCAGACATCTAAAAAGTGACAGTCTAATTTCTTAACATCAATGGCACATTTTTGAATTATCAAAATAAAATTAGATATATTAAAAAACAATTGCCTCATTTACGTTGTCTACGCTAGTAATTACCCGTTGAATACCGTTATAATTCGTCGGTTTTTTAACTTATGAAGTGTGGGTGATGGAGTTAGTTCGGGGCTTAATTAATTTGTCAGAACATCATAAAAATTGCGTCTTAACGATTGGCAATTTTGACGGTGTCCATATCGGCCATCAATACGTCATCGACAAACTGAAAAAAGTAGCTAAGCAACACAATGTGCCGTCGGCTGTCATGATTTTTGAACCTCAGCCACAAGAAGTGTTTTTGCAGGATAAAGCCGCGGCTCGTGTACTGACGTTTAGAGAAAAATATAAAAAGCTAAAGTCTCTAGGAATCGATAGGTTGATTTGCATCCGCTTTTGCTCGACTTTTGCAGATATGACTGCTGAGCAATTTGTCGCTAACTTGTTAGTTGATAAACTGGGTGTTAAACACGTTATTGTTGGGGATGACTTCAGGTTTGGTCAAAAAAGAACAGGCGACTTTACGTTATTGAAGTCTATGGCTTCAGAACTCGGTTTTTCGGTTGATGATAGCCAAACCTTTAAATTTAGTAATAAACGTGCCAGCAGTACAGAAGTGCGTAATAGGTTGTTAGCAAGTGACTTTTCCGGCGCGTCTGAATTGTTAGGGGCGGCATTTGGGTTTCAAGGACGAGTGATTCACGGCCAGAAGAATGGTCGTAAGTTTGGTTTTCCCACTGCAAATATTGCAGTTAAACGAGCTGTACTTCCTATCCGTGGCGTGTTTGGTGTTAAAGCGTTGCTCGGAAACAAAGAGATTTTAGGTGTTGCCAATATTGGCAATAAACCAACGTTAAATGGAATTAAACCATTATTAGAAGTTCACTTATTTGACTTCGATGAACAAATATACGGACAGAGGTTACAAATTACCCCTGTTTTTAAAATTCGAGACGAAAAAAAGTTCGACTCGTTAGATGAATTAATCGCGCAAATATCGTTGGACGTTTCAACAGCCAAGCGCAAATTTTTAATAGATTAGACCCTTAAAGGTCTAATAAGCAGTAAATAATACGGAACCGATCATGAGTGACTATAAGCATACGCTTAATCTGCCTGAAACCGCATTTCCAATGCGTGGAAATTTAGCCCAACGTGAACCTCAAATGTTGAAGCTTTGGCAAGA
This sequence comes from Psychrosphaera sp. B3R10, assembly GCF_018861025.1. GTDB lineage: Bacteria > Pseudomonadota > Gammaproteobacteria > Enterobacterales > Alteromonadaceae > Psychrosphaera > Psychrosphaera algicola. The sequence continues at coordinate 307,870 of NZ_JAHKQH010000007.1, read as the reverse complement.
AAAAGAGCTATATAAAAAGATCCGCGAAGCGAAAAAAGGCAAAAAGAGTTTTATTTTGCATGACGGCCCTCCGTACGCAAACGGCGATATTCACTTAGGTCACTCAGTAAATAAAATCTTAAAAGACATTATTGTTAAGTCTAAAACAATGTCTGATTTAAATTCGCCTTATGTTCCTGGTTGGGATTGCCACGGATTACCAATTGAATTAATGGTTGAAAAGAAAGTTGGTAAGCCAGGTAAAAAAGTCACAGCTGCAGAATTCCGTGAAAAATGCCGTGCTTATGCGCAACGTCAAATCGATGGGCAAATGGAAGGATTTAAACGCTTAGGTGTTTTAGGTGATTGGAATAATCCTTATAAAACGATGGATTTCAGTTCGGAAGCTAATATTATCCGAGCATTAAGTAAAATCATCGATAATGGTCATTTGCAAAAAGGTTCAAAACCTGTGCATTGGTGTACCGATTGTGGTTCTGCATTAGCAGAAGCTGAAGTTGAGTACAAAGATAAAGCGTCACCGGCGATCGATGTTAAATTTAATGCAGTCGACACCGACGCTGTTGTTGCAATGTTTGAACACCCAGATCATCTTCAGGGTGAAGGTGACGTGTCATTTGTAATCTGGACCACAACACCTTGGACATTACCAGCAAACAGAGCTATTGCACTTGCTGCTGACGTAGAATATGTTCTTGTACAAGTTGAAGACGATGAACAAAACAAATTTAGATTGGTTGTTGCCGCTTCACTGCTTACCGATGTCATGGACCGTTGGGGCTTCACTAAATATCATGCTCTTGGTTTTGCTAAAGGTGACTCTTTAGAGAATGTTCAGGTGCAACATCCGTTCTATGATTTTCATGTTCCAGTAGTATTAGGTGATCACGTTACAACTGACGCTGGTACGGGATGTGTGCATACCGCGCCTGGCCATGGTCAAGAAGATTTCACCGTGGGTTTACAATATGGACTTGAAGTTGCAAATCCAGTAGGACCGAATGGTGTTTATGTTGAAGGTACTGAATTTTTTGCAGGACAGCATGTGTTTAAGGCGAATGCCTCCGTTGTCGCAAAATTAGAAGAAACCAATACGTTATTAAAACATGTGTCATTTGAACACAGTTACCCACATTGTTGGCGTCACAAAACGCCAATTATTTTCCGCGCTACGCCGCAATGGTTTATCAGCATGGATCAAGCTGGACTGCGCGGTAAGTCAATCGAACAAATTAAACAAGTTCAGTGGTTACCAGAATGGGGTCAAGGCCGCATTGAAGGGATGGTTGAAGGCCGTCCAGACTGGTGTATCTCACGCCAAAGAACCTGGGGTGTGCCAATTCCATTATTTATCCATAATGAAACCGATGCACTTCATCCAGATAGCCCAGCGTTGATGGAAAAAGTCGCACAGGCAGTCGAAAAAGACGGCATTCAAGCATGGTGGGATCTCGACCAAGCTGAATTGTTAGGTGCAGAATCAGATCAATACCGTAAAGTACAAGATACTTTGGATGTCTGGTTTGACTCAGGTGTTACCCATCACTTTGTGGTTGATGCCCGTGAGGAATTTGAACAAGCTGCTGACTTATATTTAGAAGGTTCTGACCAACATCGTGGTTGGTTTATGTCGTCATTAATGACGTCTGTTGCGATGAATGATGTTGCACCTTATAAACAAGTATTGACCCATGGATTTACTGTCGATAAAAATGGTCACAAGATGTCTAAATCATTAGGCAATGTGGTTTCACCAAAAGATGTAACGGGTAAATACGGTGCGGACATTCTACGTTTGTGGGTAGCCTCGGCGGACTATACAGGTGAAATGACGGTATCAGACGAAATATTTAAGCGCGCCGCAGATACGTATCGCCGTGTAAGAAATACCTCTCGATTTTTACTTGCAAACTTAAATGGTTTTGACCCGAAACAAGATATTGTTGACGTGAATGAAATGGTTGCGTTGGATCGTTGGATCGTAAGTAAAGCGGCACGTTTGCAGCAAGAGATTATACAGGCTTACGATAAATATCAGTTCCATGTTGTTATGCAAAAGCTGATGAATTTCTGCTCAGTAGATTTAGGCAGTTTTTATCTTGATGTTATTAAAGACCGTCAATACACCGCTAAAGCGGATTCAACAGCTCGTCGTTCATGTCAAACCGCGCTGTATCTTATTGCCGAAGCGATGACTCGCTGGATGGCTCCTGTATTGTCGTTTACCGCTCAGGAAATCTGGGATACTTTACCAGGAGAGCGCGACGAGTTTGTCTTTACTGACGTATGGTACGATGGCATCGAACAATACTCAGCCCAAGGTGAGTTAGGTGATAAATATTGGTCAACCGTATTATCGGTTAAAGAACAAGTAAACCGTGCGCTTGAGATTGCGAAAAAAGATAAATTGTTGGGCGCATCGCTAGAGGCTGAGTTAACTTTGTATGTATCAGATGAATTATTAAATACATTACAAACACTTGAAGATGAATTGCGATTTGTCTTAATCACCTCTGTAGTGAACTTAGCACCATTAACTGACAAACCAGATACGGCATTTGAGTCAGAAATCAGCGGCTTATTTATTGGCATTAAAGCGAGCACGGAACAAAAGTGTGAGCGTTGTTGGCATCATTCAGTTACCGTTGGTATTCATCCGGAACACGCCGATTTATGTGGCCGTTGCGTTGAGAACGTGACCGGTGCGGGTGAGTTTAGGAAATTTGCTTAATGAAGTTATTAAACAAGTTTCCCGGATTACTGTTTTTGCTGTTAAGCCTTGTTGTGGTGCTTTTTGATCAAGGCACCAAAATTTGGATTATTAATAACTTAGCACTTTATCAAGATATTAATGTTCTGCCGGTTTTTGACATCACGTATGTCAGAAATCACGGTGCAGCGTTTAGCTTTTTAAGCGACGCGGGTGGTTGGCAGCGTTGGTTTTTCACTATTATAGCGATTGTTATTAGTGTTTTATTGACATTTTGGATGGCAAAAACACCTATAAAACAAAAATTGTTATTGACTGCTTATGCCCTTATTTTAGGTGGGGCTATAGGCAATGTGGCAGATCGAATGATGTATGGTTATGTCGTCGATTTTCTCCATTTTTATTATGACAGTTGGCACTTTCCTGCATTTAATATTGCAGATGTTGCAATTAGTTGCGGTGCAGCGTTGTTAATTCTTGAAGCCTTTATTGACTTTAATCAGTCAAAAAAAGACGACAACAGCAAAAAAATACCAAATTAGGAAGTGTAAAAATGAAAATTGAAACTGGTCATGAAGTTGTTTTCCATTTTTCAATCAAACTGTCAGATGACTCGGTTGCCGATAGTACTAAAGTAAATAACAAACCCGCTAAGTTAACAATTGGTGATGGTAACCTAACACCAGGTTTTGAAGCTTGTTTAATTGGTTTGGAAAAAGGTGACGAAAAGTCTTTTACTTTACAACCTGAAGAAGCATTTGGTGAGCCTAATCCAGACAATATTTACTATTTGGATCGAGATAAATTTGGTTCAGATATTCCTGCTGAAGTCGGAACTATTGTTGCTTTTACGCAACCAGATGGGGCCGAGTTGCCAGGCATGATACGAGAAGTCGTAGGTCAGTCAGTTACAGTTGATTTTAATCACCCATTAGCAGGTCAGGTATTAACGTTTGATGTCGAAATATTAGACGTATTACCAACTACAACAAAATAGAGGCGAGAAATGGAAATATTATTAGCAAATCCTAGAGGCTTTTGTGCCGGTGTTGACCGTGCAATATCCATTGTAGAGCGTGCTCTTGAAATATTTCAGCCACCAATTTATGTTCGTCATGAAGTTGTACACAATAAATTTGTTGTTAATGGCCTGCGAGAGCGAGGCGCGTTATTTGTTGATGAACTACACGAAGTACCCGACGAGTCGATTGTTATTTTCTCTGCGCATGGTGTTTCTCAAGCCGTTAGAAATGAAGCAAAACAACGTGGACTTAAAGTATTTGATGCAACTTGCCCATTGGTAACTAAAGTTCATATGGAAGTCACACGAGCGTCAAGAAAAGGTACTGAGTGTATTTTAATTGGTCATGAAGGACATCCGGAAGTTGAGGGGACAATGGGGCAATATAGCAGCGATGAAGGCGGGATTTATTTAGTAGAATCACCTTCTGACGTTGCTAATTTAAATGTTAAAAATCCAGATGAGTTGTATTATTGTTCTCAAACAACGTTGTCGGTTGATGATACGGCTGATGTTATAGATGCTTTGAGAGAAAAATTTCCGAAGATAAAAGGCCCTCGTAAAGACGACATTTGTTACGCCACACAGAACAGGCAAGATGCGGTTCGTGAATTGGCACAAAAGGTAGATTTACTTTTAGTGGTTGGTGCGAAAAATAGCTCTAATTCAAATCGGTTAAGAGAATTAGCTGAGAAAGTTGGTACGCGAGCTTATCTAATCGATGATGCGTCTAATATTAATGAGACGTGGATTGATGAATGTTTAAGTATTGGTGTTACAGCTGGGGCATCGGCCCCGGAAGTGTTAGTAAAAGGTGTTATAGACAGGTTGAAGGCGTTAGGTGCAAATCACGTCTTAGAAAATCCTGGTAAAAAAGAAAATATCGTTTTTGCCGTCCCTGCTGAATTGCAATAAAAAGAGTGATAGGCTAAAAACTACGCAAACAGTTAGAAAGGAACTAAACTTACTTATTGGCTTACGCCAAAGTTAAGTGGTAGTACGGATATGAAAAATAAAGTACTGAATAAAGCGACGTTTTCTGGTCAAAATGGTGTGGGATTAATTGAAATTTTAATCTCACTGTTTGTCATATCTATTGGTATTTTAGGGCTAGTTGGCCTGCAATTTACTGTGTCTACCTCTAATCAAGACGCCTACGTTAAAACGCAAGCCACCATTATTGCGGAAAGTTTGGCGGATAGGATCCGTATTAACCGCCAGTTCCAAAACCGAGACGATGAAACAGTACCAGTTCGTGACGCCACTGATAATGCCTATACCAATTTAAATAACTTTAATTTTAGAAATCTTTCTAGCTGCGACAGCAATGAATTTGAATGTTTTTGTCGAGCGATTCCGGCTGCCGTTGTTAGTTGCCGAGATGAAGGCGCAGAAAACGCTGAGCTTTGCACCGCCGATCAATCAGCTATTTTTGATGCCTATGAAACAAGCTGCCAAGCTGCTGCCATTATGGATAATATGGAAGTTGGAGTTACTGCCATCGGCGCGGTTGCCGACGCTAGTGGCGACCCGGTCCCACCCCATTCAATGTTAACAATCTATGTCGCTTGGCCTGCCACTATATGGAAAAATCTAGACCGAGCACAAAGCCAGCTTTGCAATACTGTACTTGATTCACAGGGAATTGCGGGTGAATATGAGTGTGTGCATTTGGATCTGTTGTTAGGGGAAGGATTATGAGGCTAAAGTCCAATATTAAGGTTAGCGGTTTTACCTTAGTTGAGATGCTTATCTCAATGACATTAGGACTTATTATAACAGCCGGACTCGTTAAGGTTTACCAAAGTAATAATCAGCTACTGACCTATAATTATGCCTTGTCTAATATTCAGCAGGATGGGCGGTATATCATTTCGGCGCTAAGGCAATCATTATTACCTGTTGGTCGTTATAATGAATTTTCTGCCAACTTGGACCGCAATATAGATGTAGATATGGAAGCGACCTATATTCGGGCTCATTCCATTGTGTTAGAAGCTGATTATGATGTGGATCCGACACTTGGCTCAAAAGAGGGGGCAGATGAAGCGCCTGACACATTGTTCATAAATATCATGGCAAATAGAGCATGCACAGGCTCTAATTTTGATTTTGCAGTTGATGCTGAATTTCACGTCGTAAACGAATATTACACTGAAGATAATACTCTTCGTTGCCGTGGACATGACGGTCGTTACTTGCGTGGATTAAAAGCAAATGGCGCCAATGGTCAATCTGTAACACTGATGGAAAATGTTTATGATTTTCAAGTTATGTATGGCATCAGCTTGCCTATAGGAAATACAGAAACCGGTATGGTAACGTCTTGGGTTACCGCGGCCCGACTCGCTGAATTTGTAGAAGCAGATGGGAGTATACCGGTCGTTGCTTTAAAAATTGCTGTTTTGATAAAAAATGACGATGAGATCGCACTTGGTCAAACTCGAAACTTAAAATTACTCGGACACGATGCATTTATACCAGATGATGACGGTTTGTATCGAGTTTTTGAGACGGTCATATTAATGCGTAATGCATGGAATAATGTGATCGCTGGAGGTTAATTATGAAATATCGTTTACAAAAAGGCATCGTTTTAGTTATTAGCTTAGTGCTATTAACGTCGATGACTGTCGTTGGTGTGAGTTCGGTGTCTTCAGGGGTTTTGCAAACTAAGATGGCGACAAATCAAAATACCTTATCATTAGCGTTTGATGGCGCTGATGCGGCAATTGAGGGCATTGTTCATGAAAGTTCCTCAACAAACTTGAGGGCAGGAACGATTGAAGATGTTAATGGTAACCAGTTGTTTGACGTTTTAACACAAGCGCGAAATTCAGGACAGATAACTGACGACAATCAGGTGGATTTTAACAATTTACCGACATGTGATGACATTGCTGATGCGAATTGGGCGGAGCGAAGTGTTACCGCAAATGGATTACAGGACGATACTGTGATGGAAGGGACGACTGCAATGAGAGCAAGTCCAGAAGTTTGGGCGTGGTCTAAATCTGCTTATATTGGATTAAAGAACTTAACCGACGCTAATTCAGGATTGGTTTCTAGTATTGTCGACACCGACGGTGCTAGAAATCGAACTATCTTGGAAGTTTTTGTTGTTAAAGGGTGTGGCCATGTATCTGGATCTGTTGTAAATGCTGCCAATACACTTGTCTTATCTAGGCAAACGACAGAATCAGGAGATTGATAATGCGCAAATTACGCGACCTAATTATTACAGGTTTTGTTTCATCAATCGTCTCATTTAGCGCGTTTGGTGATGACATAGAAATTTATTACGGCATTTCAGACGAAGCAGTCGAAGTAAACCCTAATGTCGTTTTCATTTTTGATACGTCGGGCTCTATGTCTGCTACAGATGGCACGAGTAGCAGCCGTATGTTTAAGTCTAAAGAAGCACTAAAGTTAGCGTTAAACAATATCTCTGGCGTGAATGTTTCGCTAATGCGTTTTAATGATGATGGCGGCCCAGTGTTGATGCCGGCGACAGACATAGATGCTATTTGGCCTAGTAATGAGGTTGTGCGGTCACTTAATGGTGATTATGATTTTGCAATATCACAAAAAAATGGCTCATTGGATACCAAATTTTCAAGAGAATATTTAATCGATAATGATCATAAACGTGCCCATGCACTGCGATTTACTGACTTTAATATTCCCCACGGTTCAACAATAAATAGTGCCCATATCACATATTTCTCAGAATATAGTTCATCTGAAGACTCCATAACAATTGCGTATTTTGGTTCGTTAGCAGATGACCCTGGTGAGTTTGTCGATGGCAGTGACTTTGATGACTTATATCTAAATAGCTCAGGGAGTGTTGATACGACCGAAAGAAAATGTAACAAAACAGGAGTTGTTTGTTGGAAGCCGGATGGTTGGCTGAATGAAGATTACCCAATGAATACACCTGATTTATCCGTCATTGTGCAAGCTATTGTAGATGATGCTGATTGGGAAAGTGGTGATCCTATACTAATTTTTGGTTTAGCGGATAGCAAAGCAAGTTCAGATCAATTTCAAGTATTTAGCCACGCGGCGGCTCGTATTTCACGAAAACAAAAATCTCCACAACTGCGAATTGTTTATACCCCACCTAATGGTTCTGAACATAAATATACAGCAAGAGATAAGTTAATAAGTTTAACAGAAGAGTTTGTTGCTGAGGGCACAACGCCAGTTGTAGATACCATGTATGAAGCCTATTTATATCTTAATGGTAAAAATGTATTTAATGGTGGAAGTCGTGGGCGTTATAACAAGGTAAGAAGTTTAGCACGCTTAAGTCATCCAGATACGTTTACCGGTTCATCAATTACAACACCTGTGGATTGTAATACAGAACAACTAACGTCGTATGAATGTCGAGATCAAAAAATTGCAGACCTTGATAAAGCAAAATACATATCGCCAATTAGTGGTGAATTGGGGCAGTGCCAGGCAAACTATTTGGTTCTGTTTAGTGACGGTGAACCTAATGCGACAGACCGAGATGGCGATATAAGTAGTATTATCGGTAGTACTTGTCAAAATGAAAATTGTGCAACAGCTCTTGCAGAATATATGGCAACACCGCCAAGTGAGCGTAGCGTTTCTAATAATGACGCGCAGGTTTTTACCTATACCGTTGGCTTTGAATCGAGTGGTTTTGACGATCAATATCTAAAAGATTTAGCTGCCGCTGGTTCTGGTTCATTTTATTCTGGTAAAACTGCTAATGAATTAGCATCGGCATTTACGTCTATTTTTGTCGAAGCGAAAAAAGGTTCAAGCACGTTTGTAGCACCAGGTATATCGGTAAATCAGTTTAATCGGTTGACTCATTCGAATGATATTTATTACGCTTTGTTTGATCCAACAAGCTCTGAATATTGGCCGGGCAACTTAAAAAAATACAAATTAATAGATAGTGTTGTTCAAGATAAGAATGAAGAAAATGCGATTTCCAGTGATGGCTTTTTTAAAGACAATGCCCATGATTTTTGGGCAACTAGCGGCTCGTTAAGTGGCACATTTGTTAGTCGAGGTGGTGTCTCTGCAAATCAAAGAGTTGCAAGAAATATTTATTCTAATATGGCGAATAGTTCAACTCCTTTATCTGAAGAGGATGAACGTATCACAGCGAGTAATTTAGGTTTACTGACAGTCGATGAAGATTATCGTAAAACCTTAATTAAATGGATGTTAGGCTATGATATGAAAGACAAGGATGGCGATGGTGAAACGGATGAACCTCGCTATGAAATGTCTGATCCTCTGCATTCAGAACCCTTGTTTCATCGCTACTCTGATGACAAGTCCGCTATATTTATTGGTACAAATGAAGGTTACCTAATGTCAATTGACGGTGATTCAGGCCGTGAGAATTGGGCATTTATACCTGAAGAATTAATCGATAATATTCCTGTCTATTTCCAAGACGGTAATGTATTTAATACTCGCACCTATGGTATGGATGGTTCGATTAATTCATGGACAGAAGACGGCAATACTTACATTATTGTTGGTCAGCGACGCGGTGGTAATCGCTATCATGTTTTAGATATTACGAGTCGTACATCTCCTCGCTATAAGTATTCGATTGAAGGCGGCACTGGTGACTATGCTCGTTTAGGGCAGACGTGGTCGAAACCGACAGTATCTTCGATTAAAATTGGTGAAGATACCAAGAAAGTTCTTATTTTTGGTGGTGGTTACGATCCGTTACAGGACTCGGTCAATATTCGAACGCCAGATACCGTAGGAAATTCTGTGTTTATCGTTGAAGCGTCAACGGGTCAAAAATTATTTGAGATTTCGTCAAATACAAACGCTAACTATGTCATTTCAGAGATGAAATATGGTGTCCCTGCTCGGATTTCTGTGATCGATCGTGATTTTGATGGTCTTGCTGATCATCTTTATTTCGGTGACATGGGTGGACAATTATTCCGGGTAGACTTATACAACGGACAGACAACGTCAAAATTGGCCGTGGGTAAATTACTTTATTCATCGAGTGAAGATGCCAATATAGAAAAAACACGTCGTTTCTATAATTCACCTGACATTGCTGAAATAGTGCAAGATCATGACCATTATTACGCGGTATCAATAGGTTCAGGTTATCGAGCTCATCCGTTAGATGAAACAGTGCAAGATTCCGTTGTGATGATTAAAGATAAAGGGGTATTTATAAAAGAAGATGGACGCTATACCTTCCCTGAAATCTCTACAATTGTTCAAATTACACCGGAATCTCAAAATCTATCTGATGCAGCTGAATTTGATGGTTACGAATTCAATTTAACTAAAGGTGAAAAAGTACTCACTGGGGTGTCGATTATCAATAGCCGACTCATATTCTCAACGTACGACCCAAGTTCAGCTGGTTTAGAGGAAAACTCTTGTTCGGCTGCTCAGGGCGGAGGCAGAGTCTATATTATTAATTTGCTCGACGGTAATGCGTTGATAGATATAAATAATGACAATAAGATTGATTATAATGACTCATTTGCAGTATTGGATAAGTCTGGGATCCCAGCGGAGCCTCGATTAATTATTACCGATCCTGACGCGCCAACAATTTGTATCGGCACAGAATGCGCTGACACTGTTGAATCGGCTGACGATGAGGGTGACATATTTAAGAAACTTACAAGTAAGGTTTCGGGTGCTAAGAGCAAATTGAAACGGGTCTATACCAATTCTTGGTCAACAGAAATAGAACCGACAACAAAGGATGATAGATGACATACAAACTAAAATGCCAAAATGGATTTTCCCTAATCGAGTTACTTATTGTCGTGTCAATAATTGGGATTTTGGCTGGTGTTATTTATCCGAGTTACACTAGGCATGCACAGAGCTCTTATCGTGCTCAGGCTCAAGCTGATTTACTGGCACTCGCAACTGCAATGGAAAAACATCGCGCGACAACGTTTAGCTACGCTGGGGCTGCCGGCACATCTGACGCACCGACTGATACTGGCGCTCCTTGGATTTATGATGATCAGTCGCCATCGAATACAGGCTCAGAAGCTATTTACAATTTGACCATTCAAGCGGTTGGTGGCAATGGACGGACGTATGAGATCCGTGCAACGCCTGTTGCATCTGGTCCTGTTGGTCAAGGCAGTATGAAAGAAGGCATAATGAGTTATTTCTCTGATGGCCGAAAAGCTATTGATGCTGATCACGATGGTGCTTATAGCGCGGATGAATTTTGTTGGAAGTGTTAATATGCAAAATAACGTGAGGCGGTCTGGATTTACGATTATAGAATTGCTAGTTACCCTGGCGTTATTTAGTATTATCGCCACAACGGTAACGCCGTCATTGGGTAACTTTTATAAACGTAATAGAGTTGCATCGATTGTAAATAATCATATTTCAGCCATTCAATTGGCGAGGCATACCGCTGTATCTGAAAACGTGTTTGTGGTTGTTTGCCCTAGTTCCGACATGCAAAACTGCGAAGACGACTGGGCACTAAGTAAAATTGTTTTTGTTGATGAAGACGGTGATGGCTCGTTAGATGGCAATGAAGAAATCATCGCAAACATTGAAATGGTTAACGATTACAGGGTTGCATCCACACGTGACTCTTTACGTTTTGCGCCATTTAACACTGCCCAGAACAATACGGCCACAATTACAATTTGTCCTGATGAAGAAACAACCGTTTTTTCACGTGCTATTGTTATATCAAATGTAGGCCGAGTTCGACTTGAAAAAGATCAAGCCGAAATCGACTGCACAGATTAAGGATCAATCGTAAATCGTTGGGATAGGTAGCCGTTTATGTTGAGTTTTATTGAATATTTCCGTTAATTTCTCAGCAATGTGTGGCGCCACCTCTTTATTTTCTAAGAAGTCATCAATTTCATCATAAGTGATCCCAAGTGCTGATTCATCTTCTTTGCCTGGCGCAAGTTCTTCTAGATCGGCAGTCGGAGATTTTTCAACGAGTCTTTTAGGAGCGCCTAATTCAGCGGCTAAAGCACGAACTTGCCTTTTATTTAGGCCAAATAGAGGGATTAAGTCACAAGCGCCATCACCCCATTTAGTAAAAAAGCCTGTGAGATTTTCAGCAGAATGATCGGTTCCTAACACTAAACCTCCTACTAAACCGGCTATTTCGTATTGTGCGGCCATTCTAGCGCGCGCTTTCACATTCCCCTTTACGAAGTCCACATGAGTGCTGGAAAACTGCGTAGAGATGTCTGTAGGCAATGACTGCATAACTTGGTGATGTAAACCGTTAACAGCATCTTTAACGTTAACCGTTAACACGTGGGTCGGTTTAATGAAACTTAACGCCAATTGGGCTTCATCTTCGTCAGCCTGAATATCAAAAGGTAAACGAATTGCAAAAAAGCTATATCCGCCGTTATGTTCTTCATTTAGTTGATCCACTGAAATTTGAGCTAATCTTCCGCAAGTAGAAGAGTCGACACCACCACTTATCCCTAAAATTAGGTTTTTCTGCCCAGAACGTAAAAGTGTTGCTTTGATAAACTCAACACGTCTGTTAATTTCGTGGTTTACATTGATAGTTGGTTGAACCATCATTTCCTTGCGAATTTGTTGTGCATCCATAAATGAATTTCTTCTCATGTTTAACTGGTTAGAATATTCTATGTTAACTAAAATAATTTCTCACTAATTGAAACCCGATCAGGTAAAAATATATGAAAAAAGTTACGGCGGTAATAAAACCTTTCAAACTAGATGATGTCCGTGAGGCGTTATCTGAAATTGGCGTTAATGGTATGACAGTAACAGAAGTAAAAGGTTTTGGTCGACAAAAAGGCCATACTGAGCTTTACCGTGGCGCAGAATACATGGTTGATTTTCTACCAAAGGTCAAACTCGAAATTGTCGTCAATGATGAGACTGTTGAGCAGGTCGTTGAAGCAATTTTAGAATCGGCTCAGACCGGGAAAATTGGAGATGGTAAAATATTTGTCGAAGCCATTGAAAGAGTTATTCGTATTCGTACTGGCGAAGAAAACGAAGAAGCGGTTTAGTGTATCGTTTAGTCTTGTTCAAAAATCGTAATTAAATAAATTTCTGACGAACAGACAAAAAAATACCGGAAGCAAGCTTCCGGTAAAACAACAATTCACTGGGGAACACTTTTGAGTGTATTAGCTTTCTAGCAGTTTGCCAGTGCCAATTTCAATTTTTCTTGGTTTAAGTGCTTCAGGAACTTCGCGCTCTAAGAATATGTGCAATAAACCATTTTCAAGTTCTGCATCAATGACCTTAATATAGTCACCTAGTTGAAAACGGCGTTCAAAATTTCGCTCAGCAATTCCTTGGTAGAGATATTTTTTATCAGTCTTTAATTCGGGTTTAATCCCTTTTACGACAAGCGTATTGTGTTCAGACTGAATGTCTAATTCATTGTCACTAAATCCGGCAATTGCCATTGTAATTCGATATTTATCGTCGGCTACAGATTCAATGTTATAAGGAGGATATCCGTTTGATTTATCGGTGCGATTTGCTGAGTCTAACAGAGTCGCTAGGTGGTCAAATCCGATGAATGAACGGTATAGTGGTGATAGGTCTACATTTCTCATTTTCTTATCCTTTATTTTAAGCAATAAGTATTATTTAAATACATTTCAAATTTAATTAACCTTTCAAAATGAACAGGTTAGGTAGTTATCGACAATCCGTTAGGCATTGCTCGTTAACTTGAAACATATCTATGGGTGCATTTTATTTTTTCAACAAAAAAGGCCAAATTAATTTGGCCTTTTTGACTATTTTATTGATTTTAATCAGTTTTAATTTTGCTCAGAAACCTGGGTAATGGCATGAAATGCGGCATCGTAATCGGGTTGTTCAGATAATTTTGCAACGATCTCTTTGTAAAAGATGACGCCGTCGGGTCCAATAACAAAAACTGAGCGAGCTAACAGCCCCATATCTTTAATCAATACGCCGTAACTCATACCAAAGTCACGCCATACTGAGTCAGACAGTGTCATTAACTTGTCGACATTTTCGGCCTGACAAAAACGTTTTTGAGCAAATGGTAAATCGGCACTAATAGTTAACATCACAATATCTTGAGGTAAATTACTTACTTCGTCGTTAAATCGTTTTGTTTGAATACTGCAAACACCAGTGTCTAAACTTGGGACAACACTAATTAAAACCGGCTTACCTTTAAAGTCGCTTAGAGATTTTGTTTTAAATTTACTATCTACCACTTTGAAATTAGGGGCGAGTTGCCCGACATTAATTTGTGGCCCCAATAACGCAACGGGTTTGTCTCCAGCGCTGACGATATCGTAGTGGATCGGTAAGTCTTTCTGTATATCAGCGGCAGAAACACTGAACACTGATATAAGAATGCCGAAAACCGATAAAAATTTCATATTTACTCCAATTTAGTTATTTCGCATATAAATGCTAGCTTGCATTATGATTTAACTGCTATAGTTTTTACATAATCTATTATTAATAGGTTTAAATTCAAAATTTTATTTCAAAATACCGGTAATTTGGTCAATATAATAATATGCAAACGACAGTAATTATTTGTGATGATTCTAATCTAGCACGTAAACAAATGGCACGTTCTTTACCCGACGAATGGGATGTAGAAGTGGTATTTGCAGTTAACGGCGAAGATGCTTTAGATATTATAAGAAAAGGGCAGGGAGATTTGCTTTTTCTTGATTTAAATATGCCGGTGTTAGATGGTTATGGCGTGTTAGAGGCATTACAAGCCGAAAGTATCTCAATTATTACAATTGTCGTGTCAGGAGATATCCAAACTGCGGCTCATGAACGAGTTAAAGCCTTAGGTGCATTGGATTTTATAAAAAAGCCAATTGATAAAGAAAAACTGCAGGCACTCCTACATAAATACGGTATTACCAGCGAAGCCGAATTAGGTAAAATCAAGCCTAAAGCTGAAAAGTTGCTAGATGCTGAAACTCGTGATGTTCTGCAAGAAGTTACAAATGTTGCCATGGGGCAGGCGGGTAGTTTACTTGCAACTGTGCTGGATGTTTTTGTAAAACTTCCTATCCCAAATGTAAATTTATTGGAAGTCTCTGAGTTAGCTATGGCGCTGCAGTCGGTTGAAACAAACGATACGACGTCAGGTGTCTGTCAGGGATTTATAAGCGGTGGTGTTGCCGGAGAAGCTTTACTGATCTTACACGATTCAGGTTTTAAAGATATCGCCAAGCTTCTGAATTATAAAGGTAAAGTTGATAGTCGAGTCGAACTCGAATTATTGATGGATATTGGCAATATATTAATCGGTTCGGTACTTAAAGGCTTGTCTGAACAGCTTGATTTAAACTTTAGCCAAGGTCACCCAACCGTGCTTGGGCAACATTGTAATGTATCGGATTTAATTTATACCAATTCGACCCATTGGAAAAAGACACTTACCATTGAAATCAGCTATGGGCTGGAAGGGCACGATGTAACTTGCGATTTATTACTGCTTATTACTGAAGACTCAATTCCAACCCTTCAAAATAAACTCAACTTCTTATTTGACATATGACCATGACAGAAAAAGCGACTATTGAAGTATCCGAAGTCCATTGGTTAATGGATATGTTTCAGTCTGTAGATGTCGGACTGGTTGTTCTAGACCGTGATTATAAAATTCAAGTTTGGAATGGTTTTATGGAAAATCATTCTGGTGTAACGCCTTATGACGTAAGAAATAAATCACTTTTTGAAGCATTTCCTGCACTTGATGAATATTGGTTGAAGCAAAAAACAGATCCAGTTTTTGTTCTTAAAAACCGAGCGTTTACCATATGGGAACAAACCCCACACATTTTTAAATTTAAGAACTATCGGCCGATTACAAGTGTGGCGCCGTTCATGTACCAAAACGCCACTTTTATTCCACTGACCGACACTATGGGTGAAGTAACTCACCTTTGCATTATTATCTACGACGTGACCGATGTTGCTATTTCAAAAATTGAATTAGAAGAAGTTAACAAAGAGCTGAAGCGCCTAAGCCAGACTGACCGATTAACCAATCTTAATAACCGAGGTTACTGGGAAGAGTGTTTACAAAGAGAATTTCAACGGCAAAAACGTAGTCACAATATAAGTACGTTGTTGATATTCGACATTGATCACTTTAAAAAAGTAAATGATGGGTACGGCCACGCTGCGGGTGATGAAGCGATTTTACATTTAGCTAAGATACTGCGTAAGAACTTACGTGAAACGGATATTGGCGGGCGCTACGGTGGTGAAGAGTACGCCGTGATATTAACTGAAACGGATGTTCAGCATGGACTTATCTTTGCTGAGCGCATTCGAAAAATCGTTGAAGAATCCCATGTTTTATATAACGATATTGAAATCAAATTTACAATAAGCATGGGCTTAGCAGAATACTCAGACCAATTTGAAAATCACCAAAATTGGATCGAGGCTGCCGACAGTGCGCTTTATGTAGCCAAGACTGATGGTCGTAATTTAGTTAGGACTTTTACCCCTGATATTGAACGTGTTGTTAAATAAGCTTAATAAAGTTGAAAAATTAATAGGTTAATTGTAATTGTTTTTATACAAAATACGCTGAAATACGATGTTTTGCGAATAAACCAAAGGGGGTATTCGCAAAAATCTAGTTATCTTTAATCGTATTTTCAACGACAGGGCAGTGTGCTAGCTCAATATATTTCCCTCCAATTTGTTGTTGAACCAATTTCACATCAAAGCCCCATAGTCTGTAAACATGTCTCATCATTTCGTCTAGGTTGCCACTAAGCGGAATATGGTTGTGTGGTGTGTATTCTAACGTTAACGATCTATCGCCATTTACATCGACATTAATCACTTGAATATTTGGCTCTAAAAAGCTTAAGTTATATTGCGAAGCCAGTTTCTGGCGGATATTACGATAGCCTTGCTCATTATGTATCGCGGTGACCTCCAACATTTTATTGTCTTCATAGTCCTGTAAATTAAACAGTTTAAACTCACGCATTAACCGCGGTGATAAAAACTGGGCAATAAAACTTTCATCCTTAAAATTTTCCATAGCGTAATGCATAGTATCAAGCCAATTTGACCCCGCGATATCTGGGAACCACAGTTTATCTTCTTCATCAGGGGCCTCACAAATGCGCCTAATGTCTTTAAACATTGCAAACCCAATAGCATAGGGGTTTATGCCACTAAAGCCAGGGTGGTTGTATTCAGGCTGATATACGACGGCAGTGTGGCTATGTAAAAACTCTAAAATAAATCGCTCAGTGACCAAACCTTCGTCGAATAGGTGATTCAAAATAGTGTAGTGCCAATAGCTTGCCCAGCCTTCGTTCATGACTTGTGTTTGTTTTTGAGGGTAAAAATACTGTGAAACTTTACGGACTATTCTCACTATTTCACGTTGCCAAGGGGCCAATAAGGGCGCATTTTTTTCGAAAAAATAAAGTAAATTTTCCTGGGGTTCTGTAGGAAATTTACTGCTTTTGATTTTGGTTTCAGCGGCTTTCTGTGGAATCGTTCGCCACAATTGATTGACTTGGCTTTGTAGATATTCCGCGCGTTCTGTTTGACGTTTTTGCTCTTCAAACATAGAGATTTTTTGTGGGCGCTTATATCTGTCGACACCTAAATTCATTAAGGCATGGCACGAATCAAGGATCTCTTCAACTTCCTCTACACCATACTTTTGTTCACATTGCTCAATGTAGTTACGAGCAAATAATAAGTAATCAATAATTGAACCTGCATCCGTCCATGTTTTAAAAAGGTAATTGTTTTTAAAAAAAGAATTGTGACCATAACAGGCATGTGCAATCACGAGCGCTTGCATCGTGATGGTGTTTTCTTCCATGAGATAAGAAATACAGGGGTCAGAATTAATCACGATTTCGTAGGCCAACCCCATAAATCCTCGTTTATAGTTTTGTTCAGACTCTATAAACTTTTTACCAAAAGACCAGTGGTTGTAATTAAGTGGCATGCCCACACTTGAATAAGCATCTAACATTTGCTCAGAGGTAATTATTTCAATTTGGTTTGGGTAAGTATCAAGTCGATAATATTCTGCGACTCGTTTTATTTCATTTTGATAGGCTTCTAATAACTCAAATGTCCACTCTGGGCCATCTGATAGCGGTTGCGCTTTTTGTTTCTTTTTTGCTGTCATATCCTTCCCCTAACGCTAACTGCTCGTTTGTTTCTTAAAGAATTCTCTGAAGATTGGATAGATATCAGAGGCTTGTTTGATATTTTGCATAGCAAAATTATCATGGCGTTCTGTTAACCCTTGGTACTCTTGCCATAGGGTTTGATGACTGCGATTGGTTATTTCGATATAACTAAAATAACGTGAATAGTTCAGTATTTTGTCGTTTAATAATTTGCTGCATTTTGGCGAGTCGTCAGCCCAATTGTCACCGTCTGATGCTTGTGCTGCATAAATGTTCCATTGATTGGCAGGATAACGCTGTTGCACAATCTCATCCATTAAATACAGGGCACTAGAGACTATTGTTCCTCCTGTTTCTTGCGAATAGAAGAACTCCTGTTCATCGACTTCTTTCGCCTGTGTATGATGACGAATAAACACAACTTCTGTGTTTTTATAACTTCGGCTCAAAAACTGATAGAGCAAAATATAAAAACGTTTAGCGATGTCTTTTGTGCTTTGATCCATTGACCCCGATACATCCATTAGACAAAACATCACCGCTTTGCTACTTGGCTTAGGGCGCTTTTCAAAATTACGGTAACGTAGGTCGAAGGTGTCAATAAAAGGCACTTTTTTAATTCGTCGTTCTAGATCTTCTATTTGTTCTTCTAACTGAGCTTTAATCCGAGGATCGGGCGTTGCCGACAGCATCAATTCTGCAAGTTGTTTTTGCAATTCTTTTAACTTCTTTTTTTTACTGGCTGTTAATGCAATGCGCCTTCCTTGGGCACCTCTTAGTGAGCGAACAATATCGATACTAGAAGGGATCCCCTCAGATTTATAACCACTGCGTACGGTTTCAAATTCAACTTCTTGTTTCTGTTCTGTTTTTTGTAGATTGGGTAATTCCAAGTCATCAAAGAGTAAGTTTAGATACTCCTCCATCGAAATAGAGAAACTAAATTCGTCCTGACCTTCTCCAGAATCGGAGGCGTCGCCATCGCCTGAACCTTGACCTCCGCCTTCTGGGCGTTTGATTTTGTCACCAGGAATAAATTGATCATTACCGGGTAAAATTCGGTCACGATTTCCGCCTTTTCCTTGATGAAAAATAGGTTCTTTTATATCCCGACTTGGGATTGAAATGTTTTCAGAAGATTCAGTGTCAGTAACGCTTCTTTTACTAATGGACTCGGCAACTGCTTTTTTAATCTGTGATTTATAGCGGCGCAAAAAGCGCTGGCGGTTAACCGCGCTTTTGTTCTTGCCGTTTAATCGACGATCTATAAAATGCGCCATACATACCTCCTCAGTTAAATTACTGAGATTTTCGGACGCGTAAATACCATTCCGATAATAGGCGTACTTGTTTTGGGGTATATCCCTTTTCCACCATACGATTTACAAAATCGTCGTGTTTTTTCTGATCATTTACGTTTGCTTTAGCATTAAACGAAATGACAGGTAACAGCTCTTCTGTATTTGAAAACATCTTTTTCTCTATAACCGTGCGCAGTTTTTCGTAACTGTTCCACGCCGGGTTTTTGCCTTCTTTCTTAGCTCGAGCGCGCAACACAAAATTAACGATTTCATTTCTGAAGTCTTTTGGATTACTTATACCTGCCGGTTTTTCAATTTTTTCCAGTTCGTCGTTGAGCGCTGAACGGTCAAATAATTGGCCCGTTTCTGGATCGCGATATTCTTGGTCTTGGATCCAAAAGTCGGCGTAAGTCACATAACGGTCAAATATATTTTGACCGTACTCAGAATAAGATTCCAAATATGCGGTTTGAATTTCTTTGCCAATAAATTCAACGTATTGTGGGATTAAATAACCTTTTAAAAATTCCAAGTAGGCTTCTTGTTGTTCTTGAGGAAATTGTTCTCGTTCAATTTGTTGTTCTAGCACATAAAACAAGTGCACTGGATTTGCAGCAACTTCTTGATGGTCGAAGTTGAAAACGCGGGACAAGATCTTAAATGCAAAACGGGTGGAGAGACCGGCCATGCCTTCATCAACGCCGGCGTTATCTTTATACTCTTGATATGACTTTGCTTTAGGATCGGTATCTTTAAGGCTCTCACCGTCATAAACACGCATTTTGGAATAAACAGAGCTGTTTTCAACGTCTTTAATTCGCGACAAAATAGTAAATTGGGCAAGAATGTTTAGTGTGCTCGGCGCACAAGGGGCTTTTGCGAGTTCACTACTTATTAGCAGTTTTTCATAAATTTTTACTTCTTCAGTTACCCGCATGCAATAGGGCACTTTTACAATATAGACTCGGTCTAAAAATGCCTCATTATTGCGATTATTCCTAAATGATTCCCATTCGGATTCATTGCTGTGGGCTAAAATTATGCCGTCATAGGGTAATGCTGATAAGCCTTCGGTGCCGTTATAGTTGCCTTCCTGTGTTGCAGTTAGCAACGGATGAAGCACTTTGATCGGCGCTTTGAACATTTCGACAAATTCCATTAAGCCTTGGTTTGCACGGCATAAAGCACCGGAATAGCTATAGGCGTCGGGATCGTCTTGGGAAAAATCTTCTAGTTTTCGGATGTCTACTTTACCAACAAGAGAGCTAATGTCTTGGTTGTTGTCATCACCAGGTTCGGTTTTAGCGATGCCAATTTGATGTAAAACAGACGGGTTACGTTTAACTACTTTAAATTGACTAATATCTCCACCAAACTCTTTTAGTCGTTTGGCAGCCCACGGCGACATTATTGTTTTTAAATAACGAAGTGGAATGTTGTATTCCGACTCCAAAATGTGGCCATCTTCATCTGGATCAAATAGGCAAAACGGGTGGTCGTTTACCGGAGATCCTTTAATGCAATATATGGGTTGTTTTTGCATTAGGTATTTGAGTTTTTCCGCAAGTGATGATTTGCCGCCACCGACAGGTCCTAATAGATATAAAATTTGTTTTTTCTCTTCTAGCCCTTGGGCCGAATGTTTTAAATAAGAAACAATTTGCTCAATCGCTTCTTCCATCCCAAAAAAGTCTTTAAATGCGGGGTATTGAGAGATAATTCGATTTGAGAATATTCGGCTTAATACAGGATTTTGTGACGTATCGACCATTTCCGGTTTTCCAATGGCCAATAATAATCGTTCGGCAGAAGATGCGTACGCAGACTTGTCCTTTTTACACAGCTGAAGAAATTCATCAATGGTAAATTCTTGTTCTTGCTCAGCCTCAAAACGTTGTTTGTAATGGTCAAATATACTCATAGTGCCTCCAAAACTCTCAAGGAAAATTAGAGTTTGTATTCTATTGATTTAGCTAGTTTTGTTACTTTAAGATTAGTCTAGATTTAGAGATACAAGGAAAAATTTGAGAGATATTAATTGTTCTATCGAGTAAATAATTGAAAGTTATAATTTAAACCTCTGGAATTAAGGTGCGGAAAATGGCAGTAGGTCGTCTTATAAATGCGAGATGTATAATATAGTGATCTTGACTATAATTTTTCGGATCGTTACTCTACGCAGGGAAAGCGCTTACATTTTGATTCATCTTTATTTCAATCGGTTTTTTTAGGTGTAACTCTTTGAACTTTTTAGATCTAATTGGTGACTAAATACATAGCGGAATCGACGGTTTTGTCGAATAAATGGATGGTAAATACGTGAAAAAAGACACACCTATCTTTGTAGAATCGACTGAAAAATTAGAATTTGGTGCTGAAGACACGCTGCCAAATGTTTCCGTCGACAATCTGATATTCTCATTGCAAGACAGCAAATTAAAATTACTCTTAGTTAAATACACACAAGGTATTGCCAGTAACAAGTGGGGTGTCATCGGCCATTGGGTTAAGCTGGATGAAAGTCTTGACGAAGCAGCGCTACGAGTTATTAAGAAAGTCACCTTAGTTAAAAAACTGTATTTGGAACAACTCAGTACGTTTGGTGCGGTGGACAGATATCCACTTAGTCGGATTATCACCGTTGCTTATTATGCGCTCGTTCGATTCGAAGACGTAAAAATTACGACGGGAAACAAAGATATTGAAGTAGCGTGGTTTGACGTTAACGAGCTTCCAGATTTGATTTTTGATCATCAAAACATTGTTGAAGCCGCGATTAAACAACTTAGGTACAAAGTCAGACATGAGCCTGTGGGATTCAGTTTGTTGCCAGAAAAATTTTCATTGCTTCAATTGCAAGAAATCTATGAAGCGATTTTAGGCCAAAAGTTGGACAAGCCGAATTTTCGTCGAAAAATATTGAAAATGAACTTGTTGATTGATTGCAAAGAAAAACAAACGAATGTGGCTCATCGTGCGGCGGGCTTGTATCAATTTGATGAAACGGCATATCGCAGGTTAACGGAATTTGGCTTTTCGTTTGAACTTTAAAACGATAAATTTAGCTTTGTGAGAGTTTAGGGAAAGGGTTTCGGACTGCTATACGCAAATAACTAATTAAATGCGTATAGCGATTTTATTAGGACAAAATATTGTTCAACTAAGGTTGCGTTGGCATTAAGTCTTTTACCCAAGGTTTGAGTTGCTTGTCACGGTTTATCAATAATGGGTAGTCGGTGCGACCCTGCATTGGCCAATAGTTACGCCATGTTTGAGTATCGTGCACCCCCCAAAATGTTACACGACTTATTTTGTCGCTGTGTTTTAAAAATAGCGCAAATAACTGTTTGTAACGATCGCCAAGTTGAGCGTTTACATCATCTGGGATCCCGTTTCGGTAAGGGTCGTATTTGTCTTGTAATTGGAAATTTTGTGAAACGTCAGCGCCTTGATGCGCGTCTTCAGGAAATGGCAACACAGACACATCTAATTCTGTGATCATTACTTTTAGTCCAAGCTCACCAAACGCAATAATAGAGTCTTCGAGTTCTGCAAGGTCTGGATAATCAAGCGCATAATGACCTTGTATTCCTATCCCATCAATTTTAATTCCACGCGCGATTAGTTTTTTTGCCATAGCAACAACGCCACGACGTTTTTCAGGTTTAAATAAGTTGTAATCGTTATAGTACAACTCTGCATCAGGCGCAGCTTTAGCAGCCATTTTAAAGACTTCAGCGATATAATCATCACCTAAAATCTCTAACCATTTGGATTGACGTAATGTACCGTCTTCGTTAAAGGCTTCGTTGAGCACATCCCAACCATTCACCTTGTTTTGATAGCGGCCTGCGACTGTATTGATGTGTTCTTCAACAATGGCAGTTAGGTCCTGTTTGGTACGATTTTGGCCATTATTATCAGTAAAAACCCAATCAGGTGTTTGGGCATGCCAAACAAGCGTGTGGCCAACAAAAAATGAATTATGATCTTTTGCTATGGCTGCCAATGCATCTGCTGAGTCAAATTTATAGTTGTTTCTCGTAGGGTGGATACTTTCCCACTTCATTTCATTTTCTGCGGTTAACGCGTCAAATTGCTTTTTTACCAATGGCAGTGTATCAGCTTCAGTATTTAGTATTTGCTCCTTGTTAAGAGCAGCACCTATCATAAATTTATCACCAAATAGATTACGTAGAGAAAGATTTTTTGAAGCATCAACAGATTTCGCTGTAGACATTTCTTTGCCGTTATCGGCGCAAGAAGACAGTAAGAGTATACTCAGGACTACCACTACGCGAGAGTTTAGGATTTGGTGCATGTTGTTTCCTTAATTTAATACAATACCGGCAAATAGAGATAATTATGTCACCGGAGTTTACTTTGTTTAGATGTTCTTCCCACTGAGTTTACGTCTAAATGTTCAAATGCTACTCATGCAATTTTGCAAATGCCATCGATTTTTTAGCACGTATCGCTGTTGTTTGCCTTCAAATAGAGCAGACTACAATTCACTTCGTAAATGGCAATTTAGGTGATACATATGTGTAAGTAAAATTTAGTCGAGCTACCCCCAACGGGAAGAAAAGGGCAGCTCTGCCTGACTAATTTGTTCAGCTTAAATTAATCAGGTATGAGTAACTTATGGTTATAATCACTATAAGTAAATATGGCGAAAAAATAACATAACGTAAAACAATGAAATAGTAAAAATGAACGCGGTTAACTCAAGCTAATTGAGTTAAAAACACGTCTTTAATTTAGATAATGGCCGACCTGCAATAATGTTAATACGCTGATTTTATTCCATCGATAGCCTAATTTATCGTAACGAAAATACAGGATGCACGATAAGCTAATTTGTATCAAAAGTGGTTTTTATAAAAATGCTAACTCGTCTATTTCCGTTAGCACTGTATTGTTACAGTTTCTGGGACTAATAAGGTTATCGTTTCGTAAAAATGGTTTATTCAAAAGGGTAGAAATGAATACTAAAAATTTTTTTAATCTGAAAGTGATTTTATCGCTGGTAACGGTACTAACTGTCTTAGGGTGTAGTAAGTCAACTGAGCCAAATGTTACCAAGCAAGACTTGCCGAAAATAAGTGTACAACTGTGGTCAGTCAAAAACGCACTCACTAATGACTTTAAGGGGACTCTTCAAAAGTTATCAGATATGGGATTTGAAGGAGTTGAGTTTGCTGGCAATTTTGGGCCCTACGCAGGTGATGCAAAAGGATTAAAACAGTTTTTGAATTCATTAAATTTAACAGCGAGTGGTGCGCATGTTAACTACGACGCGTTGTCTAATGCGAATATTGAAAGTACTTTGGATTTCTATCAAACGTTAGGCGCAAAATTGCTTATAGTTCCTTGGGATGAACGCGCTTGGCACCCAACCGATGTTAAAGAGATGGTGGCGCAGCTTAATGCAATCCAAGTTAAAGTGACCGAACGAAATATGGTGTTTGGATACCATAATCATGACCAAGAGTTTAACGAGTTTCAAGGCGAAACCTATTGGGATTACATTGCCCAAAACACCAACAACTCATTTTTGCTGCAACTCGATGTTGGCTGGGTTAATTATTCTAAAAAAGATGCGGTTAACTTTGTGACTAAATACCCAAATCGTACATTAACGACTCATTACAAAGTTAGAACTAAAGACGGTCAACCGGAGTCTGTTATTTTAGGTGATGATGGCTATGATTGGGCAACACTGATCAAAACTAATATGGCGGTAGGCGGCACACAATGGATAGTTGTTGAGCAAGAAGAATACCCTGCTGGATTAACTGAATTAGATTCTGTGAAGTTGTCTAAGCAAGGTTTGGATAAGATAATGGCGCGTTTAGACTAAAGCTAGACGCAACAGGGCATTATCTGTAATTTCGGGTAGTGCCTTTTGTTGTATCGAAACGTTAAGCCGACAATACCCTTACATAATCAATATTATTCGGTAAATGGAATGACAGAATTACGTTCCACAAGTTTTGGCGAAAATTGATTGGTAATCTCAATATTTTCAAATTGATAAACTTCTTTGAGCACTAAATCTACAGCCATTTTTGCCATATTAAATACAGGATAATTGAGTGTCGTTAGAGTCGGGTATAAGTAGCTTGCGTATAAAATATTATCGAACCCAACAATTGAGAGGTTTTCTGGTAAATCCATACCTAACTTCCGTGCCATAGCCATAGCACCACAGGCCGTTTCGTCATTAGCACAAATCAGTGCAGTAAACGGTTTGTTTTTATGAATAAGCTCACTTAAACCAATACTGCCGCTTTCTTGAATAAAGTCGCCGCGATAGAGCAGGTCTTCATCAAATTCGATGCCAGACTCTTCTAGTGCGGCTTTATGACCAAATAATCGGTCATTGGAATCTATTTTCCAGGTAGGTCCAGAAATATAAGCAATGTTCCTGTGGCCTTTTTCAATAATTGCTTTGGCAGCCAAATAGCCACCAACGCGATTATCTAAGTAAATGCACAAGTCTTTAATTTCTTCGACAACGCGGTTAATAATAACAACTGGGATCTTGCTTTTAGATAATTCGACTAAGTATTCATCAGTTACCGCTTCAACGTGCAGAATTAACGCATCGCAATTTCGGCTTAAAAGAAACTCTATGCCGTCTTTTTCAGTTGCTTCTTCGCTGTGACCCGCGGTAAAAATAACGTGTTTGTTGGCTTTTCTAAGTTGGGTTTCAACCCCACTCATTAAGAACCCAAAAAATGGGCCTTTTAACTCAGGTATCATTACACCGATACTGTTAGAGCGACTTGAAGCTAAGGACTGGGCAATAGAATTCGGACGATAACCCAATTTACTCATTGCGGCTTCGACTTTTTTTCGTGTTTTATCACTTACATTACTAGAGCCATTCATAACCCTAGATACGGTAGCCAATGATACCCCAGCCAGTTCTGAAACTTCGTAAATTGTCGCCATTACACTATCAAATCCTTAAAAAATTCAGCGTGAGTTTACCCTTTCTTGTAACGGTTAACTAGCCAAACGTGCTTCTGATAAATCATTTGTCATTTTTTCCTGCATCTTATCGTCAAGAGGATAAAACATCATTAGTGCCGCTGCGATAAACCCGAATGCCGCAGGGATCCAACTCATCAGCCATTGCATGCCTGGCAGTGAGTCTTCAATTGTTGCAGCATCCATACCGTCATAGCCATAACCTGACAATACTAGGAGCACAAGTGCACCGGCAAAACCACCGCCTGTTTTTTGAACAAATGTACCAGCGGAATAAATCAGTCCTGTTGCTCTGCGCCCATTTTTCCATTCAGAATAGTCGGCAGAGTCGCCTAGCATTGAGAAAAACAAGGTTGGCATAATTGCAGCAAAAAACTCAGCAGAACAACCCAACAAAAATACCGGTACGATGGACTTTTCTGGGATCCAGAACATGGCGCCAGTTAATAGGCTGCTGATGATCAGCGCGCCAATAAACAACTGCTTACGACCAAACCATTTCGCTAGAGTACTTGTGCTCAAAGCACCCAAAATACTGACAACTAACAGTCCAACAAAATATTGGCCAGCGAGTATTTCGTCACCGACAAAATATTTAAAATAATAGGCAATTACGCCATATTTAATACCATTAAACATCATGGTTAAAAAGCCCATACCGAGTAATATTAACCATGGTTTGTTATTTAATAAGTCAATCATGTCTTGCTGACTGCGGGTTAGATTGGAGTGATCAGAACTCAGCAAGCGTTTTATTGCGAAATGACAAAATACCACAACCGCTACAAAAAACAGGCCTGTTGGCAAGTTACGGTAGTAGAAGAACAAGGTGGTCGCGAGTAGCGGTAAAATGATAAATGGTAGGTTTTTACTTAAATCTTTTAATTCTGATTTTAATGAACCGCTATTATTATCGGCTACAGGTTTAACTCGCTCTTGAGTAGTGGAAAACGTTATGACCATTAATACAAGAAGAAAAGCGGCAAATAAATACATAGTGTATTGGTAACCTTGTTGCTGGTTACCTTGACCAAAGTATTCAACGAGTTGAGGTAAGAAGCCCATTACAAACAAACCACCTAAAAATGCACCTGCAAATCTAAATCCAGATAGACTTGTTCGTTCTTTGTCATCATTTGTCATGACGCCCATCAATGCAGAATAAGGGACATTATTTACAGTATAAGCTAACGTTAAGCCAATATAAGTCACGTACGCAAACGCTAATTTACCGTCGTAACTAAAGTCTGGCGTGGTAAAACACAACACCATAAATAGCGCTAAAAATGGCGTTGACCACAAAATCCAAGGTCTAAATTTACCCCATTTTGTGTCGGTTCTATCGGCGATCATACCCATGATTATATCGGTAATTCCGTCTGTAAGCCGAACAACTAAAAACAGCATGGCTGCCGCCGCTGCCGTTAACCCAAATGTATCGGTATAGAATACGGCTAAATATGCAAGCGCGCCTCGCCAAACTAAGTTTGCTGCGGCGTCGCCGAGCGCGTATCCAATTTTTTCTTTAAGGGCTAGTTGCATTGTCATTCCATTTATTTTTATTGTAGTTGGCTTGTACTGAGCTTATTTAGTTTTACTTTTAACTATTCACCCCGAGAGGTTATCAAGTCTTTATATGCAAGACCACTTTGTTTAATGGTTCTTACTTGAGTGTCGTAATCGACATAAACAATGCCAAATCGTTTAAGGTAACCTTCTGCCCATTCGAAGTTGTCCATTAGGCTCCACGCAAAATACCCCACGACATTTACACCATCGGCTATCGCATCGTTTACTGCGTTAAGGTGGCCATTATAATAATTAATACGGTCAGTATCCTGGACAATACCGTCAACCATTTGGTCTGCAATCGCAGCACCATTTTCTGTAATGTAAACCGGTGGTAGTGTGTATTTTGAGTTTAGTGAAACGAGCAGTTCCGTTAGTGCTTTTGGATAAATTTCCCAGCCAATATCTGTACGTGGAAACAAATGGTCGTGTTCAGTGTAAAACTCACCGTCTTGGGCCGGTGCAGAATACAACAGGCGGGTATAATAATTGATGCCAAGGAAGTCCACTGGGCAATTAATAATTGCCAAATCACCTTCTTGCATATCAGGAGCCCAATCGTTGCCAAGTTTATCTATGATGCTCGGATAGGCGCCATCCATGATAGGTTTTATGTACCATTGATTGATATATTGGTCGGCATATTCTGCAGCTTGCTTGTCCGCGTCGGAATCGCTTGCGGCGTAACATGGTGTAAAGTTAAGAACGATGCCATTAAGGCTATTTGGACAGTTTTTTTGTAAAATTGGCATTGCTAGCCCATGGGCTAACAATATGTGGTGCGCTGCTTGACGACCGTTTGCTTTACCGGTTTTACCAGGTGCATGAACACCTATCTCATACCCCAAAAATGCCGAACAGAATGGTTCGTTAAATGTTGCGTAAGAATGAACTTTTTCGCCTAGCTCTTTTGAAACTAGATCTACATATTGAGCAAATTTATAGGCTGTTTCTCTATTCAACCAACCACCTTGGTCTTCCAAATGTTGTGGCAGATCCCAATGATAAAGTGTGGCAAATACTTTAATGTTTTTCGCGTTAAGGCCATCAATTAAGTTTTGATAAAAACTAACACCTTCTTCGTTCAATGTACCATCTTGTTTTATAACACGAGGCCAACTGATGGAAAGGCGGTAGGCATCAACACCAAGCGAACTAATTAGCTCAACATCGTCCTGCCATTTATTAAAATGATCACAGGCAATTTTACCATTTGAACTATCTGCAATTTTTCCATCTGTCTCACAAAAAGTATCCCAAATACATGGAAGACGATGTTCGATACCACCTTCAATCTGAAAAGATGCGGTTGCCACACCAAATGTAAATTGGCGTTTCATCATTGGTGACGTTATTGGCAAAGTTATTTTGTTCATCAAAGGTACCCATTGGTCTGGTGTAAAGTCCGCTTCATCGCGTTTTTCAAGGTAAAATCAAGTTATTTAGTAAGCGCTTACAAAAAGACTTGAACTTATGTTGCAGACAAGTTTATTATTAATGAAAGCGCTTACAAAGTTGGGTTAGATTAAATTGATATTTTTGATTCGTCAATACCGAATTTTGTTATCGGCTTACAATTTTTTAACTAAAAAAATAATAAAGGGGAATACGTATGGCAATTTCAGCGCCTGCGAACGGTTCATTAAGTTCAGTAGACAATAACGGGAGTAATCACCGTTTTGCGTTGTCAGCTCTCACATCACTATTTTTTATGTGGGGCTTTATAACTTGTTTAAACGATATACTAATTCCTCATCTAAAAGCGGTATTCGATTTAAATTACATGCAATCAATGTTGGTGCAATTTTGTTTTTTCGGCGCTT
This sequence comes from Psychrosphaera sp. B3R10, assembly GCF_018861025.1. Classification (GTDB taxonomy): domain Bacteria; phylum Pseudomonadota; class Gammaproteobacteria; order Enterobacterales; family Alteromonadaceae; genus Psychrosphaera; species Psychrosphaera algicola. The sequence goes on along the minus strand of NZ_JAHKQH010000007.1, from coordinate 278,264 downwards.
ATTTTATTGTTTCGTTGCCAGCAGGTAACTTAGTCAAAAAACTGGGTTATCAAAAAGGCATTGTTGCAGGTCTTGTTGTGGCGGCTTGTGGTTGCCTACTTTTTTACCCAGCGGCATCTAGCCATAGTTATCCAGTATTTTTAGGCGCACTATTTGTGCTTGCCAGTGGTATTACTATCTTGCAGGTTTCCGCAAATCCGTATGTAACATTGTTAGGACCGTCGGAGACCGCTTCGTCGAGACTCACACTTACTCAGGCGTTCAATTCGTTTGGCACTACAATCGCTCCGTATTTTGGCGCACTGCTTATCCTTGGGCAGGCGACTAATGAAATTGCAACATCAGCTGAGTCAGTTCAAATTCCTTATTTAGGTTTAACAGCCGCATTACTAATCCTTGCAGCGATATTTGCTTACTTAAAATTACCTCACATAGCGTCTGCTGAAACTGAAAGTGACGAAGTTATCGAAGGTTCTGCATGGCAATATAAACACTTAGTTTTAGGTGCCCTTGGTATTTTTGTTTATGTTGGTGCTGAAGTGTCTATAGGTAGCTTTTTAGTTAACTTTTTTGGTGAAGCCGATATTGCGGGTTTAGAAGAACTTGAGGCAGCCAAATACTTGACCTATTATTGGGGCGGTGCAATGGTTGGGCGATTTATTGGCGCAGCCGTCATGCAGAAAATTCCTGCGGGCAAAGCATTGGCATTTAATGCTACGCTTGCCTGTCTATTAATCTTTATCACATTAGTGAGTACTGGCGCGTTAGCCATGTGGTCAATATTGTTAGTTGGCTTGTGTAATTCAATTATGTTTCCAACTATTTTCAGTCTTGCGCTGAATGGCTTGGGTAAACACACTAGCCAAGGCTCTGGGATCTTATGTTTAGCAATTGTAGGTGGTGCAATTGTTCCAGTAGTGCAAGGGTTTTTAGCCGATATTATTGGCGTCCACATGTCCTTTATTTTACCTATTGTTTGTTACGGCTACATTGCCTATTACGGATTAATAGGCAGTCGTCCAAGCGAAACAATTGGATCTGATGAATCAATTGAACCAAATTTGAATAAATAAGTACGAGTAACTTCATAATGATGAATAAATTTAAATACACGACTACCGCAGCCTTATGCGCAATTTTGGCTGCTTGTTCAGGAAGTAATGAGAAAGCCGAGCCTTCACAAACGAATAGTGCGGATGCCGCTAAAATTTGGCCAAAGTTAAACATTGAAGTTAAACAAACCGCTGAAATTGAAAATCGTGTGAAATCAATGTTAAGTAAAATGACATTGGAGCAAAAAGTCGCACAGATGATCCAGCCTGAAATTCGCGATATTACCGTTGAGGATATGCGGAAATACGGTTTTGGTTCATACCTCAATGGTGGCGGTGGTTTTCCGAACAACAATAAACACTCCACACCTGCTGACTGGATTGCGTTTGCTGAAGAACTATACCAAGCGTCAATCGACGACTCACTTGACGGTTCAAAAATCCCAACAATGTGGGGAACGGACGCGGTACATGGCCATAACAATGTCATCGGTGCGACCTTGTTTCCACACAATATCGGGTTAGGCGCGACAAATAACTCAGACTTAATTGAACAAATTGCCAAAGCCACAGCGACTGAAGTCATGGTTACTGGTATCGACTGGGTGTTCGCACCTACCGTTGCAGTAGTAAGAGACGACCGTTGGGGACGCACATATGAAGGTTATTCTGAAGATCCAGAAATAGTTCGCTCATACGCTGCGTCAATAGTTAAAGGACTTCAGGGCCATGCAAATAAAGATTTTTTAAGTGATAACCGTGTTATTAGTACCGTTAAACACTTTTTAGGTGACGGTGGAACCGAGAAGGGTGATGACCAAGGTGACAATATTGCGTCTGAGCAAGAATTGTTTGATATCCACGCGCAGGGTTATGTCGGTGGTTTAACGGCAGGAGCTCAGTCTGTTATGGCGTCGTTTAACAGCTGGCACGGTGATAAATTACACGGTAGTAAATATTTGTTAACTGACGTGTTAAAAGATCAAATGGGATTTGATGGTTTTGTAGTAGGTGACTGGAATGGTCATGGGCAAGTTAAAGGTTGTACAAATGAAAGTTGTCCACAGTCGGTCAATGCCGGTTTGGATATCTTTATGGTTCCGACCGATGCTTGGAAACCTTTGTATAACAATACGATTCAACAAGTTAAAGATGGCATTATTGCGATGAGTCGTATCGACGATGCCGTTACACGTATTTTAAGAGTAAAAATGCGTGCTGGTTTATTTGAAAAACCAAGTCCGGCAAATCGTAAATTTTCGGGCAAAACAGAACTTATTGGTCAAGAGTCACATCGTAGAATCGCACAACAAGCTGTCAGAGAATCTTTAGTCTTGCTAAAAAATAAAAACAACCTGTTGCCATTATCGCCAAAACTAAATGTATTAGTTGCCGGTGATGCTGCCGATAATATCGGTAAACAATCAGGCGGTTGGACAATTACTTGGCAAGGAACTAATAACACCAATAATGACTTTCCTGGGGGCAGCTCAATTTATTCTGGGATCAAACAACAGGTTAATGCCGCTGGTGGTAAAACAACCTTAAGTGTTGAAGGTAAATTTACCACTAAACCTGACGTTGCGATTGTAGTATTTGGTGAAGACCCATATGCGGAAGGGCACGGGGATAGAGAAAATTTGGATTATCAACGTGGGTCAAAATCTGATCTTAAGTTATTAAAAAGCTTAAAAGCACAAGGTATTCCAGTAGTATCCGTGTTTATTTCGGGTCGACCTATGTGGGTCAATGCCGAACTTAATGCATCTAATGCGTTTGTAGCGGCTTGGTTACCTGGTTCTGAAGGTAAAGCGGTAGCAGATGTTTTATTTACTAAAAAAGACGGTTCTGTAAACCATGACTTCAAAGGCAAATTATCTTATTCGTGGCCTAAGACTCCTGATCAAACTACCGTAAACCGTAACGATAAAGACTATGCACCACTGTTACCATATGGGTTTGGTTTGACTTATGGCGATGAAAATGTGTTATCTGACAATTTAAATGAAGTATTGAATATGGATCTGTCAAAGGTTGAAACTCGAGTTTTCTTCGACGGTACGATGCACAAACCATGGTATTTGAAGTTATTGTCAAATCATAAAGAAATGGATGTAAATGCAAGTAGCCATAAAGTTGGAAGCCTGACTTACCGAACGATTGACCGTAATGTTCAAGAAGATTCTGTTTTACTGACAACTCATGGTAAGCACACTTCAGGGCTACACGTAGTTGCAAAAAGTTACTTTAGAGAAGATTTATCGAATGATCTTTCTGCGAACTCTGCGTTGCATTTACTGGTCAATGTTCAACAATTTACCGACGCAACGGCAAATATCTTTATGAATTGTGAAGGTACTGGTGACGTAGCTGGTAGTTGCCATACCGGAATAGACATTACAGAGTTAATTTCAGAACTGCCTAAAGACAGCTGGCAACCTCTGTCTATTGATCTGCAGTGTTTCGCAAACGCGGGTGTTAATTTCAGTCAGGTTGTTAAACCATTTGAAATGAATTTGACGGGCAATACACGTATTGGACTTGCAGATATTATGTTTAAACCGAATACGGCAAAAGCAGCAACATTATCTTGTCAGTAGTCATTATAGTAATAAATCTGTACTGATTTGATAGCAGCATAGGTTTAACAAAAGTTGTGTGTGAAACACCTAGTCTAAAGCTTTAGATTAGGTGTTTTTTTTGCTCGAATTAATAACTAAAAGCAAATTTAGTGAAGTTGTAAATGATGGATTAAAACTGTCCAAATTTTAACTAAAAAATTAACTGGCAGCTCACAATCGGCCATCATCCATATAAAGGTAAATGTAAAGGTAACGGTAACGGCAACGGCAAATTACTACTGAACACTTATAAATAAGTTTGCCGTGAGATGTCCTCCCATTGACATCTATTTTAGTTTGCCCCCGTGATGTAACTTGAAGAATCGTTAGCATTGATAAGAAAATTTTGCCCATTCAATCGTGTCATAAATGATATTAATCATTCTGTGTAGTTGACTAGTATCGTTGAATACTCGCTGTTAAATGATGGGGAATTGATGAAGAATATGCAAATCTTGGTTACGTAAGTTCTTTAAACTCGATAAAAATATTGGCAGTAAGTCGGCCTTCTTCAGGGTCGCTAGAGAGATCTCTTTCTTTATCTACATTAACCGAATGTAACAAATTACTCGGGTATATCACCAGACGGTTAGGTTTGTATTTCACTTCATAATACTTCTCAAAATGATCAGTAGATGTAGTTATATAACCTTGAGCAGGTTCACCGTTCGTTTGAATAAACTGTTTAGCGCTATTGATATAATGTTCGTATCTTTTATCGGTAATACGTTCAAATTGTGTTGGTTTATGCCGGTATAGCCCTGTTCCGCCATGTTGGCCATTTGATAAATAATGTAAAACTGCGAAACAATATTGATTGTTTGTATCAAAGTGAGGCATTCGTTGTAACAAATGTAAATCTTCAGGTGGCAGAGTCAACAATGAAAAAAATGAATTCAGTGGTTTCAAACGTTTACTAAGGTCGATTCCATAAATGCCATACAAAGGTTGATAAATCGCTTGTAGCAATTTAATGATATATGGCTCAGGAAGAGGGCTACGAATACCTGGATACAAAGTGTCTGTATCTGGGGAGTATACGGCTTGTGACTTAGCGAATTTTTTGATGTCATCGAGGTTTGTTGCAAAGTTATCAATGACGATAATTGGCGTTTGTTCAACGCCAACCTTCATCACATTTACTTCCATTAGAGGATTTTGAGTAAAAAGCACAGACGTCATGACTAATTGCCTAAACAGACGTTTTACAATAATGTTTTAAGAAATCATAATGATCTGGCCACGCGGCGACTTTCTTTTTTACACTGCTTTTAATATGCGTTAAAAAGTTATCTAATTCCGCATCATCCATTTGGTCAACAATTGGGTGATATTGTTCAGGCATTAGACCTTGACCTAACATAACTTGAACCCAAGATGTTTCACCAAATAATTCTTCTGCGCGTTTAAATACTCGTCCCGATTGTTTAAACAAATCCATTCTATGTTGCAGTGAATCTGGAATTTCCATGGTTTTACAATAACGCCAAAAAGGAGTGTCTTCACGTTCTGTCAAATGATAGTGCAAAATAATAAAGTCTTTTATATTGTCATGTTCAAACTTAGTTTGGGCATTAAACTCTTTGATATCGGCTTGATTAATCCCCTTACTTGGGAACATTTGCATAAGACGCACAATTGCGCGTTGGAATAAGTGAATACTTGTTGACTCTAAAGGTTCAATAAAACCTGAGGACAATCCAACAGCGATACAGTTTTTGTTCCAGTGTTTCCGGCGAGTACCAGTTTTAAATTTGATAACACGAGGTTCATTTAATAACTTACCAACAAGGTTCTCGCGTAACTTCGCGATGGCTTCGTCGTCGGTCATATATTTACTACAAAAAACTAATCCGTTACCTGTGCGGTTCTGCAGGGGGATACGCCATTGCCAACCGGCATCATGCGCAATTGAACGAGTATATGGCACAGGTTTGCCTACAGTTTCAGTTTGCACTGCAATTGCGCTATCGCACGGTAACATGTGACTCCAATCGTCAAACCCCGTATGCAGCGCATTTTCAATGAGTAATCCTCTGAAACCTGTGCAGTCTAAAAACAAATCACCTTCAACTATTTTTCCAGAATCTAATGTCAGCGATTCAATAAACCCGTTTTGCTTAGATAAATTTACATTATCAATTTTGCCTTCTATACGATTAATACCATGTTGTTCTGCTATGTTACGTAAGTATTTTGCATATAAACCAGCGTCCAAATGATAAGCATGGTTTAATTGTTGATTCGCTAAAACAGCAAATCTGCCTTCTCGAGCCGCAAGATGCTCTGGAACATAATCACCAATTTCAGAAACTATTCCACGTTGATGACCTTTTAGCCAAAAGTGTTGAAAACCTGCCGCCCAACAATCTTGACCCAAAAAGCCAAAAGAGTGAATGTAGTCTTGTTTTACATCACGCCAGTTTTCAAATGAAATACCCATTTTAAAAGTGGCATTCGTGGCAGCCATAAAGTCTTGTTCTTTAATTCCCAACAATTGATGAAAAATGTGTAAGGTTGGGATCGTTGCTTCACCTACTCCGACTGTCGGTATTGCATCAGATTCAACTAGAGTCACATCAATGTTTTTACCGAGTAATTTGGTAAGGGCAGCAGCGGCCATCCAACCTGCGGTTCCACCACCGGCAATAACAACTTTTTTAACTGGTTTCATAGATGATTTAGTATCGTTCATATTAATGACTCATTATCGTTTTAGTTGTTCTAACAATTTAGCTCTAAGTTTTCGCGCTTCAAGCTCTGGCATTGGCAATGTTAAACAACCTTGAGCATGATTAGGAATGTGTTGGATATCTTCTTCATTATGGTCAAATACATAATGTTCAAATATGGCTTTCCAAGCTTGGCGTTGTTCGTACGGCAAATTTCTAAGGCTTAATATAGCTAAGTCGAGTGCATTGTCAGGTTTCCCCATAAACGCAGAACTATTGCGCCACCAATGTGTGATTAGTACGTTGAAGTCCGTTAAGCCTTCGACATGGTGCCACCACATACTTGGAATAAATAACGCATCTCCGGCTTCTAAGTTTGCAACAAAAGCATTGTCTATTGCGTGTTGAAATTTTGGATACTTGACTAAGTCTGGTTGATCAAAATCAACTAAACTGATGTCTTGTCCACCAGGTGAAGCCTCTTTGGGACCAACATATAGGTTTTTAACTTGTTCTGGGGGAAACAAGATAAAACGTCTTTGTCCTACCGCACAACACGCCAAATTGTTTGGGAAATCAAAGTGAGCAGAAATTTTAGTTCGGTTGCCCAACCATAAGTTAGTAATAGGTTGCACGCCTGCGATATTTACCTTGTTCTCAAGATTTAATTCAGGAAAGTGTCGATTGATATTCGTCGAACCAACGTAAACAGCAGGGGGTTCAGGATCACTTTTCAACTCGTTCAATTTACTTAAAACGGTATGTAAATCTAACGAAGCACTTTGAAAATTAAATCCGTTAAAATCAGAATTGTAAAAAATTCTTCCTTTAGCTTCAGGTTGTGCATAATAAGCAGTAATAGGCTGACCGTTATAGGCTTTGCTCAAATATTCAAATGCATCGTCGTTGGACGTTTTTCCAGCTTTAACTAAAGGCCAATGATTAATAAAACCTCTAATTAAAACTGGCTTTGCTGTGTTAATAATGGATTCAGGTAAATCGTCGCCAGGGGCTAAACAGATCTCCTCGACTTTGTTCTTAATGTCTAACATTATCGACCTTATTTATTAACACAATTTGCATTTTCTTTGGCATAAACCTACAGACCAAGTGCCGCGTTTTTAAGTAGTAATAATCTCGTGACGTTTGATTGTGAAGCAATTGCCATATAAATAGCTTGCAAATGACCATCTTTATGTAACTGTGCCACATCGTCGTCACTTAGTTCGGCAAGTTTGTCTTCATTAATCGTATAAAAACCTAACATTTGGTGTTTAGATTTATCATTTAATTCAACATCCAATGTGAACGATTCAAGCAACTCTAATTCTACAAGGCGCCCGATAAATACGTCATTATCTTGCATTCCATGATGCAATGTTTCCATCATGTTAGCCATGTTTTCTAAATAAGGCGCATTGGCACCAAACTCTAAAAATAAAGGCGCACCTTGCTCTGTATTTACTCGTGGATGATTTTCATCGATAAATAAAACTCGTTGAAGTTTTTCAACGCCATCTTCTAATAGTGTTTGTTTACCAATTAGGAAAGGTGCTCTTGCATGCATTAAAGGAATATAAGGAACATGCCAAAGCCCGTCGTTAATGAACAAATTTTCGTTTTGTTCAAATCCAAACAGAGCAACAGGAAGGAATTTACCTGTGTTTTCATCTTTCGTGAAAAAAATAGGGTAGTAGGCTTGTACACTTCGAAATTCAGCGGGAAAGGTTTGGGTAAACCAAATATCATCACCATAAGTAGCTGAACGTTCAGTAATAATTTTTGTGTCTTTGTGATCGATGTTGTTGACTAATTTTTGAGTTGCCATGAAGCACCTATTTAATTTTTGTTATATTTTTGCAAACCCGAATTTTTTTACTTTATTTAGTAATTCACGATTTGAGGTTAATACTGCTGCTTGTTGCTGCGTCCGTTGTATATTTTCTTTAAACAATTGCTGTGCTTTTTGTTGAATTATTTTATTGTTTCGTTTCGTAATCGACGAGGACTTAAATCCCATTCCAAACATTACATACTGGTAACTTGCTGCTGGGAACAAAGGATTACGAGCGACTTGGTCTGCATGATATGGATACTGATGTTGCCATAACTCTAAGTTTTCTATGAGTGACTCTGGAATAGATTCAGTAGCGACATTATCAAACCAATATTGGCTGTCTGTGCGTTTCGATAAAACATAATGGAGCTTTAAAAACTCTATTATTTGTGTCCAATGTTGTGACGTTGTTTGGTTGTATCGTTTGGCAATTATCTTCATCGTAGACCGATTCTTAGGGAATTGTTCTGCTAAAAACATAGCAGACTGTTCAATAAGCGCTAACGCCGAAGCTTCTAAGGGCTCAATAAACCCAGCTGACATACCAATGGCCAAACAGTTGTTATGCCAAAACTTTTTTCTGTGACCCGGATTGAATTTAATCGTCCTAGAAGTAAGCTCTTCTGCTTTTTTTAAACCTAAAGTAGCGGTTAAATATTGTCTTAATTGTTGTTCTGCTTTTTCTGTACTTGTATGTTCACTTGAAAATACATGGCCTACACCACGTCGGCTTTGTAAACCAATATCCCAAATCCAACCATTTGATTGAGCCGTGGATAAGGTACAAGAAGCTATGTCGTCATTAGGATCGTTATAAGGTGCTTGGATTGCAATGGCTGTGTTATTAAATAATTGGTGTTGTTTGGAAATGAAGTCGATATTGTAATGTTTACCAATTAATAATGAAGCAAACCCGGTGCAATCAACAAATAAGTCACCGGCAATTTTGCCGTTTTTTTCTGTTTCTATATCACTGATATCAGCGTTTTTGTCATTATTGACGGCGATAACATTGTCGATTATGTGGTTAACGTTTAATTTGTCTTTTGCTTGTTTTTTCAGTAACCCACTAAATTTTCCAGCGTCTAAGTGATACCCATAGTTACTGATAAATGAATATTCTGGAGTGGTAATTAACTTAGGCGCTTTCCCTAGTTTTGATAGCACACTCTGACTTGAAACTGCATCAGCAAAGTTGACTTGTTCAGAATACTCTTGCCAATGCGGTGCTAAATTGATGTTTTGAAAATCTTGCGGCAGCGTAAAAGGGTGGATATAACTATCTTGCGCATAAACAGGATTAGTTGCGGTTTGGCCTTGCCAATTAATAAATTGAGAGCCTTGTTTAAAGCTTGCATCACAAGTTGAAATAAATTCATTTTCACTGATGCCGATTTTTTTTAATGTACCGCGCATTGTAGGCCAAGTGCCTTCCCCAACCCCAATTGGATTAATGTCTGAAGATTCAACTAAAGTAATAGAGAAGTCTGAATTAATTAAATCCAGTTCAGCGGCTAAAACACATGCAGTTAACCAACCTGCAGTGCCACCACCTACTATTACTATTCGTTTTATTTCTGTCTTCACTCTCATTACCTACTGCAATTCAACTACCTATAAGGTATAGAAAATACGTTAAAATTAATACGTTTAAGTAAATGTTTTGATTTTAAAATATTTAGAAAGGATAAAAAGAGAAGTCGTTACTCAAGAGTATCATAACGACTTCTTTACAATTTAATTAGCAAGGGGCTAGGTATAAGCTAACCCATTTTAATTAAAATGAATAACGAGCGCCAAAGTTATAACGTGGACCCGTCTCAGTTAAGTTTAACACTTGTTTTTCAGAACGTCCGTGAGAACGAGTGAAGTTGTCAGTGATGTTAATCCCTTCGAAGAAGACAGTTAAGCCTTCAACCTGGGCAACGTCATAACTCATGTTAAAGTCAATTTGAGAGTATGCTTCTACAAATACTGGAGAAGGACCTACATCACCTTGGTAACGTGATGATAAGAACTCATCACGCCAGTTATAGGCGATACGTGCTTGGAAACCGTTTGCGTCATAGAATGCGATGAAGTTTGCCGAGTCACTGATATTTGTTAATACCGGTTGGTCGTTCAAATCCATAACGTCGTACGATAAATCCGTATTCACAGCAGTGTAGTTCGCAATAACACCAAAACCTGATTCGTCAAACATATGCTGGAGTGATAATTCCATACCATCAATAGGTGTTTTACGATCGTCATTAGTAGGGACAGTAATCGCCATGTTCATAACGTTATCAGTTGCTGGGTCACCAGTGATAACACCAGTTGCAACATCTACAAACGGGTCATCTGCATAGTTAGCGAAGATATAGTCACGGATTACATTAGCATCTACAGATCCTGTCGCAGCACGAGCAGCGTCATATTTTGCACCATCACCAGGGTTAGCGATGTTGTAGATATCAGAATTGTCGACTACGTTAGCAATATAGTTTTGCGTGTCTTTTTTGAATAAACCAAAAGACAAATAACTTGATTCACTGTAATACCATTCAACAGACAAATCTAAGTTAGTTGACTCTAATGGCAATAGACTAGGGTTACCGGCACTACCATTACCGCCACTCGTTCTCGCTAAAGAACCAACAACTGTTCCACCTTGGATATCACTATAATTTGGACGACCAATTGTTTGGCTATAAGCTGCACGAACGATAATATCGTCAGTTACGTCTACGTTTAAATTAATGCTTGGTAAGAAATAATCATAACCGCCAGTTTGTGTTTGGTAAACACGTCCGCCGTCACCTAAGATTACTTCGTTAGCTGAAATCCAAGTTGCGCCAGAACGCGCTGTAACGATTGAAGTTGATACAACTTCAGTATCTTCATAACGAGCACCAACATGCAAGCTATAATACATATCGCCCATTTCGCCTTCGTAGTTAAACTTGGCGTAAATTGCAGTAGAATCTTCTTCCGTCTCACGGTCTGTATCAGCGCCGTAGTTTGTAGATGGACAGAATAAGTTGCCACAATCACCTTCGATTGTACCAGCAGATGTTGGGTATGCTACAGCTGCGATATCGCGAATGGCTTCAAAATCCCAAACAAACATTCTATCGATTGCTTGCATATTACCAGATAGTCCATCGAAGTTGCCGCCGCTTGTATTAAAGCGATCTTGGATACTATCTACAGGGAACATATCTTCAGTAAAGATACTTGGCTCATCAACACCCATGCCGCCCCAGTCATTACGCTGAACGTTAACTGCTTGCGAATGGTTGCTTACTGTTGTTAGTGATACACCAAAGTCAATGCTGCTATTTTCGTTTAGAATGTAGCTACCATTTACTTGTTGTTGTGATAAATCTGACGCGTCTTGTGAGTTACCAAACGTACTACCCGTTACTCGCATATCAGACCATTGAACGTCTTCACTGCCATCAACAGCTAAAATAGGACGGTCGCCTGAAAAGTCAGTTGCCGCTCGACTACGAACAAAAGCGGCCATAGACATATTAGCAGCAGAACCGTACTTACCATTTGGTGTTCTAGAAGCCTCAGAACTATGTGCGTCAAATGTTAGTTTTAAATCTGAATTTACTTGCCACTCAACATTCAAACCAAGAGACTTACTTTCGTTGCGGTTCGAGGAGAAACCACGCGCCATTGATAAATCGGCAAGACCATTACCGGCACCATCACCGTAATCTTCTGAATAGATTAATGGCGAAGCTACTGGACCATCTGTCCAAATATTTTCTGACGTACCAAAGTTATACCAAGCAGAAATATCATTGTGTTGAACATCAATGTCGTTTTGCATGTATGTGTAGTCAAGTGTCGCCGTTACTGACTCAATTGGACGGTATTGCAATACCAACTGGGCGTTTGTACGGGTACGTTGTTGTTCTTCAAACTTATAAATACCAGTTTGAGGCACTGAATATACATCTGAATCTGCAGGACGGTTTGTTTGAGTTGCATCTTTAGCAACACCACCCCATGCGGCATTTGAGCCAGACCAATCGGTATCAGCAGTACCAGGGAATGAACGCCAACCGGTACCAACTAACGCTTGAGCGTTACCACTTTCACGTTCTTGGTAACTTGCTGAAATCGCAACACCAAAATTACCGTCTTCAGAGACAGTTGAATATAAACCAGAAAGCTCAGGAGTAACTGAACCATCTTCTGTAGAAGTATCAGCTACAGCTTTAACACCAAATGAAGCTTTAGTGCCACCATGTGCTAAAGGTTTGTGAGTTTGAATGTCAATAACTGAACCGATGCCACCAGTAGGTACCGCTGCATCACCAGTTTTTGTTACGATTACGCCACTGATGCTTTCAGAAGCAATATTAGCGAAATCAAATGAACGGTTACCCGTTGTTACTGGCATTTGACGACCATTTAACGTAACTAAGTTCATCTCAGGTGGAATACCACGAACGGTTACTTTACTACCTTCACCGTTTTGACGGTCAATTGAAACACCTGCGATACGTTGCATCGATTCTGCAAGGTTAGTATCTGGGAATTTACCGATATCTTCTGCAGAAATAGCGTCAACTACGCCACTACTAGAACGTTTCAAATCCTGTGATTTAATTAAACTTCCACGTATACCAGTTACCTGTATGACTTCGACATCTGCGTCCGCATCTGTTTCGTCTGCTGCGTATAGTGGCGTTGAAAGTGCACCTAAAATAAGTGACACACTTGTTGCTAATTTTGTTTTCACAAAGCGATTATTATTCATATTGTCCTCGCTGCTTCCTGTTGATGTTGTTATGTAATCCAAAGTTGGAAGCGCTTACATTGGGTGTTTTTTTAAAAATTTCCTGAAAGCGCTTACAAAAAGTTAAAACAAAATTTCATAATGATCAAGCATAATTTATTAATAAATTTCATCGTCAGTAATTTTTTGTTACTTTTTATCATTACATCTTGTAAGCGCTTACATAAAGTGTTTGAATAATTTGCATTAAAATCATGGAGCGGGGACGAGGAAATGATTGAAAGTTCAATTGATAAAAAAGATAACAATCAACAATTGAGTTTAAAGGAAAAAATAGGGTATGCGTGCGGAGATGTTGCATCTAATTTTTATTGGCGGGTGTTTGACGTATTCTTGTTTATATTTTATACCGATGTTTTTGGTTTGTCGGCTGCAGCAGTAGGCACCATGATGTTAGTAACCCGTATGGTCGATGCGTTCTCTGATCCATTAATGGGCGCGCTCGCAGATCGCACTAAAACCAAATGGGGGAAATTCCGTCCTTATCTTTTGTGGGGCATAATCCCAATTGTCGCAGCAGGAGTTTTAACCTTTACCGTTCCTGACATCAGTGATAGCGGGAAACTTGCCTGGGCTTACGGTACCTATATATTTATGATGTTGGCGTATACCTTTATTAATGTGCCATACGGCGCACTTATGGGCGTTATTACATCTGACTCAAATCAACGTACAACATTAACTAGCTTTCGATTTATAGGCGCATTTTCGGGCGGTACATTAGTCGCTTATCTAACGCCTGAGTGTGTCGCTTATTTTGGCCAAGGCAATGAAGTACTAGGATGGCAGCTGACAATGGCCTGCTACGGCGCAGTCGCGGCGATGTTATTTGCAACGACATTTTTTACTACTAAAGAACGAGTGCAACCAATTCAAACGACGCCGACGCCAGTTAAGCAAGATCTTGCTGACCTCCTAACAAACAAGCCTTGGATCATTTTATTCGCTCTGGCTCTTATCATAATGTTGACCATTACATTACGTGGCAGCAGTGGCACATTTTACTTTAAGTATTTTGTTGGTCGTGAAGACTTAATTGGGGCCTTTTCTACAGCCTACATGTTGTCACTGATGGTCGGTGCAGCGTTAACGCCCATAATGGTTAAGTACATAGATAAGAAACAATTGTTATTGATTTTAATGCTTGCCGTCACCGTGCTGTCCGTTGGTTTCTTTTTTATTCCCGCAGATAATTTAGCGCTTATTTTTATCATTCAAATATTGATTGGTTTGTGCCTTGGGCCAAAGTCGCCTTTGGTTTTTTCTATGTATGCTGACACTGCCGATTACTCAGAACTAAAAAATGGTCGACGAGCGACCGCGATGATTTTTTCCGCAGCGGCATTCTCGCAAAAATTAGGCGGCGCATTGGCAGGAGCGATGATGGGGTGGCTGCTGGGTTCACTTGGGTACATTGCAAATCAGCAGCAATCGGCTGACTCTCAGTTAGGAATTGTACTATTGATGAGTTTGGTGCCGGCAGTATTTTCATTTTTATCGGTGTTTTTCATTTGGCGTTATCCGCTAAATAAAGAAAAAGTTGATCACATTCAACAACAGTTGATAATTAAAAAAGCGAACTAAATCAATGTATATTCAATCGAGCCCTATAAGTTGGGGTAACAAGGGTAAGACGATATCTCTAAACTCCCCAACAGAACTGCCAAAAGCAAGTCATTTTCTGTGGAATAAAAATATGGTTGCCCAGGTTAATTGCCGAGGTTATGTGATCTCGCAATTTATGCAACCAGAGCCTGCGAAGTATTCTCATGGACCTAATTTAGAAGCGAAAACCTTTATTCAACCTGAGCAGCCATTTTATACAGAGCACCCAGGTCGATTTTTTTACATTAAAGACCATGCGACGGGCGATGTATTTTCGTTACCTTACGAACCTATGCGTAAAACGCTAGATTCGTTTGTGTTTAATGCGGAAATGTCAGAAGTGCGGTGGCAAATTAAACACTTGTCTTGGCAGTTTGACATTATCTTTAATCTCGACTTGGAAACCAATCTTGAGTATTGGTCGCTGGACGTTAAAAACAGTGATGATTCAGAGCGAAAATTATCAATATACACCTGTTTTTCTATTGGCTATATGTCTTGGATGAATCAAGGGGCAACGTTTGAACCAGAGCTAAATACAATTGTTGCGAGTAGCGTTACGGCATATCAAAAGGTTGAAGACTACCCAACAGTTAAAAATTTAAACGATAAAACATTTTTGATGTCAGATAAAAAAGCAACAAGCTGGTGCTGCAGCTTTGCTGATTTTGTCGGGGAAGGTGGTCTAACCCAACCCGATGCAATTCAACATGGTGTCTTGCCCTCTAAAACCGTCAATTACGAAACCCCAATTGCGGTATTACAGCACGATGTGACCTTGGAAAAACATGCTAACGAATCTTTATGCTTTTTATTTGGGCCTGCAAATAATATTGAAGAAATTTCAGAAATAAAAAGCAAATGCCATTTGGCATACTTCAACAACGTGAGAGCTGAGTACCTCAACTATGTTCAGCAGTGTGTTGGAAACCTACATTTTGATTCCCCAAATGTTGGGCTCAATCATGTTGTTAATTATTGGCTTCCTCGCCAGGCGTTTTACCACGGCGATGTTAATAGATTAAGCACCGATCCGCAGACTCGTAACTATTTGCAAGACGCGATGGGGATGATCTATTTATCGCCATCAGTGACTAGAGAGCGGTTGATATTCGCGCTAACGCAGCAGCAAGCCAACGGCGAACTACCCGACGGGATCCTCCTCACAGACGAAGCTGAATTAAAGTACATTAATCAAGTGCCACATGCGGATCATAATGTTTGGTTATCTCTCGTTTTACTTGCCTATTTAGAGCAAACCGGTGATACCTCAGTATTGGATGAAGTTGTTGTTTATGCAGACAAAAAATCCTCTGGCACTGTCACAGAACACGTCGAAAAGGCATTGGATTGGCTAATAAATAATACCGATCGTAATGGCTTGAGTTTAATCGCTCAGGGAGATTGGTGTGACCCTATGAATATGGTTGGTTATAAAGGCAAAGGTGTATCCTCATGGCTTACGTTTGCAACGGCTTATGCAATTAAATGCTGGGTTAAAATTTGTGATCAGTTTTTACCAACCTATAACGCGAAAAAACACAGCCATTACCAAACGTCTATGCAGTATTTGAACAACGCCGCACTGAACGCTTTTCAATCTGGAAAGTGGTTTGGACGAGGTATTACCGATGATGGTCGTTTGTTTGGTACAGAAAAAGATGCAGAAGGAAAAATGTTTCTTAATGCACAGTCGTGGGCCATGTTAAGTGGTGTAACTACTATAGCTGAACAGCCAGAAGCGTTAACCCAGATTAACCAACATTTATTAACCCCATATGGTTATACAATGTTAGCACCAAGCTATACCAAAATGGTTGAAGATGTCGGCCGTATAACACAAAAATCCCCAGGCGTGTCTGAAAACGGATCTGTGTATAACCACGCAGCCATATTTTACGCCTACGCCCTATTTGAGCAAGGCCTTACCGATCAAGCATTTGATGTCCTTACTCGAATGATAGCGTTACCCGAGAGTGGTATAAACCGAGATCAGTTGCCGAACTTTGTGCCTAATTATTACCGTGGAGCGTATTTTCAATTCCCCGACTATGCCGGGCGTTCATCCAACTTATTTAATACAGGCACTATTAGTTGGTTAATGCGTTGTGTTAATGAGCACCTTTGTGGTTTTAAAGGGTTAACAAATGGCGTAGAAATATCGCCACAACTGCCTTCGGATTGGCAAGGCTTTGGGTTTAGTCGGCAATATCGCGGTGCGTTATTCACCGTTGAAATAATTCGAGATGCTAATATTGAACAACAACAGACTAGTTGTAACGGCCGCGCTTTAGCTCAAAATAGATTACTGAATATCAAACCTGATACCACCTATAAAATAGAGATCAAATTGCCTTATGTGGCAAGATCTCAGGCCAAACTCTGTATTATTATGGGGGTCAGTGGCAGCGGTAAAACAGCGGTCGCAAAATCGTTGGCAAGCCAATGCAATAGTGTCTTTGTCGATGCGGATGACTTTCATTCAGAATGGGCAAAAAAACAAATGGCACAGGGAATTCCGCTCGAAGATAACTATCGCGACCAATGGATAACTAAATTGTCTACCTATTTGACAACTTTGCGCTGTCAAAAACAAAACACTGTGTTAGCTTATTCCGGTTTAAAACAAAAGCATCGTGAGCGATTTAGAACATTGGGATTAGACGTCCGCTATTTTAATCTTAAAGTGTCAGAACCCATACTCAAACAACGATTGCAAAATAGAGAAACTCACTTTTTTGACCCCAATTTATTGGCCAGCCAATTGTCGTCAATGGAGCAAATTACAACCGATGAGCAAGATGTGGTTCATATTGATGGCACGCAGCCGCTCGAAAAGGTTATCAATAGCATTAAGGATCTAATATGACATTTTTATCAAAGTTAAAAGTAAGCGCTAAGGTAATTGCGACTTGTTCGCTATTCGCAGCAACTTACTTAACAGCAGCTAACGACGCGGTAACACCGAGTTTTGTGGCACATCACATTGACACGGCGATTGTCATTGATGGTGAATTAGACAAACAGTGGGATAAAGCGACTTGGCACAATTTGGATCAACCTATTTTAGGCGGCATGCCAGATAAGTCAGATTTTAATGGGCGCTTTAAATTATTGTGGGATAAAGACGCTTTGTATCTTGTCGCCGAATTTGAAGACGATGTACTTATAGATAAAATCGCAGACCCTCTAGAGTTTTATTGGGACGACGATACATTGGAAGTCTTTTTGGATGAAGATGCCTCAGGTGGTGAACATCAGTTTAATTACAATGCCTTTGCTTATCATGTTGCATTAGATAATCAAGCGGTTGATATTGGTGAAAAAGACAGTTCAGGTAAAACGCCATTTTTAACGCTTAACGACCATATTAAAAGTCGCTGGATGCGTCATCAAAACGGTAAAGTGATTTGGGAAATGGCGATCTCTGTCTATGACGATTCGTTTAAACCTAATATAGGTAAACAACCTGTCACATTGCACCAGGGAAAAGTGCTTGGATTTATGTTGGCTTATTGTGACAACGACGGCAGTAAAACCCGAGAACATTTTATTGGATCAACTAAGGTAGAACCGATTAATGGCGATACAAATTTAGGCTATCGGTTGGCTGATGTATTTTCCAAACTGACGTTAATTGGTGACTAAGCGAATTATCTATGCAAAGCAGTAAGGTAAACGTATTTTATTTCTTAGGTATTTGCGCCGTATTTCGGCTTACGACGAATTGCCTTAGGAAATGTTTAGGTTTTGTGCTCGTTGGCGTGCTAGCGATGCCTAACGTTGTGCACGCTGGCGAGCTTATGGTCGATTTAACTAAGGTGACAAGTTGGAACCACGCCAGTAACCAAGCTAAAATTGCCGCGGAACTGCAATACGCAGACATGGCTTCTCATGCTAACTCAGCGCTCAACTCAGGCAATATAAGTACAAATCAATCGACTTCAAAAAAACGAGGCTCCAGTATATACGATCCCAAAATAAATCTTGCCCAGTCTCGTTTGGAAGTTATGCTAGTTAGAAAATTATTCAATAATACAAACCAACATGTAAATGGCATTGAGTTTGATTTGTCAGAATACAACTTTACATTTGACGATATTGATTCATTAAAACTGAATTTGCGGGTTTCCAAAGCACTAAGTTACTTGCCTAAAGTGCCAAAATCACCGCACAATTTAGAACACCAATTTATCGACAAATTATTTTCTCCACGGCATCACTTTGCAGTGACTTTTTATGGCCAGTTTCATCACAAAATCGATGTCCAAACAACTTACGCAAAAGCGTTCCTTTCATTGGAGCCCACTGAAAATCCGTCTAATGTACTCATTGCTGCAAAAGATATGTCGTTTTACAACAGTAAAAATTATCGGAAAAGTCCGCTCAGCGCGATTGACCGGTCAGCAAAAGTGTATGGCCTGATTATTACCGCTGATACGGTAGGGCTGACGACATTAGAGAACTTGATGAATCAGTCGGCGGATTTTAATAACCGATTTAAAAATGATGAATTGTATATTGAAAGCTATTTGCAATTGAACCAATTGGCGATCAACACACCTAAGTAAAATTCGTTAAATGTAATTTCGCTTAACAGAACTTGGTAGACTCTTTACTTTCACAAGTGAAGTTTACTAAAACTACTCACTAAATAGATAACAATGGAGTTCGAGTCGTGATGTCTCTTAGTCAATCCACCCAGCTATTACTGGCGATTTCGTTAGTTTATGGTTGTAATGCGACAACGGAACAGTCGTTAGAAAAACCTGAACAGAAATCACAAGTTCAGCTAGACAAAACCCCCGATTTTGAATCGCAAATAGAGTCTCTTTTGGCGCAAATGACATTAGACGAAAAGCTCGGTTTGGTTCACGCTGATTCAAAATTTAGTATTGGTGCAGTTGAGCGTTTAGGTATCCATGAAATGGTTTTATCTGACGGTCCACATGGGGTTCGTTATGAAATTAATCGACATGATTGGGCACCGGCAAATTTAGAAAGTGATCATTCAACGTACTTGCCACCATTAACAACGGTTGCCGCAAGTTGGGATGTAGAAATGGCCACATTGCACGGCAATGTTTTAGGCAGTGAAGCCCGTCACCGTGGAAAAGACTTTATTTTAGGCCCAGGTGTTAATATGGCTCGGTTGCCTTTATATGGCCGAAATTTTGAATACATGGGTGAAGATCCTTATTTAGCGGCCAAGCTTGTTGTACCTGAAGTAAAAGCAATTCAACAAAACGACGTGGCTGCGACGGTTAAGCATTACGCCTTAAATACGCAAGAACTCAATCGTACAGGCGTTGATGCTAGACCATCTGAGCGTACATTAAGAGAAGTCTACTTGCCTGCATTTGAAGCCGCTGTTAAAGAGGGTGGAGCATGGGCATTAATGGGGGCATATAACAATTATTACGGTACAAACGCTAACCAAAGTAAACATCTTGTCATGGATATTTTAAAAGGCGAGTGGGGTTTTGAAGGTGTGTTGATGACCGATTGGAACGTCAATATCAATACCTTTGATGCCGCGGTTAACGGTTTAGACATTGAAATGGGCACCGACGTTAAAAACTATAACGATTATGTTCTCGCTGATAATTTTAAAAAAATGATAGTCAACGGCGATATCGAATCATCGGTTTTGGACGACAAAGTCAGACGTATTTTACGCGTGCAATTTAACATCGGCATGATGGATAAGTCGCGAAAATCAGGTCAACGAAATACCCAAGAACATAAAGTTGCGGCGAGAACCATAGCTGAAAATGGCGTGGTGCTTCTCAAAAATGATGACAATGTTTTGCCACTTGATCCAACCCAAATAAAGTCGATTTTAGTCATGGGACCTAATGCAGACAAAGCACATGGCGCAGGTGGCGGTTCATCTGAAATTAAATCTTTGTATGAAATTACACCGTTACAGGGGTTAAAAAATGCATTAGGCAATGACGTTGAAATTACCTTTTTACGAGCCCAGCCTGACGACATATCCCCTATACCTGCAGATTTTATTGCGACACGTCACTGGACGGGAACACCAGCTTGGAATATCAGTTTTTATCAAGGCAGACGCTATAAAACCAAAACAAGCGAATCTTGGATTGTAAACTCTGAATATAAAAACTCAGACGGTGCTAAAAAGTACATTAAGATGTCGGCGACGATTAAGCCGTTACGAAGCGGCGAGCATATATTACAGGCTGAGTTTGGCGGTGAATTTGCTCTATATGTTGATGGTCGACGAATGATATCTGACTCCCGTCGTCCAGTCAGTATGAATTTGATGGCTGGTAAAGCTTATGATTTTGAAATTGAATACCAAGGAAAAAATAACTTTGTTCTAGGTTGGCAGTCACCTGGAGGTCTATTTTTGGAGAAAGAACAATATTTAGCAGCGGCTAAAAAAGCAGATGCCATTATTTATTTTGGTGGCTTGAGCCACGCTGACGACCGTGAAGCAATTGACCGTACGGATATGAAACTGCCAAATGGTCAGGATCAAATTATCAGTAATTTATTGTCTGTAAATGCCAATACAACGGTTGTTATGGTCGCGGGTTCTGCTGTTGAAATGCCCTGGGTAGAACAAGCAAAAAGTGTTGTTTGGGGCTGGTACGGCGGCCAAGAAGCTGGCAACGCACTTGCGAATGTTTTATTGGGTAAAGTGAACCCAAGTGGCAAAATGCCGATCACTTTGCCAAAACAACTTAGTGACGTAGCTGCAATTAAACTCGATGATTACAATGCTACTGAATCTTTGTATAAAGAAGGGGTATTTATTGGATACCGTTGGTTTGAACAGCAACAAATCGATACGTTATTCCCATTTGGTCATGGTCTTTCTTATACAACATTTGACTATCAAAACCTTATGATCACGCCATTGTCAGACGGCAACGTTAAACTGACTTTGGATGTCAAAAACACTGGCTTGGTAAAAGGCAAAGAAGTTGTACAGTTATACGTCCATGATGTTGAATCCTCAGTAGAACGACCGCTAAAAGAGCTCAAAGGCTTTACTAAGGTTGAATTAAACCCAGGGGAAACGCAGCAAGTGACATTAACACTTAAGCCAAGGGACTTGTCGTTTTGGGATGAATCAACAAATGCTTGGCGATATGAAGCAGGTGAATTTGAGGTTTTTATTGGCAGTTCATTAGCTGACTTAAGACTAAATCAGCGTTTTGTTTATCAATAACCTGCGTTTCGTAACATCAAACTAAATTGATGGGATTGGCCAATTTTGTACAATCCCATCAGTCGACAAACTCAAAATAGAACTTCCTGAAATAACTAAGTCACTGGTCGAGGAGCTTGCGGTTAATGCCTTAATATTTCCAGACGCAACTTCTTTGCCGTTTTCTAAATTCCAAACCGTCAGCTTATTTTTCGAATTGCTTGTTACTAGGAGTGATTGGTTAATAAATCGTGCCTGTCGAAAATATTGGTTCCGTTCAATATAAGATAAACTTTTTGATTTATGAATGTTATCGATATGGGTAATGATTTCATTGCCTAGTGCATCGGACGCAAAAACATTGCCGGTTCGCGGTTCGACATGTAAAGCAGTGATCCTTGATAGGAACTCATATTCTTGTTCTATTACACCGGTATCAAGGGATAGAACAACGAGTCGACCATCAACACCTGCGGTAATCAGTTTGTTCTCCAATTGATTAAAAAATAGAAATTGAATTTCACTTAAGTGAGGTTGATAAAGTAACCTTGTTTTACTCTTAACATCGGTGACGGAAATACTGCCATCGGAGAGTCCAACAACAACTTTATCTCCATGAGAATTGACCGCTAGCGTAGAAATAGCAGCGTGTTCAACGGTTCCATATACTTTCCAAGCTAAACTTAATTGGTTCTTTTTAACATCAAAAAGGGTAACGGTTTGTTTGCCTGCTGTAGCAAGGACCTGCTGATTTTTAGCAAGGGCGACAAAAAATTGTTCTTCATTTTCTGGGGAAAACAAATGGCTAAATATGGGTTGTTCATTTTTGATATTCCACAGTGTTACATCAATTTGCGATAGCGTTACCGCTGTTTCACCATGTGCCGTAAATTGAGCGCGTAATAACGGCAGTTCTGTTAGTTGATAGGGCTCACCTATTTCTTTAAGTGGTTCGGTTCCGCCACATGCAACCAACACATAACAGACGAGAGTTAAAAGTAATATACGCATTAACTATACTGTCCTTATTTTTTATGGTTTTTTATAGCGAGTTTTGACGAATAACACAAGTTATGCCTTAGCGAAACCAAACTATAGCCATAAAAAAACAGCTCAAAAATGAGCTGTTTTATAAACTAACGATAAGTTTATTCGCAAGCGCTACTTAGCGTGACGTTTCTTTAATACACCAATAACATCGCTAAGGCTTAAGTCAGACGCTTGAAGAAGAACCAATAAGTGATAAATTAAATCAGCACTTTCATTTTTAAGTTCTTCAAGATCTTGAACCGTCGCCGCAAGAGCAGTTTCAACGCCTTCTTCCCCCACTTTTTGAGCGATACGTTTAATGCCACTGGCATATAAAGATGCTGTGTATGACGAGTCCGCATCAGCGCCTTTTCGCGACGCAATAACGCGCTCTAAATCTGAAATAAAGCTAATTTCAGGTTGAGCTGTACCGTCGTGCCAGCACGTTTCTGTACCAGTGTGGCAGGTTGGTCCGTCTGGATGCGCAAGTGCGATTAGCGAGTCTTGATCGCAATCAACAGACAATTCAACTAGGTTTAAAAAGTTGCTTGAACTTTCCCCCTTAGTCCAAAGGCGGTTTTTACTGCGACTAAAAAACGTCACTTTACCGCTGTCTAAAGAAGCATTAACCGCGTCTTTATTCATAAAACCTTGCATCAAGATCTTGCCACTTGCAGCGTCTTGAACAATACAAGGCAATAAACCTTCCATTTTATCCCAAGCTAAGTTACTTAGGTTTTCTGTAGTTACTTTCATTATGCATTCTTAATTTGGTTTAAAACGAAGTCAACAGCATCGTCAACGTCTAATAATTCTTTATCACCGGTGGTACGACTCTTATATTCAACTTGGTTGTTGTCTAAGTTACGTTCACCGATAACGATTTGATGCGGAATGCCCATAAGTTCCATATCGTTAAACATGACACCAGGGCGTTCTTTACGGTCGTCAAATAAAACCTCTATGCCTTTTGCCACTAACTTGTCGTATATCGCATTAGCGATATCAGGAATACGGTGTGACTTGTGCATGTTCATAGGCACGATAGCAACTTGGAACGGTGCTAATGCGTTTGGCCATTTAATGCCAAATTTGTCATGATTCTGTTCAATAGCAGCGGCTACAATTCGCGTAATACCAATACCATAACAGCCCATTTCTAATACTTGGTGCTTACCTGTTTCCGTTAATACGCCAGCGTTCATTGCTTTTGAGTATTTAGTACCAAGTTGGAAAATATGACCAACTTCAATACCACGTTTAATGGTAATTGTTCCTTCACCACATGGGCTTGGGTCACCTTCAACGACATTTCTGATGTCAGCAACGGTTGGCAATTCAAGATCACGTGACCAGTTAATACCAAAGTAGTGTTTACCGTCGACGTTTGCTCCGGCAGAAAAATCAGATGCAACGGCGGCAGCTCGGTCAACAATGACAGGAATAGGGCAATTGATTGGGCCTAGTGAGCCTGCTGATGCGCCCATTACATCTCTAATTGCTTCTTCACTTGCCATTTCTAATGGCGATGCAACTTCATCAAGTTTTTCAGCTTTAATTTCATTGAGTTCATGATCACCACGTACGACTAACGCTATATATTCAGCGTCAACATCATCAGAGGCTTTAACAATCAATGTTTTCACTGTTTTTTCAATGTTTACGCTAAACTGTTCTACCAAATCATTTATTGTTTTTGCATTAGGCGTATCGGTAAGCGTTAACTCTTGAGTTGCTGCATCAGCAGTGTCTTTTGGCGCAAGCGCCTCTGCTTTTTCAATATTAGCCGCAAATGAACTTTCAGTCGAAAATGCGATGTCGTCTTCGCCCGATTCAGCTAAAACATGAAATTCATGGGACGCGTCACCACCAATTGAACCTGTGTCAGCGATAACCGGACGGAAATCTAAACCTAAACGTTCAAAGATATTGCAATATGCTTGATACATTTTGTCATACGTCTGTTGCAAAGACTCTTGGCTTAAATGGAAAGAATACGCATCTTTCATGACAAATTCGCGGCTACGCATGACACCAAAACGTGGACGAACTTCATCGCGGAACTTTGTTTGGATTTGATAAAGACTTAATGGCAACTGTTTATAGCTGTTGATTTCTTTACGAACAAACTCAGTCACAACTTCTTCGTGAGTTGGACCTAAGGCAAAGTCGCGATTGTGGCGGTCTTTGATACGCAATAACTCTGGGCCGTATTCTTGCCAACGGCCTGACTCTTCCCACAAATCGGCAGGTTGAACAACAGGCATTAACATTTCGAGCGCACCTGCTTTATCCATTTCTTCACGAACAATTTGTTCTACTTTACGAACAACTTTTAGGCCAGTGGGCAACCAAGTGTATAAACCAGAAGCAAGTCTGCGGATCATTCCCGCTCTTAACATAAGCTGATGGCTGATCACTTCAGCGTCAGATGGCGTTTCTTTTAATGTAGCAATAATATATTGACTAGTACGCATGCGATTATTGTCTCGTTGTTCACTAATTGACCGGACCTGATTCTAATTCCAATATTCGGACAAAAACAGGTTAGAATGGCGGAGGATTCTAGCAATCAAATGGCTTTGGATAAATATCCAAACTGAAATAACTGTCACTTTTTAAGAACTAATTTATGTATGTATGTCAATTAAGCTTCAATTGCGCCGTCGATATTGAAATTTCCGAGGCCCAAACGGTTATTTCTGCGTTATTAGATGAATATCGGTATAACGGTCAGATCATCGGTCGTGAGTTTCCGGTCATTTTGGTTGACGATCATTTTGACGTAATATTTGTCTGTCCCGAACAAGATTCGGTAGCTGTTAAATACAATACTGATAATGTAACCGGCGCATTTGAAGCCATTGCCAAGTGTGGATTAGCGTTACCACAATTTAAGGTACTGGGGCTGGAAAGCCAATCTGATTTTGCCGATTTGTGTAAAGTACCTAGCGCACTGGTGTTGTATTCAACCTTTGTTCAGTCATGTTCACCTGTAAGGTGTATGGACCATTTTTTACCTATCCCATTATATAAGCTACCGGAGTCAATTCGTTACGACCTGATCAAATGGCAAGAATCTCAAGCGGCCTGTGATCAATTACAAATGAACGAATTAGCCGAAATTGAGCCATTTGTCGTAGAGCAACTATCACAACCCGATAGCGAGTTAATGCAAAACGGCCTAGATATCTGTCAGCAAATAAGTGATGAGCTAAAGGTTCCTGTGTATCGATATCTGTATCGAGTTGGTGGTGAGAGTCTTGCGTTAGAGCAACAACGTTTGTGCCCTGGTTGTTCAGAACCCTGGGCTTTAGCGGAATCGTTACATCAGTTATTTGATTTTAAATGCGACTCTTGTTTGCTGTTATCCAATATTAGTTGGGACTGGCAATAGTCCCAACGTAGTTTGAGTTTGTTTTAGATGCGACTAAATTTTACCTTAGCTACTGAATGTGAGTTTTGACCTGGTCTAACACGATTTGTTTGTTGCCCATGCCTCCGACCGTAATCCATTTATCCCCTACATTTATTAGTCCGCGGTGATCCATTGTTGTTTCTTTGGACTCCGTCACTTTCCAAGTGCGTGTCGACAAGTAATAACTCCAAATTTCGGAGGTTGGTTCCGACGGGATTTTGTCATAGCCGATGCCGTCAAAGTTATATGGATTTGTCGCGCCGCCAACAAAAATAATTCTATCGTTTTCGATGTCGCCTGCAGCGGCCATTCTATATCGCCCCTCGTCAGTTGGATGGACCCATTCATACCAATTAATTTGGGCAGGATTCATGACATCAATTTCACCTAAGTAACAAGCTGTTTGCTGGGCAAAACTGCGACGGCGAGTCATGTGGGCAACAGTTTTTACACCGTCACATACCATTAATTGGTTATCGACAATTCCGCCGGCGTGACCAAAAACTGGCGCGCCTAAAAACGGGCTAGCTTGACGCCATTCATTTTTAACAATGTCATACATTTGAACCAGGTTTACGTTGCCATCGTTGTGCCAGCCAGATACTAAGTATATGTATCGATTGCGGTAACTCAGGGCGATGGCGTCGTCTACAGGAACGGGCATAGGAGGCAACAAATTGTAATGGTCGGTTAATACGTCATATGAATAAACGTCCGGCGCTGACTGTTCAGTATGATTGGACGCGACAGTATAGCCACCAAATAGATATATTTTGTCGTCAACACCAATGGCGATACTGGCAAGTCGACCTTTTAATTTTAGGCTGCCAGGGACCGAACGCACTTGTTGCCATGGCGAATATTGACCCGCTTTATCAACTGTCATTTTCCATGTTTTGTTGTGAACATCTTTGTATGATTTGCCCGCAGCGAGCCCCATAAAACTCACAATATATTGCACATCGTCAATCGTTACGGTTGCGACAGCGTTGTTGGTGACAGGCTCCGGTAAAAGTGGGAACTCGTTAGCCAAAACTTGGAACAAAGGAAATAAAAATAAAACAGAAAAAATAGCGTTAATTAACTTCATAAAACGTGCTCTATAGTTAAAACATGGCATTCATCCGCGTCGATAGACCAGCGAATATTTAGATCATAAAGACGAATACCATAAATTTTATCATCAGGTTTGCCTTTTTTGTAGGCTGGACGGGGATCTTGCTTCAAAACTTGCTCTATTACGATCTTTAAATTAGGTATTAAGGTCTTAAGTTCCTCTATGACTATATGCGCGGCATTTGAAAAACGAATGTTGAGTTGTGTTTCTTGTGCCGATGGCGCAAATTCCGACGTTGCTTCCGGTATTGCATCAGCATAAGGAATATAGGGTTTAATATCGACGATTGGCGTACCGTCGAGCAAATCTAATCCTTCAACTTCAAGCCATACCTTTTTATCTGTCACACCAACATCGAGTAATTTTACCGCTGACATACCAATTTGATTCGGTCTGAAGGTTGACCGAGTTGCAAATACGCCGGTTTTTTTATTGCCATCTAAACGCGGCGGTCTGACTAATGGGTGCCAGCCTTGTTGACTGTTTTGATGAAACTGAAACAGAACCCAAATATGCGAGTTAAGTTCGATATCTCTAATGCAATCGATATTGTTGGCATCACCGTGAAGCCACAATAAACTCGACACCTGACATAGTTTCGGTTGCCTAGGAATGCCGAACTTTTCTTTAAAAGGTGATGCAACAAATCCGATGGGATTGACTGTAAAAGGCGTTAGTGTATTCAAAAGGCTCTTCTTAACTATTGGGTCGAAAAATTCGGTGTATTTAAGAAATCAGATAATATCAAAGTTGATAGGGTATTTCTGCGGTAACTGGTCTGAATATTTTGCAATATTAGTATTTTAATTCGCATGCTTGAAATCAATTTAGCCGTCCCTATATCAATGCTGATTTGGCCTCGCCCAAATAATTTTGATTATGTTGTTTCTAACAAAAAGTGACGATACACGTTATTCAGAGGGATCATTAAACGATGATTGAAATTAAAAATATTACAAAGCAGTTTGGCGACTTTACTGCAGTAAATGACCTTTCATTTACGATTAAGCCAGGCGAAGTTGTCGGTTTTTTGGGGCCAAATGGGGCCGGGAAATCGACGACTATGAAAATGTTAACCGGATTTTTAGATGCCACCTCAGGCGCCATATGGGTTAATGGATTTGATATAAAACAGTCACCGATAGATGTGAAAAAGCTCATTGGCTATTTGCCGGAAGGTGCGCCCGCTTATGGTGATATGACACCAGCACAATTTCTAAATTTTATTGCGGATATTCGTGGCTTAACAGGGCGTAAAAAACAAGCGCGACTTGCCCGGGTCATTAAAAGCGTCGAACTGCAGTCGGTATTAGATAAACCAATAGATAATTTATCTAAAGGCTTTAAGCGACGAGTAGGATTAGCTCAAGCGATTTTACATGATCCAAAAGTACTTATTTTAGACGAGCCGACTGACGGTCTAGATCCAAATCAAAAACATCAGGTCAGAGAACTGATCCAGAAGATGGCTAAAGATAAAATCGTAATTGTCTCTACTCATATTCTTGAAGAAGTAACAGCGGTGTGTAATCGAGCGGTGATCATTGCAAATGGTCAAAAAATATTTGATGGAACACCAAATGAACTGCAAAACAAGTCGTCATTCCACAATGCAGTTACGATTGAAACATCTTCAAGCAACATAGATAAAGACCAATTTAAATCGTTAAACGATATTGCGGCGGTCGAAGTGTCGGGCAATATGGTGACAATAAAGCCTCAAAATGGTCAAAACATATTTAACCAAGTGTACAAATTTATTCAAAATGAAAATATTGAAATCGATGCCATTTATAGCGAAAAAGGGCGACTCGATGACATTTTCCGTGAACTCACCTCAAACTCAGAAATTGTGAAATAGGAGACAATGATGAACAACATTTCAATGATTTCTATTTTAACCAAACGAGAATTTTTGTCGTTTTTCGCTACACCAGTTGCCTATGTTTTTATCGCCATATTTTTAGTTATGAGCGGAATTATGACCTTTAACTTGGGTGGGTTATATGAACGAGGTCAAGCAGACTTAATGCCATTTTTTAATTTCCATCCATGGCTATACCTATTTTTAGTCCCAGCATTTGCGATGCGGACCTGGAGTGAAGAACGACGTAGTGGTTCGATAGAATTATTAATGACACTGCCTATTACAACGGTCCAGGCAATGGCAGCTAAATTTCTATCGGCTTGGTTAGTGCTAGGGTTAGCCTTAGTTCTTACTTTCCCACTATGGCTTACGGTCAATTACTTAGGCGCTCCCGATAATGGTGTCATTGTTGCTGCGTACTTTGGAAGCTGGCTAATGGCCGGCGCATTTTTGGCAGTGGGCATTTGTATGTCTGCGTTGTCTAAATCTCAAGTTGTTGCATTTATTTTGGCAGTTACTGTTAGCTTTTTATTTGTTCTTAGCGGCAGTGATGCGGTTTTAGGGGCGTTTCAAGGCTGGTTGCCTTCAGTCGTCATTGACGTTATCGCCTCGTTATCTTTTCTTCAACATTTTGACGCAATAGCTAAAGGTGTCATTTCACTTAAAGATGTTGGGTATTTTGTTGTTGTGATTGTTTGCTGGCTAGCGGCCGGCCTAGTCATTATTGAAAATAAAAAAGCCGATTAAGGGAGCTAATTTAAAATGAATTTTTTAAAAAACAAAAGTGGCCTTGTCGTTTCGTTAGGCACGATTGCAATTGCATTTTTTGCTTTGGTTTTACTTAATAATGTTTTGTTTAATAAAGCGAGACTGGATTTAACCGAAGGCGGTGTTTATTCGATTTCAGAGGGAACACACAAAATTCTTACAGAAATAGATGAGCCGATAAATTTGTATTTTTTCTATTCCAATAAAGCGACAGAGGGCCTGACATCGTTGCGCAACTATGCCGTGCGAGTCCAAAGCTTGTTGGAAGAATATGAACTATATGCAGATGGCAAAATTAAACTTCATATCATCGACCCTGAGCCGTTTTCTGAAGCGGAAGATAAAGCGGCAGAAATGGGGCTTACGGCAGCACCAATAAGTACGACCGGCGAGTCTGTATATTTAGGCCTTGCAGCAACTGATTCGATAGATAATAAAGAGATTATTGCGTTTTTTGACCCTAGTCAGGAAACCTTACTTGAATATGAAATTAGTAAGTTAATCTACCGATTAACTCATCCGACTCAAGTGAAAATTGCGTTGTTATCGAGTTTGCCTATGCAAGGAGGTTTAAATCCCAATCCTATGGCGATGCAAATGGGGCAACCTGCTACAACACCTGCTTGGAGTACCTACAGCCAATTAGCGCAGTTATATGACATTAATGTTCTAGAGCAAGATTCTGAAACACTGCCTGACGACATTAACTTGCTAATACTTGTTCATCCTAAAAACCTGTCGGAAAACCAACTGTTTGCCATTGACCAATATGTATTAGGGGGCGGAAAACTGCTGGTGTTTGTTGACCCAAATGCTGAAAGTGACGCGGAGGCAAATATGATGGGAATGTCAGCGGCTTCTAGCTCAGATTTAGCTCGTTTATTTACTGCCTGGGGAGTGGATTACAACAGCAGTGAAATTGTATTGGATGCAGCCAAAGGGCTTGAAATTAGAATGCCAGATGGCAAGCCTGGGCGTCATATTGGCTATTTGGGGCTAGATAGAGAAAACATCGATGGGCAGGACGTCGTCACAACGTCTCTAGCGTCAATTAATGGCGCCAGTTTTGGTAGCTTATCAAAGATTGAAAACGCGAGCACAACGTTTACGCCTTTGTTCTCAAGTTCAGAGTTTAGTGCTATCACCAATTCCATGGTGTATTCAATGGCCGGCCAAAATCCAGAAAGGCTAACAAATAACTTTACACCGGGGCAGGTTTCGCGAGTTTTAGCCGCTCGCGTTAGTGGGGCTGCAAACACAGCGTTTGAAACTTTACCAGAAGGCCGAGTAGATGAAGATTGGTTAAAATCTGCAGACAATATTCAAGTTGTTGTTGTTGCGGACACCGACATGTTAACGGATCGATTCTGGGTGCAAACCTCTAACTTCTTTGGTCAAACCATTTTGCAACCTTTTGCGAATAACGGTGATTTCCTTATCAATGCAGTCGATAACTTATCGGGTAGTTCGAATTTATTGTCAATCAGAGGAAAAGGTAAATATCAACGTCCGTTTGATGTTGTTGAAGCGTTAACCGTTGCTGCAGAAGCTAAATTTAGAGAGCAAGAGCAACGTTTGCAAAACGAATTACAGCAAACGGAAAGTCAGTTAGCCGATTTACAAAGCCAACAATCTGAGTCGGGGGCGCTCGTTTTAACGGCAGAACAAACTGCCGCAGTGGAGCAGTTTGTTGCTAAAAAGTTAGCGATAAGGAAAGAACTCCGTGTTGTCAGGCATCAGTTAGATAAAGACATAGAGTCACTGGGCAGCTGGCTGAAATTTTTAAATATTGCCGTATTCCCTTTATTGTTAACACTTTTATTAGGTGCTATTGCCCAGTATGTGCGCCGCCAAATGATGAAACAAATGCAACAACTCGGTTAGTGAGGTAGAAGAAATGAAACAAAATTCTTTACTTGTATTATTAATAATATCACTCGTAGCCATTACGGTTGGTTTAAAAATATCGTCAAGTGACGCAGGCTCATCTCATCTCAATAAAAAAGACCTGTTGTCATATGCATCGGCTAAAGTTGACCTAAATAAAATCAATAAAGTTGTCATAGAAACGGCGACTGACGACCAAAGTGTCACAATTGATCTCGTTGGCAATGAATGGCGCGTTAAAGAAGGTTTTGATTACCCCGCTAACGTCAATGCACTAACCGAGTTTTTACGAGAGTTACAGTCGACTCGCGTCGTCGAATTAAAAACGGCCAAAGTTGAACACCATTCCAAACTAAATTTAGCTGCATTAGATTCTCCAAATTCTAACGCATCAAGATTGGTTCTTCATTGGCCAGGAAATGAGATGGCTTTGTTAATTGGTAAAGAAATGGGCCATGGCAAAGGTCGTTATGTGCGATTTGAAGATTCGCCTCAAACTTATCTAGTTGATAGTTACTTGCAATTATCTGACTCTGTTAATGACTGGCTAGAGCCCAAGGTATTTGCTGTGGACTATTCAGACATTCGTAAAGTGACCTTAGATAAAGCTGGACAAGTTGAATTTAGCGCACTGCGACCTTTGAAGAACTTAGCGGTTGAAGACAAAGCCTCGAATGAGGAAAATATCACTAATTTGGCTAAAAAGGCAGTAGAACAAACGTTGAGCCTATCAAAATTAGACGAAAAATCGGACAGCGAAAAGTCGGTACTGGCAGATCATTTTGAATTAGTTGGCGATGAAAAAGTCGATATCGAATTAAAGTCACCATCGATTATTGATGGATTTGTTCGAAATTTAGTTTCTTTAGAATTACGAGGTGTTGAACAACGCACAAAACTTGATTTGTTAAAATTAACTCAGAGCGTTTTTGTTGAATATCAATCTAAACTTGGAAATACCGGTAGATTGAGAGTTGATTTTTATTCAAGTGACGATGAAAATTTGTACTTTATAGCAATTGATAATTCGAAGTGGTTGATTGAAATAGCTAAAAATGACTACAACAAACTCGCAATCGATAAAAATGATTTAGTGTCAAATACTGAGTCTGAATAATTAGGGATTTTTAATAAAAATGACCCATCGTAATTTAGGATGGGTCATAATTTCATATTTGTCCAATTTACTTTCTAATAATTTTTCACTTCTACTGCATTTATATTTATTTCTTTATATATCAATCTTATAGATGGCATTAAATTGTTGCCTTTAGTAAATAAATTGTAACATTCCTTTGTTGACTCAAGGCTGTTATAGGTAGTAGGTTATCACAAGTGCTCACACAGAATTGAGTACCGCACAACAACAACAAAACATGAATAGCATATGAAGGAAATAAACAGTGTATAAATTATCACCACTTTCAAAAGTGGTTAAACTAGCATTATTTTCAAGTTTAGCCCTGTCTACCGTCTCTACCCAAACAATCGCTGCGGAGTCAGCAGAAGAAGTTGAACGAATTGCCGTAGTAGGCTCACGTGCCGCACCTCGTTCAGTTGATGACTCACCAGTTCCAATTGATATTATTGGTGGAGATGAATTAGGTAAAAATGCATCAACTGACATGCTAGACATGTTGCAAGCTGCAGTTCCGTCTTTTACCGTAAAACAACAGCCAATTAGTGACGCTGCATCGTTTATTCGCCCGGTGAACTTACGTGGTTTGTCTTCGGACAGTACGTTGATTTTGGTTAACGGCAAGCGTCGTCACCGTGCATCTGTATTAGCATTCCAAGGTGGTGGTATTAATGATGGTGCTCAAGGCCCAGACATTTCAGTAATCCCAAGTTCTGCATTAAAGCAAGTTGAAATCTTGCGTGATGGTGCGGCGGCACAATATGGTTCTGACGCCATTGCTGGGGTTTTAAACTTTGTTCTAAATGATGCGTCTGAAGGTGGTTCTATTTCAGTTCGTCAAGGTGAATATTTCGAAGGTGACGGTGCAGCTACTGTTGTTGACGGTAATATTGGCTTGGAACTAACAGAAAATGGCTTTGCCAATTTAAGTTTCCAATATAAAAACGCCGATGCGACGAGCAGAACAGTTCAACGTAATGATGCACAAAACTTAATCGATGCTGGTAATACATCAGTTAATGATCCAGCTATGGTTTGGGGTAATCCTGAAATTAAGGACGATCTATCGGTATTTATTAACTTAGGTTTGGAGCTAAATGACCAAGCTAGTTTATATGCGTTTGGTAATGTTTCTTCACGTACTGCAACTGGGGGCTATTACTATCGTAACCCACAAAACCGTGGTGGCGTATTTACCGGTGACGCTAACCATTTAGTTGGTGATTTAGACGGCGTTGGAGTTGGCGTTGAATGTCCTGTTTTACCGTTAACGCCTACGACCGAAAATATTCTTGATAATTCTGATTATCAATTAATTGCAGATCCAAATACGGCAGTAGGTCAAAACTGTTTCGCGTTTAACGAAATTTTACCAGGTGGTTACACTCCGCAATTTACCGGTGATATTGAAGATTCATCGTTTGTGGCTGGTGTTAAAGGTGAATTTAAACACGGTTTCTTAGATGAAGTTATGTATGATGTTAGTGGCTCAGTAGGTCGCAATAAGTCGTCGTACACTCTAGTAAATACGGTCAACCCATCATTTGGTCCTGTACAACCTTCAGGTTTAAGCTTTGATACAGGTAGCTACGTTCAATTGGAAAAATCGTTTAATGTCGATTTAGTTAAAGAAGTCCAATTAGATGGTGGTCAACTGGTAAATGTTGCATCGGGTATTGAAATTCGTCAAGAGAGCTTCGAAATCATTGCTGGTGAAGATGCGTCTTGGCAAGCGGGGCCGTTAGCGAGCCAAGGGTTTAGTATCGGTTCTCATGGTTTTGCTGGCTTCCACGAAGATGCTGCAGGGACGAGTACCCGAGATAGCTTTGGAGCTTACTTAGATTTAGAATCTCAAGTGACTGACCAATTATTATTAGGCGGCGCGTTACGTTATGAAGATTTTTCTTCGTTTGGTGATACAACTAACTATAAATTAACTGCACAATATGAGTTATCAGACGATATTTCACTTCGTGCGTCACATTCAACTGGTTTCCGTGCACCAACAGTTGGCCAAGACAATGTTGTTAATACACAAACGTCAATGGTTAATGGTGAGTTGATTCAATCGGCGACTTACCCACCAGCTCACCCAGTGTCAATTCAAAAAGGCGCTACAATACTTGATCCAGAGCAATCAACAAGTTTTGCATTTGGTGCGGTTTATAATGACGGTACGTTCTTCGTAACAGCGGATTTCTATACTATTGAAGTTACAGACCGGATAGCACAAACGGACAAACTGGACATTGTCGCGTCTGATTTGGCTCCACTTACTGCAGCTGGTGTTAAAAACCCTGAATTGTTAGGTACTATCACTTTCTTCGCAAATGATTTTGATACAACGACAACAGGTTTAGATATCGTTGCCAACTATTCAGCTGAATTATTTGGTGGAGACACTGATTTTGCATTGGCTTATAACTGGAACGAAACGACTGTAGATTCTGTTGCTACTCGCCTTGATCCAAATACAGGCGCTGCACTAGTTGCAACATCAGATTTCAAAATCAGCCGTTTAGAAGATGGTATTCCTAAGCATCGCGCTACATTTACAATTAGTCAGAAATGGGAAGACGTAAGTACGTTTATCCGCGCTAACTACTATGGTGAATACTTAGCAGTACATGCCGATGATCCAGGGGTAAGTGAAACTGGTGATTCTGCTATTACAATTGATGCGGAATTGAGCTATTCAGTAACTGAAGAGTTTACTGTTTCAGTTGGTGCGAATAATATATTTGACCAAGAAGCTCATCGTATGCCGTATGCAGGCAGCCAGGATTACGCTGGTGGTGTTTTCTACGAGACGAGTCCGTTTGACTTCAATGGCGGTAGTTATTACATCCAAGGCCGTTACAGCTTCTAATTTGAAACTGCTTTAGATTTGAAAAATCCTCTGCTTGCAGAGGATTTTTTTTGCTTTGGATTTGAGGTGAGGATGCAGTTAATCAATACCGCAAACCAAAAAAGTAGATAGGGGATTGGGTAAAGGTAATGTGTTTTAAACTTAAGTTTCAAATAGAACTTAAAACCCACTAATTAGAACTAGCGCAATGACAAGGTACAGTTTTTGTCGCTTAACGTTTTGAAATTATGGGTTTTATTGTAAATGGGTGAAAGCCGACCTTGACGATGTGCCAGCACTGATATAACTTTTATATTGCTAGAGCAAGACGCTATTTGGGCTTATTTAGTTAAATGATACCGTCTGAATTGCAAAGTTTTAATGCTTAGTATCGGTTTTATCATATTGCTTTTTCCAGTTTGTCTTTGATAAGGATTAGGTGAATTGGATAGCACAAGACTAGTAAATTAAAAACAAGGAGAGTTATATGCGCGAATTAATCGAATATGAGTTAAGTGGGATTTGTGGTGGTGCAATCACCAACGAAATTCCTTTGATGCCGGCGGTTATCGAAATACCGAAGCATCTTAAGCAACTACTAATACGCTTTTAAACGTTAGTTTATGTGGGTTTTATTTTAGGTCATAGAGGATGTGACAATGATTTGGAAATTGATTTTTATCGCTCTTTTTGTCCTGTTTCAGATCTTCTATTTTGTAAGAGTAAACCCACTTTCAAATGCCGACTTTGTTTTAATCGGGCTGGTAATTGTTTTTATAGCTTTCTTTATCAAAATAGAAATAATTAATAAGTGGAAAGTAAATAAGTAACGAAGGGGGTTATCAATTGAGAGTGCGACTGTGAATGTATTCTAGTGCTCCTCGTTAATTTTCATTACTTGCATTACTTGCATTACTTGCATTGATTGCTATTGCTTGAACTAAAATCCAAAAATCCAAAAATCCAA
>NZ_JAHKQH010000007.1:0-241356 GCF_018861025.1 Psychrosphaera sp. B3R10 | reverse complement strand
TCCAAAAATCCAAAAATCCAAAAATTGAGCCTGCGCTGGATATCTAGACCTTCCCACAAGTTTGCCATTAACGGTTTATCTAAAACAGAGCGAAGAAATACGTCTAATTAATACGTTAAATAATATTTTTTAGCCAAAATTTACTGAGGTTGAAGGTATTTCAAGGGGAGGTTAATTCACCTAAAAAGGTCAGTTTCTTCAAATTGAAAAGTACAGTTTTTAAGTTTTATGTGTTTGTTAAATATAGAAAAATATTTTTCAACTCAAAAGCTCGTCTTGACGGTTTTAATTTGCTGCCTTAAATTTAATAACGTTAAAACAGTCAAAGGATTGATAGTGGTTTGTTGAGGTGAGTTGTTAGCCAAATGTTTAATGGGCAGATATGACCAATTAAACCGGTTATGTTAATGCCATCATCACCAAACGACATGTTGTTATTTAAGCTAAGCAGTTTTGTCTCGTTTAACAGATTTGGAACTGTTGTATAAAGCGACAGACCATAAATGGCGCTATATCAATAACTGATATAGCGAATAACTAACTGACAAAAATGTCAGAAACAAGGAGAGTAAATTATGCGTGAATTAAGCGTAAATGAAGTTATAGAAGTAAGTGGCGCAGTCGACCAGGATACTGCAATTTCAACTAATGCAACAATCGTCACAATCGGTGCTGGAATAGCAGTAGCCGGAAGCGCCCCAGCTTGGTTTCCAATTGCCATGATTGCCGTAAGTTTAACAACTACATATTCGTACATATCTGACTTGTTGGAAGACTAAACATATTTTGGCTCATGTAAAAATGAGCCAATT
The DNA here is from genome assembly GCF_018861025.1 of Psychrosphaera sp. B3R10. GTDB lineage: Bacteria > Pseudomonadota > Gammaproteobacteria > Enterobacterales > Alteromonadaceae > Psychrosphaera > Psychrosphaera algicola. The sequence continues at coordinate 240,544 of NZ_JAHKQH010000007.1, read as the reverse complement.
AAAAACAAATATTGAGGAGCTTGAAATGCAATTTGAACAATGGCGGAATAAGGAAAAAACAAAGTGGAATCAAAACGGCACTAAAAATAGAAATTTACTATTTATCTGTTTGGCAATTGCAATTGCAATTTCTATTTTTATGATTGTTAAGTAATAGGTTTTTTTTCTATATTAGGGAAACTTAAAGTTAGTTATTCAAGGCATAGCTAGAAATTTGGACGCCTTTTAATTAGAAAATTTATATTGGTTGCATAGTGTGCAATGGTAATCTTTTCTTAAGGATACTTAAGCCCTACTAAGGAATTTTTATGAAATCTATAATGATGAAACCATTTTCATTTAGTATTGCAATAACGTCTTTGGTATTAGGAGTTTATGGTTTAAGTCTCCCCGTACTATTTATCACTGGCATAATGTCTATTATTGGTGGCTTTTTTATTTTCAATTCAATAAGCGATTCAAATGTTAAATTGTTTAACTGGGGACAAGCCTTTATTTACATGGGCTTAGGTGCTTTTTTTGTCAAAGTCTTAGAGGTTGCACATATATCATTTTTAGTATTGGTAATCATTAGTGGCTATATATTTCATAAAACCTTGCTTTATATTTTAAATATTGAGTATAGAGATTAAATTGGCTAATTATATTCCCTGACTTGAATGATAATGGCAGGAATTGTTAGTGACCCGTATGCACTTAAATTAAAAGATTGGTCTTTTGGATTAGTGACTATTGGAATTGCTAATCTAGTCTATGTTGGAGCTAAGTTAAATCAAGACAAACATTTGAATTGTGATTGGCTTTGATTTTGGAGCCGCTATTCTAAAATACTTAGCTTTATAAAATTCGTTTAAAACAAAACTTTAAAAAAATGCGACTTAAACTCACTTGGAATTTAAGCCGCATTTGATAGGTAAATAGAGCGTTTTACTAGGGTTAAAGTCCCAAGACTTTTTTACCTTGTTCAAATACAATATCTACCGGAATGTTTGCAGTTGTTAAACGCGCTAAGTCCGCCGCTAATTGTGGCTTAATTATGCCACTTGTTGCGACTAGCTTGTCGACACCATCGTAGTCACCGTCGCCCTGTAGGGTTAAGATTAACGTTGATAAACCTGTCATAGCTTGTTGCATTTTCACCATGTCGACACGGTATAGGCCGTTTTCATCACGTTGGAACGCATCTTTATCTGCAAAATAATTAAAGCGGATCATGTTTGCTTTACCGTGTGCCGAACTTGCGCCAAACCGCACTGAACGGAAAATACCGGCTAAAAACGTCGTGTAATAATCTTCAAGTTTACCTTCGGTTATTACACCTTGGTTAAACAATTGCGTGATCATATAAAGGCCAAGAATATCCGCTTTGCCTTCTTCCAATGCAGATGCATGTTCTTGCAAAGATTGGCGAACTGTACCAGTACCTGTAATGGTATTTTTAATGCCTAAGCCATGTGCAACTTCATGGAACATTGTATTGTTGAAAAACGCATTAAACGTAATGTGTTTTCTTTGTTCCGGGGCAATTAATACATCCGATATTGGCAACAAAATTTTATCGAATTTAGCTTTCATCGCATTTTTAAGCTGCAGTCGACGAGTGCCTTTTTGCAGTTGAACTTGTTCGTCGTTTGGCAAGTTGATTGCGATTGTTTTACCGCCGGCATTTGAGTGCCCCGCATAATAAACAACGTCATAGGCATTTAATTGTGAGTTGGCGCCAGGGACTTCTTTTTTGTACTTGTCTGGAACAGGTAAGCCTTTTTGCAATTCTGGAAGTGTTTTGGCGTATTTCTCTAATTTTTCACTCCACGCCAGATCTTTGATGAGGACGTAAGATTCAAAGCCTGCACGATATCCAAAAAGTTGATCTTCATAAGTTTCAATTGGACCGTAAACAAGTTCAATTGCATTGTTTTTCATGTTCATCCAGGCAAAGTCAGATGCTTGGTAATCATCATTTAATAAGGCTTCTGCACGCATTTTTAAGTAGTTTGCAAATTCGCTGTCTTCAGCTAATTTTGAGGCTTGAACTAAAATATCAGCAGCCTGCTTGAGTTCTTTTTGATAAATGACTGAATATTTAACGGCTTGCAGTTTGCCATCTTCGTTTCTAGTAATAACCGAATACAATCCTTCACCGTCTTGTAATACGGCATCAGTCAATTGTTTCTTGGTCATATCTGCTGGGTAAAATTGCGCCCCAAGGGGTTTTTCACCAAAACCGGTTAAAAATGGTTTATCGCCATTTAGCCTATCCCAAGGTCCATAATTTACTTCAGCAAATCGACGTGCATCTGGGTCACTTATCCGAGCCAAAAATTCGGCTTTATCTTCTCCAAATGATTGCTTCCAAAACAAGTCATCCATTATTTTTGATGCATCAATTAACAGGCCGACCATTCGTTTTTGGTCGTCACTTAATGTGGATAAATCGGCTGTTAATGCGACAGGTGTGTAGATATCAAATTTGTTTTTGTACTCGTCAACGGCTTGTAACGTACTCGCGCTCTTTTCTGGAGTCATTTGAGTTTGTTTTTCTGGTTGTTTGTTACAGCCCGTGAGGCTAAGCGCCGCGAGTGAAATCGCCAATGTGATTGAAGATAATTTCACGTTTTGTCCTTAGTGTAGAGTTTTGTCGTTATAATTTTTATATGCCATTTTTGGCATTGAACGATATACAAGATAGCGCAAGTTGTTGGTGAGATAAAGTAAGTACCGAACCTTGGGTATACCAATCGCCAACTACCGCTCTAATTTTATTATTTGGCAATGAATGTATTTCAGGTCGGTGGGTGTGACCATGGATAAGTAAATCTACATTCTCACTTGCCATGACAGCATCAACGGTGGTCGGATTGACGTCCATAATGTCAGATGATTTATGCTTTTGTTGCGCAACACTAATCTTACGATAGTTTTCTGCTTTAAGGCGACGTTGTTTCAGAGGTAAGCATTGGATTAAGAACTTCCACCACCAAGTTCGACTTTTGCGGCGAAACTTTTGATATGGGATATCGTCAGTACAAAGTTGGTCACCATGCATAAATAAAATGTTATAGCCGTAGCCGGTGATACGATGTTGTTGCGGCAATAATGTCATTTTTGCTTTTTTTGCAAATCGTTTTCCAAGTAGAAAATCTCGATTACCATGGATAAAGTAGACTGGGGTTGATTCTGCAAATTCTGCAATGACGTTGGCAATGGTATTTGTAAAAGGGGAGATGTCATCATCGCCAATCCACGCTTCGAAAAGATCACCCAAAATATATAATGAATCATGTTTGTTTTTAGAATCGACTAGAAACTGGCAAAAACACGATGTTATGTCTGGGCGTTCTGGACTTAAGTGCAGATCGGCAATAATTAATGAGCTGTTTGTCATCGGATTTAGTCTTAGCGCTTTGAAAATCAAAGCGCCAATTCTTATTATTCTTCGATTTCAGCTTTTTCAATAATGACATCTTCAGTTGGGACGTCTTGGTGATAACCAGAACGGCCCGTTTTAACTGCTGAAATTTTATCAACAATGTCCATGCCTTCAACAACTTTTGCGAATACACAGTATCCCCAACCTTCTGAAGATTCAGCACGGAAGTTTAAGAAACCGTTATCTACACTATTAATAAAAAACTGAGACGATGCCGAATGTGGTTCCATTGTGCGAGCCATTGCTAAAGTCCCGCGGTCGTTTTTCAAACCGTTGTTGGCTTCATTTTTAATTGTCGCGTTGCCATCTTTTTCTTCCATGCCAGGTAACATGCCGCCACCTTGAACCATGAAACCAGGGATTACGCGGTGAAAAATCGTTCCATTGTAAAATCCAGATTTCACGTATTCAATAAAGTTAGCGGTTGTGATCGGCGCTTCTTCAGTGAAAAGTTCTATTTTAATTTGACCAAAATTTGTTGTTAATACAACCATGATATATTCCTCAAATATGCTATTTGCAGCGATTGTAGCGAATTTCTATCTGTTTGACACAGTTCACTTTAAATTAATTAATGAGACCGATTGTTTTTTAGTCGAGTCAAATTAATGACATTTTAGGAAATGTCCATATTTAACAATAATGTTCAACAAATACAACACCTTACACTTTGGCATTGATAATGCTTTATTACACACATAAATGACAATTGAAAAAGAATGTCGAATAGGTGATGCAATGAATATTCAAGCCAACAACTTATATGCCGAACTTCAATCCATGGCTTCTCAGGTTTCTGGGACAACGATACGGCCGAATGCTGAAATTAGTCCATTTCAAGCAAGTGAAAGAGTAGCAAACCCGTCATCTGCAAATTTTGGTGACTTGCTTAGTCAAGCGCTTAACAATGTTAATGATATACAGCAAAACGCTGGAGCGCTTAAAAATGCGTTAGAAACCGGTGACCGCTCAGTAACGTTGGCTGAAACGATGATAGCGTCGCAAAAAGCAGGCATCGCGTTTGAAGCAACGGTACAAGTTAGAAATAAACTTGTTGAAGCGTACAAAAGCATCATGAGTATGCCTGTTTAACCTCAATTAGCATTAACAAGTATTAATAGGACAATATTGTGGCAGATGAATTAACCACCCAAGTGGCACCAAATCAAGATGTTTCCAGCGACCTTGTTACGTTAAATACGGACGCGAGTGAAGGTGTCGAGGAACAAAAATCTGGCTTTATGAGCTCAATCTCTAGCGCTGAGGTTATGCGACAAGGGGCGATGATCGTTGCGTTAACCATCTGTTTAGCAATCGCAATTTTCATTATCATTTGGTCACAAGAACCTGAATTACGTCCAATCGGTAAATTTGAAACTGCCGAGTTGATTGAGACATTGGATTATTTAGACAGCCAACAAATTGAATATGAACTGAATCAAAACACAATTTTGGTTGCTGCGGATCAATACCAAAACGTTAAATTATCTATTGCCCGTGGTGGATTAACTCAAGGACCGAATGAAGGGTCTGAGATCTTAATGCAAGATTCTGGATTTGGCGTTAGCCAAAGAATGGAAACGGAACGTTTAAAACATGGCCGTGAACAACAACTTGCAAGAACCATCGAAGAGCTAAACTCAGTAGGGCGTGCCCGAGTACTACTTGCTATCCCAAAAGAAAATATTTTTGCACGTCATAGTAAAAAACCTTCAGCTACAGTGGTTGTTACTTTAAAGCGTGGTCGTATGATGGCCGAAGAAGAAATTGATTCAATTGTCGATATCGTTGCTTCAGCCGTTCAAGGTATGGAACCGGCTAAAGTTACGGTGACTGACCAAAATGGCCGTTTGTTAAATTCAGGGTCTCAAAATTCTCTATCAGCATTATCACGCAAGCAATTTGAAATTGAACGTAAACGTGAAGATGAATACTTAGCCAAAATTAATTCTATCTTGTCACCAGTGGTAGGTCTTGAAAACTTTACCGCACAAGTTGACGTTACAATGGATTTTACCAGCGTTCAGGAAACACAAAAAACATTTAACCCAGACTTACCTGCTATTCGCAGTGAGTTGTTAATAGAAGATAATTCTACGGGCAATGGTGCATTAGGAATTCCAGGTGCATTATCTAACCAACCACCACTAGATTCAAATATCCCAGAGCAGGCCACAGACGGACAATCACGCGGTGCAAGTGGTCGTAGTCATAAAGAGCAAACTCGAAATTACGAACTAGACCAAACTATCAGCCACAAACAAAATCAAACTGGCATGATGCGCAGATTAAGTGTGTCGGTTGCCGTTGATTATGTCAGAACAACAGCAGAAGATGGCACGATTCAAACAACTCCGCGTTCTTCTCAAGCCCTAGTTAACATTCGCCGTCTATTGCAAGGTGGTTTGGGCTTTGATTTAAACCGAGGTGATACATTAGAAGTGGTTACCATTCCATTTAATAAAATTGATGATATGACGGCTGTAGAACAGCCATACTATCAACAAGATTGGTTTCAACCCTTTGTTAAAACTGTATCGTCAATGGTGGTTATTGTTGTTCTTATCCTATTCTTAGTTAGACCAATGTTGAAAAAATTAATGAATCCGGAAGAAACGTCGGATCAATATGAAGAAGATGCATTAGGCGGTGTAGATTTGGGCGACGAAACATTAGATATGCTCAATACTGAATTTGACGAAAAAGACATTGGTTTTGCAGCGGATGGTTCACTACAATTACCAGACTTACATGGTGATGAGGACTTGCTCAAAGCAATCCGAGCATTAGTTGCCAATGAACCAGAGTTGTCGTCACAAGTTGTTAAAGGGTGGTTATTAGAAGATGAATGATGTCGTAGCACAACCAGCGAAGGCCGGCTTTGATGTTGATAAGTTGGAAGGTGTAGAGAAAGCAGCGATTTTGTTGCTCAGCTTGTCTGAGGAAGACGCCGCTCAAATTTTGAAACACCTTGAGCCAAAACAAGTTCAAAAAGTCGGTATTGCGATGGCGCAACTTGATGATTTAAGTCAAGACAAGATATCAGCAGTGCATCGACTGTTTATCGACCAGATACAAGATTACAGTACGATTGGTTTCCAATCCGAAGACTTTATCAAAAAGGCATTAACTGCCGCATTAGGTGAAGAAAAAGCGGCTACGCTATTAGACCAAATTATTTTGGGTGGCGGGGCCAAAGGTTTAGATTCACTTAAATGGATGGACTCAAAACAAGTTGCCAATATCATCCGCAACGAGCATCCACAAATCCAAACCATTGTTTTGGCCTATTTAGCGCCAGATCAATCGGCTGAAATTTTGGGTCAGTTCCCAGATAAAGTCCGCATTGATTTAACAATGCGTATCGCAAACCTTGAAGAAGTACAACCTGCGGCACTTCAAGAACTAAATGAAATTATGGAGAAACAGTTTGCTGGTCAAGCTGGTGCTCAAGCAGCGAAAATGGGCGGCATGAAGGCGGCTGCAGAAATCATGAACTTCTTAGATACCAACATTGAAGGGCAATTGATGGATGCTATGCGTGAACACGACGAAGAGATGGCGCAACAAATTCAAGACTTAATGTTTGTATTCGACAACCTCATAGATGTTGACGACCGCGGTATCCAGGCCATTTTACGTGAAGTACAACAAGACTCCTTGATGAAAGCAATTAAAGGCGCCGATGATGGATTAAAAGATAAGATCCTGAAAAACATGTCTAAACGTGCTGCCGATATGATGGCTGACGATTTAGAGGCGATGCCACCTATTCGAGTATCAGAAGTTGAAACGGCGCAAAAAGAAATTTTGGCAATTGCCCGACGATTGGCTGACGCCGGTGAAATTATGTTAGGCGGTGGCGGTGGAGATGACTTCCTATAGTCATCCCATACAACGCACGTACAGCATTATTGAGGTATTAAATGTCTGATAAATTATCTAACAATCCCGTCACGCCTAGTGATGACATGTTGGAACTTCTTAAAGATTGGGTTGCACCTGACGTTACCGCGATTAAACGTGAGGAATTGAAAGGCAAGACTAATTTTATGGGCGTTCCTATCAACGAAATGTATTCTCGCCTTAAAAAACAAGAAGAAGAAATCGTTGAGGAATTGCCACAGCTTACGGCCGAAGAAATCGAAAAAATTCGCCAAGATGCATATGATGAAGGAATAGAGCAGGGTAAAAAAGACGGTTTTGAAGCTGGATTTGAAGAAGGTAAAACCAAAGGCCATGAAGAAGGTATGGTTATTGGTATCGAAGAAGGCAATATGCAAGGTCTAGCTGAAGGTCAGCAAAAAATAGAAGAATTAGCGACGCAATGGCAGCAACTAATTGACCAATTGTATGAGCCCATTAAACGGGTAGATAAAGCCGTTGAGTTACAACTTTTAGAACTCGCGGTAGCACTCGCAGAAGGGGTTATTCGCACTGAAACTAAGATGAATCAAGATGTTTTGCTCAACATTCTGCATGAGTCCGTCGCGTCTTTACCATTTAACACCGAATTTGCTGAACTGCACCTTCATCCAAGTGACATCGAAACTATAAAAAGCATCTATGACGAAGATACGTTAATTGAACGTAAGTGGATCTTAAAAGAAGAACCAGCTTATACCCAAGGTGACTTAGTCGTCGGCACCCCAAATTCGCTTATCGACCGCACCGTAAAGCAAAGAATGAAACAAACCATTGGTGACTTTGTTCAAGCTGCTGCTCTTGAAAAAGAGCATGCAAATTCACCGATCCCATTAGCGGGTGATTTAGCCCCTGGGATAAATATGTCAGAGTCGACAGACCAAAATGCAGACGCTGGTTCTGAAGCTGCAAGTGACCAAAATCAAGTTGAAGAAACGTCAGACGCTAATGCAGTTGATGAGCAGCCTGGATCATCGAAGCAGAAAAAAAACAAGAATAAAAATAATAAAAAGCAGAAACAGAATAAACAACAAACAAACAATCAAACAGGCGCAATTGAGCCTTCAAATTCCGAAAATACCGACGTAAATGCGGTGGATGACGTTGATAACGATACGGAGTCAAACTAGTGACAACCGAATTATTAGAGCGAATCGCCAAGTATAAAAATCAAGTGGTTGATGCCAAACCTGAAGTTTCTGGTCGTTTGACCAAAGTGGCAGGGTTAACGCTTGAAGCCGTCGGATGTTCTGCGCCTTTAGGTGGGCAGTGCCGTGTGCAAACCGCAAATGGTGATGTCGACGCGGAAGTTGTTGGATTTGAGAATGATAAAATTTATTTAATGCCGCTCGATAAAGTTCAAGGCGTATTGCCCGGTGGTCGAGTTACAGTTTCACACGCCTCTAACAAGCTACCGTTATCCCTAAGTTTATTAGGTCGAGTAATTGACCCAAGCGGTCAACCGCTGGATGATCTTGGCGCAATTGATACCGACTCAGATGCCAATCAAAGCACAAAACCAATCAACCCATTATCAAGACGCCCTGTTAAAACAGCGATTGATGTGGGAGTTAAAGCCATAAATGGGGTCATTACTGTTGGCCAGGGACAAAGAATGGGGTTGTTTGCCGGTTCTGGTGTCGGTAAGTCCGTTTTACTCGGTATGATGACCAAAGGCACAACAGCCGATGTCATCGTTGTTGGCTTAATTGGTGAGCGTGGACGAGAAGTAAAAGAGTTCATCGACGAAATATTGGGAGATGAAGGGCGCAAACGCGCTGTGGTTGTCGCAGCACCTGCAGACATGTCACCTATTCGTCGTCTTAAAGGGTGTGAAACGGCCACTCAAATTGCTGAATATTTTCGTGACAAAGGGCTAAACGTATTATTGCTCATCGATTCCATAACCCGTTATGCTCAAGCGCAACGTGAAATTGCTTTAGCGATAGGCGAACCTCCGGCAACCAAAGGTTACCCCGCCTCGGTTTTCGCCAAACTGCCAGCATTAGTTGAACGAGCTGGTAATGGTGGCGAAGGCCAAGGGTCGATTACTGCATTTTATACCGTTTTGTCAGAAGGGGATGATTTACAAGATCCAATAGCCGACGCAAGTCGCGCTATATTAGATGGACATATCGTATTATCACGAGATTTAGCTGACTCAGGGCATTATCCGGCCATTGATGTTGGCCGTTCAATTAGTCGTGTTATGCCTCAGGTGACCAGTCCTGAACATTTACACATGGCGCTTATGTTTAAAAAATTACTTTCAGCTTATGAACAAAATAAAGATCTTATTTCAATAGGCGCGTATGCGGCGGGAAGTAACCCTATTGTTGATAAAGCGATCCAATTAAAACCTGTAATTGACGCCTATTTGCAACAGCGAATGGATGACGTTGTCCCTTACGACCAAGCCTTAATGCAGTTACAAGCGCTTGTTCAGCAGATTAAATAACGCGGGGACTTGTTATGGCCGATGATTTTAGACAACTAGAAACCCTCTTCAAAATTGAAAAAGATAAAGAACAAGGCTATGCCACAGATCTCAATTCTGCCCAGTCGTTTTACCAATTAAACATTCAAAAACTGAAAGAAGTTGAGGGTTACAAATTGGACTATTTACGTCAGTTGCAACAAAGAGGCAATGCCGGATTACAGGGTGGCAACTATATGCACTTTCAGCGTTTTATTGTTCAACTAGACGAAGGCATTGTTGCCCAGTGCCATGCTGTGGATGTTGCCAAACAAGTTGTTCAACAACGTCGCGCTATTTGGTTAGAACAAAGGTCAAAAACCCAGGCCGTTGAAACGGTTTTAGCCAATAAAAGAGCGAAAAAGCAACTGGTTATGGACAAATTAGAACAGGCAGATAATGACGAGTTTGCACTTCAAAAGTTTGTTCGACAACAACATGTTTAACCCTATTTAGTTCAAAACGACGATTAAAAATCGAATTGGAACGGATATTGAATAAACAGGTTATAGAAAGGTTTATATCTCAATGTTTCGCGCCTTAAAAGTCGCCTTATCGTAATCATTTGAGAGTTGGCACAATTTCGGTTCTCACTCGTTTCAGCCAAAAGCAAAAACAACGGAACCGTAATTTAATGCAGCAAGTAATCAAGACAACATATATTCGTTGTCGTAGTGGAGTATAAATTTTGCAAAATAACCTACAACTCACGCAATCGAAAACTATAGACGACAAAGCGCTGTGGGCAATTGCGGATCGCACAGAAAAACAAGTGCAGGCTGCGGATTCTAAATTTGAACGTATGTTAGATGAAAACAAGCAACGTCAGTCTCAAACTGACGATTTGCGTTCAAAAGCATTAGCAAAAGAAAATGACATCAGGCTGCAACGTCAACAAGACCAAAATTTGCAAAGTAAAAATGAAAATAAACGCGTTGAAACATCTCAAAGTGCAGAACATGCACAGATCAGCCGTAGTGATAAATCGACAACAGCCCAACCTTTTGACACAAACAAGGGCGATAAAGCTGAAAAAAGTATTGAGCAACCGTTATCCGACTCAGAACAAGAGGCGTATTTACAAAGTCAAAAATTAGAAACAGAAAAAAATTATCAATCGGTTGCTTCAGAAATAGAGGCTTTTTCAACTAGCACAGACGAGCAACAGTCAGTAAAAATAAGTACGACTCATCTTACCGCAGAGCAAGCAAAAGTTTTGTTCCAGCAAGTGACGAATGGAAGTAGTGAGATAGCCGTACAACAAGAATTGAGTAAAGCAAAAACCACTGCTGAGCTGACCAAAAGCGCAAATGAACTTGCTAAGAGCGTCGCAACAGTTAGTGCGGCAGGTGAGAATTCGGCCGGTTTAAATACTAAACTCGAACCGCAAATAAGCGTAGTAAAGGATCTAAAAGCTGATGCGCAGAAGCTAGAGCAGTCACTTAAAGAGATATCCACAAATGACAAAGCAAGCTGGCTCGACGGTATAATGCAACTAGCAAATCAAAATGCCAATAAATCCAGTGATGAAAAAGCAATTTCAAAAGTAGATGCCGCTGATGCCGATAATGAATTAACCACAGCGGGACAAAATGAACTCGACGAATTTGCTAAGCTCATCGCATCATTCAAAAGTGCCGAGACAAGCGAAAACGCCCTAGTTACGGCTGAGTCGGATGCAACTATCGAAGCTGATCAAACGAAAATCGATGCTGCAGTTCAAGATGCCGCAGGTCTAAATGAACAACTGAAAACGCTACAACTGAGTGAAGCAGAAATTGATACCAATGACATTAAGTCGACTTCAAATGAATTGCAGGTAACAGCCGGACAATCTGTAGGAGCAGACGCTTCTACCACGGCAAGTGAAAACGAGCAACAGGTTAAGGTTCAAGGGCAGGCGTTAAATGCAGTTACCTCGGCAATTGAGGCTGAGCTTAACAAAAATAATGTTGCAGCAGGTGAAACATCAAAGCCTGTTAGTGTAACGAATAGCAACACAACAGCGGCGGCCTTGGCAAATGTTATTAATAAAAACAATATGGATGAAAATGCAGCTGGTAAGAACAACAATGTTAGCCAAAGCGTTGATGGATCAAAATTAACATCTGAATCACAAATCCACGATGAACTGTTAGCTAAACTAGCAGGGGAAGAAAAACTCGCTTCTCGAGACATCACTAGCCCAGTGGCAACGGTCTTGAATGCTGGTACAGCATTAGGTAGCACCGAAGCCGGTAGCCTATTGGCAGACAGTACAGCCCGCGTTGAGTTAGGGGCCGTTCAGCTAGAAAAAACAATGATGGCGGCTAAGCTCGATATACAAACTCAAATTAAGCATGACGTTATCATTAAAGAAAATGTTCTCTTTAATAAACAAGAATTAGCAGCCAATGTGCAGCAACAAGTCGGCATGATGATGGCGCGAAACATGAAGTCTATTGATATTCGTCTAGACCCGCCTGAGTTAGGGTCAATTCGAATTAAAATGCAGTTAAATGGTGATCAAGCTGCTGTCAGTTTTATGGTGTCGAGTCAACAGGCCAAAGATGCATTAGAAAACGCGATGCCTAAGTTAAAAGAGATGTTAGAGCAACAGGGCATGGAATTGGCTGATTCCGACGTTCAACATGAGCAAAGTGGTCAAGGTGGAACAGAGGCTGGAGCTGAAACGCATCATGCTGGTACAAAAGGCGAGGACAGCACCGACGAACATTTAGGTGATGCAACTGAAGTGGTCGTTGATATTCCGTCACCTTATAAAGTTGATTATTATGCATAGCAATTTTGGACGGTTAAAAAGTAAAGCGGTTTAAAAATATTGGCGTAAACACATTAATTATTGTGCTTTTTGTTCAACAGATAAGCGAATTGCAGATTAAAGACTTAAATCGTTGCGTTAACTGACTGTGCGCAATAACATGGCTACCATACCGTGTAATTTGGGATACATAATAATGGCTGAAGAAGAAAGTGATTTAACGTTAGAGGAAGAACAGGGCAAAGGTGGCAATAAAATGATGTTAATCATTATTGTTGTAGCTGTTGTTTTAATTGGCGCTGGCGCAGCATTCTTTTTGTTATCTGGTGATGACGAAGCACCTGTTGCCGAAGGCGAACAGACAACGGAAGAAAGTGTTGCTGACGCCGAACCTTCTCAACCAGCTGAAATGGGCAACGCCAAATATGTGACGATGCCGCGACCATTTACGTTTAACGTACCTGGTACAACTCGCGATAGACTCGTTCAAATTCGTGTACAATTAATGGTGCGCGGCGACAACAATCAAGAGTTAGCGCAGAAACATATACCTTTGATTGAAGGCACGTTGTTAAAGGCTTTCAGCACTGCTACAGCCGATGACTTGGCCACCACTGCAGGTAAAGATGCATTGAAGTTAAAAGCAGCCAAAGACGTGCAAAAAGCAGTAATTGATATAACTGGCTCGAAAATTGTAGAGGAAGTATTGTTTACTGGTTTTGTAATGCAATAACCGGCAGGTAATAATAAGAGAACTAATATGACTGATCTTCTGTCACAAGATGAAATTGATGCGTTGCTCCACGGAGTCGATGATGTCGAAGAAGAAGAAATAGAGGAAGGCGGTGGCGGCGGTGAAGCCGGTACCCTAGACTATGACTTCTCCTCGCAGGATCGGATCGTGCGTGGCCGTATGCCAACTCTTGAGTTGGTGAATGAGCGTTTTGCGCGTCATATGCGGATCAGTCTGTTTAACATGATGAGACGTACTGCTGAAGTGTCAATAAACGGCGTACAAATGATTAAGTTTGGTGAATATATTCACACCTTGTTTGTACCAACTAGCTTAAACATGGTTCGATTCAGACCGTTAAAAGGTACTGGCTTAATCACCATGGAAGCACGTCTGGTATTTATCTTAGTGGATAACTTTTTTGGAGGTGACGGTCGTTACCATGCAAAAATAGAAGGCCGCGAATTTACTCCAACAGAACGTCGAATTATTCAGATGTTGCTGAAACTCATTTTCGAAGATTACAAAGAAGCTTGGTCGCCGGTCATGGACGTAAGTTTCGAATATCTTGATTCTGAAGTGAATCCAGCGATGGCAAATATTGTTTCACCAACTGAAGTTATCGTAATTAGTTCATTCCATATTGAGCTTGACGGCGGCGGTGGAGACTTCCACGTAGCGCTACCATACTCAATGTTAGAACCCATTCGTGAGCTGTTAGATGCTGGTGTTCAAAGTGATAGAGAAGATACGGACTATCGTTGGAGTAAGGCACTTCGAGACGAAATAATGGATGTGTATGTTGATTTACATACTCAGATGTTAGAAATGGACTTACCATTACATCAAGTTATGAATCTAAAAGACGGCGATATTATTCCAATTGAAATGCCAGAATACATTACGGTATTTGTCGAAGGTCTGCCAACGTACCGAGCTAAATTAGGACAATGTCGTGACAATGTCGCGATCCAGATTTCAGAGAAGATAAAACGTCCAGAATCTGCTAAGTCAGAAATGAACGTATTGACCAAAGGTGGTCGTCGACTAGACGACGATTCCGAATTATTAGCATTAGAAGACGATTTGGAATTATAAGTCGTTATAAATTTTTTAAGGTAAATGATTATGAGTGATGATCAAGATACTATGGACGAGTGGGCAGCAGCCCTAGCCGAAGCTGAAGATGGTGGTGGCGATGACGGTATTCAAACCGCTGAACTCGACGAACTAACAGAAGCACGAAGCAACTTAAATGAAGATGAGACGCGTAAGCTAGAAACAATTTTAGATATTCCGGTTAATATTTCAATGGAAGTTGGCCGCAGTAAAATTAGTATTCGTAACTTATTGCAACTAAATCAAGGCTCCGTTGTTGAACTTGACCGTGTTGCGGGTGAACCACTTGACGTATTAGTTAATGGCACGTTGATTGCTCACGGCGAAGTGGTCGTTGTTAACGACAAATTTGGTATTCGACTTACAGATGTTATCAGTCAAATTGAACGTATTAAAAAGTTACGTTAAACGGTTATGCTTTAGTTTTGTTGCTGTCATCAGCCAAACGGCGTTTGCTGAAGAGGTTGTAAAACAACAAAACTTTGCATCGAAAACACCGGCAAATACACCAGCCAGCGACGCGCTTATGCCTATGTTGCTGGCTTTGTTATTAGTGGTTTTTATTATAATTGTTGTTGCGTTTGTCGCGAAAAAACTTAACTTGACCCCAAACAATACAGGGCACTTTAAGCTTGTTTCAAGTATGTCACTAGGTGGCCGAGAACGGATCATTATTATTGAAGTTCAAGGGCAACAACATGCCATTGGCGTGACACCGCAAAATGTAAATCATTTGTTTTCTCTTGAAAATCCCATAGAATCAAAAACATTGCCTATGGCCAACTCGACGTTGGTTAATAAAATCAATAAATTGTTTGGGTATACACCACCGCAAACAGACGCAAATTCTACGCAGAAGAACGGATGAGTTAATGCGCATTTTAGTTTCAATTACCATTGCCATATTGCTATTTTTGGCACCAGAGGCGTTAGCCGAAAACGGCGGTATATCAGCTGTCACTGTTGTTGATAACCCCGATGGTTCAAAAGAATACAGCGTAACATTGCAAGTATTGGCGATGATGACAGCGCTGAGTTTTATTCCAGCAATTGTCATGTTGATGACCTCTTTCACTCGAATCATCGTGGTATTAGCTATATTGCGACAGGCCATGGGGTTACAACAAACACCAAACAGTCAATTGCTTATTGGTATGGCGCTATTTTTAAGTTTATTTATTATGGCCCCTGTATTTGACGAAATTAATCAAACAGCGGTGGAGCCTTATTTAAGCGAAGAACTTACGTCATTGCAGGCTTTCGAAAAAGCGAAACTGCCCATGAGAGAGTTTATGTTAGGCCAAACCCGAATTTCTGATCTGCAGTCTTTTGCTGAAATCGCCGGCTATACTCAACTCAATGCGCCAGAAGAGTTACCTATGACGGTTATTATTCCTGCGTTTGTCACCTCTGAATTAAAAACAGCTTTTCAAATCGGTTTTATGTTTTTCATACCATTTTTGATCATAGACTTAGTGGTTGCTTCGGTCTTGATGGCAATGGGTATGATGATGTTATCACCGATGATTGTATCACTGCCATTTAAGCTAATGATGTTTGTGCTTGTAGATGGTTGGACGTTAGTAATGGGAACATTGGCTAAAAGTTTTGGTCTAGGAACATAGGATAACGTATGTCTCCTGAGGTTTTTGTTGATATTCTGCGTGAAGCACT
The DNA here is from genome assembly GCF_018861025.1 of Psychrosphaera sp. B3R10. Lineage (GTDB taxonomy): Bacteria > Pseudomonadota > Gammaproteobacteria > Enterobacterales > Alteromonadaceae > Psychrosphaera > Psychrosphaera algicola. The sequence goes on along the minus strand of NZ_JAHKQH010000007.1, from coordinate 224,427 downwards.
TTGGTTGATCATTTTACTGGTCGCGTCCATTGTTGTACCAAGTTTATTAGTTGGTTTAATGGTTGCTATTTTCCAAGCGGCCACGTCTATCAATGAACAAACCCTAAGTTTCTTGCCTCGATTAATAGTGACTTTATTGGCACTTATGTATTCAGGCCACTGGATCATTGGTAAGATAATGGACTTTACGTTTGAGCTAATAAATCGAATACCATCAGTAATAGGCTGATCCGTTATGGAAATCCTACTCAACACCCTGTTGCAATACCAAGCAGACCTTCTGCTTCCTTTAACCCGCATATCAGCGATGTTAATGGTAATGGCTGGTATGGGCGGCAAAGGTATCCCCACACCCATTAAGACCGCCTACGCTGTGGCATTTACTATTATGGTTATGCCTGTCTTGCCACCAACACCATTTAATAATTTATTTTCATTTGAGATGGTGATCAGAGTCGGGCAACAAATTTTAATTGGTACCGCAATTGGTTTTGTATCCACGGTATTTTTGCAAGTATTTGTTATTGCAGGCCAAGCTATTGCAATGCAGGCTGGTTTAGGTTTTGCCTCGATGGTTGACCCGACAAATGGTATGAACGTACCGGCGGTAGGTCAATTTTATCTGATCCTAGCGACGTTAATGTTTTGGGCTATCGATGGTCACATTGTGATGTTGCAAATGGTCGTGCAAAGTTTTCATTTGATGCCGATCACTGAAGTTTGGTACGCCACTGGTGGTTTCAGAGAGTTAGTCGATTTTGGTGGTTGGATGTTTGCTGCCTCGTTAGTATTAGCTTTAGCTCCGATTGTCGGTATGCTAATTATCAACTTAAGCTTTGGAATTATGACCCGAGCAGCACCTCAGTTGAATATTTTTGCTATTGGTTTTCCATTTACTATGATGTCTGGATTGATCGTCATGTGGATCACGATGGAGAACTTTGTCTTTCACTTTGAAAAAAACTGGCAACGCTCATTAGAAATGATGTGCACACTGATCGGTTGTTAACTTAGGGTACTTCAATGGCAGACGATAGCGACAATGAAAAAACAGAAGACCCCACAGCCAAGCGTTTAGAAGACGCTCGAAAAAAAGGTCAAATTGCCCGTTCGAAGGAATTAGGCACAACAGGTGTTCTAATTGCCAGTGCCGTAGCGCTAATCATGTTGGGTGATAAGTTGGGTATTTCCTTGATGGAAGTGATGCAATCTCAATTTCAGTTAGAGCGCGACGACGCATTTGACCCGAAAAAAGTATTTTCTGTATTTGGCGCCGTTATCGAAAACATTAGCGCGCCATTAGCCGGCATCTTTGCAATTATTTTGTTGGCCGCATTTATTGCCAACAGTTTGCTAGGGGGAGTTAATTTTAGTTGGGAGGCGATGGCCCCTAAATTAAATAAGATGTCCCCTTTAAAAGGATTGAAGCGGATGTTTGGCTTGCAGGCAGTCGTCGAGTTGGTTAAGTCGGTGTTAAAGGTACTTGTTGTTGCTACGGTCGCCGTTTTACTTATCAAAGTCTATCTTTTTGATATTTTATACCTAAGCATTCAAGACCTACCAAATAATACCTTTGACGCGACAGAAATGTTGGCGTGGATATTCTTAGGCCTATGTTGCTCCACCATTATTATTGCTTTAGTTGATGTACCGTATCAAGTCTACAATCACACTAAGCAGTTAAAAATGAGTAAACAGGAAGTAAAAGACGAGTATAAAAATACCGAAGGTAACCCTGAAATTAAGGGCCGTATTAGGCAAGCTCAGCGTGAAATATCCCAACGTAAGATGATGGCTGAAGTCCCTAATGCGGATGTGGTTGTTACAAATCCTACGCACTATTCAGTTGCTATTAAATACGACGTTGAAAAATCCAGTGCCCCTTACGTGGTTGCCAAAGGTGCGGACATTATAGCCATGCACATACGAACCATAGCTAAAGAACGTAACGTACCTATTGTCGAAACACCATTGCTGACTCGATCAATTTACTATACAACAGACATCAATCAACAAGTTCCTGAGCAGCTATTTGTCGCTGTCGCACAAGTTCTTGCCTACGTTTATCAATTAGATCAACATCAGAAAGGTAAGGGGCAAAAACCCAAGCCGTTGGCTAAAAACCTGCAGATCCCGCCTGAAATGCGGCACTAATTCTATTTTTGGGATCACGTTTTTCAAATTTAATGTTCAGAGGTAAATCCTTTGTCAGAATATTGTCAGTTACTTTGGCCTAATCCTTGCTCTTTACAGAGTATCAGAAGGTTTATTCGGTCATCTTATGGAACTGGTAGCAAAATTTAATCAGGTTTTTTCTAAAGAAAACAACAAGTATATTAGTGGCTTAGGTGCTCCCTTGTTTATTCTTGCCGCGCTTGCAATGGTTATTTTACCGCTGCCATCGCTTATGCTGGATATCTTGTTTTCTTTCAACATAGCCCTTGCATTAGTCATCTTACTCGTAACGGTTTACACCCTAAAACCGTTGGATTTTGGCGTTTTCCCTACCGTTATTTTGATCGCGACCGTACTGCGACTTGCACTGAATGTTGCAAGTACCCGTATCGTTTTACTTGAAGGACACAAAGGGGGAGACGCCGCTGGACAAGTCATCGAGGCGTTTGGTTCCGTTGTTATTGGTGGTAACTATGCCGTCGGTTTAGTGGTCTTCGCAATTCTCGTTATCATTAATTTTGCGGTTGTTACAAAAGGTGCAGGTCGTATCTCTGAAGTAACCGCTCGATTCACACTTGATGCAATGCCTGGTAAACAGATGGCTATCGACGCCGACTTAAATGCCGGTTTTATTTCACCAGAACAAGCAAAAGCACGCCGTGAAGAAATTGGCAAAGAAGCTGACTTCTACGGGTCAATGGATGGTGCGTCTAAGTTTGTTAAAGGTGATGCTATCGCTGGGATTATTATCTTATTTATAAACATCATTGGTGGTTTGTTTATCGGCATGATCCAACACGACTTGTTGTTTGGTGAAGCAGTAGAGATTTATACTATTCTAACCATCGGTGATGGTCTGGTTGCACAGATTCCAGGACTGTTATTATCAATTGGCACGGCGATTGTTGTTACTCGACAAAACACTGAAGAAGCGATGGGCTCTCAGGTTACATCGCAGCTTGGCGGCGAAAAAGTTTTATACGTTGCTGGTGGTTTATTGGTAGCGATGGGGTTAGTGCCAGGTATGCCACACTTAACGTTTTTAGGATTTGGTGCGATTTTACTTGGCGCAGCTTATATCACTAATAAACGGGCGGCGGAAGCGGTATTAGAAGCGAAAAAAGAAGCTGTTAAAGCGCCGGCTCGTGATCCTGTTGAAGCGGCTGAGAACAAAGACGTAAGTTGGGACGATGTTGCCCATGTCGATACCATAGGTTTAGAAGTTGGTTACCGTTTGATCCCTCTTGTTGATAAAACCCAAGGCGGTGAATTGCTGTCACGTATAAAAGGTGTGCGCCGTAAACTTAGCCAAGAGCTTGGCTTCTTAGTGCCAGCGGTTCACATCCGTGACAATTTAGATTTAGATCCAAATGTATATCGTATTACCCTGATGGGGGTAACAATAGGTGAAGCTGAAATTCGACATGATCGCGAGTTAGCAATTAACCCAGGTCAAGTGTTTGGCAAGGTCGATGGTATCGAAACAATAGACCCTGCATTCGGTTTAGAGGCCGTTTGGATAGAAGCTAAAAATCGAGATAAAGCACAGTCATTAGGTTATACGGTTGTTGACCCAGCTACTGTGGTTGCAACGCATATAAGCCAATTGTTAACTAATAACGCAGCGCAGCTTCTTGGTCATGAAGAAACGCAAAATCTTCTTGAAATGATTGGTAAAAATTATCCAAAACTAGTCGATGGTGTAGTGCCAGAAATGATGAGTTTGTCGGTACTTACAAAAGTTCTGCAAAATTTATTAAATGAAAGTGTGCCAATTCGAGATATTCGTTCTATTTTACAAACCCTTGTTGAGTATGCTCCAAAAAGCCAAGACCCCGATGTGTTAACGGCTGCGTGTCGTATCGCACTTCGTAGATTCATCGTCCAAGACACCGCTGGTTCGGTGGCAGAAATACCCGTCATAACTTTAGCGCCAGAGCTGGAACAGATGTTGCAACAGTCTATGCAGTCGACTGGAAACGAAGGCGCTGGTATTGAACCAGGACTTGCTGAACGTATGCAAACGTCACTTGCAGAAGCACATAAGAATCAAGAATTACAGGGTGAACCTTCGATTCTTCTTACGTCAGGCATGTTACGCAGTGTGTTGTCTCGTTTCCTAAAACACAGTGTCCCTGGTTTGGTAATTCTGTCGTATCAAGAAATACCAGAAGAGAAACAAATTAAAATTGTCAGTTCGGTTGGTTAGTTGTCAGAACTTTGACGGAGATTTAGAATGAAAATAAAACGTTATTATGCAAAAGATATGAGAACAGCACTAGCTCAAGTAAAAGAAGAGTTAGGTGTAGACGCAGTCATCATGTCAAACAAAAAGACGGCAACAGGTATAGAGCTTGTTGCAGCGGTAGATTCTGATGCAGAATTAACAACTAAACCTTCTACACAACCGGTAAGTGAAGCCGAAACGCAGCAATCGGTATCAAATCAACGAGTGAACAACCAACAAATGGCCGGTGCTAGTGGATCAATTCAAGCACTGATGAATAAGCCAGAAGGTGCACAAACGCAAAGTCAGCCTGCAACTAATGTGGCCAGCTCGTTAGACGAATTATTAAAGCGTCAAAGCAACTTTAGTAAGCCTGCTCAAGCGACTGTTGCTCCTCGTCAGTCACAGCCTGTTCAAGCTTTACAAGAAAATGAAAATCCAGTCGGGACTATGACCCAGGCACTATCACAACAAGCAGAATCAGAATTTGAACAATGGTTATCTAAAGCCCGAGATAAAGTTGCCGAAGAGTCAGCACCTTCTCAGGTTGATTTTAACTCGCTAAATAATGATATTGGTTATGACTCAAATACAAATGAAGCGCACCAAGCACAGTTAGATGGTGATGATTTGTCTGATCCACACTCGGCTCCAGTTTCTGCTTCTATTAGTGAGTTGGCGACATTAAAGGCCGAGATGAACTCAATTAAGCAATTATTAGAACATCAAGTCTCAAATTTAATGTGGCAAGACGTCAATCGTCGTCAACCTGTAAAAGCGATGTTAACTAGCAAATTAAAAGAAATGGGTTTATCAGTTAAAGTCGCTGAGCATTTAACGCATTTTATTGGCGAAGACACTAAACACTCTGATGTTTGGCCTAAAATGTTAGCGTTGTTAACTGAACAACTTGATACAACAGATAACGAAATTATCAAACGTGGTGGAGTCTATGCATTGGTCGGTCCAACTGGCGTTGGTAAAACTACGACAATAGCTAAGTTAGCGGCTCGTTATGCACAAATGTATGGTGCCGACAAAGTTGGCTTAATTACGACTGATAGCTTTCGTATCGGCGCACTTGAACAATTGGCAACTTATGCCAAAATATTAGGGTGCCCGCTTAAACAAGCAAAAGATGTTGAAGAGTTGTCTGAAGCCATTTATCAGCTAAGAAACAAAAAGTTAGTTTTGATTGATACAGCTGGCATGAGTCAACGTGACATTAAATTGACAGAAAGATTAAATTATTTGTTAACGCGATCACGTGTTAACATTAAAAATTATTTAGTTTTATCAGCCACTTCACAAATGAGTGTACTGCAAGAAAGCGTACAACATTTTAAAACAATTCCACTTTCGGGTTGTATATTTACAAAAATAGACGAATCTTTAAGTTTGGGAGAGTTAATGAGTGTTGCAATTCACAATAGGTTGCCAATTGGTTATTTAACCAACGGTCAACGCGTCCCAGAGGACATTAGAGTTGCAAATTCAGGAAAAATTGTGCAAAAAGCTAATCAATTGTTTGAATTAAAGCAAAAAGTAACTAACGAAAATAATAAGGTAGTGCCAAAAGCAGTAGGCATGTATGATTAAAGCAAGTTCATCTGACCAGGCTAGTGGCTTAAGAAATATGTCTTTAGCAAATAAAACCAAAGTAATCGCTGTTACAGGCGGAAAGGGTGGCGTTGGCAAAACAAGTGTTTCGCTAAATACCGCTATAGCCCTAGCTCAAATCGGGCAAAAAGTGTTAGTGCTAGACGCTGACCTAGGCTTAGCTAACTGTGATGTTATGCTAGGTTTACGTGTCGAAAAAAACTTATCACATGTCATCTCCGGTGAAGCTGAACTTGACGATATTTTAGTTGAAGGGCCGTACGGCATTAAAATAGTACCGGCAACTTCAGGTACTGTAGATATGGTCGACCTTTCTCCTACCCAGCATGCCGGACTTATCCGAGCTTTCAGTGAAATGCGAACGCCAGTGGATATTTTTATTGTTGATACTGCGGCAGGCATTTCAGACATGGTATTGTCCTTTTCACGCGCATCCCAAGAATTATTAGTTGTTGTCTGTGATGAGCCAACGTCAATTACTGACGCCTATGCACTGATCAAAATTCTTAATCGTGACCATGGTGTCAATCGATTTAAAGTCGTGGCGAACATGGTTCGTTCGATGAAAGAAGGCCAGGACCTATATAAAAAATTATCTTTAGTGACGGACCGATTTTTAGACGTCACACTCGAGTTAACTGCGATAATTCCATTTGACGACAATTTAAGAAAAGCGGTTCGACGCCAGCGGGCAATTGTGGACGCTTTCCCAAGATCGCCATCGTCTGTCGCATTTAAAACTTTAGCTGCCAAAATAAATAACTGGCCGACGCCGACAAACGCGACTGGTAATTTAGAATTTTTTCTAGAGCAGTTAGTAAATTAAGAGGCGCTCGTTTGAACAACAAAGTTGCCGCAGCCTACGAGGCTAAAGAACAATCGCTCACTAGCCTTGTAAACAAACATGGGGTGTTAGTGAAACGAATTGCCCACCATTTGGCTGCGCGATTGCCCGACAGTGTCCAAGTTGATGATCTCATCCAAGCAGGTATGATTGGTCTTATTGAAGCATCAAAGAATTTTGATGGGTCAAAAGGGGCGAGTTTTGAAACCTATGCTGGCATAAGAATTCGAGGCTCCATGTTGGATGAAATTCGACGTGGCGACTGGACTCCCCGCTCGGTACACCGTAATACCCGATTAGTTGCCAATAAAATATCAGCGTTAGAAGCTGAACTTGGACGCGACGTTAAAGATGTAGAAGTCGCTGCTGCATTGGATATATCACTTGCCCAATACCACCAAATGTTAAAAGAGACGAGCGCAGGCCGTGTCCTCGATTTGGACAGCTTAGGTGTAGCGGAAGATGTGGTGACAAAACATACTGACGGTTCGGACGATGTCTATGACGGTGTCGAAGGAAACAATTTTAAATCATCAATGATAAAGGCAATTAAGTCATTGCCCGAGCGAGAGGGACTAATTCTTTCGCTATATTATGATGATGAGCTAAACTTACGTGAAATTGGTAACGTTTTGAACGTGAGTGAATCGAGAGTTAGCCAGATCCATAGCCAAGCTATGGTGCGGCTTCGAGCTCGATTAAAGGAATGGTTATAATAAAACTTGTAACTTCCTAATTTTTATTAATAATATTTATTTACGTTAATCATGTATTTTCAAGCCGGTACGAACTACTATAAGTGAAACTGGATTGGGAACTAACAAAACCTCACTGGAGGACGCTTTGGATAAGAATATGAAAATTCTGGTTGTTGACGACTTCTCAACAATGAGAAGAATCATCAAGAACCTATTGAGAGATTTGGGCTTTACCAATGTTTCAGAGGCAGATGACGGAAGTACTGCATTACCAATGTTGCAAAATGGTGACTTTGATTTTGTTGTTACGGACTGGAACATGCCAGGTATGCAAGGGATTGATTTATTACGTGAGATTCGTAAAGACGAAAGCCTAAAACATATGCCTGTCATGATGGTAACTGCAGAAGCTAAAAAAGAACAAATTGTTGCCGCCGCTCAAGCGGGTGTTAATGGCTACATTGTTAAGCCATTTACTGCAGCGACGTTGAAGGGCAAATTAGAAAAAATATTCGAGCGCTTAGAATAATCTAACTAGGAGTACACTATGTCTTTAGAGACTGCTCCGCAGATTAGCCTTGAAGAGGCTAAAGCCTTAGTAGCTGCGCTAGAGTCGGGTGACAATACAACAGCAAACACCATTTTAATGGGCATTGCTGCACCTGAGCAAAAAGAATTATTTGCAGAAGTTGGAAAACTCACACGTCAATTACATGATTCGCTTTCTAGTTTTCAATTAGATCCGAAAATTGCAAATTTGGCGACAGATGATATCCCTGATGCAAAAGAACGATTAAGTTACGTCATGAGTTTGACGGAACAGGCTGCCAATAAAACAATGGACGCCGTTGACGCTAGCTTGCCGTTAGCTGACAAAATTAATAGCGATATTTCCAGTTTAAAACCTGAGTGGGATAAATTAATGCAGCGCCAACTTGAGTTGGGCGAATTTAAAACCTTATGTTTTTCAGTGAATGAGTTTATGGAGACTGCAGAAAAAGACGCAGCCCAAATTCATCTTTATATGACTGAAATCATGATGGCTCAAGACTTTCAGGATTTAACTGGTCAGGTAATCAAACGTGTTATCGAGTTAGTCAAAGAAGTTGAAGATAGTTTAATTCACTTACTGACAGTATTTGGTGAACCTAGTAGAGAATCTATTAATGAAGTTAAGGCTGCTGTCGATAACAATGGTGTAGAAGGTCCAATCATCGATGCTGAAACACGTGAAGACGCTGTTTCGAATCAAGATGAAGTTGACGACCTATTATCTAGTTTAGGCTTTTAAGTTAGGGGAGCTGCCGAATGGCGTTGGAAGTGGATCAAGAGATATTACAAGATTTCTTAATAGAAGCTGCAGAAATCTTAGAATTACTATCAGAAGAGCTAGTTGAACTGGAAAATGACCCAGAAAACGCTGGTCTCTTGAATTCCATTTTCCGTGGATTTCATACCGTCAAAGGTGGCGCTGGCTTTTTAGCGTTAACGCATTTGGTGGACGCGTGCCATGGTGCAGAAAATGTTTTCGACATTCTGAGGACTGGCAAACGGAGCGTAACACCTGAATTGATGGATGTTATTCTCCAAGCGCTCGACACCGTCAACGAAATGTTTGCTCAAGTTCAAGCTGGTGAAGACCCAGCTCCTGCTGATCCACAACTGTTAGAACGTCTACATCGTTATAGTCATCCGGAGGCCGAAGTAGTTGAAACGGTTGCAGATGTCGAACCAGAAGTTAATTTGACTGGCGGCGATATAGATGAAATATCAGAAGACGAATTTGAAGCATTATTAGACGAACTCCATGGTAAGCCGGCCGCGACAGCGACGCCAGCACCTACTTCTCCCACGTCGTCAGCAATTGCTAGTAGTGGTGATGACTTTTCAGACGATGAATTTGAAGCATTATTAGATGAATTACATGGGAAAGGGTCGTTTGAAACATCAAAATCTTCGGCTGGTAATGCTGCACCAACGGCTCCAGCACAACCTGTCTCGTTTTCAAATGAAAGTGATGAGATAAGTGATGACGAATTTGAATCTTTGTTAGACGAATTACATGGCAAAGGCGCGTCACCAACAGTAAGTAAACCAAAAGCTCAGGCACCAAAACCACCTGAACCGCCAGCGCCAAAAGCGACGCCAGCACCGGCACCAAAACCGCCTGTAGCGGCTAAACCCGCTCCTGCTAAAGCTGCGTCGGCTAAGTCACCTAAACCTGGTGAGAAAAAGGCACCACCACCACCGGCAGCTGAAACAACTGTTCGTGTTGACACTAAACGCCTTGACGAAATTATGAATATGGTTGGTGAACTTGTCTTAGTCCGTAACCGGTTGGTGAGCTTAGGGGTTAATTTAGGATCTGATGAAGCGATGACCAAAGCAATATCTAATTTAGATGTTGTAACTGGAGACCTGCAAGGCGCGGTAATGAAAACGCGTATGCAACCGATTAAAAAGGTATTTGGTCGATTCCCTCGGGTTGTTCGAGATTTGGCTCGAAGTTTAAATAAAGAAATTGTATTGGAATTACTCGGTGAAGAAACCGATTTAGATAAAAATTTAGTAGAAGCTCTAGCCGATCCGCTAGTGCATTTAGTTAGAAATTCCGTAGACCACGGCATTGAAATGCCGGACGAACGTGAAAACGCTGGTAAGAGCCGAGTCGGTACAGTTCGTTTATCGGCGTCACAGGAAGGCGATCATATCTTGTTAGTCATCGAAGATGACGGTAAAGGAATGGACCCTGAAAAGCTTAAAGATATAGCCGTAAATAAAGGCGTTCTCGATGCGGATGCTGCAGCTCGATTGTCAGACACTGAAGCATATAATTTAATATTTGCTCCTGGCTTCTCAACGAAAGAAGAAATATCAGACATCTCTGGTCGTGGCGTTGGTATGGATGTGGTTAAAACCAAAATCACTCAGCTTAACGGCTCTGTCGATATCCAGTCTGAATTAGGCGTTGGCACTACACTAGAAATTAAAGTACCACTGACACTAGCAATTCTTCCAACCTTAATGGTTGTTGTTGGTGAGTTGATATTTGCATTGCCGCTATCAACGGTAAATGAAATTATTCATCTGGATTTAACAAAGACAAATATAGTTGACGGCCAGCAGACTGTTATCGTTAGAGAAAAAGCGATCCCACTATTTTATTTAGAAGACTGGTTGATCAAAGGCAATAACCCAGCTGACCGAGTTGTTGGTAAAGGCCATGTAGTTGTTATTCAAGTTGGTGTACAACAAGTTGGTTTTGTTGTGGACTCATTAATCGGACAAGAAGAAGTTGTCATTAAACCATTGGACGCTATGTTGCAAGGAACTCCGGGAATGGCAGGGGCGACGATTACATCGGATGGTGGTATCGCGCTTATATTTGATGTACCGAACTTGTTAAAACATTATGCTAAACGGTCTAACTTAAGGTTTAAGTAGTATTTAAAAATGACAATAAAGGTATTGGTTGTAGATGACTCTGCGTTTTTTCGACGTAGAGTAACAGAAATCTTGAACTCGCACCCTGACTTACAAGTTATTGGGGATGCAGCTGATGGGCAAGCGGCAATTGAACAAACCGCAAAGTTACGTCCAGATGTGATCACGATGGATATCGAAATGCCTGTCATGGATGGCATTACAGCCGTCAAAAAAATAATGGCAGTGACACCTACGCCTATTATTATGTTTTCATCTTTAACACACGATGGGGCCACTGCAACGTTAGATGCACTTGAAGCTGGTGCCCTTGATTTTCTTCCGAAAAAATTTGAAGACATAGCCAAAGATAAAAAAGAAGGAACCGCTTTACTGCAGGAGCGAGTTAAAGCATTAGGCGCAAAATCCAGTATATTAGCTCGACGTCGTCCAATTCGTTCTGAAGTGTCAGAACGAGCAATAGTTAAACCAGCGACCTCTACTTCAACAATGTCTTCGCGACTGGGTAGCAGCCTGCAAAGTTCATCAACTCGAAGAACAACTGAAACGAGTCAAGCGGCACCTCAACGGCAGGCAACGTCGGCGATTCGAAACTCGTCTGGAAAGTCATATAAATTATTAGCGATTGGTACGTCAACAGGCGGACCCGTTGCGTTGCAAAAAGTACTTACAACATTACCTGCAAACTTTAACGTCCCGATTATTCTTGTTCAACACATGCCAGCAGCTTTTACCCCAGCATTTGCCTCTCGTTTAAATACGTTATGCAATATTTCGGTAAAAGAAGCAGTTAATGGCGAGCCATTAAGACCAGGTGTGGCATATTTAGCACCAGGCGGGAAGCAAATGTTGATTGAAGGTCGACCTGGTTACGGGACGATTAAAATTATGGATGATGAGGCAGCTCGTGTAACTTATAAACCAAGTGTTGATTTGTCATTTGGCAGTGCTGCGAAAGTTTATGGTGGTGATGTATTGGCAATTATTTTGACTGGCATGGGAGCGGATGGCCGCGAAGGCAGTCGAATGTTGAAACAACGTGGCGCTAAGATTTGGGCGCAGGACGAATTATCTTGTGTGGTTTATGGTATGCCACAAGCGGTAACAAGTGCTGGTGTTTCAGAACAGTCGATTTCACTAGAGCAAATTGGCCCTTCCATTCTTAAAGAATTTAATTTACGTTAAATTGCAGTTTATGTGTTCCCTGAACTTAGATTCAGAGGTAAAGCACTTAAACCGCAGCTCGTTAAAATAAAAGCACTAATCTCATTAGATAGCTGATACTATTAATAACTTCTAATTGCGCGAACGATTTTTAATCGAATTTGATGGCGTGTTAAACGTTTTAGATAAACTAAACAGTAACCACTAAATAATAATAACTAGGTGAATATGTGAAGGTTTGGACTGTTGCAAATCAGAAAGGTGGAGTAGGTAAAACGACTTCTGTTATAACCTTAGGCGCAATATTGGCGCTGAAAGGTAAAAAAGTCCTTATGTTAGACACCGATCCCCATGCGTCACTTTCTTATTATTTTGGCATTGATTCAGAAGAATTAACGCATAGCGTTTATGATGTATTTTTGCACTCAGACTCTATGGATCAGGAACATTGGCAAAAGTGTGTTTGGCAATCTCCAGTACCAAATTTAAGTATTCTTCCCGCTACGATGGCAATGGCCACATTAGATGGTATTTTGAGTAAAAAGTCTGGTATGGGCTTAATTATTAAAAAAACCTTAAACAAATTTGCATCTGATTACGATTACGTTTTAATAGATTGTCCGCCGGTATTAGGTGTTTTGATGGTCAATGCGCTTGCCGCAAGTGACAAAGTATTGATCCCAGTACAGACCGAATGTATGGCTTTAAAGGGCTTGGAACGCATGCATCGTACAATGCAATTGATAAAGACCTCTCAGGCGAAAAAATACGATGTTTGCATCATTCCGACTATGTACGATAAACGGACAAGAGCGTCGATCGTAGCGTATCGAGAGTTGCAAAGTACTTATGGTGATCAGGTTTGGGAAGGGGTTATCCCAATTGATACAAAATTTAGAAATGCGTCGATGGAAAAACTGCCATTGCCTATTTATGCTAAAGGTGCAAGAGGCGTATACGCCTATAACGAATTATTAAAATCATTAGAGAATAATTAAGTCGATGTTTGCAAGTGAAAAAGTCATGCTGGAGTATTTCGACCAGCTACTAAGTGACGAAGAAGAAAATGACATTAACACGGTTGCAAATACGCATCGCGGATCTTTGACGGCAGAAAAACAATCACGCCCTGCGATACTATCTGACGATATTATGGCGACCCCACTTGCGCGTGAAAAACCTCAAGTTTCCCATAAAACTCCAGCAGCAAAACCATTTAAAGAGCCAGAAGTTGAGTTACCCCCACCGCAAACAAGTACGGTCGCTAAATTACTGGAACAAGTAAATTTAAAACAAGATGCAAAAATAGCTAAAGAACGTCAGAAAACTGTCGATCTAGTAAGAAGTGTATCTCAAGACATCGCGCCACCTTCTGTTGAAACAAAACAAGAAATAGCTCTACAACCGCCAATTAAGGTTGAAAAAGAGGTTATTGAAAGTTTCCCAGATGAACCATTTCAAGCGTTATTTTTTAGCGTAGCGGGTTTATCACTAGCCGTGCCGTTGAAGGAACTTGGTGGGATCCATAATTTAACAGAATTAAGTACTTTGTTTGGCAAGCCTGCATGGTTTAAAGGCGTGATGCTAAATCGAGATAAGAAGTTAAATGTTGTCGATTCTGCGCGTTGGGTTATGCCTGAAAAGTATAACCAAGCCATGGAAGAGTCGCTTAACTATCGCTATCTCATCATGTTAGGTGAGAGTAATTGGGGATTAGCAGCCGAAAGTTTGGTTGAAACAGAGTCAATTACACCAGATGCAGTTAAGTGGCGAAAAAATGCACATAAACGTCCCTGGTTGATGGGCACGATTAAAGAAAAAATGTGTGCTTTGTTGCATGTAAGTGATTTAATTGCCATGCTTGAACAAGGTATAGACGCAAGACAAGTTTAGTCAGTATTCAATTTAGGAGTTGCTCATATGAGTGAAGAAAGAACCCCAGTCAATCACGTTACGGATGGCAATGACGAAGTATTGCAATGGGTCACGTTTAAACTAGAGGAAGAAACCTACGGTATAAACGTTATGCAGGTTCAAGAAGTACTACGTCATACTGAAATTGCTCCCGTACCTGGTGCCCCTGACTATGTGCTAGGAATCATTAACTTGCGTGGTAACGTCGTAACCGTTATTGATACAAGAGCCCGCTTTGGGTTAATGCCTGGCGATGTAAGTGATAATTCGCGAATAATCATAATCGAATCTGAAAAACAGGTTATTGGTATTATGGTAGATAGTGCAACCCAAGTTGTTTATTTAAAAACGTCAGAAATCGACAGTGCACCTAATGTAGGTACTGATGAAAGCGCTAAATTTATTCAAGGTGTTAGTAACCGTGATGGCGAATTATTAATATTAGTAGACTTAAATAAACTGATGACAGATGAAGAGTGGGATGATATTGCAGACATCTAAGTCAATCTGCATAGCGTCAATCATCTTAGCTGGCTGAATGGAGACTAAATTAGTTGAAGTTCAGTCTGCTTAATTGTTCTATTTTTTAAGAAAGGTCACATGTCATTACCTATTATTGCAATAATCATCTTGTTTGTTGCTGTAGCATCGCTGATTGTAGCCTTGCTAATACTATCTAAAAAGATTGTAAATCAGACTGCAAAAATAGAGTTGATGGAGTCGCAAGCTCTTAATGATAAATCTCATGTTAACCACCTCATTGACGACATTCAAACGTCGATACAGCAAATTCCAAAAATAATTGAAATACAATCTCAGCAAAATAACGAAATGCAGTCGAATAAACAAGGATTGCTCGAATTGCAGGAGACCACTGAAAAGTTGCGAAATGATATTCAATTACTTCAAAGTGAAGGGCAAGAAGATAAACTCTACGTTAGAGCTAAAAAGTTAATTCAATTAGGCGCTGACATTGAAGAAATCATTAATGAATGTGGTATTAGCCGAACCGAGGCTGAATTACTTATTTCACTATCTGCGAAGCAGTAAATATAATAACGTTTTTCTAATCTATTCAAAACTAAGCCCCTTAATAAATGTAATCGATAAAATCGTTACCAAAGCTACTGTATTAGTCATTACTGTCCTAATAAATACCTCCCTTTAACAAGCGCCAATATTCTCTGGCACAATTCATGCAGTATTAAAACCAAAATAACCATCGTCGAATTATTGACAGAGGCTATAGATGGATAAGATGTTATATGTCGCCATGTCTGGCGCTAAACAAAATTTGATCGGTGTATCGATGAATGCCAATAACTTGGCAAATGCGAAGACCGCAGGGTTTCGTGCTGACTTTGAACAGCAGCGCTCCATGCAAGCATTTGGTGAAGGGCATCCAACGCGAGTATTTGCGGTAACCGAACGTCCAGGTTCTAAAATGAACCATGGTTCAATAGCGACAACGGGTCGTGATTTGGACATCGCTATCAAAGGCGATGGTATGTTGGCGGTACAGGACAGAACAGGCTCTGAAGCTTATACCCGGGAAGGTAATTTACAAATTACCAAAGAAGGGTTGTTAACGACAGCACGTGGCGCTCCTGTGATGGGAGAGGGTGGCCCAATTGTTATCCCTTTGCCAATAGAAAAAATAGAAATAGGCCCAGATGGCTCTGTCACGATACGGCCTTCCGGCGCTCCGGCAAATTTTCTTGAAACGGTCGATCGAATTAAGTTGATCGAACCGCCAAGTCTTAATTCGATGACTAAAGGTAATGATGGCTTATTTCGTTCAAAAGAATCGGTACTTACCAATGACTTATGTGGATTTTGTGACGCTTCGCCTAATATCGGTATCGAAAGTGGCGCATTAGAACTTAGTAATGTGAGTCCAGTAAGCGAAATGACAGCGATGATCGCACATCAAAGACAATATGAATTACAAATTAAGTTGATGAAAAAAGCGGAAGAAATAGACCGTGCACAAGATCAACTTCTCAGAATATTTTAATTAGGAGGCGCGTATGCATCCGGCATTGTGGATTAGTAAAACTGGGCTTGACGCTCAACAAACTGAAATTGCGGTAATATCCAATAACTTGGCCAACGCCAGTACTATCGGATTTAAAAAGAGTCGAGCCGTATTTGAAGACTTACTTTATCAAAACATTAACCAACCTGGTGGTCGGTCGTCCCAGGACACTGAAATGCCAAATGGTTTGATGCTCGGTGCTGGTACTAAAGTTGTCGCGACTCAAAAGAACTTCTCGCAAGGGAATATGACAACGACTGAAAACAGCCTGGATTTTATGATCCAAGGTAAAGGTTTTTTTGAAATCCAACGCCCAGATGGAACGTTAGCTTATTCTCGAAATGGCCAGTTTTCAATTGATGAAAATGGACGATTGGTAACCTCTGGGGCTGGTTTCCCATTGCAGCCTGAAGTAACAATTCCGGCTGAAGCGCAGTCGATAACAATTTCCCAGCAAGGTGAAATTTCAGTTCAAGTACCGGGTCAAGGTGCTGGTGTTGTTATTGGACAGTTGACCATTTCAGAGTTTATTAACCCTGCCGGCTTAGAGCCAACGGGTCAAAATTTATATATTGAAACTGGAGTAAGTGGTGCCCCGGTTCAAGGTAACCCAGGGGTTAACGGTTTGGGTATCATCGTACAGGGGGCTCTAGAAACGTCAAATGTAAACGTAACTGAAGAGCTAGTTAGCATGATTGAGAGTCAACGTGTGTATGAAATGAACTCAAAAGTAATTTCGACAGTTGACCAAATGCTTAGCTTTATTACTCAGCAGCTATAGAGTTCTGGAGATTTATTATGATGTTATTCACGGCAAAACAACCCAAGGTTCAGTTTACCAAACGCATGTCAAAAGCATTAGCCGCGTCATTATGTGTTGTTTATTTATCAGCCTGTGCGGTGAATCATGATATTGAAGAAGAAGATACGTTTTTCGCACCTATAATGCCTGAAATCAAATCAGATGAAGTTGTTGCAACGGGGAGTTTGTATCAGAGTGGTTGGTCAAATGGCCTATATTCAGATACTAAGGCACGCCGTGTTGGTGACATCATCACAGTTTTATTAATGGAAAATACTCAGGCATCTAAGTCAGCTAAAACAGAAACTAAAAAAGAAACAGACGCGAGTTTATCACCGTTAGTTGGATTAAACGGTCTTGCACCAACCATTGGCGGTAATACGCTGCAGATGGGGATAGGCTCCGATGGCACTTTTAAAGGTGATGCCAAATCAGATCAAAGTAATAGCTTAAGTGGCCAAATTACTGTCCATGTTTTAAGAGTATTACCAAACGGAAATTTAATAATACGTGGCGAAAAATGGCTTACGTTAAATACCGGACAAGAATTTATTCGATTGACAGGCATTGTACGGTCAGAAGACATCAGTTCTGAGAATACTGTTGATTCAACCCGCGTTGCGAATGCAAGAATTTCGTACAGTGGTAAAGGCAGCTTGGCAGAAAGCAATGAAGCTGGCTGGATATCACAATTTTTTATGAGCTCGATGTGGCCATTTTAGGAGCAAATATGAAAGGTTTAATACTGCTATTTAGCTGCTTAATTGGTGTCGTTTCGATGCAAGCAGAAGCAACACGAATTAAAGACGTATCGATGGTCGAAGGTATTCGGTCTAATCAACTCGTAGGTTACGGGTTAGTCATTGGTTTACCAGGCACCGGTGAACAAACACGATTTACGGAACAAAGCTTTAAAGCGATGTTAGGTAACTTTGGTATTCAATTGGATCCAAATTTAAAACCTAAAATTAAAAATGTTGCTGCGGTTGCCGTCCACGCTGATCTACCAGCATTTGCGAAACCAGGACAAAGTATAGATATTACCGTATCGTCAATTGGCAGTGCCGGAAGTTTGCGAGGCGGCACATTAATACAGACAATGTTAAAAGGTGCTGACGGCAATATTTACGCCGTTGCGCAGGGGTCATTGGTTGTTGGCGGTCTAGGCATTCAAGGCCAAGATGGTTCTTCGGTCACAGTCAATATTCCGACAGTGGGGCGTATTCCTAATGGCGCTACCGTTGAGAGAACCGTTCCAACGCCATTTGGAAACGGGGATTATATCACTTTCAATTTAAACGAAGCTGATTTTACTTCAGCTAAAAGGTTAGCTGATACAATTAACAACCTAGTCGGTCCTAATACGGCAAAACCATTGGACTCAGTTTCTGTCAGAGTCATAGCGCCAAGAGATATTGGACAGCGTGTTGCGTATCTATCAACGTTAGAAAACTTAGAATTTACGCCAGCCGATACGTCCGCCAAAATTATTGTAAATTCAAGAACAGGCACTATCGTTATAGGTAAAGACGTTAAGCTTAAGCCTGCTGCTATTACGCATGGTAGCTTGACGGTGACTATTGCAGAGAATCAAGACGTAAATCAACCTGAGCCGCTTTCAAATGGTGAAACTCAGGTAACAAACCAAACCATTATAGATGTAGCTCGTGATGATACCCGCGCGTTTGTATTTGACCCAGGCGTTAACCTTGACGACCTAGTTCGAGCGATAAACCAAGTGGGAGCTGCTCCAGGTGACTTAATGGCAATATTAGAGGCATTAAAGCAAGCTGGCGCAATTGACGGGCAATTGGTTGTAATTTAATTTAACTAAATAAAAAACAGGAAGGGGATCGATATGAGTTTCGCCCAAGTATTATTAACAAATGTAACTGCGAATCAAGATACAAATCATGCAATTCTAGAGATGTTAGAATTGGACAAAGACCAACAGGTTCAATACCATGTTTATGAAGTTGCTTACTTTGAAAAACAGATATTTTGCTGTCTCTCAGGTGGCGTAATTGAAGATAATGAAATTCAATTTACACCGGTTGGGCTTGGCGCATTTGAAGCACTTACCAATATTGAAGATGAAGAAGATTCTGAGTATTTTGCTGAGCAAATCGAGCTAGCCGAAGGTGGCATTGCAGCGCAAATCGAAGAGGTTTTTTCGCGTGTACCAGATAAATCTCGTGTATGTTTCATTGGTAATTTGAATGATGAAATGCAAAATGAATTAGGTAAATATTTTACTTTAGCTCACTAATCACCTCGTTATATATCCTGTTATAAAGCCGCAAAAGCGGCTTTTGACGTTTGAGTTCCAATCTTAATCTCAATCTCAATCTCAATCTCAATCTCAATCTCAATCTCAATCCCAGCATTAGTAACTAGAAAATTTTAGTTATGACAAATTAGATTATCCAAAGCTTAACAAAAGCGACTTTAATAAGGCTTCTAACGAGTTGGCGCGTTTCTTGAAGTAATCACGTTATTATTAACTAATGTCAAAATAACGTCATATGAATCAGTTAGGCGATGCAGGTAATTATCTAGACATAGCGGGGATCCAGCAGCTCAAAGCGCATGCGGGAGCGAACCCTGATGACAAAGAAGCGTTGAAGCAAGCTGCTGAACACTTCGAGTCTATTTTCATCAATATGATGTTGCAGTCGATGCGAAAAGCGAACGCCGCGTTTGAAGAGGGTAACCCTATGCATTCAAACACGACTAAGTTTTTCCGTGATATGTATGACCAACAACTCGCTACTGACATGGCCAGTAAAGGCAGTTTAGGCCTTTCAGAACTTATCGTGCAACAGCTGTCCAATGCTCCCGAACGATATCGTAATGGCACGACACTGAGAAACGACGCAACATTCGAGCGCCATGAATTTGGGAATACCTCTCAAACAAACGCTCAAACTACAGATCCATTAAATCAATATCCTACGGATAAGTTGCCTCTAAGCGCATCATTGTTAGACCCTGCGTTGCTATCTCCGAACGGCGTTAAAAATCACTTCAACCAAATGGTCGATGATGCGTTTAAACATGTCGGTCTTACGGTCAACCCAGTGGCAACAGATATTGCCCAACAGCAGAAAAAAGAGCCGGTGGAATTTGATACACCGAAAGATTTTGTTAGTCAAATTTGGAGTTATGCCAAAAAAGCGGCATCTGAAATTGGTCTTAACCCCGCAGTTATGGTTGCTCAAACGGCGCTTGAGACAGGTTGGGGTAAACATATTATCGAAGATAAAAATGGTGAGTCGAGTTTTAACTTATTTAACGTTAAAGCGCATCGAGATTGGGAAGGCGCTAAAGCTGCACAATCTACTTTGGAGTTTGAAAATGGCTTACCGGTAAGAAAAATTGAACCGTTTCGTGTCTATGACAATTTTTCAGAGTCGTTTGACGACTTTGTCAATTTTCTAAAAAGCAACGGCCGATACGATGAGGCATTAGAACGCACTGACAATACGGAACACTTTTTGCATAGTTTACAGAAGGCAGGCTATGCAACGGATCCGAATTATGCAGACAAGATCCTTGGCATTTTGCAAAGCAACAGTTTTAAAACAATGATTGGCGATTTGGACGTTAAACCGCAAGTCGAATAAGGGGTTAGAAAATGGCTAGTGGCATTTTAGGTACTGGTGTATCGGGGTTAGCAGCAGCTCAATTTGGGTTAGACACAACAGGTCATAACATTGCTAACGTTAATACCGAAGGTTACAGCCGACAACGTGTTGAAACTGAGTCTACGGTAGGTAACGCCTTTCGTTCTACTTTTCTTGGCAACGGAACTCAATTAGCTGCCATTACCCGAACGTTTAATGAATTTAATTACAATGAAGTTATCTTTAACGAAAGCCAATACAATTATAATGAAACAAGACTAACAAACGCCAGTCGATTAGATAACCTACTGGCCGATCCTGACACTGGCATAACCGCCACATTTGAAGAAATGTTTAATGGCATTAACGGTGTTGTTGAAGAGCCAACGTTAATCTCAGCTAGAAATGTCGTTTTGTCGACGGCTGAAAATACAGTAAAACGTTTTAATACTCTTTATGAAGAAGTAGCTGTTCAGCATATGGGGTCAATTAATGAAGAGATTTATACATCCGTTTCAGAAATCAATTCTATTACTTCTGAAATTGCACTATTAAACAGTAAAATTCAGGTTGAGAATGCTGTTGGATCTGAGGGCTTTGCCCCGAATGATCTGCTAGATAGCCGCGAGCAACTAATAAAAAGACTAAGTCAGATGACGCAGGTCGACACAATACAGCTAGATGATGGCACTGTGAATGTCACCGTTGGCCAGGGCGTAACTTTGGTTACTGGTGCCTTTGCATTGCCAATGTCTGTTATTCGCAATGAATTTGATTCTGGTATTTTAGAGATTGGCGTTTCGACCAAAGAAGATTCCGAATCAAAATCAATTGTTACCGACCAATTAAGCGGCGGTTCTGTGTCTAGTTTACTCGATGTCCGCGATGAAATGATAATGCCAGCGATAAGGGAGTTAGGGAAACTTGCTATCGTTATTGCAGATTCGTTCAACAGGCAACAGTCACTAGGGCGTGATTTAAATGGCGAAGTGGGGTCTAATTTATTTAGCGATATTAATGATCCACAGTTAGTGCTAAGTCGAACCTTTGGTGCGGTCACTAACCCAGTTGAATCTAAATTTGAAATCAATATTCGAAATTCCAGCCAACTTACAACCGATATTTATGATCTAGACTATGACGGTACAGATCTTATCGTGTCTGATGCAAAAGGCAATGTTATCGAGAGTTTTGATCCTGCGCAGATCGCACAAATGAATGCAGGCACTGAGTTAACAATCGGCAATACCGGTTTGTCTATGGCCATTGATACAGACAATATGACAGCGGGCGATAGGTGGCAAATCAATGCCTTGAAGAATGGCGCAAGTAAAATTGATATTGTGATTGAAGATCCAAAGCTCATTGCTGCGGCAGATAATTATTTTGAAATAGATTCTGTGACCAATACAAATAACGTGAGCTTGTCACTTTATGAAATTAATAATGTGAGCAATGCCAGTTATCCTTCACCGAACAATGTTCCACCTTTACCGGATCCTATGCTGCAAATAGTAGTAGACGCAACCGGCACGCAGTACGATATTCAAGATAGTGCGGGCAACTCCGTTAATGGTGGGTTTCAAGATATTGCTGCAGATAAAATTATAAACGGCCCTGGATTTACCATGCAATTTGAAGGTGAGTTGGCAGGCAATGAAGTGTTTAATTTAACCCATGCAGATAATGATCTGATACCAAATGACAACAAAAAGTTTGGGCCGGGTGATAACACTAATATGTTAAGCATGTTGAACTTTCAGAGTAAAAAGACCATGGATAATGGACTAAATAGTTTCTCTGAGGGTTATGCAGATCTAGTAACAGCGGTAGGTGTAGACACTAAAAGTACAGAAATAGCCCGGGATTCCTATCAAACCTTATTAAGTGGTTCATCCGCAAGATTAGCCGCAGTTCAAGGGGTTAATTTAGATGAAGAAGCGGCAAATTTAATTCAGTACCAACAAGCATATTCAGCATCAGCGCGGATCATTACCGTTGCTCGTGAGACGTTCCAAACGCTCTTATCAGCGGCAGGTTAGGAGGTAATTTATGGCCACTAGAATAGCAACAGCAAATTATTTCCAACGAAACGTTGCTCAGTTGCAAACGCGTCAAGCAAACCTTGATAGAGCTCAGTTAGAATTGTCCACGGGTAAGAAGATCATTAATCCGTCGGATGATCCAACAGGGGCAAATACGGTAATAAGACTGAAAAAAGAGATCCAGGTCAGCGATAGATATTTAGCATCGCAAGATAGTGCCCGTCGCTACAATAGTGTTTCTGAGACTCAGTTAGATTCCATGACTAATACTTTGTACCGTTCTCAAGAATTGTTAACCCAAGCCATAAACGGAGCTTATGATTCTGCTGCCTTGCAGGCTTTAGGCAATGAAATTGGCGCTAGGGTTAGTGAATTTATGGGGCAAGTAAATGCAACAAATTCAGCAGGGGATTACATATTTTCTGGGTACCAGACAACTTCACCTGCCTATGAAATCGATCAATTTGGTTTTGCTCAATACCAAGGGGATGAAGGGATAAGAGATTTGCTTATCGCACCGAATACTTACGTAGATGCAAATGCAACAGGCAACGCATTTGTGGATAATTTAACGTCAGATTATGGTTATTTTACGCCAAGTTCAGACAAATTATCCACGGGGACAGTTACCAACCCTTCGGCTTTTAGGTCGCCAGCATTTCCAGAAACAACCTATCAAATTCAGTTTAATGCAACGGGTGATGGCTACGATATAATAGACCTAGGCCTAGACCCTGCGAATCAAGTCTTAGATTCGGTGACGGGTTATTTGCCTGGAGACGAAATAACCGTTCAAGGGATCACGTTTCAAACTAATGGCTCAAATCCTCCAGTCGCGGGCGAAACTATAGACCTGTCACCACAGCGAGATTCTGAGTTATCAAACTTTGAAGTTAATTTTACTGCTGCAGGCGAGTATGAAATTGTTGATTTAGATAGAAACAAGGTTGTGGCTGGTCCAGTACCATTTGTAATGGGAGATACCATCGAGTGGGGAGGGCGTAAGTTCCCATCTGATCCAGCCGCCGCATTACCAGCTGTTGGCACAAGTTTTACTTTTGGTGAACCAACAAAAAACACGCAGTGGGTTATGTCTCAAGCATCCAATAGCATGACAATTAATGGCTCGCGATTTGTAGCAACAGCTAATGATGAAGCTCTCAATTCTGTAGATTTAAACACCCCTCCTGGTGATCTGTTACCACCGGATCATCCTTTATACACTCCGGGAACTTCAGGTTCGATGGTAATACCGGCAAACACTGGTACCGGAATACTGTCGGGGGGCATTGTTTTGTATCCTGAAGATAATGTCATTGGTGATTTTAGGATATCTTTTATCGATACTATCGGCGATGGGGTTGCAGATAGTGTTAGAATGGATGAAATTGATCCAGTCACAAAACGAATTAAACCGCAACCTGAAGGTCAAAGTTTTGATACGGAATTCACCTCAGGTGAAGCAATTGTTGTTGCGGGTATCGAATATGAAGTCACAGGTACTCCAGCAGTAGGAGATACGTTTGAAGTCGCTCGGCCAGAAAACTCGCGCCGAGTAGAGGTGTTAGGTATGTTATTACATGAGTTGGATCAAGGACTTGTAACTACCGGTAATACTCGTTCTGAAATTGGTTCTCGTCTGAATATTGTCGATAATATGGAACAAGCCCAATTAAATTTCCAATCGATTACGATTTCAACGTTGGCGACGCTAGAAGAAGTGGATATTTACGAAGCGGTAAACAATTTAGAAACGTCGAAAGTTGCACTACAAGCAGCTCAACAATCCTTTGTTAAAATTCAAAACCTAAGTTTATTTAATTACCTTTAACGTATAATGTCATGTTAACGAATCATATAATTCTCGTTAACATGACGTTTCATCCCTCATTACGTTACCTTCAAATCTAATTCTAATTCTACTTCTAATAAGCTTAACGAATGCGCTACGAAAACGCTAAACGAATTAGAATCATGCCGGCAAAGCCATCAAGTCTCAGTTTGTTTGTTTCTGTCCTTTTAATCATTTATATCTCTCATAGTTTTACTAATATTTTTTAGTATCGACTACTTTCATTACCTAATCGTTTTAGTCCCAATTCAATCCTTGCCAAATTATAAATTATTGGCATTATTAATCTGTAATTTCATCAGAATTGGTAATGGATATTCATTTGTTATTTGTAATCTACGACACTGAGTTCACCGCATGGGAAGGCTCAATGGCAAGACGTTGGTCAGAACCTTGGGAGCATAGAGAACTTATCCAGCTGGCGGCACTTAAAATTGAAGTTTGCGACACGGGATGTCAAATTTTAGAGTCCTTTTCTAGACATATAAAGCCAATTATAAATCCAACCTTAAGTCAATACGTGATTGACCTAACTGGAATAACTCAAACATTGATCGATCAAAAAGGCGTCAGTTTTCCGGCGGCGATTTATGATTTTAACAAATTTTGCCAGGGCGATGACGTTAAACTGGCGAGTTGGGGTAATGATCAAAAGGTCCTAGCAGAAAATGCTGAGCTAAATGGAATTCGATTAGCGCCGAAGTTACTTGAACACATCGATTTAAGTGTGCCGCTGCGTAAAATAGAGAAATATAACTTTCAAGTATGCAGTGGTTTGTTACATAAACAAATAGGCATACAACTCAAAGGTCATGTTCATGACGCATTACACGACGTAAATAGTATTGTGGCCACTGTAGATCGCCTGGTCAAAGAAAATCTGATTAGCATCAACTTGTTAGATCCCGTCGAAAATTGTTAATAGTTTTCCCCTAACACAATTTAAACGGCAACTGATTGCCATTACTTTCTCAGACGTCAATAATCTGCTAGTTAAAGCCAGCTCACACTAAACCTATAAAGATCTCTGTTGTTTATTTTCTTAATTTTAAATTAAGTTACTGTTATATAAAGAATAAAACTTATTATTCAAATCGAAATATATTAGACTTGAGTATAAATAAATCGACTTCATTTTTGTTTTTTAACTTTGGCACGCATGTTGCTCACTATGTGTAACGGCAAAATTTTGTCATTGAGGAGATAACATAATGGGTATGTTTATTAACACAAACGTTGCCTCGATTAATGGGCAACGGAATTTAAATAACTCGACAGAAATGTTGCAAACATCTATGCAACGACTCTCGTCGGGATTACGAATCAATAGTGCGAAGGACGATGCGGCTGGTATGCAAATATCAAACCGATTAACTTCGCAAATTAATGGCCTTAACGTTGCGACACGAAATGCTAATGATGGTATTTCTATGGCGCAAACAGCGGAAGGTGCATTACAAGAAAGTACAAACATCTTGCATCGTATGCGAGATCTGTCGATACAGGCAGCCAATGGTACCTATTCTGACGGCGACCGGGCGGCACTTCAAGAAGAAGTGACACAGTTGCAACGAGAACTAGACCGAATTGCGGAAACCACAACGTTTGGTGATCGTAAGTTGCTTGACGGTACATTTGGTACAGAACAGTTCCAGGTAGGCGCAAAAGCTTTCCAAACTATCGCGGTAAGCGTTGGTTCGTTCTATGCGGAAGATTTGGGTAGTGAGTCTTATGAACTCGGTGCGTATAATTCAAATCATTCGGTAGGCAGTAAAGCGGCGACTAGTTCTGGCAACTTATCAAACTTTACCAATTCGGCGTCTGCGTTGAGTTTAGGTGCCGGTTTAGGTAACTTCTCGGTAGGTTTTTATTCGAATACATCGGGTGCTGTTTCTAATCCGTTTAATGCACTAGCAAATTCTGGTCTTACAGTTGAACTAGGTGTTAAAGGTTCATTAGGTAGCGCGACCGCGGTATTACTAGATGAGTTTGGTAGTGCCTACAATGTACAACGTTCTGTTCAGGCGATTACAACTGAGACAGGGGTTGATGCAGATGCAAGAACCACTGTAGCGTTGGATTTCTGGCAAGGCTCGTCAGACACTGGTATTTTTATGAATACCAATACTAATGAGCTAGACGCTGTCACCTTCCAGTTTGACCTAAAAGGTTTAAACTCTGGGATGGATGATGATCCGGCACGTATTAAATTTTCGATTGAAAATACTGAAGATTTATCTACAGCAGTTAACGCTATAAATGAAGCCGCTGGTGAAACGGGTATTTCCGCTTCATTAACAGGTGACGGGCGACTTGTTCTAACGAGTGAGCGTGGCGACAATATTCGCATGGAAAACCTGCAAGTTTCAGGTAACTTGGCAAGTCAAGCTGCTATCAGAGCGACGACCTATACATACGAAGGTGAAGTTTCGGATGATAAAGACGCAATTTCTCAGGGTTGGTTAGTCAGTGCTGGTAATGGACAGTCTGTATTTACTGATACAAACTCGGTTTATGCGGAATTTGTTGGTGTCGTTCGAATGAGCTCCAATGATGATTTCAAAATGAGTCTTGTCGATACGACTACTGCGATGAATGACAATGCGATGATATTACAAGGTACCGCAGGTACGACGTCAATTTCTAATAAAGAAACGGTTGACGACATTAATATCAGTACTGCCATCGGTGCGCAATTAGCAATCGATATTATTGACGGTGCTTTGTCACACATAGATAGTCAACGTGCAGGTTTAGGTGCGGTACAAAACCGATTAACCAGTACTATTTCGAATTTAACAAATGTTATTGAAAATGCCAGTGGCTCTAGAAGTCGAATTCGAGATGCGGACTTCGCTGTAGAAACTGCGCAACTGACAAAAAATCAGATATTGCAACAAGCCGGTACGTCTATTTTAGCCCAGGCTAATCAGTTACCGCAGTCTGCTCTATCACTACTGGGTGGTTAATTTTTGCCCTAACCCCTTGTTTATCCCTCATTTTAAACTCTCCAAGGCCCTTGGAGAGTTTTTTTTTGAGTTTTTTTATTAAGTTTTCTAATTAGCCGTCGATAAATACCTTGATAGAGAAATTTAAAGAAATAAAAAAAACTTTAAATTTTTACTAAAGAATTCGTAGAACCTTCCGAAATAGAAGGTAACAGGCTTAAAAATTAGCTTAAAAAAGATAAACCGGAAGGGGAATTATCATGGCTTTAACCGTTCAAACAAACCCAACTTCGTTGAATGCTCAAAGAAACTTGAGTAAATCAGGTGAAAGTTTACAAACATCTATGCAACGTTTGTCATCAGGTTTGCGTATTAATAGCGCGAAAGATGATGCTGCGGGCATGCAGATTTCAAACCGTTTAACATCGCAAATAAATGGTTTGAATGTGGCAACTCGTAATGCAAACGATGGTATTTCAATGGCGCAAACCGCTGAAGGTGCGTTACAAGAAAGCACAAACATCTTACATCGTATGCGTGACTTGTCTGTTCAGGCAGCCAATGGTACATATTCTGACGGTGACCGTTCTGCTCTTCAAGAAGAAGTGGTTCAGTTACAACGAGAGTTAGACCGTATCGCTAGTTCTACTACATTCGGTGACCGTAAATTACTTGACGGTACATTCGGTACAGAGCAATTCCAAGTTGGCGCTCGTTCATTTGAAACCATTGCGGTTAGCGTAGGTTCATTTTACTCAGAAGACATGGGTAATGAATCTTATGAATTAGGTGCGTACAACTCGAATCATACTATTGCAACAAAATCAGCAGTGAGTTCTGGTAGTTTATCGGCCTTTGCCAATACAGCTACAACATTAAGTGCAGGTGCTGGTTTAGGTAATTTCTCAGTTGGTTTTTATGGCACTACTTCTCAAGCTGTTACCGACCCGTACAAATCTTTAGCTAACTCAGGTGAAACTGTTGAGCTAGGTATCAAAGGGTACTTAGGAAGTGCAAACGCTGTACTTTTAGACGAGTTTGGTAGCGCATATGAAACTCAGCGTGCAATCCAATCAGTTGCAACTAAAACTGGTGTTGATGCCGACGCACGTAACACAGTTACGTTAGACTTCTGGCACGGTTCTACAGATACAGGTATCTTCTTAAATACAAGTACAAATGAGTTAGACGGCGTAACCTTCACATTTGACCTTAAAGGGCAAAATCAAGACGAAGGCGTAGGTGTTAAATTCACTTTGGAAAAAACAGAAGAACTTAGTTCAGTTGTTAACGCAATTAACGAAGCAGCTTCTGAGACTGGTATTTCAGCCTCACTTACTGGTGATGGACGTGTTGTTCTAACGAGTGAACGTGGCGACAATATCCGTATTGAGAACATGCAAGTTTCTGGCGACCTAGCAAGTTTGGCGGCTATCCGTGCAAATACCTACACATATGAAGGTGATGTTGAAAACGATAAAGACGTTATCGCACAGGGTTGGTTGATATCACGTGGTACAACTGAAACTGGTTTCACTCAGACAAACGCCGTATATGCAGAGTTTGTTGGTGTGGTAAATATGAAATCAAATGACGATTTCAAAATGAAATTTGTTGATACTACAACTGCAATGAATGAGAATGCGCATATCTTGCAAGGTACTGCGAATACAGCAACTTTGTCTGAGAAAAATACTGTTGACGATATTAATATCGGTACAGCGATTGGTGCTCAAAAAGCGGTTGATATCATTGACGGTGCATTAAGCTACATCGACAGTCAACGTGCAGGTTTAGGTGCGATTCAAAATCGTCTAACATCAACAATTAGTAACTTAACTAACGTTGTAGAAAACTCATCGGCAGCACGTTCACGAATTCGTGATACGGACTTTGCTACTGAGACAGCGCAGTTGACGAAGAACCAAATATTGCAACAGGCAAGTACTTCAATACTTGCACAGGCAAACCAGCTGCCGCAGTCGGCGCTAAGTTTACTTGGGTAATATTTCAAGCTAGACACAATGGAAAGCAAAAGGCGTGTCAAAACCCTTTTGCTTTTTTCGTTTTTAAAATCGGAGATTTGACATGAATACTCTAAATCCTATCGGCCACACTGAGACATCGGCAGTTACAAAAAGTAATGTGCCAGATGTATTGAATAAAACGGATGAGAATGAACTCGTTGTGGCTGTTGATAAGAATTCAGGTGCGGCTCCTCAAACTGACGTCTATATTAAGCAGCAAATTGGACATGATCAAAATGATCAAAATACTCAACAGGAAACAGCCGAAACGGTTGAATCGGATTTGTCAAAGGAACAAATGACCAATATGGCTCAGTCTTTGCAAAGTTTTGTTGAGTCACTAAATCGTTCAATCGAATTTTCTGTAGACGATGAAGCCAATAGGAATGTGATTACGGTCAAAGATTCACTATCAGGTGATGTCATTAGACAAATTCCATCCCAAGAAGTGTTAGACCTAATTAAAAGTTTAGGCAAAACCACTGGCATTTTGTTTAACGAAGATGTTTAGTCAGAACGATTGATAACGATCTTTAGGTCGTTAGGTTTTTGCACTACACTTGTATAAAGTAGCGTACTTAGTTTTTATAACAGTCAAGTATTGAGGTAAATCATGGCAACAATCACATCTACAGGTATAGGCTCAGGTCTAGATGTAAACAGTATCGTGACAGAGCTTGTTGCCGCCGAAAGAACACCTTTTGACGAAAACTATGATTACACGTTACAAACTAATTCAAATAAAATTACTGCAATGGGGCAGCTTAAAAGTGCGTTAGCGACACTTGAAGATTCGTTATTCGATCTTAAACTGCCAACTACCTTTTCCCAAAGAAATGCGACCAGTGAAGCTACTGTATTTTCAGTTTCAGCAGGTAGTGCTGCCTCACCAGGCTCGTTTGATGTATCCGTGGATCAGTTGGCCGAAGCACATAAAGTCGCCACTCAGGCATTTACTGATGGTCAATTTATCGGTGCTGGTAATCTTAATATTTCAGTAGGAAGCGGTTCATTTAGCCTAACCGTCGGCGCTGAAGATACCTTAGATGACATCAAAAACGCAATTAACGAAAATACGGTTAACGATGGCCACGTTGTGGCAAACATTGTTAATGGTGATGATGGTCAATATCTTGTATTAGCGGCGTCTGAAACAGGTGAAGATCAAGTATTAAAGATAGAAGTCACTGATGACGATGGTAATTTACATGATGATTCCGGTCTATCAAGGTTAGCATTTGATACTTCAAAAACCGTTTTGGCGGAAGATTTTAGCGCAGCAGAAGTACTAGGTTCTAATGGATCTATTACGGTTTCTGACGGCTTAACCGATTTAGATATCGCCATTACCGATACCGACACGATAGAAACCATTGTCGCGAATATCAACTCAGCTGGCTTAAATTTATCGGCGACCCTTGAGGATAATGGAAGTGGTGGATTTAAGCTTGTTTTAGAGTCGCAAAATGATTACCCGGACAATAAGGCGAGTATAGCGATAGTAAGCGACGATGATGGTGACGATACTGACGCACTTGGACTAAGTAAGTTAGCTCATGATTATTTCACAGGAAATTATTCTGTTGTGAATGAAGCAGTAGATGCAAAAATTACTATTGATGGCAGTATTACGGTAACAAGTTCGTCTAATACCATTGAAAATGCCGTATTAGGAACAAGTATTGTTGCAACCGAAGTTCACGAACCTGGTGAGTCAGACACTGTTGTTGTAACCCTTGATACTGACGGCACAAAAGAGAAAGTTGAGAAATTTGTTGCTGATTATAATGTGATGATTCAAACAGTAAATGCTTTAACTAGTATTGAACAGGATGAAGAATCCGATGAAGAAGACGCCTTACAAGTTGGTATCTTAGTGTCGGAGTCTTCGCTTAGAACTATGTTAAGTCAATTCAGACGTTCTATCGGTGATGCGGTCGAAGTAGCGCCTGGAGTTTCATTAAGTTTGTCTGTTCTTGGGATTACAACGACCAAAGATGGCACTTTAGAAATAGACGCGGAAGAGTTGGATAATCAAATTGAGACAAACTTTGACTATTTTAGCGCCTTGTTTACTGGAGATGATGGGGTCGCGACGACCCTTTACAACCGAGTTGGTGAATATGAGAATACCGGCGGAGTAGTTGATCAGAAAATCGATACGTTTAATGACAATATAACGCGACTGGATGAAGACAAAGAAAAACACGAAATTAAAATGACGGCTTATGAAGCCAGATTGTATTCGCAATTTTTAGCAATGGACTTACAAGTTGCGCAACTGCAATCTACAGGTGATTATTTAACTGAGCAATTGTCCTCGTTAAATAAGTCCAATAACTAACATTTAGCGATTGCCATAAGTTGGAGGCCCTATGTCGACATTGCTTAAAACAGTCAACGAACATTTCCCTAAGCTTGATATTCACCAACGGATTGAGTTTTGTTTAGATACTCTTGGGCCAGCTGATACTATTATCCAGTCTTCCAGTTTTGGGTTACAATCAGCCGTTTTACTTCATCTGATGTCAGTCGTCAGGCCATCAACCCCTGTTTTTTTTGTGAATACAGGTTACCTTTTTAAAGAAACACTCGCCTACGCCAAATACCTCAAATCTGAATTAGATTTAAATGTCGTTGAAATCAAACCCAAACTCAGTCCTAAAACCATAGAAAATAAATACGGCCAGCTTTGGTTAAATGGTGCTACAGGTATTGAACAATTTAACTCGTTAACGAAACTGCAACCGTTGCAGCAAGCATTAGCGAAAACTAAGCCCACTATTTGGTTAAGTGGTGTAAGACGACAGCAATCGCAAGAAAGGCAAAACATGTTATTTGCTGTAGAGCGTTTCAATACAGCAAAAATCCATCCAATGTTAGATTGGACTGACAAAATGGTGCATGAGTATATGGTTAAAAATCATTTGCCCCGACATCCGCTAGAAGCTGAAGGCTATCTTTCGGTTGGTGATACTGTTACGACTCAATCGTTGCATGAGGTTGATGATCCAAGTGATACTCGCTTTATGGGTTTTAAACGTGAATGCGGCCTACACGCCTAGTTTTTGTCCCATTTAAGCATCCTACTTTTCTTATTTTCATTTTATTTAATTTTTCCGTTGCCTATGGAATATTCCTTGCTACATTCAATGTATTAGGATTTTTGCCGTCAATACTTTGAATGTGTTACAAAAATATGTTTATGTAGGGCAAGTCCATATTTAGCGAATATGTTTATTGAATCTTATTCTGCGGAGTTTGGTCAATGCATATGTTTAGAACAACATTATCGAGTTTACAATGTCAGACAATCAAAATGTAGAAATGCTAAGAAGTGTATTACAACTCACATTCAATAAAAATTTAGCGTTTTTTCGTACACAGTTCCCCCACTTGTTTAAGCGTTTCAAAGACTATCAAGCGCAAAATTATGGATTGGAATTAGATCCTAAAGGCAATTTAAATATAGCTGGTAACGGTAATTTTATTTATCAAGATGATCCTAAAAAGACCAGTATAGATCAGGCGAAATTGTTTTTGTCTAAACCGACTCGCAGTGTTTATCGAATTTCACCGTTAGATGCAAATGACAGAATGCGACGCCATCCGATGGGGTTTTTACACCCTTTGTATTTGAATAAACTCGCAGAAATTGCCCAGAAGTACGTTAAAATGGGAAACGAATATAAACTTCGTTACGACCCATTAAACTATTATCCATTTTTCTCTGTAGTTGGCGTTGGACTAGGGTATCACTTGGAATATTTGGCTGAACAAGATATTGGTCATTTATACATTTATGAGCCTAATGAAGATATGTTTTATGCCTCTATGTTTACGACAGATTGGGAGTGGCTTGTAGGTAAGTTCACAGAGGCAAACAAAAGTATTACTATTTTAGTTGGGGTTCCTTTCGAAAAATATCTTGAAGGATTTCAGAAGCTTTTCCACAAGTTCGGTTTGTTTAAAGCAGGCTGCCTTCCGGTTTATCAGCATTACGCAAGTGAAGAGTCTGATGAAGTGATGAAAAACTTCTTTAAAAATGTTGTCGCTATTTATGGTGGTTTTGGCTTTTTTGAAGATGAAATATTGTCAGTTCGCAATACATTAGCAAACGTTAAATTAAAGCCTGATTTTTTACCAGAAAACCTTAAAGTTAATGAAGAGCTAAGACCTAGAGTATTTGTTTGTGGTTCAGGGCCATCCATTGATGATGCAATTGATTTTATTAAAAACAACCAAGAAAAAGCGGTAGTTGTTTCCTGTGGTACAGCATTAAAAGTATTTCATAAAGCTGGCATCGTGCCAGATTTTCATATTGAAGTAGAGCGAACAAAAGGTGTTAAAGAATTTTTAGACACGATCGATGATCCTGAATATTTTTCTAAAATTACACTGATTGCAATGCAAAATGTAATGTCGACAGTGGTTGAAAAATTTGGTCAAACTTTATTGTATTTGAAACCAAACGATGGCGGCACTGACCTTATTCGAGTAACACATCCCAAAAATAATATTGCCCATCTATTTGGCTCTAACCCAACAGTTACCAATAGTGCGGTAGCGGTTTGTAACTATTTAGACGCAAAAGAAGTTTATTTGTTTGGGGTAGATTTGGGATACAAAGATCCGAATCAGCATCACTCAAAAGACAGTGCCTATTACAATGAGCTAAAAGATAAAGTAAACCACAAGCGTTTTAATTCGAAAAAAACTGCAGAGGCTAATTTTGGCGGTACGGTGTTTGTAAATCATGTATTTGATTGGGCCAGAACCAGTATGGAATACGCTTTACGGCGTAAAACAAGTCGCGGCGATTGTTTTAACTGTTCAGACGGGGCGAAGATCATTGGTGCTGAGCCGTTACAAATTGACGACATTAATTTTGGTTATGAATTTGATAAAAATAAGTTTGTTTCCTTGGTTAAAAATATGAAATTTAAAAGTACCGTAAAGTACGACACGCTTAGTCGCTCATTACAAAAGCGCGGTACAGTTTTATGTGACATGATAGACTTTTTTACCGATGAACGGTTTTTAGAAATGGAGCTAACGCCTAAAAACATTATTGAAATAATGAATCGAAATTACATGCATTTGATGTCGCACGATGGCAGTGAAGAGATCTTTGGTATGCGTATGGCGACTGGGTCATTGACCTATATACAAATTGCCATATTAGGATTTTTATTTACGCTTAAAAGCCCTGAACTGAGAACAGAATTTGGTAAAGAAGGACTTGCTTTACTTCATGAATATCTGCAAGAAATGAAATACATTTTTGAAAGTGAATTTATGGAAGAGAGAAAATAGTTTGCCATACAGTGTTAATGATTTGGTTACGAGTTATCAAGCTTGTGGCGTAAAGGCTGGTCAAGTTGTTTATTTAACTGGCAACTTTGGTCGCTTAGGTGTGTCGCTTGATGTGTCTAAGGTGGAATTGTTTGAGCGTCACTTACAGGCGCTTTGGCAAATATTAGGCGAACAGGGAACTATTGTTGTGCCTACCCACAGCGCTTCTATTTGTAATACTGATCAAATTTTTGACTTAGCGTTAACCAAAAGTGAAATGGGACCTTTTAGTGAATACGTTCGTTTATTAGAGGGTTCCGTACGTTCTTTTCATCCGTTTTTTTCTCGCACGGCAATAGGTGCCAAGGCCGAATATATTTGTGGACATAATTCACGACACAGCTATGGCGGGCATACACCATTTTCGAGAATGCTTGAGCTTGATGCCTTATTTATAAGTGTTGGAATCGAACCGCGACAAATCGTCAGTTTAGTGCATCAGTGCGAGTTGGAGATGGGGGTGCCTTACCGATATAACAAAGAGTTTATGCATCAGGTTATTCGAGATGGCCGGGTAACCGTTGAACCTTTTTATCATTTAGTCACTTATTTAGATTGCGACATTGTTCGTGATAAAAATATTAAAATATTTGAACATTTTAAGCAGCAGCACAAATTGCATCAAGTCTCGATGGGTAAGGGTACGTGTTGGGCGTTTAACATGAAGTCTTTTTATCAATCGACTACGGAACTGATGTCACAGGATATATACAGTTGGCTACAAACCCCACCGACAAAGCGACCATATCAAAACTGATTTTTATGGGCTAAATTGCATCCAGTATAGAATCCAGTGAACCAGAGTGTTTAGTCCTGGTTCACTCAATATTCTGATAAGTTTTAGACTGCGGTTTGTTTTTCTATTTCTACAATTAGTGAATTAATCGTATTTAACTCTTCCATTTTATCGTCAGAAATTTCGATTTTAAATTCTTTATTTACCTTTAAGATAACGGTCATAGAATCTAACGAATCTAGTCCAATTTGTGCAAAGGTTAACTGATAGTCTGCTTCCGACTCAATATGGGCGTCGCTATTTTGTTGTAAAATTATATCTGTAACTTTTTGTTTTATATTCATATTTTATTCCGAAGGGCTTTCGATTTATAGACTTATAATTTTTGTCAGTTCATTCCGATTTATTTTACCAGACCTAGTCCTAGGTAACGACTCGATATGAACTAATTGGTTGGGTATCAAAGCCGCATCTGTCGATTTCAGATGGTCAACAATATCCCTCATGGACAAGGTGGATTTTCCCTCTATACAAACTACCGCTATTGAGTCTTTTAGCTTTTTAGGGTCTGGTATCCCGACTACAGAGAACGCATTGGTTTTGATTAAATTAACCAGCTTTGACTCAATTTCATCAGGGTGTACTAAGGCACCGTTGCAGTTAATGACATCGTCAGCGCGGCCACCAAATACGAGATAACCCGCGTCATCTATGAAGCCCTGATCGGACGTTTTATACCAACCATCTACCAAATTACTTTGCCATAACGCGTCATCTAAATAGCCTAAACACAAATTTGTTCCCCTGATAGCAATCGTTCCTTGGCAATTATTGCCTAATGGTTGATTGTTCTCATCTAATATTTGTAATTCACAACCCCTAGATGGCTTGCCCTCTGTATGGGATTTATCTAAGTGACGATTGAGTTCAAAAAATGTTACTCGCATCGCTTCAGATAGCCCATAGTGTAAAAATATTCTTGTTGTTGGCAGGCTTTTAATTAAATTTTCCCGAAAGAAAGGATCAAATTTCATCGCACCGGTTTGGATCCATTTAATCTGATGACTCAGTTCATTCAAGTGCTCGTGGGCCACTTGCAGTATTGACGACAGCATAGAAGGGGCGATTGCTAACGCATTACATTGATGTTTGTGTAATAAACTAAATAAGTTCACAAACCCTTTAATTGCTTTGGGTAAAACAACGGTGCCGCCTACTTTAAACACACTATGACATCGGCCAAAGCCATAGGCATGATCAATTGCAGCATAGACACACTCAACAATATTGGCATCAACTTCCATTTCATCATTCATAAATTGGCAAATCGAAGAAATGCCTTCATGACTTAAGCGCACGCCTTTGAGTTTTGATGACGTGGTTCCCGAAGTGAAGATGACGATGGCTTCGGAGTAAAAGGCTAGGTCTAAGTTTTCTTGTTTTGGCAGTGTTTCGATATCTATTGTTGGATCAATTTGATATTGAATGTTTGCAGTTTCCAGCGCCCCGGCGATACGCTCTTCATCTTTAAATGGAATAGGGACGGGTACCGCACCTACCGCCATGCAAGCATAATAGGATATCAATAAATTGACATTAGAAACGGAATGGATGCCAACTCGGTTCCCCTGGGTAACGCCATCGGATACCAGTTTACATGCTAACGAAGCAATTTGATTATGCAACTGTTCGTAAGTGAGTTGCTTATCTTCCCCGATGATTGCTAAATGTTCCGGGGAAGAGTAACTGATTTCAGAGTACAGATTTAACATTCTATTATTTAGCCAACTTAGTAAAAAATGATTGCTCGAATGATTCCAATTGTAACGAATCGACATAACCTACCGTATTTTGTATCGCAGAGTTAATGTTGATATACATTGTTTGTATCGCCTCTGGGTTTGCACTGCCTATTCCTTGGCGATTATTTACAATACTTTTCGGGTCTATATTTTGGGCAAATTTGTCAGGATTAATTTTGGGCAAACTAATATCTAATTTTTGCGCCGCTTGATATATATCATCTAAAGTTAACTCAGAAGTGTGGTTATCAATACATTGCCTAACTGCCAATCCAACAATTTTGTGTACACTTCTATTGTCTAGGTTGGTTTCCATGATCAACATGTCACAAATATCTGTGCTGTAGGTAAAACCTTCGCCAGCAGCCGCGTTAAGCTGTTTTTTATTAAACGTCGATTGTGTTAATACGTCGTTAAACAGGTCAACACAAGTAATCACATAATCAAGCGCTCGTGGCACTTCGTAATAGGCAAAAATACGGTTGTCTGGTTGGCCACTTATTGTTTGATTAGTGTTGATTAATGACATAAATACGCCAGTTAATGATCGAGCTTGCCCTCTTATGTAGGCTAGGCCGTATGGATTTTTCTTTTGTGGCATGATCACACTAGTGCGGGACGTTTGATCTGAAAAATCAATGTAATCAAATTCCTTACTTCCCCAAATAATAAACTCTTCTGAAAGCCTATCGAGCGTGGTCATGATACTGATGACAGGGGTCATAATATCAAGCACCATATCCGGTGCCCACATCGCGTCACGAGTGTGTTCAACTAACCCATCGAAGCCGAGTAGATCTGCTAAATACTCACGGTCAATATTAAGTTGGGAACCATTAACACTGCCTGAACCGGCTGGACTTTTATTGACAAATTGTAGTGCCGTTTTTAAACGTTCTAAGTCACGGGTTAACGGCATGACAAAGGTTAATAAGTAATGCTCTAATGTCGTTGGTTGTGCATGTTGCAAATAAGTGAAGTCTGACATATAGGTGGATTTATGAGACTTGCAAACAGTTTCGAAACTCGAAATTAGGTTTACAACTTGCTTAATCAGGCTGGTTATTTTTTCACGACAACACAACTGCCAGCTTATGGTGCTTGCTTCTCTACGAGCTCGACCAATGTGTATATAACCTGCTAAATCGCCAATGTGTTGTTTTAAAATTTCGTCTCGATTGTTATAAACATCCCCTATGTAGGGGTCAAAATCTAATTGCTCTAATTTTACATGGTGAAATTCGACGAGTTTAGTGACCAATTCTGAATATACTGCATCTGAGATTATGCCTCCTTTTTTCAGGGCGGCGACGTGGGCTAGGTCAGCAAAACTTAAGCCTTGATATAGATACTTACTTGCTTCCAACTCGTATGCAAATGCACCATTTATTAAACTTTCACTAGGCGGTGTTTTAAAGCGTGAGTTCGCACCTAAAAATTCTTTTTTCATATTAACGTTTATTCTCTTTTAACGAGCTGGCTAAATCGGCGTCTACTATCAAATCTTTAACCGCATGTTCTAATTTTATGGGCTCAAGTTGGATCAATTGACCTGACTTTTCTACAAGTGCATGGACATTAGTTTGGCAAGCCAAACCGGGGCGGCCATTTATTTTCATACGGCAACTTAAACACAGGCCTAAGCGACAATTTTTGTCGTAACCAAAACTCGGATCCTGTTGATCTCTAAATCGCTGTAAAACTTCTAACAAGGTTTCATTTGGAGAATAGGAGACCGTGACTGTCTCAAAATATCCATCAGCCGCTTTAAATAGATCAAGCCTAAATAAATTTAGCTTCACTTTAGCCATTAACAACCTCAATATTTTTCTCTGTCGCGACTGATTTATGTGTTAAATAAAGCTGGTTGTGTTTTAAGCGCAGTAAACTATGAACTGCCTTGTTTTCAGCTAAGGTTGTCGGGAAGTCTAGACGATAATGCGCACCACGTGACTCTTCTCTATGTAGCGCACTGATACATATTGATTTAGCGACAAGTAGCATGTTTTTCAATTCAAAATATTCAACAACTTCGTCATTGTAAAGTTTTGACTGTGATTTTACGCCAATTAAACTAAGTTGTTCAAACCATTCGTTTAGTTGAGCCAGTTGCGTTCGCAATGAGGTCTGATCCCGAATGACGCCCACATTATTGGACATTCCCACTTTAAGCTTAAGCGACATACTAGAAACTGAACAAGCGGTCTGATAATTGTTCATTAATAACCGACTAATTACTTCTGAAATTGAGCTGTTATTAGGCGCAGAGACATTGTTTTCCAAATCAATTTTTTTTAGTTGCGTTGCCGCATGACGACCAAAAACAAGAGTTTCAACTAATGAGTTTCCACCTAACCTATTTGCGCCATGAACACCAGCTGAAGCACATTCACCTACCGCATAGAGCCCTTCAATTACAGCGTTTGACGTCATTACTTGGCAGTTTTCATTAACCAAAATACCACCAATTAGATAATGCGCCGATGGCGCGATTTCAAATCTATCCTTATATAATGCAAGACTCGTATAGGTTTTAGCTATGAGTTCAGCTTCTGCACAAGTTGACTTTTGTTCCTCTGGCACATGACTGAAGTCGATATAAACTTTCTGTCCGTTTTGTCGTTGCTTCTCAATTTCAATTGAAAGTACATCTCGACTAACTTGCTCAGCGTTTTGTTTATCAATAGTGAGCATAAACCGCTCGTTGTTTGAATTAAAAAGTTGAGCACCTGCGTTGATTACGGGTTCCGGAAATTGAATACCATTGTGGGCTAGGCCGAGTGGGTGGTATTGTACAAACTCCATATTATGCAATTGCGCACCAACTCTTAAAGCCATGGCAAGACCGTCGGCAGTGCTTGATGTCGCGTTACTCGATAACTGGTAAAAATTTAAACCACCACCGGTAGCTAAAACAACTTGCGGCGAAACTACAATTTGGCTTTCAGTTGTTCGTCTATCTATACCTTCCACACCAATGATTTTATTATTATCAACAACTAAATCAGCAACATAAAAGTGTTCGTTAAATTCGACACCATTTTTTTTCGCCTGGGCAAGCAATGCCTTGACACAATTTAAACCGGTGCGGCCTTTTGAATAACAAGCCCTAGGCAAGCTATTGCCGGAAAATGTTTTTAAACGGTAATGGTTGTCCTGCTGGTCAAACTTAACCCCAAGCTGCTCCATCCATTTAATTACTTTGGGGGCTTCGGTGCATAAAAAGTCCACTTGTTTTGGGCTGCTTAAGTGTTTACCACTTTTTATTGTATCTAACTTATGTTGCTCAGAATTAGGTTCTTCAATAGCGGCATTCATACCGCCACGCGCACTGACCGAGTGACTATGTAGAGATGGGATTTTAGAAATAACTAACGTACTTAGCCCCTGTTCGCTAGAGGTCACAGCGGCTGCGAGTCCAGACAATCCAGCCCCAACGATTATAACATCGTATGCTTTAGCTCGTTGCTGCATGACTTGCTGTTTCTTATCCATTTAACGCCTGTTGACTTATCTTTATTAACTTATCGATAAAGCTAAAGATTTAACGAGTTAATTGCCATTAGTTGGTTTATCATCTTTTTATACAATAGTTTATATGTTTACTGGGGCTTTACTAATTAATTAAATTACTGAGTTTTAGTTGACACATTTTATAGTCAAATTACGCAGTTGAATGTTTTAATCTAACGTATAGTACTATTTTTTAATTTAACTATCTGATACTAAATGATTAAACTTCATAATTGGCGTAAAACTAAGTTTATGATACCAAAGTGAACTCGGTAAACTAAATATGGTTCATTGTTATAAACAACTGGTGTAGAAACCTAATGGCATACTCGTTGATTTATAACGAAGACCACATATCGATTTAGTATATTAATTGAAATAGGTGTAGCACTTACCGTACCAAAAATTACATTTAGAGAAGATTAAGAAAAGTAGGTGCGATAATTGCTTTCTTCACTGATAACTAAGTTGTCCCATAGCGTAACAAGTTAAAAATGAATAAATCTTGTTATTTTGGCAAATAAGATAGTTTAAACCATTGTTTCAAGGAAACACCCTAGTTAGGGCAAACGAATGAGAGAGGCATTATGAGTCTTATAGAATTTAGACAAGCAAAACCAAGACCGATTGGCCGTACCAATTTACTCGATAAAGGATATGGTTTAGAACATATCAAAGGTATTTTAGATACAGGAAGTCAGTTTGTTGATGTCGTTAAGCTCGGCTGGGGAACTAGCCTTGTGACTCAAAATTTAGCTGAAAAGTTAGCGTTATATCGAAGCTACGACGTTGAAATTTGCTTAGGTGGAACTTTATTTGAATATGCTTATATGACAAATAAGATAGACGAATTTATTGCCTACGTTAAAGACCAAGGCTTGAAAATTATTGAAATTTCAGACGGTGCAATTGAAATTCCTGAAAAGGAAAAGGGCGCAATAATCGAAAAGTTAGCTAAAGACTTTACCGTTTATTCTGAAGTGGGAAGTAAAGACGAAACCGTCATAATGTCACCAAGTAAATGGGTAAGGCAGATTAAAAATGAACGTGCAGCCGGCGCATCCTTAGTTATTTTGGAAGGCCGAGAAAGTGGCACTAGCGGACTTTACCGAGGTGATGGCGAAATTAGAATGGGCTTGGTTGATGATATTTTTGAGTCTGGGCTTACGCTTGCCGATCTTATTTTTGAAGCACCGCAAAAATCACAACAAGTCTGGTTATTAAAGCAATATGGCGCAAATGTGAATATGGGAAATATTGCGCTTGAAGACGCTATTTCGCTGGAAACATTGCGATTAGGTCTCAGAGCCGACACGTTAGAAGTCTTTCACGGCGGGAAGTAATTATGTTGTCAGGTGCCGACATTGATGCGCTAGGGCAAAAAATTTATAAATGGTGCCAAGACTTATTTCCGATTTGTCGAAGTATTACCGGCCCGGGTACCCGACAAACACTAACTTATTTGCAAGATTTGCTGCCAGGTTTGACAATACATGCTGTGCCATCTGGCACGCAGGTATTTGACTGGACGGTACCAGATGAGTGGCAAATTAAAGATGCCTATATTTTGGGTCCTGATGGCCAAAAGGTTGTTGATTTTAAAGATAACAACCTTCATGTCGTTGGTTATTCAATTCCGACAAACGAAACGTTAACGTTAGAACAATTACAACCACATTTGTATTCTCTACCGGAGCAACCCGATGCGATTCCATATGTGACCAGTTATTATTCCAAACGTTGGGGATTTTGTTTAGCTAATAACCAAAGGGAGTTGCTTGCTCCAGGTGATTATCAAGTTGTGGTTGACTCAGAACTAGGACCCGGCGTACTGAATTATGGTGAGCTCGTTATTCCCGGTGAGTCATCCGAAGAAGTGTTTATATCGACTTATGTTTGTCACCCGTCTATGGCAAATAATGAGTTGTCAGGGCCGACAGTTACAGCCGCAGTGTGCCAATGGCTAATGCAACAAAAAAGCTTAAAATACACCTATCGAATTGTTTTTATACCAGAAACAATCGGCTCGATTACGTATTTAAGTCAGCACCTTGCACATTTGCAGCAACACGTTTTTGCTGGGTTCAATCTAACTTGCATTGGTGATGACAATGCTTATTCCTATTTGCCATCCCGCGCCGGAGACACCTTGTCTGACCGTATCGTGAAACATGTCATGCATCACATTGCACCGGACTACAAAAAATATACATGGCTTCAACGGGGCAGTGATGAACGGCAATATTGTGCACCTGGCGTTGATTTACCGGTTGCGACGATTATGCGCAGTAAGTACGGGACGTACCCCGAATATCATACCTCGTTAGATGACTTGAATTTTATTTCGCCAAGCGGCCTTGCTGGTGGAGCAAACGCAGTAATACAGGCAATAGACATTCTTGAATACAATATTGTTCCTAAGGTATTAGTGCTTGGCGAGCCTCAACTTGGTAAACGAGGCTTATATCCAAGTATGAGTGTTAAAGGTTCTGCTAAAAAGTTTCGCATGATGATGAATATGATTTCTTACTGCGATGGGAAACATTCATTGTTAGATATTGCGGAGAAAATAGATGCGCCATTTGCAGAATTATATGGTTATGTTGAAAAACTAAAAGCCGTAGATTTACTTTCGTATGAATAAAGCGCAGCAGCAGGATACAACCTGCTGTCACGCTACATATCAAGTTATGTATTTTCTATTTATTAATGCCTTCCTGTTCACCAATAATTTGTGGAAAATTCATTAACATCAAATCGAATGGCGTTAATGAATTATTAACTATCTTTTGCATCTTCTTTTGAAATCCTTTTGTTTCAATCGGTATGCCTCGAGTTGCCACCTTTTTTGTAGATTGTTGCTCAAATATAATTGAAGTTATATTGTTGATGGCGTTGCTTTCTTGGTCTTTTAATTCCGGAATTTTGCT
This sequence comes from Psychrosphaera sp. B3R10, assembly GCF_018861025.1. Taxonomy (GTDB): domain Bacteria; phylum Pseudomonadota; class Gammaproteobacteria; order Enterobacterales; family Alteromonadaceae; genus Psychrosphaera; species Psychrosphaera algicola. The sequence continues at coordinate 180,667 of NZ_JAHKQH010000007.1, read as the reverse complement.
ATTACTTTTAACATCTTGATAAAGGAGCAAATCTTCTTCGTTCAGTTCATTAATTTCGTCTGTAAATTGCGTCGTATCGATTTTGAATTGCTTTAATGTTCGGTTCGTTCTTTTTTGCAAAACATTCGGTAAGTTAAACAAAGATAAATAGTATTCTATGGCATCATGTAATGTATCTAAGGTCACTACCGTAGAGAAGTTTTCATCTAGATTTTTTATCACCGCCTTACTATCTTCAACTTCTTCGTTAATCGCATTCGGGTGTAATTGTTTGCAGAACCGGTTTATGTTTTCTGGATTACGGAAAAACTTGATGAAATTTTTCTGCGTAGGAATAATATTTTGGCGCATACATTGGTAGCTGAATGCCGAGCTGATTCTATCTATTGGATCTCTGAAAATGCACATTAATTCAAAGTCGCTCGTTTTGGGCAAAAAATGTGAGCCATAAGGTAAATGGGTACTGAGTAAATAGAAAAAATTATGATTTAAATTTTTAAGTTCATTTGGATTTGCAGTGCGAGCAACAAGGGGTAACGGATTATCGATGCCTTTAAGTTTAAGTGCAGTTATAAGGTTTAAGCGCGCCCACTCAATTGCCGTTTGAAAACTTAAGCCACCAGTTTTAGGTACATGATAAAGAAATATCGGTTTGATTGAATCTCGATTGACGTTCATCAAACTGCTATAGAAATTGAGCTCAGGGTTGACTTGTTTTACTAAATCCTGCAATTCGGTTTGAAATGGCATGGAACATCCTTAATTTTCTGTCGAACCAAGTTTGGACTTAAACTCGGTTTTATTTATTTGATTATCGTTTGCAATTATTGATAAACGCCGCTAGAGCTTATTTGATAGCGGGAACGTAATTGTTATTAGAGTCGCTCTGATTCATCATGCAAATAAAGCATTTGCAGTAGATTAAGTTAAGCACAAATCATACCGGGCTTTATGTTAGCTTTTGATATGCGACCAATCTAAAGGTGTACCGCGCTGAATCGCTTGATTAACAGGTTGGCCTATAACTTCATCTAAATGTTTGGGCGCTAGACCATGACCGGGGCGAATGCTTTTTACATTGTCGTAGGTAATCGTATCGCCCTTTTTCATATTAGTTACTACATAAAGGGAACGATAGTTCTTCCTAGGTGAAGTACTAGAATAATCAACTTGTCCTAAACTGTCATGACTATTTCGAATATCTTGTATAAAGCGTTTAAATTCGGCAATCGGTAGCGAGAATTCAGAATCGATGGCCCCATCATTTTGATCAACCGTGATGTGTTTTTCGATAGCGACTGCACCGAGAGCAGTCGCGACAACAGCCGCCGTATTGCCGACACTGTGGTCAGACAATCCCGTTAAGCAGTTAAATCGATGTTTAATGTCGGTCATTGTAGACAAATTAAAGCTCTCTACCGGAGCTGGGTAGTTACTAATGCAATGCAATAAAATAAGTTCTTTGGCATTAGGAATGTGTGTAAAAAGATCGTCTATTTGATTGTCGTCAATGATCCCGGTTGAAATAATGACGGGTTTTCCGGTGGCAACAACTTTTTCAATCAGCGGGATATCCATTGCTTCAAATGACGCAATTTTGTAGATCGGGCAATGATACTGCTCCATCAAGGCAAGGCCACGTTCTGAAAAAATAGATGGGAAGAGGGTTATGTTTTCTTCACGGGCAACGGCAAATAATTCGTCAAACCAGCTTTCTGGAGTCGCTGCTTCTTGATAGACATCATATAGAGAACGTCCTTGCCAAAGGCCAGATGAGATAACAAATTCATCGTCGTGTTTATCTAACGTCATATCATCGGCGTTAAATACTTGGATTTTGACTGCGTCAAAACCGGCTTTAGCAGCTTCGCGCATCAAGTGAAACATTCGCTCTTTATCGCCTTTATGATTGCCGGATATTTCCGCAATGATATACGGCGAAGCCTGCTCATTAATTTCCCTACCGTTGACATTAATCGATTTATTTAGCATGAGTTTGCTCGATGTGTTGTTTTAGTCGTTTAACATGTGGACTTGCAAAGTTACCGGAAACATCTTGGTTTTCACCAACATCCTGTATCACGACACTGCCAGCGCGTATAAGTGCATTTGCGCCTACCACGACCCAGTTTGATATTGTTGACCCCGTCCCAACCCACACATTTTCCGCTAGTTTTGCGCGGCCAGTAATTGAAACATTGCCACTTAATATACAGTTATCTGCAAGATAGGCGTCATGGGATACATTCACTTGGATACCCAATTGGCAGTGAGCGCCGATATGTGTCATATGATTGCTGTAAACCGCTTTTGATATGTTACTACTGGCATGAACGGCACAGCCTGTTTTTATCAGTACACCACCAAAATGTTCAATATGGCGGTTCTGTCCATTAATTTTTTTACTTAACAGTGCTTGCGTGCCAATCGTGGCATTTGGCCCGATGTAACAATCATCTTCTATCACTGTATTACTGCCAATATAAGCGCCGGCTTCGATATGGCAATTGTTACCAATCCGGACATTGTCTTCAATGGTCGCTTGAGGTGATATCTTGCAGTTTTCGCCGATATAAGCTTTTGTATTGTTTATCACAGGTGGAAAACGATTATGGATCACATGGAATAACTCATCGGCATTGGCCGTTTTAATCACCGTTTTATTATGCGTTTCTTCAGAAAATATCTGGGTTGTTATGATGGCAATTATATTTGGGTTTGCTAGAGCTTGTTTAAAGTATTTTGGACCGGTTGCCAAAGCGATAGAAAACGGGGTATTGCTCCAGGCAAATGCCGTTTGTTTTACATTTTTGAGTTGGCCGATGTCGCCAATTAATTGAGTTTCAAACTCAGGCAAGACAGCTGCAATATTAAAAGTCATATTGAAATTAGTTTTTCCGCAATTCGTTGAGCACCTAAGCCGTCAACAGCCAAACGTAGCTTTTGACTTCGTTTTGTTAATAATTCGATATTCGCCAGATTTTTTTGTAAATCAAAAAGCAGTTGTTTTAAATCGACATCTGGCCAAAATCCTACGCTATCAATTAATCCGCTTTGTTGCCATCCAGTAAGTAAAACTTTTTGATTATCGGCTAAATAGCCAGCGGTAAAAGGCACACCTAATTTTGCCAATTCGTAACTCATTGTTCCGCAACTGATGACGCCATAATGACACTCACCTAAAAGTGTTGCGACATCACTATGGTCAACCCAAATTTGACACTTTTTATCGTCAATGATCTGTTTTAATTTTGGCAGCTGGCTATTGAGTGAGGTCGTCAAAAAATGAATTTGTTTTACCGCTTTTGATTTTTGCATCGTTTGCAATAAATCTAGGACAAATGGGGCTGTTGTGCCGGCACCAAAGCTAACAAAAACCGTCGCGCCGTGAGAGTTGTCTCGAGAAGGTAAGTCGCTGTGGGGTAACTGACAAAACTGTTCGCGGATAACCACATAATCAAGTCCGCATAATATTTCGGTCTTTTGCCCTAAAATACAATGCCTATAATCTTCAGCAGTGCGGCTAGGATTAATATTTACGACAAACTGTCCTAGATAATGGCCGGAACAAAAATAGTCAAATTGGCCCCATTTTACGTCGGCTTCTAATAACTTCTTTTGGTAATCATAGTCACAATGATAGTGATCAATAAAGAGAGTCGTAATCTGTAATGCATGACAAATCTCAGTTAGCTCTTTGCCATCGTCAGGGCTTGCTAATGTTAACGTTTTAGTAAATGCTGATCTTTCATTAATGTTTGGAATTTCTGAATCAGCACTGATCACCGCTAAGCAAGTAATACCTGAGTTGACTAGTTGCCTAGCAATAAGTTGACAACGGACAAAGTGACCGGCACCAACGTTACCGCCAACGTCAAACCTAAATAAGACATGTTTGTTAGCCAATTTAAACTCGTTTAATGGTTTTCAGAGCTTGGAACATTGCTTCAGCTCTTACCCAATCATCTTGAGTATCAATGTCTTGAACTTGATACCGAGGTAAACAAAATGGCAGTGTAAGTGCAGAGGCCAGCATCGATTCGTCTTTCCATTCAGGTGTGACTTTGGTCCAATAAAACTGCCCAGCGTCGTGGAAAACAGAGGGCAAGTCTTGCGAACGAGTGTCAAGGTGCTGTGGCATTATCATTTCTGGAGCGCCTGAATCAATGGTAAATCCTCGCTGTGGCGGGTATTCAAATTCAGTGACGGCAACACAATAATGTTTATCTGCATTTGTCGATAATTGATGAAACGATGAAGTGAGATCAGCTGATGTAACAAAAGGGGCTGTGGCGTAAAGGCAACAGGTGTAAGTTACGTCAATACCTTGTTTTTCATACCAAAGGCGACAATGATTCGCAATTTGTCTAGTACCCGTAAAGTCGTCAGATAAATCATCAGGGCGTAGAAATGGAACAGAAGCGCCGTACTTCAAAGCAACATCCGCTATTTCTTGATTGTCTGTCGAAACGACAACACGGTCGAAGAGTTTGGATTCTATCGCCGCTTTTATCGAATATGCAATAATAGGCAATCCGTCAAATAACTTGATGTTTTTTTTCGGAATCCGTTTACTGCCTCCGCGGGCTGGGATCACTGCAATTTTCACGATATCGCCTGCTTTATTAGAGACACAACAAGTTCTTGTTGTTCATAGGTTAAATCGACAAAAATTGGAATGGATAGCTCTCGTTTGTAAAATGATTCTGCATTTGGGCAGTAACCAGATTTAAAACCTAGATTTTGGTAATAGGGCAGTTGGTAAATGGGCAAATAATGAACCTGGCAAATTACGTCATTGGCACGCAGTGAATCGTAAACCTCTCTGCGGGTTGCTTCGTCTTTCAATAAAATAGGATACAAGTGAAAACCTGAACGATTAAACGAATGTGTTTTAATCGTCGCAACGTTTGTTGATGATTCAAAAAGGGAGTCGTAATGAGCCGCTATTTGATTACGTTTTTCTATAAAGTCATCTAAGTGCGCCAATTGACTAATTCCAAGGGCGGCATGGATATCTGAAAGACGGTAGTTAAAACCTAAATCATGTTGTTCGTAATACCAAGGCGCAGGATCTTTATCTAACATTACATCCGGTGACTTGGTGATACCGTGCGTACGAAACTGCTGCATACTTTGCGCTATTGTGGCGTTGTTTGTCGTTGCGGCGCCACCTTCTGCAGTCGTCATATTTTTAACGGGGTGAAAACTAAATACGCTTATGTCTGAATATTGGCAGTTGCCTACGGGTTCATTGTTATACTTAGCCCCAGTAGCATGACAAGCGTCTTCAATAATGCCAAATCCAAACTCGTCAGCCAGTGCTCTTAGTTTTGCCATATCAACGCTTTGGCCTGCGTAGTGGACCGGAATGACCACATTCGGCAAATCACAATTTTGCTTTGCCTTTAACAATTTACGTTCGAGTGTGTCTAAACACATAAGACCGGTATTAAGCTCAATGTCCACAAAGTCTACGGTAGCACCGCAATATAAGGCGCAATTGGCAGACGCGGCAAAAGAAATTGGTGTAGTCCAAACAAGGCTACCTTGTTCAACACCAAGTGCGTTACATGCCATATGAAGTGCCGATGTGCCGCTATTAACAGCTACGCAATACGTGCTACCTGTATAGCTTGCAAATGCACTTTCAAAAGCAGCTACCGCAGGTCCTTGCGTTAAAAAATCTGACTTTAGTACGTCGATAACGGCATCTATATCAGCCTGTTCAATGTGTTGTTTACCGTAGGAGATCATATACCTAAACTTTCATTTAATTGTGCAATCTGTTCTACATTCAAAAAGTCTTCATTGGTTAATGAGTTGTACTCAAATCCATGTTCAACAGGTTTGCCTGTCTCACCTAATTGATTGGTGGAGAAGTCATTTGAACGACTGTAAAAACGAATTGTTGGCCCTATGACAAAGTGGTCTTCAAATTCAAAGGTATGGTAACTGTCGTCTTGTGGACACATAACTTCGTGTAATTTTTCACCTGGTCGAATACCTATCTCTTTGATCGGGATATCAGGAGCAATGGCCTTTGCCAATTCGGTCAACTTAATTGACGGAATTTTAGGAATAAAAATTTCTCCACCTGACATTCTTGCAAAGTTTTTTAATACAAAATCAACACCTTGTTGGAGAGTTATCCAAAAACGAGTCATTTCTAAATGGGTAATAGGTAAATGGTCGGTTTGTTCGGCGATTAACTTTTTGAAAAATGGCACAACAGAACCGCGAGAACCCACCACGTTGCCGTAACGGACGACTGAAAATTGAGTGTCTTGAGAACCCGAAATGTTGTTTGCCGCGACAAATAATTTATCTGAAGCGAGCTTTGTGGCGCCATATAGATTTATCGGACTTGCGGCTTTGTCGGTTGACAACGCAATGACTTTTTTAACCTGATTATGTAAGGCCGCATGAATGACGTTTTCAGCGCCGTTGATATTGGTTTTAATGCATTCCATCGGGTTATATTCGGCCGCTGGAACTTGCTTCAAAGCCGCTGCATGAATGACATAATCGACCCCACGCATCGCCATATTTAATCTTTCTTTATCTCGTACGTCGCCAATAAAATAACGCATGCAGGAGTCATTGTAGGTTTGCTGCATTTCAAATTGCTTTAACTCGTCCCTAGAGAAGATGATTATTTTTTTTGGACGGTAAAGTCTTAATAGCGTTTCAGTATACTTTTTACCAAAAGAGCCTGTGCCACCGGTAATTAAAATGGTTTTATTATCAAACATAACATTCATCTTCTATTTAAGAGTCGAACTCAGGATACAAATTGTTATCCAATTTTTAGGCCACTAAAGAATATTCTTATAAACTTTAAGGCCTTTTTTTGATTTTTGGTTTTTTAACAATTGGCTTTTTACTGTCTCAAGCCAATCTTGGTATTTAGCCGTTGTCTGATCAACTTCTTTTTTAATTGCTAACAGCTTCGACTCATTGTTTTGTAACCACGAAGAGTGGTCTGTTGAAAACAGGTTTTCAAGAAGGTGCTGACGCTGTTTGATCAATTCTGTATTGTCAATTTCATCATCGGTTTCAAGGCTAAATTTAGCCTCGTTCAGTTTTATATTAATCTGTTCGATTTGCTGAATTAATTGATTGCATTGTGCTTCAACTTCATGATTTGTCATTGGTCTCTCCAGAATAGACAAACCCGTAATTGACTAAGCGTCAACATGGTTATGTTTGTTGTAACGTAAATGTGACTTGGTTGCAAATATGCTTGGTTGGATCTAGCTCAAATGTCTAAACTTCAACCAAACATAGTTATAAAACAAGATATTAGGAGAGGATTGTTAGCCTACTGCGGCGCGTTGCTCTAAATGCTCGTCGCGAGCTTGCTTAGGGATACTGTCCCAAGCTTCTTTTATATTTGTGATGATGGTATGCACTTCGTTGACTTTAGCAATATCGTTTTCACTATTCGCCTGCACTAAGTAAGATGTGCAGAATTCATATAGTGCGCTTAAGTTTTGCGAAATATCACCGCCTTTTTCCATATCCAGACTTTCAGCGAGTGAGGTGATTAGTGTTATGCTTTCGGAAATTAATTGCCCTTTGTCGGCTATTTTGTTTTGCTCAATGCAAACTGTCGCTGCCGTAAGTTTACCAAGAATTGCCTTGAACACCATTTGAACAAGTTCATATGGGTCAGCGTTTTTAGCGCTGTTTATCTTCATGTCTTGATATTTTTTTATTGATAGTCTTGCCATTAGAAACTCCAAATAATCTTGATACAGCTTAATCTAAGCAAATAGTTCTAGCAATTAGGATACCAACTTCAAATTAAATCGTTAAGAAGGTTTAATTTTAGCGGTATTAGTTAAAGCTTAGTGATATTTATATCGGTTACTAACCTATTTTCTTAAATTTTTAATTTTATATAGCAGACATCTTTATTAAAGGTAGGGAAATTCCTTAATTGTGTACAGATTAATGGCAAATTAAAATTGTTGTCGTATACTGATTGTTAAGTTTGTTAGCTTGGTGGGAAGTGATTATGAGAATTGGGGCTGGTAGTAGTTTTAACAACTCAAATTCGTTGTCTGTTATTGAGCAGCAGCAAAAGAAGATCTTCGAGCAGCTGTCCTCTGGACTGAAAGTCCAAAAAGCTCAGGACGATGCGGCTGGATTACAGTTAGCTAACCGATTAACATCTCAAATTAATGGTCAAAACCAAGCGATTAGGAATGCGAACGATAGTGTTTCTTATGCACAGGTAGCTGAGGGCGCTTTAAGCAGTGTTTCTGACGCTGCATTTCGTATTGAAGAACTTTCAATCCAAGCTGCAAATGGCACGCTTTCGCCGAGTGATAGAAAAGCAATTCAACAGGAAATTACCCAATTACAGGGCCACGTAGAAGATGTTTATTCAAACACTCGGTTTGGTGACAAGCAGGTATTTGGCTCCTCAGTTGAATTTCAAGTTGGGGCAAATTCTAACCAAACAATAGAACTTGGTGTTAGCAATCAATCTCTTGGTGATATCGATGTCACAACACAAGCTGGCGCGCAGGCGGCAATAGGTGCCGCACAATCGTTTCGTGAACAAGTAGATTCAAGCCGTGGTTCCATTGGGGCTTTTCAAAATCGTGTTGAATCCAGTATTAGTAATCTAACAAACCAAAATATCAACAGCCAATCGAGCCGTAGTCAAATTGTTGACACCGACTATGCAAAGGCTGTTAGTGACCAAACCGCTAATGGTATTCAAAGCCAAGTTGCCATTGCGTTGCAAGCTCAAGCTAACTTTTCTGACTTTCAGGCATTGAACCTTTTGAAATAATACCCATTAATGGGGTATATCAATTTCGGGTAATTTGCCCCAGGACATCCAGAAATGTTGTCGCAAGATTTTGACTTAGATGGAAAAATCCAAGTCCCCCTCGGTTTTAATTTAACAATTTTGTATTTGCTCAGGGCGTATGTATTCTGGGCGATAAGCCTGACTTATAGCGAAGACCGAAGCTTTATTCTCTCTCTGTTTTATCCAGATCATTCTTTATTTGTTATTACTTTGTTAATTGGATTACCGGCTATGGTGACCTTTTTCTTTTTTAGTATGAAAAAGCAAGTCTCTAAAGGTTGGTATCAAGCTGTTTGGAAACAACTGAGAGTGTTTCTGCTCATTGCATTTTTACTCGACTTGTTATTACAGTTAATGAGTATTATCAATCGTGCGATTTATATTCATCCAATGCAGGTCGTACAATTTATTAGTGGTGTTTATTTATGTTGGTATTGGTGGAAATCAAAACGGATAAAACGTTTTTTCACCCATTGGCTTGAGCAATAGACCGATTTCAAAAATTTATGAAACTAAGCTCTATTTGCTAGTCAGGTTTTTTGAGTTTTTCTAAATAAACCTCTAGTCGAGAAATTTGCTCTTTGTTTAGGTCAGTTGCATTCAAGTTTTTTAAACACTTAGTAACAATCTCATCAGCTTCTTCAGGATGTGATTCTTGATAATTACAATCTACAACGGTTTGTAATAAATTTAACGAAATAGAAGGGTTTTTGGGCATCACCTTAAAAGCCGACAAAAACGCGTTTAATGCGGCTTGATAATTCCCGCGGGTATATAGCTGAACCGCTTTGTTATTAAGTACTTTTGGCGACTCTTTTATTTCAATTCTTAACTGTTTTTCTTTATCAATATATTGATTAAATACTTCATCTTTACTTTGGGTTTTACATTCGGTGGCGATCAATTCAAATAGCTTTTCCGAATTTGCATGAAAACCAAGTTCATGGAATGCTTTAGCTTTATCTAGAGCATCTTCTAAATCATCAACTAAGTAATTTTCGTCCTCCATATTTTCTTGTATGAGCTTTTTGGCATTCTCTTTGTCATTACTCATATTATAAATTCGTGCTTTTGCGACTCGGATCTGGTCGTTTAAAGGGGTGTCGGGAAATTGTTTTTTCAATTGACGAAGAATAGATTCGCCGGTCTGAGCCAAGCTCTTAATTTCATCATCATTAAGTGACGTCAAACCGTAGTCAATAGTTGAACGCACTGCGCCTAAATAGGCATCTGGGGTGTCATGGACTGAGTTTTTAATGTACTCGACTATTTTATTTGAGGCATTAAATTGGGTTTCAAAGTCATGAGTTATGCGGGCCAGTGAAATTACATCTTGTTGCCTATTAACATTGCGCGGAGCGATTGTCGCAGCGTTTTTCAAATGGTTAATGGCTTCTTCAAAATCGAATTTGTTTTTGCAGATCTTAGTTAGAATATCCAGAGCCGCAAGACGCGTCGCTGGATTGGTGACAAGATACTTTAGCTTTTCTTCGGCGAGCTTAACTTTGTTTTGATTGAGTAAACTATTCACTAATCCAATATTGGCCCAGGCATATTCTTTGATTGATAGCACTTTTTGGTAGAACACTTCTGCGTCATGCCAGTCTTGTTTGGCAGTGATCAATTCCCCTTTTAGTTTCAACAAATAAGGGACCCATTTGGGTTTTGCATTTTTGGCCAGTTGTTCGTTAAGTAAATTCAGGGCAGCGTCAAACTCATCGTCATCGATAGCTTCAAATACAGGTCGTAATGTCAGTTTTTTGCTTAAGATACGTTTTAAACGCAATTCAAGTTCTTTGGCAGTGAAAGGCTTCAGTATGAAATCGTCAGGTTTTAATTCAATAATACTTTGGCTTAAAGGAAGATCATTTTCTGAACTCATAAAAACAAATGCAGTAGTGGATTTTAACAGGCCTTCTTCTATTATTCGCTCAAATAACTGATATCCATCGGCGCCTCGATTTAAATCGTAGGCACAGAGGATTAGATCAAAATGTGACTTATGCAATGCTTTTATCGCCATGGTGGCGCGATCAGCAAACTCGATGGTTTTAAATCCAAGATTTAATAAAGAGTATTTGATGTGACTTTGCGCTAATGCTTGGTGTTCTATCACTAATGCAGCTTGCAAAGAATGTGTTAAATCCATTTTTATTTTGACCCAGTCGAAATAGAAATCACCACCAATTTAAAGAAATAAATGGATTGAGTTTAGATGCTTGGTATTATGATTATTAGAATAAAATCAAAAATATGCAAGGCAATATTTAATGTTATTGATTGAAACACCTAGGCTAGGTTTCCGCCATTTTACCTTATCTGACGCACCCGCGGTATTGGAATTTAGTTCTGATCCGTTAGTCACTAAATACACTGGCGATGCGGGTAATGTGCAAACGTTAGACGACGCTAAAAATGTTATCACTCAAGTTTGGTTCTCAGATTATGAAAAATACGGTTATGGTCGATATGCCATTGTTCATAAGAAAGATAATAAAGTAATTGGTTTCTGTGGCCTTAAGTTTTTGGAGGAGAAGCAACTACCCGACCTTGGCTATCGGTTGTTGCCTCAATACTGGGGGCAAGGTTTGGGCATGGAAGCGGCCAAGGCATGTTTAGAATATGGTTTTGAAACATTAAAGTTACCCAAAGTCATTGCAATGGCAATGCCCGACAATTCTGGTTCGCTCAGTATTCTGGCTAATCTAGGGTTTACCAACCTTGGAACTGATTTGTACCAAGGGCACCAGGTTGTTAATTTTGAAATTACTAAGCGGTTACATTCAGCATGATCCTAAATAAGAAGTTGCTAGTTGCACTTTGCGTTACTTTACTTGCTAGCATGGGGATATCGCTACCGTACCCTGTTTTAACGCCTTTATTTATTGGGGCTGAGCCTACAGCGTTAAACCAATATGCCGGGCTTTCTGGTAATGTCTTGTTGACCATCATTATCGCGGTTTATCCACTCGGTATTTTTATCGGAAGCAGTTTTATTGGAGCCTTATCTGATCGATTTGGGCGTAAAAAAGTTCTGGGCCAAACACTCATTATATGTTTTATCGGCTATTGGGTATCTGCTTATGCACTGATGGAACAAAATTATCTATTATTGCTGGTCAGTCGATTTTTAACAGGGATCACGGAAGGTAATGTCGCAATTGCACGTGCTATTGCGTTGGACATTGGTGAGACAGGAGACGAAAAGTCTGCGCAATCAAAAACGGCTGCAATATCATTAATCAATAGTGCCGTTTTTCTCGGATGGTTGCTTGGCCCGCTGATTGGTGGACTTTTAGCCGAGGTTGAATCGTATTATGCGATGCTGGCCGCGGCTTTTGGTGCGTTTGTTTGTTATGTCTTAGTCACCGCCTTTTTACAAGAAACCCGAATTGTGAGTTATGCCAGTAAATTATCTGTTTGGCAGGCGGTACGACAAGAAAATTCGTTTTATTTGTTAAGAAGCCAATGGATAAGAAAGTTATTTTACGCTTATTTTATCTATACCTTAGCGATTAATCTTTTTTATGAATTTTACCCAATTTGGCTCGTCGATAAGCAAGATTATGGGTCTCTCGATATCGGCTTAGCCACCACCAATATGACACTATTTATGACGTTATCATCTGTGTTGTTAGTAACGTATTTTCAAAAACAGTTCGGCTTAACCGCTCCAATGCGTTTTGCCATGGCGTTATTGGCTTGTGCCTTATTAATAGTGCCAAGTTCAGAAGGGCTCCAAACCCATTTGTTATTTGCAATGTGCGGCATATTAATCGCCATATTTAATGGTATGTTGCCCGTTTATGTCAGTGAAAATGAACCTAGTTCAGGGCATGGTGCAACGATGGGGTTGTTAACGATGACATTTTGTTTGGCAAATGTTTTTGCTTCAATCGTTGGTGGTATTTTATTGATGTTTGATTCTACGTTACCGATTTATATGTCGGCTGGCTTCTTTTTATTGGCGCTTGGTTTGTTTCAATATTGGCTGTTTAAAATTCAAAACAGCCAATTTAGTGTCAAAATAAAAGAGTAGCTTGTACTTGACCGAGCTGGCCTAATCTCGTGCTGCTACTTTGGCATATAATCGTTGGCGTTGTTGGGCATCCATAAACGCCGCTTCAACTCCATTTTTTTGAACCTGTTCGATTTCTTGATTGGTCAAGCCAAGTATGTTTTTAACCAAATCGTATTCGTGGGCTAACGTGATATTAGAAATAGCTGGATCGTCAGTGTTCAAACACACGGTAATGCCAGCATCTAAAAATTGTTTTAAAGGGTGCTTACGAATATCGTTAATTGTTGCCGTTTGATAATTAGACGTTGGGCATGACTCAATCGCAATATTGTTGGTCGCAAGATAAGCCATTAACTTAGGATCTTGAGTTGCTGCGACGCCGTGCCCAATTCTCGTTGCGCCTAATAAGTTAATTGCATTCCAAATACTTATTGGACCGTCAGCTTCACCAGCGTGTACCGTTATTTGTAATCCAGCATCGCGGGCTTGTTTAAAGTGGTTTACAAACAATTGCGCTGGAAAAGAAATTTCATCTCCGGCTAAATCCAACGCAACAATATGTTCTTTATGTGCTAATAATGCATTGAGCTCAATCGTACATGCCTCAACTCCAAATGTGCGACTTAATATGCCAATGAGGTTCGTTTCCACACCGGTTTCTTTACTCGCCGTTTGCGTTGCATCTATTACTACTTCAACGACCTTTTGCGGGTCTAGGTTGTGAGTTTTTGCCATATAATAAGGTGAAAAACGCAACTCTACGTAATCTAATCCCTGATCTAATGCATCAAATACATTTTCGCGAGCAACTCGATATACACTGTCGTAATCGGCCAATACGGACACGCCATAATCCAATTTTGTCAAAAACGCCATTAAATCTGAGGTTTGCCCTTGAATTTGAGCCATAGGTGCAAATTGCTCTAAAGACTCAGCTGGTAAAGTAATGTTATGAAGTTGGGCAAGTTCCCAAACTGTTTTTGGCGCAATATTGCCATCGAGGTGGCGATGCAAATCAACAAGCGGTAATGTAGGATTGATCATAAATATTCTATGGTGCTTTTAGTTACTGTAAATAATGGCGCTAGTATAAATCAAAAAGGGCAGTTAGATGAAACAAGAGACAATAAATTATGTGGAATTTCCGGCAACAGATCTGTCCGCAACCAAACAATTTTTTACCCAAGTGTTTAATTGGACGTTTACTGACTATGGTCAAGAGTACATAGCGTTTGGTCCTGAAGCAGGACTTGATGGCGGCTTTTATCAGTCAGATCTTAATTCAAAAACACAGAATGGCGCGGCACTTATCGTTTTTTACAGCGAGTCACTACCAAAGACTGAACAAAAGGTTGTTGCCGCTGGTGGCACTATTTGCAAAGACGTTTTTGAATTCCCAGGCGGTAAACGGTTTCATTTCCTAGACCCAAATGGCAACGAATTTGCGGTTTGGTCCGAATAATAAAACGAACAAAATGGGACTAAAATAGTAATTAGTACTGTTTTTTTCAGTTTCGTTAGAAATTATCGTTATTAATTGTCGTTTTATGATTTTAAATTAATCCCGTAGAGTGATTGCTTTACTTTTCATTTTTAGGTCAAATAGGGCAACTTCACCACTTTTATCAAAAATTATAAAATAACAGGTAATAACATGACGTCGAAAAGAAATTTAGCGAATGCTATTCGAGCATTAAGTATGGACGCGGTTCAACAGGCCAACTCTGGACACCCAGGCGCACCTATGGGGATGGCCGACATCGCTGAAGTATTATGGCGTGACTTTTTAAAACACAATCCGACCAATCCAAATTGGGCGGACCGAGATCGCTTTGTGTTGTCTAATGGCCACGGTTCGATGTTGATTTATTCTTTATTACATCTTTCTGGTTATGACTTGCCAATTGGTGAGTTGAAAAACTTCCGTCAGTTACATTCTAAAACTCCGGGCCACCCTGAATATGGTTATACACCAGGTGTTGAAACGACGACTGGCCCGCTAGGCGCTGGCGTATCAAATGCTGTCGGAATGGCAATTGCTGAAAAAACGCTAGCGGCGCAGTTTAACCGTGAAGGTCATGACATCGTAGATCACTTTACTTACTGTTTCTTAGGCGACGGCTGTTTAATGGAAGGCATTTCTCATGAAGCGTGTTCTCTTGCTGGTACTTTAGGTCTAGGAAAACTTGTTGCATTTTGGGATGACAATGGTATTTCAATTGACGGACACGTTGAAGGTTGGTTTAGTGATGATACACCAGCACGTTTTAAAGCGTACGGCTGGCATGTAATTGCCGATGTCGATGGACACGACCCTGTTGCTATCGCAAATGCAATTGCAGAAGCAAAATCGGTTACTGACAAGCCGTCTATGATCTGCTGTAAAACAACGATTGGTTTTGGTTCTCCAAATAAACAAGGTACACATAACTGTCACGGTGCGCCTCTAGGTGCCGAAGAAATTGCTGCTACTCGTGAAATGTTGAACTGGCCACATGCACCATTTGAAGTGCCTGCTGATGTTTATGCTGCTTGGGATGCAAAAGAAGCTGGAACACAATCTGAAAACGAATGGAATGAAAAATTTGTTGCGTATAAAAACGCTCATCCAGAATTAGCCGCTGAATTTGAGCGTCGTGTCATTCTTGGTGAACTGCCAGAAGATTTTTCTGAAAAAGCATATGCCTATGCGCTGGAAACTCAGAACAAATCTGAAAATGTCGCTTCACGTAAAGCTTCGCAAAACACAATTGAAACATTTGGTCCGCTTTTACCTGAAATGTTAGGCGGCTCTGCCGACTTAGCGGGTTCAAACTTAACGTTATGGTCTGGTTCGAAAGGGATCCAAGATGACGCCGCTGGTAACTACATTTATTACGGTGTGCGTGAATTTGGAATGAGCGGGATCATGAATGGTATTTCATTGCATGGCGGTTTCATTAATTACGGCGCGACATTCTTAATGTTCATGGAATACGCCCGAAATGCGGTTCGCATGTCAGCACTTATGGGCATTCAAAACATTTTTGTATATACCCACGACTCAATCGGTCAAGGCGAGGATGGACCTACGCATCAGCCAATTGAACAGGTTGCAAATTTACGTCTAACGCCAAATTTACGTACTTGGAGACCAGCAGATGGTACTGAGTCAGTAATAGCTTGGAAAGAAGCTGTAGAATACCAAGAAGGTCCTTCTGCATTAGTTTTCTCACGTCAAGGTTTAGCGGCACAATCGCGAACTGAACAGCAAGTTGCTGATATTGCTAAAGGTGGTTACATCCTAGTTGATACAGATGGTACGCCAGATGTTATTTTAATTGCGACAGGCTCTGAAGTTGATTTGGCTGTGCAATCGGCGGCGGCATTAAAATCCGATGGCATCGCAGCACGTGTTGTTTCTATGCCTTGTACTAATTTATATGACGCCCAAGATGCTGAATATAAAGAGTCAGTATTACCTGCAGCCGTGACTAAACGTGTTGCGATTGAAGCGGCTCACGTTGACTTCTGGACTAAATATGTTGGTTTTGGCGGTGATGTTGTTGGCATGAGCACATTTGGTGAATCTGCTCCTGGTGGCGCATTACTTAAACACTTCGGTTTTACAGTCGAAAATGTTGTTAGTAAGGTTAAAGCGCTCTAATACAGAACACTTAACAAATAAAATAAAGCGGGTATGATATGCCCGCTTTTTTTATTTTTATTATTTACTTTTAAAGTTAGTAAATAATATTTGTGTCATGCAAGTGGTATCGAACAAACCTGGAGTATTATGTCTAACCAACCATTAAAGACTAGCCCAACAAACGCTAGGACTTTGAATACCGATCCTATCGATGGGCAACCTAATAAAATAAGGGTGGCATTAAATGGTTTTGGTCGGATTGGTCGTAACGTATTGCGAGCATTGTTTGAAACCGGACGCGACGATGAAATTGAAATTGTTGCGATCAACGAATTGGCAAAACCAGAAGGTATTGCCCATTTATTAAAATACGATACCTCCCATGGTCGTTTTGGTTTTGACGTAGCGTTAAC
Source organism: Psychrosphaera sp. B3R10 (assembly GCF_018861025.1). Classification (GTDB taxonomy): domain Bacteria; phylum Pseudomonadota; class Gammaproteobacteria; order Enterobacterales; family Alteromonadaceae; genus Psychrosphaera; species Psychrosphaera algicola. The sequence continues at coordinate 163,775 of NZ_JAHKQH010000007.1, read as the reverse complement.
CGAAAATTCAACGATGGCGGTGGCTGGCAATAATATAAAACTATTGCATGAAGAAGAGCTTGCCGACTTACCGTGGCGTGAATTACAAGTTGACGTGGTTCTCGACTGCACTGGCGTTTATCACAGCCAAGCACATGGTCAAGCCCACATTAAAGCTGGTGCTAAAAAAGTCATCTATTCGCACCCTGCGGATCCAGATGTAGACAACACAATAATTTATGGTGTTAACCATCATACGTTAACGGCGGAACACAATGTGATCTCCAATGGTTCATGTACAACAAACTGCGTTGTCCCCGTTATTCAAGCGATAGACGACGCATTTGGTGTCGACAGTGGCACGATTACGACCATACATTCGTCAATGCATGACCAGCAAGTTATCGACGCCTATCACGATGACTTACGCCGCACTCGAGCTGCGAGTCAAAGCATAATTCCAGTTGATACGAAGCTTGCAGTGGGTATTGAACGCATAATGCCCAAATTTGCAGGTCGTTTTGAGGCAATTGCCGTGCGCGTTCCAACGATTAATGTGACCGCAATGGATGTTAGTTTAACGTTAAATTCGGACGTTAACATTATGCAGGTAAACGGAGCGATTCAGGCAGCACAACAAAATGGTCTTTCTGGTATTTTGGGTTATACCGAAGAACCACTTGTTTCAATTGATTTTAACCATGATCCGCATTCAGCCATTGTTGATGGCAATCAAACACGGGTAAGCCACAAACGATTGGTTAAATTATTAGTGTGGTGTGACAACGAATGGGGCTTTGCTAACCGTATGTTGGACACCACGGCAGAATTAAAAAAATATATAAATCATTAGTTATTAAATTATTAGTTTTTACATTATTAAGGAAACGAACATGACAGTTTTGAAAATGGCAGAGTTAGATCTGCAAGGTAAAACCGTTCTTATCAGACAAGACCTAAACGTACCTGTTAAAGATGGCGTAGTGACTTCAGCCGTTCGTATTGACGCCTCTATCCCAACGATTAAATTGGCATTGGAAAAGGGCGCAAAAGTGCTTGTAATGTCTCATTTAGGTCGTCCAACAGAGGGCGAATATGCAGATGAATATTCAATGGCACCGGTTGTAACGTATTTAAACCAAAACTTATCAGTGCCAGTTCGTTTGGAAAAAGAATATTTAAGTGGTGTTACTGTTAATGAAGGCGAAGTTGTCGTCCTTGAAAACGTTCGTTTTAATGTCGGCGAAAAGAAAAATTCAGATGAACTTGCTCAGCAGTATGCCGCTTTATGTGACGTCTTTGTTATGGATGCATTTGGTACGGCTCACCGTGCCCAAGGTTCAACCCATGGTGTAGCAAAATTTGCTCCTACAGCTTGTGCAGGCCCACTTTTAGCAGGTGAGTTAGAAGCATTAGGTAAAGCGCTTGATAACCCAGCTAGACCTCTTGTTGCGGTTGTTGGCGGTTCTAAAGTATCAACTAAACTAACGGTATTAGAGTCATTATCTAAAATTTGCGACCAGTTAATTGTTGGTGGCGGTATTTCAAATACATTTGTTGCTGCTCGTGGCTATAATGTTGGTAAGTCTCTGTACGAACCCGATCTAATTCCTCAAGCACAGAAACTAATGAATGATCTTGATATTCCTGCGGTTACAGACGTGCGTATTGGTACCGAGTTCTCAGAAACGGCTCTAGCAACAATAAAACCTGTTGATGCGGTTTTAGACAACGAAGAGATTATGGATTTGGGTCCTGATTCTGCGCAGGCAATGGCAGATATTTTGAAAAACGCTAAAACCATTTTATGGAATGGTCCTTGTGGCGTATTTGAATTTGACAACTTCTCTAAAGGTACAGAAGTCGTAGCTCAAGCTATCGCGCAAAGCGATGCATTTTCGGTCGCTGGCGGCGGTGATACCTTGGCTGCGATTGATAAATATGGACTTGCCGATAAGATCTCTTATATCTCAACCGGTGGCGGTGCATTTTTAGAATTTGTTGAAGGTAAAGTTTTACCTGCCGTGGCAATTTTAGAAGAGCGCGCTGGCAAGTAATTTTAAAACCGTTTTATAACGTCAAAAAACCACGCATTGCGTGGTTTTTTTGTACCAAATTATTCTACTCAAGCCTCTGCTCTAAATCGAAAAACGATGGCCAAACCTTTAGAAACCTTGTTCCCAAAACACGGCTAAAGCCAATGTTTTGTATTTGATAATACTGAACATGACTACAGTAAACCACTCCAATTGTTAAAATTGTATTGTAATAGTTCTTTCTTAAACTGTAAGTTTTTCAAAGTTTAGATGAGTTTGCTTTTTATCCAGTGGTTTTAAAGGCGTTAATTACGGGTTTTACAGTCGGATTATTTTTATTGTTAAAACTTAATAGAAATACTTACAAGACTTTTTGTTTGTTGTTATGTAACATTACAACCTTTGTTACATAATAAATTAATTTTGTTAACTTTTCCTTTGGAGTGACTTGTGGCTTTAATTTCGATGCGTCAATTATTAGATCATGCAGCAGAACATAATTATGGTGTTCCTGCGTTTAACGTAAATAATCTCGAGCAGATGCGAGCAATTATGGCGGCTGCAGATAAGACTAATAGTCCAGTTATTGTGCAAGCCTCAGCGGGTGCCAGAAAATATGCCGGCGCGCCTTTTTTACGTCACATGATATTAGCAGCGATTGAAGAATTTCCTCATATCCCTGTTTGTATGCACCAAGATCACGGAACGTCACCGGCAATTTGCCAACGCTCAATCCAATTAGGGTTTTCGTCAGTGATGATGGATGGCTCGCTATTAGAAGATGGCAAAACGCCTTCTACTTATGAATACAATGTTGACGTGACTCGCAGAACAGTTGAGTTAGCTCATGCGTGTGGTGTATCTGTAGAAGGGGAGTTAGGCGTGTTAGGTTCTTTAGAGACTGGTATGGCTGGCGAAGAAGATGGGGTAGGCGCAGAGGGTGTTTTATCCAAAGAACAAATGTTAACTAATCCAGATGAAGCCGCTGATTTTGTTGAAAAAACAGGGGTAGATGCACTAGCCATTGCTTGTGGTACATCTCACGGAGCATACAAGTTTACCCGTCCACCTACTGGTGATATTTTGGCAATTGACCAAATTAAGGCAATACATCAACGTATTCCTAACACCCATTTAGTTATGCATGGGTCAAGTTCCGTCCCTCAGGAGTGGCTTGCGACGATTAACAAATTTGGCGGTGAGATTGGCGAAACTTATGGTGTTCCGGTTGAACAAATTGTTGAAGGTATCAAAAACGGTGTTCGTAAAGTGAATATCGATACCGATCTTAGATTAGCTTCAACAGGGGCCATTAGGCAGTTTATGGCGGAAAATCCTGCTGAGTTTGATCCACGTAAATATTTGGCTAAAACCATTGATGCAATGTCGGCCATTTGTGTTGATAGATACAATGCTTTTGGCACAGCAGGGCAGGCGGATAAGATTAAAGTAATTTCATTAGAAAATATGGTTGCACGTTACTAAATACAGTTTTCTAACGTTATAAACCAATGTGACCAAAAGCGTACAGAGCAATTTGTACGCTTTTTTTGTGGTTAAATATCTACAAAAATATGAATAAGTATAATGCTAGGTTAATAAATATAAGACTTTGTTTGTTTAAGCAATTAAGATAGCTAACGTAAATTAAAACGTTAAAATTCAAGGCTAAATAGTGAAAAACACTATCAATAAAACATTACTTATTACGACAATTTCCCTTATCACTCCATGCACAGCATTGGCCTCAGATCTATTTCAAGATGTTTATTTAGGCGCGGCCATCAATTCAGTCTCATACGCAATAGACGATGATTTAGATGATATCAATGACTCTTTTAATGAAGGTGGATTTGGTAATTTTAATGTTAAAGACAGTGATACTGGTTTTAAATTGTTTGCGGGTTATTCAATTACTGAGAATGTTTCGGTGGAAGTGGGTTATTACCAACTTGGCAAATTTGGACTAGAAGGCCAATTTGGTTATCAGGAACCAATTTCTAGTGAGATACTCGATGTAAGTGGTGAACTCTCATCGCTAGCTGAAATAACGGCATTTGATATTGCTTTAAAAGCTCAATTTCCGCTTTCTGCCGCACTCGATATTTATGGTAAAGCCGGGTTATTCAATTGGTCTGGTGAAGTTATAAGCAAGTCAGTTGTTGTGGCTGAGATTAAAGCGATGGATATTAGTGAAAGCAGCAGCGAGTCGAGTACAGAAAATTTAGATGGTAGCGATTCTACTTACACCCTCGGCTTAAGTTATCATTTATCTGGAATTGATGTATTTGCTGAACTTCAAAAATATCAAATTGATGAAGAAACGGCGACTTCTTTTAATCTAGGGCTTCTATACAATTTTTAATACAGACGTTATCAATAGATTATTTACAGCAAGACTATTAGAGTCTGATTGGCAACGTAAAAAAAACCATCACGATAAGTGATGGTTTTTTATAGATCATTAAAGCGAGTTAATTACTGCTATTTTTAATGATGACTCCAATGGTATTTCTCAGATTTTTGTTCTTGCTCTTGTGCAGTCGCTGCTGGCATAGCATTAATTTCTAATCTGTCGAAAAATAGCTGTTCTGGTTCAAAGTCACCAGTTAAGACTTCTTTCATTGTCTTAGTGTCAAATAGTCGACCATTGATCATAGTATAGTCGACCATTTCCGATTGACGGATATCGTTTAAGACATCACCTTTTATGATGGCAAAGTCAGCTAATTTACCGTTTTCGATAGACCCTAAATCCTTGTCCATTCCTAATGCTTTAGCGCCATCAAACGTTGCGCCTCGTAACGCTTCCCACGGCGTAAATCCACCTTGTTGCAACATCCACATTTCCCAATGTGCAGCTAAACCTTCACGTTGTCCATGGGCACCGATTAATACCCGAACACCATTATCACGTAAAGTTTTAGCGTAGCTTGCTACGGCAAAGTGATTGTAATGATCATCGGGCGCTTTATAACGACGAATTGAAGTCGGCTCGATAATATAGCGAGGTGCGTAACGCATTAGTCGCTCGTTTTCCCAAACGTTTGTTCGATCGTACCAAAAGTATTCACCTGTTAAACCACCATAAGCAACTACTAATGTGGGGTTGTAGGCGGTTTCGGTTTGGCTCCACAGTTGTGTCAAATCACTATAACCTTTTGGCACATTTAACGAATGTTCAAGTGTGGTATGACCGTCGATAACCATTGTTATATTTTGGTATAGCTTACCGCCACCCTCTGGTACGACATTTACGCCAAGCTCTTTTGCCGCTGCTAAAACTTGTTGGCGTGTATCACGTCTTGGATGGTTGTAACTTTTAATCGAAACTGCACCATTTTCTTTTGTTCGTTTAATATGGAAACGAGCATCATCTAGACTATCTATTTTTGCTGTATACCCTGGTGCATAAGCGGCATATAGAATTTTACCTGTAGAAAAAATTCGAGGCGCTAGTATTTTTCCTGACTTTTGCAGTTCTGCGGCTGAAAATATTTCTCGGCTATCATTAGACGGGTCGTGGATTGTTGTTACGCCAAATGCAATTGACGAGAAGTTCTTCCAATTTTGTTGTGGAATGATTTGATTACTGCCTTGAGAACCATGCGCGTGGGCATCAATTAAACCAGGGACAATAGTATAACCAGTGAGGTCTTTGGTTTTAGCCCCTCTAGGAATTTCAATGTCACCTTGTTTGCCAACGGCAACAATTCGATTACCAGATACGATTACCACACCGTTTTTGATGACTTCTTGTTGATTATCGGCATCTTTCATTGTGACGACGTCAGCACCAATAAGCGCAATGGTTGATTCAGGAATATCGGCCTTTTTTGTGAAGCTTAAATCAATACCGTTATCCGTTGGCTCAGGTAATTCAGTTGCCGCACCTTTGATAAAGTCAAACGTATCCGTCAGTTTTCGTGAATATAAGGTGAACGCATTTGACCAATGTAAAGTGTCTGATTTAGCAGACCAATGGAGTTCTGATGCTGAGGCCTTAGAAGCTTGCTTAACCGGCACCCAAGTGGACTTAGGGCCAATACTCATCACTTTACCTAGTTTGGCGAATGGCGCGATATAGGCATTGTATTGATAAACAAACCCAAGCCATTTACCGTCTGGCGAAACTCGGAATTCAGTAATGTCATCACCCAATAAGACTTCACGTTGCTCTAATCCATCAATATTGGCGGTCATCAATTTTTTCTTCGTACCAAAGCTTTTATCTTGGTAATCAGCATAGAAAATTTGGTTGTTGTCAGCACCAAAATGGGCATTGTGACCAGATTTTAAAATCCGTTTCATTGATTTGCCTTTAACATCGGCAATATATAAACCAGGTTCCATTGACCATTCAGGAGATAATAAATAACCGCCAGTAAAACGATCAAAAATAACATGGTCGCCATCGGGAGAAAATCGAGGTTCGATATAATGGCCAGGTTCGGTCGTAATGGCTTTACCTCTACCACCTGAACTTCTAACAATGCTTACGGTGCCGAGCTTTTTGTCATCCCAAGTCGTATAAGCTATATATTTGCCATTGCGAGAAAAGCTTGGGTAGTATTCGTCGTGTTTATTTTGTTTCGTTAAGCGTTTAGTTTTACCCGATTTTACATCGCGGATGTACAATTTTCCGAGTGCTTGATAAACAATTTTATCACCTTTTGGTGACATGGTTGCCCAGCGTATTTGTTGGACTTTAAATTCATCTGGTGCGACATCAACAGCTACACGAACTGCTTGTTGTACTTTCTTTTCAACACTTACGTGGAATGGAATTTGTTTAACAGACTTGTCTTTGACTGAAATTTTTTGAAAATGGCCGTTGGTCCAAAATACAATTTGTTTACCGTCCGGTGTCCAATCAAAGTAGGCGTAGTTACCTTCGGTTCCAAACGTTTCTTGGTTATCCCTTTCCATTTCAGTATATAAGCGTGTATCAATTCCCGATTTGAGATCTTTGACATATAAAACCGTTTTATTGTCTTCACGTTTTAAATAGGCCATCGCGTTGCCATCTGGAGATGGGGTTGGAATTACCGCACCGCCGGCACCGCCGATATAACGTTCTTCTTCACCCGTAACTAGATCATGGCGAATAATATTGAAGAGTTCTAATGTCGAATTTTTGTTGTACTGCCAAACTCGGCCGCCAGTAACATCTTGCGTATAATAAAGATATTTACCATCTGGAGAAAATTTGGGGTCGGTAATATTTTTTTGATTAAATGCACCGTGACTCCCTGCTTTTATTTTACTGCCACTGCCGCCAGTATGATGGTAGATCCAAATTTCACCGGCTGCTATAGAACGAGAACTCATTACCCCACGAGTTGCTGCGATATATTGCCCATCATGACTCCATGTAGGGGTATGAATGGTATTGGCAGTTTCTTTAGATATCTGCATCGGCTCTGTGCCATCTGCATTCATGACCCATATGTTCATCATGCCATCACGGTCACTTAAAAATGCAATTTTTTTACCGTCTGGGCTGTAAGTGGCCTGCATATTCCAATCATAACCAACCAATAATGGGGTTGCTTCGCCGCCCGAAATTGGCATCGTATAAAGATCACCTAACATATCAAAAATAATGGTGTCACCATTTGGGTGGACGTCTAGGTTAGACCATGTTGATTCTGTTGTATCAATTTTTACCGTATGGACTTCACCAGTCGGTTGACTGACATCCCATTTTTCTTGCTCAGTTGTGTCGTTGGCAAAAGCGTGTGTTGAGCCAATCAACGAGAGTGCTAAAACGGCACGATTAACTGAGCGCTTACTTATTAATATCATTATTTTCTCCAGCGCGTAGGGTTGACGATTTTCAGTCTAGTGTACTTACCTTTAGTTCAGGATAAACACTATTGCGATGAAAGCGCAAAAAGCCCAGTTAATTCGCAACAAAGTTACGTTTAATTAAGGATATAATGTAAATAATTTAGAACTGGGGTAAATGATGTTTAAAACTTTAACTTTATATTTTGTTTTATTAATGAGTCCGTTAAGTACAGTTTATGCTGGTGATGATAATCAAATTGGAAACGCCATAACGGATAACATCTCAAGTGTTAATGCAAGTTTGGATGCGGAGAAATCTTCGGGCATGGCGCAACGGACCCCGTCTAAAGAAATGCTCGACGCCTTTAAAAATGTAGAGCAAAGCCAAGTTACCAACCTGACAACAAAACAAAGAGTAGAGAAATATCTCGTTTCTGGTTTTTTACATATTGTCCCAATGGGCTTAGATCACATTGTATTCATTATTGCCTTATTTTTATCAACCACAGTGTTTTCTACTCTATTTTGGCAAGTCACGGTTTTTACGCTTGCACATACCATTACGTTAGCATTGGCTACTATCTGGGGGATATCATTAGCGGCGAGTATAGTGGAGCCGCTTATTGCGCTTAGTATTATCTATGTAGCCATAGAAAATATACGGACTGAACAAACCTTAAAACGTCGATATCTAGTGACCTTTATTTTTGGCCTATTACACGGTTTTGGTTTTGCTTTTGTATTATCCGAATTTGGACTTAGCAACAATAATTTAGCCGTTTCATTAGTGTCGTTTAATGTTGGCGTCGAGCTTGGACAGTTATTTGTAATCGCTATTTTAATGACCTTATTTTATAAATGGAGTCGTGCGCCGAGTTATAGGGCATTTGTTCAGCTCCCATTGTCTGTTATTGTTGGATTTTTAGGTCTATTTTGGCTATTAGAGCGAATAATCTAAATATTAGTTGAATTCCTTTTCCGCTTTAAATAGACTGAGTAAATCCACTGTTTGTGCGATTGATTATTTCAATAAAAACAATAATAAAGGAAATACGCATGTATTCTAATTCTTATAGTAAAGGTATTGGCCTTGGCCATGTCTGTGTTTTGGTTGTTTTACTAGCCGTTGTAACACTAGCAACTCAGTTATAATACGTTTACCGTTTTAAATTTTCGCCCAGCATTGCTGGGCGTTTTTGTATCTGACGTTTAAAAAGGTTGAGATAAGATGAATGAAATTGTTACCCGCGACATTGGTCATGTTCTTCATATAGAATTAAATCGGCCACAAGTTAAAAATGCGCTGTCTATTGAAATGTATCGAGAGTTAGTTGAGGCATTTGAGTATTTGGATTCGTCTGACAATTTACATGTTGGTTTAATATACGGTTCTACGAGTTGTTTTAGTGCTGGCAACGATTTAAAAGACTTTATGAATTCAAGTGTTTTAGATGATAGTCATCCAACCGTAAAGTTTATTAAGTTACTGGCCAACTTTTCAAAACCAATTGTCGCAGCAGTTGCTGGGCCTGCAGTTGGTATTGGTACGACGATGTTATTACATTGTGATATGGTTATTGCGGCAAATAATAGTAAATTTCAACTGCCATTTGTGCAACTTGGTTTGTGCCCAGAAGCTGGCTCAAGCTTGTTGTTGCCATATATGGCCGGTCATCCAAGAGCTTTTGAGTATTTAGTTTTAGGTAAACCTTTTAACGCGGATACGGCGTTAGATATGGCGATGATTAATCAAGTGGTTGAACCCGGTGATGTGATAAATGTCGCAAGTCAAATCGCTGAAACGTTAAGTCTGTTGCCAGTTGAAGCCGTGATTGAAAGTAAAAGGTTAATGAAGTTACCTTTACGACAAGTGCAAAATGCGTCTATAGCCCAAGAATTGGGGGCTTTCTCAAGTTTACTTAAGTCGGATGAGTGTCAAAAGCGAGTGTCGTCATTTTTTAATAAATAAAACACCTTTTGCCAATTCATCATGTTTGTGAATTGGCATTAACTGCACTTACAACTATGGATGTCATGATTTTTGTCGGTTAAACAAGTCGCCTGGTTTCCCCTAAATTTAACCCCCACGTCATAACTCATGTTCTATTTTTTAACCTTGTTCTAGATTGATAAACATCGGTTTTGTTTCTTTTTGTTTCTTCCACTTAAATGTGTTGTTGATCACCAAATGTTAAATAGTTGGTAGAAACGCCAGCAATTACTATACTCAAATCTGGTTCTGTTTTTCATTGGTTAGGGGGAAGTATGATCTTACCTAAAACGCTATATGAAATATTGCCATATACTTACATGTCTATTGGGGTAGCTGAAATTGGTTACTTCAAATCATATTTAACTACAAGTTCAGGTCTGTTGTTCTTTTTTGCAGGGGCGTTGATTTGGATTTTACGATCGAACTATCGCCGATTTGATGACTTTCGTTTATTTGATTCAAAGTCAAAGCTTGGTTTATATGAGTTGAAGCCATTTTTGCTTATTTTACTCGGGGTAATGTTTTATACCTGGTTTGGTTCAAATTTGACGAGTTCTTTTGCAACGTTAGCTGTTTTGGTTGGTATATATATTGTTTTTTTGAGAGCGATAAAAAGAAGCCGACAGTTAAAATTTGGATAGGTGCCACACTAGAGCTGAGTTTGAAATACACAAAATCTAACAATTTAATCAATAATCGTCGTTAACTACTAAACTAGTTTGGGTTATAAGTATATAAATTATAAGGTAATATAAATTAGCTAATAAAGCTTAATCGGAGTAAAAATTTAGATGGTTGCAATAACCAATTTGTCTTTTTTGATTGTTGACGATGTAGCAATGGTTCGTGATTTTTTACGTCAAACATTAGTTAACATGGGGGCCAACAATATTTTTGAAGCTTCGACAGGTGAGGGGGGGATGCAGTCCTTTAACAAAAACTTACCAGATATTATTTTTTTAGATATAGAATTACCTAAATCAAACGGCCAACAAATATTGAAAGAAATGAGATTAATTAAGCCAAATGCATTTGTTGTAATGGTCTCTGCGCATTCGAGTGCTGATAATGTAAAAACATCAATAGAATTAGGCGCTTCAGGTTTTGTTGTTAAACCGTTTACATCACAAAAAATCCGCTCGGTTTTAAAAAGGTATATGCAGAACAAATGAATTTAGAAGAAATGCGTGTGTGCGCGCCACAAGCTTTGGCTTTACTTAAAACAATGGCAAACGAAAAACGCCTTTTTATTCTGTGTAATTTGCTTGATGGAGAATTATCAGTAAATGAGTTAGCTGAACGTGTTGGGCTTAGCCAGTCAGCATTGTCACAACACTTAGCAATTCTGCGGAATGAAGAGTACGTTGCGACTCGTAAAGCCTCACAGACCGTCTATTATTCGTTAAGTGGTGATGAAGTTAAACAAATAATGAGTTTGCTCCATCAACTTTATTCAACTAAAACGCCATAAAAAAAGCGCTTAATGAAATAACCCTATAGTTGGACATGCCAATCGTTGGGATCATTTCATTAAGCGCTTTTTGATTAGCGGGGGGGGCTAATCTGAAAAGTTTTCAGCTAATACTTTTTCCGTATCCGCTTTCATCTCTGGTAATTCAAGTTTGTCATATGCTTCAATCATAATTTCTAGTGCACGTTTCACACTGCCGCTCTGACCATAATATTCTAAGACATATTTACAACGATTAACGGCCGCCACATAAGATGAACGTCTCATATAATATTCGGCAATAACGATTTCATGACTGGCCAGTTTATCAAGTAAAACCTTCATTCGTGATTTAGCTTCTTCACTGTATTTACTATTTGGGTACTTGATTACTAGTTTCTTGAAGTCTTTAAAGGCTTCACGAGAACCTTCCATATCTTTATCCGCATTTTCAATACCAAAGAAGTTTTGGAATGCGTTTTCGCCGGTATCCATATTCACCAACCCACGCATATAAATCACGTAATCAAGATTACTATGATCTGGGTTTAGTCGAATAAAGCGGTCTATAGCTGGTAACGCTTCTTCATATTTGCCTGATTTATAATAGGCAAACATTAAATCAAGCTGTACTTGACGAGAAAGCGGCCCAAATGGGTAACGGCTTTCTAAATCTGTTAATATACCAATCGCACGGGTATACATATTGTTGTTAAGGTGCTGTTTGGCTTCTTGGTAGCGAGCCTGAGGTGAACGATCGGGTAAACGCTCTACATCTTGGTCCGGTGCTGAAGTACAAGCAGAAACAAAAATACTGATAGCAATCAGTAAGGTAAATCGAAATCTAGACTTAAAATTAAACATTAATTACAACCTGAAGAGTTTTCTTTTCTCGTTAAACCATTTTTCGAGTAGAATAGGCAATATCGACCGCATTCTAACTCAGTCCTTAGTGACATGCACTGGCAAATTCAAACTATTTATCATGAACAAAGAAACAATAGAACTACATGCACACGTTAAAGAAGAACATTTTGGCAAACGCTTAGACCAAGTAATTGCTGATTTGTTTCCTGAATATTCAAGAAGTCGTCTTAAAGAGTGGATTTTAGATGAAAAAGTTCAAGTTAATGGCGAAATAATTTCAAAAGCTCGAGAAAAGATGATGGGCGATGAAGAAATTCATATCTCAGCTGAGCTTGAGGTAGAGGTCCATCACCAACCAGAAGATATCAAATTAGATATCGTTTATGAAGATGATGACATTTTAGTTATCAACAAACCGGCGAATTTGGTGGTACATCCAGGGGCTGGTAATCAGTCTGGAACCATTTTGAATGCCTTACTGCATCATTTTCCAGAAATTGATCTAGTTCCGCGAGCTGGTATCGTACATCGTCTAGATAAAGATACGACAGGGTTAATGGTTGTTGCTAAAACGGTACCCGCCCAAACTCAGTTAGTATCAGATATGCAAAACAGAGAAGTGACCAGAGAATATGAAGCTGTCTGTTTAGGGCGTCTAACTGCCGGCGGAACGGTAGATAAACCAATTGGTCGTCATTCAACCAAACGCACGAGTATGGCGGTAACCAATATGGGTCGTGAATCAGTGACTCATTATCGTTTGATCAAAAAGTTTCGAGTTCACACGCATATTCGTTTAAGGCTAGAAACCGGACGGACACACCAAATTCGTGTGCATATGTCTCATATTAGACATCCATTAGTGGGTGACATTCAATATGGCGGCAGAGTGCATACGCCAAAAGGTGCGTCTGAGCAGTTTATTCAATACTTAAGAAGTTTTAAACGCCAAGCATTACATGCGGCAATGTTGAGTTTTCACCACCCAATAAGTGGCGAAGAAATGACATTTGAAGCACCACTGCCAGACGATTTTATTCAGTTATTAAGTGAATTAAACAACGACGCAACGGAACATCAAGATGAAATGGATTTCTGCTGATTTTCCAAATTTAAGCAGTAAAATTAAAAAACGTATTTGTGCTGGCACGAGTACGCGATTGGACGGAGTGTCAAAAGCTCCGTTTAATGGACTTAACGTCGCCACCCATGTCGGCGACGATTTATCTTCTGTGATGGCCAATCGAGCTTTGTTACGCGAAGAGCTTAATTTTCCCTCTGAGCCATATTGGCTAAATCAAACCCACACAAATACTGTTGTGGAATTACCTTATGAGTACCGGCCTTATTTAGAGGCAGATGCAAGTTACACTTTCTTGACGAAAACACTGTGCGCGGTAATGACCGCAGATTGTTTACCATTATTGTTAGTTGACAATACCGGCACTCAAGTAGCCGCAATTCATGCTGGGTGGCGTGGATTAGCCAATGGTATTATCGCTAAAACCCTTGCAAAATTTACCGCTCAGGCACAGGATTTACACGTTTATATGGGGCCAGCAATAGGCCAAAGCGCATTTGAAGTTGGCCAAGACGTTTTTGATTACTTCCAACAACTTAATCCTATTTTTAGCAGGTGTTTTGAGTCAAAAAAAATCCCCCAAAAATATTCTGCAAATATATACGAAATTGCAAAAATTCAACTAGAGTTATTGGGCGTTAAGTTTATTTCGGGGGGCGAACATTGCACATTTGAACAGAATGACCAATTTTACTCTTACCGTCGAGATGGCCAAACCGGACGCATGGTTTCCATTATTTGGATTGACTAGGTTGACTGTTTAAATCGGTATGAACAATTAATTTTACTGTTTGTCATTGAAAAATTCGAATTAGACCAAACTTTTATAAGTAACTAAGTCCGTTTCTATTTTCGAGGTATGTAATGCGATTAGATCGATTAACAAATAAATTTCAACAGGCAATTGCCGATGCACAGTCATTAGCTGTTGGTCGTGATCATCAATATATAGAACCTGTTCACATTCTCAACTCTCTTATTAATCAAGAAAATAGCTCGGTTATTACCTTGCTTCATCATTGTCGAGTGAACGCCGCAGAGTTACGCTCAAAAATATCAAGAGAGTTGGAAGCTATCCCTACCGTGACCGGAATTGGTGGCGACATTCAATTGTCTCGAAGCACGGCTCAAATTTTAAATATGTGTGACAAACTGGCGCAACAGCGGAAAGACAAATTTATAACCAGTGAAGTATTCCTACTCGCTTTGGTCGACGATAATGGTACTGCCGGTAAAATACTAAAATTACTCGGTTTGACAAAGCAAAAAGTTGAAGAAGCGATAAATACGATGCGTGGTGGGCAGAAAGTTGAAGATGCCAACGCGGAAGATGTACGTCAAGCTCTTGAAAAATATACAGTTGATTTAACTCAACGCGCTGAACAAGGTAAGCTAGACCCTGTTATTGGGCGAGACGAAGAGATCCGCCGCACTGTGCAGGTATTGCAACGCCGTACAAAAAACAACCCTGTGTTAATTGGTGAACCTGGTGTTGGTAAAACAGCCATTGTAGAAGGCTTAGCGCAACGGATCATCAATGGTGAAGTGCCTGAGGGACTTAAAAGCAAACGTGTGTTGTCGCTCGATCTGGGTGCCTTAGTTGCGGGCGCGAAATTTCGTGGTGAATTTGAAGAACGACTTAAATCGGTATTAAATGAACTTGCGAAAGAAGAAGGGCAGGTCATCCTATTTATCGATGAAATTCATACTATGGTTGGTGCCGGTAAATCTGATGGCGCAATGGATGCCGGTAACATGCTTAAACCGGCATTAGCCCGAGGCGAATTACATTGTGTTGGTGCCACAACGTTAGACGAATATCGTAAATACATTGAAAAAGATGCTGCATTGGAACGTCGTTTCCAGAAGGTTCAGGTTGATGAGCCAAACGTTGAAGATACAGTGGCAATTTTACGTGGATTAAAAGAGCGTTACGAATTGCATCATTCTGTTGATATTACCGACCCTGCAATCGTAGCAGCGGCCAGCTTATCTCATCGTTACATCAGTGACAGACAATTACCTGACAAAGCGATTGATCTTATTGATGAAGCGGGTTCCAGTATTCGAATGCAAATCGATTCCAAGCCAGAAGAATTGGAAAAATTGGAACGGAAAATCATTCAATTAAAACTTGAAGATAATGCGCTGTTAAAAGAAACAGATGAAGCCAGTAAAAATCGATTAATGTTGATCAGAGATCAGATCAATATATTAGATAAAAAATACCAAGAGCTCGAAGAAGTGTGGAAAGCTGAAAAAGCTGCATTGTCAGGCACTCAAAATATTAAAGAGCAACTTGAACAGTCCAGAATGGACCTTGATACAGCGCGACGAGCAAGCGATTTGCAACGTATGTCTGAACTGCAATATGGTCGAATACCAGAGCTTGAAAAACAGTTGGATTTAGCGTCGCAGGCAGAAATGCAAGGCATGACATTGCTTCGTAATAAAGTGACAGAAAAAGAAATTGCTGAGGTTTTATCACGTTGGACGGGGATCCCGGTCACTAAGATGCTTGAAAGTGAACGTGATAAATTGTTGAAAATGGAAGAACAGCTGCACGCTAAAGTCATAGGACAAGAAGAGGCGGTCAGATCTGTAGCAAATGCAATTCGTCGTTCGCGAGCTGGGCTGTCAGACCCAAACCGACCAAATGGCTCGTTTTTGTTCCTTGGCCCAACGGGAGTAGGGAAAACCGAGCTTACTAAATCTTTAGCTCACTTTCTATTCGATTCAACCGACGCTATGGTTCGTATAGATATGTCTGAGTTTATGGAGAAGCACTCGGTCGCTCGACTAATTGGTGCGCCTCCTGGTTATGTGGGTTATGAAGAAGGTGGGTACTTAACTGAACTTGTACGCCGAAAACCTTACTCTGTTGTTTTGCTAGATGAGGTTGAAAAAGCCCACCCTGATGTGTTTAATATATTGTTACAAGTGTTAGATGAAGGTCGGTTAACAGATGGACAAGGTCGAACCGTCGACTTTAGAAATACCGTTATTATTATGACCTCAAATCTAGGCTCTGATTTAATTCAATCAGGATATGTAGGTAAAGAACCTGCCGATTATGAATCGATGAAGGCTATGGTCATGGAAGTTGTCGGTAAACATTTCCGTCCAGAGTTCATTAATCGAATTGACGACACTGTGGTATTTCATCCGTTGAATTCTGCTGAAATTAAACAGATTGCCGGAATTCAATTAACGGGGCTGAAAAAACGATTAGCTGAACAAGAAGTAGAAATGACCTTAACGGAAGCGGCATTAGATCAAATAGCGGAAGCGGGTTTTGATCCAGTGTTTGGTGCAAGGCCATTAAAACGTGCAATTCAATTGTATGTTGAAAACAAACTTGCACAAGCTTTGTTGTCAGGCGAAATTAAACCGAAAGACAAGATTGAATTAGATGTGATTGATGGTGAATTTACGTTAAATATTCAGTCCGTTGATGTTTAAAAATAGAGTTCAGTGTCCATCTGTTGTATTTTGACAGTAATAAAGTTCGGCAATGTTATTGGGTTCGTTTGTAGCTAGTTAACCATTGCCGACGTTTTACCAAAAATTGATAATTTAGAAAGGAATGATAAATGAAAACGATGACATGTAAGCAATTAGGCGGTGCGTGCGACCTTAAATTTCAAGCTGAAACATTCGAGGAAATGGCTGAAAAAAGTAAGATGCACGGCATGGAAATGTTTCAAAAACAAGATCCTGAACATTTAGAAGCGATGCAAAAAGTGATGGCGTTAATGCAACAACCAGAAAAATTGCAAGAATTTTTTGATCAAAAACGCAGTGAGTTTGAACAGCTTCCAGACGATAAATAACTCGTTATATCTATTGGTTTTATCAGTGCATTATTGTTCGACTTGTGTAATAGCAACCATCGCGAGTCGACATTAAAATATATGGGAGGGTTACACATATATAATGTAATCCGTTTCTCGTTTCTTGTTTTGATTCTGGGGGGACTTTGGACTAGAGAATTTCCAGTGGAAGGACTTCAGCAGGCCGCAACTTAATAACTAGTTTAATAATTTGTAACGTCGTTCCAATTGCTTTTGGATTTCTTCAACAGAGTAACCAAATCTGGTTAATACTTCTTCAGATATATCAACCATATCGCCAACACCAGTAACATTCCACAACCGGCCTTCAAGTTCTTTTGCTCTATGTTGGGAATAATTTCCAATGTAACTTAGCTCTCTGGAAATATAATCCATGTCAGGACGCCCAGTTTTCGAAATATAAATTCTAAAAGCAAAAAATACATCGGCTTTGGTACTGGCTTTGATAAAGCTCGTTAACATTTCGGTTGATAAAAACTGATCTGCGTAATGGCATATAAACGAGCGAGCTTCTGTATTTTGATCGGTACGATAACGAATAAACAGTTCCACTGTTTTAGGTGTATCTGCCCGTTCCATATCGGCAACGAGAGGAGCAAACACATTGTTTGCCGCGTTGTCTTTTAGCAAAGGGTATAGACTAATATCATGTTGTTCAGGTTTATGTTTACTCAACAAGTGCAAAATCAAGTTAGCTTCGCAGCTCTTCCCCACCAAATTTATGTCAACTTTTGTTCCTTCTTTGTCGATATAAATAGGCGTGTTGCAAACGTGTTTAGCGCACAAGTTTCTTAGCGCTTTAGATAAACCCGGATAGCGACTTTCCATTTTTGCAGGGGTAAGTTTGGCTTTGTTCTGCACAATTAGTTTTTTGAAAAATTGTCGACCATGATGCACGCCTTTAGGTTCAAAGGTTCGTAAATTCATAACTGTTTTGTCGCGCGAAATAGCCACGATTTCGTATGCTAATTTAGTTAAATTAAACTTGTTAGTTACACGCTGCATTTCAGGCAGACCAATGACAATAATATCGCCTTTTGTAAACGGGCAACCTTGCTCAATGACAAGCTGTAAGCCGTGACTTGAAAAGTCACGTGTCGTACCTTTTGCTCGTTCTTCTTGGCCTGGGAGGGCAACAGAGACCTCTGTCTTATATAAATAGCGCTCCTCTGACCTTAAATTAACGTATTCAATGGTTTCGACTTCCATATTTATGTAACGTTTTAATTTAGGGTGGCCAAACTTGTTCAATTGTGCGGCCGGCGCAGTCATCTCATGATATTTTTGATAGGCTTCTTTTTGATCTGGATTTGAAATCGGAGTCATATAAACAATGAATTTTAAATTCTGCAATAACCCTTGGACTTTTGGTGACGGTATTTGATTGTAGCGTTGAATTTCTTTACCTGCGGAATCTGGAACAGATAAAGGAATATGGGCATCATGTTCTGAAACCGGTACTAACTGTAATTTGAAAACTTTCCAACTGTCTTTTTTACTCGCAAAATGCAAAAACGTTGACCGCAATTCTGGCGATGCATCGAGTTCTTCAGTGGTTGCAGAGTAAAAATATACTTTTCCTTTACGAGCGTGGGTAAAGCAATAAAGTAAAGACTCCTTAATGCCGCGATCACTGAGCAGCATATTTTCAAGTCTTGCCATATCCAATATTTGTTGAAATACCAAATTTTTACTTTCGTCACTAAAATAGCCAAGTGTGGAACGATTGTTTTCGGTCGCGAGCGCCAATGTAGGCAACAAACGGTCATTAATTTGACGGATATAAACGGGCAAGGTGGTAACCCGTGGTAGGTAATACTGCTCATACCCCTTAACCGCTACAGCTTCAAGCGTATTGTCCAAATTCACTTTATAGCGACGTTTATTGCCGTTTATAAAATTGCCAAGGAAATCATCAAAGGCTGCAATGTCCTCAGTGAATGTTCTTTTCATTCTAATGTAATTATTGGCGATATTGATTTTATCGATGCCAACGACTTCATATTGAATACCGTCTTTGAGACCTAATTCAAACTCTTGCTCTAAACCTGTTAGGTAAATTGCAATTTTTTGACCTTTAACAAACTTTCTCGCAGAAGGCACTTTTACTTTTATCCCACTAACCGAGAGGTCACTACTGACTGCTTTTAATGTATCACCAATTGCAAATTGCATTTCAATAGCGATACTGAAATTCATTCGCTCTTCTGCTCGAATTCCGTATTGGGTAAAGTGCACAAGATTTGCACCGTAAATGATTTTGGGTTTTTCTGGGGCTTTATTTACTTGTTCAGCATCTGCACTAGTAGAGGCTCGTGGGTTTTTTTCCTGTCGAGCTTTTTCAACTAGACGCGCTTCTTGCTCTTTTTTATGCATTACCCTATGGTTGTTTTCCGCATTAAGCACGGCTTCGTAACAACCAATGGTGTATTGACCAAATTTTTCTATTTGATCTTTAAAAATTTGTTTAGCGACTTCATCTAGAAAATGGATCTGTCCCTTATATTCAAATGCAGTAGGTTCGCCAGCAACATGGCCACGTAAATCTAAGAGTCGGTTACAAGGTTGCCCAAGTCTCTTCAACTCCATTTTTATAAGAAACTGTTTGGCCTTAGGTACACTCGATACTTTAGATTTAAATTGCTTATCAAAGTCCGCGTGATTGACCGCAGATTTTAAATCTTCAATTATGTTGTTGTAATCGTGTAATTCGGTTGCCATATAAAGATTTGATTACCTGCAATTTTTAATACAAAACAATTAAAACCCACCTCACAAATGAATACAATTATTTATAAATCATTTATAATTTTCAATTGAGTAACAATTTAGTTTATTTAATTTTTTGTTATTTATTCATAAATATAGAGCATTTAGCTCTAACATCAATAGTTCGGGTCAAATACAAATTTAAACAAGTGTATATTTTATTACTTTAGATGAAGCAATAATTATGCCACGGACTTGTGACATTAGTATAACAAGCAGAGAAATTATGGCGAAATCAAAAATAGCGTATGTATGTAGCGATTGTGGTTCAGAGTATCCGCGGTGGCAGGGACAATGTACAGATTGCCATGCTTGGAATACGATTTCTGAATTCCGTGTTGCAGCTAAGACTAAGGCATCTGTTAGCCGTTATGAAGGTTATGCGGGAGCAGCTGAGAACAAGGTCCAAACTTTGGATAAGGTTAACCTTGAAGCACTGCCTAGGTTTACGACTGGTTATGGAGAATTTGACCGAGTATTAGGCGGCGGCGTAGTGCCTGGTTCTGCAATACTAATTGGCGGAAGTCCAGGTGCAGGGAAAAGTACTTTATTGCTGCAAACAATGTGCTTTTTGGCCGAGCATATGTCTACCCTATATGTGACGGGGGAAGAGAGTTTGCAACAAGTTGCGATGCGAGCTAATCGACTAGGTTTAGCAACCAATAAATTAAACGCATTGGCAGAAACAAGTGTAGAAGCGATTTGTATTCATGCTCAAAATATCAAACCTTCGATTATGGTTGTTGATTCAATTCAAGTTATGCATATGGCTGAAATTGCATCTGCGCCGGGGAGTGTATCTCAGGTACGTGAAGGCGCAGCGTATTTAACTCGTTTTGCGAAACAAAATAATGTTGCGGTGATTATGGTTGGCCATGTCACCAAAGACGGTAATTTGGCAGGGCCTAAAGTATTGGAACACTGTATCGATGCTAGCATCATGTTAGATGGTGACACAGATGGCCGATATCGAACTTTACGAGGTACTAAAAACAGATTTGGCGCGGTTAATGAGCTTGGTGTGTTTGCAATGACGGACAAAGGCTTAAAAGAAGTCAGTAATCCAAGCGCAATATTTTTAAATCGTGCAGAAGGGGACTCGTCTGGCAGCTCTGTTATGGTTTTATGGGAAGGAACTCGCCCGTTGTTGGTCGAAATTCAAGCCTTGGTTGATCACTCGCAAATGGGGCACCCCAGGCGCGTTGCTGTCGGTTTAGACTCAAACCGGCTAGCAATGTTACTTGCTGTACTACACAGACATGGCGGCTTGATGCTTGGCGATCAGGATGTTTTTGTTAATGTTGTTGGGGGCGTAAAAGTTAGTGAAACGAGTGCAGATTTAGCGCTGTTGTTGGCCATGGTATCAAGTTTTCGAGATTCCCCGTTGGATCGTGAGCTTGTTGTTTTTGGAGAGGTTGGTCTCGCTGGTGAAATAAGACCGGTTGCAAATGGCCAAGAACGTTTGCGGGAGGCCGCGAAACATGGCTTTAAACGTGCAATCGTACCCAAAAACAATATGCCTAAAGATACAATTGCCAATATGAAGGTGATTGGTATATCGCGCTTAGTTGAGGCGTTAGAACACCTTTAAAGTGACTATACTAAGTCACGGGTTTGTCGCCATTTTAAAATTTGGTGACAACCATGACTTTATCCGCTGGCAAGGATTATTCTGGGTTTGGAAATGTTAACGAATTCAAATTTCTATCAAGCAGTTCTGAACTGCCGACGTTTAATTCTACTAATCGACGCAAGTGGCTCACGCTCTGTAAATCGATTTTTTCGCAGTGAATTCCTAAATGTTCTTTTTCAACATGGGTAATATGACCCGTCAATTCGACTTCAACATCGGATTCGTTAAGGCAAAACTTTAATAGACACGTTTCTTTAACAAGATTTTCAATCCCTTTTATTTGTGCAATCAATGCACCTTTTAATGATATATCAACGAGTGTCGTTGGGTAATCGATATTATTAACTGTCAGGGTTGCTGGGGCCGAAAATACAATACGAGTAAATCGCCGTTTGTCTTCCATTTTACTTACCACTCATATAGAAAGATTATTTACTTATCATGGAACTTATTGAAGAAAAATCAAGCTTAATTAGCGGTGAGTGTTTTCACCGCTAATTAAAGTCACACCATATAGGCTTATTATTTCAAGCGTTTGTACTTGATACGATGTGGTTCTGCGGCCGCAGCACCGTAGGTTTTTTTCAACCAAACTTCATAATCTGAATAGTTACCTTCGAAAAATTCAATCTTACCTTCATCACGGTAATCCAAAATATGAGTCGCAATCCGGTCTAGGAACCAGCGGTCATGCGAGATGACCATTGCGCTACCAGGGAACTCCAGTAGGGCATTCTCAAGTGCACGTAACGTTTCAACGTCTAGGTCATTGGTTGGTTCGTCGAGCAGTAAAACGTTGCCGCCTGCTTTTAGCAGCTTAGCCAAATGCACTCGATTTCGTTCACCACCTGATAAATCACCAATGCGCTTTTGTTGATCTGAGCCTTTGAAATTAAATCGACTTACATAAGCGCGCGATGGCACTTCAAAGTTGCCAACCTGAATAATATCACTGCCTTCAGATATTTCTTCATAAACAGAATTACCGTCGTTCATTGAATCTCTAAACTGATCAACGGATGAAAGTGATACTGAGTCACCGACAACTATTTCGCCAGAATCCGGCGTATCTGCGCCACTAATTAATTTAAATAGTGTTGATTTACCTGCGCCATTTGGGCCTATAATTCCCACTATGCCGCCTTTAGGAACAGAAAACGACAGGTTGTCAATTAAGACTCTGTCGCCAAAACCTTTGTTGACGTTGCTGACTTCAATTACTTTATCACCGAGTCTTGGCCCTGGTGGAATATATAACTCATTGGTTTCATTTCGTTTTTGGTAATCATTACTTTGAAGCTCTTCAAATCGAGCCATACGGGCTTTAGATTTTGCATGACGACCTTTTGGATTGGTTCGTACCCATTCTAATTCAGATTGAATTGACTTCTGGCGTGAGTTTTCACTACGTTCTTCTTGTGCTAAACGTACTTCTTTTTGTTCCAACCAGCTAGAGTAATTGCCTTCCCATGGAATACCCGCGCCACGGTCTAGCTCTAAGATCCAACCTGCGACGTTGTCTAAGAAATACCTATCGTGGGTTATAGCAACGACAGTTCCTTCGTATTCATGTAAAAATCGCTCTAACCAAGCAACCGACTCTGCATCTAAATGGTTGGTCGGTTCGTCGAGTAATAACATGTCAGGTTTGTCTAATAGCAATCGACAAATAGCCACCCGGCGACGCTCACCACCAGATAGGTGTTCTATTTTTGCATCCCATTCTGGTAAACGAAGCGCGTCAGCGGCGACTTCTAGTTGGTTATCTAAATTGTGGCCATCTTTTGCTTGGATAATACTTTCTAGCTCGCCTTGCTCTTTAGCTAAAGCGTCAAAGTCGGCGCCTTCTAGAGCATATTCAGCGTAGACTTCATCAAGTCTTGAAAGTGCATTTTTAACATCACTAACGGCTTCCTCAACAATTTCTCGAACTGTTTTAGACAAATCCATTTGTGGTTCTTGCGGTAAATAGCCAATTTTAATCCCGGCCATTGGTCTTGCTTCACCTTCGATCTCGGTGTCTAAACCAGCCATAATTCGAAGTAACGTAGACTTACCTGAACCATTTAGTCCAAGCACGCCAATTTTTGCACCAGGAAAAAAGCTAAGTGATATATCCTTGAGGATCGTGCGTTTTGGTGGAACAACTTTACTCACACGATTCATTGAAAAAATAAATTTATCTGGCAATGCCATAGGAAACCTTTTTAATGTTTAGAACTGATGCCGCTATTTTAAGTGACATACACCACGATAGGCAAACAGCAATTCAATTTATATCTAACTTCTGTTTTATTGTTTTAATCGCAATATTTTCGCTTGCTCATACAAATGTTCAATTGAATTTTTGTTGCTCTAACAATTTGATTAAAAATACTTTTAGGAAAAGTAGCAAATAGACTGTGCTACAAATCGCTTTGATTTTCCATTAATTAGATTTAAGTGAAATACCAAAGTCGTTTTTTACTTATTAGTTAACGCTCGCAGTAACGGGTGTTGATACTGTTAATATTGTGACAATGGCACCATAGGTACGAATTACAAATGCTACTAAACATTGACTACACTTAACGAAACGCCAAAAACCAATTTGGTGTGAATATAACTAAGTCGACATTGGGTTGATTTAATTAACTAACTTATAAATATTTCTAATGCTAAATTTCACTAACTAACGCAGATTTGATATAGGATTTTACGTAATAAACGCGTATTATACGGCCTTCTTTTTTTAATAATTTAGTCAGAGTGCCGAGGTGCAAATATGTTAACGCGTGATATGAACATCGCTGATTTCGATCCAGAACTATGGGCGTCAATTCAACAAGAAACAATTCGTCAAGAAGAACACATTGAGTTAATTGCGTCTGAAAACTACGCAAGTCCACGAGTTATGGAAGCTCAAGGCACTCAGTTAACCAATAAATATGCTGAAGGTTATCCGCAAAAACGCTACTACGGTGGTTGTGAGTATGTTGATATCTCTGAGCAATTAGCAATTGACCGTGCAAACGAACTATTCGGTTCAGATTATGCAAACGTTCAGCCACACTCTGGATCACAAGCAAACTCTGCGGTATTCCAAGCTTTAGTTAAACCAGGTGATACTGTACTTGGTATGAGCTTAGCGCACGGCGGTCACTTAACTCACGGTTCTAGCGTTAGTTTTTCTGGTAAAATCTACAATGCTATCCAGTACGGACTAAATGAAGAAACTGGTTTGCTTGATTATGAGCAAATGGAATCTTTGGCACGTGAACATAAACCTGCGATGATCATTGCTGGCTTCTCTGCATACTCAGGTATTGTTGATTGGGCTCGTTTCCGCAAAATTGCGGATGAAATTGGTGCTTACTTGTTTGTTGACATGGCACACGTTGCTGGTCTAATAGCAGCTGGCGTATATCCAAACCCTGTTCCACATGCTCATGTTGTTACTACTACGACACACAAAACACTAGCGGGTCCTCGTGGCGGTTTAATTATTTCTGGCTGCGGTGACGCAGACGTTTATAAAAAACTAAACAGTGCGGTATTCCCAGGTGGTCAAGGTGGTCCTTTATGTCACGTAATCGCTGCTAAAGCGGTCGCATTTAAAGAAGCATTACAACCTGAGTTTAAAGTTTACCAACAACAAGTTGTTAAAAACGCTCAGAAAATGTGTGAAGTCATGCAAGAGCGCGGATACAAAATTGTATCAAATGGCACTCAAAATCACTTATTCTTAGTTGATCTAATCGACAAAGACATTACTGGTAAAGATGCAGACGCTGCGTTAGGAAAAGCATTTATCACAGTAAACAAAAACTCTGTGCCAAATGACCCACGTTCACCGTTTGTGACTTCTGGTTTGCGTTTAGGTACACCTGCGGTAACGCGTCGTGGTATGCAAGAAGCTGAAATGGTTGAATTAACTAACTTAATTTGTGACGTATTAGACAACATTGAAGATGATGCTAATATTGAAAACGTTAAGCAACAAATCAAAGCACTTTGTGCACGTTTCCCTGTTTATGCTTAAACTGTAAAATCTTGTTCTCGCTAGCATTAGCAGAATTATGATAAGATCGAAAGCCGCGTTTATCGCGGCTTTTTTAGTTAACTAGTTTACGGACATTTTTTATGCACTGCCCATTCTGCTCAGCAACTGAAACGAAGGTAATAGATTCACGACTTGTCGGTGGCGGCTCTCAAGTTAGGCGTCGGCGTGAGTGTAATCAATGTAACGAACGTTTTACATCCTTTGAAGGTGCCGAACTTGTTATGCCAAAAGTGGTAAAACGAGACGGTAAACGTGAACCATTTAATGAAGACAAAATGTCTGCCGGTATTTTGCGGGCGCTAGAAAAGCGACCTGTGAGTACTGAACAAATTGACCAACTTATATTGGCAATCAAAAAAGAAATTAGAATGACGGGTGAACGTGAAGTTAGTTCAGAGTTTATTGGTAATCTTATAATGGATGGACTAGTACAATACGATAAAGTGGCCTATGTTCGTTTTGCTTCTGTATATCGCTCGTTTGAAGACATTAAAGAATTTGGTGAAGAAATTGCCAAAATTGGTCAACAAGCTGATAAGAAAAAAGAAATCACCACCAGACAATCCAAGTTGTTTGAATAAGAATTTTATCTATGTTGTTTACAGAATCTGATCATCAATATATGACACTCGCCATTGAATTAGCGGCTAGAGGTCGATTTACAACGACACCTAATCCTAATGTTGGTTGTGTTATTGTCAAAAACAACACAATTTTAGGCCAGGGGTGGCATAAAAAAGCCGGCACCGGCCATGCAGAAGTAAATGCTTTAGTTGATCTTGATATTGAACAAAGTTCAGGCGCAACGGCCTATGTAACATTGGAGCCTTGTAGTCATTTTGGGCGAACACCACCATGTGCCAGAAAATTAATCGAAGCTGGTATTAAAACCGTAGTAATAGCTATGTTAGATCCCAACCCATTAGTGGCAGGAAAAGGGGTTGCACTGCTTGAACAAGCAGGGATTAAAGTCAAAACCGGCTTATTAGAGTCTCAAGCTCGTCAGCTTAATTTAGGTTTTTTATCCCGAATGGAAAAAAACAAGCCGTTTATCAGCGTTAAACTAGCCTCGTCATTAGACGGTAAAACGGCATTGAAAAATGGCGAAAGTAAGTGGATTACGGGGCCTAAAGCCCGCAGTGACGTTCAAACGTTTAGAGCGCAGAGTTGCGCCATACTCAGTTCTGCCGTTTCCGTTATCCGTGATAACGCCAAGTTGAACGTACGTAGTGAACAATTGAACTTTGATTACCCACTAGATCAATACGACGGTGAAATTAGACAACCGATTAAGATCATATTAGATGGCAAAAATCGCATTACTGCAAAATCAATTGCTCAATTAGCGTTATTTGACGGCAAAACAGACGTGATTATTGTTAGACCATCGAAATCCAATGACTTTGCCAACGTCGATTATGTTACTGAGTTAGTCATAAGTTACGACGATGTTGACGGGTTTCATTTATCTGAGCTTGTCTCTTGGTGTGGCGCGAACGAAATAAATAATTTGTGGATAGAAGCAGGCGGCAGATTGTCAGCAAGTTTCATCGAACAAGATTTATTTGATCAATTAGTTGTTTATATTGCCCCAAAAATAATGGGCGCGGGCGCACAAGAATTATTACCCATTGGTCCATTTGAGTCGATGGTGGATGTTAAAGAACTACAGGTGCAGTCAACAATGACCGTTGGCTCGGATCTAAAAGTCATATTGTCTAATACAATTTAAGGTAGGGCACGTGTTTACCGGAATTATTGAAGCTACAGGAAAAATAAAGTCTTTGTCTAAACTGGGAGGAGATCTAAAAGTCACCATCGAAAGTTCTGATTTGGATATGTCTGACGTAAAATTAGGTGACAGTATTGCTACCAATGGCGTTTGTTTAACGGTTGTTGAGAAATTATCAAATGGTTTTGTAGCCGACGTTTCAAATGAAACGATCACCAACAGCGGTTTTAGACATTACCAAATAGGGCAAGCAGTTAATTTAGAAAAAGCCATGCTGGCAACATCTCGTTTTGGCGGTCATATAGTTAGTGGGCATGTCGATGGTATTGCTACGATCGCTGCGATAATTGACAATGGACGAGCCAAAGACATTTGGATAAATGCCCCAGCAGATTTATTAAAATATGTCATTACAAAAGGTTCGATTACAGTCGATGGCATCAGCTTGACCATAAACAACGTAGAAGCGGGTCAATTTAAATTGACAGTTGTGCCACATACTGCGTCACAAACGACACTTTCAAATGCGGTTACAGGCTCGTCTGTTAACATTGAAATTGATATCATAGCCAGATATCTAGAAAAATTGGCAAATCCGTCTTCTAATGAAGGCGTATCTATGTCACTGCTCGCGCGCAGTGGCTTTTTGAAATAAGAATTAGTGGGTCTGTAAAATGAAATTGAATACGCCAGAAGAGATAATCGAAGACATCCGCCATGGAAAAATGGTGATTTTGATGGACGATGAAGACCGCGAAAATGAAGGTGACCTTATTATGGCCGCGGATATGCTAACACCTGAGCATATTAATTTCATGGTAACGCATGCTCGTGGATTAGTTTGCTTACCGATGACAATTGAACGTGCAGAAGCACTAAATCTTACGTTAATGGTCGATAATAATAATGCCCAATTTGCCACTAACTTTACGGTTTCTATTGAAGCGGCTGAGGGAGTGACAACAGGGATAAGTGCGGCAGACCGAGCCAGAACCATTCAAGCTGCCGTTGCAAAAGATGCGGTCGCGGCCGATATCGTTCAACCGGGGCATATTTTTCCGTTAGTGGCAAAAAAAGGCGGTGTTTTAACACGTGCAGGCCATACTGAAGCAGCAGTCGATTTAGCCCGTTTAGCAGGTAGAACTGACGCCGGTGTTATTGTTGAAATACTTAATGATGATGGCTCAATGGCGCGTCGCCCAGATTTAGAAATCTTTGCTAAGAAGCACGATTTAAAAATTGGCACTATCGCCGATTTAATAGAATACAGAAATCATAACGAAACAACGGTCGAGCTTGTTGCACAATGTAAGTTACCAACTCAACATGGTGATTTTGATTTACATACATTTAAAGATACGATAGATGGGCAAGTTCATTTTGCGCTAGTAAAAGGTGATTTAGCTAAACTTGAACAACCACTTGTTCGCGTGCATTTACAGAACACCTTTTCTGATTTACTTGGTTCTGATCGTTCTGTTAACCGCAGCTTTTCTATCGATGACGGGTTAAGCCGAATTGCTGAAGTCGGTGGCGTTTTTGTGCTTTTAGGGAAACAGGAACAAACGTCAGATCTGATTAATTTAGTGAAACGATTTGAAGCTGAAGACTCGGGTCAACATCAAGCGCCGGCAAAATGGCAGGGTACGTCTCGTAATGTCGGTATTGGTAGTCAAATATTGGCTCAATTAGGTGTAACTAAAATGCGTTTATTAAGCTCACCTAAAAATTATCATGCACTGTCTGGCTTCGGTTTAGAAGTAACAGAATATGTAAGTGAGTAGGGCTGAGCAAACAACTTGGCCTAACAACTATTAAAATCTTGTGGTATTATCGCGCAAAATTTTTATCATCCATTTTATTTAAAGAAAGGTTTTTGAATGAACGTCGTTGAAGGTAACTTCCGAGCCACTGGCAAAAAATTCGCAATTGTTGTTTCTCGTTTCAACCATTTTGTTGTAGACAGCTTATTGGAAGGCGCGGTTGACGCATTAGAGCGTCATGGTGAAGTCAATCAAGACGATATCACCATTGTTTATGTACCAGGTGCATATGAGTTGCCTTTGGCCGCTAAAAAGATTGCAAAATCAGGTCAGTATGAAGCGATAATCGCAATTGGCGCGGTAATTCGTGGCGGCACACCTCATTTTGATTTTGTTGCAGGCGAATGTAACAAAGGATTAGCTAATGTATCGTTAGAGTTTGATATCCCAGTTGCATTTGGTGTTATTACAACGGATACAATAGAGCAAGCAATTGAGCGTTCAGGAACCAAAGCAGGAAATAAAGGCGCTGAAGCGGCTTTAGGTGCATTGGAAATGGTTAATGTAATGGCACAGCTTTAGGTATTGACGATGAAACCAGCAGCGCGTAGAAAAGCAAGAGCATTGGCAGTACAGGCAATTTATTCCTGGCAGATGAGCCAAAATCATATCAGCGACATTGAACAACAAATGTTGTTAGATAATGATGTAAGTAAAATTGACGTGGAATTTTTTAGAGAATTACTACGCGGTGTTGCAGGACATTATAAAGAACTCGATACAGCGTTAACGCCGTATACTGAACGACCTTATGACGATGTAGATCATATCGAACGTGCAATTTTGCGTTTAACTGCATTTGAATTAAAATTTCGCATCGACGTACCGTATAAAGTTGCAATTAATGAAGGCATTGAGCTGGCGAAAAAGTTCGGCGCAGATGACAGTCATAAATTTGTGAATGGTGTGTTAGACAAAGCTGTTAAAGACTTGCGGATCCCACTGCAGTAAAAATACTTTACCTCTATAGGCAAAATATGAAAGAGTTTGAATTAATTCAAACCTATTTCGCTGGGCGTGGGCCTAAGCGCAAGGACGTGATTTTAGGTGTTGGCGACGACGCAGCTTTGACAAAAGTACCACAGGACCAATTATTGGTTGTGGCGACAGATACTATGGTTGAAAATGTACATTTTTTTCCAGACTCATCTCCTCGTTCAATTGGCCATCGCGCATTAGCAGTAAATCTAAGCGATTTTGCTGCTATGGGCGCAGAACCCGCTTGGGCATCAGTTGCTTTAACAATCCCTGAAATTAATGAAGAATGGCTGCAAGGTTTTTCCGACGGCCTATTTGAAATTGCGGATTACTATAATGTGCAGATCATTGGCGGCGATACGACCCGCGGACCGCTCTCAGTTACCATTAGTTTGAAAGGATTCGTGACGGAAGAAAAAGCGTTGAAGCGCAGTGGCGCGAAAGCAGGTGATTGGATTTGTGTTACTGGGCAATTGGGAGCTTCGGCACTTGCTGTTAAATCAAAAATTGACGGTTTTAAACTAGATAACCCTTATTTAAGAAACATTGAACAGCGATTTAATTTTCCATCTGCTCGTTTAGCGGCAGGTCAAGTTTTACGACACGCAGCAACTTCAGCAATTGATGTATCGGATGGTTTTTTACAGGACCTTCAACATATATTAACGGCGTCGAATATGAGTGCTGAATTGTATATCGATAAATTGCCGATTGATGAAAACGTTTTAGCGTCAGTTGACCGTTTAGAAGCTGAAAGATTAGCGTTGACGGGTGGAGAAGATTACGAGTTGATATTCACCGTGCCTGAAGAAAAGAAAGGTTATATCGAACAAAATGCGACGGCAATGGGAATTAAATTTACTAAAGTTGGTCAAATTAGAAAGTCAGGGCAAGGCATAAAAATGCTGAAAAATGGCGAGTGTTATACTGACGTTATAACATCGGGTTATCAACATTTTGGCAATGAGTAACACACAATGACAAAACCTGCGCAATTTAATCTATGTAATAAATGGCACTTACTGGCTACCGGTTTTGGTAGTGGTCTAGCGCCATTTGCGCCGGGAACATTTGGCACAATTGCAGCGATCCCGTTTTATTTGATGTTTGTTTATAGCCCATCTATTTGGTTTTTTATTTTTACCGCACTCGTTTGTTTGGTTGGTCCAAAAATATGTGGACAGGCCGCTGAAGATATTGGTGTCCACGATCATAAAGCGATTGTTTGGGACGAGTTTGCTGGTTTCTTTATCACGATGTGTTTTGTGCCATTTAGTTTCGTAAATGTGCTTGCGGGTTTTGTCTTGTTTCGGTTTTTTGATATTGTTAAACCTTGGCCAATATCTTATTTAGACAAATACGTGCATGGTGGACTAGGGATCATGATTGACGATGTTGTTGCAGGTCTATTTGCTGGATTATGTTTATATTTATTGTTGCCAACTCTGGCGACATTGCCTTTGTAAATTAAAAAAGGCTAGAAGCAGAAGCACCTAGCCTTTCATTAAAACCCTCAACATATATTAAGACGCGACAACGATTCAATAAAACGTTTTATCTGTCGCCGTCTATTAACCCACCAATCGAACCTAAAACAGAACCTTCACCTTGACGTTTGCCGCCTACCGATGGCGCATGTTGGATTATACGATCAGCCAATCTTGAGAATGGTAAGCTTTGGATCCATACGCTACCGTGGCCGCTTATCGTTGTAAGAAATAATCCTTCGCCACCAAAAAACATACTTCTAAAACCTTTAACCATTTGAATGTCGTAATCTATATCTCCAGCCATTGCCACTAAACAGCCCGTATCGAGCCTTAACGTCTCGCCATTCAATTTCTTCTCTACAACTGTTCCGCCAGCATGAACAAATGCCATTCCGTCGCCTACGAGCCTCTCAAGAATAAATCCTTCACCACCAAAAAATCCACTGCCAAGCTTTTTATTAAATGCAATATCAACTTTTGTTCCCATTGCGGCGCACAAAAATGAATCCTTCTGACAAATGACTTCATTTCCGAGCGTTGCTAAATCTAAAGCGATAATTGACCCAGGGTAAGGTGCAGCAAAGGTTAATCGACGTTTACTATTTCCTCGGTTAGTGAAATGAGTCATAAAGAGGGACTCACCAGTGATCATTCGTTTGCCGGCGCTAAATAATTTCCCCATAAAACCCTGGTCAACGTTTGAACCATCCCCCATACGGGCTTCAAATTCAATGTCATCTTCCATATAGTTCATTGCGCCAGCTTCGGCGATAACAGCCTCTGACGGGTCAAGTTCTACTTCAACCATCTGCATGCTTTCACCAATGATTTCGTAATCAATTTCGTCGCATTTCATTTATTTAGTCCTTATCAATTTTATTTGCTTTGCCACAAACGAGTCGCTCATATTTGAGTTGCTCTAAAAATCGTTCTTTGATTATTAGTAAAATAAACTTTCGTGTTTAAACTTTTGAACCAATGTATTTATACCGTTCATTTATCATCAAAATCTGCATCTGAATCGTCACCAATGACGTGTTCCAATTTAATTTCTTTTTCGACTTTAAACGTCGTTATTGGACCCGACAATGCATATCCCAAAAATACAGCGAGTAATACTTGAGCTGGTTGAGCCGCAACAAAAACAAATATTAAAACGACAGCGAGGATCATGATAAAAGAAACTTTACCTTTCCATTCGATACTTTTAAACGAACTGTATCTAAAATTACTTACCATTAATAAACCGGATAACGCCATGAGTATAGCCATTACAATATTGTACTCATGCCCATCAATATTAAAATCAACCCCGGCCCAAACGGTTGCAGCAACTAGAGCCGCGGCGGCCGGAGATGCAAGTCCCTGGAAATAGCGCTTATCTGCGGTGGAAGTTTGTACATTAAAACGTGCTAGTCGAAGAGCTGCGCAGGCAACATAGATAAAGGCTGCTAACCAACCCAATTTACCTAAGCTAGACAATGCCCAACTAAAAGCAAGTAGTGCAGGTGCCACACCAAATGATACAATGTCGGCCATAGAATCATATTCAGCACCAAAAGCACTTTGCGTATTGGTAATTCGAGCGACTCGGCCGTCAAGCCCATCGAATATCATGGCGACAAAAATTGCGATGGTTGCCGGTTCAAATGCGCCGTTTATCGACGCAATAATGGCGTAAAAACCAGAAAAAAGTCCGGCGGTTGTTAATAAGTTTGGCAGTAAATAAATGCCACGATTCGTGTTTTGATTTTGATTTTTTTGAAGGCTCATGTAGTTTTCTTTTTATTTTCTATTAAAATCAGGATATAACAGTTAAATACCATAGAGCAAAGAAACAAAAAAGGGGAGACTTGATGAAGAATTTAATTGCAATCGCCATTTTGATGGTCGTTGCTAATCAAGCCAACGCCAGTAAAATAAAGGTTTACAAGTGGGTTGATAAGAATGGTGTCGTTACATTTAGTGAATATCGCCCGTCTCAAGATGACTATGTCGAGCTAGAGATTGAAGGCGATAGAGTCGTTGGTGGTAAAAGTGGCAAAGTCGATTACAACTTATCGACTTTAGGTCGAAAACAAGTTGACGACAATGTTGTGCAAGAATTAAATGAAAAAGCGAATGAATATTGTAAAAAGGCCAAACATAACCTCAATGTGTTAGAAACATTTAAAAATGTTCGGGTACTTAATGAAGCTGGCCAACCTACAGTTTTAGACAAAAAAGATGTAATGGAACAAAGACGATTGGCAATGCGCCAAGTCGAACTTTTTTGTAACGAATAGCGTTAAAGTCAAACCTCATTTAATGCCAAGTGTTATTCGAAATACACTTGGCAGTATAGACCTTCACAGCATCCTCGATCTAGACAATCGCACAAAACTTTATAAGCTTAAATTTAAAACTTCTTCTACAATTAAAGCCGTTTCTTCAGCTCACTAATTTCATTTGTTAATTGCCCAACCAATGTTTCTAAGTCGCTAACTCTTTGGTCCAAACTTACTGGTTGTTGCTGTTTCTGTTCAGTTGTTTCTGGCTCTAGTGAGGCGTTTGGATTATTTTTCCAACGCTTTAGGCCATCAATAATTAGTGGTAATGCTGTTTTGGTCGACAGCTTCCCTTTTATTAAAGCGACCGTTGGCTCTTTACCATCGGCTACAAGCTTGGCACAAATACGGGCGATCTCGGAGCTACTCATTATTTAGTTATTCTCACTATAATTTGTTTTATTTGACGACTTCAAAACGGGCGAAAATCAAGCCTTTGTTATTTATTGATAATTAAAACAATAAGTTAGTAAAATTGGAACTTAACTTGCCTTATTCATTGCAAAATATTATATAACATAATTTACAACAACGACGAGGTTATCATGAACCGTACTTTTAAAATGGCTCTTATCGCAATTCCCCTAACATTTTCTCTTACTGGCTGCATTATTGTTTCTACCGATGAAGGTCGTGAAGCTGATTGGATAGGAAGTTCAGACCGAACAAGCTCTTGGAAAAAAGAGCAACGTATTAATAAACAAAAAATTGCTGATCTAAAAGTTGGTGCGACTTATTCTAATGTACGTGAGTTGATGGGAACACCTGAGTTTAACGAAGCGTTTAAAAGTGAAGGCAAAGAAGTACAGGTTATATTCTACCGGACAAATCACCAGCACTCTGATGGTGAGACAACAAAGGATGAATGCACACCGCTTATTTTTGTCGATGGATTGTTGACTTCTTGGGGTCAAAAAGCCTACCACAAGCTGTAGTAGTAAAGTTACGATCTAAAATATAAAAAGGGCCAATTCAAATGGCCCTTTTTTAATGTTAAATTTTCCCAATCCAAAAGTGTAAAAAAATTTCAGGCGGAACAGATAAAGAAAAACTTATCTCAATTATTAACTTTTCAAATTATGGATGTCGACATTTTCCATATCAATGCCTGCGTTAACGTCATTAAACATATCAACATCAAGTTCTTTCTCTGATTTTGCGACAACACAGCTCACCATACAGTCGCCCGTAACGTTAACAGCGGTGCGTGTCATATCCAATAAACGGTCAACACCGATAATCAATGCTATGCCTTCAACTGGCAAGTTAACTTGTTGCAGAACCATAGCTAGCATAATGAGGCCAACACCTGGCACTGCAGCTGTACCGATTGAAGCTAGTGTTGCGGTGAGAATGACCATTAGGTAATCAGAGATAGACAAGTCGACTCCAAATACTTGAGCAATAAAGACGGTTGCTACACCTTGCATAATTGCTGTGCCATCCATGTTTAACGTGGCGCCCATTGGCAAGGTGAAGGAAGCGATTGAATTTTTAACTCCCAACTTTTTGGTGGCTGTTTCCATTGTTACCGGCAACGTTGCACCTGAACTCGATGTACTAAATGCAAATAACGCTGCATCGCGCATTTTTTTGAAAAAGATAACCGGGCTCAAGCCTGTGAACAGTTTTAATAGTGAACCGTAAACCACAAACCCGTGCAGTAATAAAACAAATATAACGAGTGCAAAATATTTAATAAGGCTAAATATGGTGCCACCATCAAGTGTTGTGAATAGCTTAGCTAAAAGACAGAACACTCCGTACGGTGCTAAGTTCATTAAGATAACAACGAGTCGCATAATTACGGTGTTTAAGTCTGAAAAAACACTTGCGAGTCGCTCACCCGGTTTTCCAGATAGTGCCATAGCGACACCAAATAAAAGCGCAAAAACAATAACCTGCAACATCTTGCCTTCGGCCATTGATTTAAATGGGTTGGTTGGGAACATGTCGATCAGGACTTGAGCAACCCCTGGGGCTTGTTTGGCTTCAAATACTTGGTTAGTTGGAATATCTACGCCAGTGCCTGGCCCGACAAATAACGCAAACAATATTGCTAGCGTAATGGCAATTGCCGTTGTTAGTAGATACATAGAAATAGACTTGCCGCCTAATCTAGCCAATTTGCTGGCGTCATTTAATGAACAGGTGCCCACTACCAAGGAAACAAAAACCAAAGGCACGACAATCATTTTTAAACTTGAGACAAAAACACTTCCACCGACATGGAATAATCCATCGACAAAAAACGATTTGATCGATAGAGAGGTAAAGCCCAATGGGATAATTAAATCACCCTGTTCACCAAAAATGAGTTTTAACAAAAGACCAGTGCCGATACCGGCAAATAAACCTATTAATATGCGAGCTGTAAGCCCGAGTTTTCGATTTGAAGAGTTCGTTGACATTACTATTAGTTCTTATCGTTATTTTATATAAACATAAGTATATACCTATTTTTCTGTTGAATTCATCATAAAACCTTGTCATTACTGGAAATAACACCTAATTTTTGAAGAAAAGGTTTGTTAAATAATTTGATATTTATTAACGTACACCTAACGTGTGTGAAAACCACATAACTGTATAGTTTTTGACTTTAGGGAGAAGTTGCATGGTACCCACCTTATTCAAGCGCCTTTCAAAATTATTTTTGATTGGATTATTTTCGTTGGTTGGGGCTGCTTGTTCAGGCGGTGGCGATGTTATAGACGACACTGATGAAACAACGACTGATGATTATACGTTAGTGGCGACATTAATCACTTCATCTGAAACTGCAAATTCAAATTTGACTGAAGGTTCGACACTCATTGTTCGAGCGACACTAACGAATAGTGGTGAAGTTGTTTCTGGAAAAACAATTAACTTCAGCAGCTCTAACAGTTTATTAGCTTCTTTGTCGAGCAGTTCTGCAGTTACTGACGGTGACGGTATTGCCGAAATTGAAATTGTTGGTTTAGTAACAGCCGGTGAAGGGGTTCTTACCGTATCAGCAAATGACTCAACCCTAAACGTTGCAGATGTTGCGCTTAACTTTTCTAGTGAAGGACGTGAAACGGTTCGTAATGGTGAGTTTAACCACGACGTTTATTTGGTTCCTGCCACGACGGTTTATGCCGATTATGCAAATATCACAAGCTCTTCTTTAAACACAATATCTACGACTCAAGCTGCAACGTTACTAATTAAATATTCAGATGCAGATGGGAATGCAATTTCAAATAGTTTAGTTGAATTGCAATTAGTGGACGATGCAGAAAAAATTGCGACTTTAAGTAACGATCTTGGAAAAGATTTAACAGATGATAACGGTTTTGCATTCTTTAAAATTAATGCAACAGAATTAAGCGGGGCTGGTTATCTAAAAGTTGTCTTCGATGATGGCGTCGAAACCCTAATTACTTTTAAATCAATTGGTCAAGGTAACTCAGGTGAAGCGGCAAATTACAGTCTAATCGTATCTATGGTCAATACTAATAACGAAGTTGATTCCACTTTGTCCTCTGGCGAAAACCTGATCGTAAATGCAACGTTAACTAATAATGGTGTTGCTCTTGCGGGTGAGGTCGTCACATTTACTTCGACTAATAATAACTTTGCCTCATTGTCAGGTACGAGTATTACGACGAACGATCAAGGTGTCGCCTCTATTACACTCACTGGTGCCAATGTAGCAGGGACGGGAACAATAACCGTAGATGTACCGGCATCCAATATCTCCGTAAATAAAGTTAATTTAGGTTTTACGTCACTAGGTGTAATTAATTCAGGTAGTGATGAAATCAGTTATGGTGTCTTTTTAATTCCTTCTAGTACAACGTATGAGTTATATGCGGGTGTATCTGTGTCGAGTATAACAACGATTTCATCTGCTCAGCCGGGGACTATTTTAATAAAGCTGGCGCAAGCGGATGGCACTCCTATTTCACGTAGCTTAGTAACAATTAGCCTTGTTGGTGATGCAAATCGATTGGCAACGTTAAGTAATGATTTAGGTTCAGATTTAACAGACAGCAATGGTTTTGCGTCTATCAACTTAATCGCCACAGACGTAAGTGGAGCCGGTTATATTCAAGTGACTTTTGATGACGGTAAGACATCACTTATTGCTTTTGAGTCATTAGGTGACGGTAATCAAGAGCCGGTAAAAGAAATTGGTAGTATTGAGTTGTTGGCTAGTAGTGTGCAATTAGCTTCTTCTGGTTCAGATGTAATTGAATTATTAGCGTTAGTTAAAGACCGTCAAAACAACTTGATGGAAGATATTCAAGTTTCCTTTAGTTCGGATACTGGGGTTATCCAGGTAACTGAGCCTAGTACGGCAGCGAACGGTGTGGCAACCGCATTATTAAAAACATTAAATAACCCAGAATCTCGAACCATCAGTGCTTCAGCTTTTGTTGGCGATAAAAGTGCGTCAGTCACAATTGAAGTATCAGGCACTACAATTAAAATTGTTGGCAATAACTCTATCGTTACTGGTGACACAGTAGATATGACGGTAGTTATGCTTGACTCAGACGGGAATGGCATAGCACAACGAAACATTATAATTAGTTCACAAGCTGGTAATACGTTTACTAAAAGTGACGGCAACGTATTAAATCAAATAGACAATGCGGACGGAACCGTTAGCCAATATGTCACGACAGACTCTACAGGTAGTGCGACATTTAGATTGACGGCCGATAATAGTGGTTTGGATACGTTAACGGCAGAGGCACTTGGCGAGTCAGGACAGCTTGCATTGTCGGTATCGCCAGATAGTTTTGTCATTTCAGATTTGAAAGTATTTGATGGCGCCGCGTATGTTGCAAATAACAGTACGAATGAAGTTCCTCTTAGTGGTGGGCAATTAACCTTAACTTGGCAGAAAGATGATGTGCCAAATGTAGGCAACGTTTTGTTTTCTTCAACACGCGGTAATATAGTCGCAGTTGATTGTGCAGACGATACAACTGCATCTAATACGACAAATGCGTCTGGTCAAATTTGCGTTAATATGACTTCTACTGACGCCGGCCCTGCTATTATAACGGCAAAAGCTGACGGATTATCAGCGAGTTTTAATGTGGAGTTTGTGGCTGAAATCGCGCACTTATTGCAAGTTCAGGCTTCGCCATTCTCATTAGGTCCAAATGGTCAAAAATCGACGGTTAGTGCTGTTGTTGTAGATGACTTAGGTAACTTTGTTAAAAATAAAATCGTTAACTTCACGCTTTATGATGTGAGTAATGGTTCGATATCAAGACAGTCTGATATTACAGACAGCAATGGACTTGCAACAACGGTATATACCTCAAATGGTATCTCTGCGCTGGACGGCGTGGTGGTCGCGGCATGTACGGATGTTGCCAAAGATTCTGGGGATTGCTTAAATGTATTAACTGAGCCGAATGATATTACTGACCAAAATCGTAGAAATGATATTTTTCACTGCGAAGAAAGTGATAGTTGTGTTCACGATGAGGTTAAACTCACTGTCGCTGATAGAGAGTTGTTTATTGCGGTCGGTGCTGGCAATACTTTGGATTCAGCTAGTGATATAGAATATCAAAAGTCATTCTCGGTTATTGTAACTGATGTTGAGTCTAATCCTGTAGAAGGGGTCGAACTATCGGTATCGGCTGTACCGGAGTCATATATCGAAGGTTTTTGGGCAATTGCATATAATGATGAAGGGGAGTTTGATAAGTACGTTCCGTTTGCTGCTGGAGAGTGTCCAAATGAAGATATTGACCGAGATGGCTATTTAGATCAGATTGAAGACATTGATGGTGATGGCAAATTTGATCTGTATAAAGAAGATATAGACGGTGATGGTCGTTTAGATACATTTAACGAAGATGTTGATGGTGACCGAGTGTTGGATATTGCCGAAGATCTTGATGGAGACCTTAACATTGACGTCGATGAAGATATTGATGGCGATAATAACCATGATTTATTTTACGAATATGTTGCAGGGGTATGTTCATTAGATGATGCCCGTAATATCGATTTGAACAACGATGGTAATTTAGATACAGGCGAAGATGTAAACTGTAACGGTAAACTTGATGACGGTGAAGATCGAGACAACGACGGATTGTTGGATTTAACTGAAGATCTAGATACTAAACGAGTGACAGGCGATGCAGGCCATCAGGATTATGATATCGATATTAACGAAGCGACTACTGCAACATTGGCAGATGCTATTGCTCACGTAAATAATGGCGGTAATCACGGTGATGGTCGTTTTGATCGAGTTAATGAAGATGTCGATGGTGATGGCAAATTGGACGGTATTCTTGATTTAGATGGCGATGGTGTGCCGGATGGAGCGGAAGACAAAGATGGCGATGGTTATCTAGACACCTACCCAGACTATTATGATGGTATTGCTGGACGAGATCTCGATGGAAATGAAAAAATTGAAGGAATTGAAGTTGGACTTTTTGAAGATATCGACGGCGATGGAAATTTAGATGTTGTTGAACATGATTTTAATCACGACGGTATTTCTGACACCAATGGTATTACAGAAGATAGAAATCAAAATGGTACTCTTGAGCCTGGTAATGTTGTTACCGTTTTAGGGGATCTAATTACTGATGAAAACGGTGCAACGACCGTCAACATCCGCTACGCAGAAAGCTATGGTGCTTGGGTTAAGATTAATTTGGTCGTCAAAGCGAAAGTGGGTGGGACCGAATATATGCAAGCCGTTCCGCTTGTATTACCTTATTCATCTGGCGATGTGACAAACGAGGATTCACCTCCGACACCTAATTTGTTTGGTAGTGATGGAGTTTGCTCCACGGTCAATTAAAAGTTGGACAACGTTTTTACAAATAAAAATCCCTGCAGTTGCAGGGATTTTTTTGTTTGTGACTTTATTGTTTTAACAAATTAACAAATTAACAAATTAACAAATTAACAAATTAACAAATTAACAAATTAACAAATTAACAAATTAACAAATTAACAAATTTGGAATGGGTAAACTGATCCAAGTTGTAATATTTGCGTTAACTCATCTAATGCTTGTCTTGATTCGATGACCAATTGTGGATCACGTAAATCGCTTTCATTTATTTCGTCACGGTAATTGCGGTCAACCCAGTGATTTAACTCCCCAAACAACTTATCAGACATTAATACGTTTTGATTGGTTGCGGCAAGCTCTTGCTCACTTAATGCCACTCGTAGGCGCAGACATGCAGGACCACCGCCGTTTCGCATACTCTGTTTTACGTCAAAGTAATGCACTTTTTGAATTGGTGTTCCTAAGGTCACTAGCTTATCAAGATAGGCGGAAACATTCGGGTTTTCACTGCATTCCATTGGCGCAATGATAGCCATTTGCCCATTGCCGATATCCACTAACTGTGTATTAAATAAGTATGTACGAATTGCGTCGTCAACCGACACTTGAGCCGTTGGGACTTTAACAAAGTGCATAGACTTGCCCGTTGCGGCTTCGTATTTATTGCCAAGTTCCGCTAGTTTTTGTTCGGTATTTAAAAATGCTTGTTCGTGATAAAACAGCACGTTTTGATTACCAACAGAAATAACGTCATTATGAAACACACCTTGATCAATAACATCTGGGTTTTGTTGAACATAAACCGTATTGCTGTCATTCAATTTGTGTAATCGTGCTACAGCTTCGCAGGCTTCATAGGTATGACGAGCTGGAAATTTGACCGGTGCAGGTTTTGAAGAATCAAAAGCATGTCGACCATATACAAACATTTCAACACCGTTACTGCCATAATCGCTACAAAAGCGAGTGTGGTTTGCTGCACCTTCATCACCAAAATGATCGTTGTCAGGAAGATGAGTATGATGCGCAAAATGTTGCTCGTTATTAAACATTGCTTTCAAAATTCGGCCACTGGTTTCCGGCTCTAACGAACGATGAAATTTGTTGGTTAAATTGGCTGGAGTAAAATGAACCTTATTGTCCGCTGTATCGCCACTAGGCGAAACCGTCGCTGCATTGGCAGTCCACATGCTAGATGCAGAATAAACTGCTCGTAGTACCGCTGGGCTCTGTTTAGCGGCCTGTTCTAACACACTTGCATCCGACCCACTGAATCCGAGACGACGCAGAGCATTTAAATCAGGACGTTCCTGTGGAGCTAGAACACCTTGTTTTAGGCCCATATCATGAAGCGCTTTCATTTTTGCCAAACCTTGTTTGGCAGCTGCTTTTGGATTAGAAATGTCATTTGCGTTATTTAGTGATGCTACATTTCCGACTGAAAGTCCCGCATAGTTATGTGTAGGGCCGACTAGACCGTCAAAATTTGTTTCAAAAAACTTCATTATTTAGATAACTCCTAGCTGCTATCGGACTGAATAACATAATTATTCAGAAAAAAATTTTCGACTTTTTTCCATTTCCTCTGTAAAACAATCAACTAATCAGATTTTATTCTAATTTTTATTTGTAATTTGTATGTTGTTTATTTTACCCTCTCCGCCGAAAGGATTGAATTTAGTGCGTTTCGAGGTAATGAAACAGGTTATATTATACGCAGTTAACCAACAAAATCTAAATGTTGCATAGAAATTGTTGGTGAATTTGCCTTGAGTTCGAATAGAATCGCATATATATCTTATAAGTTAGTATAACTACGCAAAGAATGCGCAACGTCCTGTTAAGTGATTGAGGAATTATGGGAAAATCTCTGGTCATCGTTGAGTCACCGGCTAAAGCGAAGACGATAAATAAGTACTTAGGCAAAGATTTTGTCGTGAAATCCAGTGTTGGTCATATTCGTGATCTTCCTACGTCTGGTGGTGCAAAAAAACCGGCAGAGCGAGCATCCACTAAAGGGTTGTCCGTAGAAGAAAAAGCGAAACTAAAAGCAAAAAAAGACAAAGAAGCATTAGTAGGCCGGATGGGGATCAATCCGGAAAAAGGCTGGGCGGCCAATTATCAAGTCTTGCCTGGCAAAGAAAAAGTTGTCGCTGAATTAAAAAAACTAGCAGCAAACGCTGACCAAATCTATCTCGCGACGGATTTGGATAGAGAAGGGGAAGCTATCGCTTGGCACCTTCGTGAAATCATTGGCGGCGACGACAGTAAATTTAAACGAGTTGTTTTTAACGAAATAACCAAAAGTGCAATTCAACAAGCGTTCTCTAAACCCGGCGAGTTAAATATTGATTGTGTTAACGCACAACAAGCTAGGCGTTTTCTTGACCGCGTTGTTGGCTTTATGGTTTCACCATTATTGTGGAAAAAGATCGCTCGTGGGTTATCAGCAGGTAGAGTTCAGTCTGTAGCTGTGCGCTTAGTTGTTGACCGCGAACGTGAAATTAAGGCGTTTGTGCCTGAAGAGTTTTGGCGTTTACATGCAGATACCGCAACGGCTGAAAAACAACCAATTATGCTTGAGGTGGCTAAACAGTCTGGAAAGGCGTTTAAGCCAACGAACAAAGCACAGATGGACACGATACTTGCGGCCATTAAAGCGCAAACATATACCGTTGTAAATCGAGAAGATAAGCCTTCAAAAAGTCGTCCTTCTGCGCCGTTTATTACCTCAACACTTCAACAAGCGGCGAGTACACGACTTGGTTTTGGTGTTAAGAAAACCATGATGATGGCTCAACGTTTATATGAAGCCGGTCATATTACGTATATGCGTACCGATTCGACGAATTTGAGTTCGGAAGCGGTTGGCGCATGTCGTATGTATATTCAAAGTGAATTTGGCGACAAGTATTTGCCTGAAAAACCTAATCTTTACGGAAGTAAAGAAGGGGCTCAAGAGGCGCATGAAGCAATTCGTCCGTCAAGTGTTGGCGTAGATGCTGAGCAATTGGCGAG
Source organism: Psychrosphaera sp. B3R10 (assembly GCF_018861025.1). Taxonomy (GTDB): domain Bacteria; phylum Pseudomonadota; class Gammaproteobacteria; order Enterobacterales; family Alteromonadaceae; genus Psychrosphaera; species Psychrosphaera algicola. The sequence continues at coordinate 120,093 of NZ_JAHKQH010000007.1, read as the reverse complement.
TATGGAACGTGATGCGGTTCGTTTGTATGATTTAATTAGAAATCAATTTTTGGCCTGTCAAATGACAGCGGCTGAATATGACGTAACAAACTTAACAGTAAATGCTGGTGAATTTGAATTGCGCGCTAAAGGTCGCGTATTAAAATTTGATGGTTGGACACGTGTTCAAAGTGCAATGAAAAAAGCCAATGACGACAATATTGAATTACCAAATGTTGCCGTAGGTGAAACACTTACATTAAATGAATTGCTACCAAAACAACACTTTACTAAACCAATAGCGCGTTTCTCAGAAGCGAGCTTAGTTAAAGAATTGGAAAAACGTGGTATTGGTCGTCCGTCGACATATGCTTCGATTATTTCAACAATTCAAGACCGTGGTTATGTTCGTCTTGAAAACAAACGATTTTATGCTGAAAAAATGGGTGAAATTGTCACCGATAGATTGGTAGAAAATTTCACTGAATTACTCAACTATGACTTTACTGCCAAAATGGAAGGTCGTTTAGATGAAGTCGCAGAAGGTGATTTAGAATGGAAACGTTTGTTAGATATATTTTATGAAGACTTTACCAAAAAGTTAGCAACAGCTGCTGGTGAAAGTGATGACGGCGGGATGCGAGAAAATACGCCAGTCCCTACCGATATTGAATGCAGCAAATGTGGCCGTGACATGAATATTCGAACGGCCTCAACGGGGGTGTTTTTAGGGTGTTCAGGTTATGCCTTGCCACCTAAAGAGCGTTGCACCAACACCATGAATTTAACTCATGGTGATGAGGCAGAAGCCGTAAATGTGTCAGATGAAGAAGAACTTGAAACTGAAGTTCTTCGTCAGATGAAGCGTTGCCCTAAATGTTCGACTGCGATGGACAGTTATTTAATCGACGAAAAACGTAAAATTCATATCTGCGGCAATAACCCAATTTGTGATGGTCATGTAGTTGAACAAGGCGAGTTTAAAATTAAGGGCTATGACGGTCCACTTATTGAGTGTGATAAGTGTGGTAGTGATATGCAGCTTAAATCTGGTCGCTTTGGTAAATATTTTGGTTGTACCGGTGAAGAATGTAAAAACACCCGCAAGTTGCTTAAAAGTGGTGAAGCTGCGCCGCCAAAAGAAGATCCAGTTCACTTAAAAGAATTACCATGCACGAAGTCAGATGGTTATTTTGTATTACGTGATGGCGCTTCAGGTATATTTATGGCGGCATCGACTTTCCCTAAATCACGTGAAACTCGAGCACCACTTGTGGCGGAATTGAAAAAGTATCGTGATAGGATCAGTCCTAAGTTTTACTATTTAGCAGACGCGCCGGTTAAAGACCCTGATGGTAATAAAACCGTTGTACGTTTTAGCCGAAAAACCAAACAGCAATATGTCATGACGGAAAATGCTGAAGGTAAAGCGACAGGGTGGAGTGCTTGGTACACCGATGATAAGTGGCAAGTCGAAGACAAACGTAAGAAAAAATAAACGTTTAGAATACGATGATACAACTGCAAAAGGCTTTCAGATGAAAGCCTTTTTGTTTTTGGGAAATAGAAAATAAGGCACTTAAGGTTATTTTTTGAATCCAACGGCTTCTTGTCGCTTATGTTGAAGTGGCGTTTAAATTTGGGTAAGCCAATTTTGTAACCACGGGAGTGCAATACTATCTGGGTCTAACGTTTCACAGGCGTCAATTTTCAACATCGGAATGGGTGCTCGACCTTGTAATTCATAAAATAACTCTTCTAGCTTTTCACCAGCACCACAAAACGACTCATAACTAGAATCACCTAAACAAATAACACCAAAGGGCTTTCCTGCATGTGACGGCCTTTTGTCCTGCGCAGCAAAATAAAAATCTTCTATGTTGGACGGTAAATCGCCTTGCCCTGTGGTTGATGTAATGATCAACGATGCGTCAACATCATGGATGTCCGTAACAAGGGGGGAGGCGTTATAGGTCGTTGTATGGCCTGCTTTTTTAAGTTCTTTGTCGATGGTATCCGCTAAGTATTCAGCAGCGCCGTATACCGACCCCATTATGATTGCAATATTTGCCATGGAAAATGACCTTGTATTCAGTTGATTATAAACGATTCTAACATGCAAGATGTAATCACCTGCAACTCAAAAATACCATTTTTGCCAGCCTAGTTTTTGGTATACATTTTTTAATGATGTATCAAGATTTGCGGTTATGGTTAGTGGCTGATGACTTACTGGATGGTCAAAACTAATAGATTTAGCAACCAGCGCCAATCTGTGAAGGTTTAAATTGATACTAGCAGATTTGTTTTGTTTACCATCACCGTGAGTTGTATCACCTATCATCGGGTGTCTCAGGTGGGCCATGTGACGTCTTAACTGATGTTTTCTGCCAGTGATAGGGCTTAGTTCAACAAGTGAGTAACGCGAAGTGTCATAGCGCCCAGAAGCAAAAGGCATTTCCGCTATGTCGAGCCTAGTTAATGTGGTGATGGCTGACTGTGGCTCGGCTAATTTATCTTTTAACTTGTCAGACTTTTTGTCTAAAATTTCTTTCAAGGGATAGTCTATCGTGGCGTGTTCGGGACAATGTCCCCGGACAATTGCCTGATACTTTTTAGATATAACATGGTTTTGCATTTGTTCTGACAATAACCTTGCAATATCAGAACTTAACGCAAAAACCAAAACCCCAGAAGTGGGCCTATCAAGTCGATGTATTGGGTACACATGTTGCCCAATTGTGTCTCGTGTTAATTGGATAGCGAACAAGGTTTCATGCCTATCAATCTCACTTCTGTGGACCAATAGACCCGATGGCTTGTCAATAACGACAATATATTCATCTTTATATAAGACACTAATTACAGGTGCTTCTGTGAAAACGATTTTACGCATTAAAAGGTTTCTCAACAAATTTACGATCAATAACTGCTACTGCGGCCAGTGTATTTGGTGCGACAAGGTTTCGGTTAGCAAAGCTCATTTGTACAACAGGGGACAAATGGAGTTGTGTGGGTAATGGCTTGCCTGCTTGGATCAGTGCATTCATCTTAGGAATAAATATAAATTGTAACCATTGTTCTATTTCCAATGTGTCGATTGCAAAGGGTTCCAAACTTGATAGTGCTGTTACAGTTGGTGTTTCACAAGACCATAGTTGTTCTTCAATTAAGGCGTTTTGAAGTTCGATTAAATACGTCGAGATTTTAGCTGTCATTGGCAAATAAATTTGTAAAAAAGTGCGACTATGATACCACTAAGCATCAAATGTCCCTATAATTCGCACCATCTGTAATTATAAAAAATAATGAGTTTTATGAGTCAGTCCTCTGAGAATAATCCGGTACCTACGTTAGGTGTGTTAATGGAGCAGGCAAACGCCCAGTATAGAATTTTTGATTTAGGGCGTCGGATCCAAACGATTTCTAAATCTGAATTTGACAAAATTGAACTCAATCAAAAACCTTATCCATACCCGATTCAGCAAAAAGCCCGTTTTGCCTTTGTATTTTGGGATAAGTCAGACTCACCAACACACCGCAAAAACCCGTTTATTTGGTTTCTCCAGTTTGAACTCGACGAAATGGGGTTGTTAAAACAACAACAAAGAGATCATTACATTTCATTAGTGATCAAAGAGCTTGGTAATAAACTTATTGCACAAGGGACCCATAATTCAGACAAATTAGACAACCACCCTTATTCTTTTACGCCAGATCAACACCGATTGGCCATGTTTAATGCCAAAGTTAAAGTTGAGTTAAAGCAACCTGCGTCAATGTATTATGAGCACGTACAATCTTACTTTTACGGGGCGTTAGATAGTGACAAATGGCAGGACTTAACGGTTCAAGGTATTGCCGATTATTGCGCTAGAATAAATGATGAGCAAAATGGCCAGAAATTAGGTGACTGTTTAAATGAACTCCCAGTGCAAATTATGGGGTCATTAGCAGCGTCATTAGAGCATGTTGAAATTGGCGTTTCTTTGACTGAAAAGTTGATTGAAATGCAAAACCAGTTTTTACAACAAGGGGATCGCGAACAAGTGATCAATTCTTTAAGGTGCATGGCAGGGAGCCAAAGTAAAACCTTACTGACAGAACAAGTGATTAAATTGTTAAGTAGCGAAGAGGCTGAGGAAGAAGCCCTATATATTGTCATCGCAGGGCGTTTGTGGCATTTACTTAACGATGAAAAAGTTTTGATGGCCTACTTTGAAAAGGTTGCCACCCATGGCAATAAAAACCTGTTTGCCGGTCTATTTTCCGATTTAGTGGCCGTCCCTGAAGTGCGACAGGCATTGCTTTCTTTAGTGCGTAATCCAAATCGTCCAGATGCAATTTCTGTGGCTATTGGACGAGTATTTGGTCGGGCATAAAGTGTCAGTATTTTTTACATAAATAGAATTTGTTAAGTTAACCTTTTGAATATTAATGGTTTAATTTTTGGTATGGATTTTGAATAATACTTGTTTAATTATAAAATAAAATTACTGGGACTTTATGAACTTAACTAAATTATTCAAAATCGGACTTTTCTGCGTCGTCGGTACAGCCAATGCGACAGTCATTACATATAATGACTTTAGTTCGACAGTAGGGTTAACTTTAAACGGTGATGCGCAGGTTGTCGCGGGTAATATATTACAGTTAACACCTGCTCAAGGAACTAAAAATGGCAGTGTCTTTTCAACTGACTTAATTGATTTAACCGAAGGTTCATTTTCAACGCAGTTTTCGTTCAATTTTGATGGCCAAATTAACGGCGGTGCAGACGGCATGGTCTTCACTTTGCAAAGTTCAAGTAATCAAGCTGGCACAAGTGGCGGAGGGATAGGGTATCAAGGTATTAGCAATAGCTTTGGCCTGGAATTTGATAATTATAACAATGGCGCTGGTGACGGAAGCAGTGATTCCCATATTGGCATAAACTTTAATGGCAATATTAACTCGGCTGCATTAGTAACAACAGATGCACTTGGTTTGAGTAACTTAGATAGCCCTAATATTACTTGGTATGCGTGGTTGAATTATGACAATACCAGTAAAGTTATTGATGTCTTTTTTAACGATCAAGATATCTTACCTGGTACTGCCGCTTTAACACATACCGCTGACTTAGCTGCTATTTTAGGTACTGATCATGTTTATGCTGGTTTCACCTCGGCTACTGGCGGCGCTTATACAAATCACAAATTGTTAAGTTGGGAGTTTTCAAATGAAAAAAATGGCACATCTGCATTTGAAGAAGTACCTGAACCTAGTTCGTTATTTATACTCTCAACCGCTTTGTTAGGTTTAGTTCGGTTATCTAAGAAGAAATAACCCAATAACGTTAAAACAATGTCACTAAAAAGCCGCTTATTAACGCGGCTTTTTAGAGATAAGAATTTACTAAATCGGTCTTTATTTAGTTAGACAAGTAGTCTACAACTCTATTGCGGATCGCATTAAGCCCATTTGTTCTAGAACTGCTTAGTTGGCCAAATATTTTTAAATCAGTCAAATACTGTTGTAAGTCAAATTCAATAATGTCTTTTTGGCTTTGCCCGTTAATCTTACTTAATAAAATAGCAATAAGGCCTTTAACTATTTTGGCATCGGAGCCAATCGCAAAATAGTACTTGTCGTCTTCTAAGTATGCATATAACCAAACATTGCTTTCGCATCCTAATACTCTATTTTCATCCCGTTTGGCGTGTTCAGGAAAAGCGGGTAGTGCTTTTCCCAATAACATGAGCGCCCGATAGCGAGTTTCCCAGCTTGTGGTGGAATTAAGTGTTTGTTCTATTTTTTGAGGTGAAATAGAAAATTGTTTGGCGAGGTGTAGAAAAGTCATTTGTTCCAGCTTTAAAGTGTAAGTAGGGAAAGTGATTTATTTAAGGCGGTTATAAATAAATCAATGTCACCTTTATTATTGTAACAACCAAGCGATACACGGACAGTACCTGATATGCCTAATGCTGTCATTAATGGCATAGCACAATGATGCCCGCAGCGCACCGCGATATGTTGTTCATTAAGCAGAGCGCCTATATCACTAGCCGATTCGTCTTCTACAACAAAAGAAACAACACCGATGTTTTTGTTGGTATTGCCCAAGACTCTAACGGTTCCAATATCATGTAGTTGATTTATTAAGTATTGGTAAAGCGACGCAGACGATTTTGATGCTTCAAAAAACATCTTTGACTGGATAAATTCAAGGGCTGCACCTAAACCGATTATGCCCGCTATATTTGGCGTTCCTGTTTCTAGGAAATGGGGGAATGGCCGAAACTCTGTTTTTTCAATTGATACATGGCTGATCATTTCACCACCAAATTGAACAGGCGTTAATTGGTGTTTTATCCTGTTGTTGACATATAAAACACCGATGCCCGTTGGCCCATACATTTTGTGACCAGAAAATGCATAAAAGTCACAACCAATATCTTCGACATTGACTTGCACATGGGCTATAGCTTGAGCTCCGTCGACCAGTGTTGTTGCCCCTGACTTTTTAGCCCGCTCTACAAGTTGCTTAACCGGGTAAATATTCCCTAGCGCATTTGAACAATGTTGAATCGCAACCAGTTTAGGCTGTAGCAGCATGAGAGACTCAAAATGGGAAAGGTCAATATCACCGTTTGGTAATACATTAACCACTTTAAAATGGGCATTTTTGAGTTTAGCGAGTTGTTGCCATGGAACGAAATTAGCGTGATGTTCACTGCCTAAAACAACGATTAGGTCGTCTGATGATATATTCTGATTGCCCCAAGCCATGGCGGCTAAATTAATACTGTCCGTTGTCCCTTTAGTCCAAATTATATTTTGGGCGTGTGTGGAGCCTATAAAACTGGCGACATTGGCTCGGATTGATTCGTATTTGTCGGTTAAAGCACTTGCTTGAGAAAAGGCACTGCGATGGACTGTGGTGTTTTCATGTTGGTAATAACGGGTTATTGAGTCTATAACGCTTTGTGGTTTCTGAGTCGTGGCTGCACTGTCTAAATAAACAATGGGGCCCTGTTGGAAAAATGGAAACTGACTTCGAAGCGACATGATGAAATTACAAACTATGAAAAAGAAAGATTATACCAGTTAACATAACGAGAAAAAATTGGAAATTTAAAATGAGCCGCCTAGTATAGACTCTTCAACTTTTTAACTATTGACGCTTATGATATTAATTTTGAAATCTAAAATGGCTTTTGTATTGTTTAGCCTGTTTTCTATCTCCTTAACGACAAATGCTTCAGAAATCATTTGGCCAAATAACGCAAAGCTTGCGGTGAACCTGTCTTACGATGACGCGCTCAATTCACAATTAGATAACGCCATTCCGGTATTAAATAAATACAATATTCACGGTTCCTTTTTTCTGACGTTATCGAACTCTACAGTTCAAACACGTTTAGAAGAGTGGCGACAAATTGCTAAGGACGGCCATGAACTCGGTAACCATACTATTTTTCATCCATGTCGAAAGAATGAAGAAGGTCGATCGTGGGTGCCAGAACATAGAAATTTGGATACCACATCTAACCAAGCAATTTGGGAAGAAGTAAGAATGGCCAATGCAATACTTTTTAGCATTGATGGTAAAACCAAACGAACTTACACGCCACCCTGTGGCGACATTGTGACAGACAATGGCAATTATGTTGAAGCACTTCAAGACGACTTTGTCGCAATAAAGTGGCAGAACAAGTATGGAAAAATATACGATAAAGTTTATATGCCTCACGGGGTTAGCGGTCAGCAGCTAATTGAATACGTTAAAGGCCAGCAGGCCAAAGGGGGAGCGGTGACCTTTATTTTTCACGGAATTGGCGGCGATCATTTATCCGTATCGACTGAAGCACACCGTCAGTTAGTAGCTTATTTAGCAAGCCACAAAGAACAATATTGGACTGACAGTTATATTAATATCATGAGTTATGTAGCGGAATTTAATAAGAAGTAGACGATTAGAATTTAATAACGTTGTCGACGCTGAGTTATTCCGCTAATTCTACGCGGTTGGTTTTTTAATGTTCGCTATAGCTCTGATGGAGAGTTTATAGCGAACAAGATGTACTATGGGTGACAGATCGAACAGCTCGATAATTATCAGCATAAATTTTAGTTAATTAAATGCGTTAACTGAAATGAACTGCTAATTAACATTCTGTTATGTTTACAGCCAAACCACCGCGAGCGGTTTCTTTGTATTTAGATTTCATGTCGTTGCCCGTATCCCACATGGTTTTTATCACTTTATCTAAAGAAACTTTTTGACCGCCAGTTCCGCGCAGTGCCAAGCGAGCAGCATTAATTGCTTTAATTGCTCCCATCGCATTACGTTCGATACATGGAACCTGAACTAAGCCGCCAACGGGGTCGCAGGTTAAACCTAGGTTATGCTCCATACCAATCTCTGCCGCGTTTTCAACTTGTTCAACACTCGCACCTTGAATTTCAGCCAGTGCGCCAGCTGCCATTGAACAAGCAACACCAACTTCCCCTTGGCATCCAACTTCTGCACCCGATATTGACGCGTTCTTTTTATATAAGATCCCAATGGCACCGGCGGTTAATAAATATCGGACGATTAGTTCTTCATTTAGTGGTTTTACAAATTTGTGATAATACATAGCAACAGCAGGAATTATACCTGCTGCACCGTTAGTTGGGGCTGTTACAACTCGGCCACCGTCGGCGTTTTCTTCATTAACCGCCATAGCAAACAGGTTAACCCAGTCCATAACGGTAAGAGGATCATTACTTTGCTCTGAGCTTAACTTTCGGTAAAGGGAAGGGGCACGGCGTTTTACTTTTAGGCCGCCAGGTAAAATACCTTCAGTTTCAATGCCTCTGTCGATACACGCGGACATCACATTCCAAAGCTCAACTAATTTAGCTTTAACGTCGGATTTTGGCTGACTCACAGCCTCGTTAGCCATCATTAGCGCAGGAATTGAAAGGCCGTGTTCTAAACACAATTCTAATAATTGCTTACCTGTCGAAAACTCATAAGGCACGACAAGTGTATCTAATTGGGTTGTGGCCGCCGCTTTTTGTTGGGCAAAATCTTCATGTTTTACGATGAAGCCACCGCCAATAGAATAGAAGGTTTGCTCTGCGACCAACTCATTTTTGTTAAATGCTTTTAAGGTCATGCCATTAGAATGTAAAGGCAGGGTTTTTCTGCGATGAAATACAATTGCGTCTTTGCGTGGGAAGTTCGCTAAGTGTTGACCATTTAAATTAATTGTTTGCGTTGTTTCAATTTCCGATAGTTTTTCTGCAACCGTATTTGGGTCAATTGATTCAGGCTCTTCACCTAACAACCCCAAAATAACCGCTTTACCCGAACCGTGACCAATACCTGTTTGGCCTAAAGAACCAAATAATTCTGTTTTAATATGGGTGACGTTTGCCATTTGGTTATTAATTGATAACGAAAGCACAAATTCTCTTGCTGCGCGCATTGGGCCTACAGTATGTGAACTTGACGGACCGATACCAATACTAAACATATCAAAAACACTAAGCATAAAATTAACAACTCGTTAAAAAAGACGTTGTAATTGTATCCTAGATTGTAAGCTTTCACATCATGATACACATGAGATTAATTTATCCGAGATGTAGGACCAGTTTATCTATAATGGTCGCAGTAACGCCCCAAATTAATTTGTTCTTGTACGGCATGAAATGCACAACCTGAGTTTTATTTTTTCTTGTAGGTCTTATGGTTGAATGGTTTTTGCGACTTCTAAAATGCTCTAATGGAACTTCAAAGCTATGGGCGACTTCGTCGGGGTTTAGATTTAAATTTGTCGAAGTATCGATAAATCCAACTAATGGATGGATTGTGTAGTTAGAGATGGAATGCAAACTTGGTAACCAGCCAATCGGTTTTACTTGAGCCGCTGGGATCCCAATTTCTTCTTCTGTTTCTCGTAGTGCAGCCGCCAAAAAGCTAGGGTCGTCATGCTCTATACGACCTCCAGGGAAACTAATTTGGCCAGGGTGTTGTCTCATATGTTCTGCACGTTGCGTAAACAATAGGTGTAACCCAGTTGGTCTTATTACAACAGGGACTAACACAGCGGCCTCTTTTGAACTTTGGTTGGGTGTATAAAACCCCTCGTAACGGGCGTCACGACTATCTATTTGAAACAAACTAAATCGGCTTGAAAAATGCTCTGGTGACATAATTATCCTACTAATTTACTCGATTGATAACCTTGTTCATTAACCGTTACATAGCGGCCAAAATTGGCAAAATGCGATTTACCTTATCAAGTGTTTCTTGATATTCGGAGTCACAAATGGAGTCAGCAACAAGGCCACCTCCGGCCCAACAGTAAATATGTTGTTGATTACATACTAAAGTTCGGATGGTGATATTTGTGTCCATGTCGCCGTTTGGTTTGATATACCCAATTGCGCCACAATACACACTTCGAGGATCAGGTTCCAATTCATGAATGATCTCCATCGCTCTTATTTTAGGTGCACCTGTAATGGAACCTCCGGGAAACGCACCGCGTAACAAATCAATTGCAGTGAACGGTGGGCGGATCGACGCTGTTACTGTGCTGACTAAATGATGCACTGCAGGAAAACTTTCTATCGCAAATAATTGCGGTACTAAAACACTGCCGGGAACCGCGACTTTACTTAAGTCATTTCGCAATAAATCAACAATCATTAAATTTTCTGCTCGGTCTTTTTCGGCGACTGCGAGTTCGTTTGCATTTGCAATGTCTCGTTGTTTGTCCTTAGAACGAGGGCGAGTGCCTTTAATGGGTTTCGTTTCAATTTTATTGTTACAAACCTGTAAAAAACGCTCTGGTGAAACGCTTAAAATTGCGCCTTGGTCGATTCGAATAAAACTCGAAAATGGCGCAGCGTTTTTCTCTCGTAAACTTAAATAGGCGTTCCATTCGTCGCCAAGATAGGAAGCTTTAAAACGTTGTGCCAAGTTAATTTGGTAACAATCACCCGATAATAAATATTCTTGTACCTTATCAAATTTGGTTTCGTATTCAGCTCTTGTCATGTTTGACCGCCACTGACTGGTTAATTTAAATGGCTTATCAAACAAATTAGGTTGTTTGCTTACGTCATTAAGCTGAGTGAATGTTTCAGAAGCGTTTTCGCGATGACTAATAAAATAGACTTCAGTGTAATTAGGTTTAAACAATAAGATTTGATCGTAAATGCCAACGTGCATGTTTGGCATCGATATATCCGTGTTTTTAGGTGCAGGTAAGGATTCATATCGACCGCCAAGTTCGTAATCCCAATAACCAATCGCGCCGCCAGTGAAGGGCAATTTAGAGTCTACATGTGGAATAGTTTGCAAATATTGATTAACTAAACTTAGTGGGTCAGCAGAACTTGTTCCGATTAACTGGTTGTTTTCAAAGATGCTGGTTGTTTTTAAGTCGGCCACAAGTGTAAATCGAGGCGCCCATGCAAAAACAGAAAAATTGCTATTGTTGTGGTCACTCGAGGCCGAGTCTAAAAATGCAGTTCCACTATTATGTTGTAGAGATTGCAGCAAATTGGTTAACTCCGAAGGGGAAACTGGGAGCTGTTTGACAAACATATTTTTACGTCCAATTAAACTATCTGGTTATTAACTAAGCGAAAAAGTTACTAATTTCAACAAATTTGCGTTGTTAAATTGTTGGCTTACGTTTTTCGGAAGAGTATCATCCTCGTGTCTAAATTTCAGTTAATTTACATCGACACTAGGAAGTAAATTAGGTTTTAATCTCCTCATTTGAGATTTTTGTCAACGAAGATGAACAAACAAATGACACACAGCATAAATTAACAACTATAATTTATAAGTTGTTTCCAATATACAAAACAAAATAGAGGTCATTATGACGGTAATCCGCCAAGCCGATTTTATTGAAAGTATCGCCGATGCTCTGCAATACATTTCCTACTATCATCCACTTGACTACGTTAAAGCAGTTGAAGACGCCTATAACCGGGAACAAAACCCGGCCGCTAAAGACGCTATGGCACAAATTTTAATAAACTCAAGAATGTCTGCAGAGGGACGTCGTCCGATATGCCAAGATACGGGTATCGTAACTTGTTTTGTTAAAGTGGGTATGGACGTTAAGTGGGATAATACGGCGTTAACCGTTCAAGAAATGGTTGATGAAGGTACACGTCAGGCATATTTAAATTCAGATAATCCACTAAGAGCGTCAATTGTTGCCGACCCAGCTGGGGCACGTAAAAATACCAAAGACAATACCCCTTCTGTTGTCCATATCGATTTAGTTGCGGGCGATAAGATTGAAGTGATGATTGCAGCGAAGGGCGGCGGTAGTGAAAACAAATCTAAAATGGCGATGTTAAATCCGTCTGACGATATTGTTGAATGGATCAAAAAAACTGTACCAACTATGGGGGCAGGTTGGTGTCCTCCAGGGATGTTAGGAATAGGTATTGGCGGTACGGCAGAGAAAGCGGCTGTAATGGCGAAAGAGTCTTTAATGGACCCTGTTGATATGCCTGCACTAATGGAAAAAGGCGCTGAAACAACGGACGAACAACTTCGCATCGACATCTACAATGCTGTTAATGATTTAGGTATAGGCGCTCAGGGGCTTGGTGGTTTAACTACCGTTGTTGATATTAAAATTAAGTCTTGCCCGACTCATGCGGCATCTAAACCAGTAGTGCTTATTCCAAACTGCGCTGCGACTCGTCATGCTCACTTTTTCTTAGATGGTTCTGGTCCTGCAAATTTACAGCCACCAAAATTAGAAGATTGGCCAAAAGTTACATGGGAGCTTGGTGAAAATGTGCGTCGAGTTAACATCGATAATTGCACAAAAGCTGATATCGCTGACTGGAAAGCAGGTGAAACAGTACTATTAAGCGGTAAAATACTAACGGGTCGTGATGCTGCTCATAAGCGCATTAAAGACATGTTAGACCGAGGTGAAGGTTTGCCGGAAGGTGTTGATTTCACCAATCGTTTTATTTATTACGTAGGTCCTGTTGACGCGGTTGGCGACGAAGTCGTTGGCCCAGCTGGCCCAACGACAGCAACACGCATGGACAAATTTACTGACATGATGTTAGAGCAAACTGGCCTTATTGGCATGATTGGTAAATCGGAACGAGGTCCAGCAACAGTTGACTCTATCGCTAAACAAAAAGCGGTTTACTTAATGGCTGTCGGCGGCGCGGCTTATTTAGTATCTAAAGCAATCAAAAAATCACGCGTTGTGGCATTTGAAGATTTAGGTATGGAAGCTATTTATGAGTTTGAAGTAGAAGATATGCCAGTATCTGTTGCAGTAGATTCTACCGGCAACAACGTACATGAAACCGGCCCAGCGATTTGGCGTGGCAAGATTGCAGACGCTAAAAAAGCGAAATAGATTTTAGTAAAACATTTACTTTAGAATTAAAAAGAGGAACCTAGGTTCCTCTTTTTTCGTTTAATACTACGATGTTACTTTTTAAAACCAGCATCAACTAAAAAGTCACCAGACTCTGCTGCGTCTCTTGCTAAGTCATCAACACGTTCGTTTTCTGGGTGACCTGAATGGCCTTTTACCCAAAACCACTTTATGTCATGACGTGCGACTTGCTCGTCAAGCAACTTCCAAAGGTCGACATTTTTGACAGGTTGCTTCGCCGCGGTTTTCCAACCGTTTTTTTTCCAATTAATTATCCACTTAGTAATACCGTCTTTAACATAGTTACTGTCGGTGGTAATAGATACTTGGCATTTTTGCGTTAACGCTTCTAATGCTTTAATGACAGCTAACAACTCCATGCGGTTGTTTGTGGTCAGTTTGTATCCTTGGCTTAATTCTTTTTTGTGGTCGTTATAAAGCATTAACGCCCCATACCCACCCGGTCCGGGGTTACCTAAACAAGAACCGTCGGTATAAATTTTCACAGATTTCATTAAATGAAAGCTCCAATAAGATGATTTTCAATCTGAAGAGGGAGTATACTCTACCCACATCACATTAATAATAAAAACGATTCATGGCAAAACGACAAATAATTCTCGATACAGAAACCACAGGTATCGACCCGAAAGCGGGTCATAGGATCATTGAAATTGGTTGTGTGGAAATGATCAATAGACGATTAACAGGGAATAACTTCCATGTTTATATTGACCCATGTCGTGCAATTGAAGACGAAGCCATTGGTGTACATGGTATTACAAATGAATTCCTTCAAGGCAAGCCACTATTTAAAGATATCGCAGATGAGTTTTTTGATTATATTCGCGGTGGCGAGTTAGTCATCCATAATGCGCCATTTGACATAGGTCATATGGATAACGAATTTGGTAAGTTGTGGCAAGATTGGACTCAAACTGCAGATTTCTGTGGAATTGTCGATACACTAGTTATGGCCCGCGATAAGCACCCTGGCCAAAAGAATAATCTTGATGCCTTGTGTCGTCGTTATGAAATAGATAATACACACCGTACGATGCACGGCGCCTTGCTGGATTCTGAGATCTTAGCCGATGTTTTCCTTAGAATGACGGGTGGGCAGGGCGATTTAGATTTGGCGCAACAGCTAAAATCAGCGGGATTAAGTAATATCGAAAATTCGACGGTCAAACAACGTAATTTAAAAGTTGTATTTGCCGAACAAAATGAAATAGAGGCACATGAAAGCCGCCTCGACCTTGTAGAGAAAAACGGAGCATGTTTGTGGCGAAATTCACAACAACAATAATTTTTTCACTTTTTTTATTTGTATCCTCATTTGCCAATGCGGTAAATGTTAATCCGGTTTCTATTCCAGTTGACGGAAAACAAGTCAATCCAGTACCAAAATTGGCTTTTCTTAAGAATTTTGAAGGCAGCAACCAAGTAAAATTACTCAATAATCGATTTCGCGTTGATTATGAAGTTGATGAATTGCTAATGTTGTTTTTCCGAAAACACGGTTCAAAACCAATTGTTCTTGTCCGCCCTGATGGTTCAAAACTTTATACTCGCGATGCCGATGGCATTAACCTTGAGTGGCATGCCGACGTTAACTTTGACTTAATAAGAATTAAAAATCCAATTGCTGGGCCTTGGCAAGCGCTTGGAATGATCGAAAAAGACAGTAAAGTTTTAGTCTTATCTGAAGTTGAATTAATTGTTGATAAATTACCAGACCTTATTTTCCAATATGAAGTGTTAAAAGCGGAAGCAAAGATAGTTAATGCGCAAGAAATAATAAGCGAAAGTGGTTTTAGAAGTGTTGTCCGTGTGCGTTCAGCGCTTTATTCGACTAATGACTTAGACCAAGAAAACTTTGGTGCCGATTTATATCGATTAGGTGAATTTTTTGATGATGGCAAAGGGCTAGACGAAAAGCCAAATGACGGCGTCTTTACGCTTTCATACTATATAGATGTTGTCACTGGCACTTGGATGCCTAAATACACACTAGAAGCCGAACTATTTGGACGTGAAATTGAACATGAGCCTATTACGGTCCTACCTAGTCCAATATCCTATAAAGTTAAATTAGCCGGCCCTAACGAACGATACCACTATGTAACGATTGAAGCTGACCCTATGTATATTGAAGCTGATAAATTGATGTTTCAAGGCCTGATCGAATTTCCAAATGGTGAAACTCAAACTTTTAGTTTGTCAGAGCAACACATAAGAGAGTTAGAAATTTTTCAAAGTGAATTTGGTACGTTTAAAATAACGACTGAGGTTTTTGGAAATGATTTGTCTGGGCGCGACTTTAAACTTAAGTTACCTGTTTATGAGATAGTCACAACTGGCCCCGAAATCGAGGCTGAAATTTTACCTGAGATGTCGCAAGAACAACTGTTGTCTGAAAAAGCGGTTGAGGTTGTTCCCGTTGAAGTAGAACCAGAGCTTTCAATCGGCCTTGTGATATTGATTAATCTGATTATATTGGTTATTGGATTTATAATTATTTGGGTTGTTGTCTTAAATAAGGCATTTCCAAACCCTATGAACTTAATTAAATTAATAAAACTTAAAAAATCCGGCGGTGATAAGTCTGCAGGGAAAAAAGAAAATAAAGAAAAGGTCGATAAAAACAGCCTAGACTTGGACAGTTCTGATGATATTTTAGACCTTAGCTTGCCAGAAGACTAGAAAGTGACCAAAAAAACGTATTTATGAAAAAAGTTGTTGACGGGGTCTGATTCAAACTTTAATATTCGCGCCGTTGTTTAGCAACATGTATCGAAGTAACTGGAGCGGTAGTTCAGTTGGTTAGAATACCGGCCTGTCACGCCGGGGGTCGCGAGTTCGAGTCTCGTCCGTTCCGCCAATTACTTTGATATGATTTAGTGTTAAGACTGGAGCGGTAGTTCAGTTGGTTAGAATACCGGCCTGTCACGCCGGGGGTCGCGAGTTCGAGTCTCGTCCGTTCCGCCACTTAACATTATAGCTAAATGACTATTCAAATGAAGGCATTTGTCCTTTGATGAATAAAGGAGATAGTTGATTTCAACTGCAATTATTTCTTGTTTGTGAGTTAAATCTACAGCTGCGGAGCGGTAGTTCAGTTGGTTAGAATACCGGCCTGTCACGCCGGGGGTCGCGAGTTCGAGTCTCGTCCGTTCCGCCATCTCACTTTGTGAGATTATATTTTGCTTAGAAACTTAAATCTACTTGCTGCGGAGCGGTAGTTCAGTTGGTTCGGCTCTTGTGAAAAGCACGGCCAGTCACGACTGGGGTCAACGAGTTTGAGTGTTGTCCTTTCCGCCATTTGATAACTACCCAGTTTGATAATGAAAATCTACTTGCTGCGGAGCGGTAGTTCAGTTGGTTAGAATACCGGCCTGTCACGCCGGGGGTCGCGAGTTCGAGTCTCGTCCGTTCCGCCATTCAAGATGTATATTCAATTCCATAATTTACCTGTATCTCCCGAGTTAACCATATTGAACTCACGACATGTCTCACCCATTATTTCTAAATTTATGTTAAGTAACTTTTGCGCCATTTGATAACTACCCAGTTTGATAATGAAAATCGATGTGCTGCGGAGCGGTAGTTCAGTTGGTTAGACTCTTAATAAAAGCATCGGCCTGTCACGCCGGGGGTCGCACTCTTTGTTTATAAAGCATGAGCCTCGTCCGTTCCGCCCCAGGTTTTATAAGAGCAGATGTATATTCAATTCCATAATTTACCTGTATCTCCCGAGTTAACCATATTGAACTCACGACATGTCTCACCCATTATTTCTAAATTTATGTTAAGTATCTTTTGCGCCATTTGATAACTACCCAGTTCAATAATGAAAATCTACTTGCTGCGGAGCGGTAGTTCAGTTGGTTTGGCTCTTGTGAAAAGCACGGCCTGTCACGCCTCAGTTAACCCTTTAAAAGGTCAGTGAAATTGCACGATATATCCTTTCGATTAGATACCAACTTGTCTCAAAAATAATCTATTATTTTAGAATTTAAGCTGTACTTTTTATTTATGTCATTGAAGTTTAACTAAAATGCGATATAACTTATCCATAGAAAAAAGACTAAATGTGAAAAGTATGTTTTTTAACAGGTTTAACAATTTGTCAAAACTTATAAATAGACGAGTATTTGTAGTTTTGGTTACGATTTTGTCAATCACATCGGTAGATGCTGCAGACAAAAGTGTATTAATACGCGATGAGTCAGGTGCCGCAATTCATCAAATATCTGGGATGACAAAATTGAGTTCAATGTTTTTATTTGTGTCACAGGAAAATCACAAGTTGTTTTATGTTTCAAAAAAGCATGTCGATTCAGTATTTGAGGAAAATGCGGAGATTTTACAGCTGAAGTCAATCATGTTGACAGGTGATCTTCCTAAAAAGCCTAGCTGGGAAGGTATTGTTATCGGATTTAGCGACAATAAAAACTACCTATTTTTAAGTCATGAACACAATGGCAACGACGGTGATGCTCAATTTCATCAAATATATCGTGCGGTTCTCGATTTTGATGACGCAAAGCAAACGTTACAACTAGGCGTTGTTAAACCATTTAGTAAACCATTACCGTTTCTTCAACCCCAGGGAAAAACCATTAAAGAGTCTACCAATTTTGGATATGAAGCTATGTTATGGCAGGGGGACGGCCAAAAATTGCTATTGTTACCTGAACTTTCGAGTCGCCCTGCGATTTCTTTAAATAAATTTGGGGAACAACAAGATATCGAAATGAGTCAGCATGGGTTTAGGATAAGTGATGCGACACATATTTATGATCAATGTGCGATTATTACGTCATTTTGTTATAAAAACGATCCGATTTGTGAGAAACAAAATAAGAGGTCTAAATTAGTATTGGCGTCGATTCAATTGGACTCTGAGCAAATAGTATTTAATAAAACGGTTAATATATCTGAACAACATCTGCAGACCAATATTTCCAAAAATAGTTACCCAGCATTATTTAATGCAGAAGGGATAGTAATGGACAATGGTTATGTTTATCTTGTGAACGATGATAATCCTGGAAATGGTGCTTTTACGCAATTAAAACGACTTTTATTGCCAAAGGCTCTAAAAAATACCTGTCAATCCCAAATTACGCCGTGAATTTAACAACATTTCCTTTAAAACCTGCAAATTAACGTAAAGCGCTTGTAGCTTATGTCAAAATTTTTGATTATTGTTAATACACATGTCAGTGAGACAACCATTTAGAGGAATGAAGTTATGCGTAGAATCGCATTTGGCTTTACTGCCGCCGCACTTGCGGTTGTTGCAGGGTGTACCGGTAATGCACCACAGGACCCAAAAGTTGAAATAAATCCAAATCCATATCCAAGTACTTATCAAGTTAAATCCAAATTAACGATTCTGATCAAAGGTGCAACTGTTTTAACGGGCACTGGCGAACGATTTGATAACGCAGACGTTTTAATCGAAGATGGTAAAATCTCAGCAGTTGGTGAAAATATTGAGCACGGAAGTGCAAC
The DNA here is from genome assembly GCF_018861025.1 of Psychrosphaera sp. B3R10. Lineage (GTDB taxonomy): Bacteria > Pseudomonadota > Gammaproteobacteria > Enterobacterales > Alteromonadaceae > Psychrosphaera > Psychrosphaera algicola. Next base: position 101,170 of record NZ_JAHKQH010000007.1, on the reverse strand, counting down.
AATTGTTAATGGTCGTGGCAAATGGGTAACCCCTGGCATTATTGATGTACATTCACATTTAGGGGCCTATCCGAGCCCTAGTGTCGAGTCTCATCAAGATGGCAATGAAATGACTAACCCTGTTACCGCCGAAGTTTGGGTTGAACATTCAATTTGGCCTCAGGACCCTGGCTTTAACGCAGCGCGTGCTGGTGGCATTACATCCCTTCAAATCTTACCAGGTTCAGGAAACTTAATTGGTGGCCGAGGCGTTACATTAAAAAATGTGCCAGCACCAACGATGCAAGCGATGAAATTCCCTGATGCACCTTATGGCCTTAAAATGGCTTGTGGTGAAAACCCTAAACGTGTCTATGGTAGCCGCAAAGACGCTCCTATGACTCGTATGGGGAACATGGCGGGTTATCGAATGGCATTTGCAGAGGCAGTTGAATATAAACGTTCATGGGATAAATATGAACGCGATTATGAAGCGGGACTAAATCCTGAAGCGCCAGCTCGCAACATTCAAATGGACACACTTCAAGGGGTACTCGAAGGCGACATTAAGATCCATAACCACTGCTATAAAGCAGAAGAAATGGCTATGATGGTCGATATGTCAAAAGAGTTTGGTTATAGCGCGGGTACATTCCACCACGCAATTGAAGCCTACAAAATAGGAGGCTTGCTTGCAGAAAACAACCTTTGTGCGGCGATGTGGCCAGACTGGTGGGGATTCAAGATGGAAGCCTACGACATGATCCCAGAAAATGCGGCGGTAGTTGATTCATTTAAAAACTCTTGTGCGATTATTCATTCAGATTCTGATACGACGATTCAACGTCTGAACCAAGAAGCGGCAAAAGTTATGTATCGTGCAAAAGAGCAAGGTTTTGACATTGACGAAGCTAAAGCGATTACTTGGATAACAGCGAATGCAGCTAAGTCGTTAGGAATTGATGACCAAACAGGAACATTGGAAAGTGGTAAACAGGCCGATGTTGTTATTTGGAATAAAAACCCATTTAGTGTCTACGCGAAAGCAGAAAAAGTATTTGTTGATGGTGACAAAGTGTTTGATCTCCATGATGAAAAATATCAAGCAGTTAGCGATTTCATGTTAGGTCAACAATAGGAGAAGCGTCATGAACAAACGTAAATTAATGAACAAAATTTCAGTGATCACGGCAATGTTGATGAGCTTTTCTGCTTTCAGCGAAATGGTCGCAATCACCAATACAACTGTTTATACCGGTACAGATAAAGGTATCTTAGTTGGAGTTAATGTCGTTTTAGAAGATGGCAAAATTGTCGCTTTTAACCCACCAAGTTTGGAGGTCGACCGCACAGTTGATGGCCAAGGTCGAATATTAACACCAGGCTTTATCGCGTCACTCAATCAATTGGGACTAATTGAAGTGGGTGCAGTGAAAACATCACGAGATGAGAAGCCTAAGAAGGGCGGCGCTGGATTTGATGCGTCAACTGCATTTAACCCTGAAACGTCGCTAATTCCATTTGCACGTAAAGGGGGGATAACTCATTCCGTTGTTACACCTGGTTATAACAGTGAGCTGTTTTCAGGACTAACCTTTAACGTTGAATTATCATCGAAGTTCGATTCGGTTGAAACTGTTGGCTCGTCTGTAGTAGCTTATTTTGGAGGTTCATCTAGTGATTCACGAGCGTCTAATTTTAATGAATTAGCGGCCACGTTTGACGCTCAAGTTAAAAAAATGGCTAAGGATGATAGCAAGGATGACGGTAAAGAGCCGACAGTTGATGAAACGGCCATTAACCGGGTATTAGCGAAAGAAATACCATTGATTGCTTATGCGTCACGACCTAGCGATATTTTGCAGTTGATTAAATTGAAAGAAAAGTATGGTATTAAACTCGCTATTGCTGGCGCGAGCGGGGCTGTAAAAGTTAAACAACAACTCGCAAAAGCAAATGTAACCGTAATTATTGGCGGCGTTGATAATCTGCCAGGTGATTTTGATTCATTAGATAGTTCCCTAAAGAATGCCGGGGAATTAGACTTAGCGGGTGTTAAGGTTATATTTGCAAATAGCGATTCACACTTGATAAAAAATCTACGTTTTGAAGCCGGTAATGCAATATCATACGGTATGTCGGTTCAAGGCGCACTTGCGGCCTTAACCAAAAATCCAGCGTCAATATTTGGTTTTAAAGGAGGCACTGTAGAAGTAGGGCAACCTGCAAATTTGGTTTTATGGAGCGGCGACCCATTTGAAATTTCATCTAAAGTCGAAATGTTATGGATTGAAGGTAACGAAACATCCACTGATTCAAGACAGGACAAACTTAGAGAGCGTTATATTTCTACTTCAGGTAAACGTGAAGCTTATATCAAATAGTTCATTATTAAGCGTTTAACTAAATATTGTTATGAAAACCAGCCGAGGGCTGGTTTTTTTATGCCCAGTGCTTCTTGTATATTAGCTAATACTAATGTAAAGTCGTTTATTAGAGTTTACTAATATAAGGTTTTGAAAATGACTGTTGAAAAGGCAATTAACATATTTGCAGGTTTTATGATCCTATTATCCGTAGTTTTAACAAATTTGGTTTCGCCTTTATTTGTTTGGCTTACGGTTTTTGTTGGCGTCAATTTAATTCAATCTAGTTTTACTGGAATTTGCCCCGCAGCAATTGTTTTGAAGAAATTATTTGGATTAAAAACAGAACGCGAGTCGGTGACTCTTTAACGAGAGGCATACCAATTTATCGTGATGTTTGGAAATAGGGCGGCAACAATAAACTTAGTCGCCTTACCAAACATCTAATGCCGCAAATTTATCTTTTCTCAATTTGTGCTTTTTCCTTACAGCTAAATATCGACTACGCCCTGTTAGTGTGCCCGTACTTTAACGTCCAAAATAGCTGAAACTAATCTTAATGTTTTTTGTTCGAAACCGTCAGCGTAAACACAACATGTGAAAATATAGCAATTAATCGGCGACGACCTAAAGTGAAGTTAATAGGGGGAATAAAAACAGGGGAAAAAATGTTGTTTTTAATAACATGGTCACTCCCTTAGCACACACTTAGCTCGAATCAACTAACTGTACTTAATATGATAAGAGAGAAACCATGTTGTCATGGGGTTACTGTTGCCAAGCTGAAATAGCTTCTTCAACAGTAAATTTACCTTCCAATAAAGAACGCCCTAAAATAACCCCTGAAGGCGTTGCATTCGATATTCCAGAGTCTCGCAGTACCGGTTTTAAAGCGGTAATGTCACCGATACAGCTGATGCCACCCGAAGCTTGCCAACTAATTTGCGGATATTGAGCTGCTAATTCTGTATAAAGTGCCTGATTTGGGCCTTGTAACGTCCCGTCTTTGCTTATGTCAGTACAAAGCACATGCTTTAGGCCGACAGTCAAAAAATCGTCCACAAGAGCTTCTAGCTCAACACCTGAGTCTTCTTGCCAGCCGTGCGTGGCTATCATTTTTTCGCCTTTTGCATTGATATTAATATCAAGCGCCAATACGATTTGTTCTGGACCGTACTTTTGCATCCATGATTTAACTAACTCAGGCTCTTTTGCAGCCAAAGAACCAATAACAACTCGACTAATACCTACGTCTAACAAATGCTTTACGTCGTCTTCGGTACGAATACCACCGCCGGTCTGAAACTTCATTTTACCAGTGTCGACCATTTTTTTGATGAGTGACAATTGACGTTTAGCAGTGTCTTTTGCGCCAGTAAGGTCGACGATGTGTAACCAAGTTGAGCCTTGACGGGCATAATCTTCAACAAGTTCGATTGGGTCAATTTTGTATTCGGTTTTCTGGTCGTAGTCACCTTGATATAGGCGGACAACGGAACCTTCAATTAAGTCAATTGCTGGAATGATCATGTTTACATCTCAATAAAGTTTTTAAGTAGTTGTGCACCTGCAGTGCCGCTTCGTTCAGGGTGGAATTGCACACCATAAAAATTGTCTTTGCCAATCGCGGCGGAAAACGCTTGTCCGTAATTACAACTTGCTAATGTATAGTCGCTAATAGGCGCACAAAAACTATGCACAAAATAGAAATAGCTGCCATCGGCAATATTAGCGAAAAGAGGGTTATCACCTTCCACATTAATTTGGTTCCAGCCCATGTGAGGCAGGACCAGATTTCCCGTTTTCATTCGAGAAACAGTGGTTGGAATTAAATCTAAACAGGCGATATTGTCGATTTTATTTTCAACAATATGGCTTCCAGGAATTTCTTCCGATTGCGTCGTCATCAATTGCATACCTAAACAAATACCTAAGACAGGTTGTTGTAACTCTTGAATAAATTCAATAAGTTCCTTTTGTGCAATTGAAGCCATCGCCGCAGATGCCGAACCGACACCCGGTAATAATACCTTGTCAGCTTGTTTGATAACGGCTTTATCATCACTCACAACTACGTTGTTTGAAAGTCGCCCTAAAGCAAATTTCACCGATGAAATATTGGCACAGCCAGTGTCAATAATGACAATTTTTTGCTCGGCCATTAAAGTGCTCCTTTTGAGCTGGGCAGTACATCACCTTCTACTTTAAGGGCTGCTCTTAGCGCACGCCCAAATACTTTAAATAGGCTTTCTACTTGATGATGGGCATTTCCTTTCGTTGTCGACAGGTGTAATGTTAACCCCATAGATTGCGCTAAAGAATAAAAGAAGTGTTCAACCATTTGGGTCGACATTTCACCAACTCGCTCTTGGGTAAACTCAGCTTTAAACACTAGATGCGGACGACCTGAAATATCTAAAATTGCTTCTGCTTTACATTCATCCATTGGCAATGCAAATCCAAAACGACCAATTCCACGTTTATCACCTAAGGCTTCTTTCAGCGCTTGACCAAGAGCAAGTGCCGTATCCTCAACGCTGTGGTGGTCATCGATATGAAGATCGCCATCTGTAGTCAGATTTAAGTGGAAACCACCGTGAGTCGCGATTTGATCTAGCATATGGTCAAAAAATCCCATGCCAGTTTCGATCACAGACTTGGCTGTCGAATCTAAGTTAACCGCAACACGAATGTCAGTTTCAGAGGTTGTTCTTACGACTTCAGCGATACGTTGTTGGGTTGTTAACGCCGCTTCTATAGCTAACCAGTTGTTAGTTTCACGGTCGTATTTAATGCCTTTGATACCCATGTTTTCTGCAAGTTGGATATCAGTTTCACGATCTCCAATGACAAAGCTGTCAGTAAAATCGACTTTGCCTTGCTGCAAATAATCTTTTACTAAACCCAGTTTGGGCTTACGACAGCTGCAATCTTGGTGGTCAAAATGAGGACAGATCAAGACATCTTGAAATACCACACCTTGAGACACAAAAATGTGCATCATTTTATCGTGCGGTAAGTCAAAGTCTTCTTGTGGAAAGGCATCTGTGCCCAAACCGTCTTGGTTTGAAACCATTACAAGCTTGTAACCTTTATTTTGTAAGCGCGTTAAAACAGGCAACACCATAGGCTCAAAAACAAGTTTTTCTAACGTATCGAGTTGTTTATCAACTAAAGGTTCTTCAACTAATGTACCGTCACGGTCGATAAATAAAATGCGTTGTTGATTGCTCATAGTGTTTTTTCTACCTGTAAAAATTGGTTTAATACGGCGGTCATTTGGCTTTCGTTGCCGATTGTGACGCGTAATGTGTTCTCTAACATCAATTGCTTCGATTGATTACGCAGCAATATGCCTTTTTCAACGAAGGTATTTAATACCTCAGCAGCATCGAGTTTGGCATTGAGTTTTAATAGCACAAAATTAGTTTGAGAGGGGTACACGTGACTGACCAGTTGCCATTGCTGGGCGTGGGCAATAAAACCGTCACGTAATTTATTTAAGTGTGTGACTTGCTCAGTCATCCAGCTTAACCCTTTTGTTGACAAAGCATCTGTTGCGATTTGGGCAACCGGAGCAGGGACTGGATATGGTGCAATAACTTTTTTTAATGCATCAATTACGCTTGGATCCGCCAAAGTGAAACCACAACGTAATCCTGCTAGGCCAAAGGCTTTTGATAACGTACGTGTGATAACAAGATTTGGATAAGTCACCAGTAAATCGACCATCGTCGCTTCAGGACAAAACTCAATGTAGGCTTCATCTGCTACTACAAGGCATTTATTTTTGCACTCATCAAGCAACGCAATAAAGTCATTACGATTGATAATATTGCCGGTCGGATTGTTTGGACTACAAACAAAAACAATATTGGTATTTTCTAAGTTCTGATAAACCGCCGGTAAATCCAATTGCATCTCAGGAGTTAGCGGTACTTTTTTGATTAATGCTCCGTGCGTTTCGGCACTTATGGCATACATACCGTACGTCGGTGGGCAAATGACAATCGAGTCAGTGCCATCGGCACGACAAAATGTACGTATCAATAATTCGATGCTTTCGTCCGCGCCACGTGTTGATAATACTTGATTGGTTTCAACCCCAGCGTATTCAGCATAAGCGGCAATTAGCGGCTCAGGCTGAAAATCTGGATAACGGTTATAGAGGGCTGGGTTTATTGAGATCTCTGGGACTGAAGGATTTTCGTTAGCATTTAGCCAAACGGTATCGACTTCACCGGCATTTGCCATTGAGAACAAACGTCTAGCTGACTCATAAGGTTTTAGAGTCTTCAACTCTGGGCGAATCAGTTCACTAACTAAGTTATCAATATTAGTTGTCATTGTCCGCTCCTGCAGTTAATGCATCTAGTCGCACTTTTACGGCGTTTCTATGGGCATCAAGACCTTCAGCATTCGCTAATGTCATAATAGCTGGACCGATATTTTTAATACCTGTCTCAGTGACCGTTTGCACGGTGAATTTACGATTAAAATCTGCCAGGTTTAACGAGCTAAGTACTTTAGAATAGCCATATGTTGGCAATACATGATTAGTGCCACTCGCATAATCACCAGCACTTTCAGGTGTGTAGGCCCCTAAAAAGATAGACGCGGCATTGTCGAGCAGTGGTAATAATTCCGTCGCATTATCTGTTTGAACTATTAAGTGTTCAGGTGCATATCTATTGCTGATCTCAATGCTTTGATCAAGTGATTCAGTTAAAATAAGCTGACTATTAGCTAGTGCTTTTCGGGCAATGTCGGCTCTTGTCAAAACGGCAAGTTGTCGTTCGATTGCCGCTGCAGTTTCGTTAATTACGTTCACGTCATCTGCGACTAAAATAACTTGCGAGTCAGGACCGTGTTCAGCCTGAGACAACAAGTCTGCTGCGATAAATTCTGGGTTAGCATTTTTATCGGCAATCACAAGGACCTCTGACGGGCCAGCTGGCATATCGATTGCCGCACCAGCAGGGTCTAAACTCACTTGCTGTTTTGCTTCTGTAACAAAACTATTACCTGGACCAAAAATCTTATCTACTTTTTTGACTGACTCCGTTCCATAAGCCATTGCAGCAATCGCCTGTGCGCCGCCTGATAAATAGATTTCATTGACACCACAAATTTCCGCCGCGTACAATATTTCTGGTGTAATACTGCCGTAATTTTCTGGTCTTGTGTCCGCTGGAGTAAACAAAACCACCCGTTTACAACCTGATATTTGCGACGGGACACCTAACATTAAAACCGTTGATGGAAGTGGCGCGCTGCCACCTGGAACATATAGTCCGACCGCAGCAATAGGGCGATTGATTAGCTGACAATTCACACCTTCACTAGTCGTGATACTAATATCTTGCGCCACTTGTGCTTGGTGAAATTGCTTAATGTTGTTGTAAGCTAAATCAATTGCTGCTTTTGCTTCTGGTGATAATAAGGTCAGCGTTTTTTGTTTTTGTTGGTCAGTCAATTTAAGCTGTGGCAAGGTAATGCCATCAAACTTTTCTGCCAACGCCAATAACGCTGCGTCGCCTTGAGTTCGTACTTGTTTTATAATGTCCTGTACTGTCGAAGTTAACCCTTGGCGACCTGCAATTACAGGGCGTTCTAACACCTGTAATTGCTGCGACGACGACAGTGACTGCCATGTAATCATAAATTAGCCCATCATTTTTTCAATTGGCATAACTAAAATCGACGTACAGCCTAAATCTTTTAGGTTTTCCATCGTTTCCCAGAATAGATTTTCTTTACTAACAACGTGAATAGCCACTTGGTCGTCATTCCCAGATAAAGGTAAAACAGTTGGGTTTTCAACACCTGGTAATAAAGCCTTAACTTGCTCTAACTTGTTTTTTGGCGCGTGTAACATGATGTATTTTGATTCTTTCGCTTGCATAACGCCGTTGATGCGCGGCAGTAAAGTATCGATCAATTGTTGTTTATCAGCAGACAAGGTTTCTTGTTTTTGGATCAAAACTGCTTTTGATTTAAATATTTCAATCGCTTCGTATAATCCATTAGCATCTAGAGTTGCACCGGTAGAAACGAGGTCACATATTGCGTCGGCGATACCAGCACGAGGGGCTACTTCTACTGAACCCGTTAACATTACTGGCTGCGCTGCGATGTTATTTTTTTGTAAAAATCGTTTTAGAAGCTGCGGGTAAGTTGTTGCGATACTTGTGCCTTCAAATGATGAAAGGCCTTCGTATTCAAATTCGTTTGGAACAGCAATTGATAAACGACATCCGCCGTATTCGAGACGTTTAAGTAGTTTGTAATCAGCCGGTTCATTTGCAGCTTCACGTTCTAACATTTTTTCTTCAAGCTCGTTTTCACCAATGAATCCGAGGTCAGCAATACCATCCATCACCAAACCTGGAATATCATCATCACGGACAAGTAATAAGTCGATAGGTAGGTTGGTTGAATGAGCGATGAGCAATCTATCTCGGATCGACAATTTTACGCCAATTGCTTTAAGTAATTTCAGTGATTCGTCACTCAATCGGCCTTTTTTTTGTACTGCTATACGGAGTCTAGATTTGTCAGTCATGTTGGTGTCCCAAAATATTTTTATTTAAATCGTTAAAATGTAAAAAACCCCGAAGGTGTAGCCTCCGGGGTTTGCAATGCTGTGCTTAGGAGACTATTACAATAATCTCCAGCGAAATCAGCTGAAAACTATTTCGTTGGTAAATGATGATGATGCCAAATTGTTGTAGTCATTTTCAGGTTCGCTTCTTTTTATTTTTTGCTCTGATTTAGAGTTATTATTCAAATTATGCTCATTTTGAGGAAAATGCAACCGACTTTTTATAAAAAAAATATCAAAAACTCAACTAAATTGAATAACTGTCGATAAATGGTTAATAAGTGAACTATATTCCGATTTAAATGTCAAAATTGTGACAATATAAAATTAAAGGAGCTGAGATATGGTAGATTTTTTATATAGCGTGTTGACGCGTCCTATTCCAAATGAGCCGGATAAAAAAAATCATTATGCAATAAACCCAACATATAAAGATAGTAAGTCACGTGAAATTAGTGAAGACGATCCTAAAAATCAACATCAGCATGCGGCGTCTAAAGATGATGATACGTTAGAAGTCGAGCCGGAAGAAAAAGATGAAACTGAGACAAATTCCAAGGGCAAGGGCGTCTATCGTGACAACGAAGGTCGTCGCCACTTAGATTTTTATGCCTAACAGCTAAAAAGCCCCTGTTAAGTTTTATTAAACGACTCTGATTTGGTAAAAGTGCAACCTCTTTAGCGAGGTTGCATTCTTATCGCGCCATCTAGTCTAATGGTTTCACCGTTAATATAAGCATTCGCAATAATATGTCCTACTAAGTCACCAAATTCTGCTGGGTAACCCATGCGTTTCGGAAATTGGATATTATTGACTAAACTTTCCTGCACATTGTCTGGCATACCTAACAACATCGGTGTTCCCATGATACCAGGGGCGATTGCATTCACTCTAATACCTGAACGAGCTAAATCACGCGCCATCGGTAAACTAAGCGCGATGATTGCGCCTTTACTTGCAGCATAAGCACTTTGTCCCATTTGCCCTTCATAGCCTGCTACTGACGCCGTATTAATTATTACACCGCGTTCGAGAGAGTCATTCAGTGGCTCATTTTTAGCCATGTATTCTGCCGCTAACTTCGCAACGTTAAATGTGCCAATTAAATTAATATTTATGGCCGTCGTAAATTTACTTAAGGCCATAGCAGTACCATCTCGGTCAAGTACTTTTGCAGCTGGAGCAATACCGGCGCAGTTAACACAAACATGGATAGCGCCATAATGATTTAGGACTTTTTTAAACGCACTTTGGGTTGATAATTCATCAGTTACATCAACAAGGCAATAAATCGCGTTCTCTTGACCTAAAGATTCTACGGTCAGTTTTGCTTGTTCTTCATTTAAATCAAAAATAGCAACTTTTAAACCCAATTTAACAAGTTGCTCACATGTTGCTTTTCCTAACCCTGATGCGCCGCCAGTAATAACGGCTACTTTATTTTTATGATCCATAACAGGCCTCTAATTTAGTTCTTTTAATAGTTCGCGGGCAATGACAATACGTTGTATTTCTGACGTACCTTCATATATTGAGGTAATTCGAACATCTCGGGCAAATCGTTCTAATGGATACTCTTTAATGTAGCCGTAACCACCTAACATTTGCAGAGCGTCATAACAGGCTGAATTTGCTTTTTCAGAGGCAAATAGTTTTGCCATAGAAGCCTCTTTTGCAAATGGTTTACCACGTTCTTTTAAACTTGCTGCGTTCATTAACAACATACGGGCGGCTTCCAAGTCGGTATAACGGTCAGCTAACATCCATTGCAATCCTTGAAATTTATCTAAGGTTTGACCGAATTGTTTGCGTTCTGCTATATAACTTCGCGCTACATCCATCGCCGCCAAACCAATACCAAGCGCTAACGAACCGATGCCAATTCGGCCTCCAGATAACTCTGTAACAGCCACTTTAAAACCATGATTTTCTTTTCCCATTAATGCAGAGGAAGGCACACGACAGTTTTCAAAGATCACTTCATTGGTAGGTGACGCTTTTTGCCCCATTTTGTGCTCTGCTGGCCCAATGATGACGCCGGGAGTTTGTCTTTCGACAAGAAAACACGAAATACCCTTGCCGTTTGGCGCGTCTTTATCAGTGACGGCCCAAACGACAAATACCCCAGCAAACTCTGCACTTGTAATAAATATTTTTGAGCCATTTAGAATATAGTCGTCGCCGTCTTTAACAGCCGATGTGCGCATAGAGGAAGGATCGCTGCCTGCACCTGATTCGGTTAAACAGAACCCTGCTGCTGGATATTCGCCTGAACATATTTTAGGTAAATAGTGTTGTTTTTGTTGCTTATTGCCGACTGCTTGGATGACTTCTGCAACCATGTTAGTGACAGATGTGGTTACCGCTGTCGCAGCGCAACTTTTTGCAAGTTCAGTAATTGCCAAGCTAAAAGCAACAGTGCCTGCTTCTGTTCCGCCATAATCGGCATTTGTGTTAAGTCCCATAAATCCGAGTTCGGCAAGTTGTTTTAGATTACTTAAAAACAACGTTTGATCAGTTGCAATATCATGTTTTGCCGCCACAGGAGCAAGTTCTTGTTCTGCAAACTGCCGAGCAGTATCTTGGATTAGTTGTTGTTCTTCAGTTAAGGACGTATTCATAGAAAATGTCTTTTTTTATTTATGAGCTTAGTTGCGCGTACTGTGCATCACAGATGAGATTAATTAAAGGATAGGGCACGATATTGTCGTGTCAAAAACGTATTGATTATTTTACTTTTTTTACAACCAGAGCATTTTCATAAAAGCTTAACAAAAACACAATATAGTCCGAGGCAATTATATTTAGACAAATTTTAATGCATGTATTAGTGCTTATATAGGACACGGGTTGAAACGACTTAAACGTTATGCATACGAAAAGTACGCAATATTGTGTCAACTTGCTTATTTAAAAGATAGTGAGCTTATCGCCGACTTTGGTCATTTTGAGCAGGTCGAAATTTTAGATAGGTTTCACAAATCATGTGTCCGAATCGTCTGGCAAAAACACAAAAAGGAAGTGGTAGTTGTCTTTCGCGGATCTCACAATGTGTATGATTGGCTATTTAATCTATGTGCATTTAAAAAAAGGTATCGTGATCAAAATAGAAAATTTGATATTCATTGGGGAATGCATAATTTACTAAAACAGCCCAGTTTTGTAAGCGATTCTTCAGAAAAGTTACCACTAGGTATACGGATCCAAAACGTATTAATACCACTTATGAAAGAGGGCAAGAGGGTAACGTTTACGGGGCATTCGACGGGCGGTTCTCTTGCAGTTTTGTTTGCAGACCGCTTCTATCAACTTCCTAATGTAAAAGTAAAACGCGTAGTCACTTTTGGCCAGCCTTCCTGCGGCGGGCAGTTATTCTATCGCAATTACAGTCTTCATCATAAGACCTACCGAATATGCTGTGACGTTGATATTGTCACGTTTTTACCACCGTTGCCTTTTATTTATCGACATGTTGGCAAGTCTTTGTGGTTACACGAAGGGGTTATGTTTGAAAATATTAGCCCGTCAAAGCGACTATGGTTATCGATTAAAAGTTGGTTGTTAAGGCCAATTACTTACCATTATATGCAGAAGTATATTCGCAATAAAAGTTTGTTTGATGAGCGATAGAAAGGGATGTTTTGCCTGTGATGAGGGGGTAACAACAATCGTTTTATCGTTAAATTAGTCGAAAAAGAGACTAAGCGGTTAAATAGGATGAATTTAGATCGAAAAAAGAAATAGAAGCTTATTAGAAGATGAATCGTTTTATAGAATGAATTAAACCGAAGTGACTAATAACTCTTATGCGACAGTAAAGTGGTGGGCGGTACTGGGCTCGAACCAGTGACCCTCGCCTTGTAAGGGCGATGCTCTCCCAGCTGAGCTAACCGCCCACTTTACCAGAGAGATATGATTTTAAATGGTGGGCGGTACTGGGCTCGAACCAGTGACCCTCGCCTTGTAAGGGCGATGCTCTCCCAACTGAGCTAACCGCCCATTTAAAATCTGTAGATAATGCTGAACCAATAAAAAAAATTGGTGGGCGGTACTGGGCTCGAACCAGTGACCCTCGCCTTGTAAGGGCGATGCTCTCCCAGCTGAGCTAACCGCCCAGCATTATCTCTTAAACGCGCTGTGTCGTTTAAGTGGGGCGTATTATAAGTAGCGACTAAAAAGAGTCAACTATAATTTTAATGTTTTTGACCTTTCGATGGTTTCTTGAGCAAAAAGGGCGATAATTGCAATTTTGAGGTTAAATATTCATCGCAAGTTGGTTGATAATTTGCCACTCATCATATGTTACTGGCTGAATTGAGAGTCTACTGCGGTTAACCAAAACCATTTTTTCTAATAATTTTGTTGTTTTTATTTGAGTTAAAGGAATAAATTTTTTGTTGTGTCGGACATATTTAATGTCTAAACAGACCCAACGTGGGTTTTCTTTGGTTGATTTAGGATCAAAATACTTTGATTCCGGGTCAAATTGTAATGGGTCAGGGTAGGGGGGCGACACAATTTCAGCGATACCAGCAATACCAACCTGTTTGCAACTGGAGTGATAAAATAATACGCCATCACCAATTTTTGCGTCATCTCGCAACAGATTACGTGCCTGATAATTGCGAATGCCATCCCAGCGACCAATTTGTTGTGGCTCGTTTTTGAGGTGTTCAATACCATATTCATCGGGTTCCGATTTAAATAGCCAATAATTCATTTACCACTCCTTTTAATTCGCACTGTCTATAAGGCTGACTTTTTTATAGAATAGCCCGCAATTATTCAAGAATACATTTTATTGGAAACAAACATGACTGTTGTGACTCGTTTTGCCCCTAGCCCGACTGGCTATTTGCACGTTGGTGGTGCTCGTACTGCTTTATATTCTTGGTTATATGCCAAAAAAAGCGGTGGAAAATTTATCCTTCGTATTGAAGATACCGATTTGGAGCGTTCAACTCCTGAAGCGGTTCAAGCCATTTTAGATGGTATGAAGTGGTTAGGGATGGAAAACGATGGCGAGATTTTTTATCAAACCAAGCGTTTTGACTTATATAAGGAATTTGTTCAAAAATTAATTGAACAGGATAAAGCGTATAAATGTTATTGCTCTAAAGAACGTTTAGATGCCTTACGTGAAGAACAAGAAGCAAATGGCCAACGCACTGGTTATGACGGTCATTGTTCTCATGGCTCAACAGATGCTGCTCAGGATGCACCTTATGTTGTTCGTTTTAGAAACCCTAAAGAAGGCAGTGTAAAGTGGACTGACGTTATCCGTGGCGAGATGGAAATATCGAACGACGAAATGGATGACATGATCATTCAACGTACTGATGGTAGTCCAACCTATAATTTCTGTGTTGTCATCGACGATTGGCAAATGGAAATGACTCATGTGGTTCGAGGCGAAGATCATTTAATAAATACCGCTAAGCAAATCAATATATTTGAAGCCTTTGGTGCGACAGTGCCAACTTACGCTCATTGTTCGATGATTTTAGGTGATGACGGTAAGAAATTATCAAAGCGACACGGTGCAGTAGGGGTTATGCAGTATCGTGATGACGGCTATTTACCACAGGCTCTAATAAATTATTTGGTGCGTTTAGGTTGGTCTCATGGTGATCAGGAAGTATTTACTCTTGATGAGCTATTTACTCACTTTGATATTGCGTCAATTAATAAGTCGGCCTCTGGGTTCAATACCGAAAAATTAAATTGGATGAACCAACAATACATGAAATTGTTGCCTGCGACAGAAGTTGCTAAACACTTAGCTTGGCATTTTGAAAACCAGAATGTAGATGTTGCAAATGGTCCTAAATTAGAAGCTATCGTAGAAATTCAGGCGGAAAGGGTTAAAACTCTTAAAGAACTTGCAGAAATAAGCGCTTATTTCTATCAGGATTTTTCTGAGTTTGACGAAAAGGCCGCTAAGAAACATTTACGCCCAGTAGCGAAGGAAGCATTGCAAGTGGCTAAACAAAAGCTCCAGGATTTAACCTCGTGGGATGCTGAGTCTATACAAGCTGCAATTAACGGTACCGCGGAACAACTGGACGTTGGCATGGGTAAAGTTGGGATGCCACTACGTGTTGCGACAACCGGTAGCGGTAATTCACCATCATTAGACGTCACACTTGAGTTGTTGCCAAAAGAGAAGGTCATCAAAAGAATTGATATGGCTTTGGACTTTATTGCACAAAGAGAAGCAAATTCTTAAACTTTAGTTAAACAGATTAAAAGCCAACGTTAAGTTGGCTTTTTTGTTGCTAATGCGGATATTTTAGTCACATATAATCGTTTTTTAAGCAACTTGCCAAAAAATTAATCACTTACGCTAATAATACAAAGTTTTATTCAAATAATGGTTGACTCATTTAAAGTGAGTGCATAGAATGCGCCCCGAGTTTGAGGCACAGATTGTCTTAAATTCATCGCGAAAAGCGGGGCTATAGCTCAGCTGGGAGAGCGCAACACTGGCAGTGTTGAGGTCCGCGGTTCGATCCCGCTTAGCTCCACCAATTTTCGTTTAAGTAAGTCTTAGTGCTCCCATCGTCTAGAGGCCTAGGACACTGCCCTTTCACGGCGGTAACAGGGGTTCGAATCCCCTTGGGAGTACCATTTACTTACTGCTATACTAATTGTCCTGTGCTCCCATCGTCTAGAGGCCTAGGACACTGCCCTTTCACGGCGGTAACAGGGGTTCGAATCCCCTTGGGAGTACCAACAATTAGCGTTTTATGTTTTTAAAGTCTTAGTGCTCCCATCGTCTAGAGGCCTAGGACACTGCCCTTTCACGGCGGTAACAGGGGTTCGAATCCCCTTGGGAGTACCACTTTAAAATAATGAAATACACCTAGTGCTCCCATCGTCTAGAGGCCTAGGACACTGCCCTTTCACGGCGGTAACAGGGGTTCGAATCCCCTTGGGAGTACCATTTCATTTCTATTTATTACCCATCTCTTTCTATCTCGTTTGTTCGAATTCTTTCATTGTTGACATCATTTTTTCCAAAACATCTTTGTCTAGATTTTTATTTGCAGCTAAATACGTTGATTGCCATAAACTTTTTAATGGTATGTACTTTTTATATTTAAACTCTTCACCTGATTCTGAAATTGGATCATATTCAAATTCTTCTACTACAAAATCCACTTTTTTGTTTTTTAACAAGTGCCAAGAATCAACAATGGAATTCGTAAGAATAAGATTTTTTCCTTCTTCAAACCCAATTGACGATAAATATTCATGGGCATAATCGTGCCTTTGTACCGCAATACTATATTCTTTCACTTGCTGCAGACTTTTTACTTGCAACAATGCCTTGTCATCATGCCCGACTAAATAAGGTCGAAATTCATAAACTTTAATAAACCAATGAAACTTATCAAGACGTTCTGGGGTTTTTGCTATTGCGTAGATGAGTGTGTTTGGTTTATTTAAAGCTTGGCGGAACGCGCGAGCCCAGGGGTACATTTCAATCTCATACGATAAATTCGCTTTAAGCATAAAAGCACGAACTTGTTCAGTGGCATACCCACCAATATGGTTTTGTTCCAATGTTTGATATGGGGGAGATAATTCCGTCACTATCGTCAGAGGTTCCGCATTAACTTTACCGAAACCAATACAGAATAAAAACAATAGACTTCTTATGGTTATAATTCCGACATTGTAAAACTTAAAAGCTTTGATTTTTCGCACAATTCGCATTGGTTTTCCTTAATCTGTGCCTGACTTCGTATTTACACTAATTATCTGTTATCAATTTTTCTATTGCTGGTTTCATTATGTCTCTAATAATGACCTGAGCACTTTTATTTGGATGAATTCCATCTTGCAGCATGTAGCTCGGATTAATGGCAATCGAATCCATAAAAAACGGCATGATTGGAATATCAAACTGTTCAGCGAGGGCAGGGTATAAACCTTCAAACATTGTTGTGTAACGTTTACCATAATTGGGCGGTATTTTTATTTGCATAATTGCGATGTTGACGTTATTTGCTTTTAGTTTTGTGATCATTTGGGTCAAATTACGTTTTATCGTTGTTGTTGGAAAACCCCTCAACCCATCGTTACCACCGAGTTCAATAATGAGCCAGTCGTCCTGTACCAATTGATGCCTTTTAAGCACATTTTCAATTCGGGCCAAACCCCCACCAGTTGTCTCACCACTAATACTTTCGTTGATCAAATTAATCTCAGATCCTTCAACGATAAACGTTTCATTTAGTAAATAAGGCCAGCTTTCTTCGATCGTCATGCCATATCCGGCACTAATACTATCACCGTACATTACGACTTTAATTTGACTTGCATCTAAACAAAATGAAAAAAGGCATAACAAGGGCACTAACAGTCTGTTACATTTAATAATCATTTTTTTATAAAACAACTTTGATCTTAATAGGTTAATTACGTCAAACTGTTTAGTATTACTATTTCTTGGCATTAAGAGAACCCAAAATTATGAACAAACAAAACTTATCTGCAATAAATGCAAACAATATCGAAAAACAAGTATCTCTGCCAAGCGCGACATCCGCAACCGATTCTGACAAAAAGTTAGAAATATTAAAGAATATTAATTTGACGGTTAACTGCGGAGAAAGCATAGCGATTGTTGGGGCATCAGGCTCTGGCAAGTCGACACTACTTGGTATTTTGGCTGGATTGGATTTACCGACCAAGGGGGAAATGTTTTTTTACGGTCAACCATTTCACCAACTAGATGAAGAGCAACGAGCCGGTGTTAGACGAAAGGATGTTGGATTTATCTTTCAACAGTTTTTGCTTGTGCCAAGCCTTACAGCACTCGAAAATGTCATGTTGCCAGCGGAGTTGTCAGATGATGCTGAAATGCGTGCAAGCGCAAAATCAGAAGCAGAACGATGGCTGCAGAAAGTTGGATTAGATCACAGGCTAACGCATTTTCCAAATCAACTGTCAGGTGGCGAGCAGCAACGTGTTGCGATTGCCCGGGCGTTTATTACCAAACCTAAATTGTTATTTGCCGATGAACCATCGGCCAATCTGGATTCCGACAATGGCAAGTTAGTTGAAAACTTATTATTTGAATTGAATCAAACAGCAGAAACGACTTTAATTTTAGTGACCCATAACCCTGAATTAGCAAAACGCTGTCAACGCACGGTTTCTTTAATTGGAGGAACTCTTGTTGAAGAAACGGCACCAGACAAAGATCCTAGCGATGAGCTTGCAGATGGCACGTTGGATTTAGATATATCAGAGGCAATTGCCAATGCATTCTAATGACACAGTAAATACCCGAACATCGGCCCCTATTAATTATTGGTTTGCGATTGCCTGGCGTTTATTTACTCGCGAATTTGGTCGGGGCGAATTAACAATCATTGGTCTGTCTATCGTGTTAGCAGTGTCGTCTGTGATGGCCTTATCTAGTGTCACCGATAGAGTCGACAAAGCTATAATGAGTAAAAGTGCCGCTTTTCTTGCCGCGGATCGTGATTTAAGCAGTGCCCATCCAATGGGTGACCAATTTATTACTAAAGCAACTGAACTCAATCTCGCTACTGATCAGCACATTTATTTTTCGTCGATGGCGTTTGCCGGTGACCAAATGAATATTGCTGTTATTAAAGCGGTATCTCCAACTTATCCATTGCGCGGTCAGTTGTTTGTTACAACGGACCTATCAACAAACAATAAGATAGAGAAACACGGTCCTAAAACAGGAGAAGCGTGGCTAACAAAACGATTGTTTTATGCATTAAACCTCGACCCAGCGGCACTTAAAAACATGTCATCAACACTAAAAGTAGATGTCGGTGAATTAACCTTACAGGTTACGGGGGTCATTGACGCTGAACCTGATGCGCCATTTGAGGTATTTAGCAGCGGTACTCGGATCATCATGAACATAGAAGATGTCCCTGCAACAAAAGTTATACAACCGGGAAGTCGAATTTCCTATGTAAATCTGTTTGCAGGAGATGAAGCTGATTTATCTGACTTTGATGTTTGGATAAAAGATAACTTAAAAGAAAATCAACGTTTCCGAAATGTTAAAGAAGGTGCGTCCAATATAACGGCATCGTTAGAACGGGCAGAAAGTTTTTTAATGCTAGCAGGCGTTCTAGGAGTTTTATTAGCGGCCACCGCCGTAGCAGTGGCGACTAAACTATATAGCCAACGTCATTTGGACTCAATCGCCATCGTTAAAACTTTAGGCGCAAGCTTAAATCAAGTCAAAGTAATCTATTTGTTTCAATTAGTTTTAATCGCGGTGTCGAGTGTTGCAATTGGGATAATTTTTGGCGCTATTATGCAGCAAGGTGCGGTAAGTGCGATGGCCGCTTATTTACCTGATGAATTGCCGTCAATTGGCTTAAAACCGGTTATTATGGCAATGATTACTGGCTTAGTATGTGCCTTTATGTTTTCAATACCGTCGCTTTTAAAGTTGTTTTCTGTTCCGCCATTACGGGTTTTAAGACGTAATCTGGGTGATGATATTGCAACGAGTATTTCTGCTCGAATACTAATGGCTCTCACGACAATATTGCTGGTTTGGATCTACAGTCAAAATATTCAAATCACACTAATCATAGGTGTGGCAGGAATTATACTCGTTGTGTTGATCTTAGTGTTTACACGTTTAATGCTTTATTTTTCCAGAAAAATAGGTAATAGCGTCGGCGGCAGCGCAGTAAAAATTGCGCTTGCATCGTTAAAGCGCAGAGTAAAAGAAAATGCTGCTCAGATGATAGGGTTTACGTTGGCGATTATGCTTATCTTAATTTTGTATTCTCTTGAAAACTCAATTATTCAAGAGTGGCAGGAGCAATTGCCCGAAGGTACACCAAATCATTTTGTCATTAACATTGCTCAACACGAACTTGATGATGTGAAACAAGAATTAAGTAATCAAGGGTTAGAACCTGAACAGTATTACCCAATTATTCGTGGTCGACTGACGCATATTAATGACGAAAAACTGGTACAAAAGAAACAAGAGGAAACCGGCTCTAAATTACGTGACGGTAGTGAGACCGAAAATAATACGCAACAAGCTCAAGCCGCAACAGAATCGATTCCAAAATCACAAAACAACGGGAGTGGTGAGCAAACTGAAAATGAAGAATCGGAGCAAAAACAACGAAATGGCATAGGTCGTGAGTTAAATCTTACATTTTCGGACGAAATGGCTAAAAACAACGTACTTCTTTCGGGCGAATGGATGCCAGAAGGAAAGGGCCCACAGGTTTCCGTCGAAGAAGGTGTTGCTGAGCGAATGCAGATTAAACTTGGTGATAACCTAACATTCTTGATTGGTGCGCGAGAAGTCTCGGCACAGGTTACCAGTATTCGGGAAGTTGATTGGAATAGCTTTCAGCCTAATTTCTTTATGATATTTAGTCATGATGTGTTGAGTGATTTTCCTGCGACTTTCATTACTTCTTTCTACTTACCAACAGAGAAGAAGTTGTGGTTGAATGATTTATTACATGACTACCCAACCCTAAGTGTTATTGACGTAGAGGCGATGTTAAATCAAATCCAACAGACTATAGCGCAGGTAGCTGTTGCAATCCGGATCGTGTTAATAGTGGTGGTTTTTGCCGCAACGTTAGTGTTGTTAGCTCAGGTGCAAAGTTCACTTGACGAACGACGCCGCGAAACTGTTATTTTTAGAATATTAGGTGCGAAAGGCAGTCTAATTCAATCTGCGATAATAATAGAATTTTTAAGTTTAGGCGCGATAGCTGGGATCATTGCCGCAACAGTGGCGGACTTTAGTTTGTTTTTATTGCAATGGCGGATTTTTGAAATGAGCTGGTCACTGCATTGGGAGCTTTGGTTGATAGGGCCTGCAATTGGCGCTGGATTTGTGGCAACAGTAGGTGCGTTGAGCACACGTAGTTTAATGAAAATGTCACCTAATGAGCTTATCCGCCATTTGAGTTAGATTAGGGTCGTTGTTATTAGATCAGGCTCAATGTGCTTAAGTTGAGTTTGATCTTATTCTTTGTGGAATTTATGCTATTACCAGCATTATTTTATGGCTTAAAAAGAAAAATATTTGGCATATATAAACAACTGAATATTATAATGAAGTAGATTTAGCCGGTGTTGGTTCCTGTCGACACAAGAAGGCGGCGATTAGAGTCAAGGAGTATCATGAAAATCACTCGATTAATGACTAGTGAAGTTGTAACGGTTCACTTGGATGAATCCTTAAGCGTTATTAAAAAGATATTTGAAGAAGAATCGTTTCATCACATTCTGGTTGTTGATCACCGTAAGTTGGTTGGCGTTATATCAGATCGCGATTTACTGAAAACGTTAAGTCCAAATATCGATACTGTCGCTGTGACGACTAAAGAGTTGGCGGCATTAAACAAACGTGCTCATCAGATTATGAGTCGTAATTTAGTTGTATTGACCGAAGACTCTACAGTTAAAGATGCAGTATTATTATTTAATCAAAATAGTGTTTCCTGTCTACCTGTCGTTACGTCTGATAATAGGGTATTAGGAATTTTAACTTGGCGTGACATTATGCGTGCTTTAGGCAAAAAGTATGAAGGCTAACGCATATTGTTAAATTAGACTGAAAGCTCAACATATTTGTCAGTTGCATTCAGTTTTGATTTTAGATCGAGTTGAAATCTAGATCCTCGGATTAACGTGTAAAACCGTCCCTGCAAGTTGTTCAGCCCTACCTTAAGCCTTGTTTTTATAGAAAACCAAAAATCTTGCTGCTAACAATCACTAACTATTTTGATTTATCTAAATTAGTTTAATTTACTGGTTGGACGTAACATGTTATTAACTATGGAATAAGCAAGTTCCAAAAACCGAGAGAATGAATTGTTATATTACGCGTATGGTTCCAATATGGCATTAAGCCGAATTCAAAGAAGAACGCCAAGTGCAAAGCGTTTAGGTACTTTTAAATTAACTAAGCATAAACTCATGTTTAATATGCGAAGCACAGACGGTTCAGGTAAGTGCGACGCCTTATTCACTGATAATCCAAGTGATGTTGTGTTTGGTGCTTTATACGAAATAGAAGACGCAGAAAAAAACATTTTAGATAAGGCTGAAAGCCTTGGACACAGTTATGGGATAAAAAGTGTCGAAGTGACCGGAGAAAATGGCGAGCTTGTTACTGCCCAAATGTATTATGGCCTCACGACTGCCGATAAGTTAAAACCTTATGACTGGTATTTAAATCATGTACTAATTGGCGCGGCTGAATTAAATATGCCACTGGAATACCTGCAAAAAATTAAAATGATTAAGGCAATTAAAGATCAAAATCAAATACGTGAAACCAGAGAATTTGCGATTCATAAAAAGATTTTAACAGATTAATAAATCAATTCTGCAATTCATATTGTTTGACCTAAAGTGTTAGAGGTTTGGATACAAAGAATCAATATGTATTCAATTAAATTACGATCAATAAAAATAAGCATGGACGCATTGTGAAATACTTCCGACTTATCACTTTTTTTTGCTGAGTTGTCAGTGAGCGCCCAAGACTTATAAATACTCATAACTATCTAGTTGGTTCAGAGCTTAGTCAGCGGTGAGAGAATACACTAAATTTTTGCAGGGAAAGTGACTCATGTGACATTGAGTTTTTATGGTTGAAAAATAGAAGGGGAAGGCTGTATAAAATAAAATACCCAATATATGAGGTCGAATTCTATATATTGGGCAATTAGCAGAGCGCGAATTAAATCAGTTTAAAACCGTATTTACGACATATTCAATGCCATTTTGACGGATTGGCGTAGATAACTCTGCGCGTTTAGAGTCTACTAAGCTGATGCCTTCAACAATTAGGTCATATGCTTTCCATTCACCAGATTGACGGCCTTTTCGAAGTTTAAATATCATACTTAACGTGGGGCCGTTATCAGACATTAATTCAGCTTTTACATTTACCGATTTTTTCCCATCAACGTTTTTATCTTGCTCATAAACGACTGTTTGATTTGTATATTGCGATAAAGCACCAGAATAGGTTTGAATTAGTGATCGTTGCATTGCATTGACAAACATTTCACGTTCTTCTTTTGTCGATTTTTTTAGTTGTGTCCCCAAAATTTTGTATGAAGCAAACGTAACGTCTATGAAAGGCATTAATTGTTCTTCAACGAGGTCTTGCATCGAAACAGTACTTACAGCTGACTCGTCAGCATTGATGCTTTTGATATGAGTAACTGATTCAAACAAAGTCTCACCAAGTTGTTGAACAAGTAAGTAAGGCGACCCTTGTCTGTCAATTTGCGCTAACTTTTTTGTATTTTCTAGCACATACTCGTTACCACTTAATGGGTTGTTATCTTTAGAAACCGCTGCAGCGGAGAAGGTAGCCAATATGGCTACTGCAATAATTAAGTTTTTTAACATTTCGACCTCGACTCGTATTGATGTGTTTTATCATTCATTTTGGATGTCTTCCAACGAACTCGATCATAATACCGACCGCTCGGTCTGTAAAGAAAGTTTTTGTTCTCAAATGGAAAATATCCGTTTCCAATTTAAGTCTATTGATACGAATTGCTAAAGGTATTGGATCACTTCAGATGATTGATAAATAATTAAAAAATGAGGCTGACGTGAGCGAGGCTCTACTTTTGGTATTCGGTATTAATTCGATAGCGATTAAGTCAGCAATACACAGTGAAAGGCCATTTACGCTTACAATATAAAGTAATTTGTCAAATGGCTATGTTTCTGCGGTTTGATTTGGGATAATTAAGCTAATTTTATTTTTACCAAGGTATAACATGACTTTGCAATTAATCGACTCGCATTGCCATCTTGATCGCATTGATTTACAAAAAGAAAAAATTGAATTTGATCAATTATTTGATAATGCGGCGGCAAACCAAGTATCACATATGTTATGTGTTGCTATTTCAATGGATCAATTTCCAACTATGGTTGCAACGGCAGAGCATAGAGAAAATGTATTTTTCTCCTGTGGAGTTCACCCTTGTCATGTTGGCGAAGACAAAAATTATGCATTAAGTGATTTACGTAAATTAGCGGATGCACCACGTGTCGTCGCCGTGGGCGAAACTGGGTTAGATTATTATTACTCAAAAGATTCGATAAAAGAGCAGCAGGCAAGTTTTGTACACCACATTGAAGTTGGTCGTCAGCTGGGCAAACCGGTAATTGTTCATACTAGAGATGCACGTACCGACACGATTGACATCCTAAAAGCGAATAAAGCAAATGAATGTCGTGGCGTATTGCATTGCTTTACTGAGTCCTGGGATATGGCGAAAGCAGCAATGGATTTAGACTTTTACATTTCAATTTCAGGTATCGTAACGTTCAAAAATGCAGTTGAATTGCAAGATGTGGTTAGAAAAATGCCACTAGATAGATTGCTTATAGAAACTGACTCACCTTATCTTGCGCCAGTTCCTTATCGAGGTAAACAAAATCAACCTGCATATGTTAGGCACGTTGCTGAATTTATTGCAAAACTTAAGAACGTGCCAATTGAAGAAGTGGCAAGCGTTACTACAAATAATTTTAAGCAGTTGTTTTCTACAACTAACTTATAAGCTACCTACTATTAGTATCTAAACGGATTCAAAACCCATGCGAAATGGAATATATCAAATCGCAGGCAAAAAAAAGCCCTGAACGATTCCTGCTCAGGGCTAGGGGAATGGCTCTCTACAGAGCCGTGCGCTAACAGTTACCACTACCTAAAGTGGTTCACATAAAGGTTCAAAGAACATAGCTTTATGTGGTGAGTTGAGACAGTCTAGATCAACAAATTCTTAAAATAAAGCCCTAAATGAATATTTTTTAATCGAGGGCAAATCAACAACTTGTATGTTTACTAAACAGACTGTGCAGACCTTTTGCACCGGTTTTACCCAGCTTATCCACAGTGTCGTGCATTTTATCTTTTATTTACTCATTGTCGACAATATTGCTATTTTTAGTTGATCTTTCATTAAAACTCCACTAGATTGTCGACACTTGATGTAATTATTGACGAGCACACATGATTTCAGATCAACCAATAACCAGCTCAGATAAGATATTCTACTTACTACGTAACGCGATAGTGGAAGGATCAATTAAGCATGGATCTAAATTAAATGAAGCTGAATTGTCGACAACCTATGAAGTTAGTCGCGCAGTGATCCGAGAAGCAATTAATCGCTTGGTTACATGCCATTTAGTTGAACGTAAAGCAAACGTTGGTGCCAGAGTTGTTGAATTGTCTGAACATGGATTGATAGAGCTTTATCAAGTAAGAGAATCACTAGAAGGCATGGCTGCAAGACTTGCAGCTCAAAACATGACTCAACAAGAAATCGCTGATCTAAATCAACTCCTTGAGTCCCATTTTGCAACTGTTAAGCCCGGCGAATCTTATTATCAGGAAGCTGGTGATGTTGATTTTCATTATCGAATAATCTTGGGCAGTAAAAATCAGCAATTGATCACGATATTAGTGGAAGGCATTTACCATTTAGTACGAATGTATAGGGTTCAATTTGGAATGGCGGGGCCTCGGGTAACAACAGCCTTTGACGAACACAAGTACATAGCGATGGCAATTAAAAACCGAGATGCAGAATTAGCGGAAATGTTGATGAGAAGACACATCACCTATTCAAAAAATAATATTGCTGACAAATTGTCGCAATCTTAATAATAATTAAATCACACAGCGAGAGAACTTATGAGTCCAGGTAAAAAATTTCGTCAAGCTTTGGTTGACGCTAAACCATTGCAAATTGTAGGTACTATTAATGCGTATTCGGCCATGATGGCAAAAGAAATTGGTCATAAAGCAATTTATTTGTCTGGTGGTGGCGTTGCAAATGCATCTTATGGTTTACCCGATCTAGGCATGACATCGCTTAACGACGTACTGGTTGATGTTCAGCGTATTACGTCTGCCTGTGATCTACCCCTTATGGTAGATATTGATACAGGATGGGGAGGCGCATTTAATATTGCTAAAACGGTAAGAGATATGGAAAAAGCCGGCGCGGCTGCAGTACATATGGAAGACCAAGTCGCTCAAAAACGTTGTGGTCATAGGCCAAATAAAGAGATCGTACCAACTTCTGAAATGGTTGACCGTATTAAAGCGGCAGTGGACGCAAGAACGGATCCTGACTTTTTCATTATGGCGAGAACAGACTCATTTGCTCAAGAGGGAATAGATGCAGCGATTGAACGTGCAAAAGCCTATGTTGAGGCCGGGGCTGACGGGATCTTTGCTGAGGCTATCCAAACGGAAGAACATTATCGGGCATTTTCAAGCGCGCTGAGCGTTCCTATTCTCGCTAATATTACTGAATTTGGCAAAACAGAATTGTGGAATCGCGACCAACTAAGTGATTGGGGGGTGGCTATGGTGCTTTATCCATTAAGTGCGTTTCGAGCGATGAATAAAGCGGCGGAAAATGTTTACAAGTCAATTTTGGATAACGGCGATCAAAAAGCGGTTATTGACCAAATGCAAACTAGAATGGAATTGTACGATTACCTTAGTTATCACGAATATGAACAAAAGCTCGATGCATTATTTGCAGAAGGTAAAAACAAGTAGCAATTTCGAACAAATAGAACACAAATTAAATTATTTATAATAAGCCGCATCAAGTGGCAATAAACAATATTTACACAC
The DNA here is from genome assembly GCF_018861025.1 of Psychrosphaera sp. B3R10. Classification (GTDB taxonomy): domain Bacteria; phylum Pseudomonadota; class Gammaproteobacteria; order Enterobacterales; family Alteromonadaceae; genus Psychrosphaera; species Psychrosphaera algicola. Next base: position 74,531 of record NZ_JAHKQH010000007.1, on the reverse strand, counting down.
CCTACAATGTGGAGAACATCTTATGGCGAAGGTATTAAGTGGCGCAGGTTTGCGTGGTCAAGTTGCTGGAAAAACAGCACTTTCAACTGTTGGCGTTTCGGGCTCAGGTTTAACGTATCTTGGATATGACGTAAAAGATTTAGCTGACAAATGTGAATTTGAAGAAGTCGCCCATTTAATTTTAAAAGGGCATTTACCAAACCAACAAGAATTAACAAGTTATAAAGCGAAGTTAAAGTCACTTCGTTCACTGCCTGAAGCATTAAAAGAAGTATTAGAACGAATTCCGGCCGATGCACATCCGATGGATGTATTACGTACAGGCTGTTCAATGTTGGGGAACTTGGAAGGCGAAGCAGACTTTTCACAGCAACAAGAAGTTACCGACCGTATGTTGGCTTTATTCCCAAGTATCATTTGTTACTGGTACCGTTTTAGCCACGACGGTGTTCGAATTGAAACTGCGACCGATGACAATTCAATCGGCGGACATTTCTTGCATATGTTGACGGGCGAAAAACCAAATGAACTGCATGAAAAAGTTATGCACGTTTCACTCATTTTATATGCTGAACACGAATTTAATGCCTCTACATTTACGGCTCGAGTTTGTGCTTCAACCCTTTCTGATATGCATTCTTGTATTACTGGCGCTATTGGTTCCCTGCGTGGTCCTTTACATGGTGGTGCGAATGAAGCTGCGATGGACATGATTGAAAAGTTCACTTCTGCGGATCACGCTGAAGCAGAAATGATGGGCATGCTTGAACGTAAAGAAAAAATAATGGGATTTGGTCACGCAGTGTATGCCGATTCTGATCCTCGTAATGAAATCATTAAAACTTGGTCTGAAAAACTTGCTGCAGATGTTGGGGATACCGTTCTCTATCCCGTATCTGTTCGTTGTGAAGAAGTCATGTGGCGCGAGAAAAAGCTATTTTGTAATGCCGATTTTTTCCATGCCTCTGCTTATAACTTTATGGCCATCCCAACAAAATTGTTTACACCAATTTTTGTTATGTCGCGATTAACGGGTTGGGCTGCACATGTTATGGAACAACGTTCAGATAATCGCATTATCCGTCCTTCAGCAGAATATACGGGTGAAGATTTACGCCCAGTTCCAACAATGGCTGAACGCGGTTAAGGCTTATTTTTAGTTGTGACCCCCAGTCACTTTTTAATATGACCTGGGGTCACTACTGATTTGTCTTTGTTGTTATTGTTGTTGAATCAATGATTACATCCAAAAAACGGCGTTAACCCTGCGTTTCTGCAGAACATATATTAAATAAATTTAACTTTAGGTGTCAGCATGAACACTGAATTTTGTACTCCGCTCACTTCCACCAATCTTTTATATGTCGACACTAAAGCTGCTGTCGAAGCTATTTCACCTGGCGCGTATGCGAGATTACCTTATACCTCAAAAGTACTCGCTGAGCAGCTTGTTCGTCGATGCGATCAGGCACAACTGACAGCATGTTTAGAACAAATTGTGTTTAACAAACAGGATTTGGATTTTCCTTGGTATCCAGCCCGTGTAGTTTGTCACGATATATTAGGACAGACCGCTTTAGTTGATTTAGCTGGCTTACGAGACGCTATTGCTGATATGGGGGGAGACCCGGCAAAAGTAAACCCAGTTGTACCAACACAGCTCATTGTTGATCATTCGCTCGCGGTTGAACATGCGGGTTTTGAACCTGATGCGTTTGAAAAAAACCGAGCAATAGAAGATAGACGTAATGAAGATAGATTCCATTTTATCGAGTGGACCAAAACGGCATTTAAAAACGTAGACGTAATCCCTGCTGGGAACGGTATTATGCACCAAATTAATTTGGAGAAAATGTCGCCTGTTATTCAAGTTAAGGACGGCGTCGCTTTTCCAGATACATGTGTAGGTACTGATAGCCATACACCACATGTTGATGCATTAGGTGTAATTGCCATTGGCGTAGGTGGTCTTGAGGCAGAAAATGTCATGTTAGGTCGACCTTCAATGATGCGACTGCCAGATATTGTTGGGGTTAATATTATTGGCAATCGTCAACCAGGTATTACTGCGACTGACATTGTATTAGCGCTTACAGAATTTTTACGTAACCAAAAAGTGGTATCAACTTATTTGGAGTTTTTTGGTGAAGGTACGAAAAACCTCACGATTGGAGATAGAGCAACTATCTCTAATATGACGCCAGAATATGGTGCATCAGCGGGCATGTTTTACATCGATGAGCAAACTATTGATTATTTAAAACTAACCGGTCGTGAGCCTGAGCAAGTAAAACTCGTTGAGTCATATGCTAAGCAATCAGGACTTTGGGCCGACGAAATGGTCGCCGCGGAATATCCACGGGTACTAGAATTTGACTTATCAAAAGTCGGTCGAAATATGGCAGGGCCGTCAAATCCTCATCGTCGATTGCCAACGAATGAGTTACAAGCTCGAGGCATCACGGCGTCAACTATTCAACCCGATTTAGCCAACTGGAAAGGTAATATGCCTGATGGTGCCGTTATTATCGCAGCGATAACGAGTTGTACTAATACGTCCAATCCTCGTAATGTGGTAGCCGCCGGTTTAGTCGCTAAAAAAGCCAATGAACTCGGATTGATCCGTAAACCTTGGGTAAAATCGTCCTTTGCGCCAGGTTCAAAAGTGGCTAAGTTATACTTAGAAGAATCGGGTTTATTACCTGAAATGGAAAAGCTAGGATTTGGTATTGTAGCTTATGCATGTACGACATGTAATGGTATGAGTGGCGCATTAGATCCTGAAATCCAGCAAGAAATTGTGTCACGTGATTTGTACTCAACAGCCGTATTATCGGGTAACCGAAACTTTGACGGTCGAATTCACCCTTACGCAAAACAAGCGTTTTTGGCATCACCACCTTTAGTTGTTGCTTATGCTATTGCTGGCACAATGCGTTTTGATATTGAACAAGACGTATTAGGGACCGATAAAAATGGTAACGATATAAAGCTTGCCGATATCTGGCCGACAGATGAAGAAATTGACAATATTGTTAGTAAACATGTTAAGCCAGAGCAGTTTAAGTCAATTTATGAACCTATGTTTGATCTGCGTGTAGATTATGGTGAAGACAATAATCCACTTTATGACTGGCGCGAAAAAAGCACTTATATTCGTCGACCACCATATTGGGAAGGTGCGTTAGCAGCCCCACGTACATTAAAGAATATGCGACCGCTTGCGGTATTAGGCGACAATATTACGACCGACCATTTATCACCATCAAATGCGATCATGGCAACAAGTGCCGCTGGTGAATATCTAACAAAAATGGGGTTGCCTGAGGAAGACTATAATTCTTATGCAACGCACAGAGGTGATCATTTAACCGCGCAACGAGCGACATTTGCTAATCCTAAGTTACTAAACGAAATGTGTCGAAATTCAGATGGTGAAATTATGCAGGGCAGTTATGCTCGAATTGAACCTGAAGGCACCAATACCCGTATGTGGGAAGCAATTGAAACCTATATGGAACGTAAGCAACCACTAATTATTGTCGCTGGCGCAGATTATGGTCAAGGTTCATCTCGTGATTGGGCGGCTAAAGGGGTTCGATTAGCGGGTGTTGAAGTGATCCTAGCAGAAGGTTTTGAACGTATCCATCGAACCAATTTGGTCGGCATGGGCGTATTACCACTGCAATTCCTAACGGGTGATACACGCAATACTTACGGGCTCGACGGTAGTGAGACGTATGATGTCCTAGGCGATATTAACCCAGGTTCTACCTTATCATTAGCTGTTACTAGAGTGGACGGAGAACAAATTACAATACCGGTGACATGTCGATTAGATACAGCTGATGAATTATTGGTATACACCGCCGGTGGCGTGTTGCAACGATTTGCACAGGATTTTTTAGGTTCTGAGGTAAGCTAATATGCAGAATGAACAACGAGATATGCCTTTGCCAACCAAACAAATGAAAGTGCTTGCGACGTATATGCGCGGTGGCACGAGCAAAGGGGTGTTCTTTAATCTAAACGAATTACCCCTACAAGCCCAACAGCCTGGCGCGTATCGTGACGCTTTGTTGTTACGTGTGATTGGCAGCCCTGACCTTTATGGTAAACATACTGACGGTATGGGAGGTGCAACTTCGAGTACCAGTAAAACAGTTATTTTGTCAAAAAGTGAGCAACCTGATCATGATGTCGATTATTTATTTGGCCAAGTTGCCATCGATAAACCATTTATCGATTGGAGTGGTAATTGTGGAAATTTAACCGCTGCCGTTGGCGCATTTGCCATAACAAATGGGTTAGTTGACCTGAGTAAGCTCCCGAAAAATGGCATTGCTGAAATTAAGATTTGGCAACAAAACATTAGTAAAACAATCATCGCACATGTTCCTATGTGTGAAGGTGAAGTGTTGGAAATAGGGGACTTCGAATTGGATGGGGTTACTTTTCCAGCAGCAGAAGTTGTTATTGATTTTGTCGAACCAGTAGACCCAAGCGAAATTTTATTCCCGACGGGGAATTTAATCGACACACTTAACGTACCCAACATTGGAGAGTTTCAGACCACATTTATAAATGCAGGTATTCCGACTTTATTTTTAAATGCAGAAGAACTCGGGTTTGACGGTACAGAACTGCAAGACGCAATAAATGGTGATGATGCAATTTTGGCTAAGTTAGAAACCATTCGCGCATATGGTGCAGTTCAAATGGGACTTATTAAAGACGTTAAGGAAGCGGAAGTTCGTCAGCATACGCCTAAAATTGCGTTTGTATCTGGGCCTAAATCATTTGTATCTTCCAGTGGTAAAACGATATCTGCTGACGCTATTGATTTAAATGTTAGAGCGGTATCTATGGGTAAGCTACACCATGCCATGATGGGCACCGCCGCAGTAGCAATTGGAGCTGCCGCTGCAATTCCCGGGACAATAGTTAATTTGGCCTCATCATCGACAACTGATACATCGGTTACGTTTGGGCACCCTTCGGGAACGTTAAAAGTTGGAGCTGAAGCAAACCTCGACAATGTCACCAAAAAATGGCAAATAGCAAAAGTATCGATGAGCCGCAGTGCTCGCATATTAATGGAAGGTACAGTGCGGATCCCGCCAATAAGTAACTCCTCATTATTATAAATCGTATTAAAGGGTTAACTAAAACGTTAACCCTTTTTGCTTGTTAATTTGGTTGCGTAAATCACAAGCTATCCCATAAAAACTGCGCGACTGGCCCCAATATTTTGTTTTTATTTTTGACCACGCGCACTTCAACTTTGACCTGCGTATCTTTGGGTTCTAAATCAAACAACCAAAAATCATCTGTTATTTGCGTTGGCACCATAATACTCATCATAGGCCCCCAACCAAGTTGTGCTTTTAGTGATTCGATATAACAATGTATGTCGTCTACTTTTACAATTGAATGACTTATTTTTCTTAACAATGGCGTATCCGACAGGTTAAATGCCATGTCAGTAGGGCTCAATTGCGGGATATGTTTGAGGGTTTCAGGTGTGATCTGATCAATACCGCTAATGCCAAAATTTGCAGCCAACTTTTTATGAATACAAAACGTAAACGCCAAAGAGTCGATAGGCTTAGTTTGAAACTCCCCTTCGAGATTAAATGCGTCAATCCACGGGATGATGGTTAAATCAACGTCTTGCGATGCTAAGTTTTTTAATCCATGTAATAGCTTTTCGGTATGGATCTGCAATTGAGTATGTGGAAACTTTTCCTGTACCCGTTTTACGCTATCGAATATCCGTGGCAGCATCGCTGGTCCTTCAATATTAATGGTTAACTCATGTTCAATCCCTTGATTAAATGCGTCGCTGAGGCTTTTTAGCTGTTCCAGTTCAGATAATATATTTTGACTACGTTGATAAAAAATAGTGCCTTGTTCGTTCAACTCAAGTCGATACTTATTACGATTAAAAAGTTCGAATCCTATTTCGCATTCTAGTCGTTTTATTGCCATGCTTAATGCGGGTTGGGTCTTAAAAAGCTTTTTGGCCGCTTCATTTATTGAACCGGTTCGGACTATCGTTTGTAGTATTTTAAGTTGATCAATGTTCATTATAATTTGTTTAAAACTTAATAAATAATATTTATATAGTAGTTAAATTTTAATAAATATCAATTATTTGATGGTTAACTTACAATTTACATTGAGCGTTAATTTATTAGGCAGGCAAGGTTATGCAACAACATTTAGTATTCTTTTTTATTGGCATCTTAGGTTTTAGTCTAACCGGATGTGGTGAAAAACATGAACAGCAAGCAACAGAAACTAAACTCATTCGACCTGCCAAAGTTGCTGTTGTAAAACCTCACTCAGCCAATGCCGTACGTTATTTTCCGGCGACAATTGAGCCTACAGTAAAGGCCCAATTGGCATTTAGAGTAAATGGTGAGTTGGCAGCGTTAAATATTGTTGCTGGGCAAAATGTCCAGTTTGGAGAAGTGTTAGCTGAATTAGATGACAAGGACTTTAAATTACAAGTCAAACAAGCTCAGGCTAAATACGACCTAAGCCTATCGCAATTTAGTCGAGCAAAATCCCTATTTAAAGATAAGTTAGTTTCTTCGTCAGTTTTTGATGAGGCCGCTGCCCAGTTTGATATTGCTCAAGCACAACTCGAAGTTGCGCAACGCAATTTACAATATACAAAGATAACGGCTCCTTTTTCAGGCACTGTTGCACAGATGTTCATTGAAAATTATGAATTTATTCAGGCTAAACAGCCGATAATTGAACTACAGGGCCGTGATCAGGTAGACGTATCGATTGACGTTCCTGAAAGACTCATGGTGCATTTACCAAAAAACGAAGACGGGAAATTGTATCAACCTTTGTTATTTCTCGATGCAGCACCGGAAAAATCTTACCTCGTAACATTCAAAGAACATGATATTACAGCGAACAAAGCGACTAAAACTTATCGAGTCGTGTTTTCACTCGACGCGCCAGCGGACTTAAATCTTTTGTCAGGTATGACGGGCAAGTTGGCTGTTGAATTAGATAAAGTGTTAAATACACATAATACGGCGCTATTAGTGCCAATTGAAGCCGTATTTATCCCAAATAAATTCGCCGGTCAAAACAAACATTTTATCTATAAATTAGATGCTCAAAATAAAACGACATTAGTTGAAATTAATGTATCAAAAATTGCTCAATACGGTGCCGAAATAACGCCAGTAGATCCGTCTGCATTGCAGATTGGAGACCAGATTATTGCTGCAGGCAGTCACTTTTTGACGGTTGGACAGCAAGTTCGCCCGTGGGTTCGTGAGCGAGGGTTATAGCCATGAAGTCTGAATTTGATATCGCTGGTTATTTTATCAAACAAAAGACCACATCTTGGTTGTTTACATTAATCTTGTTGGTCGCTGGTATATTGTCCTATTCTAAACTGGGGCAATTAGAAGACCCAGAATTTATTTTAAAGCAAGCAATTGTAATCACCACATATCCAGGGGCATCCCCGGTTCAAGTTGAAGAAGAAATCACCTATCCGCTAGAAAATGAAATTCAAAAGTTGCCCTTTGTGGACAACGTGAAGTCAATAACGTCGTCAGGCCTGTCACAGATAATTGTTGAGATGAAGTCGACTTATCGTAAAACTGAATTAAGACAAATATGGGATGAATTGAGGCGTAAGATCAATGATTTTACTCCGAAACTACCTGCGGGATCTGGCACGCCAATCATTAAAGATGATTTTGGTGATGTTTACGGTGTATTGATGGCGGTAACCGGTGATGGATTTAATAACGAAGAAATTAACTCCTACGTAGATTACATTCGCCGTGAACTGGTGCTAGTGGAAGGTGTTGGCAAAGTCACAGTGGAAGGAAAGCTTCAAGAACAAGTTATTCTAGAAATTTCCCATAATAAAATGGTGTCGTTGGATTTATCCGCTGAGTATTTATATCAAATATTGGCGCAGCAAAATGTGGTTTCCAATGCCGGTTTTGTTCGAGTTGGAAACGAAGATATTCGATTTCACCCCACTGGAGAATTTACGTCTGTTGAAGAGTTAGGGGATATAGTGATCAGCCCTCCTGGTTCTTCGAAGCGGATTATATTGAGCGACATAGCAACTATCTATAAGGACTTTGTTGAAACCCCTAATCACATAGTGAGACATAATTCTAAACCCGCTATCTATGTTGGGTTGTCTTTTATGTCAGGCTCTAATGTCGTCAAAATTGGTGAACGAGTTCAGGAGAAACTAAAGGAACTAGACCAAAATAGGCCTTACGGTATGGAGATAAACACCGTATACAATCAACCCGTTGAAGTGGAAATGTCGGTTGCTGGGTTTATACAAAGTTTATTAGAGGCCGTTGTTATTGTCATTGTTATCTTATTGTTGTTTATGGGGGTTAAAACGGGCTTACTTATCGGTGGAATATTGCTGCTTACTGTATTAGGTACGTTTGTCTTTATGCAACAGATGGGCATTGAGTTGCATCGCGTATCTTTAGGTGCATTGATTATTGCGTTAGGTATGTTAGTTGACAACGCAATTGTGGTGGTCGAAGGCATTTTAGTCGGAATGCAGAAACGATTAACTAAAGTTCAGGCGGCAAGTTTAATTATCAAACAAACAAAATGGCCGCTGTTAGCCGCGACATTTATTTCAATTATTGCTTTTGCACCTATAGGTTTATCACCAGATGCTACGGGGGAGTTTGCAGGATCGTTGTTTGATGTCTTGCTGATCTCTCTATTATTGAGCTGGGTAACTGCGATAACAATTACCCCATTTTTTGCCAGTTTACTGTTTAAAGACCAGATTGTTGAACCAATTGACCAAGATAATAAATCGGAAGATGGTCATAAAGACGAACCATACAAATCTGTTCTTTATGCAAAATATCAATCCGTACTGAAGTTAACATTACGATTTCCAAAATCGACTATGGCGCTGATGTTCGTGCTGTTTGTATTTGCAGTAGGTGGGTTTGGCTTTGTTAAACAGGCTTTTTTCCCTTCGTCAAATTTACCTGTTTTTTATCTTGATTATCGATTACCTGAAGGTGCCGATATACGCGCTACATCCGTTGTTGGAAAGTCATTAGAGCAATATGTTATGAGTATTGACGATGTTGAGTTTGTTTCAACCACTGTGGGTCGTGGCGCAGCTAGATTTATGCTGACTTATAATATGGAGATGAATTACGCCAATTACGGTCAATTGATTGTACGTGTAAAACAAAAACCGTCACTAATCCCGACAATCGCCAATGTCAGACAGTATGTAGAAAGTGAATACCCAGATGTTGAGTTTAAAATATTGAGAGTCAATGTTGGGCCTGGGACGGCGGCAAAAATTGAAGCTCGTTTTTCTGGACCAGATCCGCTAATCCTTCGTTCTCTATCTGATCAAGCCAAACAGATTTTATGGCAGGATTCGGGGGCTAAAAACATTACAGATGACTGGAAAAATATGACTAAGGTCATCAGACCTAAATTTAATGCGGTTGCGGCGAGGGAAATGGGCGTAACTAAAACCGATGTCGATAACTTATTGCAGATGATGTACGTCGGTAAAACCGTTGGTGTTTACCGAGAAGCGACTGAACGATTGCCGATTGTCATTAGGATGCCAGAGGAAGAAAGGGTAACGATAGAACGATTAGAACAGTTGCAAATCTATAGCCCAGTTCTGCGTCGCTATGTTCCAATTACACACGTTATAAGTGAGTTTAATTTAGAGTTTGAAGATCCAATAATTAAACGCCGCGATAGGAAACGTACATTAACCGTAATGGCCGATCACGACCTGTTGTCAGATGAAACAGCAGCACAGGTATTTGCCCGGGTGAAACCTAAGTTAGAAAAGCTACAATTACCCAATGGTTATGAACTAACCTGGGGCGGTGAATATGAAGCAAGTAAAAAGGCCAAAACTCCGATATTTTCGGCGTTACCTCTTGGTTTTGCGGTCATGTTCATAATTACCATTTTACTTTTCAATTCGTTAAAAATAGCCACTGTCATTTGGTCAACGGTGCCACTTGCAATTATTGGCGTGACTATCGGGTTTTTAGCGACCGGTATACCATTTGGTTTTATGAGCTTGTTAGGCTTATTAAGCTTATCAGGCATGTTAATCAAAAATGGTATCGTTTTAGTCGAACAGATAAATTTAGAAAAACTCAGTGGGATGTCACAAACAGAGGCCATCATTCAAGCCGCCATAAGTCGGGTAAGACCGGTTTCGATGGCAGCAATAACGACGGTATTAGGTATGGTTCCTTTATTAGGGGACGACTTCTTTAAAAGTATGGCGGTGGTTATCATGTTTGGGCTAAGTTTTGCAACTGTGCTAACCTTGATTGTCGTGCCTGTCATGTACTCGTTACTGATTAAGTCTGAAAAACATTAACTGGAAAAAAATAGTGAAAATTAACTTATTTAAACACTCATCAATATTTCGTCATGTTTTGTCCACGAGCGTCGCTATTGTATTATCAGTTGTGGTCTCGTCTTGCACAAATTTGGGAAATGCCTTAAACCAAAAAGGTATTACAGCTAGTGATTTAGACAAGCCAAATACCGTAGTTTATTTGACACGACATGCAGAAAAGCAACCTACTAAAATTAAAGATCCAGAGTTATCAGCTAAAGGGGAAGAAACCGCAAAGCGATTAGCTACTTATTTACAAAATAGTCATCTAGATGTGATTTACTCAACACCTTTTAAACGCACTCGCAATACGGCTAAAGCGGTTGCTAATCAGCAAGATAAGGACATCACTGAACTATTTTTACCTGCGCACGAAATGGCCCGATTGATAACTGACATGCATTCAGGGCAAAATATTTTGGTTGTAGGTCACTCTAATACAACTCCAGCTCTAATTACGCAGTTGGGTGTGAGTGACAAAATAGAAATTGCTGAAGATCAATTTGGCGAACTGTTTATCGTGACATTAAACAAAGGCAGTGTTGTATCATTTAAAAGGGTCGCTTATTAACGTTTAGTGACTACAACATAAATACCGGTTGTTGAAATGTATTTGAAATAGCTTCAATGGCCGGTAAATATGATAGTGGAGAAAATGGATATACTTCATATTTAAAATATCTATAAATTACCCTTGTTATTTAGCAGTTTAGATGGCTAAATGAATTCAAACATAGAAGGGGACACAAATGAGTTTTGACCAGTTAATTGATCGCAGATCAACTTTTTCTTTTAAATGGGAACGCTACAAGGGCAAGGATATATTGCCATTATGGGTTGCCGATTCTGAATTTAAATGCGCCCAGCCAATAATAGATGCGCTTCATGCCCGCACGGAACATGGCGTTTACGGTTACCACCTTCCCGTAGAATATGAACCTGCAAACCAGGCGGTTGTTCGATGGTTAGCAGATAAACACGATTGGCAGATAGAACCACAATGGATAGTTTGGACACCAGGTGTCGTTCCTGCCTTTAATGTGGCTTGTAAAGCTAACTGTGAGCCTGGCGACAAAGTATTAGTGCAAGTACCTAACTATCCACCGATGTTGGCGGCACCCGGTTTAAATCAACTTATCAGAGAAGATGTCCAAACAATTGAGCAGGATGGTCGGTGGACATTGGACTTTGAACAGCTAGAGCAAAAAGCGGCAGATCCAAAAACTAAACTCTTTATTATGTGTAACCCGATGAACCCAACCGGTTCGGTGATGACAGCTGAAGAATTAACACGAGTTGAACAAATCTGTCTTAAACATGATGTCGTGCTCTGCAGTGACGAAATTCACTGTGACTTAATTCTAGATCAAAGCAAAACCCATATACCAGCAGGTAAGTTGCCGGATATTGGCGAACGCACTATTACTTTGATGGCCGCAAGCAAAACGTTTAATGTGGCTGGCCTCGGAACGTCATTTGCAATTATTCCAGATGCCTCTTTGCGTCGTAAGTTTACTCAAGCCGCCGCTGGTATTATGCCATGGGTGACGTTTATGGGCTTAGTCGCTACTGAAGTTGCCTTTACACAATGTGATGAATGGCATCAAGAGCAATTAGATTATTTACGTGGTAATTTGGATTACTTAGAAAAAGAAATTAATGACTTAGATGGCTTTACGTTTATTCGACCCGAAGCAACGTTTTTAGCATGGATTGATGCGAGCGGTTTGGGTGTTGATGATGTCCATGCCTACATGGAGTCGAAGGGGGTTGGTCCTTCACCGGGCCGAGATTTTGGTTGGAAAAACTTTACGCGAATTAACTTTGCCTGCCCAAGGGAAATGTTAGAAGACGCTGTGGCCAGACTAAAACGTTAATATTGTTAGTTGTACTCAAGATCAGCCGACATTTTACCGAAAGTACCAAATTGGCTAGATTGTTTTTTAAAACATATGGTTGTGGGTTATGGGCAACGACGAACAACTAAATTAGAAACCATTAGGCAATTAATATAAGGGAATACCTTATATCCCTGGCGGATTCCATGGGGTACTTTAGCTGTTCGCAGGAAGCTTAGAATTATAAATGTCTATTTATTTTCTTGAAAATTGAGTTAATGACCCGTCACGTTTAGACGGGTTTTTTTATGCTTTATTTTTGATATTGCTGCTAAGAGTTCCACAGGTAATTTAGTTAAATTACCTTGTTAGTCACTAAATTTAGCTAATAACAAATTATCTATATATTGATGCGACTCAGCACTGAAAACCAACTGATTTTTTGCAGTAAGTAATTCATTTTCGTCAATTTCATTGTGCTCAAACATCAATTCTAACTCGCTCAAGATATTTGCCTCATATACATAACAAGCTATGGGCCTTTTTGCGAACAAAACAGACAACATCGCCGATTTTGTTAGTTTTGTTTGAACTGCAAGTACATCTAATATTGAAGCCGGAAAGTTCCAATGCTTGGCAATATGGTAGGTGATCTTTTTCGAGTTTTTATACATTAAGTCTTTAAATGCGTATGAGTTTGGTTGGCAATCGGGATGAACAAAAGAAAAGGATTCGATAAGTAATTGATAGATGATCATGTCACCCAAATTACAGATCAGTCCAATCAAATAGCCCTGTGCAGATTCTGACTTATACTGTGATTTATTTAAAAGCGCCTTGGCAATCACGCCGGTTGAAAGACTGTGTTGCCAAATTTTGGCACCGTACTGTTTGAAATAGATTGGCGATTGAGGCGCAAGCTTACTCACAAACCCATTTATTACACCTTCCATTAGGCCGTTGGCACCAAGCAGCATAAAAGCGGTTTTAAGATCTTTTATTTCTTTGTTGCTTCTGTTGTAAAACGAGGAGTTGGCCAGTTCGATCACTTTAGCGGCAATGATAGCTTCTTGCTGTATTAGGCCTATCAACTTTTCGGTATCAAAATCGTCGTTGTTTAATTGTTCTAAAATTGTACTTAAGGAAAGCGGTAAAATAGGCAAGTTTTTAAGTATGCTTTGTGGGCTTCTCAGCAATTTTTCAACTTGCTGAGAAATATACAATGACATTTCATCATGTTGTTCAACATGGCTCGTTTGACCAAACAAGTAGTCATAAAATGCTTTTTGGTGCAGCTCTTCTACCGATTTAACTTCAATTGGTTTTGTGGCGACTGGGAGCGGTTGTGCCGCAGATTGACTTGTCGAATTTTCGTTAGTTTTGCTGTTTTGATCTTCAAAATAGAAATAATTATTCTCTATTACTTTTTTCTTAGAGTTACTGAATAACAGCTTAACTAACTTCTTAAACATAAGGGGATGGGTCCAGATAAAATTGATTTGTGGTTACGTATTACGTTAAAGGCATACTGTCATTTTTCGATTGCTTTTATTTTAGTGGATAGTCGCACCGTGTAAAAGGATTATTACTTTTATTATCGGTGGCAATAACCATATTTTTTGTGTGTAGTTGCCCTTACTTCTAAATTGCCCATAAATTTGCCATCCAAGTCGACTTATGGGTAATATTGAAAGATATTTTAGGATCGAACGGCGGTATATTTTGAACATCTCTTTGCTGACATCAAGCCCATTAATTGTTGAAATAGAAGACCTTTTAGATCAAGGTGTGTTGACCGAAATATCCCTAAAGTTAAAAAATAGGCATTGGTTAGCGCAGCAAGGTGTCCCGGTAAAGCTAGACGAAACAGGTTTGTCGTTTGAATTAAGAAAGGATGTTATGCCGCCATTAACACATCTTGAAAATAAGATAAAAGAGAAAACCGGCATAACGTCTGCAAAAACATCTAGCATAAGGATCCGACATTATCATCCGGGGCAGGGGCACCCACCTCATTGTGATCATTATGAACTGAACGATGAATACCTACTGTTTACGGCGGTGTTTTTCCTATGCGACACTGAAGAAGGTGGTGCAACATCTTTCACTAAGTCAGACGGTATAAAAATTGTACCTAAGCGTAATAAGTTGATTTTTTGGCTTAATTACCTAGATGATGGAAATGAAGATTTATTGTCCGAACATGAAGCCGAAACCGTGAAAGACGGAGAAAAGCTAATCGCAATATATTTATTTTATGGTGAAAAAAGTGAGACAAGTTCTGTTCGACATTTTTTACTAGAAAACTATTCAACGGAAGAGAGTTAATAATCTATGAAATTTCATTTAGTTGACGATGGCGTACCAAACATTTCAAAACAAATAATTATCGATGCATGTAAAGTTCGTGATTTGGAATATGTTGAACATCATGCAGGTATATTTGTTTTTACTCCGGAACTTAAAGCCGAACCTGGTGATATTCTGTTTAGACCGGCCGTGTCTTCAGCTGCGTCTAAAGTTGAACAATTTTTGTTTCAGCCAGGTGTCGCAACATTTTACAAAGCGCCTTTGGGAATTTTTCATAATTGCAACAACGCCACCTCTTTGTTTGAATTAAATGACATTCCAATCCCAAGAACCTTTTATTTATACAATAAACAACGAGATTGCATAGACTATTATGTTGAACAACTTGGTGGTTATCCAGTTATTCTAAAGGTTTTGGGCTATTCCGGTGGTGTTGGTGTAATGAAATTGGAAAGCGCGCAGTCGCTATATTCAGTCATTGACTTTGTATGTGCTAACGGTACCGCACCCCTGTTGTCTTCTTTTATTCCCGATGCCGTACATTGGCGTTGTGTTGTCGTTGGTGAAAAGGTTGTTGCCGCCTATATCAATCCTCCGGATAAAGGTGACTTTAGAACCTATGGTACAACCGATAAAAATGAAGTTTTTGAAAGTGCAGGTACAGAAATAGACGCGTTAGCAATTAAGGCGGTAAGTGTTTTGGGGTATGAGTTTGGTGGTGTGGATATTCTTAGACATCCAAGTGGAAGGTGCTATGTTTTGGAGGCTAATTTTCCTTGTTATTATGCGCATGCTCAGGAAATTGGCGGCATAGATGTTGCCGGTAAAATTGTGGATTACTTAGCTGAAAAAGCAGGATCACTTAAATAAGTGATCCTTAATTTTTAGTCTTCGGATTGTTCTTTATCTGCTACAGATTTACTTCGTTGTCTAAATTTCAATAATGCAGTTGCGGTTAAACCAAGCGCAAATATCGACGTCGTAGAAGGGGCCGTCACAGGAATTGCATTACCTCCACTAGAAAGTTTGACCGCAGACTCTTTGTTTGAAATCTCATCATTTACTTTTGTATCTTGTTCAGAACTAGCTTTAATTGATTGTTCTTGAGAGGTTTTCGCACCTTCTTCAGCCGCTTTTGCTTTTACCGATTGCTCTTGGGCGCTTGATGGCTCTGAACTACCTTTGTACGATTGTTCTGCATTGTCAGATTTTGCAGCTGCCTCTTGCGAAGCATCAAAGGCAAATACTTGTCCTGTACCAACAACGGACCCGAAGGCTAAGGTGGCAGCGACTTTAGTCAAAAAGCCTCGACGAGACGCAACTTGTCCACCACTAGGAGGCGCTAATCGAGACTCTAGTATACCAATGTCTGATAATGCATCGAGAGCTTTCCACACGAGTTCACTGCTAATCTCAAAGTCTAGGAGTTCGGTAATTTCAGCTTTGATTGAGTCGATATCTTTTTTACCGTCAATACAACGTAAAAATAATGTATCGGCTAGTTCAAGTTTATATTTTTGCTGAGTACTTTTATTTACAATATAAGAATGGTCGATATTGTCTTGGATCGTAAAGTTTTCTAAATTTAATTTTGGCGTTAACATTGGCTTCCCTACACTCGATTTATTTTAGTCATTTAATTTAGTTCAAATAATAGCCAGATAATTAAATTTAAGCAACTAAGGTATTATTAAATAGGGAAAAGTGGGTCGGAACAGAGATTGTTGGTCGACCAATATTGCTATTTAGTAGCGCGTGTTAGGTTGCTTCTATTTGAGTTGTAATGTTTTTCTTTTAAAGATCAGTATTGCAATGAAGATTACGATAACACACCACACTGGTAAGTTCCCGTATTGATAATAGGGGGTATTACTTGTTGTTAGCTTTAAGTCATGGGTTAAAACGGCCGCTTCAAATTGAGGTAGTGTTTTTACAAGCATTCCTGATCCATCGATAACTGCTGTAACGCCATTATTGGTGACACGGATGACAGGCTTGGCAAATTCAATGGCTCGCATTTGGGCTATTTGCAAATGTTGCCAAGGCCCGTGGGAGTTACCAAACCAAGCGTCATTACTTACGGTGAGTATTAAGTCACTGGCGTGTTCACCTTGATAGATATTTGCTCTTACCTGATTAGAAAATGCAACTTCAAAGCAAATAGCTGGTGAGATATGAACGTCATTGGCAATTAAGTTGTCTTGCGCATAAGCCCCGCGACTAAATGATGACATAGGCAGGTCAAATAGAGGCCCAAGTTTTCGTAGGAATGATTCAAAAGGCACAAACTCACCGATGGGAAGCAAGTGGTGTTTACTAAATCGATTATTGTGCAGGTATTTGTAGTGTCCAAATGAGTCGTTACTGTATTTTTTTCCTAAAGCAATAATATTGTTAAAGGCTTTATTGGTTTCAGGTTGGTAGTCAACGATACCTGTAATTAACGCGGTATTGGAATCTGCCGCGATTAAATCAATTTCCCTTAGGAAGTCATTAGAAATTACTTCTAATCGAGGCACTGCTGCTTCTGGCCAAATGACAATGTCGCTGGATTCAAAATGCGGCTGGCTCATGGCTAGATACGTTTGCATCGTTGGCATTTCATTTTCAGGCTGCCACTTAATGCTTTGTTCAATATTACCTTGGACCAGAGCAATGCTGGTGGATTTATCAGTTTGTTCAAACCAATTCAATGATTTGAGGCCATTGCCTACAGCAATAATTAGTAGGATAGTTATTGCCGTAACTGACAGTGTTTTAGGTGTATCGGGGTTTGGCTGAGACTTAGTTATTCGATAAAACAAATGACACAAAAGAGTTTTAATTAACACCGCGATAATAAGCAAAAGCGCTTGGATCCCAAATTCCCCAATGACTGGTGCATAACCAGCGAGTGGCCCATCTGTCTGCGTATAACCAATTGATAACCAGGGAAAGCCTGTTAAAAACCATCCTCTGATTGCTTCGCAAATGAGCCAAAACGGAATAAAAGCAAAACCAATGTTTGAAATATAAAATCGTTTTGTAAGGTAACAAGCTAATGCCGGAAATAGGGCTAAGTAGCCGTCTAACAACGCCATCAGTAGAATACTAATTGCTGTAGGCATACCACCGAAGTCTGCGATTGCGACATGGATCCAACTTATGCCAGTGGCAAACCAACCTAGTCCATAAAAAAAGCCTAATCGAAATGCGACTTTTGCAGTTTGAGCTTTCGAAACTGCAAAGATGAGGATACTTAAAGTAATAATAACAATTGGCCATGCACTAAATGGCGCATAGCTAAATAGGTTGAAAGCACCAGCCAAAAATAGGGCGATGTATTGTGCGTATAACTTATTTACAAAAAAAGATTGGATGTAGTTCACCCAATCTTTTTTTAACAGCGGCTTTATTTCCATATATTAAGTCTCGACGGACTCTTCTTCCATTTTTGGTAATGTCACTGTGACTTGCTGAATACGACGTGTATCAGCACTTTGGATTTTAAAGTTAATGCCTTTAATAAAGACTTCTTCGCCTTTTTCCGGCATATGACCAAACTCATGAAGTATAATGCCACCGATAGTATCGGCGTCTTCTTTCGCGAATTCGGTTTTGAAATAATCGTTAAATTGATCAACTTCGGTTAATGCTTGCACCATATAAACATGTTTCGAAACTTTACGAATATCTTTAGTTTGGTTTTCTTCAGAATCGAATTCATCTTCAATTTCTCCAACGATAAGCTCGAGAATATCTTCAATGGTGACGAGTCCAGACACGCCGCCGTATTCATCAACGACAACGGCCATATGATAACGATTTTGTCGAAACTCTTTTAATAAGGTGTCTACGCGTTTGCTTTCAGGAACTATAACGATAGGGCGTAGTAGTTTTTTTAAGTCTATCTCTTGTTCTCTGTCTATTAACAGTTGCAAAAGATCTTTGGCAAGTAATATACCTTCGACATGATCTTTGTCTTCTGATACGACAGGAAATCGTGAGTGACCTGAATCAATCATTGTCGGTAAAAACACATCAGGAGAATCTGATAAGTCTAAAGTGATAATTTGCGATCTCGGGATCATTATGTCACGGATCCGCAGGTCAGCGATTTCCATAACACCATCAATCATCGTTTTAGTGCCGATATCAATTAGGTCGTTTTCAGCAGCGACACTAATGACATTGATAATGTCTTCTTTGGTTTTCGGTTCGTCATTAAAGATTTGACCAAGTTTGTCAATCCAGCTCTTATTTGAAGAACCGTTGCTACTATGTGGGTTGTCGTCGCTCATTCTGGTCAGAATGTTCCTATGTTGCTTAAAATTATTGGTGATGAAATATTAATCGGTTTCATCTGATCCGATTATTGATCGATATATGGATTTGTGAAACCCATTTTTTGTAAAAATTCTATTTCGATACTTTCCATTTCCTCGGCTTCTGCATCATTTATATGGTCGTAACCGAGTAAATGCAAGCAACCGTGGATGATCATATGACACCAATGGGCTTCAAAAGTTTTATTTTGTTCAACAAATTCTTGATTAACCACTTGAGCGCAAATAATCAGATCGCCCAATAATGGAAAATCCATTTCTGGTGAGACGTAATCTGGGATCTCGGCGGGAAAAGATAAAACGTTTGTTGGTTTATCTTTGCCGCGATATTGGCAATTTAATTGCTGACTTTCTGCTGAATCGACAATTCGAATCGTAAGTTCAGAATGTTCTTGAAAGGCAGGTAATAGTTCCGCCACCCAATCGTTACACTGTTGTTCGGTAGGAATGTGCTTATCTGTAGTGGCAACTTGTAGGTCAAGTTCAATCATTTGATTTGTCTTCACTAGCCGCTTTTTCTTTTGCTTTTTCTGCCCAAGCTTTATCACGTTCAGCTTTTTCACGGCGTTGTACTTCGTCAAACTTTTCATACGCCATAACAACTTTTGCAACCACAGGGTGGCGCACAACATCGTCAGCGATAAAGAAGTTGAAGCTGATATCTTCTACTTCACTCAATACTTCAATTGACTGGCGTAAACCTGATTTAGCACCACGAGGTAAATCTATTTGAGTAATGTCGCCGGTAATAACCGCTTTGGAGTTAAAACCAATGCGAGTTAAAAACATTTTCATTTGTTCGACGGTGGTATTTTGACTTTCGTCAAGAATTATAAAGGCGTCATTTAATGTTCGGCCACGCATATAAGCAAGCGGTGCTACTTCAATAACGTTACGTTCGATGAGGCGTTCAACCTTCTCGAAGCCAAGCATTTCAAATAGAGCATCGTATAGAGGACGTAAATAAGGGTCTATCTTTTGGCTTAAGTCACCAGGTAAGAAACCAAGTTTTTCACCTGCCTCAACAGCAGGGCGAGTCAACAATATGCGGCGTACCTCTTGACGTTCTAACGCATCTACAGCGCAGGCAACGGCTAGGTAAGTTTTACCCGTACCGGCAGGACCAATACCAAAAGTGATGTCATGATTTAATACGTTTCTAACATACGCAACTTGATTCTGATTACGTGGTTTGATATTGCCTTTACGGGTACGAACCACGATGTCGTCATCAGTGCTGTCACTGGATTGATCTAATAACTTAGAACCCTGCACTGCAAGATGAACTTGGTCAGGGGTTAATTCCTGAGCTTTGACTTTATTTTTATGCTTACTATTGGGCTGAGTTTCAATATAAAGGTTTTTTAGAACGTCAGTTACAGCGGCGATATTTAACGGGTTACCAACAATTTTAAATTTGTTGCCTTGATAAGTGACTTCAACACCCATGCGACGTTCAATATGTTTGATATTGTCATCATAAGGACCAATTAATGAAGCCAACCGATCTTTGTCGGCTGGTTCTAAAAATATTTCCACTGTATTAATTTTTTTAGACAATCTAAAATTCCTTTATATTTGCTTGTGCAATAAACTTATGGAGCGTAAGTAGAAACGCCTAAATCATCTTGTAAGTTTTGTCTTTTTGCCAATATTTCCGCAGGTGTTGTATCTTGACGTAAGCCCATTTCATCTTCGCCGCGAATAAATTCACCACGTAATGAGTTGGTGTAAACGTCGACAACTTTAACATCAGCAAATCCACCAATTAGAGAATGCGGGCCTTCAAAATTAACTACACGATTATTTTCAGTACGACCACGCAGTTCCATTGGATTTTTAATTGAAGGACCTTCAACCAAAATACGTTGCTCAGTGTTTATCATTTGACGAGAAATCAACATCGCTTGATGGGTGATGACTTTTTGTAATTCGTGCAAACGCTCTTTTTTCTCTTTCTCAGAAATGTCGTCTGGTAAATCAGCCGCTGGCGTACCAGGACGAGCACTGTAGATAAAACTAAAGCTGTGGTCAAAACCGATATCTTCAATCAGCTTCATGGTCTTGCCATGGTCTTCCGCTGTTTCGCCAGGGAAACCAATAATAAAGTCGCTAGACATACTGATATTTGGACGAACTTTACGTAATTTCCTGATCTGCGATTTATATTCAATGGCAGTATGGCCACGTTTCATTAAATTCAGAATACGGTCCGCACCAGATTGCACGGGTAAATGTAAGTGGTCGACAAGCTCTGGAACGTCTTGATAAGCTTCAATGATATCGTCTGTAAATTCTACTGGGTGAGACGTCGTATAACGAATTCGGTCGATACCATCAATGGCGGCCACTAAACGCAGTAATTCGCTAAAATGACAAATTTCGCCGTCATGAGTTGCCCCACGGAACGCATTTACGTTTTGACCTAACAAATTGACTTCACGAACACCTTGTTCAGCGAGTTGAGCGATTTCATATAATACATCGTCCACAGGACGTGATACTTCTTCGCCGCGGGTATATGGAACAACACAGAACGTACAGTATTTGCTGCAACCTTCCATTATCGACACAAACGCGCTTGGGCCATTAGTCGTCGGTTCTGGTAATCGGTCGAATTTTTCAATCTCAGGGAATGAAATATCAATTACTGATGCGCCGTCGCCTGCTTTAATTTGTTCAATCATTTCAGGTAAGCGGTGCAAAGTCTGAGGGCCAAAGACCATATCAACATATGGGGCACGGTCACGAATATGTTGGCCTTCTTGAGAAGCAACACAACCGCCTACACCAATGATCAAACTTGGTTTTTTTGCCTTTAGGTTTTTCCAACGGCCTAATTGATGAAATACTTTTTCCTGTGCTTTTTCGCGAATAGAACAGGTGTTCAAAAGAATTACGTCGGCATCTTCTGCTTCGTCCGTAAACTCATATCCATGACTGTCATCGAGTAAGTCCGCCATTTTTTGCGAGTCATACTCGTTCATTTGGCAGCCCCAAGTTTTAATATGTAGTTTTTTCGTCATTCTTCTCTCGTCATCAATATCTGTGGGAATAATCATTTTTGGGTAAATGAGTTACTCACTTCACCGTGAAAAGTTAATTCTTTAAATGGCCGCGTATTTTACAGTTAAAAGAGTATGGATTAAAGGGAATATGGTTAATTAACTGACTTGATCTTCTAACTATCTTCAAATCATAGATAATTCAGGCATAATGCGGAGAATTATCGTTAGGAATAAGAACAGTGGTCGACTTAAATTCATTAAATCTATGTCAGTTTGATGTTGTCGTTGTTGGCGGTGGCATGGTTGGAGCAACCCAAGCAATTGCATTGCAAAATGCGGGGCTTTCAATTTTATTGCTCGAACAACGCGTTCCGCAACAAGATGAATTGGCCCGACCGCCATTGCGTGTATCTGCTGTTAATTTGGCGAGTGAGACTTTATTGCAGTCACTGGGCATTTGGTCGGCGATCGGCGAGAGCGATAAATGTCGATTTGATCAATTAGCTACCTGGGAGCAGCGCGACAATAAATTGATTTTTGACGCTACAGAAATTGAACGACCTCATCTTGGTTATTTAGTTCGAAATGAAGCAATTCAGTTGGCTGCATTTGATAGGATTCTAAATACTTCGGAAAATAAAATTACGTTAAGTAATGCCCACTTGTCGTCTTTAAAACAAGATGATGACAAAGTCACTTTGCGCTTATCAGAACCTGGTTCGTCAAAAAATCAAGTTGATGTATTTGCAAAGTTGGTTATTGGTGCGGATGGCGCATTGAGTAAAACACGGCAACTTGCCCATATAGGAACGACCGGTTGGGAATACGCTCAGCACTGTTTCAGCATTACCATTAAAACTGAGTTTCCAACTCAACATATTACGTGGCAAGAATTTCAACAAACTGGTCCCAAAGCGTTTTTACCACTAGAAAATGGCTATTCATGTCTAATTTGGTACGACGCACCACAAACAATTGCTCAGTTAAAACAACTTTCTCCAGAGGCACTAAAACAGGAAATCATAAATTGTTTTCCACCTTTGGTTGGGGATTTTAATGTTGTGACCAGCGCTAGTTTTCCACTCGTTCGAAGGCAGGCTAATCAATATTTTAATGGCAGAGTCGTTTTAGTGGGTGATGCAGCGCACGTTATTAACCCATTAGCAGGGCAAGGCGTAAATTTAGGCTTTAAAGACGTAGAGACCTTGATGGAGTTATTAAATAATACGGACTTAAGTCAACACGGTTTACTGGCGTCATCGTTGCGTCGGTATCAATTTAAACGTAAAGCAGATGCGCAAATTATGTCTGGGGCGATGGACCTATTTTATCATTCTTTTAGTAACGACAAAGCGGTCTTAAAATCTGTCAGAAATATAGTTTTAGGAGTCGTACACAATCAGGCGTGGCTAAAAGCTCAGGCTCTTAAAAAAGCCGTAGGACTATAGTGATTCTTAATTAGATTTCTAATCGTTTACGGTTAAAAGTTGGCGCTTAGGAATACCACAAATAAAGACTTAGACGCTTCTGATAAATCAAATTCACTCCTAGGTGGATACAAAGGTAAACCAACTATTTTTTCTACGACCCGCAGATCACCTAGGCGGACATCACCTTTACCATATTTTATATAGGCTCCGACAGACATTGGGAAACCAAAGCTGTCACTCGTATAATCAACACTAAGTCCCAACATATCGATATCCTCAACGCGCTGGAAAGGCTGTGTTGTGTCAATTTTGCCGTTACTATTGTCAGTGAAAATACCAAATCTGAAGTATTTACGATCGGTTTTATAAAAGGTTAAACCAAGTGAGTAATTAACGACACGTTCTAAATCTCTGGTAATAGGCGGGTGGAATTCGTTAATGACGTGTTCTTCAACAGTGACTTCACTAAAATAGTCAACGTCAAAACTCCATTCAAAGTTATTTCTTCGTTTTGCTAAACCTAGGGTAATATTTGCGCTCGATTCCTGTGCTTCAGTGCCCTCAACAGTACCGACCGTAGCAGGCTTAGATGTTGGCGGTAATGGGGTAGGCGAGCTAACAAAAATATTATGAACGGCGGTAAATGAACGGTCTATCGTGAAATCTTTAGCTATTTTTAAACCGATATTCAAAGCGGGTGTCTGATACAAGATCCCTAAAGTTGGTGTAATTAGTATTGTTTCATCTTTTATTCTGCGCAATGCACTAAAGCCCGAATAGATATCGTCCGTAGGAGTAAAATATATTTGACTGACCCCAGAGCCTTGGATTGTTTCAAATTTTTTGTATTTTACAATAAATGAGCCACCAAATGAGAGATTTGAATTAATCCTGTGAGCGGCTCCAAAACCTAAATTCAGTGAACTATTGTCCAAGTCAACATTACCAAACTCAGTTTGTTCTCCAATTGTATTATTTTCGTCACCAATAATTGGATGCACAACTTCACTATAATTACGTTCGGTAGACAGATCAGATACACCAAAACCGATACTCCAATGCCAGTCACCTTTTTTATTACCTACCCCTAAAAAGCTTGGGACAATTGAAAACGAAGATCGAGCAAAATCAGAGCCATCTGAGAAAGCATCATAAAAAGTGGTTTTTTCCCATGCAAAGGTCGATATAGAGGCTGAATTAGAATTCACCGTATTGGTTAATCCCGCTGGATTAAAAAATACCGCGGATAAGTCATCAGAAATGGCGGTAAAGGCGCCTCCAAGTCCAATGGCTTTTGTACCAACCAATAGGTTTTTGTAATGATACTCATCGCTTGCAGCAACTGACGAATACAAAATGCAAAGTAAAATGATCTTAGTAGCTAAACGCATTGATTTTAAAATAATAATTTTAGATTAAAGTCAGTGTAGTTTAATTTTGCTACAACAAGCAAATTAAATAGCCGGAAGGGATAGATAAAAAAAAAGGCCTCGCATAAGCAAGGCCTTAATTTGGCTGGGATACCAGGATTTGAACCTGGGAATGGCGAGATCAAAACCCGCTGCCTTACCGCTTGGCGATATCCCAATTAAGAGATGGCTGGGATACCAGGATTTGAACCTGGGAATGGCGAGATCAAAACCCGCTGCCTTACCGCTTGGCGATATCCCAACTGAAACTTTTTGAATATGTGTTCCACATATTTATAATGGTGCGGAAGGAGAGACTTGAACTCTCACATCCTAAGATACTGGAACCTAAATCCAGCGCGTCTACCAATTCCGCCACTCCCGCAAATTTTTTTCTCTTGAGCATGGTAGGGAATTCAAGAATTGGTGGCTACGCCCTGATTTGAACAGGGGACCCCATCATTATGAGTGATGTGCTCTAACCAGCTGAGCTACGTAGCCACTCTTGAATACCGCCTCAAGCGATGGCGCGTATTATGCTGATGACGCCTTTTAACGTCAACCCATTTTTGAAGAAAATTGTAAAAAATAGTGCGTTTGCTTTTAATTTGTTCATATTGGCGAAAAAGAGCATGATTTATAGTTAAAAAATACTCAGTTTAAGTTTGTCTGTTTAAACTTATTTTGGCTGCTCGGTAAAAAATAGATTTTGTAATAGGGATAAATTTGACTAAATAGACCTAACTTTGACTTTATGTCGTCATTTGTCGGACATAAAATTGCTATTTTTTTAAAATAATATGAATTTTTTGGTAAACGGAACAAAAAATGTAAATTTGATAATGTTGATTAACAATATTTTCGAGCGTGATAACAATCCTTTGCCTAGTAACTCTGAAGAGCGATTTGTTTCATAATAAACGTTAGGCATTAAAAAAGGGGCTTAAGCCCCTTTTATCGATAAATATAGGTTTACACGTTAAATCGGAAATGGATTACGTCACCATCTTTAACAATGTAATCTTTACCTTCTAATCGCCATTTACCGTTGTCTTTGGCACCCGCTTCACCACCAAATTCAACAAAGTCGTTATAACTGACGATTTCAGCTCGGATAAAGCCTTTTTCAAAGTCCGTATGAATTTTACCAGCCGCCTGTGGCGCAGTAGAACCTTCAGTATATGTCCAGGCTCTAACTTCTTTGACACCTGCAGTGAAATAGGTATTTAGATTTAATAATTCATAACCTGAACGGATCACTCGATTTAAACCTGGTTCTTCCCAACCTAAGTCTTCCATAAATTCGGCTAGGTCTTCAGGCTCTAATTCAGACAATTCAGATTCAATCGACGCACATACCGCTACGACAACTGCATTTTCATTTTCTGCGATTTCACGCACTAAATCTAAAAATGGATTGTTCTCAAATCCATCTTCAGCAACGTTGGCAATATACATGGTTGGTTTCATCGTAAGCAGATTTAAATAGCTTACTGCAGCTAATTCTTCTTTTGTTAACTCAACAGAACGAGCCATGCCACCTTCGTCAACAACCGCTTTTAATTTCTCAAGTGTCGCATTTTCAAATTTAGCGTCTTTGTCGCCGCCTTTGGCCTTTTTTGAGTTACGGAAAATTGCTTTATCAATTGAGTCCATGTCAGACAAGGCCAACTCAGTATTGATTACGTCAATATCTTCCTGTGGGTTTACTTTTCCGGCAACGTGGACGATATTTTCGTCTTCAAAACAACGAACAACGTGACCGATTGCATCGGTTTCACGAATGTTAGCAAGAAATTGATTACCAAGCCCTTCGCCTTTACTCGCACCTTTTACTAGACCTGCGATGTCAACAAATTCCATTGTTGTTGGCAGGATACGTTGTGGATTAACTATTGCAGCCAACTTGTCTAATCGAAGATCTGGAACAGGAACTACACCAGTATTGGGTTCAATTGTACAAAATGGGAAGTTTGCTGCTTCAATACCTGCTTTTGTTAAAGCATTAAATAATGTTGATTTTCCGACATTGGGTAGACCAACGATGCCACATTTAAAACCCATGATGGTTCCTTTTTGTTAATTTGCTATGTAAGCAATTAGTTTGTTAACTGGCACTAAACGAGTGAAGGCGATTTTGCGCCTTCTTTAAATCTTGTTTAAGCCAGATCTCGGTGCAACGAACGGCTTCGTCAATCGCTGCATCCATTAATTCTTGATCATTTCGGGGGGCTTTACCCAACACCCAACCTGTCACTTTTTCCCGACTTCCGGGGTGACCAATTCCAATTCGCAGACGATAAAATTCTCTATTGTTTGCGAGTTTTGCAATAATATCTTTTAATCCGTTATGACCGCCGTGGCCACCACCTTTTTTAAACTTGGCAACACCAGGTTGCATATCAAGTTCGTCATGTGCAACTAAGATTTCTTCTGGTTTTATCTTGAAGAAATTTGCAAGGGCAGCAACTGATTTACCGCTTAAATTCATGAACGTGGTTGGTACTAAGAGACGAATATCTTGTCCAGCAAAATTGATCTTTGCGGTATATCCAAAATATTTAGGATCGTTTTTTAAAGAAACATTATTGGCTCGGCAAAGTTCTTCGATGAACCAAGCTCCAGCATTATGGCGGGTGTGTTGATATTCGGGGCCTGGATTTGCCAGGCCCACGATAAGTTGAATGGTGCTACTCACGAATTGTCCGTAAGCTCAATCATTCAATTATTCAGCGTCAGCTGCTTCTTCAGAGTCTTCGTCAGCTGCTGCAGCGCCTTTAGGAGCGTGCAATGTTACAACTGCGTTGTCGTGAGATTCACCTTTAGTTAACTCAACAGATTCAACGCCAGCTGGTAACGTAATTTCACTGATGTGAAGAGTTTGACCAACTTCCATATCTGCAACGTTTACTTCGATGAACTCAGGTAAGTTCTTAGGAAGACAAGTGATTTCTAATTCATTTGCAACGTGAGTAATTACGCCACCTTTCTTAATTGCTGCTTCTTCGCCAACGAAGTGAACAGGAACTTTAGTGTGTAATTTATGTTTCGCGTCTACACGTTGGAAATCTAAGTGTAAAACTTGGTTTTTCCAAGGGTGACGTTGCATATCTTTAAGAATAACTTCTTCTTTTGCACCATCAATTACTAACGTAAGGATATGTGAATAGAAACCTTCATTTTCCTGCGCTAACCATACTTTATTATGAGAAAGGGCTAGGTTTTGCGGCTCTTTATCCGCACCGTATATAATTGCAGGAACTTGTTTGTCGTGACGTAGGCGGCGGCTCGCACCCGTACCTTTATCAGAACGAACTGTAGCTTCTAATGTGTAAATAGCTTCAGACATGGAATTCTCCAAAAAACTTTAAATAAGTTAAGTATGTTTCCTCCCGCGACCAAGAGAAAACTCGACCCCCTCAAAAATGAGAGGCGGCGTATTCTAATTGAAAGGTCAATAGACCACAACCGTTTTATGAACATTACAAAAAGACGTCATTTTTATTGTGATTAAAAAAAAGTGTCATATTACTTTTTATTGGTCATAAATTTGTTTCAAAACTGCCGTCAAATTTACATCTTTGTTCATTAACCTCTTCGACCTAATTTAATAAAAATAATAGGTAAGTGGATAAAATGAGTTTCGCTAATTTAAAATTAACATTATTGAGTGCGACTATTGTCGGGATTTTAACAGGATGTTCAGTTGAAGATGGAGAGCAGGGCATTCAAGGTGAACAAGGGCTGGTTGGTGAAGCCGGTGCTGATGGTGCAAATGGTGCTGCAGGTGCTGATGGCGCAGCGGGCGCTGATGGTGCGGCGGGAAAAAATTATCCTGTTGAGCTAAACATCGAGATAGTTGGTCGTTTCGCGACAGGAGTTTATGGAAAATCAGCGGCGGAAATTGTTCAGTTTCATAAAACGTCAAACTCAGCGTTTGCAGTCAACAGCGCTACAAATCAAATAGACGTTATCAGTTTAGCAACATTATCTACTGTCCCAGTTAGTACACCGACTAGCGATAATAGCCTTTCATCAACAGCATTTACCTATGCCGATTCAGTTTTGGTTAAACAAGCTGATGACTCAGATAAAACAATTATGCTTGGCGGAGCAAACTCGATAGCGATAAAGGGCAACTTGTTAGCCATCGCTGTTGAAGCGAAAGTAAAACAAGATAACGGCGCTGTACTGTTTTACGAATTAGACGTTATGGGTAAAGGAACTTTTGTCAAAGCAGTTGAAGTTGGCGCCTTACCAGATATGGTAACATTTACACCAGATGGCACTAAGGTATTGGTTGCTAATGAAGGTGAACCTGCAACTGATTATAGTGTTGATCCAGAAGGGACGATTAGCGTCATTGCAGTGGCGTCATCTGTGCCTGCAGATAAAGCAGAAGCGGTTAATTTCACTTCTGATTTGGTATTTAAAAGCGATTTATTAGACCCAGAAGATTACGATACACCAGAAGAACAAATGACCCTTTTACAAGAAATGGGCGTGAAGTTTGCGGGACCAACGGGCAACACGGCAGCAAAAGATATTGAACCTGAATACATCGCTGTTTCTGCTGATAGCAAGATGGCTTACGTATCACTGCAAGAAAACAATGCAATTGGTGTGGTTGATTTAACGAAGATGACCGTTGAAGTTAAACCGCTCGGTTATAAAGATTGGTCAAACTACGAGCTCGACTTTACCAACAAGGACGAACTTGCGACATTCCAATCTGTACCTGGGTTATTAGGTATGTATCAACCTGATTCTATTGCTACTTACAGTTGGAACGGTGCGACCTTTATAGTTTCTGCGAATGAAGGTGACTCTCGAGACTACGATGCGTATTCGGAAGAAGTAAGAGTTAAAGATCTTATTGACCCGGATGAAGAAAATAAGACGTTATCTACTGAGTTACAGTCAATATATGATCACTCTGGTGGCAAAGATGGCTTAGGTCGATTAAAAGTTACAACGTCGATGGGTGATGCGGATAACGACGGCGAATTTGAATCGCTATACAGCTACGGAGCACGTTCATTTTCGATTTGGGATCAAAACATCAATCAAGTTTACGATTCAGGTGATGAGTTTGGTAAAATTTCATCTGCGATTCTAGGTGAATACTTTAATGCAGCACATACGGAGAATACCGGTGATAATCGTTCAGATGACAAAGGTGGTGAGCCAGAAGCTATTGATGTGGGAATGATTGAAAACCGTAACTACGCATTTATTGCTCAAGAACGTGCCGGGGACTTATTTGTCTATGACGTAACAAACCCATTTAATGCTAGCTTTGTTGCCCATTATAACAATCGTGATTTTGACGTAGATTACGAAATGGATGATGACCTAGATAATCCATGTGATGAAGCTGAAGGGATGGATTGCGAAAACGTCGATTCTGCAGGAGATTTAGGACCTGAAAGCATCAAGTTTGTATCAGCTGAAGATAGCCCATCAGGAAATCCGTTGTTGATCATTGGTAATGAAGTAAGTGGTACAGTTACTATTTATCAAGTAACTGAAAAGTAATTTAGCAATAACAGCATCAAGGGATAGCCATTGTCTCTTGATGCTTATTTGATATCTTTGACTCGTTGTTCAGTTTAACGTTGACCAACAAGCACAAAAAAAGCGACTTATTGTCGCTTTTTTGATCTCTGGTAGATGTGTACGAGATTAGTGTTCGAACATCGCAGAGATAGATTCTTCGTTGCTTAAACGACGAATTGCTTCAGCTAGCATGTTACCTAGTGTCAATTTACGAACATTTGGTAATGCTGCAATTTCTGGTGACAAAGGAATAGAGTCTGTCACGATAACTTCATCAATAACTGAATTTTTTAAGTTTTCGATCGCGTTGCCTGAAAATACTGGATGAGTTGCATAGGCAAATACTCGTTTTGCGCCGTGTTGCTTTAATGCCTCTGCCGCTTTACATAATGTACCACCGGTATCAATCATGTCATCAACCATAATACAGTCACGACCTGCTACATCACCGATGATGTGCATTACTTGTGCAACATTCGCCTGCGGACGACGTTTGTCGATAATCGCTAAATCTTTGTCATCTAATAATTTCGCGATGGCTCTAGCACGCACAACACCACCAATATCTGGTGATACAATGACGGTATCGTCGGCAATGTTAAAGCCATGTTTGCGCATGTCTTCAACTAGAATAGGGCTACCAAATACGTTATCAACTGGTACGTCGAAAAACCCTTGGATTTGTTCGGCATGTAAATCAACCGTTAAAACGCGGTCTACACCAACGCTAGACAAAAAGTCTGCGACAACTTTCGCTGTAATTGGAACACGAGCAGAACGAACACGACGGTCTTGACGGGCATAACCAAAGTATGGAATGACTGCGGTAATTCTACCGGCAGATGCACGACGCAAGGCGTCGACCATAACAATGAGTTCCATTAGGTTGTCATTACATGGTGCACAAGTAGATTGCACGATAAATACATCTGAACCACGTACGTTATCATGGATTTGGACACTAATTTCGCCGTCGCTAAAGCGACCAACTGTTGCGTTTCCAAGGTTTATGTCGAGACGTTTACTGATGACTTCTGCAAGTTCTGGGGTAGCGTTTCCAGCGAAAATCTTAATATCAGGCACGGATATTTCCTAAGGCTTTGTTGCGATACATTTTCAGAGGATAGACAAAAGTTGCCGTAACCTCCACGATATTATCCAAAAAGAACTTGATGTGTCGGCGAAATATTACAACCTTTCGCGACGAATCCAGATAACTCTTCAGGCAATTGTTGAAATACTTTTTGGGCTTGTTGTTCAGTTGCAAATTCTGCAAAAACACAAGCACCTGTCCCAGTCATACGAGACGGCGCGTATTCTAACAACCACTGCAGTGCTTTGGCAATGATTGGATACTTTTTAACGACTAAACTTTGGAAGTCATTTTTTAGATCTGTCGTGATCCCACTGTAATTTAACGTGTTATTGTCGAGTTTTGGCGTGTTTCTCGGGAGTTCAGGATGACTAAATAATTCTTTAGTATTTACATGGGCATTAGGAGTTAATACTAAATACCAAGCATTATGTACATTATAGGTACACATTTTGTCTCCGGTACCTTCAGCAATTGAACTTTTGCCACGAATAAAAATAGGGACATCGGCACCTAGTGTATTCCCTAGGGCCTCTAAATCGGCGGTGGAATGCCCTAAGTCCCATAGTGAATTGAGGGCTAACATTGTGGTTGCCGCGTTTGACGAGCCTCCACCAACGCCACCACCCATTGGCAACCGTTTATTTAATGTAATATGAACGCCTTTTTCAACCTTATTTAGTGTTAAGTTAACCAGTAGATTTGCTGCTTTGAGGACCAAGTTATCGTCAGTTTCTAATGCTTTGATATTACAAGACAGCGTAATCTTCCCACTGGCGTTTGTTTCAAAGGTCATCGTGTCGCCATAATCGATAAAATGAAACAAAGATTGCAATTCATGATAGCCGTTTTCTAGCCGACCATTAATGTGTAAAAATAGGTTCAACTTTGCCGGTGAAGGTAAGGTTAGTTTTTGATGTGTCATGGATTAACCTTGTAATGCCCAGTCTGTAATAGAGAGTTTAATACGATTATTCGGCGATTTTAGCTGTAAGCTTTTCGGTAAATCAAATTGCATCACAGAACGCCAACTTTGGTAATCAATTTGCCAAATAGCATCGCCATGAAAAACTTCAATATGTTTTAATCTGCCTTTCTCATCTAACTTTGTCTTGGTTTTAAGATTGTTTTTAGTCGATTGCTCAGTGGATTGCTGAACACCAAGGACCCAGAAACGTAATTGTGAAATAGGTAACTGATAACCCGTTAGCTGCGCAACTAATATTTCAGCGGTATGTCCATAATACGTTTTACCGTCAATAGTCAGTTCGGCTTCATCATCGTTAACAGATAATTCGAACATATTAATACCAATTAAGGTATTCAGTGAAAATTCAAAATTGTCGCCTTTTTGTTGCCAATAAAAATAGCCCGATACTTTTTCATTGTTCGTGGCAATCATCATTTTTCCACGGGCCGTCCAATGTGATAATTCTGCTGCAGTTTGCATGTCTGCGATGTTTTTTATATTGGTTTTTGGCATTAATGAGCAGGCAACCAAGATATTTACCAACAAAACTGAGGTTAAAAACTTTAGGATTAATGTATATCGGGACATTTTGAACAATGAATGGTTATTTTTCACACAACTTCCAGCTTAAAAGTGACTTAATCGACAAAATCGATTCTAACATGCTATTTCAGTCTTTTAAAAACCTTGGGTTTTTCGTAGAATTGCACGCTTTTCAATTTTCAGGGCGCTTAAAAGCCAATATATGACGGTTATTGCACTAGGTTTAAATCACAAATCGGCTTCGGTTGAGTTACGCGAGCGCTTAGCGTTTACGCCGGATAACTTACCGGACGCGCTAAAAACTGTGCAAAAAGAAGCGGGGTGTGACGAGGCTGTCATTTTATCGACATGTAACCGAACCGAAATTTATTGCTTTGGCGACGTGGCTGAACCTGAAAAAGTAATCAAATGGTTAGCTGATTTTCATCAGCTCAACCCTGCTGATCTTCAACAGCATTTATATATCCATCGTGATGTAGACGCTACTCGCCATTTAATGCGCGTCGCTAGTGGGTTAGATTCAATGGTGATTGGAGAACCCCAAATATTGGGGCAAGTGAAACAAGCTTACCAACAAGCCAAATCTGTAGGTACGATTAAAACGTATTTTGAGCGGATGTTTCAACAGTCGTTTTCCGTTGCCAAAAAAGTTCGAACGGAAACCGATATTTCAGTGAACGCCGTATCAGTAGCTTTTGCTGCTGTCACATTAGCAAAACAAGTCTTTGGCCAATTTACAGACAAACGCGTTTTGTTAGTCGGTGCCGGTGAAACTATCGAACTTGTAGCAAAACATATTTATGAGCAAGGCGCAAAAGACATCACTGTAGCGAACCGGACGTTAAGCCGTGCAGAAGCCGTAGCTGAGCAATTCTCTGCCAAAACGTGTACCTTAAGTCAGATTTCTGAAAAAATAATGGAAGCGGATGTTGTTATCAGTTCGACTGCCAGTACGTTGCCTATTATCGGTAAAGGCATGATAGAAAATGTACTGAAAAAACGAAAACACAGACCAATGTTTCTCGTTGATTTAGCGGTACCGAGAGATATTGAGTCACAAGTTGCTGATTTAGACGATGCTTATTTGTATACCGTAGACGATTTGCAAGATATTGTAGCGAACAACATGCAGGCGAGAAGTGCAGCCGCTGAAGACGCAGAAATTATCATTAATGACAAAGCATTTATCTTTGACGATTGGTTGAGCAGTTTAGACTCAGTTGATCTAATCAAAGATTACAGAGATCAAAGTATTTCTGTCAAAGACGAATTATTAGAGCGAGCCCTTAATCAACTGCAATCTGGCAATGATGCTGAGCAGGTACTTAAAGAGTTAGCTAACAAATTAACCAATAGACTCATTCATGCGCCGACGTCTGCATTAAAAGATGCGGCAGAGAAACAAAACAATGAAGAATTGGCTATTATTAAAACCGTATTGGGGATCCAATGAAAGATTCGATAGTGAGTAAATTAGAAGGCCTCTCTGAGCGCTACGAAGAAGTAGAAGCCTTGTTGAGTGACCCAGAAGTCATTGGTAATCAAGAAAAATTTCGAGCGTTATCGAAAGAATATTCTGATCTTGAAGACATTACAAAAACATTTAAATTGTACCAAGCTGCCCGTGAAGATTTAGACGAAGCGAAAGCAATGTTAGAAGAAGACGATGCGGAAATGCGTGAAATGGCGCAGGAAGAATTAAAGTCAGCAAAAGTCAGCATTGAAAAATACGAAGATGAATTACAAATTTTAATGTTGCCTCGTGATCCAAACGACTCGAACAACTGCTTTTTAGAAATTAGAGCAGGTGCAGGTGGTGATGAAGCGGCTATTTTTGCCGGTGATTTATTTAGAATGTACAGCCGTTACGCTGAATCTAAAAAATGGCGTGTGGTACTTATGAGTACCAACGAAGGCGAACATGGCGGATTTAAAGAAGTTGTTGCCCACATCACAGGTGATAATGTTTACGGAACGATGAAATTTGAGTCTGGCGGTCACCGAGTACAACGTGTGCCAGAAACAGAATCTCAAGGTCGGGTGCATACCTCTGCATGTACTGTAGTTGTTATGCCTGAAGTTCCAGAGGCAGAAGCCATCGAAATAAATACAGCGGACTTAAAAATTGATACTTACCGTGCTTCTGGTGCCGGTGGTCAGCACGTTAATAAAACAGACTCGGCGGTACGTATTACCCATATCCCAACGGGGATTGTCGTTGAGTGTCAGGATGAACGTTCACAGCACAAAAACAAAGCCAAAGCGATGTCTGTATTGAGTGCTAGGATGCAAGCTGCGGAAGATGAAAAACGTAACGCTGAGGAAACCAGCATGCGCCGTAATTTGGTCGCCAGTGGAGACCGTTCTGAACGTGTTCGTACCTATAATTTCCCACAGGGGCGTATGTCAGAACATCGTATCAATTTAACCTTATATAAATTAAATGAAATTATGGAAGGTGATTTAGACTGTGTACTTCAGCCGTTAATGAACGAATACCAGGCGGACTTACTAGCGTCTATGGCTGATGAATAACTCCTATTTACCAAACAGTATTAAACAGCTGTTAGACAATGCAGCAAACGAATTTTCTGCATTGTCTGACTCTGCCAAGTTAGACGCAGAACTGCTGATGTGTCATGTGTTAGATTGCCAACGAATATACTTGTTCACTTGGCCCGAAAAGTTGTTAGTAACACCGCAGTGCGACCAATTTTTTTCGCTTGTCGAAGAACGAAAAACTGGGCGTCCTATCGCGCATATTGTCGGTAAACGCGCATTTTGGGATTTAGAGTTGGCGGTAAACGACTCGACGTTAATTCCAAGACCGGATACTGAAATTTTGGTCGAAAAAGTTCTGGAAATCATCGAATCTAAGGGACCAGAGCAGGGAGAAGGTCTCGACTTAGGAACTGGTACTGGCGCTATCGCATTATCATTAGCGAGTAGTTTACCTAAATGGCAATGGACTGGTGTCGACATTATACCCGAGGCCGTATTGCTAGCGCGACATAATACCAAACTGAATCAGATCCCTAATTGTCAATTTGTTGAAAGCAGTTGGTTTACCGCATTGGCTGATCAAAAATTCGACTTTATCGTTTCTAACCCACCCTATATCGACGAAAATGACCCACATCTTAATCTGGGCGATGTTAGGTTTGAACCTAAAACGGCTTTGGTTGCAAAAGGACATGGATTGGCTGACATTCGTTATATTGTCGAAAACGCTCGACGTCATTTAAAAAGAAACGGCAAACTAATTCTAGAGCATGGCTTTGAGCAAGGTGTGGAAGTACGCCACATATTACGCGACTTTAATTTTCAATATGTTGATACATTTAAAGATTTAAGTGGTAATGACCGAGTTTCAATTGGCTATTTCTGATAATTGGGTTAGGCTCATATTGTTCGCATAGCGAAGTTGAAGAACATAGAACTAGAAGGCAGCAATATGAACGATGATTTTTTATTTGCGGATGATCAGTTTGACGACGAAGAAGTCGCGACAGTAGGAAGTTGGAAGGTTTTAATTGTCGATGATGAGCCTGAAGTTCATGCCGTAACCAAATTGGCGTTAAGCGACTTTACCTTTCAAGACCGAACCCTTGAATTTATCAGCGCATACAGCGGTGAAGAGGGTAAAGAACTCATCATCAAACATCCTGACGCCGCGATTATTCTATTAGATGTGGTAATGGAAACCGACGATGCAGGGTTGCAAGTCGCTAAATTTATTCGTGAAGAAGCCAAAAACCAAAAAATTAGAATTATTCTTAGGACTGGCCAACCCGGTCAAGCTCCCGAACGCCAAGTCATTGTCAACTTCGATATAAATGACTACAAATCAAAAACAGAATTAACCGCACAAAAACTGTTTACTGTCGTTATGTCTAGCTTACGCGCTTATAGAGATATTATTGCGCTTGAACATAGTAGACAGGGATTGAAAAAAATTATTGAAGCGTCAGCTAACATTTTCTCTATCCATTCGATGGATCAGTTTATTGACGGCGTGTTACAACAATTAACTTCAGTTTTAGGTTGTGGCGAAGAAAAAGCCATGTATGTAACGAATTCATTAATGGTTAATTGTACAGAGTCAGAACACCAACAAAACTTGCGCGTTATCGCGGCTCAAGGCGATTTTGAAAACACTGTAGGCAAAAGCGTCAATGATGTTTTAGAAGATGAACTTCGCCTCGCATTTGAAGAAGCCATTACAAATAAATCGATTGTTTATCATGGTGACTATTTAGTTGCCTATTGTTCGAGTCGTTTTTCAAGCAATTCAATACTCTACATTTCGGGTTTACCAACGAACGTTGGCGTTGATGAAAAAGTATTAATCGAAATGTTTGCGCAAAATGTTCAAATTGCCTACGAAAATGTTCAATTGCAAATCGAATTAGAAGATACTCAACGTGAACTCGTTTATCGTTTAGGTGAAGCGGTTGAACAATGTTCGACGGAAACTGGAAATCATGTGCGTAGAGTCGCAAATATTAGTCATATGTTAGCTTCTAAGTCTGGCTTAAGTGTCAGTGACGCTGAACTTGTAAAAAATGCAGCACCGCTTCACGATATTGGCAAAGTAGGGATACCAGAACACATACTGCACAAAGCAGGGAAGTTAGATCCAGATGAATGGCAAATGATGCAAACGCATGCTCAAGTCGGCTACAAAATACTTGAAGGCTCTAATCGAAACATTATCAAAGCGGGCGCCATTATTGCAAAAGAGCATCACGAAAATTGGGATGGAACTGGTTATCCAGACGGTAAATCCGGCGAGGATATCCATGTGTTTGCAAGAATTGTTGCATTAGCTGATGTATATGATGCATTACGCCACAAACGTTGTTACAAAGAACAGTGGGAACCAGAAGAAACGCATAAGTTTATAATGGAGCAAAGTGGTAAAAAGTTTGATCCAAAACTTGTCAGCATATTGATGGACTCTGCGGCTGAGTTAGAGCAGTTAATGAACCTCTATCCAGACTAATTTACTGTCACTAGGTAATTACAATTACATAAGTATTAAATAGGGAAAAAAATGTATTTTGCTGTTAAACATAGTCACCTGGCTTTTGTGCTGTTAAGCGTAGTATTTTTTTATTATCGTTTTTATCGATTTAAAATTCAGAATCGACCAAAAACTCGATTCTTGGCAATCGCCCCACACATTATAGATACATTTTTGCTAATATCAGCAGTGGCTATGTGCTTTGTCATTGAACAATATCCAATCCAAACAGCCTGGTTAACGGCTAAGGTTTTGTTTGTTATCGGTTATATAGGGTTTGCCATTGTAGCGATTAAGTCGGCAAAACCAGCAAAGAGTTATAGCTTTTTGGCCGCGGCGACCGTGTGTTTATTATTTGCCGGCAAAATAGCGGCAACCAAAAGCGTATTCTAGCCTCATTACATTTATTTTTTACTCGTCTTATAAGCGGCACAGATTCGATTAGCGAATGAAAGAATCGTTAATGTGATATCTACATTGGGTTGAATTCCCTCTGTGCCGACTACATATACCCTTAGTAGTACCGTCATTATAGAGAAGTTATGTCAGCAAATTGGTTGTATCAGGCGGAATCGTCTGATGAATTGTTACAAGAAGTCCTGTTATTAGAACAAAATTGGCAATATGTTTTTTCAATCAAAGAAATTGAAGAGCAGTTAGCAGCGCATGTTGCCTATCTGAAAAATATTGATCATTCTGAACTCAATCCAACCGACAGGTTTTATGCATTGTTGGACGTGATTTTTGACGAGTTAGCGTTTTCAGGACCCGGCATGCAAACCATACCTGAAAGTTCATTGGCCAATATATCGTATTGCATAATGCACCGCACAGGCAATTACCTGAGCATGAGTGTCGTTTTAGCGTACCTATTGAAACAGCTCGGTTTTGATGCGTCAATTGCCGAAGTTGAAGAACAAATTGGACTGGTTATCAAATTGTCTAATTCTGAGTTAATTGTAGTAGACGCTTTATCTGGCGGTTGTGAGTATCTCATCTCCTCTGATGATGTGCGCGACAGCATGACAAACGAAATTGCGACGTTTGCAAAACCTATCCCGACTGATGAAATTGTCAAAATTTTATTAACCGAACAAAAAATCTTTATGCTTGAAGAAGGGTTTTTAGAAGAGGCATTAAACTGCGTCGAAACCTTAATGGAATTACTTCCTGAAGATCCTTATGAACGTCGCGACCGAGGCCTTGTATTACAGCAACTCGAATGCGACAAATGGGCCAAAGACGACTTTGATTACTTCATTAAGGCGTGTCCAAACGATCCCATGACTATGTTCTTGAAAATGCAGATGGATGATCTCCACGGTCAACTAGAAACCATCCACTAAAGTTGCGCCAATAGACGATAAAGCATCTTGGTTTTGGTGCTATTTTCTGTTTTTGTTGTTTTTAATTGCTTACACCACTTAATCCTTGAAATAAAATGT
Organism: Psychrosphaera sp. B3R10; assembly: GCF_018861025.1. GTDB lineage: Bacteria > Pseudomonadota > Gammaproteobacteria > Enterobacterales > Alteromonadaceae > Psychrosphaera > Psychrosphaera algicola. Next base: position 35,140 of record NZ_JAHKQH010000007.1, on the reverse strand, counting down.
TTTTAGAGTCACTCGTTGATTAAGCATTCCTGTTTGAAAATAGTGAAATGGTATTACATATAACGTTTTGGAAAATATGTAAAAAAGTGGTATAAATTCTCCTCTGTTCGACAACTCAAAATAATGCCACTTAGAGCAATTAAAAGGTTGTCGTTTCCCTACAAAATAAAAATAATAATGAGGTTTATATGGCGACGCCATTGATCACAAATGACGCCACGGTCTTAGGTTTGTTAGCAATTATTCTGGGGTTTGTATTTTATACAAATCAAAGTGAAAACGCCTCGTGGAAAAAGTTTTACAAATACGTTCCCGCATTATTTTTGTGTTATTTCCTTCCCTCTATTTTAAATACAGCTGGCATAGTCGATGGTGCAAATTCGAGTGTTTATTATGTAGCGTCAAGATTTTTGTTACCTGCCTGCTTAGTGTTATTAACGATAAGTGTAGATTTAAAAGGGATAATAAAATTAGGACCAAAAGCACTGATCATGTTTCTTACCGGCACTCTCGGCATCGTGGTTGGGGGACCAATCGCGCTGCTAGTTGTCTCCGCACTTGTTCCAGATTTACTTGGCGTAAACCCTGAGGGGATTTGGCGAGGTATGACAACAATTGCCGGAAGTTGGATTGGCGGCGGTGCTAACCAAAGTGCGATGAAAGAAGTATTTGAACTCTCATCATATGATGTCGGTGGTGAAATTTTCTCTGCGATGGTTACGGTGGATATTTTTGTCGCTAACATGTGGATGGCCGTTTTATTAATTCTTGCTGGTAATGCCAAACGGTTTGACGAAAAAACCGGTGCTGATACCACTGCAATTAATGCATTACGGAAAAAAGTAGAAGACTTTGAGAAAAAGAATGCCCGGATGCCTATGCTGCCGGATATAATGATGATCTGTGCGATTGGCTTTGGTGTCACAGGTTTTGCTCATTTATTTGCAGACTTGATAACGCCTTGGATGATTGAAAACTTTCCGGAAGGTAAAAAACTCAGTTTTCACAGCAAATTCTTTTGGATGATTGTTTCGGCCAGCGCAATTGGCGTTTCGTTGTCCTTTACTAAACTGAAAAAAATTGAAACCGTTGGGGCCTCAAAAATCGCCAGCGCATTTTTGTATATTTTAATCGCCTCTATCGGCTTACATATGGATATAACGGCAATTGCCGATACTCCAGTATACTTTGTCATTGGCATCGTTTGGATGTTGATCCACGCAACGTTAATGTTGAGTGTAGCAAAGCTGATCAAAGCGCCATTGTTTTATATGGCGGTTGGTAGCCAAGCAAATGTTGGTGGCGCTGCGTCTGCCCCAGTAGTTGCGTCTGCGTTCCATCCGTCTTTGGCACCAGTAGGTGTTTTATTGGCTGTTTTGGGGTATGCAATTGGCACATTTGCAGCTTGGTTTTGTGGCATGATTTTACAATCAGTTGCCATCTAGACATTGTATTAAACTAATTGGAAACAGTAATGACTGAAATAAATACGCAATCTATCAATTTAAAAAACGGCATTGAAGTCGCAAACGACAAACCGTTTGTATTGTTCGGTGGCATGAATGTATTGGAATCTAGAGATTTGGCGATGAAAATTGCTGAACATTATAAAGAAGTTACCACTAAACTTGGGATCCCATATGTTTTTAAAGCGTCATTTGATAAAGCGAACCGTTCGTCTGTTTCGTCCTATCGTGGTCCGGGTCTTGAAGAAGGGCTGAAGATCTTCGAAGAAGTAAAAGCACAATTTGATTTACCAATTATCACCGATGTTCATGAACCACATCAAGCAGCGCCTGTTGCTGAAGTTGTGGATATAATTCAATTACCAGCATTTTTAGCCCGTCAAACGGACTTAGTTGTGGCGATGGCTAAAACCAATGCGGTCATTAATGTTAAAAAGCCGCAATTTTTAGCACCACACGAAATGCGTCATATCATCAACAAATTTAATGAAGCTGGTAACGACCAAGTTATTTTATGTGAACGTGGTAGTCAATTTGGTTACAACAACCTTGTTGTAGACATGTTGGGAATGGACGACATGAAACGTTTAGCGCCTGTTATTTTTGATGCGACACACGCGCTTCAACGCCCTGGTGGACGTGCCGATTCAGCGGATGGCAGACGAGCACAAGCAGCAGAGCTAGCTCGTTCTGGTATGGCGTTAGGTATTGCAGGGTTATTTATTGAAGCGCATCCAAATCCAAATGAAGCAAAATGCGACGGACCTTGTGCATTACCGCTAAATAAACTGGAAGGGTACTTGTCTCAAATGAAGCAAATAGACGATCTTGTAAAGTCATTTGCCCCATTGGATACAGCAGCTAACTAATATCAATAGCGTCAGTAAGCTCCCCAATTTTAAGTTTACTGACGCTTTTTAAATATACTTTTCATTTAAAAATAAATACTTAACCACGATAAATTCAATGCTTGTTTTTCCCTTTAATTACTATGTAATTAAAATCACTGTAATAATCTAATGAGTGCAAATGCTCGCCACAATAAATATAAGTTTTAGGGTGTTTAACATTTCGCTTCAACACGTCAGATGACTAATTAACTTCCGGTATCTAAAGTTATTTTGAGTTTAATTGTCTTTATTTTTCGAAAAGGTTGCACTTTGGGTTCGCCAGGCGAATAATAACCATAAGATATAATTAAGAATTCGAGTTGTATATGACGAGTGTTGTAATTTCAGGTTCTGGCCTATTTGTGCCTCCTTATAAAGTGTCTAATCAAGAGTTAGTAGATGTATTAAATGCATTTTCAGAGAAGTTTAATAGCGAAAATGCCGTTGAAATTGCAGCTGGAACTGTTGAAGCCAAAAAAACATCCAGTGTAGAATTTATAGAAAAAGCTTCAGGCATTAAATCACGTTATATGATGTGTAAAGACGGTGTTACTGACATTAATGTTATGCACCCAAAGCTTGTGAAGAATGATGTCGATACACCGCCTGAAATGGTTTTGATGGCGGTTGAAGCTGCCAAAGAAGCATTAAAAGACGCAAACAAAAATGCCGAAGATATCGACTTAGTCATTTTAGGTTCGTCAAATATGCAGCGCTCATACCCATCTATGGCAGTCGAAGTGCAAAGTATTCTAGGGGCTCAAGGATTTGGTTTTGATATGAACGTTGCTTGTTCTACGGCAACGTTTGCGCTTATTAATGCGGTAAATGCGATTAAAAGTGGTTCTGCAAAAACGGTTCTGATCGTAAATCCGGAGTTCACTACGCCACAATTAGACTATTCTAACCGTGATAGCCATTTTATATTTGGTGATGTTGCAACTGCATTAATCATCGAATCGACAGAGACTGCAACGTCAGACAATCAATTTAAGATCATTAACACCAGTCAAGTTACTAAGTTCTCAAATAACATCCGCTGTAACCATAGTTATGTGGACCATTGTTACGAATCTTTGCCTGCCGACAATAGTTTCTTTTTTCAAGAAGGCCGAAAGGTATTCAAGGAGTTATTGCCAATGGTGACCACAGTGATTACTGAGCATTTAGGAAAAAACAATTGGCCAGTTACAGATGTAAAGCGTATGTGGCTGCATCAAGCTAATATAAATATGAATTTGTTTGCGGCTAAAAAGTTATTAGGCCGTGAACCTGAGTTTTTAGATGCGCCGTTAATTTTAGATGAATTTGCGAATACAGCGTCAGCGGGCTCTATTGTTGCGTTTCATAAATACAAAGATGATTTTACCTCTGGAGATAAAGGGATTTTGTGCAGTTTTGGTGCCGGATACAGTGTGGGTTGCATTAGTTTAGAGAAAATCTAATCAAATTGTTTTTATATTGTTTTTAATTAGTTATGTATTAGTTTAAAAAGTTTGAATGATTTCTTGACTTTTTACTCTAATTTTTTGTTTAATACACGCGTTCCAGCAGGTTTGGAACAGGTTGTTGGTTAAGTTATTAACCGACAACACCAGAAGAGGCGCGTTGGTCAGGCAGTTAACTGAAGAGATCTCAATCTCGAGGCAAGTTAATGATGGGGCACAACGCCGAGAAAGCACTTAGTTGAGAATAAGTGATTTCGGCTCGCAAGGTTGAATCCTTGCAGTTGTCACCTGGATATTTAATAAACAATGTTTATTAAGGTGGAGAGCTTCTGGCATGTAAAGACGTCTTACTTTGTAAGTCCTACCTAAATATGCCTTGTTCTTCTTAATAAATTGATTTCTATAAATTTTATTAAGGAAGACTGAATGTCTAACTCATTACAATCTTTAACTGTTGCCAAATTTGGTGGCACAAGTGTCGCAAATTTTGAAGCGATGAGCCGTTGCGCTCAAATTATTTTGGATAATAACGATATCCGTCTTGTTGCCGTTTCAGCATCCGCTGGCGTAACTAACCTTTTGGTTAAACTTGGCAATGAGAGTCTAAGCGCAAATGAGCGCGAAAGCGTTTTGCAACAGATCAGAAATATACAAAATTCAATTCTAAATGACTTGGGTCGCCCGCAAGATTTAGAACAAGTTATCGAACAACTGTTGGGGCAACTTGCTGAAGTTGCAGCGCAGGACGACGTATTAACCTCTACTAAATTGAAAGATGAAATTTTGTCTTTTGGTGAAAGAATGTCGAGTCAGTTATTTGCAGCGGTAATGAACAAGGTTGCAAACGCCGATGTAGCAACGTCATTTGACGGTCGCCAGGTGCTTAAAACTGACAGTACATTTGGCAAAGCAGAGCCAAATCTTGCCGTTACTAAACAACATGCTACGGATGTTTTGGTACCACTTTTTAAAGAAAAAGTTGTTATTACTCAAGGGTTTATTGGTCAGGACAGTTTTGGCAATACAACTACACTAGGACGTGGTGGTTCGGATTACAGCGCTGCATTATTTGCAGAAGCGGTTGACGCCTTTGCATTACAAATTTGGACAGACGTAACGGGGATTTATACTACTGACCCACGTATCACCGACAAAGCCCGACCAATCGGTGAGATTAGCTTTAATGAAGCGGCTGAGATGGCCACGTTTGGTGCTAAGATTTTACATCCAGCGACGTTAATACCAGCAATTCGAAGTGGCGTGAAAGTGTTTGTTGGTTCTAGCTTAGAGCCAAATGCCGGTGGCACTTGGATTTCGAAAGAAGTCAGTCATAAACCGGCATTTCGTGCTGTAGCACTTAGAAAAGATCAAACATTGATCACGGTAACAAGTCCTGAAATGTTACATGCAACGGGGTTCTTGGCGCGCGTATTTGCGATTTTAGCAAAACACAAACTATCAATTGATTTGATCACAACGTCTGAAATTTCTGTCGCATTAACAATTGATAACCCACCTAATACACCGATGGCTGATTTAACAGACGCTTGTATTCGTGACCTTAAAGATTTCTGTTCAGTGAAGGTCGAGTCTGACTTGGCACTTGTAGCGGTTATTGGTAATCACATCCACAGTGGCCAAGATGGCACAGGCCGTATTAGCAGTATATTTAGAACAGTTGAAAACGATCAATTGCGTTTGATTTGTCATGGTGCCTCGCAACATAATGTGTGCTTCTTAGTAGAACAAGCATCCGCAGAAAACATTGTTCGTAGAATACACGACGATCTTTTTGCTGCGTAATAAAGGCTAGATGTTGTAATCACCTAATGATAAAAATTGAAAAGCAATTGCTTACCTTAAATCAGGATATCGCCGGTCAAGAGATTGGCATTCCTGTTTATCGGTTAAGCCCGGAAACTGCTGATGCACAACGTACTGTGTATATTCAAAGTGCAGTGCACGCGGCTGAAATGCAGGGCAGTGCGGTCATTCTAAAGTTAATTCAAAAACTGCAGGAGTGTCATCTCAATGCTAATTTTGTCCTCGTTCCAAATTGCAATCCGTTTGGACGCACACAACGAGCAGGCGAATATTTGCAAGGCCGGTTTGACGCAACGAATGGTAATAATTGGAATCGTTTTTATCATTACGATGAGCAGCAAATAGAAGCGTTTTTTTCCACATTAGATTTACCTAAGATTACTGAAGCGTTTGCACAGCAAGGCTCTAAAAATGCAATGGAAGACGACATTGTGTTTAAATTACGATTGTTCTTAAAACAACAACTCGAAAATAAACTTGAGTCCCAATGGGGCGTAAACACCGCCCAATACTTAAATTCAACGTTGCAAAATATGGCGATTGAAGCGGATCTTGTATTAGATTTACATACGGGTCCATCTTCTACTCGACATATCTATAGCCCTAATTTTCTCGCAGAGCAGGCAACTCAATTTCAAATTGAAACCGTTATTTCAATTCCAGAAAAGTTTGCCGGTGCACTCGACGAAGCCAGTTTTACTCCATTAGTAAAATTGGCAGAACTCTTTGCGAAACAGGGCTTAACATTTGAGTATAGGGTACAAGCTTATACCGTTGAACTTGGTTCACAGGAAAACATCTGTCTTGAACAGGCTAAAATGGACGCAGACGGTATATTAAACTATTTGCAGACTCATCAGTTTATCGATGGCTTTAAACCGTTACCGGCAAAAGATGTTACGATTACTGACTTAAGCCAATACCGTACTTTGTTTTCAAAATATGCTGGCATGGTTGAATATTTGGCCAAACCTGGGCAAATTGTGCAAAAAGGACAAGTATTGGCAAGAGTGTTAAATTCACTCGAATTTGATACGCAGGAAGCAATTAAAGAAATCGTTTCTCCCGTTAGCGGTATTGTTATCTTGCATTACCCCTCAGCTGCGGTGCAAATTGGCACTCAATTATTTAAAATTGCCGCACAATAAGTTTTTGTTTTATATCCCAAAACCATGTTTTTGCTTTATAGTTCATTAATTAGAATGATCATATTTGCTTTACCTAAGTAACTATCCACAAAGGTTTAAGGATAAAAATGAAGTTGCCAATTTATATTGTAGACGCATTTACCAACACACAGTTTAAAGGTAATTCTGCAGCCGTCGTATTGTTAGATACTTGGCTCGATGACGGTGTAATGCAGTCAATCGCAATCGAGAATAATCTGTCTGAAACCGCTTTTATTTCGATAAAGGGGCATAATGCTTACGATATTCGGTGGTTTTCTCCTATTACTGAAATCGACTTTTGTGGTCATGCAACATTAGCCGCGTCATTTGTATTATTTGAGTATTACCAAGTAACAGGTGAACTACAATTTAGTACAGATAAAGTTGGAGACTTGTTTATATCTAGACAACCTACTGGTTTTATCGAAATGAAATTTCCTAATCAAGAGCCAGAACCAGTGTTAGATATTCCATCAGAATTACTTGCAGGTTTAAGCAAGAAACCAATTGAAGTATTAAAAAATAGGCAGGCTTATTTTGCTATTTTTGAAACAGAAGAAGATGTGACTTCGTTGCAGTATGAGTCAGAAGCGTTAAAATCCTTGGCACCATTGGATGTTGTTGTAACCGCAACAGGCGACAAATATGACTTTGTCTCACGCTATTTTTGGCCTGCGAATGGTGGTGATGAAGACCCTGTAACCGGATCCATTCATTCTGGTTTAACACCATATTGGTCTAAAAAATTAAACAAAACTGAGTTAAAAGCTTACCAAGCCTCTTTTAGAGGGGGTGAACTGTTTTGTTCTATTGTTGGTGAGCAAGTTTTAGTTTCAGGACAGGCCGTTGTATATCTGACAGGGACAATCGACATCTAAGACGATTATAGAACGCTCGTATGAGAGGTCTATAATCGAATCTTCAATTTCACCAGATTAGGCGAGATGACATTGGCTAGAAGTTTTCTTCACATTGCGGACGGATAACAAGTTCGTGAGGTTGCACATTTTCAGGCATATCAATGACATGTTTTATCGCGACGGCTACATCGTAAGGGGATAGGTATTGAGGTCGGCTAGTTTCTCTAAAATCGGTATCGACACCGCCTGGGTAAATTGAACTCACTTTAATATTATTTTCCCTGAGTTCTTTGCGCATTATTTTGGTATAAGAATCAAATGCCGCTTTACTCGCAGAATAGCCCGCAATTCCGGGGTTTGAGAATAGACATGTCGTTGACATTACGTTAATGACAAAACCTTGTTGTCGCGCAATCATATCTGGCAATACGGACTGCATAAATTGGATTGGTGCATAACAGTTTATTTTCATCATCCAATCTAATTCGTTAATGGGTAATTCGTGACCCGCACCTCGAGCCGAGTTTAGCCCTGCACAATTAATTAGGACATCAATGGCGCCTGAATGCTCAATTGAGTTAACACAGAAATCATTTACCGCCTCAAAATCACTTATACAAAAGCTTGCGTGATTTGCTGCTGGTAATTCCAATTGGGTTAGCGTCGATGCAAGTTTTTGCTTCGAGCGACCACAAAGACTTAAGGTATGACCATCTTTTGATAATAAAATAGATAGGGCTTTGCCTATTCCAGAAGATGCGCCTGTAATTAATATATGCATGTAGAATTCACTTTGAATGTTGTGCCTTATTTTGGCATTTTCGTTAACTTAAACATGGACCAATAGGGTAATGACATCTGCACCCGATAAGTTGGTTAAACGTTTACATCGGTAGCACGGTATCTCACTCAGCGTCATACTGCAATATAGAACAAAACTATAAACTGTTAATACAGGGGCGATTCGCTTTTAAATCGTTAATATTACTAATGGTGATTGATGCAATTTGCTCCAAAGCTTCTGCTGTAAAGAAACCTTGATGTCCGGTTATTAATACATTTGGAAAGGTTAAAAGGCGTTGAAAAGTGTCGTCTTGAAGGATATCAAAACTGTGATCTTCAAAAAACAATTCGCTTTCTTGTTCATAAACATCTAGCGCAAGATACCCAATTTTTTTATTTTTAAGATGTTTAATCACACTTTGAGTATCGATTAATGCTCCGCGACTGGTATTAATTAACATGACATTTTGTTTCATCTTTTCCAGTGCTTGGTCGTTAATGAGGTGATGTGTTGTTGGCGATAAAGGGCAGTGCAAGCTGATTATGTCTGATTGATTATAGAGAACATCAATTGAGACATATTCACCGCCAAGCGCTTTAAATTCCTCGGATTGATTTGGATCATAGGCAATTACATTCGCTTTAAATCCTCTAAGGATTTGGGTCGTAGCGACGCCAATTTTACCTGTGCCAATAATTCCCACTGTTTTACCACTAAGGTTAAAACCCATCAATCCAGTTAGGCTAAAGTTATTATCTTTTATTCGATTATAGGCCTTGTGCAACTTTCTATTTAAGGTTAACAATAATGCAATTGTATGTTCAGCGACAGCTTCTGGGCTGTAGGCTGGGACACGAGCGACGGACATTTCTAGTTCTTTAGCAGCAGACAAATCAACGTTATTAAAACCGGCGCATCTCAATACGATCTTATTGATCCCCATATTTTTCAATTGCGTTAAAACTTCACGATTGAGAATATCATTTACAAAAACACAGACTGCATCAACGCCTTGTGCCATTAGTACAGAAGCTTCAGTCAATCGAGTTTCAAAAAATTGAAATTCAATGTCATCTGTTGTGCACTGCAATAAACTTTGGTTATCGTAAGGTTTACTGCTGAATACTGCGACTGTAAATTTTGACATAATAGGTTTATCCTGAGCACATAGAGTGAATATAAACACCGTAACGTAAATAGTAGTGTTGTTAATAGATTTAAATCAATAAAGTCAGGAATAATGACTTTTTCACAGGAATTGTTTTATGAAAATATGTTTTATCGGTTTGGGCGTCATGGGATTTCCAATGGCTGGACATTTGTTAAATGCAGGTCACGATGTCACTGTCTATAACCGTACCGCCAGCAAGGCCCAATTATGGGTAGAGCAATACGGTGGCAATATGGCCTTAACGCCGGCAACTGCCGCAGAAGATTGTGAAATAGCGTTTGTATGTGTTGGCAACGACGATGACTTAAGATCGGTCATATATGGTGACAACGGTGTATTAGCCGGATTAGCCAAGGGCTCGTTAATTGTCGATCACACCACAACGTCAGCTGAAGTTGCTCGAGAAGTTAATGCCAAAGCCAACGAACACGGCATTAGGTTTATAGATGCCCCTGTTTCAGGTGGTCAAGCAGGTGCTGAAAACGGCGTGCTTACGGTTATGATTGGTGGGGCACAGGCGGATTACGATTTTGCAGCACCCGTAATAGATAGTTTTGCTAAATTCTCTAAACGACTAGGTGAGGTTGGCGCCGGTCAATTGACTAAGATGGTTAATCAAATTTGTATTGCAGGTGTTGTGCAAGGACTTGCTGAAGGGCTTCATTTTGCTCGGAGCGCTGGATTAGATGGCGTTGAAGTTATCGAAGCAATATCTCAAGGTGCCGCTGGCAGTTGGCAAATGGACAACCGTCATAAAACAATGTGGCAAGGAGAATATGAACATGGTTTTGCCGTTGACTGGATGCGCAAGGATTTGGGTTTTGCCCTAAGTGAAGCCCGTAAAAATGGCAGTCATTTGCCACTAACAGCGCTTGTTGATCAGTTTTATAGCGAAGTGCAAGCCATAGGTGGTGAACGTTGGGATACGTCGAGTCTGTTAGCTAAATTAGAAAAAAGTCGCAAGTAACAACACAATCAACAAAACGATTGTGATCAATTAAAATACTGATAATCGGACTTCAGAATTTTATTTGGTCACATTTTGTTTGCTTGTTGAACATTTGGTGGCTAACAATAACGCAACTAAATGTTTGGTCGTTAAAACTTTCATTTACAAGCCTGTAACCAATAAGGCCAACCGTTAGTCCTAGCGAATAAAGTTATCTAAAATAATTCCTGTAGCCATTGCAACATTGAGTGATTCTGCAAAACCAAAACGTGGAATAGTTATTGGTTTGTTGATGTACGCAGCAACCTCTCTACTAATTCCGTGTGACTCACTGCCCATTACGATAATTGCTTCATTTGAAAGTGTCGCTTGATGTAAGTTTTCACCTTCTAAAAATGCACCATAAACAGGCCGATTTGTTGTAGGTAATATCTCGGCTAAATTAGCGAAGACAATTTCAACGCGAGTAAAGCTGCCCATGGTTGCGCTTATAGTTTTTGGATTATAAGGGTCAGCACAATTTGTCCCTAATACGACTTGTTGTATTCCATACCAATCAGCAACTCGAATAATCGTCCCTAAATTACCTGGATCTGAGACACCATCCAATGCAATGGTTAAACCACGGTCTTGAAAAGATACGTTGGGGGGCGTCGTAACGATGGCGATAACGGTATTGTTAGCAGCTAATGTACTTATTTTAGATAACGTCACCTCGTCAGTAACGGTAACCTGCAAACCTCTAATTTGTGTTTCATGCTGACTTACGAATGAGTCAGTGGCAAAAACTTGATCAACTTTGAGCGTTGATTGCAATAATTCTAGGACATTCTTTTCCCCCTGCACAAGGAACTGTCCTAGACTTTTTCTGAATTTTTTTTGACCTAACGAACGTGCTAATTTCATCTGATTTTTAGAAAGCATAAATCTCTTATGAGTAACAGGGAGCTAATGCGCCATTATACCCATTAAAAATAAACTGATGAAACCTATATTAATTTAATAACCTTCCTCAATATTAAGTTTTGCTTAACGTAAAACTGCCGATTTTGGCAAATAGAATCGATCTGTAAATTAGCTGTATTTTTTCCAATACATGACATAAGGCGCAATGCCAATAAGTAGGCCGTTCTATGTGATCTGCTTTAGTTTGTAAACAAATTCGTACGTCAAATGGGGAATGATTTTGTGCATATTATTGCAGCTGTTTATCAGTTGTGATTTTCTTGATGTTATGTGTGTCAATATAGTATCCAAATGTATAGAAAACTCGAAAAATTAGAATTAGAAAAAGAGTATTCCCCTAGTAGTTGCATTGAAGATATTCAAGTGTATATAGCCCGCTACGCGGAAAGAAGTGCGCAGGCACTTTGGTGGGCGAGGGAAACACAAAGTGTGTTAGAAAACTTGTCTTACGGTTCTTCAGATGCTGAAAAACTCGACTTATTTGTGCCGCATTGTGATGTTACAAACAGTAAAACACTTTATATCTACCTCCATGGGGGAGTTTGGCAAGAGTTAGATAAATCAGTCTCTGGGTTTGCGGCTACGAATTTTCAGCAACATGGCGACTATTTTGCGGTGATTAACTATGCACTGCTGCCCGATGTTAATTTGGCTGAAATTATCGAGCAAAATCGTCGAGCAATAGCTTATCTTTATGAAAATGCTTCCTCTTTTGGCTTTGATCCAAAAAGGATCGTGCTCATAGGTAGCTCAGGTGGAGCACATATTGCAGCGATGATGTGTGCGACTCATTGGCCTAAATGGCGTTCGGATAATGACATCAAAATTTCGCTTCCTAAAAATTTGGTTAAAGGGGTTGTTGCAATTAGCGGTATTTACGACATAGAGCCAATTACAAATACCGATATTAATGACGTTCTACGTCTTCCTGAGGATCAAATTGCTGTCTATAGCCCGATTAGACTTAAGTTTAAAAATAATTGCCCTTTTGTTATCGCCTTTGGCAACAATGAAACGTCTGAGTTTAAACGACAGTCGAAGGAGTTTGCTGCTCACCTAGAACAACAATGTATTGTAAATAGCGTTCTAGAGATCGAGTCTCGTAATCATTTTGACGTGGTTTTAGATTTGGCTAATGTTGACAGCCAGCTGTTTAAATTGAGCCGAGGTTTTGAGTTTTAGACGCTATTTATGCAATAAATAGCGTCTAAATATGGCGCCTATAAATGGTGCTTGGAATAAGTTAAAACTCGTGCTCATATGCTAATGAAGCAACTTTGTTTTTATTATGATTATCCCTAAATTGAGTTGGGGTAACATCAAAATGCTTTTTAAATATTGCATACATATACTGCAATGATGGGTAACCACAAATACACGCGACTTCCTTCGTTGGTACACTTGTTTCTTTTAACATTTTACATGCTCTGGCGAGTTTTTCATTGTGTAACTCAGTGTGGATGCTGTGTCCACGCTCCGCAACAAATCGATTTTCTAAATTACTTCTCGAAATCCCAACGTAATCGGTGACCTGATCAACTTTAATACCGCGACAAGCGTTTTGGCGAATAAACTGCATCGCTTGAATAACATGCGGGTCATTTAATGCTTTAAAATCTGATGATTGACGCTCGGCAACCCCTGTTGGAGGTACCTTTATAATGTTGTTTTTAATTTCGATACCATCTAATTTTCGGTGTAAAAACTTAGCGGCTTTATAACCCATTTCAAAGCAACCTTGAGTTACTGAACTCAAACTGATCCTACTTAAGTACCGGGCAATATCGTCGTTATCGATACCTACTATTGATATTTGATCTGGTACTGCGATACCTAAATGATCACAGGCCTGCAACAAGTGACGAGCACGGCTATCAGTAACCGCAACGATACCAATGGGTTTAGGCAAACTTTGGATCCAATCAGCAAGTCGATTCATCGAATACTGCCATGTATCTGGGCTAGTGTTGTGACCAAGATAAACCTGGCAGCTATATCCATCTTGTTTTGTTAACTCGGAAATTGCTTTTTCTCGTTCCTCAGACCAACGGTGATCTTTATCATGTGGCAATCCATAATATGCAAATTGCTCTAGTCCTTTTTGTTTGAGGTGATTGTACGCTGCGTCTACGACAGCTAAGTTGTCAGTGGCTACATAGGGGCCAGAAGGATAGTCATTTTTATCTTGATAAGAACCTCCAATACCGATAACAGGGACTGTTAAATCAGCTAATGCAGTACGAATTTCGGCGTCGTCAAAATCTGCAATAATTCCATCACCAGCCCAGTCATTGATATTTTCTAGGCGGGTTAGAAAGTCTTCTTCTAAGTAGATATCCCAGTCAACTTTAGAGGTTTGTAAATAGTGGCCAATACCTTCAATAACTTGACGGTCGTACACTTTATTTGCGTTAAACAACAAGGTAATACTGTGCCTTGATTGAAACATGATTGCTCTCCTCACGAATTATCATAATCCGTACCTGTTTGATTTATGTTTTTTATTATTGTCAAACTTACAATAAGGGTATTCGTAACGTTAATAAAGCGATTTGGCGAAAATGTAAACGTGCTTATGAAATTTCGTAATTGTGCGAAGAGACGAATTTTAAAACCATAGGCGCAACTTAAATTGGTGTTTGCGATATACAAAGAAGTGTAAACATCAAAATCAAAAAGGCGAACGTATGTTTTTGGGAATCGATCTTGGTACGTCAAGTATCAAATTAGTCATAATGAACACGGCAGGCGAAATAGTAGACTCGGCTTCTAGTGAATTTTCAGTATCAAGACCAAAACCCCTTTGGTCTGAGCAAGCTCCGTCAGATTGGTGGACAGGACTTGAACATTGTTTTGATCAACTTTCTGCAAAGCAATCGTTGAGCAATATTTTGTCTATTGGACTTTCTGGACAAATGCATGGAGCGACATTGTTAGATAAGAACAATGACGTAATTAGACCTGCAATTCTTTGGAATGATGGGCGTTGTGAACAGGAGTGTCTTGATATTGAAGCAACTGTTCCAAACGCGAGAGAAATAACCGGCAATATCGTTATGCCTGGGTTCACCGCGCCAAAACTATTATGGGTTAAAAATCACGAGCCTGAAAATTTTGCCAAAGTCGAAAAAGTCCTTTTGCCTAAAGACTATTTACGTTTTTTATTAACCGGCGTATTTGCCAGTGATATGTCAGATTCGGCAGGCACTTGTTGGCTAGATGTCGGCAAGCGATGCTGGGATGACGCTATGTTAGCCGCTTGCGGTTTGACACAAACGCAAATGCCGGAATTGTTTGAAGGAAGTGAAATTACAGGCCATTTAAATCCTGAATTAGCGAAACGTTGGGGATTAAATTCTGTCCCTGTCGTTGCTGGGGCTGGTGACAATGCGGCAGGTGCTATTGGACTTGGTATCGTCAATCCTGGTCAGGCGATGATTTCGCTAGGAACATCTGGCGTTTATTTTGCTGCTGCAGACGGATTCCACATGAACGCAGATTCTGCGGTACATAGCTTTTGTCACGCATTACCCAATTCTTGGCATTTGATGTCCGTTACGTTAAGTGCGGCGAGTTGTTTGCAGTGGTTTGCAGACAATATTGCCCGTAAATCAGTTGTTGAGTTGTTGGATAACATGCAAAAAACTGAGTTTGATAAAACAACGTCATGTGTATTTTTACCTTACCTCGCTGGTGAACGAACGCCCCACAACAACCCACATGCACAGGGAAGCTTTTTTGGCATAACAGGTGAAACAAGCCAAGAAGAAATGACCTATGCCGTATTGGAAGGGGTCGCGCTTGCAATCGCTGATGGTGCAGACGCGTTACATTCAACCGGGTTAATTCCTGACGATATTACATTAATTGGTGGCGGAGCTAAGAGTCCGTATTGGCGTCAAATGGTAGCTGATGTATTAGGTCGTCCAGTGAGCTTTAGAACGGGTGGCGAAGTTGGTCCTGCACTTGGTGCTGCACGTTTGGCACAACTTGGGGTTGAAACAGATAAAGCACTCAGTGATATCTGCCCTGTGCCGCCAATGGTTGAGTTGCACAAGCCAAACTTAGCGCAACATGAACATTTTAAACAACGACAAGTTAAGTTTAGAAAATTATATAACGCGCTAGTCCCACTTTTTTAAACCTCGAATAAGCTAAATCATAACCTTGGTTAGTAACTGAGGTTATGTCTTAGCTGAATCAATCTAGCCTAAATATCTGGTTTCAATTCATTAAAACTAGAAAAAGAACGAAATAAAACCAAACCACTAAAAAGCGAAAGTCCGCTTTTAAAAAACATAATTGTTGAAGCACACTTTCTTGGCGATGATGGCGACATCATAAGTTAAGGTGCTTTTTGCACATGAGCAGGAGAAGTCTTAGATGACTCAATATTTCAAAGATATCGAAAAAATAAAGTTTGAAGGTACTGACAGTGATAATCCACTAGCGTTCCATCATTACAATGCCGAAGAAGTTATCTTGGGTAAAACAATGGCAGAACATCTAAGATTTGGTGCATGTTATTGGCATAACTTTTGTTGGGACGGCGCGGACGTTTTTGGTCAAGGCACGTTCAATCGTCCTTGGTTACAAGCTGGTGACGCAATGACCCGAGCAAAAGAAAAAGCGGATGTCGCATTTGAGTTTTTCTCAAAATTAGGTGTGCCGTATTATAGTTTCCACGACATTGATGTTGCTCCAGAAGGAAATAGTATTAAAGAATATGTTAATAACTTTGCAGAAATGACAGACGTTCTTGAACAAAAACAAGAAGAAACTGGCATGAAGTTATTGTGGGGCACGGCAAATGCGTTTAGTAACGCACGTTATGCCGCTGGTGCATCAACTAATCCAAACCCAGAAGTTTTTGCTTATGCAGCAACGCAAGTTTGCAATGCGATGAACGCGACTAAACGTCTTGGCGGTTCAAACTACGTATTGTGGGGCGGTCGTGAAGGTTACGAAACATTACTTAATACTGATTTACGTCAAGAGCGTGAACAAATGGGTCGTTTCATGCAAATGGTTGTTGAGCACAAGCATAAGATTGGCTTTAAAGGCACATTACTTATTGAACCAAAACCACAAGAACCTACTAAACATCAGTATGATTATGATACTGCAACCGTTTATGGTTTCTTAAAACAGTTTGGTTTGGAAGATGAAATTAAAGTTAACATTGAAGTAAATCATGCGACGTTAGCAGGGCACTCATTCCAGCATGAAATCGCAACGGCAATTTCATTAGGTTTATTTGGTTCTATCGATGCTAACCGCGGAGATGCTCAAAATGGTTGGGATACTGATCAGTTCCCTATAGACGTACCAGAATTAACTATGGTTATGTGTGACATTTTGAAAGCGGGTGGCTTTAAAACGGGTGGTTTCTTGTTTGATACTAAACTACGTCGTCAATCTAGCGACCCAAGTGACTTGTTTATTGGTCATATTGGTGGCATGGATCACCTTGCATTAGCCCTGAAAAAAGGTGCTCAAATGTTAGAAAAGAACTTCCTGTCTGAAGCGGTTGCGAATCGCTATAAAGGGTGGAGCGGTGATTTAGGTAAAGGCATTACGTCTGGTGACTTCACGTTAGAATCGTTGGCAAACCATACAGTGACTAATAATCTTTCTCCTCGCCATCAAAGTGGCAAGCAAGAACTATTAGAAAATCAAGTGAACCGAGTACTATTCGGTTAATCAAATGATTTGTCTTCGAATGCCAGCAACACTTGCTGGCATTCAATTTTCAGACTTCTTCTATCTTCTGCAAAATTTAACTTTTAATTATTTTTCTCAACTTTAATAATAGCGGTTTTTATTCAATTCTATTTAGTTCATAATGAATAAATGATAGCGCTTACATTCTTGTTGGCGTGGCTAATATAAACAACAGAGAATAATAAAAAATGCCAATATCACGAGTCATGTTTTACACAATCTGTGTGTCATTAGGTGGGTTTATTTTTGGTTTTGACGCCTCTGTAATATCAGGCGCAATCCAATATATTGTTGAAGAGTTTAATCTCTCTCCAATTGAACTCGGGTTTGTTGTTAGTGCTCCAACATTAGGCGCTACAGCGGCAATATTAGTCGCGGGTCCCCTGGCCGATAAGTTTGGCCGGCGAAATTTGCTTCGAGTTATTGCCTTGCTATATTTAGTATCCGCTGTTTTTTCTGCATTGGCGACTAGTTATTGGATGTTGGTCATTGCCCGATTTGTTGGGGGGTTAGCTTTCTGTTCCCTAATGGTTGCTCCTATGTATATCGCCGAGATTTCACCTGCCGCTAAGCGAGGTAAGATGGTTTCTGTGAACCAACTCAATATCGTTATTGGTTTCTCTGCAGCTTATTTTGCCAATTACTACTTGTTTCAAGCGAGTCAAATTACCTCTACATTTACTGAGATGATTGGACTGCAGGACAATATCTGGCGCTGGATGTTAGGGCTAGAAATTATACCTGCGATAATTTGGCTAGGACTATTGTATTTGATCCCAAAAAGCCCACGATGGTTGTTGTTAAAAAATAATAAAGATGACGCAAAACACGTACTGACGACATTACGAGATAAAAACTCGGTCGCTGAAATAGAGTTAGAGATTGGCCAGATTGAAGATTCAGCAAAGGAAAAGTCCACCGGTCTACTAACAAGTTTACAATCCTTGTTTAGCTCAAAATTGAGATTAGCTCTGAGCATCGGACTTATTGTTGGTATCGCACAGCAAATAACAGGGATTAATGCGATATTCTTTTACGCCCCGAGCATATTTGAACAGAGCGGTGTCGGCACAGATGCTGCGTTTGCTCAGGCAATATTTGTCGGGTTAATAAATGTCGTCTTTACCGTATTGGCAATGTATTTTATCGACAAGCTGGGCCGTAAACCTTTGTTAATTATTGGCCTTGCAGGCGTATTCGTGTCGATGACGTTGTGTTCGTATGGTTTTAATCAAGCGACCTATAAACTATCTGCAATCGACTACCAACAGGTTGTTACCGCTCATAGTGAGTTACCACAGGCGCAACTAATCGATTTGAGAAATGTTGTTGATATCACATTTGAATCTGATGTGGTTTTTAAACAACAAATTAAGCAATACTTGGATGACAATACGTATAACAAATTACAAAGTGAGTTACTTGCTGTCTCAACAGACATGAATGCTGGATTGGTCTTATTTGGTATATTAGCGTTTGTCGCTTCTTTTGCATTCTCTTTAGGGCCAGTGATGTGGGTGTTGTTTTCTGAGATATTTCCAAACCACTTACGTGGCGTGGCGATTTCGTTTGTCAGTGTGATAAACAGTGTTGTTAGCTTTGTAGTCACTTTAGTATTCCCGATAGAGCTTGAGTCTTTAGGTGCTTCAATGACCTTTTTACTCTACGGATTATTTGCGTTAGTCAGCTTAATCTTTGTTGTTAAACTCTTCCCAGAGACCAAAGGAAAAACATTAGAACAACTGGAAGTGGAATTTAACCAAGGTTAACTTCGCATCATTTAAAATGGTTGGTCACTGCCTGCCAGTGGCCGGTCTTCTGGTTCTATTGGCCATATTATTATATTTCATTTCGTAAACTATGTGCTGGCGTCCTCTGGTCATTTAATTTACGACATTATGTTTAAATTAAATTCTACTTCACCTACTGCTTTTCACCGCTACAGTGGAGTTTAATTTATCCATTTGGGTGCCAAATGGCTAAATTACTATGAGAAAATAATGTCTGGTTGCGTTGTTTGACCTTTAATTTTATTCAACAATAAGTAATCAATACCAATCTTTTTGTCAGGTTCACTTGACTTTACTTGTTTTGCTGTTACTTTGTGTAAAGTGTATTTTACTTTATGACAAGCGGAGATTACAAATGAGTGAACAAAACAATAATTGGAAACAGCAAAATATTAACAATACAAAGCGACTAGCAGCTTGGACGTTTGCCTGGTTAATCACAATGGCGATTGCTAGTTTTGGTCCGGTGTTTATCTGGGATGGCAATACAACAATGAGTTCAATATCTGTGGCAATTAACTTACTTGTTGGTATTGGCATGATTTGGGCTAATAAAAAACATCTGGCTGGTCTGGATGAGATGCAGCAAAAGGTACAACTTAACGCCATGGCAATTGCGCTTGGAGTGGGTCTTGTATTTGGTTTAGCCTATTCAAATTTGGATATCGCTAATGTCATCGAGTCAGACGCTGAGATATCGCATTTGGTTATGCTCATCGGTATAACGTATTTGGTCAGCACAATAATTGGTTTAAGGAAGTACCAATGAAAAATAAACTAAAAGTATTGAGAGCAGAACGAGATTGGACGCAGGCCGACTTGGCTGAACGATTAGAAGTATCAAGGCAAACCATTAACGCAATTGAAAAAGGTAAATTTGATCCAAGTTTACCACTTGCCTTCAAAGCGGCTAGGTTGTTCTCATTAAAGATAGAAGATATTTTTGAGTCAGACTAAATCGAATAAATGTTGAATTAAGTCGGGCACGATATTTTAAGTAATATTGTCCGACTTTTTTATTTTTAAAGTCGAAATAAATAGCGTAACTTAATATTAAATTACTAAGAGGGCTGTTCAATGTTTGTCGACTTATTTGCCGGTCTTTTTTTGATGTTTTGTGTTTATATGGCGTATGCGCCACACGCATTTTCAATAAAAATAATTTCATTTTCCCAATGGCGTTACTTCCATCCTTTTGAAATTGTGGCGCGACTCATTGCTGGATTACTCTTTTTGAGTGACTCTGTTAAAACCACTTCGCCACTAATTATCAATCTAATTGCCTTTGGTTTTATCGGGGTAGGTATTGGTCTTTTTATGATTGGCGAAAAACGACACAGAGCGTTTGCGAATTGGTCTGCCGATAAATTCAGGCCTTACTTTAGAGTCATCGGCCTAACTTGCTGGCCATTTGCTATTTGGCTTTTTGTTATTTCTGGCTAGTTTATTTGGCTATTTGCTCACTTATAAAATAAAAATAGAACTGATTGCTATGTAACTGATTGCCATCAAAGAACAGTGCAATTTCAATGAATCTATGGCATCTTGTCAGACCAGATGAAAAGCTGATTAAACTATATGAAAAATATCCAAAACAGAATTTTACTTAACATCGATGACGATGGCATCGCCTGGGTGACTCTTAACCGGCCAGAAAAGTTAAATGCACTCGATATGGAGATGTTCAAAGCTCTTGATAAAACGATTAAATTAATTAAATCTAATCATGATGTTCGTTGTGTTGTTGTAAAAGGCGAAGGACCTGATTTTTGTACTGGTTTAGACGTCGGTTCAATTATTAAAAAACCGATGAGTGGCATTCGTTTACTATTTAAATGGTTACCCGGTAATTCAAACTTGGCTCAGCGTGTGTCGACCAAATGGCGAGGTCTCGCCGTTCCTGTGATTATGGCGATAAGTGGACGATGCTGGGGCGGAGGATTACAGATCGCATTGGGTGGCGACTTTAGAATTGCCGAACATACTGCCAGTTTCAGCATCATGGAAAATCATTGGGGATTAATTCCTGATATGGGAGGAAATAAAGCGTTAAGTTACTTGTTACCAATGGATCAAGCAATGAAACTTGCGATGACGGCAGAAGAGTTTGACGCCTCAAAAGCGAAAGAATTAGGAATTATAACGGACGTGACAAATGACTTAAATAAAAGCTGTCGAGACTTTGCAAATAGGTTAATGAATCGTTCGCCTGATGCGATAAGTGCAATTAAGCGACTTTATACAACCAAGTGGCATCGTTCAGAGCGAGCTATGTTGGCGGCCGAATCATTGTTGCAAGTTCGCGTGCTAACGAAACGAAATCAAAAAATCGCAGTTGCCAGAGCAAAAGGCAAAGCAATTCCATTTCAAAATAGTAAAATACGTTAAAAATATAAAGCTCAAATAATGCATAATTAAAGACATTTTTTGTTTGAGTTTCCTAATTACCTAATAGCAGGCTATAGTTTACATAAAGTTCTGGATGACTTTGTAAGATTGACATTGTTTTGTGTTAAGTCGCCTGTTGAATTACTTAATGTGGCTTCCTCCAGAACTTTCTAAAATTAGTCATCCGGTTTATTTGTGCTTGTTTGAATGCTTGAGAATTATCGGAGGTTATTTGGCCTACTTATGCTAAATTTTAGAATTAAACTTATTGCGGCTTTTCTAATTGCCGTCGTTTTACCATTGCTAGTGACAAATTACTTGGAGAGTCAAGAAGCCAAGGCCTACGCCTCAAAGTCATTTGAAAATGGATTTCAAAAAGATGTAAAGCAAATAGAAGACCGTGTTAGTTTGATATTCTCACAGTACAAAAACAATGTGGGTTATGTCAGTGGTGACTATAGGTTTCAAAGTGTAAAGGGTAACTTAACTAAATACTTAGAGAGTAACGCAGTACAAATGCAGCCGTTACTCGGTAGCGAAGAAGAAGTTAGACTATTTAACTTGTTTCAAACGTTATCTACCAATTATCCAAAGCTTGCTTACGCTTATATGGGGACCGAGGATGGCGGTTATACGCAGTGGCCCCTAGGCTCTACCGAAAAAAATTACGACCCAAGAACACGTCCTTGGTATAAGACGGGATTAGCCGCAGGAGGGGAGGTTGTTCGCACCCCAACTTACTATTGGAAACCCGACAATACTGCGCTCATTTCAACTGTTCGATTAATTAAAGATGATGAGGATAATAATATAGGGGTATTCGGTATGGATATCACCTTAAAAGGTTTCACCAAAATGTTACGCGACTTGGATTTTGGACAAGACGCTCGAATCATAGTTGTAGAGCAGAAAGGGCGTATCCTTGCAGACACACTGGAGGAGAATAATGTATTTGGTTTTATTAAAGATATCTCCGGTGGATCACTTCTTAGCGCTATGTCATCGCCATTGGCTCAAGCACCAAATCAATATGTCGATATCAACAACAAAGAATATTTAGTTACCCAATATTATTCTGATTATTTAGATTGGAGCTTTATAGGTCTTATCCCAAGAGCGTCGATTGAAGAAAATGTCGCTAATCTTACAAGTAAAATGAATCTAGTCATGATGATCAGCATCATTATATTTGGCTTAGTCGCAGTGGTTTTTTCGAGGTTTATTTCAAATACGATTGAACGAAAACAGCGCTTGTTAGAGCTGGCTAAAAATCAAGCAGAACAAGCAAATTTGGCAAAAAGTGAATTTTTGGCGAATATGAGCCATGAAATAAGAACCCCGCTTAATGGCATCATCGGCATGGGCCAATTGCTGTCACAGACAGAATTAAACCCTTTGCAGAAACAAAAGGTCGCAACAATTTATAACAGCGGCAACTTGTTGATGGAGATCATCAGCGACATTTTGGACTTTTCAAAAATTGAAGCTGAGAAGTTGCTGCTTCATCCGGTTGAAACCAATTTAGCGACTTTGTTTTCCAATGTCGCGCTGTCTCACTATGGTAACGCTTGTCGTAAAGGACTTGAGCTTGTCGTAGATACCACAGAACTAGATAATTTGACCGCTATTATTGACGATATTCGACTAACTCAAATTATTGGAAACTTATTGTCTAACGCCATTAAATTCACCGACGCAGGGGAAGTAAAGTTATCCTGTGCTGTCGAATTTGTTGGTGATAATGCGGCTAATTTAGAAGTTTGCATATCGGACACTGGAATTGGTATTGAATCGAGTAAACAAAAGCATATTTTTAATTCTTTTGAGCAAGCTGATAGTTCTACAACGAGGGAATATGGTGGGACAGGACTCGGGTTGTCGTTATGTAAATCTTTATTGGAATTAATGGATTCGCGCCTGATCATAAAATCGAAAGTTGGGAAGGGAAGTAAATTTAAATTTGTCCTTAAGGTCGAACTAGCCGAAAGTCGAAATACGGTCCCGGTAATCCCCGAACTTGAGAATAAAAATGTCGTTATTGTTATTCAAAATGAAACGAGTTTGAAAGTGGCGAATCATTATTTTCGTCAACAAGGTGCGAATGTATCATTTTTCTTGTCGGAACTGGATGCGAAACACTTTATTGGTGCCAATCGACCAGCTGATTTTCAAATTGACTATCTGATCGTAGACGAAAAACAAGAACGCGGCTCAGGTCTAAATTTTATTATGTCGGTTAATAATGTGATCCCAGAGTCTTGCGCCCGTATTTTGATTTGTGATCAATATCCAGAAGATGGATTACTTTTTACCACCCACCATATTACGCGGGTTATTTTAAAGCCTTTGTGTATAAGCCAGCTTGTTGCTGCGTTTGAAATGGAGCGAATTGGTTCCATTGCTTTACATGATGAAGTACAACTGAAAGCAGACGAGTTGAAATACCATGAAACAGATTCGTTTGAACAAAAAAAGATATTGGTCGTAGAGGACAATGATATCAATTATCTTGTTGCAGAGCGCTTTTTGAAGTCATTGGACCTATGCGCAGTGCGAGCTGAGCGTGGTGAAGAGGCAGTGGCAATGTTTGAACAGCATCCTTTTGAACTCATTTTGATGGATTGTATGTTACCAGGAATGGATGGTTATGATGCAACTAGGTGTATCAGAGATGTTGAGTTGTTAAAAAAATTAAAGCCATCTTATATCATTGCACTCACGGCAGATGTGTCAAAAGAAAACAAACAACGTTGTTTGCACGCCGGTATGGACGACTATATGTCTAAGCCTTTTGACTTTAAGGTACTTGCTGACATGATCAAACAAGTCTTAGGCTAGATAATCAAGATTAACTAAGGCCAATTTAATAGGGGCCTTAGTTAATATGCCGTTTTTATAATAAGGTTCTAACTTCCAAAAGTTCAGGGAAAAAATTTATATCTAGGGCTTTTTTCAAAAATGAAACACCAGAACTACCACCTGTGCCCATTTTGTTGCCTATGACACGTTGAACGGTATACATATGTTTAAATCGCCAGTTTTGAAATACGTCTTCAATATCCATTAATTTTTCAGCCAGTTCGTATAATTCAAAGTATTTGTCAGAATGGTGATAAACTTCTTTCCAAGCCTCTAATACTGAATCATTTCGGACATAAGGTTCAGCAAAATTACGGTCGATAGCAATGTCATCAATTTTTAGTCCTTGGGCGCTCATGACCTGCAGAGTGAGCTCATAAATACTTGGTGCATGGCATAATGCAGTTAATTCAGCATGTATCTCAGGGGTTGCTTCATGAACCTTTAGTAATTCTAAATTTTTGTTACCTAACATAAATTCCAGTTTTCTATATCCATATGACTGAAACCCACTGCTATGCCCTAAAACATCTCTAAACTTTAAGTAATCGACAGGGGTTAAAGTTGATAAGATATTCCAAGCTTGAGTCAGTTGTAGAAAAATTTGCTTAACCCGCGATATGACCTTAAAAGCCTGTCCAAATTGCTGTGACTTAATCATGTCCATTGCTGCAGACAACTCGTGCCCAGCTAATTTGAGCCATAATTCGCCTGATTGATGAATAACAATAAATAACATTTCATCATGTTCAGTCGACAGAGGTTGCTGAGCAGACAATATTTTGTCTAATTGCAGGTAATCGCCGTAACTCATATCCTGTTTAAAATCAGTGATAATAGATGCTTCAACTTCTCGGTAGTTTCCGGCGTGGGGGCAAGTCATTAATACAGCTCCATTTTGACATTAATCGTTGAAATTGGTGTGTGACGTTCAAATAATTTTAACATGTTTTTGTCTTATGACTTTATTTGAACCAACATTTGGATTTTGCAAAACGTTTACATAAGTTTGCATTGCCTAATTTTATTTTTTGCATCTCGATGGTTGTTACTCCTGAAAACTCAAGGCAATATTGGAACTGTCCCCAAAAAAACAAAGCGAGTAAAGCACGTGAATTGGTTAGAACCTATTGAACTAGAACATGAAACAGTAAAGTTGCTGCCATTAGAAATAGCTCATTTAGAGGCGCTGTTAGCTGCAGCGCAAGATGGTAAGCTTTGGGAGTTATGGTTCACTGGTGTACCGTCTGAATCGACAATTGAGGATTACATTAAGCGTGCTCTTGCTGATCAGGAATTAGGTTTGGCCTTACCGTTTTCGGTATGGCATAAACCGACCAACAAAATTATTGGCTGCACTCGTTTTTGTAACGTTGTGGCAAAAAATAAGCGGTTGGAAATAGGCTTTACTTGGTATGCAAAGTCGTTTCAAAAAACGTCGGTAAACACCGAATGTAAACAGTTGCTGCTTAAACATGCATTTGAAAAGCAACTGGCCATTGCTGTTGAGTTTCGAACCCACTGGCATAATGTCAAGTCACAAGCAGCAATAAGACGACTTGGGGCAAAGCAAGACGGCATACTCCGTAATCACACGATAGAAGCGGACGGTGTCTTGCGCGACACTGTGGTATTTTCAATTATAAATTCAGAATGGCCTTCAGTTAAAAAGTCACTAGATTTTAAACTCCAGCAAATGAAACAGCTTTAAGTTAGGCTAATGTTATTGCTAGCAGATGTGCTTCATTTGTAGGTTAGGCGGATTGACAAAACATCAGACGATACAATGTCGTCTTTCCATCAATTAAAGGAGTAGCTGTTTAAATGGGCTAACCTACCGCTTGGTTAACAGGCCTTAATGCTACTAACGTTGGCGGGAATTGAAATGAAAATTCACTGCCTTTTCCTAGTTCGCTGGAAATTTCTAGTTTTGACTGATGATGATTAAGTGCATGTTTGACGATTGATAGTCCCAATCCCGCACCACCAGTATGTCGAGCTCTGGCTTCATCAACGCGATAAAATCTTTCGGTTAGCCGTGGGATATGACTTGCTTGAATACCAGAGCCGGTATCAATAACCGAAAATTTAGCGTTTCCCGTACGTGTTTTATGCCACTTTATAGTGATTTTTCCATTATCGGGCGTATATCTTATTGCGTTGAAAACCAAATTGGAAAATGCGCTTCTGAGTTCTGTTGAAAGTCCTAACAAGCAAAGTTCATCGTCAATATTAGTTTCTATAATATGTCGGCCATTTGATATAGATTTTGCTTCATTAGTTAAAATTTCCAATAAACTTGGCACGTCGACAAATGCAGGGGCGAAATCTGGATTTTGACCTTCTAGCTTTGAAAGTGATAATAACTGTTCAACTAAGTCATTCATTCTCGTTGCTTGTTGCATCATCATCATTTGCGCTTTTTGCCACATTTCTTCCGATAGATCATTTTTGTTTGGTGTCATCTCTAAATAACCCCGCATGACCGTTAAGGGGGTTTTAAGCTCGTGTGACACATTAGCGATAAAATCTTTTCGCATTTGTTCTAATTGATGTAGGTGGGTAATATCTCTAATCAACAGGGTCCATTTATTTGTTTCATAAGGTACAACACGAACTTCAAGTCGAATGTGTTCTTTAGTCGGTGAAGGAATGTCGTAGGGAGCACTAAAGTTTTCTTCATCTAAGTAATCAATAAAGGCGGGATGCCTAACGAGGTTATCGAGTCGATTACCTTTGTCCGTTGGCCACTTTAACCCCAACATATCCTGGGCGAGTTGATTACACCATAATATATGTCGATGTTCGTCAAACAATAATACTGCGTCTGGTAATGACTCGGCACCGAGTCTAAAACGCCTAACTATCGTGCTTAATTCAGTTCGTTTTTTGGCGTTTCGTCTTTGTTGGCCATAGATCCCATCAAAAACACTCGACCATAATCCATGAGCTTTCGGTGGATAAATACCTCTTTGATGCCATAACCAGTGCGTGAGTTTTAACATCTGGCGATAATTGGAAATAATTACAATCAAGCAAAACGCAATTGTTACTGAATACCAAATATTAAGTAGAAATCCAACAACTGCAATAGGCAGATAATACCAAAATAATCGCGACGTTATCTGCCAGATGGATGGGGAGTGATTCATATAAATTAATCTATACGAGTTGAAAAACGGTAACCTGAACCGCGAACGGTTTGTATTAGTTTATCGTGTGTTTGCAGTGCTTTTCTTAGGCGACGAATGTGAACATCAACAGTTCTGTCTTCAACGTAGGTATTGGTTCCCCAAACGTTATCCAGTAGCTGATCACGACTATAAACACGCTCTTGGTGTGTCATAAAAAAGTGAAGTAGTTTAAATTCCATGGGACCTAAATGCAGATCACCGCCTTCAAGTGTGACCCTATGGCTTGATGGGTCTAAACGCAATCCAATAATTTCAATTGGATCATCTGTTGCCGTAGGTTGTGTTCGTCTTAAGACAGCTTTTAAACGGGCAACAAGTTCTTTTGGTGAAAATGGTTTAGTTATGTAATCGTCAGCGCCAACGTCTAATCCTTGGATCTTATCGTCTTCTTCGCTACGTGCGGTTAACATTATGATTGGTATGTTCTTAAAGTTATCAGACTGCTTCAATTTTTTGGCAATTTGAATACCGCTCATTTCAGGAAGCATCCAATCTAATAAAATCAACGCTGGCGTTTCTTCTAAAAGATATTGTTGTGCTTCGTTGTAACTTTCTGCAGCAACCGCTTTGTAACCGGCTTGTTCTATGACAAAGGTTAACATTTCCCTGATCGCAAATTCGTCTTCGATAATGAGTATTTTATGTGACATATTTTCCGCTCTACACCTTGTAATGACGCGGTGCATTATTGCGATTTTTTATGACAGGTTTATGACAGTTTGAGCATCAATGGCTATTTTTAACGTCCATGATCTGAGTTACGATACTGTTGTGGGGATAACCCCATGATATTTTTAAACAATCTTGAAAAGTAGTAGGCGTCATCGTAGCCAAGTTGTTTTGCGATAGTTTTAATCGAGTTGTCATTGCTATCCAGTAATTGACAGGCGTAATGGACTTTCTTTTCAATAAAATAGCGAACAGGACTAACGCCGACAATAAGCTGAAACTTTTTTGCAAAGTAAAATTTTGATAACCCAAACGCCACAGCCATGTCATCTAATGTTAATGTTTTAGCAATGTTTTGTTGTAGATAAATGTCTATCTGTTGGAACTGTAATTGTTTTTTGTTACGACTGCTATTTGGATATTGCACACTCAGTTCGATGAGTAATCGTTGGATTATGGCACCGGCCAAATAAAATGCATTAGTTTGGTAACTCAATTTACGTATTTCGAGCAATGCCCGAAAGTTTTCTTCATATTGTATTTTGTTATGAACGTTAAAAACTAAGTTGGTTGGCGTAAACCCAACAATATCCAATATATTTTCAAATAACGCACCTTGAATATGAACCCAATAAATAGTCCATGGTGACTTTGCATTTGCCCAATAAGAATGCGCCATGCCTTTGGGTAATATAACCACTTGCTGGGCAGCAAGTTCGGTGGTGGTTTGTGCTGTTTCAATATGACCGTTTCCATCGACACAAAACATCAACAAGTGGTCGTCATGGGAATTGCGTATAACCTTATGTTCACGCGCATGTTCGTAATAACCAAATGCTGTAGGGTACAGTAAATGGCTAATTGGGTTCACGTCGAGTTTTTCAACTATTCCACGGGGCACAAGATAACGCACGCTACCTGCGGAAAGAGGCCAGTTAGAAGGTGTACTCATATCGTTACGTAATTGAATGGTTTGTGCCAATATAGTCCATCATAAAAGCAATTTATTCAATTCTAATTAGAAAAATAGTTTGCTTTAATGCAAGTATCTTATTTAGTCATATAGAACTAAATTAATAATAACGACCACTTGCATCAAAGAGGCTACGGCATGAAACAGGTTCCACTATTTATCAACGGCGAATGGGTAGATTCTAAATCTACTAGAACGATAGACGTAACAAACCCAGCGACTCAAGAGGTTATAGCCAAAGTTCCGTGTGCAACCAAAGCGGAAATGACCGCGGCAATAGAGAGTGCAAAGCAAACATTTAAAACGTGGAAAGAAGTCCCGGTTCCTCAACGAGCTCGGGTTATGATGAATTACGCGTATTTGTTGAAAAAACACCAAGAAGAGATCGCCGGTATTATTTGCGAAGAATTAGGTAAAACGAAAGAAGACGCGATGGGCGATGTTTGGCGTGGTATTGAAGTTGTAGAACATGCAGCAAATATTCCTTCAATGATGATGGGCGAAACCGTAGAAAACGTAGCGCGCAATATTGACACATATAGTTATACCCAACCTTTAGGCGTCTGTGTGGGAATCACCCCGTTTAACTTCCCTGCAATGATCCCATTATGGATGTTCCCATTAGCTGTGGCCTGCGGTAATACATTTATTTTAAAACCTTCTGAACAAGATCCATTAACACCAACACGCTTAGTTGAATTATTTGAAGAAGCCGGCGCACCAAAAGGTGTGTTACAAGTTGTTCACGGTGACAAAGAACAAGTGGATATTTTGTTAAACGAACCTGAAGTGAAGGCCATTTCATTTGTTGGTTCAGTAGGTGTTGGTCAATATATATATAAGACAGGTACAGACAACATGAAACGCGTTCAAGCGTTTTTAGGTGCGAAAAATCACATGGTTGTTATGCCAGATGCAAATAAAGACGCCGTTGTTAATAATATCGTTGGAGCCTCTGTTGGGGCTGCAGGTCAGCGCTGCATGGCAATTTCGGTCGCTGTATTTGTTGGTGAAGCACAAAAATGGATCCCAGAAATTCAACAAAAACTTGCCTCCGTACGCCCGGGTCATTATACCGATCCTGAAGCCGCCTATGGTCCACAAATTACACCTCAAGCAAAAGTTCGAATTGAATCGCTAATTGCTCAAGGTAAAAAAGAAGGGGCGACTTGTGTATTAGATGGCAGTGGCTGCGAAGTCCCTGGATTTCCAAATGGTAACTGGGTTGGCCCAACTATGTTTACTGATGTAACCGAAGAAATGGAAATTTATAAACAAGAGATCTTCGGTCCTGTATTTTTAACCATGAACGTAGATACGCTTGACGACGCCATAGACCTAATAAACCGTAATCCATACGGTAATGGAACGTCTATTTTTACCTCATCTGGTGGTTCAGCTCGTAAATATCAACACAATATTGAAGTGGGGCAAGTTGGTATCAACATTCCTATTCCGGTGCCATTGCCATTCTTTTCGTTTACCGGTTGGAAAGGTTCGTTTGCCGGAGACCAGCATGCGTATGGTAAACAAGCAGTTAAGTTTTATACAGAAACTAAAACGATTACATCTCGCTGGTTTGACGAAGAAACAGCAGCGTCAGGTCCTAACATGTCGATTACGTTAAAATAAGAGCGCCAAAGCAGACAGGGGTTAAACGATGGATTTTAATTTAAATGAAGATCAAAAAGCATTTGTCGACTTGGCAAAACAGTTTTCTGATTCTGAGCTTGCACCTAATGCGGCCAAGTGGGATGCAGAGCATATTTTTCCAAAAGATGTGATGCAAAAAGCCGGTGAACTTGGCTTTTGTGGTTTGTATTCGCCAGAAGACGCCGGTGGCATGGGGTTAAGTCGATTAGACTCTGCGCTCATATTTGAACAGCTTTCTATGGGCTGTACGGCAACTACAGCCATGTTGACTATTCATAATATGGCGACTTGGATGATATCAACTTGGGGAACTGAGTCGGTTAAATCAACATGGTGTGAGAAGCTTGTAATGGGTGAACAACTTGCGTCGTATTGTCTCACAGAACCCGGTGCGGGTTCTGATGCGGCGTCATTAAGAACTAGCGCTAAACTCGATGGCGAGTACTTTGTGATTAACGGTTCTAAAATGTTTATCTCTGGCGCTGGAGAAACTGACGTTCTTGTTGTAATGGTGCGCACGGGCGGCGAAGGGGCCAAAGGCATTTCTGCCGTTGTTGTACCGGCAGATGCGGAAGGCGTGATTTATGGTAAAGCAGAAGAAAAGCTCGGATGGAACGCCCAACCAACACGTCTTATTACGTTTGATAATGTCCGTATTCCAACGGATCATCTATTAGGTGAACTCGGTCAAGGATTCTCATTTGCTATGAAAGGGCTTGACGGTGGCCGAATTAACATAGGTGCTTGTTCTGTTGGGACAGCACAACAGGCAATGGATACTGCTATTCATTACATGAAAGAACGTTCGCAATTTGGCAAACCATTAGCCGCGTTTCAGGCACTGCAGTTTAAATTAGCAGATATGGCAACAGAATTAGTTGCAGCCAGGCAAATGATCCGTCTAGCTGCGTTTAAGCTTGACTCAAATGACCCTGAAGCATCGGCGTATTGCGCAATGGCAAAACGATTTGCGACGGATGTTGGATTTCAAGTGTGTAATGAAGCACTGCAAATTCATGGAGGTTACGGCTATATCAAAGAATACCCATTAGAGCGTCACTTTAGGGACGTTCGCGTGCATCAAATTCTTGAAGGCACAAATGAAATAATGCGGTTGATCATCGCTCGTCGTCTTTTAGATGAAGCCGCAGCAGAAATAAAATAAGGAATACAAATGTCTGATTTATTAAAACTATCTATCTCTGGGCACGTTGCCACAATTATGATCGCGAACCCTCCAGCGAATACGTGGACGTTTGAGTCGCTATCGGAACTTAAAACGTTGGTCGAGGCGCTTAATATTAACAAAGCCGTTTATGCATTAGTCATTACAGGCGAAGGTGAAAAATTCTTTTCTGCGGGGGCGGATCTAAAATTGTTTGCCGACGGTGACAAAGGTGTTGCGTCAGACATGGCTCGTGTTTTTGGTGCTGCTTTTGAGGCATTACGAGATTTCCAAGGAGTATCTATAGCTGCAATTAATGGTTATGCCATGGGGGGCGGATTAGAGGTTGCGCTAGCGTGTGATATTCGTGTTTGTGAAGAGCAGGCGCAACTCGCATTACCTGAAGCTAAAGTTGGACTATTGCCTTGTGCTGGTGGAACGCAACATTTGTCATGGCTTGTCGGTGAAGGCTGGGCAAAACGCATGATCCTATGTGGTGAGCGCTTAACAGCAGAAAAAGCACTGCAAATTGGTTTAGTTGAAGAAGTTGTCGCGAAAGGTGGGGCATACAATACAGCTTTGGCGTTAGCAGAGAAAACAGCTGAACAAAGCCCGAGTTCTATAACAGCTTGTAAATCGCTAATTCAAGCAGGACGCAACGGCTCAATTAATGCTGCATTGGCCAATGAACGTGAACAATTTGTCGCTTTATTCGATACCAAAGATCAGAAAGAAGGCGTCACTGCCTTTTTAGAAAAACGCCCTGCAATATGGATGAATGAATAACAAGGAGATTCAAATGAATGAACCTGTTTTATTTCGTGAGTTAGAAAGTGTTTCTGGTAAAAAGATTGGCATTGCGACACTAAATGTAGAGACGTCGTTAAATGCACTAAACCTAGAAATGGTGAAGTTACTCACCAAGCAGTTATTAGAATGGCAACAACGTTCAGATATTGCTTTGGTAATGTTAGAGGGCAGCGGCGCAAAAGCATTTTGTGCTGGAGGTGATGTTGTTCAACTATATAAAGCAACTGTCGAAGCTGGTAAATCGGCTATTGCACCTTATATAGAAACGTTTTTCACACAAGAATACGAACTAGATTACTTAATTCATACATTCGGAAAGCCCATTTTATGTTGGGGTCACGGTATTGTTATGGGAGGCGGTTTAGGACTATTTGCAGGAGCAAGTCATCGGGTTGTTACCCAAAAATCCCGAATTGCCATGCCTGAGATTACGATTGGCCTATATCCGGATGTTGGTGGTACTTACTTCTTAAACAAAATGCCAAAAGGTGCGGGGCTTTTTTTAGCGCTAACAGGGGCATCAATTAATGGCAGTGACGCCAAATTTGTACAACTTGCAGATCATTTTGTATTGAGTGAGCATCAAGGTGATCTAATTGAAGAAGTACTTTTAGTGAAGTGGGGCGATACTGAAGCTCTAAACCACCAAAAGCTTTCCGATGTTCTCGTTAAATTTGAACAAAAAGACCAGGTACATATGCCTGTTGGCAATATAAGTCGATTTAACACTTTGTTGAGCGATTTAGCATTAACAGAAGATGTTAGCTCGGCTGTGACATTAATTATCGACCATGCTAGTGATGATAAATGGATGTTAAAAGCGCAGGACAGCCTAGCAAAAGGGAGCCCGCTTACAGCACATATAATAATGAAACAGTTGGCTTTGGGTAAATCATTGTCATTAGCCGATTGTTTTCGACTGGAACTTGGATTGTCATGTAATTGTTCAGCCATTGGCGAATTTGCTGAAGGTGTGCGTGCACTATTAATAGATAAAGATTACTGCCCTAGTTGGTTTTACGAAACGGTGCACGATGTAGATCCTCAGATGTTAAATAAAATGTTTACCTCTCCTTGGACAACAGATTTACATCCGTTAAAAGATTTGGGCAAATAAGGAAGAATATTATGATGAAAATAGCATTTTTTGGTTTAGGCAATATGGGCGGCCCTATGGCTGCTAATTTACTTAAAGCTGGTTTTGAAGTGAATGTATTTGACCTATTTCCGAAAGCGGTGGAACAACTTGTCGCATTAGGTGCTACTACTGCAGATACGCCAAAGGATATCGTTCAAGATTGTGACGTCGTCATTAGTATGTTGCCTGCGGGAAAACATGTCCGAGAGTTATATATTGGTGAAGACGGACTCATTAATTATCTTAATGTTGGCACACTTGTCATCGACTCCTCTACTATTGACTCTGCAACAGCGCAATCTGTCGCGGCTATTTTAGCCAATAAACAAATCAATTTTATTGATGCACCTGTTTCGGGTGGGGTAGCGGGCGCGACAGCTGGAACATTAAGTTTTATGACTGGTGGTTCTTTATCTTCCTTTAATCAAGCAAAACCTTTGTTAGAAGTAATGGGTAAAAACATCTTTCACGCTGGCGAGGTTGGCGCTGGTCAAGTTGCGAAGGTTTGCAACAATATGCTGCTGAGTATTTTAATGGTTGGCACATCTGAAGCATTACAACTTGGTGTAGACAATGGACTAGACCCAACAGTCTTATCTGAAATCATGTCCAAGAGTTCTGGTAGTAATTGGACATTAGACGTATATAACCCATGTCCGGGTGTTATGCCAACTTCACCTGCAAGTAATGAATACCAAGGTGGTTTTATGACAGACTTGATGTTGAAAGACTTGGGGCTAGCCATGGATACTGCTGTTGGTTCACAAAGTACAACGCCATTAGGAGCTTTAACTCGAAACTTGTACTCAATTCATCAAAAATCAGGTAATGGCAAAAAAGACTTCTCAAGTATATTTGAGCAATTTTCTTCTAAATAGGTATTAATCGCCTAATTTGGAAAATTTTACATTCTAATTTGCACTAAACCGGAAGTTTACTATAGTTAATTTCCGGACTTTTGGACTCCTATCCATTATTGAATTACGACTCTCTAAAGGTGTGACCCAAGCTTTTTGTACCTATTTAGTACGTATTATAATCGTTTTGATTGATATTTAACCGAACAAACAAAAAAAGTGAATTTAATTGCAACTGTTCGGCTGTGTCTCGTTGGGTCTGATCGAAACGCATGGCGCATTCCTACTTCAAAGCCTTGGCAAAAGGCAGCGTCAATCAAGTGTTTAAAAAGTCTTTAAAAACTTATTAAATAAAGGGTTGACACCAAAATTGGAGAGTGTATTATGCGCCTC
>NZ_JAHKQH010000005.1 GCF_018861025.1 Psychrosphaera sp. B3R10 | reverse complement strand
AAATCTTTTTGAAAGTTTTTTCAAACTTCCTAGTCGATTTAGACGTCATTCCTGCTACTAAACATATTGTTTTGAGCGGTTGAAGTCTCCCTGACAACGTGGGGCGCATTTTAGGGACTTTAGAATTTAACGCAAGCCCTTTTTTCAATAATATTACACTTTAATGACTGTTTGTTTGATCCTTGTACAAAGTGCTGTTTTTTCATCAGGATCCTGTACATTAATTAATATTAGAAAGTGCTTGTAATAGATAATTAAGATAATAAGATAAGCTTTACGTGAATCCTTCACGTATCAGCTATTTCTTTATTTAGTCATTTTTTTGAGAGTAATTAGTTATGTCGTTCAACTCTTCGGTTTTCATACCGTCAGTAATTGTTGCAGTAATAGGTGCCATTTTATTATCTTTTATAGATATTTCATTGTCAGGCGCCGTTGTATTCGCTGCCGGTTCAATATTGGCTGGTTTAGCAGCCGCTTTCGCTAAGTCAGAAGACTCAGCAAAAGCAGATACTACTACATTATATGTAGGCAATTTGCCTTACCGTGCAAACGAAGGCAGTGTTCGCGATTTGTTTAGCGAACACGGTACAGTGTTTTCAGTACGTTTGTTGCGAGACAAACAAACTGGTAAGCGTCGCGGGTTTGGTTTCGTTGAAATCGCAACCAGCGATAGCAAAAGCGCTATTGCCGCATTAAACGACTTTGAATTTCAAGAGCGCGTCTTAAAAGTTCGCCTTGCTAACGAAAAGTAGTTAAGTCCTTAAGAAAAAGGCTGCCTAGTGCAGCCTTTTTTATTGGAAAATTTAATATTTTGCTGCTTTTGCATTAAAATACCTACAACCAACCTTTATAGACAAAATAACCCATGCCATTAAGCCAAATCGATCCAGACAATTACGATATTCTACTCTCTAATAAGTTGGATTTGATCAATGATCAATTCGCAGAGTTTTCAATTCCTAAAATCGACAAATTCAAATCTCCTACATTAAATTATCGAATGCGCTGTGAGTTTAGAGTTTGGCATGACGACGACGATCTTTTTCATATAATGTTTGAGAAAGAAACCAAGCAAAAAGTGCGTATCGATCAGTTCCCACCAGCTAGTACACTTATTAATAGTGTAATGACCGACTTAACTGAGCTATTAAAGCCAAATGAAATATTGCGCCGCAAGCTATTTCAGATTGATTACTTATCTACCCTATCAGGTGAAATCTTAGTTTCTCTGCTTTATCACAAGCAACTTGACGATGAATGGCTCGCAGCTGCAAAAGTGTTAAAACAACAGTTAAGTGACAAATATACAATTAACTTTGTTGGACGTGCTAAAAAGCAAAAGATCGTATTGGATAAGGACTATGTGATCGAAAACCTGACAGTTGACGGCAAGCAGTACATATATAAGCAAGTGGAAAACAGTTTTACGCAACCTAACGCAAAAGTTTGCGAACAAATGTTGAGTTGGGCAAAGAATGCTATTCCTTATAAAGGTGACTTACTAGAGCTTTATTGTGGTAATGGTAATTTTTCAATTGCATTGGCAGACAAATTTGACAAAGTTCTCGCAACTGAGATATCTAAAACATCAGTGCGTTCGGCACAGTACAATATTGAACAAAACAACATAGACAATCTTAAGATCATAAGAATGTCAGCCGAAGAGTTTACCGAAGCGGTAAATAAAACACGTAAATTTACACGTTTAGAAGGTATCGAACTTGATGACTATAAATGTGAAACAATATTCGTCGACCCACCACGTGCGGGATTAGATGAAGATACCGTAAAGATGGTGGCAAACTACCCAAACATTATTTACATAAGTTGTAACCCAAATACGCTTTACGACAATTTGCAGGAACTAAGTAAAACGCACAACATTGCTAAATTTGCCGTATTTGATCAGTTCCCTTATACCGACCATTTAGAATGCGGCGTTGTTCTAACTGCTAAATCTAATCGATAAATAAGTAAACCATACAGACAGCGGATAAACTTAGAATGAAAAGCCCACTATTAATATACTTAATGTGGGCTTTTAAATGCATAAACCAATTCACGTTGTTGACTCTTTGATAAATGCCATCAAGCAATAAACTGCCCAACAGAAACACCTAATCCAAATATCATTATCGCCACCGTAATGGCCACCAGCGTAATAATCCCTCTGCTTTCTTTGTCACTATCAGCAGTATCCGCAGTTTTACCAGTTACATTTTTCATATTTATTCCTATGTTCACCAAGATAGACTCTTATTACAGCTAAACGACTAATTCAAAAATCGCATCAGTGCGGCACCAATCAACATACCCGTGATAAGTGTAATAACAAACTGTATTGCCTGTTCCACCAGTTTGTTGCCCTCGGTGTTTTTCATTTCAAGCTCAACCACAGGGCTTTCGGGAATAACTATTTCTGACTGCTCAATTTCAAATACCGACGCTAATGCCATTACCGTTTCATGTGACGCATTACCATAACGTTCAACACGTTGTATGGTTCTTAAACTTACGCCACAGGACTCGGCCAATACTTGTTGAGTCCAATTATGCTTAGTTCTATGGATTTTAATTAACTCTGCATTTATGTTCATTACTATTACCTATACAGAGTGATTAAGAGAAAAACGCGACAATTTCATCGATAGCAAAAAAACCAAATACAAAACCAATGGCAAACCAAAACGCGATACGCCATTTAGATTTCTTTTTATTAGCTGTATATTTCGGAATCTGTTTTTGGGTTTCAACATGAACCCCATTTTTAATTAACGTACAGTGCAATTCTGCAGTAAGCAGGCTTACCGTATGAAACTCAATTTCAAGTTCATCTTTACCTATTGTAAAAGGGATAACAGATCGTCTTGTAAAACTTCGTTTTTCACCAACAACTTGGCCATCCACAAATACTTTTTCTTTTCCCGATTTCGCAGAGCCCCAGGCAAGAATTTTGTGACCACCAAATTCGAAATTGAAACTAAAGCCATCACTGAATAAAGCCATAGTTCCTATTTGGTTTACTTCTTGATGGTTATCACTAGATTCGTCCATTGGATTGCTCGTTGAATTATCGTTAGAGTTTGTCTCTATAGTTTGATTATTGTCCATTATGCGTTTCCTCTCGCTTCGTTTTGACGAGTTCAAGTTAAACCGAAATTTTGCTGAATAGTGATGACAAGTGAACGACAGTCATACCAAATGTCATGTGACATACCTGTGTCATATACCCAAAAGGCTATTGTACTGGGGTTTTTAGCGAAATAGAGTTTGTTTTTTTTACCATCAATATTTAAATGATAAAGCGGCGTGGCGTATCTTAGTCACATTACTCAAAAGGCATTTAGGCGGTTTCTACCTAAAAAACCTCGCCTTAAAAATAACACAGCTTGTTATTTTCTACCCGCCTCTGCACCTCTCGTGACATAACGTAATTGTTGAATGACTTTATTAGATAATTCTTCACGTTGTGCCTTGGGTAAATCAAGGGCATCTGCACCGGCATTAAATACAATTGTCACCAACGCATCCGCTTCCCACAAAGCACTTTTATGGTTCGAATGAGTTTTTTGTCTAATGTAATCAGAAAGCTCTTGGATAAAATGCATCATTTCTCGCTGTACAGCAGAACGAAATGCTTTTGAAGTACCTGAACGTTCTCGAAGCAATAACCGGAATTCATTACTATTAGTGTCGACAAACTCCATGAAGGTTTCCACAGACGTACGTACAACACTGCCACCGCCCCTCGCGATCCTTGCGCGCGCCTGGCGCATCAACTGCCGCAACATTAAACCTGCTTCATCAACTAATGTTAATCCAAGCTCGTCCATATCTTTAAAGTGGCGATAAAATGACGTCGGTGCAATTCCAGCTTCACGAGCAACTTCACGCAAACTTAAGTTGGCATAACTGTGATCTGCGCTTAACATTCTAAATGCAGCATCAACAATTGCTCTGCGAGTTTGCTCTTTTTGCTCTGCCCTCGTCCTATTGTGCGGGGGATTGGTACCGTTTTTTGTCATTGCATTTTTTTCCTGCGAACAGCTGTTCACTAAAATATAAACATATTAGTTGATTTTTAAGTAAAGCCAGTTAAAATTCAGCG
This sequence comes from Psychrosphaera sp. B3R10, assembly GCF_018861025.1. Classification (GTDB taxonomy): domain Bacteria; phylum Pseudomonadota; class Gammaproteobacteria; order Enterobacterales; family Alteromonadaceae; genus Psychrosphaera; species Psychrosphaera algicola. The sequence goes on along the minus strand of NZ_JAHKQH010000005.1, from coordinate 115,300 downwards.
TACACATGTAAGCTCAAATAAGATTATGAAAAAAGCACCTATTATCTGGACAAATGTTTTAGTGTTTTCACTAACATTTTTAATAACCATCATAAGCGTACCTTTGTACGGTTATTTCTATGGTTTTACAATGGCGCATATTGTCGCCACTGTTTTAACATTGGGATTCGCGGGAATGTCCATCACAGTTGGTTATCACCGTCTGTGGGCGCATAAAACCTACGAAGCACACCCAATCCTTGAATTTATTCTGGCGTTAGGCGGTGCATTTGCATTGCAAAACAGCGCCCTACATTGGTCGTCAGACCATAGAATACATCATAAATTTGTCGACCAAAATGACAAGGACCCATATTCTGCAAAAAAAGGATTTTGGTTTAGTCACATCGGTTGGATGTTACGAGATTACCAAGGCGAAAAATATGGCGACTACAGTAATTGCCGCGATCTACAAAAAAACCGAATTGTGATGTGGCAACACAAACATTATTTGGCCTTAACGCTTATCACTAACTTTGGTGTACCACTTTTATTAGGCCTTATATTTGACGACATTCTTGGATTCTTAATCACTGTCGGTTTTTTACGACTGGTTCTGAGCCACCATTTTACGTTTTTCATTAATTCGTTAGCCCATATTTGGGGTTCACAGCCATATACAGACAAGAACACTGCGCGCGACAATGGTTTACTTGCGTTTGTCACTTACGGTGAGGGCTATCATAACTATCACCATATTTTTGAATCAGACTATCGAAATGGTATTCGCTGGTATCAATACGACCCAAGCAAATGGTTTATCAAAGCAGCTAGTTTTATCGGCCTAACCAAAAATCTACGAAAGGTTCCATTTGAACGTATTCAAGCGGCAAAATGGAAAATGCAAAAATACAAAACCGAAACTAAGGTCGTTGAGCTTCCACACAAACAGGAAATTTTAACGAGACTTGAAGCTGAATACGACATTTTAATGGCAAGACTAAAAGCCTTTGTTAACGCCCGAAAAGAATACCTGATGGCGAAACGTCAAAATGCGCCAAAAATGACCGTTGTTGAGTTAAAAAAACAATATCAACTATTAAAAGCACAACTCGCTAGCCAACAATCTCAGTGGCAACAAATGTTAATGCAAGTAGCATAATTCCAAAAATGTAAGAAATGGGCAGCTAAAACTGCCCATTTTCGTTATTTATAGCCGTTATCCGCGAATAAGACTTGGCTGATCACTCAAAAGTTTCTATGATTCATACTGTTATGAAAATAAATTACATAGGGCGAAACTGTGACCGCAAAAAGTAAAAGAACTGAAGCGAAAGTAACCACAACTTCTACCACAAAATACGATTACGATGTGATTGTTATCGGCACCGGGCCGGGTGGCGAAGGCGCCGCAATGAACTTAACCAAAGCTGGTAAAAAAGTTGCGGTTATCGAAAAGCATTCTCAAGTTGGCGGTGGTTGTACTCATTGGGGAACCATCCCATCTAAAGCGTTAAGACATTCGGTTAGTCGACTTGTTGAATATAACTCGAACCCGCTATTTAATCGTTCTGAAAAGGCCGCGACACTAACGTTTCACGACATTCTTCAACACACGACCAAAGTTATTAGCGACCAAGTTAGACTCCGCGCCGGTTTTTATAACCGAAATAGCGTAAAGATTTATCATGGTTCTGCCTCGTTTATTGATAAAAACACGTTATCAATTCAAACACCTGACGGCAGTATTGACCAACTAACTGCAGAAAAAATCGTTATCGCATCGGGCTCACGTCCATACCGACCACATGACGTCGACTTTAACCACCCTCGTGTTTATGACTCCGATACTATTTTATCTTTAAAACACGATCCTAAAAGCATCATTATCTATGGTGCCGGTGTCATTGGCTGTGAGTACGCATCAATCTTCCGTGGATTAGGTTGTAAAGTTGACTTGATTAATACACGTGACCGCTTGTTGTCCTTTATGGACGCAGAAATGACTGACTCACTAAGCTATCACTTTTGGAATAGCGGTATAGTCATTCGTCACGGTGAAGAATACGACAAAATCGAAGGTACTGAAGACGGCGTTATAATGACCTTGAAGTCAGGCAAAAGAATGAAAGCCGACTGTTTGTTATTTGCCAATGGTCGTACAGGTAATACTGACAGCTTAAAACTTGAAAACCTCGGTGTTAAAGCAAATAGTCGTGGTTCTTTAGGCGTTAATAAAAACTATCGCACAGAAGTCGACAATATATTTGCTGTAGGTGATGTTATCGGCTACCCAAGCTTAGCAAGCGCAGCATATGACCAAGGTCGCATCGCGGCAGACTATATGTTGAATATTGCTAATGAAGGCCAACTCATCGAGGACATTCCAACGGGTATTTATACCATCCCAGAAATGTCATCGGTTGGTAAAACTGAACTCGAATTAACGGCGAAGAAAATCCCTTACGAAGTAGGTCGTGCATCATTTAAACATCTTGCTCGTGCACAAATCGGGGCGAGTGCCGTTGGTAGCTTAAAGATCTTGTTCCACTGTGAAACTAAAGAAATTTTGGGTATTCACTGCTTTGGAGAACGTTCTGCTGAAATCGTGCATATCGGCCAGGCGATTATGCAACAAAAAGGCGCTGCCAATACCATAGAGTACTTTGTACGCACAACATTCAACTATCCAACGATGGCTGAGGCATACCGTGTAGCTGCGCTAAATGGCTTAAATAGATTGTTCTAAACATTTAAATGCAGCGGTGATAACAACCGCTGCATTTTTTTATCCTATGAAACGTCATTTGACTTTTACAACCACCAGCAAGATATGACTGACAATAACGCAGTTATTTCAGCGCTCTCCAACTGTACTTTATGTAAAGAAACCCTCCCTTTACCACCAAGACCTATATTTCAACTTCACAGCAAAGCTAAAATATTAATCATTGGACAAGCGCCTGGATTAAAAACCCATCAAAAGAACCAAGCCTTTGACGACGCATCGGGTGACAGATTGCGCGAATGGTTAGGGATGACTCGCGAACAATTTTATAATGAGCAGATATTGGCAATTATGCCGATGGCATTTTGTTACCCAGGAAAAGTCACTAATAGCTCAGGCGACAAAGCCCCGCCTAAAATTTGTAGTCAGACTTGGCACCAACAAATACTAGGTAATTTGGGTAATATAGAACTAACGCTGATTATAGGTCGCTATGCGGCGCAAAAATATGTGGATAACTTCGAGAACTTAACCAGTTCGATCCGAAACAACGACTTTACAAACAAAACAATCGTTTTGCCGCACCCATCACCAAGAAACAATATTTGGATTAGTAAAAATAGGTGGTTTGAAACAAAAACGCTGCCCAAATTAAGGCAGCGAATTTTAGATGCTTTTGATGATTAACCTAAATTTAAATGGTAATCATTATTTTAAGCTAAGATTATTTATGGAATTCAGGGCTGAATTCAACAACGGAGTCAAAAAATACGCCGGCATTTTCCGGAGTCACATCTGGCGTAATGCCGTGACCTAGGTTAAATACGTGACCAGTCCCGGAATGACCGTAGTCAGTTAAGATAGACTTAACTTCCTGACGAATTCTATCTGGTGTCGCATATAACATTGACGGGTCCATATTCCCCTGCAAAGCCACTTTATCGCCAACACGTCGTTTAGCTTCAGCAATATTAATGGTCCAATCAAGTCCTAATGCATCACAACCTGTTTCAGCCATGAGCTCTAACCACTGACCACCATTTTTAGTAAACAAGGTCACAGGAACTTTACGCCCATCATTTTCACGAGTTAAACCATCGATGATCTTACTCATGTAATTTAAAGAGAAATCTTTGTAATCACGCGGGGTTAATACGCCACCCCATGTATCAAATATCATTACAGATTGCGCACCAGCGGCAATTTGAGCATTTAGATAGCTTGTCACTGAGTCAGCGACTTTATCAAGTAACTGGTGCATTAAAGCCGGTTCTGAATACATCATGCCTTTGATTTTAGAAAATGTCTTAGTGCTACCGCCTTCAACCATATAAGTCGCAAGCGTCCAAGGACTCCCTGAAAAACCAATAAGTGGTACTGATCCGTTTAATTCTTTACGAATAGTACGAACAGCATCCATAACATAACGTAATTCTGTTTCAGGATCTGGAATACCAATTTTAGCGACGTCAGCTTGAGTCTTAATTGGATTTTGAAATTTAGGGCCCTCGCCTGTTTCAAAATACAAACCTAAACCCATGGCATCTGGGATGGTCAAAATATCTGAAAACAAGATAGCCGCATCAATTGGATAGCGACGAAGCGGTTGCATGGTCACTTCACACGCCAACTCAGGATTTTTCATTAAAGAAACAAAGTCACCAGCAATAGCACGAGTCGCACGATATTCTGGTAAATAACGGCCTGCCTGACGCATCATCCATACTGGAGTACGGTCAACTGGTTGTTGCAATAACGCTTTTAGATAACGATCATTTTTTAATTCAGTCATAATTCACCCTAAAAATTTCGGTGAGATTCTATCAGGAACAGAGCAACTCCTCCATAGAAAGAAACGACCTAAAAAACGATTTCTTTATTCTAAATCAATCATTATTAAGTTCTTGCGCACTAAAGTCTGCTTTGCTATAAATAGTTCGCGCTCACGAATTATAAAAAAAGAAGCTCTATAAACAGCTCACGCGCTAGAAAAATTTGACCACTCTTTACGAGTGGTTTTTTCTTTTCTAGGACCCCATAATTGTACTTTCAATTACCTACGAGCTAAAGCCATCATCTTTTTCGTGGTATGAATCAATTTACCAGCAATCGTTTGCTGTTGCGGTACTTGCGGCAGATCCTTAATTGAAAACCAATCCGCAGTAACAATTTCGTCTTCACAAATATTTATCTCACCGCTGTCGTATTCAGCCAAAAAGCCAACCATTAATGAATGCGGAAACGGCCAAGGTTGGCTCAATTGGTACTTAAGATTTTTAACTTTAATACCTACTTCTTCAAATACTTCACGATGTACTGTTTGCTCTAACGTTTCACCACTCTCAACAAAACCGGCTAAAACACTATAAAGCCCAGTAGTAGAACGTGTCCCCTGGGCCAATAGGATCTTATCTTTGTTCCGTATTGCCACTATCACCACCGGCGAGATACGGGGATAACATCTATGTTTACATGGCTCACACAAGGTCGCCAGTTCCCAATCGACAAGGGTCATTTGCTCCCCACACTCGCCACAATATTTATGTGTACGCAGAAACAAAGCAACTTGATAAGCCCTTGCGGCAAATTCAAACATCTCATTGTGATTAAACAACACACTGCGAATACCAACAAATAGCTCATGATCCATTTCGTCGATTAAATCGGCGCTTTTAACATCTATCATGTACACAGGTAAATCTTGATGTTCACCAATTTGATGAACCGATTCTGGCGCTTTAACAGGCAAACCAAGTTCGTCAAAACAGCCACTTGGAAGTTGGTTAACCGGAGACGTTAAATACACCCGATGCTGATGCACTAAGCACCACCAGCCGTTTAACTCATTATTGAATAAGATGTTGTGTTTAATCATATTTTTCCACCTGTACTTTTCGGCAAGTTTACCTTGGATCTAGTCATAATTAACAATGTTAAATTACATTTAATGTCTTATACTTACGGATTCTGGAATCAAAATAGATTGATCTTTTTGTTAAATTCCAGTGTTATGGATTAATAATGAATTTAAAAGGGCATATTCATGTTATCTCGTTTGGAACAAACTCAACAAAAGTACGGTGGTGCAAATCACATCATCGATAATTGGTTAACAGAACGCCAAGAATTGTTGGTTAAGTATTGTAAATTGGCAGCACTACCACCTTATGACACAGAAGCAAAACAGTTACCTGATGTCGCAAACGTGAATGACTTTTGTCAGGTTTTAATTGATTATCTTTCTGCCGGCCATTTTGAAATTTTTAATGATATTGTTAAGCAATGTCGTGAACACGGACCAGAAAGCGCCAAATTGGCAGAAAATATCTATCCAAAAATAACAGAAACAACAAACAAGCTTGTTGAATTTAACGATAAGTATATGGCGATGAATGTTTCTGCAGACCTCGGTGATTTTGACAGTGACCTGTCTGAAATAGGCCAAATACTAGAATCACAATTAGAACTTGAAGATGAGCTAATCCAAACGCTATATAGCAAACATAGTTAAACACGCCCGTTTTGGATGAGTTTGCAATCTACATTTTGATTCGCGACAAAATAAAAAGGCGCTATTTTTACATAGCGCCTTTTTTAGTGCCTGTTAACTTACGTTAACTAGCCTTCTTTTTTGATATCAAATAATTCAACTTCAAAAATCAATGTCGAATTTGGTGGGATCTGACCTGCATTACGAGAGCCGTAAGCTAACTCTGAAGGAATAAAGAATTTATATTTAGATCCAATACTCATGTATTGTAGACCTTCAGTCCAACCAGGAATAACACGGTTAAGTGGGAAGCTAATCTTTTCACCACGATCGACAGAAGAATCAAATACCGTTCCATCTAATAATGTACCGTGATAATGAACTTCAACAGTGTCCGTTGCCGCAGGTTTAGCACCTTCAGCCGCTACAAGCACTTCGTACTGTAGGCCACTGTCTGTAACAACAACGCCTTCACGTTTCGCATTTTCAGCTAAAAACGTTAAACCAGCCTCGCGCGCTTCTTTTGTTTTAAGCTCAGACACTTGTTGCTGTAACGCTTGCATCACAGTTTGAATTTCTTCATCACTCAGTTGCGATTTAGCGACTAACGCGTCTTGAATACCGGCAATGATCAATTCTTGTTTTAAAGAAATCCCAATTTCAGCATTGCTATCAAGGTTTTTCTTAAGGTATGTCCCCATAGATGCACCAAGTGCATAACTTTGTTTGTCAGCATCAGAATCTAATTTAGCAGGGGTATTAGCTTGCTCTGCACTTCCGCAGGCACTCATTAGGCCAATTGATGCGGCTATCAAGGAAAGCTTTAACGCTTTTTTCATTTGTTTCTCCAAATTGTTTAGACGAACATTCCATTGTCTAAAGTAAATATATAATGACTCACTTGTGCGGCCATATCTCAGAATATCAATACGTAAATAAGTATCTCTATGACATACTTAATAAAATAAATTTTGATGTACTCAATATTTGGCTAAAAATGCCAATTCCATTAATATCATTTTCAGTTCAAAGTGACCTATACTAGCGATTAACTTTCGAAAGAAAAACCTTATTTTTGTTAAGAGGCAAAAGATTGCTCAATAAACTCCCGACTTTAGCCATTTTGTTTATATCTTCGCTCCTTTTGGGTGCTTGCACACCTGAAAGTTCCCGACCGATGAAACAAAATCAACACGCCCAGGACGGGTCCTTTGCTGCTAGCGTATCCCGTAGCGGTAATTTTGCTGTTGTTTCATCGTTATATCACGGCGTTGCGCTTTGGGATTTAAACAAAAATGGTCTTAAATACATTTGGCAACAAACCCCAGTTGGCAGTCAGGTAACTTTTAAAGACGGTGAAACGACCAATTCAATGGCCAGCAGCAACTTCGTTTTCGCCACATCAATAGCGGACGACGACTCCCACGTGGTACTTGCAGACAAAGAGACGTTTTCACTTTGGGATGTAAATTCCGGCAAAAACATTGGTTATTGGCAAGCCAGAAAATCTAAAGTAAAACTAACTCAAAGCGAAGACGAATCTTATTGGCACAGTCGCCATAAATCATCTAGCGCTGGATTAATTGATCAGGTGATTATTGATCAAAACAAATGTTTGAACCCAGACGAGAGTAAAGGCGAGAAATGCGTGATCCTTGGACGTATCCGCGCAATTGATGTCTCTAATATGGGACGCCACATCGTTATAGGTAAAAGCAATGGCATAGTTGTTCATATGTCTGTAGATACCGGCCGTCGCTTAGAATTCCTTGCTCACCATACGCCTATCACCGACAACGAAGGCAATGCAATTCATGTTAACAATGCCATCAACAGTTTAGCAATTTCACCCAATGGCCGTTATGTATTGACCGGTTCGAGTGACCAAACCGCCTATTTATGGGATACCAAAACAGGACAAGTCGTGTTTAAATTTAGACACGGCGCACGTGTGGTACAGGTTGCCCTCGACGCCAAAGCTCGCTTTGCGTTTACGTCTGACAGCAAAGGACGTTCAACAATTTGGGACTTAAAAACAGGCAACGCCATCACTCAGTTACATTATCTTAATCGGCAGGAAATATTCACTACCGCAAGGTTTTCACAATCCGGAGAATACTTAGTTACCGGCGCGCCGAATAGAGAACTCAGCCTTTGGAGTGTGCAAACTGGTGAATTATTACAACGTTGGTATGTCTCGCCTAAAAAAGATTCTCGTCCGGCAAATGCAGTAGTGTATAGTGCCGCCTTTATAAACCAAGACCAGCAAATTGTTTCTGAAAGTTCCGCTGGGTTAAGCGAAGTATGGGAAATCAAACCGTGAATAACGCCGATATAGCATTATTAATAAAACGAATAGACGACTTAGAAAACAAAGTGGCGTTTCAAGACGACACATTGGATCAACTCAATAGCGAAATCACTAGCCTTAATTTAGACAATCGCTTAATGAAACGACAGTTGCAAATGCTTGCGGAAAAATTTAAAGAAACCAAAACCTCTGTTGTCGGCAGCGAAGCGGATGAAACACCACCGCCACATTATTAAGGCCAACACGGTTTATACCGCTGATACGGCTCGTTTATTTGGTACTAGAGCCTAAGTAACAAGGCTCTAACGCCATTAAATCACAAATCAATCTTCTCCTGGGGTAAACACCCCAATGACTTGTTCAAACTGCCTAGTGGCACCTTGTACAGCCCCCTCTGGCTGCGTCATCGTGTGTCCACAACTTTGGCATTCAACCTTCTCAACACTGTTTTCTTTAAACAACATCATAGTATCCATTTTTTTACATTCAGGACACGTTGCACCGGCGATAAAACGTTTTTTCTGCTTAGCCATCAAATTTCTCTCTGGATATAACCAATTGCGGCACATTTAAACAAAATTTGGTTCCTTTGGATATAGCTTAACGGTAGTATTCACAGCCTATTGGTTAGGAGTCCTATTTTACTATGTTGAACATTTCACAACTTTACCTGCAACTCGGAAACAAAGTTCTTTTCGATAAAGCCGACGCGATTATTTATCCCGGGCACAAAATAGGTATCGTTGGTGCGAATGGCTCGGGCAAATCCACATTATTTAACCTCATCAGAGGTGAACTTGGTGGCGACGACGGCGAAGTTAGTATGCCAAATAGCTGGACGCTGGCCTGGGTAAAACAAGAAACGCCTGCCCTAGCCAAGTCTGCTTTAGAATACGTTATTGACGGCGATGTTAAATATCGAGAGTTACAACAACAACTTGAACAAGCCGAGCAAGAAGACGACGGCGCTAAAATTGCCCACATTCACCACGAAATGGATTTAATTCACGCTTATACAATTCGTTCACGAGCCGGTGAATTATTAAATGGTCTTGGATTTGATACCGAAGCGCAGCAACAGTCTGTAATGAGTTTCTCCGGTGGTTGGCGCATGCGACTTAACTTAGCGCAAGCTCTAATGATCAACAGTGACCTACTATTACTCGACGAACCAACTAACCATTTAGACTTAGATGCGGTTATTTGGTTAGAGAAATGGCTCACTCGTTACCAAGGTACAATGTTACTTATTTCCCATGACAGAGACTTTATTGACAATATCTGTCAGGGCATTTTACATGTGGAAGCCCAAAAGCTTAACTTCTACTCAGGTAACTATTCTAATTTCGAACGCCAACGCATGGAAAAGCTCGCCCAACAGCAAGCGGTTTTTCAAAAGCAACAAACCGAAATTCAACACATTCAGTCTTTTATCGACCGCTTTAAAGCTAAAGCGTCAAAAGCCAAACAAGCCCAAAGCCGGGTTAAAATGCTAGAACGCATGGAATTAATTGCCCCTGCTCATGTCGATTCTCAATTTAACTTTGAGTTTAAACAGCCAACCAATTTGCCTAATCCAATTATAAAAATGGATAAAGTCAGTGCTGGTTACGAAACTAAAACCATACTAACCGATATTAAACTTAACTTAGTGCCAGGCAGCCGAATTGGATTATTGGGTCGTAATGGCGCGGGTAAGTCGACCTTGATCAAAACCCTATCTCGAAGCTTAGCGCCGTTAGGCGGCGAGTTTGAGCACAGTAAACATTTAAAAATTGGCTATTTTGCACAGCATCAACTAGACACCTTGCAGTTAGGTAATTCACCGATTCAGCACCTTATTCAGTTGCAAGATGGATTAACCGAACAAGAAGCCAGAAACTATTTAGGTGGATTTGGCTTTAACGGCGACCAAGCTCTTGACCCAATTGACCAGTTTTCCGGGGGTGAAAAAGCCCGCCTCGTATTGGCCTTAATGGTTTTCCAGCGCCCTAACCTATTACTCATGGATGAACCAACTAACCACCTCGACATTGAAATGCGTCACGCCTTAACAATGGCACTACAGGAATTTGAAGGCGCAATGATCCTAATTGCCCATGACAGACACTTGCTTAAAGCGACCTGTGACGATTTATATTTAGTCGACAACGGCACAGTATCACCCTTCCCTGGTGATCTTGAAGATTACCATAAGTGGTTGCTCGACCAGCAAAAGCTGGAAAGTATCGAAAACCAACTTTCAGACGAAGAACCAAAAGAAAACACGGCCGCGGCTAAAAAAGAAATCAAGCGTCTTGAAGCAGAGATGCGCAAAGAAATATCGCCAATCAAAAAAATTGCCGACAAACTTGCCGTTAAACAAAGCAAGTTAGAACAGCAACTAGTAGAAATCGAACAAGCAATGTCTGACAGTGACTTATATTCCGATAAGCGTAAAGGCGAGCTAAACCAATTATTGCTCAAGCAAGGCGAATTGAAATCTGAACTCGACGACGTTGAAATGCAATGGTTCGAATGTGAAGAGCAAATGGAAGATATCAAAGCTAAATTTGATATTGAAAATGTATGATAGCCCAAGACCAATTTTGGCAGTTTAGCCTAGCACATTATCAACAACCTAATGTCCAAGCTACAATGTTGAGTTGGCAAGACAACTACGGGGCCAACGTTAACTTGGCCTTGTTGTGCATTTACTTAACTGAAAACTCGCTGTCCTTGTCAAGAGACAACATCGCGGCATTACACAACAAGGTCATTGAGTTTGACCGGTCATATACCCGCCCCCTGCGCGAACTGCGGAAAATGTATAAAGCCAATCAATCAGCACTTAGTCATTACAAAACCATTCGCCAGGCACTATTGAGTGCCGAGTTAGAACTCGAAAAACAACAACAAGCCATTTTAATTGACACCTGCAACACACTAAAATTACAAACAAAGACTGACGACAACTGGCTTAACTACCAAAACTATTTAAAGCAACTCTAAGCACAACGACATGACTTTTGCACAAACATGCAACTTCGATTGGTGAAATTTCGATTTTATTAACGGCCACTTTAATCGTTCCAACCGCCTTTTTATGATCCAAATCAAGTTTCAACTGCATTCAGAGCACACTGCAATAGCAAACTTGATCTAGATCATAATGCCAATTTAAAAGAGATCTAAACTCACTCCATCAACAAAAGTTAGGAGATAAATCATGTTTAGAGATTTTTTTAGTGATCCAGTATTATATTTGAGCTTCAGCATTTTAGGTCTGACTGTATTTTTAATGGGCTTTTACGCTTGGTACTTTATTTCTAAAGTCGTCCATTCAAAACCAGACGAGAAAAACGGGCATGAAGCCTAATATGAACTTATTAATGACATCCAACTGAGTGCCAACCTAGCGTTGGCACTCCTATTTTGGACGTTTATATTTCACCCATCTTTATGTTCTACGGCCGTCAATCTCTGCAATTGCATCAACTTAAACCGCGATAAAAAACAGTCTAACCTCAAATACGTGCGTACTGACGTATTTCGATGACAGAAACAAAGAACAAGGTTGCATTTCACACTTGATACAATATATCATCGCATGGTATCAATTTTATGAATGTAATAAATGACCCGTCTCTCTATTAAGCTAACATTAAGTTTTGTGCTAATGGTCGCGTTGCAGATTTTCAGTTTGCAGCAACACATGGAGCACCAAAGCGCCGAAACAAATGTTGTCGAGTGTACGTATTGTCACAACTCCGGCCAGCTAGAAGACTTTACATTTCAAAACATCACAACGGCCCCACCGGTTGAATTTTTCGCGGTTAAGTCAACAACCAAAGTTCCGACCGTATTCGCCAAACTCGTTTACCGTGCGACCGCTATTCGTGCACCTCCAGTTAATTATCCTATCGATTTACAACAGTCTTAAATTTTTAAACGTTTTTATTGGATAATATTATGAACAAGTTTTTTGTTGCGTCTATCGCAGCCATTTTAATCGCCCCTGCCTATTCGGCACACGACATTTCAGGCAAAATCGTTGATCAATCGGGTAACCCAATTGCCAATGTAAAAATCGAATTTCATGGCAGTAACTTAACCATTTATAGCGATAAACAAGGCCAGTTTTCTGTTTCTGAATCCATTGACCATGTCGATGAAATCCATATTAGTGCCAGAGGTTACAACCACCTTTCGTTTAAACTAGAAGATCAAACAGACAAGACGTTATCATCGATATTCCTTGACCAAACTATCGTACTAACACCTGCCATTATTGAACACTTCGATGTTTATGCAACGCCATTGCATGGCTCTACCTTAGAGTCGGCAACACCAATAACAGTATTGAGCGACAGTGATTTAAAAAACAAACACAGCGCAACATTAGGCGAAACCCTTAAAGCGGAAGTGGGGGTTCATTCGACTTATTACGGTCCGGTCAGCAGCAGTCCAATCATTCGAGGTTTAGATGGACCACGGGTGATGATATCTCAAAATGGGTTAGATGTTGGCGACGCGTCTCGTGTTGGTCCCGACCATGTCGTTTCAACTGAAACATCAACGGTAAAACAAATAGAAATTCTGCGTGGCCCAGCCACCTTATTCTATGGTAGCGGTGCAATTGGCGGCGTTATTAATATTGTCGATAATCGCATTCCAACCGAAGCAGAAGATTCACTCAATTTCCAAACCAGTGTTAATTCTGCTTCCAATGAGACCGAATTTGCCTTTGACGCCAATACAACATACGAACAGTTTGCTTTTCACCTTGACGCCTTCTGGCGTGATAGTGACGACTTAAAAGTACCCGCCAATCCTACCGTCGAAGATGAGCACGACGAGCACGACGAAGACGATCATGATGACCATGACGAAGAAGATCATGACGAACACGATGATTTTGACGGCACATTAGAGAATAGCGCAAGTGAGTCATCGGGTTATACCTTTGGTACTAGTTACCTTTTAGATAATGGTTTTGTTGGCGTTTCTTATGGTGAACTCACAAAAACGTACGGCATTCCAGGCCACGCTGAACATTCTGAAGAAGAATCAGAGGAAGAACATGACGAACATGAAGCCGGTGTAGTAGGTGACATGGAGCAAAAACGTTTCCAAATGATCAGTGAGTTATCTTTTGATAACCAACTTATCTCAGCGATAAATACAAAGTTTGCGCTTACTAACTACCAACACGCAGAAATAGAAGACGGTCAAGTTGGCACCACTTTCAACAGTGACACAACTCAGCTTAAATCAGACTTTTTACTGGCCGAGATTGCTGGCTGGCACGGAGCAATAAGTCTCGAATACAAACAAAACGATTTTGAAGCAATTGGCGACGAAGCATTCACCCCGCCTTCAACCACCCAGTCAATTGGATTAGGCATGTTAGCCGAAAAACATTTTGACAATATTCTTGTCCAACTTGGCGCTCGAATCGAGTCAACGACCTTAACTGTCGATGAATTGTCAGAGATTGAGCATGATGAAGAAGAAGATGAGCATGATCATGATCATGAAGCACATGGTCATGAAGCACTAGACCTTTCAATGACACCTGTAAGCTTATCCGCTGGCATCGTGTGGGATTTCGCAAAAGGTTATAACCTTGGATTATCCTATAGCCGTTCAGAACGTGCACCGTCAGCAGGTGAATTAGTCGCGTTTGGTCCACATATCGGCACCAAAACCTTTGAGATAGGTGCGTTATACGACATTGAGCAAGAGGGCGACGAGTATCACGTAGAGTTGCTTAACCATGGCGATATACAAAGTGACGATGTCAAACTCGAAACCGCCAACAATCTTGAATTGAGTCTACGAAAATTCAGCGGTGATTTTGGTTTTGTATTTAATGCCTTTTACAACCAAATCGACAATTACTATTACCAGCAAAACCAAAACTGGGAATACGAATTCGAACACAGCCACGGCGAAGAAGAAGTGGATGAAGACGATCATGAAGAACATGAAGGATCAGGTTTACCTGTTTACTTATATTCTCCAGAAGATGTGAAATTCATGGGCATAGAAGGCCAGTTTACTTGGCGTTTAAATCCAGACTTTAAACTAACAACCCAGTTTGATTCAATAATTGGTGAACTATCCAATGGTGACGCACTTCCTCGTATTCCACCATCACGTGTTGGGTTTAGACTTAACTATGAGCTTGATGCCACTAGCATCGAAATGAGCTATATGGAAACAATGAAGCAAAGTGAAGTAACAGACAGCGAAACGCCAACCGATGGCTATTCAATGTTGGACTTTGTTGTGAGCCATCACGTTAGCTTTAACCAACTCGACTTAACGGCCTTTGTGAAAGGCAACAACTTGCTGAACTCTGAAGCCCGAGTACATACATCGTTTCTTAAAAACGAAACCTTGTTACCAAGCAGAGGATTTACAGTGGGAGTTAGAGGTCAGTTTTAATCTCTAACTCACTCGACTCTGCGCAGTTTCACTTTTAGTGAACAGCACGTAATTTAATTACACCCTAAAAATAACAAGTTGGTGACCATAAACGTCACCAACTTCTTATTTTCTACTTTCTGCTTTCTGCTTTCATGACGATAAATTCCTACCTAAATATTTATTTTTATCTTTTTTAAACCCTTTTGTGATTTACTGCGACAAAGTCAGTAATCAAATAAAATATAGGGTTCGCATAATGAACATACACAAGATTACGTCACAACTCATGGCATTCACGCTACTAACGCTTTTAGTTGCTTTCTCCGCAATGGCTGCTGACTATGAACAAGAGTTCAACGTTGCCGCTGGCGGTAAACTTAATGTCAAAATAGAGTCTGGTTCGATCAAAATTCAGACCCACAACGCAGTTACAGCGTTGGTCGAAGCTAGGATAACAGGAAGAGATAGCGACGATTTCAGCATCAATTCTGACCTCAAGGGCAATAGCCTAAAAGTCAGAGGTGAATTAGAAGGACGCTCATGGAATCGCGATCTGAAAGTCGAGCTGACCATTACAATTCCAAAAGAGTTTGATATCGAAGTCGACACCTCAGGTGGCTCAATTGAAATTTCCGATCTTAACGGTAACGTCATCGCACATACTTCGGGTGGCTCTATTAATGTTGGAACCATTAAAGGAGATGTAAGACTCGACACCGCAGGCGGTTCAATTAGAACGGAAGACGTATACGGTTCACTAAATGCCCATACGTCTGGCGGCAGCATTAGAGTGACTTTTGCTGAGCAATTAAAAGACGATGCCAAACTCGATACATCGGGCGGCTCAATTACTGCGTATTTAATTGAAGATGTAAAAGTTGACCTTGACGCTTCAACAAGTGGCGGGCGAGTAAAAACCGATTTCGCGGTAACAGGAAGTGTTAAAAAACGTTCTATCCGCGGTGAAATCAATGGTGGTGGGCCAACACTGAAATTACGTACCAGCGGCGGCAGTGTAAAAGTATTATCGTTGTAGTGTATTGGTATTGGCTAAAAAACAATGCAGAGCTGTACCTCTGCATTGTTTCTTCCATCTTAACTGTTGTTCGGTGTAATTGCTGTCGTTGAAGATGCCAAAATGACAATAGGCTAAAAAGCGTAGCGATAGGTTAATTCGACACGAGTATCTCTTCGGTCTTGTTGCCCTGTAGACGTGGTATTACTAATACGTTTGAATGCAATTGTACCAAGTGCTTTTCGTGTCAATTTACGTTTAAAACTAACATCAACTTTATAACCTTCACGACTCACGCCAGTGCCCTGCTCTGTTGAATCTGAGTCAGACAACGAGATGGCAAAACTGTTTCGTCTCGACATGGTGTGGTCGTAATTAAATGTCCGTGAAGACGTTTCACGCACCGCATTTGTTTCTAAGTACTCGGTTTCACCACGGTTATATGTAAAGCTGATATTTGCCTTTTTCATTCGATAATTGACAGAAGCCGTACCGGTTTTACTTAATGTCACTAACTCATCAAGTGAAAATTCAGGTTGGAAAAACTCAGCAACAAATTCCCCATCATCAATGGCGTCCGGTAACTCTGCGAGCGGCTGACAATCATCTTGTGTTGCGGCATCTTCGGGACATAAAAAATCCCCTAGGGACACTTCAATTCGATTAAATCGGGTTTGGCTACCTAACGTCTCGTCATAGTTGATATTCATGCCCCAGCGTTTCGCCTGATGCTGCAACCTAAATGCATGGGATTCACCATAAAACCGTTGGCTCTTTTCATAGCTTAAACTTGTCCGCGCACTTGGATAAAACTCAAGTTTATAGCCCGTATATTCATCATCCTGGCCGCGGGTTTCTTTGTTTCTAGTAATCTCTATGTTTGAACGTTGCCCAAAGCGCCAAGCGAGACCAGCCCCGTAACTTTCAGACTCAAGATCTTCATCGTCTAATACTGAGTTTTCAATAAGATTTTTGAATTTTGACCCTGTAAGTACCAGATCAATGGTTCGCCAAATAGGCACCCCAATATTGGCATACATCGAAATACTGTCCTGCTCACCGCGGTTTTCTCTGTCAGTGCGAGACATACTTGCCTGCAACGCGCCGCGAACCTGATTTGCCCTTTGGCCATAGCCAAGCGAAGCACTGGCGGTTTTTGTTGTACCATTAACAATATTAGAGGTGGTCGCTGTCGTATCGGTAATTTGCGATTCGTCAAATATGGTTTTGCTCACCCCTAAAGACAACGAATTCTGCCATACAGATTTGCTAGACGTACTTAGCGTTAATCTTGAGTTTACAGAATCAACATCAACATATTCAGACTGGCCAAAAATAGGATCAGACACAGTACCAAACGAACTATCAATATTGGTGTTTTTTCGAGAGGCATTAACGGTAAGATTGACTCGCCCTTTATACATATTGAGCAAGTTATTAATCGCAAAGTTGGAATACGAGGCATCGTCAAAGCCGTCGTCTATTTGCTTAATTTGAGTATGGTCCGCCGTGACACTTCCCTGCCAATTTGGACTTCGGCCAGCTAGGGTAAACGACGGACTTGCCGTTAGAACATCATGATTAGAAAAATTAAACTGACTGATTTCTGTATCTAAGACATGGATATAATTAATTTCAACAGCGGGTTTGAAATCAATTTCTGCCGCATGGCCAACATTAAAAAAAGTCGCTATTGATACCCCTATTACGCGGTATACATATTGCTTTTTAAAGATATTGGCCATAAACATCAGATCTACTTTTTGTCGGTTTTGGCTAAGTCAGGTTCAGCCTTTTCTGCTATTACCTTGTCTTCAGGTTTTTTCTTGTCGTCTGTTTTTGCTTTATCATCGGACTTAGATTTTTTAGCAGCTTTATCTTTACCTTTATTTTTTCCGTCGTCTTTAGCGTCTTTTTCTTCGTCCTCTTCAGACGCGCCATAATAATAGCCATATCCCTGATCTTCCGAGCTACTGGTTACTTTATTAATGACAAAACCAACGGCCATTT
This sequence comes from Psychrosphaera sp. B3R10, assembly GCF_018861025.1. Lineage (GTDB taxonomy): Bacteria > Pseudomonadota > Gammaproteobacteria > Enterobacterales > Alteromonadaceae > Psychrosphaera > Psychrosphaera algicola. The sequence continues at coordinate 97,353 of NZ_JAHKQH010000005.1, read as the reverse complement.
CCGCAGGTAATAAATCAACCGCTTTTTTGACATCCGCCAGTTTAGACTTGTGCTCTTCAACTACAACCACGCCTTGGCCACATTGCTCTGCCATAATGGCCGTTTCGTTCACACCTAACAAAGGTGGTGCGTCAAATACAACAATACGGTCTGGATAACGTGTGGCAAATTCCTCGATTAACTTCATCATTTTGTCGCTCGACAAAAGCTCGTTTGACAAATGATGCGGTAAACCAGCCGGAATAACTCTTAAACCGTCAATATTGGTGTGATACATAATCGACGCAACGTCTTTTTCTTCACCCAATAGGTACTCAATTAAACCAACATTTTTACCTATGTTTAATTCGCGAGATACACTCGGTTTTAACACGTCTGAGTCAACTAACAACACGGTTTTATCTTGTTCTAAAGCAATGCTTAATGCCAAATTAAGTGACGTAAATGTCTTACCTTCATTTGGTTTTGAACTACTGACCAAAATAAGATTACTGTGTTTGATGGTTTTTGAAATTGGACCAAACGCATTACTAAGTAACTTACGTTTTATGCTTCGGTACTCTTCATTAATAAGTGAACGCTTATTTCGCAGCGTAACAAAACCACGTTTTTCTAACGCTTCTAAGTCAATGACCAAAGGTGGTCTAGACGATTTAGACTTTTTATCAGCAGAAATATGCGTATTGTCACTGGCGCGGTGTGCATTAGTCGGCTTAATAACTGGCTGCGATGCACTGACTTTTTCACCTTCAACAATGCCTGCCGCGACTAATTCAGCTTCAGATATACCCGCGCCGAGTTGCTTATTAACCTTTGGCGTTACAGGTTGAGACGGTTTGGCACTCGCTGCTGGAGTCTGTATAGCGTCGGCTGTTTGCTCAGTCGGTGCAGAGACTTTCTTATTATCCACTGCGGCTTCTATTGAAGTTTGATTCTTATCTATTTTGGCGGCACTTTTTTGGCGTTGCATCGCCTTTTCTATACTACTCATAGAAATCTCTCCAATAGCTTCAACGGGGTTGTCTCCATTACAATTTCCGTTGCCATAAATAGTAAATACATTCCAAACACAACAACACTTGAGGCAATAAATACGTACAAACGTTTTTTATCTCGTTTCTTAACATCTTCTAGATGAATATCAGTCACCATACCAAATACAGGTCGGTTTGTGAGTTCAGTTAAGGCGTTTGCACTGACCACGACCGGGTTCAATTGGCTAACTAAAAACGCAACTGCAATACCTGCTACAAAGCCCAAAATGGTGACCACAGTATAAAGTATTAAACGTTTTGGCCCAGTAGGTTGCAGAGGCACCATCGGTGGCTCAATTATTCTAAATTTAACTTCTTCTGCAGACATATCAGCTTTACGCGACAAGTCTGCCGATTCTTTACGGCTCAATAGCTCTTCGTATTTGCCTTTTGTAATACCGTAGTCACGGTTTAATGCCGACTGCTTAGCTTCGATGTCTGGAATAAGATCGAGTTTTTGGTCTAGCTCATCCAACTTCTCTTTAAAGCTTTGACGGCGAACGGTTAACGATGCAATGTTACTGTCGAGATTATTCATCGCGATTGATAAATCCTGCACAATCGCATTTTCACTCAACGTGCCCGACGCAACTTGCCCATCTGCAACACTGGTCATTAACTCTTCGATTTCTGTTTTTCTTAAGTTAACTAAATGATCAAGCTTTTCACGAGTTTGCACAACATCTGGGTGTTTATCCGTAAAACGAATTTGCAGGTCATCTAAGTTCGCTTGCAGTTGTTTAATACGAGCATCGTATTGAGTGGCAATGTTTGAATGTTCTGACTTGTTGTCAATATTTGTGCTGCTAGAAAATTTGTCTTTCAAGCTTTGCAGTTGTGTTGATTTTTCAGAAATTTCTAAATCAATTGCCTCTATACGGCTTTTTAGATTTGAAACTTCTTGATAGTAGCCACTACCACTGCCCGCCATCATATCGCCATATTGCTTTTTAAACGTTGCTAGTCGTTGCTCTGCAGCGGAAAGACGTTGCGAATATTCTTCAAGTTGTTCATCTAAAAATTTAGACGCGGTGTCCGAGTCTTGACGATTTTGCCCTAGCGAACTTTCAACAAACTTATCCAGCGTGGCTGATACCACACGTTTCGCCAACTGAGGATCCTGCCCAGTATAAGAAATGGTATAAATATTTTCTCTACCGCCAGAATTAAAATTAATGTCTTCACGCAGTTTTTCAACAATCTCGTTGAACTCTTGAGGTGAACTCGCCTTAATATCCATGTCGGTATTACGGGCGATTTCTTCCAAATTAGGACGGCTTAAAAGTGTTTTAGCGATGAGTTGAATTTCAGTACTGGCATCGGTCTGAATTGCCAAGCCACGTAATAAGGGGCGCAACATTGAACGCGTGTCAGCAAAGACTTTTGCTTTCGATTCGTAAACGTCCGGCATTTGCGCAACTAAAAAAAGGCCGAGTGGAACGATTAACCATGAAGACATGATTATAAAGCGCTTCTTTATCCAAATCCCTTTGATGTAATCGAGCACCATTTGTATGGTGGCTTGAAGATCTTGCATTTATTTATCCTTTTAAACCCTAATATTCGTCGGCCAAAACGCTACTAAAATTATTTAGAACCAATCTTCTGGAACAATAATAATATCACCTGGCAAGATGTCGACGTTGGCGCTTATATCGCCTTCTTTAATTAAATCATTTAATGAAACTTGATATTCTTTTTGCAGTCCATTTTCAACCCTGATTAACACAGCACTATTGCCGTCTGCGTATTCAGTTAAACCGCCAACCTGAATCATTAAATCTAACAACGTCATATTTTGTCGATAATTTACCGCCTGTGGATTGGCAGCTTCACCGATGACTCGAACCTGTTCGCTAAAAGGACCAATAAATGTGCCCACACTAACCGTTACGATAGGTGACTTAATATATTGACCTAAAACGGTTTCAATTTGTCTTGCTAGCTGCGTTGCTGTTTTGCCACTAACCGGAATGTCTTCGACTAACGACGTCGTTATCTTTCCGTCTGGACGAACAACAAACGAACCCGACACCTCTGGGTTACGCCAAACAAATATATTTACTGAGTCCCCAGGACCTATAAGGTACTGATATTGTTCTACACTTTTAATAGCAGACGGGGTAATTGTTGCAGGGGGTAAATTTGATTTAGACGCACATCCCGCAATAAGGACTATCAACGAAGCCAATAATAACAATTTCACAGCAGTTCCACTCTATTTAATAAAGGTCATTAATGAATTGTAATCAAACTAAAGCAAATGTGAACTGTTATATTTCGATATCAAGTACATAAATTAATCCATTGATGTAAAAATACTACAAAATTGACGTAGCTTTCAAAAATCAATTTGATTATCATGTGTGCAATAATAACTATAAACTCCAACAAAATTAGGATTCGTTTTGAAAAAGGTATTCCACCAAAAAACGATAAATCACAGAAGTAATACCTTAATGGTATTGGACGTATTAATGGCGACAATGTTAGGTATGGTCGCATTTTTTGTTGTATCTAAAAACAGTCTAACCATGCCTGTTTACGATCACGCATGGTGGCTAATGCCCTTATCCACCGCGCTTTTGCTAAACATTACCAATTTGTCCGTAGGTCTATACGACGTAAAATTACGCGACAGTAATATCGGACTTTATCGCCGCTGTTTAGTCAGTGGTGCCATGACTTTCTGTATATTCGAAATTTTAGTGTTTAATGCATTCCAAAAACTCGAAATTGCCCCTATTGCATTTGCTTTATTCTTATTAGCAACCGTCAGCGTTATCTTCATCAGTCGATTTATGGCCAATACATTCGAAATGTTTGGTATCACGAAAAAACGTGTCATTGTCATCGGCAGTGGTGAACGCGCTTCAATTATCGAGAAAAGAATGCGCCGAGAGGCCGACAGACGCGGCTTTAAGCTAGTTGGCTTTATCAAACTCAATACCGACAAAGAAGATCAATTAAGAAATGAAAACATTTTGGAAATTGGTTCTTTGGACAACCTTCAAGCTTATGTCGCTGAAAATCGTATCGATGAAATTGTTATCGCACCTGACGAACGCCGTGGTTCATTACCATTAGAATCGTTATTCGACTGTAAAATGACAGGGGTTGTCGTCAAAGACATCTTAGATTTTATTGAAGAAGAAACAGGCCAAGTTGCGGTTAATCTCATTTACCCTTCGTGGGTAATCTACTCAAATGGTTTCCAGTCACGCCATTATATTCGTGTCGCATTGGACTATACGTTAAATGTGGTTTTGGCGGTTCTTGTGTTCTTGTTTACTTGGCCAATTATCCTCGTTACTTCGTTACTCATTTATATCGAAGATGGGCATAAAAAGGGCGGCACAATATTTTATAAACAAACGCGCGTTGGAATGGACGGCAACTTGTTTGAGATCATCAAGTTTAGAAGCATGCGCCAAGATGCGGAAAAAGATGGAGCTCAATGGGCCACTAAGTCAGACAATCGTGTGACTAAAATTGGCGCTGCGCTTAGAAAATATCGAATTGATGAGTTACCACAGCTATTTAACGTCTTTAAAGGCGAAATGGATTTTGTGGGGCCACGCCCTGAACGTCCTGAATTTGTTAAAGAACTTATCAAAGAAATCCCGTATTACAATCATCGCCATAATGTAAAACCAGGGTTAACTGGCTGGGCGCAATTAAACTACCCATACGGTTCAAGTGTTAATGATTCACTAGAAAAATTAAAGTTTGACTTGTACTACATTAAGCGCAGAAGTATTTTATTAGACCTGTTAATACTGGTCAGAACTATTGAAATCATCTTGTTTGGTAAAGGACGTTAATGACAATCAACGTCAACACAAAACATGCAATGACAGTGGACGTGGAAGATTACTTCCACGTTTCTGCTTTTGAGAAGCAAATTTCACCAAGTGATTGGTCAAGTTGCAAACCGACTGTCGACTACAATACTCGACGTCTTCTCGATTTATTTGCAAAAAAAGACACTAAAGCGACGTTTTTTATCTTAGGTTGGGTTGCGGAAGCATTTCCAGAATTGATAAAAGAAATCCATGCTCAGGGTCATGAAATTGCGAGTCACGGCACAAATCATCGCCGTGCTACAACAATGACTCGCCCAGAGCTTAAAGACGACATTAGTCAAAGCTTAGACAGACTTGAATCATTAACTGGTGAAAAAGTTATAGGCTATCGCGCCCCGAGTTTTTCTATTGGTAAAGACAACCAATGGGCGTTTGAGCTGTTGGTTGAACTTGGATTCAAGTACAGTTCCAGTACTTACCCGATAGAACATGACTTATACGGCACACCAGATTGGCCACGATTTGCCCACATTCGCCCAGAAGGGATTTTAGAGATCCCTATCCCAACACTTCGTAATAATGATAAAAACCAAGGAATTGGCGGCGGCGGCTTTTTTAGACTTTACCCTTATTGGTTATCTAAAAGACGAATTGAACGATTTTTAAAAGAAGAAAACGCACCCTACAGTTTTTATTTCCACCCGTGGGAAATAGATCCTGACCAACCTCGCGTTAAAGGTGCACCATTGCTTTCAAAATTCAGACATTACGTTAATTTGTCTCGAATGGAGAATAAACTAATCCATTTACTCGACGATTATGAATGGTCGTCAATGAAGTCGGTGTACAGTGAGTTTCTATGACAACAATGAACAGGACGTTTGCCAGTAAATTTATCAAACAAGGAGTTGTTTTTGAACTGATCCTCCTAACGATTATGATCGTAGTCGCGTATGCCAATACATCGTTTGCGATATACGAATTGTGGACAACGTCAGAAACCTACAGTCATGGGATCTTAATCATCCCGATGTCAATCTACCTCATTTGGCAACGCTGTAAATATTTGCAACTGCCCGCCACCAAGCCCAATCTCATTGGCCTAGTAGCTATTCTCTTTTTTGGCTTTATGTGGCTTTGCGGTAATCTCGTAAAAATCAATTTAATCAGTCACTTCTCTATTGTTGCTCTGGTTCCTAGCTATGTCTTATTCCGTTTTGGGTTTACAATATTAAACCAATTTAAAGGGCCATTACTGTTCCTCTTTTTTGCTGTCCCCTTTGGTGACTTTCTGATACCTCATTTGCAGCAAATAACCGCTGTCATTTCAGTCTGGTTGGTTAATCTCATTGGTATCCCTGTATACAATGACGGCCTATATATCTCTATTCCTAACGCTAACTTTTTAGTGGCAGAGGCCTGTAGTGGTATACGGTTTTTAATTTCGTCATTTACGTTAGGTATCTTTTTTGCGTTGTTAGCAATTACCGACGTCAAAAAACGATGGTTCTTTATCCTACTTAGCTTTATCTTCCCAATTCTAGCAAATGGGATGCGGGTCTTTATCATCGTTGTTATCGGCTATTATGTAAGCGTGGAAGCCGCAACTGGGTTTGACCATTTAGTGTATGGATGGATATTCTTCAGTTTTGTTTTACTGTCACTTTTTTATATCGGCTCTAGGCTTCAAGACAAAAGCTCTGAACAACCAAGTGAGAAAGAAGACGCGTTAAATTATGTGCCGCCAACCCCTCTGCTCGCAACAGCAATTGCATTAAGCCTACTTGTATTTCCAGTTATGCTTCACGTAATTGAACCAGACCAGCAAGAAAGCGTTACCGTTAATAACAAAACGGACTCACAACAACTCGATATTGCCAAAGTACAAAAGTCGATCCCATGGGCACCTGTATTTGACAGCCCCGACCTCTATGACTACAAACCAGTGCAAGTTGGTGTAAATCCAGCGCATTATTTTGTCATTTCGTATTTTGACGAACTCGGTGAAAAAGAACTAATTACCTTTAATAATCGTATATTTAGTGATGAAATATTTAGCCAGAAGTATGTTAAAACGGCTGAAATCGAAGTGAATAACAGCACTTTACAGGTGAAGCACATCCACATTGTCAGTCTCTCTGGCTTAAAAATTAATATTTTAGTGACTTACCAAGTTGGTGAAAACTTCGAAACCAATGTGGGCAAAGTGAAATTGTTGCAACTTATCGCCAAAATTAAAAACACTGACCATGGTGGCACGGCGCACATCATCTCAGCAGAAGAGTCGATAGTTTCAGTCGAACAATTAAAAACACTATTTTCAGTCCAGTTAAATCAACTTAATAGGTCTTAACATGTATATATCAGTGGTTATTTTGTCGTTCAATTCAGCAAAAACACTTCCAAAATGTTTAGATAGCTTGATTGAAACACTTAATACAAAAAATGAGTTGGCTGAAATTTTCGTCGTAGAGAACGGTTCAAAAGACAATAGTCCGGCAATAATCGACGATTATAAAGCGCAATATCCCGACTTAATTAAGCCAATCATTTTTAAAGAAAATACCGGTACTACCTTTTCCCGCAATTCAGCTATCAAACAGGCAACAGGTAAGTACATTCTCGTTTTAGACTCCGACGCATATATTAATATCAATGTGTTAGAAGAACTAATCACAAACTTACAAGACAACCCTCAGACCGGCATGGCAGTACCTAAGCTGACCTACGCCAGTGGTAACTTTCAATTGTCTTGTGACCAATTCCCAACGCTGTTGCAAAAAGCCAAACGCTTTTTGTTCTTAAAAACCATTGAAAAAAAGAACGAAGAACTTAGTCAATTAACCCACCCTATTGCCGTCGACTACGCAATTTCAGCCTGTTGGTTATTAACTAAAGAATGTACAGACGCAACGGGCCTTTTGGATGAAAACATATTCTATTCTCCAGAAGACGTAGATTACTGCGTCAGAGTATGGAAAGCGGGTTTTCAAATTACCTACGTGCCGATGCAAGAAATGGTGCACGACGCTCAAGAATTGTCCCGTGGCTTTAAACTGACCAAATTCCACTTTTCACATTTAAAAGGCTTGTTCTACCTTTTTAACAAACATAAATATTTCTGGAGTTTGCGTTCTTTATATAAAACAATGCCGAGGCATAAGTAGATATGTGCGGACTTGTTGCAGGGTTTGTAAATAGTAAAACAAACCTATATCCACAATCTCAATTTATTGAGATGACCGAGACGTTGCATCATCGTGGCCCGGATGAAACTGGCTACTATTTTAACGATGATAATACGGTTGCACTCGGGCATAAGCGCCTATCTATAATTGATTTAGCAAATGGTCAACAACCCGCAGCATCCGACTGCGGCAATGTACAAATTGTCTTTAACGGCGAAATTTACAACTACAAAGAATTAAAACAAACCTTAGTCAAATTGGGTCACACCTTTCATTCTGACAGTGATACCGAAGTACTCCTACATTGCTGGCTACAGTGGCAACATGATTGTTTAAAACACCTCAATGGCATGTTCTCGTTTGTCGTTTGGGACCAAGCCGCCAATTTGTTTTTTGCTGCACGGGACCGACTCGGTATTAAACCTTTGTTCTGGACTAAACCAGATGACAATTCCATTTATTTCGCCTCAGAATTAAAATCGTTAATCCTCAACGACAACAACAAAACACTCAATACTTCCGCTATTCATGATTATTTTTCATTGGGGTATGTTCCAGAACCTAAATGCATCTACGACAATTACAACAAGCTTGAAGCTGGGCATTATATTTCAGCCCATCTCGATGACATAACAAATGCCGAACCCGTGCAATATTGGGATTGTTTAGATTCTATCAACAAGCATCTGTCAGAGACTCCAGATTCAGATATCGACAACGGACTCAAAACCCTAACCGACAGCATCAACATGCGTACAGTTGCCGATGTGCCAGTAGGCGCGTTTTTATCCGGCGGACTGGACTCTTCAGTGATTGTTTCAACTATGTCTAAAACGTCTAAAGTCTGTACTTACTCTATGGGGTTTGACACAAAAGAATATGACGAGTCGGCCGATGCACAAACCACTGCAAACCTTTTTAATACAGACCATACTGACATCATTGTCTCTGCGAATGCCTTCGAATATTTAGATGACATTATTGATATGTTTGACGAACCTTTTGCAGATAACTCGACCATCCCAACCTATTTGATCTCCAAGCAGGCGGCAAAACGAGTAAAAGTTGTATTGTCAGGGGATGGTGCCGACGAGCTATTTTTAGGTTACCGAAACTATCGAATGTTAAAATTGGAAACCCAATTAAGACGCATTTTCCCAAAACCAATTCACAATGTTATTTTTGGATCACTCGCAAAGTTTTATCCAACGCTGGCATGGGCGCCACAATTTTTACGAGCGCAATCTACATTTAAAAGTTTAACCGGCGACATCATAGATAATTTCCATGAAGCAATGAGCCTCAACTCAGATTGCCAAACCCAACTCATCTTTAATAGTGAGTTTAATACCAAAAACAATGGTTACTCTAGCAAGCAGATTTTTCAAAACCTTGCGGCAAAAGTCAAAATAAACGACCCAATAAAAAAAGCCCAGTACATCGATTTTAAAACGTATTTACCTTCCAACATCCTCACTAAGGTAGATAGAACCAGCATGGCAAACTCAATAGAAGTACGAGTTCCGTTTTTAGATCACCGACTCGTCCAAAACTGGATTGGCCACGCAAGTAACGAAAATATTAAAGGCAGCAAATCTAAACTATTGCTCCGTAAAATAGCCAAAAACTTGTTACCCCACAAAATTTTGCATAAGAGTAAAAAGAGTTTTACTTCCCCAATGGACGAGTGGTTTAGAATGATGCCACCGGAAAAAGTTAGGGACATTGTAGACATTGACACATTGAGTAAAGCTGGCATGTTTAACACTGACCATATTGAAAACTTAATAACACTGCACCTGAAAGGGAAAAACAACCTTGGCATGTCGTTATGGTCTATTGCAGTCTTTGCGCGATTTTTAAAAAAGGCTAACGCGAAAAACTAATATGAAAATTTTATATCATCATAGAATCGCTTCAAAAGATGGACAATATGTTCACGTTGAAGAACTGACAAATGCCTTTTTAGATCAAGGCCACGAATTAAAGTTTGTTGCACCTCAAGTTAACGAGCAATCAGACTTTGGTCACGACGGCGGATTTGTCAGCAAATTAAAAAACGCATTACCAGCGTTTATTTACGAATTGTTAGAACTGACCTACAGCCTTTGGATTTTTATCAAGTTGGTAAAAGCCATTAAAGAGTTTAAACCCGAATTTATCTATGAGCGTTACAACCTATATCAGCCAGCGGGCATCTTAGCCGCTAAGTTATTTAACGTTCCCTTAATCCTAGAAGTAAACGCGCCGCTTGTGGAAGAACGCAGTCGTTATAGCGGCTTATCGTTAAAACGCTTCGCCAAATGGATAGAAAATTATACCTGGAAAGGTGCGGACCATTGCCTTCCTGTCACAGACGTACTTGCTGATCATTTACGTGATGCAGGGGTAAATGAAAACAAAATTACGGTTATCCATAATGGCGTACGCCAACCGTTTATAGATGAAATGTTGGCAACACCAATTGATTTAGACAAGCAACAAATCATTATTGGTTTTACCGGCTTTATTCACCCGTGGCACGGCATGGACAAAGCCATTGAGGCCATCGCAGAACATAAAGATTTGCCATTAAAGCTAGTATGCATAGGTGACGGCACAATCCTTCCAGAACTAAAGCAACAAGCCGCTGACCTCGGCATTGCCGACAAAGTTGAGTTTAAAGGCCTGATCACACGCGATAAAGTTTTGGACTTCGTAAAACAGTTCGACATATCGCTGCAGCCGGACGTAACCGCCTATGCCTCGCCTTTAAAAATGTTTGAATACATGGCTGTAGGTAGCTTAATAATCGCCCCAAAAACACCAAACATCGAAGAAATACTAAGTGACGATACCGCCGTGTTTTTTGAAAAAGGCAATCAAGCCTCATTCAAATCTAGCTTAAATGACGCCATTGTTAATTACCAAAACTACATTGAAAAACGCGAAGCCGTCAAAAACAGCGTTATTGAAAAACGCTTTGTCTGGCACGAAAATTCAAAACGTGTGATTGAAATAGCAAATTTAATTAAAAGTTCCCAGAGAAAATAGCAAATGCCAATTACTGCACTATTTTTCTTGGCGATATTTGCATTAGGTTGTATTTACACCCTAAAGCGCCCATTTGCTGGGTTATTATTATATTTTTTTGTTTATTATATGCACCCACCAGGAAAATACTGGGGAAGTTTCATACCAGAAATGCGGTGGACGTTAATCGTCGCGTTACTAACACTAATTAGTACATTTATTCACGAAAAAGATTTAAAGGCTTGGTTAAAACCAAAAGAAACAAAGATCCTTTTATTGTTTTTTGGCTATGTTTGCCTGCAATTAATGTGGGTCGACATACCATCTTTACATCAAGTCTATGTCATTCTTCTCTTTAAACTTATTGTGCTGTACTTTTTGATACTAACTTTAGTTAATACTGAACTTAGACTGATAGCTGTAATTGTTGCTAATGTCTTGGGCAGTGCATATATAGGGTTAAATGCGATACAAACGCATCAAAGAGGTAGATTTGAGGCCGCCGGACTGCCGGGAATAGAAGACAGCAACCTTTTGTCCATTCACCTTATCCCCATAATATTAATGTCCTCTATCATCATATTGACTAATTTAAAACGTAAGTACTTCATATTTATCCCCCTTGCACTAACCGCTAATCTATTTTTTATGGCAGGAAGTCGCGGCGGTTTAGTAGGACTATTAATTTCTGGGTTATTTTTCATTTGGTATAGCCCAAAAGAAAAAAAGGCCCAAATAAGAAAGTGGGCCCTCGCTGCACTTGTCTTAGGTTCTATGTTAGTCGGCCCTCTCATTATGGAACGGGTTAATCAAGTGGTAAAAGCTGACGATACTGAATCCGTTGATAAAAGTGCTTATTCAAGGTTTGTAATTATCGAGGGACAATGGGGGATGTTTAAAGACCATTTATTGGCCGGATACGGTCACAGAGGAACGTTAATTTTGAGCCCCATGTATATTGATGAAGAATTTATGACTAAAACTGAAGCAGGTGGTCGCAGAGGTTCCCATAATATTACAATGTCTTTTTTGGTAGATCATGGTGTGATTGGCAGTTTACTTTATTTTCTCTTCATAATAAGCACAATTAAAAATGTTAAATTAGTTCAATCTACATTTGGAATAAACTCTAATCTGTCATTAATATTATTGAGCTTTGTGGCAGGATTAGTTGGTGTTATGGTTGCTAGTCAGTTCTCGAATAGTAAAGTGCTTGAAATCTCAATTTGGCTTGTTGCTTTAGTCGGCGCTTCCGTAAATTTATCAGACAAAATGAATGACAAAAAACAACAAACTTAGTTGTTGAATGAATAACAAATTTCTATTCGTAGCTTTTTACATGTATAGGAAACACTAAAAAATAAAGAAGGTAACTAACATTAAATTGATAACTCCCCTAAATTATCCGGACAGCGAACGAGTGCTTTTTGCTTGGTCCGATAAAATACAATTTGATAATTTATTTTCTAATTATTATTCCAAAAACATATTTAACAAAATATGTAGTCTTTCCAGTTCCATAATTACAAACACACTTTTTGAAGAACAATATGTCTGATACCTCTTCTAAATTAGCTTCAGGAGCAATTTTGATGCTCCTCACTAGGTTAATTGTTAATCTGTTAGGAATTATTAGCTCTTTAATTTTAGTTCGTATACTTTCACCAGAAGACTTTGGTGTTGCCGCAATAGCAATGTCTATTTACGCCTTTATTAGTCTATTTGGCGAATTTGGATTTAATACGGCACTAATCCAAAAAAACACGCCCGTTAAGTCTGATTATGATGCGGCGTTTACAGTAAACTTTATATTTGGAATTCTCGCTAGTTTGGCGATGTTATTGGCATCAGAGAGCCTATCTTCATTTTTTAATGAACCTAGACTCGAACCTGTATTTTACGTCCTCGCCAGTTTATTTTTCATCAATGGCTGTAAAAATATCAAAATAGTTGATTTCCAAATCAATATGGATTTTGCAAAAGAACTTAAACTACAAGTTTTGCCAAAGTTCCTCAGTTTTTTTCTTACGTTATTCTTGGCGTACCAGTTACAAAGCTACTGGGCTTTGGTATACGGCACTATCTTTTTATCGCTAATAAATATTGTCTTCAGTTATATGATGATCGCTTATAAGCCAACATTTACCCTAAAAGGGAGTAAAGCATTATTCAATTATTCAAAATGGTTAATGTTAAATAACTTCTTTTATTACATAAATAATAAGAGTATTGATTTACTCGTTGGAAAATTAATTTCGACCTCTGCTGCCGGTATTTATAATATAAGTAAAGAGATGGCGACTCTTCCGTCGACTGAAATTGCAGCGCCAATTAACAAAGCTTCATTTCCAGCTTATTCAAAAGAGAAAAATAACCCAGAACAATTGCGTGAACTGTTTTATAAAACAACCTCGATGATCACTATAATAGCGCTACCTGCATCAATGGGCTTATTTATGACTGCGGATTATTTTGTGCCAGTTGTATTAGGTGAAAAATGGCTGGACGCTATTCCTGTTGTTCAACTTTTAAGTTTGTTTGCCTTTTTCAGCTCAATTTCCTCAAACAATGGTTATGTCTTTCTTGCAATAGGAAAACCTAAAATCACCACTTTTATTTCTGGTATTAGAATATTGTCATTTTTTATTTTTCTATATATTTTTGATTTGACCAACTCAGTAGAAGACCCAGCCGAAGCTTTGGTTTATACCGCCATTGCCAATATGATAGTTGCCTATGTTTGGTTAAAATACGAAATAAACATATCTCTTTTAAAAGTGATTTATGTTAATTTTAGGTCAACTTTATCAACACTTATTATGTGCCTGGTACTATTTGTTATAAAGCAAAATTATGAAATTGACGTTAGCTTGGTTAACTTTTTAAGTTTGGTAATTGGTGGTGTATTTACCTACAGCGCAAGCCTAATACTTATTTGGATAATTAGTGGAAAACCTAATTCCATAGAAAAACATGTTTTGTTAGCTATCACTAAACTAATTGGGAAGATTCGTGGAAAAGTTTAATTTTGTGGTTTTGGCCCCAAATCGCTGGGATGATGTTTGGATGAATCGCCAGCATATATTTTCCATTATTGGCAAAGACCATAATGTTATATATTCAAATGCGCCACCATTTTATTGGGACTTAAAATTACCAAGAGTTAAAAAATCTCCATTGTTAGGTAGGACCACCGAGCGTGATAATGTATTTAATTTAGAATGCGCCAAAATCATTCCCCGCGTCCCTAAGTTAAAGCTCTACGACAAACTAGTAAAAAATAACTTTTGTAGACAAATAGAAAGGCATTTAGATCCTGAGCTAAAAACTGTGCTCTATATTTTTAATCCTCTGTATAGCGAATATCAAGATGACATAAATGCAGACTTTATCGTATTCCACCCTTACGATGATTTTACAAAGCTATATTCAGACGACATAGCAATTGCTGGCAACAAACGCCTTGCAGAAACTGCAAACCTAGTCATTACAACCTCCGCATTGCTCGAAAAAAATTATAAAGAAATGACCAAAAATGTTTATTTTGTGCCAAATGGGGTTGATTATAATTTATTCTCAAAAAACTATAAAAAAGCTAAAGGGGTTAGCCATTCTCAAGGTTTTAAAGTTGGATACACAGGCTCTATAAACTCTAAAATTGATATAAAATTACTAGCTGAAATTTTTAGCCAACTTCCTGAAATAGAATTTTATGTGGTTGGAGCTGAAGGCCGAATAGATCCATTTCAAAAACCTCATATGGAACAACTAAAAAGTTTACCTAATATTACATTTCTCGGGAACAAAGACCTTAGTGACGTCCCTACATACATGAACGCTATGGATATCAATATTATACCATATCGAACAGATCCAGAGTCATTTGCTAATGCCGGCTATCCTCTCAAGTTACATGAGTACCTTGCTGTAGGAAAACCTATAATATGCTCACCTATCGATAGCGCATTTGAGTTTGAACACGTATTGCAAATAAGGGCTGATGCGGCAGGTTGGATTACAGCGATCAAGAGTATTCAGCATAATAAACAAGAATATAGCAATACTGCGGTTGAAAAGCGTCGCTCGGTTGCCGAGCAAAACACCTGGAATTCTAGAGCAGAAAAAGTTTTAGAACTTATTTCGGATATGGTATCACGTACCGTTAAAAGATAATTGCCATATGCGAATCCAAGCAATTGATTCACTAAGAGGTATAGCTGCTTTAGCAGTGTTATTTCACCATTATGTTTTTTTATATAGTGTCAAATTTGAATTAGATACAAACTTTTTTAAAACTGAAGATATTAATTTAAGCTTGGGTCGGTACGGTGTAGAGCTATTTTTTATTATCAGCGGATTTGTAATTTCCATCTCTATTGAAAGAAGCAAAGATATACCTAGCTTTTTAATTTCTCGATTTTCGAGACTCTATCCTACGTTTATATTTTGTCTTCTACTAACCAGTATTAGCTTGATTTTACTATCCTCTACTAATGACATATCAATACAACAGTTCATTGGTAATGCGACGATGATACCTTTATTTTTTTGGATAAAGCCAATAGATGGATCATATTGGACGCTTATGTATGAACTATTTTTCTATTTATGGATTGCTATCTTCTTTAGTTGGAGTAAAGAAATTAAAATTCGACCATTAGTAGTAATTTATAGTTGCTATGTTATTTTAACTTTGATGCAACTTTTCATTGAGTTACCTCAGAAATTGCAATACCTATTGTTGTACCCACATTTGCAACAATTTTTATCTGGTATAATTTTGTACAAAATTTGGTCGCTAAATAATTCACGTGCAACAAGGCCGTTATACATATTATTATTTTTATTTTATGCATCACATTTGATTATGTCATTATCGAATTCTGGTAGGCTAAATTTAATATCAGCCTTAATGATAGGCTTTTATTTGGCTATATTTATTCTTTTATTGCAGAATCGTTTAAAAATATTGGAGAATAAGTACCTAATTAAATTGGGAGTTTTGTCCTATTCTTTATATTTAATTCATCAACAAATTGGCTATTTAACAATCTCTTTTTTGAGAGAACATTATTTTCCTACGTCAATAGCTATTTTAATAACATCTTTATTTGTTATTGCATTAGCGTTCATAATTAATAAATATATTGAAGTACCATCAAACAGATTTGTAAAAAACAACCTCAATTCACTAAGAAAAATAAGTAAATAACATGTGCGGAATACTCGGAACACTGAATTACCAAAATGCAGCGGATGCCCACAAACTTTCCGCAATGCGCGATACTATGCCTTATCGTGGACCAGACGATAACGGCGTTTGGCTATCTGACGACAAATACTGCGGCCTAGCCCATTTACGACTGAGTATTTTAGACCCCTCACCTGCGGGCCATCAACCAAGAGTTGAACAAAGTGGGCGGTATGTCATTTCCTACAATGGTGAAGTCTACAATTACATCGAAATTCGTGCAGAGCTTGAAACCAAAGGTTACACCTTTGAAACAGGCACCGATACTGAGGTAATCCTTCAAGCCTATATTGAATATGGCACTGAGTGTTTGTCTTTGTTTAATGGCATGTTTGCCATTGCAATTTGGGATAATGAAACCCGTGAGCTGTTTTTGGCCCGCGACCGTTTAGGCATCAAACCTGTCTATTATTACCAAAATGCCAATGAATTTATCTTCGCATCAGAAACCAAAGCCATTTTAAAAGGTTTATCAGAGCTACCAGCGCTGAACATCGAACTTATAGACGACTACATGAGCTTTGGGTATATCCCAGGGGAAAAAACCTTACATCAAGGCATAAACCGTTTAATGCCCGGTCATTTTGCCATTGTTAAAGACCAAGTCATGACCACGACTCAGTGGTGGGATCTAAAATTCGACAATCAAACCGATAAAGGTTTTGACTACTATTTAAATCAAAGTAAAACCTTGCTTGAAAGTGCCATCGACCTGCGACTTCGAAGTGACGTACCACTCGGCATATTTTTAAGCGGAGGCATTGATTCAAGTGCCGTTGTCGGCCTATTGGCCGATAAAGTTAAAGAACCATTAAAAACGTTTTCCATCGCCTACGACTTTGGTAAGAACTTTGACGAAACGCAATACGCACGAATGATTGCAGAAAAGTTTGGTACCGACCATCACGAATTAAAGATAACCCCGCAACAATTTAAAGATTTCATTCCACAATACATTGAGTTAATGGATGAGCCTGTGACTGAAGCGGCAGCCATTTCACTGTTTTTTGTGTCCAAACTCGCTAAAGAAAAAGTCACTGTCGCCCTATCTGGCGAAGGTTCAGATGAGATATTTGCTGGCTACGACCTATACCAATATATGAATGTCCTCGAAAAATATCGTGGCGTTGTTGGTCAATCTGGAAGTGAATTTTTTGCTGGGATTTCCAATAAAATACTAGGCGAAAGCCACAAAGTATCTAAATACCTAAATATGGCAACACAGCCAATTGAGCAACGATACAAAGGTATGTCGACCTACCCAGATGCGTCAAAAGAAGCGTTATACAAGCCTGACTTTAAGGCAAAACTAGACGCCGAAAAGCAAAAGACTAATCATGGCGCTTTCTCAAAACAATTATTTGAGAACATGAAAGGTCAAGACCAGCTTAATAAGATGCTCTATTTTGATACAAAAACATGGCTCGTTGATGACTTGCTTATTAAAGCAGACCGTATGAGTATGGCAACGTCAATAGAACTCAGAGTCCCGTTTTTGGATTACCGTCTAGTTGAATTTGCTGCAACAATTCCATCGCATCACAAAATCAAAAAAGGTGAAGGTAAGTACCCACTTAAAAAAATGATGGAAGGGATATTACCTAATGACATCATTTATCGTAAAAAGATGGGCTTCCCTACACCGCTCAAACTAATGTTCCAAAACGAAATGCGCGAATATGCTCAGGACCTCTTGTTATCTGACGATTCAAAGCTGCATTCTTATTTTAAGAAAGACCGAATTGAGCAGCTTATAACAGAGCACAATGCCAATAAATACGACCACCATAAAACGCTATGGCAACTTGTGGTATTAGAAGAATGGTTAAGAAGAAATACAGACTAACATGACGAAACCTAAAGGTAATTACTACCTACATATCGATGCTTTGAGAGCAATTGCTGTATTGGTAGTAATTATCTTTCATATAGACCACGACTACCTACCGGGTGGATTTGTGGGTGTTGATATTTTTTTTGTAATCTCTGGATATTTAATATCAAAACAATTATATGAGTCTATAGAACGACAAACGTTTTCCTTGAGAGAATTTTACGTTCGTAGAATTAAACGAATTTTGCCGGCAGCCTTTTCCGTAATATTGATAACAATCTTGCTAGCACAAATATTATTTTTGCCAGAGGATGCAATTAAAACCGCGCAATCCGGTGTTTGGTCGGCATTTTCGATGTCCAATTTCTACTTTTGGAAATTTCTAGATACTGGTTATTTTGCTTCAGCTAGCTATACAACACCTTTGTTACACTACTGGAGTTTAAGTGTTGAAGAACAGTTTTACCTTTTTTTCCCCCTTGCTTGCCTACTTTTACTGCCTAAGTTAAATAGATACTCCATTGTTTTAATACTTATATTGCTCATATTAGGATCTGCAACCGCTTCGCAACTGCTGCTTCTAGAGCATCATTCATTTATCTATTATATGCTACCGAGTCGCGCTGGAGAGCTGCTAGTGGGGGTACTACTAGCAGCATTATTGCATTTTAAGTTTATTCAAAAACCTAAAAACAGCTATTTCGTATTTGTACTATCGATTGTTGTCATTCTTGGTTCTTGCATGTTCATTAAACCTAGCGATATCTTCCCAGGCTGGCTTTATTTGGTCCCAACTATTGGCTCAGCATTGTTCATTTGGTCAGGCTTTGATAATTCTTTGTTCAACCGTTCTCTATTAAATTCAAAAGTCGTTTTGTGGTTAGGAAAAATCTCTTATTCTGCCTACCTTGTTCATTGGCCAATTTTAGCATTTCTTCGGTACGGCTATGGCGACTTTAATGAGTTAGAAAACATAGTTATCTTACTGGTTATTTTACTGACAGCTTATTTAAACTGGAGGTTTGTAGAAGAAAAGTTCCGACATCAAAAACTAAATTTAGGACAATTATTATTCAAGTACTTAGCAGTTCCTTTTGCCGCAATTGGAGTAATTTCCTATTTCATTTTTAGCACCAATGGGTATGGCGTTAGAATCAATAATGATTCTTATTTAACCCACCTTAAAAATACGCAAAATAAAGCCGTTACAACTAATAAGTATGAGTATATTTGCCAATTTTGGCTCGTTGAAGAAAAACATTTAGCCAAACCTGAATGCGTGATTGGTAACTCAAAGGAAACAAGTACACTTCTTTGGGGAGATTCCAATGCGGCTCACTTTGTCGGTATTCTGGGTTCATTAGCAAAAAAACAACATTGGTCATTTAGGAACATTTCCCATGCCAGTTGCCCTCCCGTATTTTTTAATCTCAGGCGTTATATTGGACAAAATGGATATCAAAACTGTTATAACTCAATACAAACAGTTAAAAGTTCATTAGATCATTACTCCACGATCATTGTTTCCGCTGCGTTTAATACTTACACAGCACGAGATAATAGTTTTTTGTCATCCTTTAAAACGACAATTAGCGAATTGGATAGTGAAGGAAAAAAAGTAATCATTATCGGTAAAGCCCCGGTTTTTGAAAGCTTTGACCGACATTGTCAAGCCAAATCTTACTACTTCCCTTTTCGTAACTGTAAAACTGTCTCGGAACATGATAAAAATTTAATAGCAAATATTAATAGAGAGTTATCGGAGTTCGCAGACTCCTTGGAGAGAGTACATTATATAGAATTTACTCAGCTAATTTGTGAAAATGGATGCTCTCCATACAAAGATGACCAGCCAATTTATTATGACCAAAGTCATATTGAAATTATGTCATCTTGGGCACTTGGAACAACCTATTTGAAATCTTATCCTGCGCAAGCAGCAATGTTAGAAGAACTGATGAATGACTAAAAATAAGCGCATCCTTGCAATAAGCTATCTATTTCCAAATTGTCAGCAGCCTAATCATGGCATTTTTGTATTAAATAGATTAACAGCCATGAGCAAGTATGCGGATGTAACTATTATCAACCCGATCCCTGATTCTCCTTTTCATGGTTTTATCGGGAAATTCAAGTCACTAAAAAACATTCCTGAGACGGAGACAATGAACGGTTTAACCGTATACCATCCTCGTTTTTTATCCATACCGGGTTATTTGAAATCCATTGAGATAAATAGTTACAAACGGGCGGTTCAAAAAGTTATTGATACGATAGGTTTTGATTTTGACGTAGTTGATTTGCACTGGACGTTCCCAGATTTACCCACAGGGCATTATTTGAGTAATCGTTATGATGTACCTTTTAATGTCACGTTAAGAGGAATGGAAGCCTTTCACTTCCAAGACAATGATGTACGACAACAAGTTGTTAAGAAATATTTAAAAAATGTCACTAAAGTGATTTCATTAAGTGAAGAGATGGCAACAACCGCTAATGAATTGGCACAAACGGGCAGCCGCACAACGGTAATTAGAAACGGTGTGGATACCGATAAATTTTACTATTTGGACAAAACTGAATGTCGAACGACATTGGGATTACCCCAGGATAAACAGATTATTCTGGGTGTCGGCGCTCTTATTCATCGCAAAGGATTTGATTTAGTTATTAAAGCGCTGTCTACCTTGACTCAGCAACCAAAGTTTCACAATCTAGTATTCTATATTTTGGGTTCAGAAGGGGCCGAAGGGGATTACCGTACCGAACTAAAACACTATGTAACGGAACATAACCTACAAGACCATGTGGTATTTCAAGGCGCCGTAGCAAACCAGCAACTTATAACCTGGTATAACGCCGTAGACGTCTTTTGTTTGTCTAGTCGTGGCGAAGGCAGTCCTAATGTTTTAACCGAAGCGCTCGCCTGTGGTACTCCTGCAGTGGCGACAAAGGTGGGTAGTGTGCCAGAGATAATGGCCAGTGAACCTGACTTAGGAGACGTTGTTGAAAATGACGACTTAGCCGGTTTAACGAAGGCTTTGGACGTCGTGTTGTCCAATACCTATGACCGAGAAGAAGCGGCTAAACGCTTCAATAAATACACTTGGGATTGGTGTGCCAAAGAAGTTGTAAAGACTCTAAAATTGTAAGTACTTATAGCTTTAAAATAACTGTTAGACAAATAGTATAGCGCCAAATAGCAATGCTAAGTTTTTATTTAACGGGGTTTTCAATAGTAAATTTAATACCCCGTTTATATCAATATCAACTTATTACATTTTTACCACTATAACTGTGGTGCTTTAAGGGCGTAATTTATAGCTCGAATATAAGGTGATACATCTTGTCCATGGTCTTCCCTATTCCATGGCCACGAAGTTCCTTGATTTTCACCTTTTTTAGATACGTCCTTTATCGCAAAATAAACCATCTCGTAATTATCTGTAATCTCGGTTGGCAATTCAAAGCGAGTCCAAAGATCTCGGCTGTAGTCTGTTGAACGTCTTAGATAGTGAGGATTTTCCGTACCTACATACTTTTCACCTGAGTAAAACATTGGTATTACAATATTGGCCTCTTCATAATTAGCATTAGTTATTGGGTTTATAGACCACCTTATTTCAAAAGTAGAAAATTTATTTTCACCAATACTAAAATCAGCTCCGTCTTTAAAACCGATTTCCCAATATTGATTTTCAGGCCAATATCCAACCCAAAGTGACGTAATCGACTCATCATTTTGGTCAGGTTCATGTGACCGTTTCGTACTATAAAATTCAACTTCATCTAAGTAATATTCTGAATCATTTTCCTGCGCTGATCTAACCTCAAAATACATACGAGACATTTGTGCAAAATAATTTTTACCCTCTGCAGCCACTGGGTTATTATCATGATACGAGCCACCTGAACTGCCGCGATGATGATTTGGATGATCGTCCAACTCAACATGTAACCAAGCGCCTGGATTTAACGTTAGGTAATGATAATAGTGTTGATTACCTGGGCCTTCTCGGGGGCAGCCATCCCCAGTTGAATAAACAGGTTCGCCCGTTTCCCAACACAGGTAAGTACCTACGTGGAAGTTAGTCCCTAGTGCCTGAGTCCCGCCTTCTTCATCAATACTTCCTGTGCCTTCAACTTTAATATAAAACGACATCCTATCTGTCTCTTCATTGGTAATTTCACGTTCTATTAATGGCTTAGTATCATAAAACAACCACCATGTTGGTTGATTTGGTGCATCTAAATTGTCAGGGTTATCATAAACCCTGAAACTTCCACCAGTAGCCGTTGAAGGGGCTCTCACATCTGAAACAATTTCTACTAAATTGTCATCTCCATAATCCTTTTTATCGTAGCTCCTAGGTCCCATGCCAAAATAGACGCTTTCGCCGTCGCCCAAAATCCCGCCGGTATTTAGGGTCCAACCTTCATTTCCATACGCAACATCATCGTGCCAGGTCCAACCAAACCAGTTTTCACCGCCATCGCTCGCATCATTCCAATTTAAAAATGGTTGAACATCAGTAGATATTGGAGTGGTATTTTCAAATTCATTGTTTACCTCTTCCTCGACGACTTTTTTAGTGTCATCATCGTTTTTGTTACCGCTACAAGCAGATAACATAATACTTATTAACATACTCAACAACAGCATGGTTGTTAGTCGGATCATTTGAATATTCCCTAAATTAAAAAGTTTAGTCGGTCACTTTGTCCATATGTTAAACACCAATCGGCGTTACATCTTTAACAATATTAACTCTAGTCTAAACGATAAAACATGTTCTATCGAATAACTGTTTTTATTTCTTTATAACTTAAATCAGCTCATTAGATTAAGTTTGTTAATATAACATCCAATTGCTCTGCTTTCTGTTTGCGACTATACAGCGACAAATCACGGTCAAAAGACGTAATGTCTTTACCCCCATTTACCTGCAACAAATCAACAATTGCAACGGTTAAATTGTCTTTTGTTTGTCCCAAGTACACGCCGTCAAATTGTTTCGATAAATTATAGGTTGCGCCTGCATCGTCGGCCTTAACCAACATCGCTCTTTGAGTCCGTAGATATTCGTATACTTTGCCCGGAATTTGTTTATTAAACCGAGCATCTTGTATTAGCAATAAAGCATTGGCCTGGGTCATATTATTTAAAGCGTTGATAAACGGCACTGGCTCGATAAATCGAACAAGGTCGTCAATGCCGAGTTGCGATAACTTTTGTGCAAAATCGTTGCCGTCCCCGGCACCTTGAAATATTAGTTCAAAATTGTCTGCAGTAATTAATCCGTCCGCTTTTATTGCCGACAACGCCTCAAATATTGGCTCTGGATCTCGCCCATTTGGATACAAAACACCACTGTAATATAAGGTAAACTTATCGGCAGAAAACGGTGTCGACTTATCTGGCATACCGGCGAGTTTCTCAAAATTGGCTTCATCGTAGCCATTTTCTATAACGGTATTTTTTAATGAGACCAACTCGCCATATTCGGTTTGATACAAATCTCTCACGGCACTTGTGGCGAACGTAATTTGCGCGGCATTTGTCATTACTTTTGTATCAATTTTTTTATGAATGTAGTCTAACCATTTTCCAGCAGAGCCATTCATGTAATGGCAAGGATCACGATAATCTGCGACCCAGGGCGTTTTATTTGACGCCGCCAGTTTATTTGCAATGTAATGTGTGCTTGGAATTGGAGACGATGACCAAATGACATCTGGCTGGTATTTTTTTAACAGTTTTTTGCCTGTTTTTAACGCCGCTGGGATCCATGTAAGCCCCCAGCGGTCGGGCGTTTCCATAATAGATAGATATTTACCTTTATAAGACAAATCCCTTTGTACGTCATAGGCGTTGGCTCGGTATATATTGTCGTCAGCCGCGTCAGTGTAGGTGCGGTCAATTTTAGAATAAGCTCGGTCAGTCGCAGTTAATACCACAACATTCCACCCCCATTGTTTTAAATAGCGGTAAAAACTCTCAATTCTTGGCACCGACGCACCATTACTCGGCGGAAACTCAAATACGACCATTAATATTGTTTTTTGTTTTTTCATTTTGATTTGCTCATTCATTAATGGTCACTTCGCCGGCTATCTTTTCTAAAGATAAACAAAATGGCGTTATTTTTTTCCGGTAGGGCATAAACCTAGGCAAGGCTAAGTTGTTACTTGTTTGCACAATACCACCATCGTTTGTTGCAACGGCATATTCAACACCACATTTTTTTACCATAGAGGCATGTTTATTACTAAAATCCCGGTCAAACCAGCCATTTGGATAGGCAAAAATGGTGGTGGTTGTACCTAATACATTGTTTAAATAACGAATCGAGGTTGAAATCTCCTCCTCCGCCACCGCGTCATTCTGAAAACCCAAAATACTATGACTGGCAGTGTGTGCCCCGACATCATGTCCGCGACTCACCAAACTTTTGAGCTGCGATTCGGTCATCATACAGC
Source organism: Psychrosphaera sp. B3R10 (assembly GCF_018861025.1). GTDB lineage: Bacteria > Pseudomonadota > Gammaproteobacteria > Enterobacterales > Alteromonadaceae > Psychrosphaera > Psychrosphaera algicola. The sequence goes on along the minus strand of NZ_JAHKQH010000005.1, from coordinate 72,748 downwards.
GCTCAACAACAGGATCGCCACACAAACCTACAATGGTATCCACAGCTTTGTCTCGTAAAGCATTAGGTAAAAATTTGATTTTTGAAACTAGGGTTAAATAAGTTTTGGCACGAGCTTGTTCAGTTGCTAAAGAATAATGTTGGTTTTCAAAATCTAGGTTGGCTAATGCAGCATTACGTAAGCAGGTTTCCAATTGATCATTCCATAACCACCCTTGTTGGGTGCCGTTGGTTGCAACAAAAAAACTCGCTTTGATGTTGTACTTTTCTAAAATAGGGAGCGCGTTGGTGTAGTTATCTAAGTAACCGTCGTCGAACGTGAGCGCCAAAGCTAATTTAGGGAGCTTTCCCTTTTTTTGCAGTGCCAAGGCTTTGGACAGGGGATAAATAGTAAAGTGTTTGCTAAGCGCAGCGATGAGTTGCTCAAAACTAGCAACATCTAAGTCGTCTGGGCAAAACGGGTCCGCTTTATCTAAAACGCGATGAAAATACAAAACGGCCAAAGGATACTCTCGATGTTTTCGAAAGTTTATCCAGGCTAAAATATTCAAACCCCAACTCAGCATTGTTAATAAATCCCTATAATCCATTACGATTGAATTGCAAACAAGCTTAGAGTACACGCTGTTTAATTTATTGTGAACCACGCTTATATATAAGTTATTGGTAAATTAATCCATTTAGTGCTGGACGAAAGGCCAAATAACTTAAACAATATGGTAAATTAGTTACGGAACACTCTTTTTTAATAGGCAAGGTTAATGAAAAAAGTCCTCACGGTATTTGGTACCCGACCAGAAGCAATCAAAATGGCCCCTCTCGTTCACAAATTAGCAGAGTCTAATTTAATAGAATCCCGCGTATGTGTTACAGCGCAACACAGAGAAATGCTAGACCAGGTTTTACAACTGTTTGAAATCACTCCTGACTACGATCTGAACATCATGAAACCTGGCCAAGACCTATACGATGTGACAACCAAGATCCTTACCGACATAAAAGCGGTCATTGCCGATTTTAAACCTGATATTGTTTTGGTTCACGGCGACACTAGCACAACATTTAGTGCTGCTTTAGCGGCCTTTTATCAGCAAGTAAAAGTAGGACACGTTGAAGCCGGACTACGTACTGGCAATATTTATTCTCCTTGGCCAGAAGAAGCCAACCGCAAATTAACAGGTGCAATCACTCAATTCCACTTTGCGCCAACAGCATCGTCAGAATCAAACCTACTTAAAGAAAATACACCAGCGTCTAATATTTATGTCACTGGTAACACGGTAATCGACGCATTATTGTGGGTTAAACAAAAATTAGACAACAATGACGCGTTGCGCTCTGCGTTTACTGAAAAGTTCTCATTTATTAACCCTGATAAAAAATTAGTGTTAGTCACCGGTCACCGACGTGAAAGTTTTGGTGACGGATTTGAACGGATATGCAGTGCATTAGCGACTATTGCTAAACAACGTCCAGATGTACAAATCGTTTACCCAATGCACATGAATCCTAACGTTAGAGAACCGGTAAACCGATTATTATCCGACTTAGACAACGTATTTTTAATTGAACCACAAGATTACCTGCCATTTGTTTATTTAATGAATCAATCCTATTTGATCATTACTGACTCAGGTGGTGTTCAAGAAGAAGCGCCTTCAATTGGTAAACCAGTACTGGTTATGCGTGATACAACAGAGCGCCCAGAAGCCGTTGATGCAGGTACTGTCATATTAGTAGGAACCGATGAACAACGCATTGTTGAGCAAACAATTACATTGCTAGACGATGAAGTTAAATATAATACGATGTCGCAGGCCCATAACCCATATGGTGACGGCCAAGCTTGTCAAAGAATAGTACAAACATTAGTAGAGGAATTATAGTAATGGACTTTAAGACAGTTTCAGTTATTGGTTTGGGTTACATAGGCTTGCCAACGGCTGCCGTTATTGCATCCCGTGGTATCAAGGTTGTTGGTGTTGAGATAAATCAACACGCGGTTGATACAATCAATGCTGGTAAAATTCATATTGTAGAACCAGACTTAGACATAGTGGTTAAAAGTGTTGTATCTACCGGCTTTTTAAGAGCCACGACGACTGTTGAAAAAGCCGACGCTTTTATGATTGCAGTTCCTACACCGTTTAAACACGGTGATGATGATTCACATTCTCCTGACCTAAGCTATATTGAGTCAGCGGCAAAAGCCATTGCACCTGTAATTGAAGCCGGTAATTTGGTCATTTTAGAATCTACCTCACCTGTGGGCGCAACTGAAAAACTCGCGGGTTGGTTAAAAGAAGCACGCCCAGACTTAACCTTCCCGCAAGATGTTGGCGATCAAGCAGACATTAAAGTCGCGCATTGTCCAGAACGTGTTTTACCTGGTTATGTATTACAAGAGTTAGTGTCTAACGACCGTGTCATTGGTGGTGTCTCTCCTGCATGTAGCGCCGCTGCTGTAGACCTGTATAAAACATTTGTACGCGGCGAATGTATTGTCACCAATGCTAGAACAGCAGAAATGGCTAAGTTAACTGAAAACTCATTTAGAGACGTTAACATTGCCTTTGCCAATGAATTATCCACCATATGTGACCAACTGCGTATTAACGTATGGGAGCTGATCAAATTAGCAAACAGGCACCCTCGCGTAAATATCTTGAGCCCAGGACCTGGTGTTGGTGGCCATTGTATCGCTGTAGACCCTTGGTTTATTGTTGATAGCTGCCCGGAACATGCAAAACTAATCAAACAAGCCCGATTAACCAACGATGCAAAACCTCATTATGTTGTTAATCAAATTAAAGAAGCGGCTGATCAGTTTAAACGCCCTGTTATTGCTTGTTTAGGCCTAGCATTTAAAGCCGATATCGACGACCTCAGAGAGAGTCCAGCGGTACAAATCGTTGAAGATCTTGCCCAAGCCAAAGTTGGCGAAATAATTGCGGTTGAGCCTAATATTAGCGAGCTTCCGGGTTCACTTTCGGATGCAAATGTCACTCTTGCGTCTGTTGCTGCAGCACTAGAAGTTGCCAATGTTGTGGTCATTTTGGTTGATCACAAAGAATTTAAAGCAGCGGACCGCTCATTGTTTGCCAAAAAAGTCGTTATCGATACACGCGGTCTTTTATAAAAGCATCGCTTTTATGAAGTCGCTCCTACTGCTCATCACATTACTTAGTCATCATTGCCTCGCGGCAATGGTGACGGTAGATGGAGTCGACTTTACCTCACTATCTGCAGCACGCACGGCCATTAAAGATGGTAGCCGTATTTACCTCCAAAAAGGCGTTTATGCCGTAGGCGCTTATATTAAAGCCAGCGATATAGAACTCATTGGTGAAGAAGGCGTTGTTTTTGACAATGCCATTGCCGACGAGAAAGCCGCTTTGGTATTTACCGGCAATAATATTACTGTTGAATCCATTGAGTGCCGCAATATTGCAGTAAAAGACAAAAACGGCGCTTGTATCCGATTTGAAGGTCAACACCTCACTGTTCGCAATCTATACGCCCACGACAGCCAAGCTGGCATTTTAACAAATAGAGATGCAGGCAATATAACCATTGAATATTCTAAGTTTGAACGTTTAGGCGGGAAAGGCAAAGGAGTGGGTTATGCTCATGCGGTGTATGCTTTTGCAGACGAGCTCCGAATTTATCGCTCTGAGATTCTTTCGATGCGAGAAAGCGGTTCTGGGATCAAAAGTCGTTCTAAAAAAACCGTCATATTAGAGTCGAGACTTGCAACAATTAATGGTGATGATAGTCGATTAATAGACACGGCAAACTTTGGCGAACTTATTGTTCAAAAGAGTATTTTGCAGCAAGGTGACAATTCGACTAACCGACAACTCATAGCCTACGGCCTTGAGAAAAAAGTAGAACGGTTATTTGATGTCAATTCAATTGAAATTAAAAATAATATTTTTATCCTAGATAGAGCAAAATCCAGTGTCATTGTTAGCTATCGACTTGCGGATAAAATTGAAATAACAGACAACGTTTATATTGGTGACTTTTTGTACACCGCTGATTTTTTACCAAATAACACTTGGTATTCATCGAGAAATAAGGCATTTATTGCTGAATTGCCATATATTCCAAAATTAGAAGATTTTGATGATATTATCTTTAGAGCAACAACTTATGGGACCGCCGAGCATCCATAAGATTTTATTACTGTGATTAAATGGACCTAATAAATGACGATTTTAGTTAAAACATACAACAGCGCCATCGATGCTGAATGGGACGATTACGTTAAGTCACATGACAATGGTTCTATTTATCATCTAATGAGTTGGAAACCGTTAATTGAAAAGTGTTTTGGCCACAAAGCCTCGTACCTTTACGCTATCAATGAGTCTGGCAAGATCTGTGGCGTATTGCCTGCGGTAAACGTTAAAAGTGCCCTATTTGGCAATAATTTAATCTCTATGCCTTATTTCAATTACGGTGGCGCCATTGCAGACTCAACCGAAATTGCACAAAAACTCACTCAAGCAACGATTGAATTTGCTAAACAGCAAGGCATTGACTATGTCCAGTTTAGAGAAAATCAGGCCGACCCAGATTCAACGCTAGAAGTATCCACCAGCAAAGTGAATATGATCCTGCAACTCCCTGAAACTGCAGAGTTGCTTGGTAAATCAATAGGCTCTAAACGTCGCTCACAAATTAAACGACCGATTAGAGAAGGTGTCAGTCACAAATTTGGTGGCTTAGAACTGCTCGACGATTTTTATGAAGTATTCTGCCTTAACATGCGAGATTTAGGTACACCGGTTTACGCGAAGTCGTTTTTCCAAGAAATATTAACGACATTTGCCAGCAATGCCATATTGTGCGTGATCTATTGGGAAGGAAAACCGGTTTCAACCGGGTTCTTATTGCATCACAATAATCGCATGGAAATTCCATGGGCGAGCACCGTAAGGTACGCAAATAGAATTTCAGTAAATATGTACCTTTACTGGCAAATCCTAAGCTACGCTATCGAGCAAGAATTTAAAGAGTTCGACTTCGGACGTTCTACTATCGACGCGGGTACGTACAAGTTTAAGAAACAATGGGGCGCTGAACCGAGCCAATGTTACTGGTATCACTGGGTTCCAGATGGAAAAACGCTTCCTAATTTATCCCCGACCAACAGTAAGTTTGAGTTAGCCATTAAAATTTGGCAAAAACTGCCTCTTGGGATAACAAAATTGATAGGACCTCCTATCGTAAAAAACCTACCTTAAAACAATCTTTCAGTGAATTAATGCTTCCAGTTATTTGATGGCTTGCATGCACTCAGTAGAAACATGTATTTGGTAGAAGCATGTAATGATAGTTACTCTGTTTAGCTCGCTCAATGCAGCGCGTTAAGCAGAGTGCATTAGCTATTAGGTAGAACCTTATATAACGTCATGTACTGCGCGACCATCGACTCAACACTGTACTTACTAGAAACCAAGTTGTAGGCACGCTCGACTTTTTGCTGAACATCCGTTGAACCACTTAGTATTTGAACAAACAATTCACTCATTTGCTCTGCATTATTTGGCTCGACAAACCACACTTCGTTGTCGGTGATAAACTTAGATATCCCACCCACATTGGTGGTAACAACTGGTATTCCAAGCGCCATGGATTCTAATATGGTCATTGGCATTGCTTCATAATGAGACGACAAAGCAAACAAATCGGTGCCAGACAAGATATCGTCAACATCTGACCGATAACCAAGCATATGAATATCGGATTGATGGGTCAGGGTCGATTTAAACGTATCGAGCTCCTGATACGACGGGCCATCTCCAACAAACTGTAGAATAGTCGTATCCATAACATTTGACTTTTCTTTGGCCAATTGAAACGCTTTCATCAACATAGTTTGATTTTTAATTGGGTCGAGCCGGCCAACGGTTGTTATCACCTTAGCGTTATTGGTTCGATCTTGTATCGGCATTTGCGCAGGGACATTAACCCCATTAAAAACCAGACTTACCTTTTTGTTATTAATACCTAAGTCGTTGATGACCCAGTTATATAAATCGTATGACACTACGGTATAGTGATTGATAAAGGTCGAAATGAGCTTTCTGAAACGATTGTTAAACTGGTTTAGGCCTTTTGGATCATCTCCTCCACGACCATGATCACAGTGAACGGTGGTAGGTACACCCGCTAACTTGGCAACCAAATGGTATTCTATCGTGCCAAAATTATAAGTATGCATTGCCTTAGGCTTGAGACGACGTAAGAGGCGGAGTAACTTATAGTGACTAAATAAATCGTTGCCTGGTTTTTTTCCAATACAATACACATCAACTGGCACATCGAACGCTTTGATAAGGCCAAATTCGCTGGTTAAGGAAATTAAAACATGTTTAACTGGATAATCACGGGAATGATTGACCAGATTGACAATAACTTTCTCTAAACCACCGCAACCAAAGCTAGGGACAAGATGCACTATCTTTTGTATTTCTGTCTTTTGTGCTTTCATAAAATGTTTATTTTCTCGTATATTTGAAACTAAGCTTTTTAACAAAATTTAAAATGGTAATACGTAGTGTATTTTATCGAATTAAAACGGCTGTCTCATTTTACACATTCCGACCTAAAAAACATGTGGTTTACCGTCGCTCAAACGGCAATTCCCAATATATTTTTAAGTTGGCCATGGATCGACAGCTGGTTGTCTTTATTAAAAGACCAAGATGATATTTATGTTATTACTGCTTCACACCACAACCAGTGTGTTGGTATTGGAATATTTGTTGAGAAACACGTCACACGGCATGGATTTTTTAAATCTAAACAGTGGTATTTACACCGAACTGGTGACGACAAGTTAGACCAAATTTGGATAGAGAAAAACAACTTTTTAGTAAGTGACCAAAATTCACGTCAAATTACGTCCGCAATGTGGCAACACCTTTTTTTGAATCAGCCTGATGTTGATGAATTTATTGTTAACGTCGCTCTTGATGAAACATCCATTGGAATTACCACCCACAACACGGACTATCAATTAGTAAAAGAAAATATCGACGTCGGCTATTTACTCGCTATAAATGCGATAAAAGATAGCTCGCGGTTTCCACAGGAAATTTCAAACTCTACATATAAGCATGTAGAACGTACCATTCGTCGTTTAAACCAAGATAATGACTTAACCTTTGAATTTGTTACCGATCCCGCAGCAATACTTAATACGTTAGAACAACTCTCCCATTGGCACATAACCAAATGGGAAGGTACTACCACTCCAAGTGGCTTTAATAACGATACATTTCAGGATTTTCACTCCCGCTTTATTCGGCAAAAGTTAGACAACGCCTGTATCGCGGTTTTATCTGCCGGGGGTGAAATTATTGGTGTTAATTATTACCTTCGTCACAAACGTAATCTGGCATTTTATTTAAGCTGTATTAAGCCAATTACTGACAACAAAATTAAAATTGGACTTGCACTGCATTGCTTAGTGGCAAGGCAAGCGCATACTATGAATATTGCCTTTATCGACTACTTAGCCGGTGACGCCGATTACAAAAGAAAATTATCAAACAATACAGAGGCGTACTGTCAAATTACTGTACAAAAACGACAGATTAAATTTAAAATTGAAGCCAGCTTAGGTAAATTAAAAAGAAGATTTCTAAACGTTAAACAAAGACAATGATTAATACGAATTTGTTATTGCAATACAATGCGGGACAAAACTTACGCACTATAATATAGTAAGTTGAATGATTAAACGGACACTTTGTCAACTATAAAAATAGGATTGGATTGAATATGAACTCCTCAAGATTACTACTGGTTTCTACAATAATTATTGCATTAGCAGGTTGTGGCGGTACCTCCCCTGAAGAGTATTTCAAACTTGCTCAACAGCATATTCAAAACGGTGACAGTGAATCCGCCATCATTGCGTTAAAAAATGTAATCAAGGAAGTGCCTGGCAATATCGAAGCCAGAAAGCAATTGGCCGAACTCTATATGGCAGATGGTTCGCTAGATAATGCTGAAAAAGAATTGGCCTATGTAATAAACAAAGGCCAAGGTACGGAAAAGCATTATTCAGATCTGTTAAAAGTGCACAACCTTTTAAGTGACTTTGAAAGTACATTATTTATTGAAGGTCCAGAGGAATGGCAAGACATCAACTTGCAAAGTGCCTTTTTGTACCATAAAGCCATGGCTAACTATCGTTTAAAAAATGAAGAACTAGGCAAGCAAACCCTCGAAGTCTTAGTTACGTTAGCTCCAGAAACCATCTACGGTAAACTAGCTTCAGCTTATCTAATGTCAGAACAAGACTTGATGGAATCGGCCAACATAATAGAGGCTTTGTCTCAACAGTTCCCAAATAATTCAGATATTTTTATGCTAAAGGGCCTCGTATTAGGAAGCCTTAAAAAGTATGGCGAAGCGGCAAAAGCATACGAACACCACTTAACATTAATGCCAAAATATAGACAAATACGACTATATATTGCTGACGCATTAGTAAAAGATAAGCAGTTTTCTGCTGCACAAGTACATACTGAATATTTGTTAAAATACACCCATGAGCAGGCTTTCCTTAATCAGCTACAAGGTGTTATTAAATTTGACGCCAAGGAATATAAAGTCGCCCAGGGTCACTTTGAAAAAGCGATTCAAAACGGTATAGATTCAACTACAAATAGACTCATGGCTGGACTTACCTCTTTTCAAAACAAACAATATGAAAAAGCATATCAATACTTAAGTTCAATAGCTGACAAGATGCCGCCAACTCACCCAGCCAAAAAAATACTGGCGATTACTCAGCTGCAACTCGGTTATACATTAGAAGCCTCAGCCACCATGTTAGAACTTGAAGGCCTAAATGATGCTGACGCATCTATGTTTGCTAGTGCAAGTTTTGAGTTAATTAAAGACGGTGACTTTAAAACAGCAAAAACATTATTGGCAAAAACAGAAAACATAGATGGTAAAAGTGCCAGCGCGTTAATTACTCACGGCCTTGCCAAACTCAGCCTTGATGATGTTAGTGGTGTCGTTAACTTAGAGCAAGCTTTAGAGATCGCACCTGACTTGTCGGTCGCTAAGTCTGCTTTGGCCTCGGCCTACATGGCGACCAATGAATTTGATAAAGCGCTTAAACTTGCTAAAACATGGCAGGAACAAAATGACATAAATGGTTATAACTTGGCTGGTTATGTTTATCAAAAACAAGGCAAAGCCGAGTTGGCAACCAAAGCATTTGAAGACGCTTTAAAACTAGATTCGACAAATACCCCTTCTCATATGTATTTTGCCAATGTAAATATGAAGCAAGGTAATTATCAGGAAGCCAGTTCGTACTTAACCAAATTATTTCAAAAAGAGCCGGACAACCTAACAGCCCTTAAAATGTACTATTTTATCGGTAGAGAGCAGGGTAATACTAAAGAGGCCCTCGATCTGATGGAAGACAGATTTAAGGTTAATTTGACATCTGAACCTCATCGTTTACAACTTGCCCAGTTATATTTAAACGAAAAAAAACCAAATCAAGTCATCAGAATTTTAACAAGTTATGACTTTCAACCAACTCAAGATACAAATGAGTTTTATTGGCTAGCACTTGCCGACAGTTTGCAAGTTGTTGGCAAAAACAATGAAGCGCTTAAGCTTTATAGCCGTTGGACCCAAGCTAATCCAACAGCTGAATTGGCCTGGTTAAAAAAGATCAGTGCAGAGCAGGGTTTAAAACGATTTGCTTTAGCGTTGACGTCTGTAGAAAACGCACTTATTCATTTCCCAGATTCAAAAGGTTTGCAAATTGTACACGTAAACCTGTTAATTCGTGATGGTCAAAATGATACAGCGGAAGGCTTGTTACGCCGCTATTTTAAAGATGAATCTAAGAACCTTGTTGTGCAATATCTGCAGGGGCAAATATTGTTAAACAGAAAAAATTATAAACAGTCTTTACCTCTGTTACAGGCATATTATGATAAAAAACAAACCTCTGAATCAGCGCGTTATATTTATGCCGCATATGTAGGCAAAGGTGAAAAACCAAAGGCCATTAAGTTTGTTGAGTCTCATATAGAAAAGGCACCTGATGACATTTCAAATATCTATATGTTAGCAAACGAGTTTTTAACAACGGACAATAAAAAAGCACAGCTTTATTTTGGAAAAATGCTTAGCATAACCCCGACAAATCTAGTGGCACTTAACAACCTAGCTTGGTTGCAGTACCAAAACGACCAGTTGCCTGAAGCCAAGGTTACGATAGAACGAGCGTTTAAGATTAACGATAATCTACCGCAATTGCTGGATACAGGCGCCATTATCTACGAAAAACTGGGGGATATTAAAAAGGCCAAAGCGCTAATTAATAAAGCGTATAAGTTAACGGATGATCAACGAAGCTTAAGAACAAATTATAATAGAATTAACGCTTTGTAACTTACTCTTTGTAAATAACCAAATGCATTTATGATGGAATGGGACATCGCTGTCCCATTCCATTACATAATAAACATAGCACCTACATACGGTGCAATTTGTAACAAACATAAGCCTTGCCAACTCAACGGGTTAAACCACACCCTCTTTTAGCCCCCAAAACAGAACCTGCTCATTCTTAATTATTCATTTGTTCCACTGCTAATAGCAACTATTAGGCTAAGTACACTAACGACCCCCCTGACAAAGTACAACTGCGCCTATATGTCGACTCCGGTTTAAAAATTGCCACACGTTAACGCGCATCACATAATCTGCCAGTGTAATTGCTTGTATGTTTCCTGCGGTAACCATGACAATTATCGGTACTTCCTTTACTTCCTTACTGCCTTTACAGCCTTTACTGCCTTTACTGCCTTTACTGCCTTTACTGCCTTTACTGCCTTTACTGCCTTTACTGCCTTTACTGCAGGAACGAATCCATTAGAGAGTCATTTTTACGTCATAATGCACCTAATATTCCGTCGGCATGTTTTTGTGATCACTAATTGCTGATTTAATTTATTGGATGCGATTGCGCCTTAAAACTCCGCAACTCAACAACTCCGCAACCTTTTAGTATAAATATGGAACTGGATCTAATTGAGGTTAGTAAGCAGTAAGCAGTAAGCAGTAAGCAGTAAGCAGTAAGCAGTAAGCAGTAAGCAGAATTAAAGATCAATGAGGGCTTTATAGCGCGTATTATTGGACTTAAATTTTAGACATAAAAAAACCGCTCATATTGAGCGGTTTTAAAAACATCTAACTTGTTAGATTATGCTTTACGACGCGCCGCGCCTGCAAGTCCTAACAAACCTAAACCGAAGATAGCTAGTGAAGCTGGCTCAGAAACAAAAAGACTTAAGTTTGCAGAGTCTAGTGTTGTTTCACGAGTTAAGAAATCAACCTCAGTTGCGTTAATACCAAAAGTACTTAATACAGCTGTTTGGTAAGCAGTAGCAACATAGCTGTCATTATAAAGTGGTGTAGTACCCGCATTTGTAATTTCAGTTGTAATACGACCACCAACATGTGCATCAGTTACGTTTGCAATGATGTCATGAAAATCTGTGTAACCACCAACGCTATATGCTGAGTAGAAGAAGTCGTCAGCAATAGAAGCGATGTCAGATTTGATGTTAAAGTTAACACCCGTGCCACCTAGGTCAGCACCAGAACCAGTCACGTCTAACGCTAATACTTGTGTAGATACACCACTAGCAATGTCTTTCATGAACAAGTTAACGTAACCACCAACAAACTGTGCACCAATTGCTTCGCCAGAATCTTGAACGTTATTGCTGTTAAGGTCGTTAAACCCAGCAAATCCGAAAAATTCGTAGTCAGCAACTAGTGTGTAAGTTGCAAGACCAAAAGCAGGCACGTTAGTGTTATATGCTTCGTTGTCAGTCGTATAGTTTAATGAAGCAACTTCGATTCCGAATGCAGCGTCAAATACCATGTTGCCTTGTTCGATTGTTCCGTTTTGGTCAGCATCTAAGTAAGCAGATGTTGGGTTAAACGTACCAAAAGTAAATTTATCGAAAACGCCAGAAACAGAGTTTCCATCCATATCGTAATCAGTACCTACATCGATTGAGATAGGAGAAGCGTTTGCACCAAATGCACTAACTAGTGTAAGTGCTAGTAAAGATTTTTTAATGTTCATGTTTATATTCCTGTATGTTTTGTCAAAGCGACTATGACCTTACTATGCTAACCGCGTGCCAATATTGTAACCCATTGTATTTTATGTAATTTATAAAAGATCGTTGATTTTTAAAACATCATTTGTAAAAGATCCTGACATTCAATTTAGCGCTCAATCATTAATCAACCGTGTTTATTTATCTAAAACCAATTTTTTAGCAATGCTAAACATGATTTTTTGCAGTGGATTGCGATTTCCGCCTGGACGCCAGGTTTTTTTCAGTTTGTTTTTATAACCGTCATAATGTAAACCGTATGGTGCGCACACTAGCTCTCCACGGTTCAGCAATATTTTCAAAGCATAGGTTCCAGCTACAGCTCCACAAAATTTAACCCCCATCGGAATGGATGGGCCTTTTTTGGCATTGAAGTCTGCTTTTTCAGGCACAACTAAATAGTCGCGCTGCAACATAGAAGGAGACAATCCAATTAAAAATTGGATCAATTGCTCATCTTCGGTCTGTTTATCTTCAAACCTAAAATACTCTTCGTAACTCATACCGCCGGGCATAAAGCATAAAAATGCCGTTCCCATACCTAAAGGAGCTGCGGTTATCACTGGGATCCCTTTTTCTTGGCATTTTCTAAAAACGAGCTTTCTGGCAGAAAGTGCAAAGAAGTCCAAGCTATCAACGTAAAGATCAACACCATCTAAAAATTCATCAACGTTATGTTCAAATATGCCTTCTGGAAAAACACGTACATCCGCTTCTGGATTTATATCTTTGGTTATTTCCGCCATAACTTCACATTTAGGTCGATTAATCGTCGACATAAACGCACCGGCTTGACGATTAAAATTATGAACTTCATATTCGTCAAAATCGGAAATGTTAAATTTCCCGACACCTAACCTTGCTAACGTAACTGTATGTTCGCTACCTACTCCGCCGGCGCCAGCCATTGCTACGCGTTTTGTTCTCAGTACCTCTTGTTCTTCTTCTGTTATCCAGCCAATATTTCGTGAAAATGCATCGTTATAGTTAAACATGAAAAATTCCTTATTTAGTTACGTTTGCTCCTCCTATATAAAACGACTTCAAAGAGGCACCTAAAACTTGCTGATTAATTTAGCTTGAAATGAGTCAGATATCTATCGTGTTTAAACAACACTTTTGATTGTGACCCATAACAAACCGAGATATTCATATATAGCTCGCTCACTTTGGTATATCGAGGAAGCGTTTGGAACAAAAGAACGCCACGACAATTCACCATAGCCTGATACATATTCGGCGGGTGAAAATATTGGGCTAAGATTGTTACTACGATAGAGATAATCTAACCGCTTTATATGTGTAGCACTAGAAACCACAATAAAGGTACTCGTCTCAACAACCTTTTTATGGGCGAGGACTTCGTCTAAAGAGTCTTTTGGCCCTTCGATTAACACTATGTTAGATAACGGCACACCGAGCCCCACTGCGAGCTCGGCATTAATGGCAGGATCTGATTTTTTATCATCCATTGCCGCGTAACCAGAAAATATGATTTTAAGCGTGGGGTATTGATGCCACATTTGTACCGCTTGAATAATTCGCGGCAGACTACATTGATGAATTTGTGCCACAAGTGGCAGCAATTGATTGTCACTATGCCAACATCCCATGACCACAACATAAGCTGGTTTTACAGTGGCCAGATAATTAGGATCTTCAATTGGCAGTTTTGGGTAAGACAGTTCTAATGGGCGGATCAAAAGTTGACTTGTTATTGGTAAAGAGAAGAACGTAACTAATAACGCACTGGCAATAAGTAATTTGCGCGCCATTGCCATTTTATTTCTTTTATATAGATAAAGCCCGCACAAAATAATTGCCATACAAATTGGTATGGGCATTAATAATTCCCCTACCAATTTTTTAATAAAAAACCCAATTTCAACCAGCAATTGGTTTGCCTCCAATTTACGCTTCTTTAAATTGCTGTTCTATATTGGCGAATAACAACTTAAAGCCTGGTGATAATGTTTTGTATAACGAAAATGGGTCAATGTAATACGGAGCGCGCTTACCGTGGTATTCGACAACGGGACCAATTTGTTGAAATTCGATTCCGACAAATCTCATGCTTCGCGCTAATCTTGGCTCCATCATGACAAAGACGTGCTTGATCCCTTTTTCTACTACAACACTTGCAGCCGACAGGTACAAACCTACAGCGATAAATGGAAAGCATCGCAGTTCTTCCTCAGAATAGCTGTCAACATTAATTGCACCTGTTGCAGCACCGGCAAATTTATCGGTTTTTCTTCGTCTAAACTCCTCAGGAACCGCTAACCTAGATATTTCGCATATTTCATTTCTTGGAAACAATTTGGGGTTTAGTGTGTCGTGGTCGATAGAATCTAAGCAATATTTTTCAAGTGGTAGCAATTCATCATTAGCAGTGCTACAAACAATTCTAACGGTTCCAGCGTATCGCTCTGTCGCTTTATGTTGAATTAAACAATGGAACGACTGGATGTCAAAGTCATCCTTTTCTTGTTTGTCAGGATACTCCGGCTCAAATTTTAGCTCTTCGCAATATACGTTGTGGCGTATTTGAAATGAATGACTAACTTGTTGCTCACTGATTGCCAAAACAGGTTGTAGAAATTCAGAAAAATGGTTTGCTATACTTATTGCTTCAGAATTAGCTTTTTTCTGAATGATAGCCTTTACTAAAGTGCCTATAATAGGTGTGTTTATGAACCGCTTTAAGAGTTTCAAGTTGAATTTCCGTAGCACAAATGAAGTAATGTAAGACTTTTAGTATAGGCATCAAAATGAACTAAATAAATAGCTTTATGGCTAATTAGAGCAATCTAAACAAATAAGTGTATTTTTGCCCTGCGGCACCATTTTGACTAGTGTCAGCTAATTTTACACCGGCAAAAGCGAGGCCTTAAATACCCTTAAAATACAAGGGGTTGCATCTTGGTTCGTAAATTGCTTATATTAATCCATTAGAACTGTTTATTTATCAAGCAGGCCCGATTATAATGCGGGGTCGTGCGCTGTAACAAAATTAGGTATTGAAGTCATGAAAGCAAGCAATGAAAATCCAGTAGAAAAAAAGGTTTCTTCTAGAAGGAAGTTTTTAACAAAAAGTTCAGCCGGAATTCTGATCGCATCATTACCTGCAAAATCTGTTTGGGCAACTGGTGGCAATATCGCCGGCTCAATAATCGCCTCTGGTGGTTCGTCAGACTGGTCTTCAAGTAACGCTGTGTGTTTACGTTCGCATGGCTATTGGAAAACCCACTTAAGCAATATTGACAGCAGTGAAAAAAACAAAGCATTTAAAGATGCGTTTAATGCCTATCCAGTAGATGATAACCTTAACAATATTATTGTTAAGCGTAGTTCTAACGGCTCTTACATTGATTGGCACCCAACGTTAAAATACTGCGTTAAAAGTGAAGGCGACAGCGGCGTTTATTTGAACAATAGAAGCAATTCTAAGCCATTCATTACTGACAGAAGTATTAACAATACGTGTACAGGAAAATACCGTAAAGAACATCAATATGGTAAGGATTACCCGTATTTTGATTTTTCAGGACCAGACAATGTAAATGCGCAAATGGTAACCATGTATCTGAACGCGCTTTACCATGGCCAATATGGAATTAACTATCCTGTGCTTTCTGCCTATGGTGGCCCTTTTGCAACAATAGCCGATTTTGCAGATAACTTAATTAATATGCGAAATATAAATGGTGCTGGCGCATTAGGTCGTGCACTTGCGCAGCTAATTGATCAAAATCCTGTATAAGTTGATTAATGTTTAGTTTTTCAGACTTTGTCGAGGCTCATGATTTTTCAGATGGGTCTGGGTGTGTTTTATTTCATACTGAAACAGGCGAGTCTTTAGCGTATGCATGCACCACTGATGTTTTATTGAGTAACCAAACTAACGAGATTAATAACATCGTTAGTTTGTTACTTGAAAAGCGATTTATTCAATCTACTTAGGATAGTTAAATGCACTTTCAATTAGAAGTGGCGCCATTTAAATTAAATATCCAAACCACAATCCCACTAGTAATCGACAATCTAACTAAGTTATACCCTCCTCAATTATTAACGTCAGTTGATGATAATTCTTTGGCTGACTACGATGTTTCTATTGATTACAGTGGCTTAGTTCGGAAATATATTAAACCTCAATGTTCCTTTAAATTTGACCAGTTCGAACCGTTTTTAGGCTTGCCCATTGGTCATGCCTATGCAAACTTAGAATGGGGCATGAATTATGTTATTGCGAGTAACATATTTAATTACTTAATTATTCACTCGGGTATTGTCGCCAAAAATAACAAAGCCGTACTTTTCCCTGCGCCTCCTGGCAGCGGCAAAAGTACCTTAACCGCTTATCTACAGGGACAAACATCATGGCGTTTACTTTCTGATGAAATGGCTCTAATCGACCCTGAGACACTTGAAGCGATTCCGTTTGTTCGACCTATTTGTTTAAAAAATAGATCAGGCCAACTAGTACAACAATGGTTTCCGGAAGTCGCCGTTTCAACAATTGCAGGGAACACCCATAAAGGCGATGTAGTACATGTTAGCCCATCGAAATTTAGTTGGGAGCAACGTAAAACACGAGCTGAAATAAAATCAGTGGTCTTCCCAAGATATGACCCAGATGTCGAGCTGGAAGTTTACGCCCTGACCAAAACCCAAGCTTTTATGCAACTAGCCGAAAATGCGTTTAACTTTAGTTTATTGGGCGTTGAAGGTTTTGAAACAATTATTCAAATAATCGAAAAAGTAGACTGCTACGAAATCGTTTACAACAACGTTAAAGAAGTTGAGAAGTTTTTAGATGAAGAGGTTCTTTTTGAAAGCTAAAGACATAATTTCGCTACTTAATGATCCGGCTCAGGCCGCAAGTTTGTCTAAACTTAACTGGCAAATACTCATTAAAGTTTTGAGAAAAGAACAACTACTCGCTCGTTTTGCAATTAATTTTAAGCGACAAAATATTGCTTTAAGTGACGATGAAATATCTGCACACCTCGACGTTCATTTAGGCAACTCAATAAAAATAGCAATTCGCCAAAGCCAAAGTGTAAAGTTTGAAATTGCCGAATTAGCTCGCCTTTTAGGTCAGTCTAGTCAGCAACTTATTTTGCTAAAGGGTGCGGCCTATTCAGTGATGAACAACCTTGCTAGTGAAGGTAGGACCTACGGCGACATTGATTTATTAGCCGCAAAAGACAAAATTGACAGCTTTGAAAAAATCCTTAATACCTATGGCTGGACTGGCAAAGAAGTTAATGATTATGACGATAAATATTATCGAGAGTGGAGCCATGAAATCCCACCATTGATGCATTCAAGCCGCGGTACGGTAATCGACTTGCATCATAACTTGGTCCCTATAATTTCGGGTAGAGCACCGAACATTGAATTATTTGTCAAAGATGCCATTCCGGTAGCTGATATGAACGTATTGCGCCCTAGTGCAATGACATTACATAGTGCGGTTCATCTATTTTTAAATGAAGACTACGACCATGGCTTACGCAATATTCATGATATTAGTTTATTGATCAGCGAACATCACTCAGCAGAGTATTGGGCAGATATTTACAGCTTAGCTACAGAATCAAATTTCAGCCTTGAACTTTATCTGGCGCTGCGTTACTGCAAAAAACTATTTAACACAACCGTATGCGAGAGTACTTATCGCAAACTCGGTAAAAAGCATGCTTCACTAATAAAAAATGCATACTGGGACCTTGTGTTCCATGGCGCTCTTGCGCCGAAACACCCTTTAGTGACAGGCCCAATAAACAAGCTGGGATTGCTTCTTGCCTACATTCGAGGGCATGCTGCAAAAATGCCGATGAAAGTGCTTATTCCACATATTTTTACAAAAGCTTATCGTGAAGTGGTAGAAACATTTGCTGGAAAATCTTACTTTGTTAAAAATCAGGATACCCAAAAATGACTAAATATTTAGCATTGTTTTTATTGCTTATAAGCCAAGTAGCTTTTGCCCATGATATGCAAAAGAAACTGACACTTATCAAAACAGCGAAACAATCTATTGTTGGCGTCGGCATATACAACCCACTTGGTGCGCCGCGTTATCAACTGAGAGGGACAGGCTTTGTTGTTAAAACAACAAACAATAATGAATCCTTTATTGCCACTAATCATCACGTGGTCAACGGCAAAGGGTTTGATGACGCAAAATCTGAAATATCTATCCATGTCGGGGAAGGTAAAGACGCCCTGTTTTATAAAGCGGAACTTATCGCTCAAGATGAACGCTCGGATGTCGCAATATTAAAAATTCGAGCTCACTTACCCACTTTGCCCCTTGCAACACCTAAATATTCCTCTCCCGCGGGTTCTGAGATATTTATCGCCGGTTTACCGATAGGTTCGGTACTTGGTTTGTATAAATCTGTTCATACGGGGTATGTCGCGGCTTATGTTCCTATGGCCATTCCTCAAAATAATGCCAGTCAGCTAACGATTGAAGTCATTAAACAGTTGCGTAATCCATTGTTTGTTTACCAACTTGATGCCACTGCGTATCCGGGAAACAGCGGTAGCCCTGTGGTTGATAGTGAGTCCGGTAAGGTCATCGCGATTTTAAATAGTGTAAAAGTAAAATCCACAAAAGAGCATGTATTGTCTGACCCTAGCGGCATTAGCTATGCAATTCCAGCTGATTACATTTGGGCACTTTTACCACAATAAATGTACTAAATACTGACTTTTAACGATGAAAAAGTCTTATTTGGTCGACAACTTAAATGACTAAATAAGACACAATTGATTAGTTAATTTTATTCGCATTCGTTTTGTGACAATATTAACAACTTCATATTTTTAATTGGAAAACTACTGGTGAACATCGTACTTTATATTGGTTTCGCTCTTGTTTGTTTCTTTTATCTTGCAAGTTCTGCCCTCATATTTACCAGTAAGGCTAAAGGCACTCTTAGAACGGTATTTCTGGTTACGTTTTTAGGTACGTCAGCCTGGGGAGCCGCATCACTTTTTGCCGCGACCATGCTAACTCGCAACCCATTTTTAGTCTGGCCCTTATTAGAGTCGCTATTTATGACAACATGGACCTTGTTGTTACTGGCGATGCTTGATACTTCCACAAAAAACTTTTTTTGCTTTCTAAAACAAAAATATAGCATCACAGTAATCGTAGCGGCGATTCTCTTTAATTTGGCTTTTGCATTTTTAGGTTTATCTCCTGAACTGAAGTTTAAATTGTTAGTTAGTGCCAGCCTGTTAACCGCCATCATTCAATTGATCCTGCTTGAGCAAATATATCGCGCAGCCCACAACGATCGCTGGGGTTATAGACCGTTCATTTTAGGATTGGCGAGCGTAAATATTTACCACCTTATTATGATGTCTAATGCTTTGTTGCTAAATACCTTGGACCCGGTTTACCTTTCTGCAAGACCCTTTATCTACGTGCTCATCGTGCCTTTTATTTTACTGACCATTAAGCGAGTCGATAATTGGAATTTGAGGATCTTTATTTCCAGAGATGTTGTTCTGCAAAGTTCGTTATTGGTATTCGCCGGTGGCTATTTGTTATTAATGTCCTTGACTGGCTACTTCATTCAACGGTCAGGTCAAGCATGGTCGGGCGTAGTGCAAATCGTATTTGTTGCCGGGGCTTTATTGCTTTTGGCCTATATATTTATATCTGAGTCGGTTCGCAAGTATTTTCGTATCTTTATCCAAAAGCATTTTTACGCTAATCAATTTGATTATCGTGAACAATGGCTAGGTCTAACCATGACTTTAGACGCTGAAAACTCAGATGACGACTTTTATGAAGTGGGTTTGAAAGGCCTGTGTAAGTCACTAAATTATACACATGGAGCCTATTACAAATTAACAAATGGCCAGCTTGAACTTAAAACAAAAGATCTTTTTTCGTTAAACCAAAACGCCACTAATGAGTTGCTGCATTTGTCCACCAAGTTAGCGGAAAATAGATGGTTTGTTGACGTGTCCGATTTTGGTGCAGCGGAATATGCCGTGGAATTTAGAGGCTATTTTATTAATCATTTAATTATGTTTGATGTCGAAATTATTGTCCCTATCTTTATTAACGATGAGTTTCATGGTGTTTTTGCACTGAGTAGTTATGGTAATGAAAAACTGGCACTTAATTGGGAAGTTAGAGATTATCTGACGACTATTAGCTCTCAAATCGGCAGTTACATTCGATTTGGTGAAGCGCGTCTTAAATTGGAAGAAAATGCTAAATTTGCCGCCTTCAATAGGATGTCTGCGTTTGTCGTTCATGATTTAAAAAATGTCATAGCGCAAATAGGCATGATAGTGAAAAACGCCGAAAAACATCGAGACAACCCCGAATTTATCGACGATACATTCGAAACGTTAGGTCACACCAAAGAACGTATGGATCGGATGTTGTCTCAACTTAAAGAAAAACAACAAACGCGCGGAAGCGAAACCCGATTTGAGCTTAATGCTTTTGCGGCTAAACTTCGTGACGATTTCAATCGAAATCTTCCGCAAGTGGATATGGTATTACCTTCTGAACCTATTTCAGTTTTTGCAGATTATGATAGGCTTTACTCTATCGTTGGCCACCTTATTGAAAACGCACAACAGGCAACGTCGGATGATGGGCAAGTCAAAATGACTCTGGATCAGGTCGACAATAATTATATTTTAACAATTACTGATACAGGCGTTGGCATGACGACTGAATTCATGAATAATCAATTATTCACGCCATTTGTCACAACCAAAGGAAACGCTGGGATGGGCGTTGGAGTGTATGAAGCAAAAAGTTATGTCGAGGAACTCAACGGAACATTGACAGTTTCAAGCCAAGTTGGCAAAGGCAGTACGTTCAAGATAACGATACCTAAAAAGGAAGACTAGTGGAAAAGTTACTGATAGTAGAAGATGACTTAGGAATTCAGAAGCAACTTAAGTGGGGCTTAGAAGGATATGAATTGGTATTTGCTGAAGATCGCCAAACCGCAATTTCCCTACTACGTCGCCATGAACCTAAAGTCGTGACTTTAGATTTAGGACTTCCACCCGATCCTGCCAATGCCAGTGAAGGCCTTGCAACACTTTCAGAAATAATGACTTTGGCCCCAAACACAAAAGTCATTTGTGTCACCGGCAACTCAGACAAAGCCAATGCATTAAAAGCAATAGAGCTTGGCGCATACGACTTTTATCAAAAGCCTGTTGAAATGGATACCTTAGCCATCATCATTGGCAGAGCTTTCCATGTGGCCGATTTAGAAGCTGAAAACAGAAACCTCCAACTCGGTGAAAACCCTTTTGGTACTATCATAGGGTCAAGTCCAGCGATTCAAAAAGCCTGTAAGCTTTCTGAGCGTATTGCGAAAGCTGACATCACAACTTTATTGTTAGGTGAAAGTGGAACGGGTAAAGAGGTTTTTGCCCGCGCTATTCACGACGCTAGTCCAAGAGCTAGAGGTCCATTTGTTGCGATTAACTGTGCTTCTATTCCAGATAACCTATTAGAAAGTGAACTATTTGGATATGAAAAAGGTGCCTTTACCGGTGCGGCTAAACAAACAAAAGGTAAAGTAGAATTTGCCAATGGTGGAACCTTATTTCTTGACGAGATAGGAGACATGCCTTTAAACCTGCAAGCTAAAATGCTTCGTTTTCTTCAGGAAAGAGTCATTGAACGGGTTGGCGGCCGCAGCGAGATAAGTGTTGATGTTCGCGTAATATGTGCGACGCACAGAAATTTACCGGACATGGCCAAACAAGAAAAATTCCGTGAAGATTTATACTACCGTGTTGGTGAAGTTACTATTGAACTTCCGGCATTGCGCGAACGAAGCGGCGACGTTGTTGTATTAGCGAAGCACTTTTTGAATGTCTTTAATAAAGAGTTTGGGCAAAACGTCAGAGGCTTCTCTGAAGACGCAATAAAAGCGATGTTGAATCATGAATGGACCGGTAATATTCGTGAATTACAAAATAAACTAAAATCCGCCGTTATTATTTCTGATGCGAGTCTGATTACTGCTGACGACCTTGGCTTTTACGACGAAGCTGATGAAGACGATATAACGGAACTCAACTTAAAAGCCGTTCGAGAACAAGCAGAAGGTAAGGCGATTCGTATGGCATTTGCCCAGGCAAAACACAACATATCGCGAACCGCTGAGCTACTTGGGGTGACACGCCCAACGCTATATTCTTTGATAGAAAAATATAACCTCAAAGACATCAAACCTGATTAACAGGCAATCCGCAGCTGGTGTGAAAACGGCCTATCGTTGATAGCGTAAAACCGTACAACACATTCCAGCACGGGATACTCGTTACAAATAAAGGAGACGACAATGTCTCCTTTTTTCATTTAATGAAGTAATACTAGCCCTCAGAATTATCCAGTCACCCCAATGGCAAGTTTATACGCTTTAAAGTGTCCATAAAAAAAGTGAGGTAAAACCTCACTTTAATTTTAAGCTATATACCCGTAACAAGATTAGCTTTCTTTGTCACTACCGCCGTTTTCGTTCATTTTACGCAGTTCTTTTAAAATTTGTCCCTGCAATAACACCGAACGTCTATTCATGATCAAAACGGACTCAAGCAAGGTTTCCAACTTCTCAGTTTTCATATTACCTTCATAAGCCAATGCAATTTCTTGCATTTCAGCGTCGCTTACCGCTTCCTCTTTTATAGAGTTCATGGCTTGCTGCTGTGCTTGATTAACTTGCTTCTGTGGTTGCGTCGTTGCACGACTCAACTTAGTACCCGTTGCAGTCTGGGTGATTTCCATATTCTGAGTTTTACCATCGTCTTGGTGGTTTAGTTCCCCAGATACTTCTTTAATCACTTCTTCAATTAGGCCGATATCCACTTTTCGCTTTTCTTCCATGAATGCATAAAGAAGAACACGATCTAAGAAAGTGTTTATTTTACGTGGAATACCTTCTGTGAATGCATGGATCCGAGTGACGGCTTCATCACTAAATAGTGGTTGCCCTTCCCAGCCAGCCATTTGCATACGATAGGCGATATATTTATACAATTCTTCTTCAGATAACGGCGTCAGGCTTGCTGATGCGATAACCCGTTGTCTAAACTGCTCCATTTGAGGAGCGCTTAATATGTCCTGTAATTCAGTTTGACCTAGCAAGAAGCTTTGGATAATTGCTTTGCCATCCACCTGAATATTAGACAACATTCTTAATTCTTCGACTGACTCAATCGGTAAGTTTTGCGCTTCGTCGATGATCAACAACAAGCGACGACCTAAACTATTTAACCGACGCATATAGTCTGTTAATTCAGCAATGTGAGCCGCCTTTGTGTCGCCCTCTGGGTGTAAATGAAATAATTTAGTGATAGCGACTATTAGATCATCAGGCGATAAGTTAGGGGTTACTAACTGCTTAGCAACGATACTTTCTTCTTCTAATTGCGAGATCAAATGATTGGCGATGGTCGTTTTACCTGTACCAACATTACCGGTGATGACAATGAACCCCTCACCTTGGCTCAAGCCATATTGCAGATAAGATAGCGCCTTTTGATGGCCAGTACTTGCGAAAAAAATCTCTGGATCAGGGGTAAGTTGAAATGGTTTTTTACTTAACCCGAAATACTCCTCGTACATTAACCTGATACTCCGTTATTTGAAATTTCGTTATGTGTTTTAGCATTTCGACCTGATATTAAAACGGTCAATGCTGGAACCCAAACCAATGATGCCAGAGTCGTAAACAATAGACCAGTAATGATAACTGTACCCATTGGTTGCCATAACTCGCCACCGTAAAGTGTTAAAGGCAATAAGCCCACTATAGTTGTTAAGGACGTTAAGATCACTGGTGTGAAGCGACTACTCGCAGATTGCACCATAGCGTTCCTGGCCGATAGGCCATTTTTTATGCCTCGGTTAAAGCCATCAACCACAATAATTGCGTCGTTGACCATGATACCGATTAAACTTATTAACCCAATAAATGCCATCATTGAAAAGCTGATACCGGTCATGAACATACCAAAGACCCCACCAGCAAACGCGATTGGCAGTAAACTTATGATTACCGCTGGCTGAGCAAAGCTATTAAACTGCACAAACAACAGTACAAATATAGACAGCACAACAAGTATCATGATTTCTGACAGTCCTCCGAAGTTTTCTTTTCGGGCTTCTTCTTCACCACCGACAACATAAGAGAGTCCATCATCCCAAGATAAGGTATCAAGATAACTGATAAGCCCAGCGGTGATTTCGGCAACATTTCCACCCGGTAATACATCTGCTGAGACGCTATTCATTCTCATTCTTTGGTAATGGTAAAATGGTCCTTGTAACTTATTGAGTTCAACCCGCGCTACCGCACCTAATGGAACGGCCATGCCTTGAGCGTTTACCACTAACAAATCGTCTATCACTTCTGGTTCAATATCATTGCCCTTAACGACAATGGGATAACCTTGGCCATACCTATCGGTCATGTTGCCAACGATAGCACCATCTAAATGATTTCTAACTTGTTGCTCTACATCACCACTAAAAATAGACGACTTTGTTGCAAGATATTCATCAACTCTAACATCGTACGCCCAACCCGCATTAGCTGAAATATTACGTATATCGAACACGAACTTTTGCTTTTCTAAGTAAGCTTCGACCGTGCGACTGCGTTCAGCTAATTGTTCCAAATCGTCACCTAGGAACCTAATGGTAATAGGTCTGTCGGTTACAGGCCCCTGTTGAAATTCAAACACATTGACCTTCGCTGCTTCAAAATCTGCATAATCGGTTCGAATTTTAGCAATTACGCCCTGCACTTTTTCTCGCTCATATGAGTCAATTAACAACATGATTTGAGCAAAATTCACCACACCTCTGCGAGGAATGTGGTTGTAATAGATTCTTGGGTTACTGCTTCCGACCGTTAACATGACATCGGTAACGTCAGGGTACTTTTCAAACTCTTCGCTTAATGACAACGCAACGCCTTGAGTATGACTTAGCGAAGAAAACTGAGGTGTTTCGACATTGACTACGATGATATTTTTTTCCGCTTTCGGGAATAAACTCACGCCCACTTGAGGGAATAAACTGATACAGCCAGCAGCAATTGCTATAAATATTACAATGGCGACAATAGGTAATTTTAGTACCCCATGTAACCCTCTTGAATATAGGCCATTGGCAAATTTATCAAGAACATAAGACAAGGTTAACTTAGAGTGTTTTGACACCCCAAATACACTAATCAAAGCAGGAAGGATAATGAGTGCGACAAACAAAGAGGCAACCAGTGCTATGGTAACTGCAACTGGCAAAGCTCGCATAAAGTCGCCGGTATCACTGCTTAAAAGCAGCATAGGTAAAAATGCAAACACTGTAGTTAGTGTGCCCGCGACGAGCGGCATGCCGACTTCTGAAAGTACTTGTTTAATTTTGTCCAAACGAGATTGGCTCTGATCTTTTAATTTTGCAAACTGCTCTACCACTACAAGCGAGTTGTCGACTAACAAACCCAGTGACACAATTAGTCCCGCGATGGTCATTTGTTGTAGTACAAAACCAAAGGTTTTCATGATCACAATAGTAATAAATATTGTCAGCGGTAATGCCAGTGAAACCCAAAAAGATTGCTTGAGTCCCATAAAAAACAGCAAACAAATAAGTATTAGTAGAAGGCCATAAAACAAGTCGAACATAAACCCACTAACGCGGTTTTGAACGCCGGATTCTTGGTCAAAGGTTGTCTGAATGTCAACTTCTGGGTAGGCTTCTAAAAACTTAGAGACTTCAGCACGAACTGACTCACCAAAATTAAAGATATTCTCACCCATTTTGAGCTGGGCGGTAACAAATACGACAGGTTGTTGATTTAAGTAACTTAAATTGTCTGGTTTAAAAGGCGCTAACGATAACTCGGCAATGTCTGATAACACCACATGGCCATTGCCATCGGACTTAACAATCGTGCCAGCTAGTTCTTCAAAATTGGTGTACTCACCCGACAGGTTGATTGAAAAACGCATATTATCGCTGTCGATATAACCCGCATGGTCTGCTCGGCTATTTGCAGCGAGCGAACGACTTATATCTTCGATTGAAATATTGTGTTCCAGCATTTTTGCCGTATCAGCTTTAACAGAAACAACAAGTGACGGTAGTCCCCAGACTTCAGCCTGTCTTACAATTGGTATGGCTTGTAATCGTTTTTGTAAATTTTGTGACGTGCGTTTCAACATTTGCCAATCGTTTGTTGGCGAAGAAACCGCTAATTGCACGGCATTAACAGTAATAGGAGATGCTTTAACAAATATTATATTGCGGACGGTTTCTGGAAAATCAGAACGAACTCGATTTACTGCATTTACAACATCATCAAAACTTTTGGGCGCTGCAGTACCGTGCAAAAATTTAATTGTAAATGTAACTGCACCTTGTTTAATTTCCGTTTCAATCGTTTTAATGTCTTCGACAAGACCTAGAGACTGCTCGATTGGACCGACAACTTCACTTTCTAACGAATTAGGCGACATGCCCGGTGCCATCACTTCCACCACGTTAATAGGCATGTCAAATTGTGGGTCTTCTGCTTTTGGCATCGAAACTAAAGCAGATGTCCCCAATAACAAAATCATTAAAATAATTAGATTAAGTAGTCGTATATTGTTGGCAAAATATTGAGCAAGTTTTAACAGCACGTGGCTTAATCCATTTATTTAATAATTGAAAGAGTTGTTAATCCGTTTGGTTCTACTAAAACGTAATCTTGAGTGAAATCAACAATATTAAATCGCTGCATACTGACAGTGCCAGAATCTGACTTAGTTTTAATCAAGGCAGTTTGATTAAAGTCGACTTTCAACAGATGCGCAGGGACGCGAAAAACCAACTGATTTTCGCCAGAAAGTTCGACATCAAATAGAGTCCCAATGACCATGTTTTTATATGGTTGGATCGCAAGACTAACGTTATATAAGCCGGTAAATTGATTAGGTGTTGATGTCAGTTTTTTTACTTTAGCCAGTTGCGAATTTGATTTATCTCTGGCACTAACGGGCAGTTCGACACCATAATTTAAATACCTCAATTCACTACCTAACACGTCAACATTGATAACTAGATTGTCTTTAATTGGCGCAATTTCCAATATGGTTTGCCCTGGCGCTGCGAATTCCCCAAGTTCTAACAATCTTGAAATAACAATTCCATCGTACGGTGCGACAATCGAGGCCGCTTCAAGTAGCTGACGCACTCTAATAATGGCGGCTTTTAATTGCGAAGATTGTGATTTGTTTCGTTCGTATTCACTTGCTGATACGGCATTTTGCTTTCTTAATGTCAGTAGGCGTTTGACCTCTTCATTAACAAATGCTTTTTCAGCCAATAAAGAGTTAAGTTCAGAATTTAATTCATCGGTGTCAACCGAAGCCAGCAAATCCCCTTTTTTAAACTGCTCGCCAACATCGACATTGAGATGCTTTAAGTTACCTGAGGATTTAAAGGAATATTGGTAGGTTAAGTAAAAATCCAACTTACCGATCCGCTTTGCTGATTTAGCGTACGGTTCCAGTTGTAAGTCATCGTTATCATTTGCAAAAACGCCGAACCCTGTAATTAGCAACGCTGCTAAAATGATTAATTTCTTGAGGTCACGCAATTTCTATCCCCTTTTAGGTCTAACTTCACATTAGACAATCCAATATTTTGGCGTTTACGCCTTCCAACGATCTCTACAATACAGCTGAATCAACAAGTTTACATTTTTCAATGCACTTTTTTGTCTTAAATTTGCACATTTTTTTCATGGCGATTACTGTTAAATACTATTCTGCATAATAAAAACAATAATATGAACCATTTTGTCATCGAATTCAGAAATCCAACTGCCGCAGAATGAATACGCTAACCAATTAAAAACTGGATTATTCTTTCTTTGGATAACATCTATCCCGTCACTTGTACGATAACAACTTGCATAACACTATCTTACAATCGCTCTTTGTCAGCCATATGACCAACAACGGTGTCTACATGTTTTGTTCAAAATAATGTTGTGCGTCAAGGACTTTAGTTATGTATCGCTTTGTCTCTGGGTGTGCTCTAGACTTAATCTTATCGTGTACTTGTTGTGCTGACAGTTTGTTAATAACATTGGCGGCTTTTTTTAGGTCTTTGGTACCATCGCGACTAAACAGTGCCGAAACATTTCCCATGCCTGTATTATAGGCTGCTATAACACAATAGTGTTTACTCAACGGGTTCTTAATATCTTTAAAATAGGTTTGATATAACATCGCCAAATAAGTTGCGCCATACAGCACATTTTGGGGTGGCTGGTAAAGCTCATTAGCGGACGGTGCTTCTGAGCTTTTGCGTAAGTGACGATTGACGTCCAATCCAGCCGTGGTCGGTACAATTTGCATTAAACCAAACGCTGGTATGGGTGATTGTGCTCGCGGATTAAAACTCGACTCCACTTCCATTACGGCATAAATCAAAGATACCGGCAGACCGTGATATTTTGCCTGCTTGTTAACATCCGTTTTATATAGCAATGCCCGATCAACTCGCTTATTTGGCAAAGACACTTTTGAACCAATGACATCTTTAGAAACTGCTTTCCCAGATCGTAACAAGCTTTCGGTCTTAGCAATCTCCTTATCAATTTCTTTAATGTATGAACGTTCTTTTTTCTGTTCTCGCAAACTGAGTTGAGTAGATTGAAATTGCAGTTGGGATTTAGTTTTTTTCAAATCGTCTATGTTCGACCGAATAAACTCGGCACTGGCGGCCAAATTCGCGTCACTGATCAACTGCTCTGCTATTTGATCAATGTCGACAATATCGATACCTAGTGATTCAGCCACTGACTTGTCACCAATTTTTTGTTTCAGAGCATCTTCAATAAATTGTTTAGTTTCTGGGAGTGACTGATTTGCAGATCGTTGTAGACCGATGGCATTGTTTTCGTAATCGATCACCAGCTTTTCCGATAGGTCATCGGAATAATGAACCCATTTAGAATTAGTACTTACGTCGGCATAACCCCACACTTGCTCCACGCGACCTTTATATTCGGCTAAGCCATCTCTAAATGCATCACGGTAAGATTTAAACGCTAACTGATTGTCGAGTTTAAATTTTGCTAACTGTGCTTCTTGTTCTGCTTTATGTGCCAGAGCCGCCGTTTTGGTTTTGTCATCAACAATTACACCGTACACCTGCCAACTCAAAATAATGCAACATGTTGTTGTTAATATCTTTTTCACTACAAAATTCCTTTTACAGGTTGCCAGTAAATTTTCATTTCTAAATAGTCATTATAGTCGTACTTTTGAGAACTGAAATTTAATCTTAAAAACACATTTTAAGTGTCCAATAATCACGGTTTAACTGGCATTTTTGGCCTATTTCTGGTTAAATTCCGCCAAATTTTATCGACACGAGAAACCAGCCTGTGATCACCACCGCAAATGTCACTATGCAGTTCGGCGCTAAGCCATTATTTGAAAATATTTCCGTAAAGTTTGGTAACGGCAATCGCTACGGCCTAATAGGCGCGAACGGTTGTGGTAAATCCACATTTATGAAAATTTTGACCGGCGATCTTACGCCTTCCTCTGGTAACGTAAGTTATGGCGAAGGTGAGCGACTGGGCATTTTACGTCAAGACCAATTTGCGTTTGAAGAATGCACAGTGTTAGACACTGTCATCATGGGTCACGAAGAGCTTTGGAACATCAAACAAGAACGCGACCGTATTTATAGCCTTCCTGAAATGTCTGAAGAAGATGGCATGAAAGTAGCGGACTTAGAATCTGAGTTTGCTGAAATGGGTGGTTATGAAGCTGAATCTTCAGCAGGTGAATTGCTGTTAGGTCTGGGTATCTCAACTGATTTACATTATGGCCTGATGAGCGAAGTTGCTCCGGGTTGGAAGCTTCGTGTGTTATTGGCTCAAGCGCTATTCTCAGAACCTGATTTCTTGATGTTAGACGAACCGACCAATAACTTGGACATCGATACAATTCGCTGGTTAGAAGACATTCTTAACCAACGTAATTCAACGATGATCATCATTTCGCATGACCGTCACTTTTTAAACTCAGTTTGTACTCACATGGCCGACTTAGATTACGGTGAGTTGCGTATTTACCCAGGTAATTACGACGAATACATGTTGGCCGCAACTCAAGCCAGAGCGCGTATGTTAAACGACAACGCAAAGAAAAAAGCTCAAATTGATGACTTAAAGCAGTTTGTTGCTCGTTTCTCTGCCAACGCCTCTAAAGCTCGCCAAGCAACGTCGAGACAGAAGCAAATGGAAAAAATTAAACTCGAAGACGTGAAAGCGTCGAGTCGCGTCAATCCATTTATTCGTTTCGAGCAGGAGAAGAAACTTTATAGAACCGCTTTGGAAATCGAAGACGTATCTAAAGGTTTT
The DNA here is from genome assembly GCF_018861025.1 of Psychrosphaera sp. B3R10. GTDB lineage: Bacteria > Pseudomonadota > Gammaproteobacteria > Enterobacterales > Alteromonadaceae > Psychrosphaera > Psychrosphaera algicola. The sequence goes on along the minus strand of NZ_JAHKQH010000005.1, from coordinate 42,100 downwards.
GACGAAGGCCCGTTATTTAAAGGGTTAAACCTAATGGCGGAAGTAGGCGAACGTATTGCGATCATTGGTGAAAATGGCGTCGGTAAAACAACCTTATTACGCTGTTTACAAGGCGAACTTACGCCGGACAGCGGTTTTATTAAGTGGTCTGAAAATCACAAGATGGGTTACTACGCCCAGGACCACGCGGCAGATTTTGAACAAGATTTAAACTTATTTGATTGGATGAGCCAATGGCGTCGTCCAGATGACGATGAGCAGTCGATCCGTAGTTTCTTAGGCCGTATGCTGTTCTCATCAGACGACATTAAAAAGTCGGTAACCGTGCTATCTGGTGGTGAACAAGGTCGAATGTTGTTTGGTAAAATAATGATGTCGACACCAAACATTTTGTTAATGGATGAACCAACTAATCACATGGATATGGAATCGATTGAGTCATTGCAAATGGCTCTTGAGCAATATGAAGGCACTTTGATTTTTGTCAGTCATGACCGTCAATTTGTATCTTCAATTGCAACCCGTATCATTGAAATCAAATCTGATGAAATCGTCGACTTTAGCGGTACTTACGACGAGTATTTACAATCAAAAGGGGTTGATGCGTAAGTATCGATATCCCTTAGGTGATACCTCAGTTGAATGCTGGTCGATAGCGTTCAACTGAGTTTCTCACCTCCACAAACCTCGCCACGCAGTTGCACCTGATACAAGCCTCAATTTACTTTATATTGAACTAACAAAGTTTAATAACGTCTTACCTCATGTCATATTATGAGGTTGCATTATTTCTAGTTGGAAAAAATATCTACTGTACTCAGCCCTATTGCACGTGGGAATCGTAGCGATAAGCGCCTTTCTGTTCGACACTAAATCTAGCTCTATATTAAACTCAAGCACACCGCCAAAACCGAAACTGGCAATATCCTCTTATTTAGTTCAATTACCTGAAAAACCAAAAGATCCAGTTTCATCACCCAATGTAACATCTACTGCAACGGCAATTGCAACAAGTCCATTAACGCCAACTCAAGCCTCCGAGGAAAATAGCGAATTACCAACAGAAATAACCGGTGCAGAAGAGTCTACCGCTGAAAAAACACTTACCGAAACAAAAGAAAACACGCTTGTCTCGAAAGTTACGCCAAATCCGAATTCGTCTATCAAAATGCCATCCAGCGAAAACCAGCTAAGCAATCCGTCATTACATTCCATATTAGAATCGACCAAAAATTATATTCAAACCCAAACCCCTCAACCAACAATAGATTCAATACAGTCTACAGGAGCGAATACGTCGAAAATAAGGAGACCAGACATGGATAGCCTGCGTTTTGCTGCTAAAGGCAGTGGCATAAAGGTCATTGGGGTTGCGACACATGGCGCCTTGCAGGTTAAATTTAATTCAATATGTTTTAGTATTGAAACCGACCAATGGCGCGATTTGGTATGGGTACCAACCCCCTGTCCACGCTCAGCAGATAAAACCCAACAAATACTTAATCATAGCCTCAAAAAGTTTGGTTTAAAGTAATAAGACTTCTATTGGGTTTTACCACTTATAGGTTAGTAAAGGATTTATCATTCGCTAGGTGACCAATAAGCTGGGATTTGACGGGAAAATAACATATTATTCTGCGCTAACTTACCTTAATGAAAAGGAATTCTGATGAATAAACTCCTTGTTGGCGGCGCCATTGTTGCTGCTTCTGCCGTCGTTGCTGCGCCTAAAATAATCTCTTTGAATATCGCTGAAACGATAACCGGCTTAGTTCAAAATGTTACCGAAATGCCTATTTACAACGCTGAAATAAAGTCAATGGATTCAGGCTGGTTTTCTACGTCAGGTGTAATTTTAGTGACTTTAGAATTAGACAAAGTCATGCCACCTAGTTCACCTGACAAAGCGCCAATGGACGATATTGAAATTGAGCTGGATTTTAACATAGACCACGCGCCCGTTTTGACCTCGGGTAGCAAGTTAGCAAACATCGAAGTTAATTACCGCGCTGAAAATTTAAAGTCGAGTGTAACTTGGGATCATGCTAAACCGCTTTACCAAATACATGCACAAATTGACCTCAGCGGCGATCTGTCCTATCAAGACAAGTCAGAGAAGTTCCAGTTTACCAGTGACGACAATATAAAATTTGACGTTAAATCTTATGCGGGTAATGCACATACACTTGACGGTCACCTCATTTATACCGGCGAATTACCGGCGATAGACGTTACGTCTCCTGAAGTAAACATGACTCTGCAACAGTTAGTATTTGATTCTGTAATTAAAGGTGATTTGGCATCAATGTTTAATTACGACCAAATACCTCAATATGAGATGACGGTGTCGGTTAATCAAATTGAAGTTAAAAATGAAACCTCTCCTGATGTTTTGACCCTAGACCACATGTCTATTTTGGTAAATTCAGAACTGGATGACGCAACAAACCTAGTGCGTAGTGACCAAATCTATAAGCTTGGTCGTTTTAGTTTTGGTGAGTATTTTGGCGAAGAATTTGAAATCGCTTTAGAAGTAAACAAACTCGATAAGAATATGTATATGGAATTAGCTAAAATCTTTTCCGAGCCAGCGCCTGTCGAACATCCAGAACAGCAGGTTGAGAAAATGGTGACATTTTTAGAAAGCAATTTACTTACTATTTTAGGCCCAGAACCAGAATTTAATATCACTCGCTTTAAAGGTAAACTGCCGGAAGGTCACTTCAACGCTGTGCTAAACGCCAAAATTGAAAATGTCGAAACGGCCCCCGCAACAATTAAAGATCCAAATTTCTGGTTAAGCCATGTAAATGCGTCTAGTCAAGTTCAAATTTCTAGACCTTTGTTTACTGTAGCTGTTGCAAAGTTTATTCGAGGTCAACTGGTTAACAATCCGCAACTCGCTGATGCAACGCCGGAAGAAATTGATCAGATCACGGTTCAACAAACGCCTCAGTATATCGCAATGTTAGAGTCTCAAGGCATGATAGTGCCAAACGAAGCAACTGACGAATATACGGTAGACTTTTCAATTGCCGAACGTGCCGCTAAGCTAAATGGTAACGATATACCATTACCGCTATAATTTTACTCGTCGTAGTGAGTTATTTAGCACGGCTCTAACCGCGTTGATTATGTTTGAAATAGCTCCACCTTTGGTGGAGCACTTCAAACGTCAACATTCAAATTTGTAGGTAACTCTTGAATCTAAAACGACTATTAGTGTCTTCACTCATCGCATTTACATTTTATGCGTCATGGGCGTATTGGGCCAATCTATCGCCTACGATAGCGTTAAATGACACAATTCGAAGCGCCTTGGTGCAAGGCCTTTACAGTGGTTTAGTTACTTTGGTATTTACGTTTATCTTAGAGAATATTGCAGCTAAATTTCACAGCCACATTCTTTCTCTAAGCTTAGTTACACCATTTATTTGTAGCCTTCATAAACTGACCAAACGAAACAAAGTGGTTTTTGGCAGTTTTCATCATGGATTACAAAGCCTTGCCGTAATGACAACAAAGCCACGACGCCTTATTTGGGTTACCCCTATCGTGCCTATCATGCTGCAATCGGTTTTAGTTATTTCGGTTAATGTTGTGAATCAAACACCTAACCTTTGGTTAACAGTAGCGCCAAGCATTTTATTTAGCGCCATTTATGCGTACGCCTATTTAATTTCGTTTCTTACAAAGTCGCCCGCCGAAAAATAAGTCATTCGAGAAACAATACTTTGAATATTAGCCCGGGCCGTTTAGCCTAATTCGTTGGCTTTTCGATATCGCCCTTCATAATCGAATATCCGTTCTACGATTTGCCAATAATGCTTTTGCTTTCTGGCGACCACAAAGTCAGGTGGCGTAAACCCGTTTTGTTTTGATTCAACGTCATCGGCGGTTTTAAAATCCTGGGGCGCGGCCGAATTATTTAGACGTCGTCCGTAAAGGCGGTTAAATTTATATTTCGCTTTGTCGTTACTAAAATCAAAAGTTTCAGTCAACTCTAGGCCGTCTTCATCAAAGTATCGAATTTTGACTTTTTGGCTGTCGCGTTCACTCTCTTTTTGAAATTCAAACATCATTCCGGCGCAACGAATTACCATGGCATTTTTTAATTTGAGTGCTGCTTTTAATTTGTCGTCTGGGTCGACAATGTCTTTTTGGCATTGATGGCAAACCCGAGCGGCGATGTCATTTTCCGCGTTGCAATGTTCGCATTCCTTAAATCGAAAGCGGTAATCGCAATCGATGCGCTCAATGGCCTGATTGCTATTTTCAGCGGTTTCATCGTCTTCGTAATCATGCTGTAAAAATCCCTGACACTTACGACCATAGTGTTCTATCACCTTTCCTTCTTGGTCTTTTTGCCCCCAAAAAGTATTGGCAAAACCACAACTTGGGCAAAATACTTGAACAACCTCTGAACTAGAGTTCGGCTTTTTTTGGCCAACTTCTGGATAGAAAATATTGATGCCGTTGCCCGCATAGTCGATTACCAAACAGTCTTTTTTGTTGTCACATAAACGCAAGCCGCGGCCCACAATTTGTTGATACAAACTCACCGATTCTGTTGGTCTAAGTATCGCGATTAAATCGACATGCGGCGCATCAAAGCCCGTGGTCAACACGGACACATTAACTAAATATTTTAGTGTCTTATTTTTAAACTTGGCAATTAAGACAGCACGAGTCACTAAGTCTGTTGCACCTGTGATCAACGCAGTGGATTGTTCTGGCAAATAACCACAGATTTCTTTTGCATGTTTTACACTCGCGGCAAATATCATTACACCTTGTCGTTTCGACGCTAGCTCTTCCACTTGCTCAATAATTGCCTGAGTGACTCTTGGGTATTTAACCAACAAGGCATTAACTTCCGCCTCGTTGAAATTGCCGTTAGCTGTGCTGTTTAACGCGGAAAAATCGTATTGTGCTACGGGGGCATCGACCAATTTAGGTGGTGTCAAAAAGCCATGTTTGATCATGTAGGTTAGCGGTAGCTCATATATACAAGATTTAAAAGGAGTCGGGGTCGCACTGCGTTTTATACCGTGGTAATGATATTGATAAATCCAGCCTAACCCCATTCGATATGGAGTCGCGGTTAAACCAAGTACCTTAATGTCTGGATTGTAGCCAGCAAGCTGTTTGATGATCTCTCCGTACTGGCTGCTATTTTCACCTTCAGTTAATTCACTTACTCTGTGGCATTCGTCAATAATAACTAACGAATAACTTGTAGCGAACAGGGGTAAATTTCGAACGACGGATTGCACACTGGCAAACGTCACTTGGAAGTCGGTTTGTTTGGTATTTAAGCCCGCTGAAAATACCCCAGCTTTAACGCCTTGTTGATCGCCATAGCTGCGAAACTTTTCTACATTCTGCTCGACCAGTTCTTTAACATGGGTCAGCACAAGGATTTTACGTCGCGCTAAACGAGCAAGTTCAGCAATAACTAAGCTTTTTCCGGCACCAGTAGGCAATACAATGACCGCGGGTTCATTGGTTTGCCTAAAGTGTTTGAGCGTTGCGTTAACCGCATCTTGTTGATAAGGACGTAATGTATACATCAAACAATTTTTTTAATAAAAGTGGTCTATTATTGTATCTCACTCGTAAACTAAATCTTATATATTTTGTAAGTTGGCTAGGCCAAAGACAAAAACTGTATCGGTCTATTTCCAATTATTTATATAAAGCAGCGTAAAAATATCCGGAATAAACAATTTCTTACACTTATAGTAGCTTTCTTCATTGTGAAAATACGATAAGATACGGCATCAATGTAAAAATCGCCAAAATTATAATTTGTAACAGGGATTTCAAAATGAGTAAAACATGGTTAAAGATTGCCTTACCTCTAGTTGTACTAGGCGTTGGTATTGGCTTAGGTCAAGTTGTTGGTCAATCTGGTCACAAAGAAAAAGATAAAGAGAAAGTAGATACTCGACCTATTGTCAGTGTTCGAGCCGTTAACTCAGAATCCCATCAAGTTAAAATTGTTGGACATGGTGCAGTGACTCCTGTTGAAAAAACCATGTTGTCAGCGCAAGTCGCCGGCGAAATTTTAAAATGGCACCCTAACTTTGTTGCCGGTGGTTTGGTTAAAAGTGGCGAAGTGTTAGTTGAAATTGACCCTGTGCCTTATCAAGCCGCTCTATTAAGAGCCGAATCAAGCTTGTCAGCCGCCAATTCCAAGCTTGTTGAAGAACAAGGTCGTGCGGACGTTGCCAAAATTGAAGCTAAAACTTTACCTGATGCCAAAGTTACTGACCTATATTTGCGTAAACCACAATTGATGAGTGCAATGGCCGATGTTAAGTCAGCACAAGCCTCGGTTAAAGCTGCGCAAAACGACTTAAACAATACAAAAGTGGTCGCCCCTTATGACGCGTTAGTGATTAACCGCACCATTGGCCGAGGCCAATATGCTTCTCCGGGTATGTCCATTGGCGAAATTTACAATATCGAAAAAGCCGAAGTCTCGTTTCCGATTGCCGGCTTCGACCGTTCGTTTTTACCAACGCAGTTAGCTGGTAAATCTGCTCAAATTAGTACCGAAGGCAACTTTTCATATACACGCCAAGCGGTGATTTCAAGAGACTCTGGTCGCATAGATTCAGACACTCGTATGAGTCACTTAGTCGTTGAAATTAACGATCCATACAGCCTAAAAAGCGACCAGCCTAAAGTTATGTTTGGCAGCTATGTTCAAGTTAGTTTTGACGGCGCTCCTTTAAACAACGTTTTCCGTTTATCTCAAGATTTAGTCAGCAACCGTAAAGTTTGGATTATTGACGAAGACAATAAACTTCGTGTTAACAAGGTTGAAGTGGTCAGAGAAGAAGGCGAGATCTACTTAATTGGTTCGGGCTTAAACGAAAATGACAAAATTGTCACCACGGTGCCAGAATATCCTCAAGTTGGTATGGAAGTACGTGTTGCAGGAACTGAAGCCATGGAAAAAGATAAAAAATCAGATGAGTCTCAAGTTGTTTCCCCAGCTGCTGCACAAAACGTGACGAATGGATAAGGCAATATTATGAGTGACACAAGTACTAAACCCACAGGGATAATAGCTTATTTTGCCCACAATCCAGTTGCGGCAAACTTAATGATGATCTTTATTTTGTTCATGGGCATTGTGAGTTATTTCACTATACAGCGTCAGATGTTTCCAAATATTGAAATCAACTACATTGAAATTAGTGCCGCGTATCGTGGTGCATCCCCTCAAGAAATAGAAGAAAGTATTTTAATTAAGGTAGAAGAGTCTCTTAAAGACGTCACCGAAATTAAAAAAATGTGGTCACGAGCGTTCCGTAACTCTGGCCAAATGACGTTAGAAATACACCCTGATAAAGACCTTGCTGAAACCCTCGATAAAGTAAAAATGCGCGTTGACAGTATAGCGACATTTCCTGCGGCGATGGAGCCGGTCAATATTCGACAAATTGAGTTTAACCAACAAGTTATAGAGTTATCGATTGTAGGTGATTACCCACTGTCTGAACTCAAACCAATGGCCAAACGACTTGAAGACGAGTTATTGCAGTTGAATAACGTCTCGTTAGTTAATGTCGCTGCGCCTGATGAAGAAATCGCAATTGAAGTTAAACCAGAAGAGTTACGTAAATACAATCTGACCCTAACTGATATTTCACGTGCGATAAGCAGGCATTCTGCAAACTACTCTGCAGGTCAGTTACGCACTGACAGTGGCATAGTTTCAGTCCGTATTGAAAACCAATATTATAGTGGTGAAGAGTTTAGACTTATCCCCGTTAAGGTTGGTAAAAATGGTGATAAAGTTTTACTACGTGATGTGGCCGTTATCAAAGATGGCTTTACTGAAGGCGAACGTTATAACAAATACTCAGGCCAAAACTCGATTTACATCGCTGTAAACGCGACTAAAGATCAAAGCATGATACCGGTTGCCAAGTCTGTAAAAGACTTTATTGAAATGCGCAACAAAACGTTACCCGATGGTATGGAAATTAAAATCCTAGTCGACATGACTTACTATCTCAATGCACGTTTAGATATGATGCTGAAAAACCTTTTACAAGGTTCGATTTTAGTTGCTTTAATGTTAACTATCTTCCTCCGCTTTAGACTTGCTGCCTGGGTAATGATTGGCTTGCCATTGTGTTTCCTCGGGGCTGTTTTTCTAATGCCGATGTTTGGTGTAACAATTAATATCCTGTCTTTGTTTGCCTTTATCATGGTACTCGGGATAGTGGTCGACGATGCCATCGTAATAGGCGAAAGTGCGTACTCTGAGATTGAGAAAAAAGGTGGCGGTGTCGATAATGTTGTCCGCGGTGCACAGCGTGTTGCAACACCGGCCACATTTGGTGTTTTAACCACAATCGCGGTATTTGCACCATTTTTAGGTTCAAGCGGCCCTCAAGGCGCGTTTTTCTATAATATTTCAGTTGTTGTTGTTTTGTGTTTGGTCTTTAGTTTAATAGAATCAAAACTCATTTTACCTTCGCATATTGCGCATACTAAATTCCCACCGATAAAAGAAAACGGCTGGCGTTCTAAGTTCAACAAGAAGTTCTTTGGCTTTGTATATGGCCCATACCGCAGCTTTTTAACCAAATGTGTTGAATGGCGTTGGACAGTATTCATGACCTTTATCGCCTTGTTCTTTGTGAGTTTTGGACTAATAACGGCTAACCATGTTCGTATGGTACCAACTCCTAAAGTGCCACATGACTTCCCTGATGTTCAAATTGAAATGAACGACAATGTTTCTGACATTCAAACAATCGAAACATTACAGCTCATTGAACAAGTCATCATGCGAATCGAACGAGAGACTGTAGAACAATACGGTACTGGTATGGTTCGAGATATTTTGGCCTTTAACCAAGGACGAACTCAAGGTCGTATCGTTGTGCCATTGGTTGACGAAGAATTACGCCCATTTGATACCTTTGAACTTGCCCGTAGATGGCGCGAAGCGTTACCTCGTTTACCTGGCATGAAGTCGATGACCGTACGTGACGACGTCAATAGCCAAGGCAATGGCGACGGTGACTTTGGTTACTTACTATATGGTTCTGATATTGACACCTTAAATGCAGCAGGTTTGAAATTTATTTCTATGTTACAGCAGGAAAATGGGCTGTTTGATGTCAGTTCAACCATTGACCCTGCGAGTAAAGAAATTCAAATGTCGCTCAAACCTGTCGCGTATGACTTAGGATTAGATCTGCAGACGATTGCGTCACAAATGGGCGCGAGTTTCTACGGTGGTGAAGCACAACGTGTTATCCGTGGCGGCGAAGAAATCCGAGTCATGGTTAGATATCCTCAGTTAACACGCGAACGTTTTGCTGACTTAAAATACGCTGTCGTGACAACTCCTGGCGGCCAAGAAGTCATGTTAGGCGATGTGGTTGAGTTAATTGAAAAACCTGGTATCAGCTATATTCGACGTGAAAACGGCTTCCGCAGTGTATACATTTGGGGTTCTATCGACGAAGAAACCGTTGAGCCAAATGAAGTTGTTGAAAAAGTCAGAGAAACATTATTACCTGATTTAAAAGTCTTATTCCCATCGGTGCAAACCGAATTGGGTGGTTCGATTGAAGAAGAACAATCACAGCAGAACGAACAAATTATGTTCTTCCTAGCTGGTATGATGCTGGTCTATGTGTTGCTCGCCGTACCACTGAAGAGTTACAGCCAACCTATAATCATAATGTCGGTTATACCATTTGGTTTAACCGGTGCGATTTGGGGCCATTATTTCTTTGGCATCGACCTAAGTATGATGTCGACGTTTGGACTCATTGCCGCCGCCGGGGTGGTGATAAATGACAGCCTCGTTATGACCGACTACGTAAACCAAATGCGTAAAGAAGGTCATTCAATAACGCGGTCTGTCATTGATGCTGGTTGTGTTCGTTTTAGGGCGATTACATTAACGTCGATTACTACGTTTGTAGGTGTATTGCCGATTATGTTTGAAACCAGCTTACAAGCTCGATTTGTTATCCCAATGGCGGTAGCACTTGGCTTTGCCGTGTTATTTGCTACGGTGATCACTTTAATTTTGGTACCTTGTTTGTACCTTATTTTGGAAGACAGCCGAAAACCATATAGAGCCTTAAAAAAGCTTTATAGCAAAGAACCTAAGGTTAAATCAGACGACTTAGCTTCTGATCCATAACTCCAGGTTTAATAAAACTGTGGGCAAACCGGATACGTCTGGTTTGCCTGTTTCCCCCTCAAATAGCAGTAATCCCGACTCATGCTAGATCTCACATTATTTGCCTTATTTATCCCTACATTTTTTGTCGTTAGCATTACCCCAGGTATGTGTATGACATTGGCACTTACTCTTGGTATGTCAATTGGTGTTAAACGCACGATGTGGATGATGTTTGGTGAATTACTTGGGGTTGCCATTGTTGCGGTGTCAGCGGTCATTGGTGTATCGACCATAATGCTGCAATACCCATTTATTTTTCAAATTCTAAAATGGGTCGGTGGCTTATATTTAATGTGGTTAGGTCTAAATATGTGGCTTAACAGAGGTAAACTTGCGTTATCCAGTTTGCCCCAAGAACAGCAAACCATATCGAGAAAGCAATTGTTTAATCAAGGATTGGTAACTGCCGTTGCCAATCCCAAAGGTTGGGCCTTTATGATTTCATTACTGCCGCCATTTATTAACCCTGAGCTGTCGATGCCACTGCAGTTAACGATATTAGTTGCCATCATAATGGTCTCGGAATTTGTCTGCATGATGTTATATGCGTCTGGTGGCAAAACATTGGCTAACTTATTAAAGAGTGAAAACAACGTGACCAAAATGAACAAAATTTCAGGCACGCTTATGGTCGCAGTAGGAGTATGGTTAGCCCTTGGTTAATGTTCAGAAAGCCAATTTTTGATTAGTGGAAAATGGTCGTTTACCGCATTTTTGTCGGTAAGTATATTGATATGGTCATAGTCGAGCATGTTGCCATTGACCTTCGATAACTCCGAAAACTTTGCGTTTTGATTCGATTCATTAATAAATAAATTAACATCATCTGAATGACCCAACACCCGATCCTTAGAACCCGTTAAATGCCATGTTGGTGGCCAGTTAGTGGTTTTAGCGGACTCTCCGTAGTCAAATCCGTCAACAGAATCGACCCATTTACTTGGTTTCACCCAATCTGAGCTTTGTTTAACAGCTAAATACGTTTCACTTTCGGCACCAATACCAAGTTTTACAGCGTCTAAATAACCCGACTTTTTGGCCATCCAAGGTGCAAAGCGATGCCAAAACAAACTCACCTTTAATAACCGCTCGAGATTCCAAACTAACACCTGTCGCTTTGTTCCAAAGCAGATGGCAGATACTACTTTGTTTTGTAATTGCTCAAATCGGGTATAACTGCTGTGAAACAAAATACCGCCCCAAGAGTGGCAAATCACATGCATTTTACGGCCAGTAAGTTTAAACACATATTCAATAGCAGCCGGAATATCCTCAACTATGCATTCGTGATAACCATGGTTAAAATTATGCTTGATTTGAGGCCGACTTTTACCGCGTCCACGATAGTCTAAAACAAAGACATTAAACCCTTGGCTCGCTAGATAACAGGCAAGTCCCTTGTCTTTGTCATTATAAAATATCCGCCCATTTTCTATTGTGCCGTGCAGCATCAATATTGGTTGGCCGTCATCACGTTGATAAATATGACGTAAGTGCAATTGGTGAGTTTTTAGGTCTAAAGTTCGTGACGTCTGGATCATACTTCCTCCACTGGTCGGATGACACAATGTAGACCAATAAATTCGTAAACTCAATTAATTATTTCACTTGCGGTTCAACTAATTCCTAACTATTGTTACTTATCGAGAGGACTTTCGAATATAAGTATATGGACGTAAATACACAATTTTCTAACACCATCAGCAATAAACATAGATTTGGATTAGGCGTAATCTTTGCGCTCGTCATCATTAATCTAATGGCATTGCAACTCACTATAAAACAACAAAAAAATGATAATCACTTAGTCAACATTGCTGGCCAGCAAAGCATGTTGTCGCAGAAGATCACACTGTATTTAACTCGTTTAGCGCAATCTTCTGACATGCAAACTCGTCGTCAAAATCTAACCATACTTGAGGCCGCAATTACCCAATTCGAACAGAACCACAATCAGCTCACTCAAACATTGCCTCTAGCAAATAAACAAACATTATCGGATGAAATTCAGCGGCTTTATTTTGAAGACTCCCCCTCTTTGAACAGCGACATCATTGATTTTATATTCTGGGCGAGAAGAACGGTCGAGTTTGGATTTGATGCCACATTAGATGAAATGCCGTTCTCCACAATTGAGCGACTAATGACCAAATTAAATTCTGGGGTCGATACATTTGAAGCCGCCGCCAATAACAACCTAGTTAAATTGGAATGGGTTGTGACTGTGTTGACCATCGCCATGATTATTGCGCTTATTGCGCAACTGATTTACGTATTTAATCCATTACAGAGGCTAATAACTACTGCGATTGCACAGCTATCTAGTGAGAAGGAAACCGCTCGAAAATTGAAAGAACAGGCTGAATTTGCAAGTGAAGCCAAAACGCTCTTTATGCAAAATATGAGTCATGAATTACGCACCCCACTTAATGGCTTATTTGGTATGTTGGAATTAGCAATTGAACAAGAAGGCGTTATTGCGAAAGACACTCTTATTCGAAACGCTAAGCGTTCCGGTAATCAACTCCTACGTATTATTAACGAAATTTTAGATATTTCGGCGATCGAAAATCGAGAACATACCGTTAAAAACAGTAACTTTTCCATCACTCAAATATTCGACGAGTGTTTGTCGCCAATAGCCATTATTTGCGACCAGAAACACATCCAGTTAGAGATGGACATTTCAGAAGCAATTCCAGAAAATTTATACGGTGCTGGTAATAAACTTAGGCAAATCATCAACAACCTACTTAATAACGCCGTTAAATATACTGACCACGGAACCATATCGTTTAAGGCACACTGTCAGTTGCAACAAGAAAACGTCTTACTTTCCATCGAAATCGCGGACACTGGTATTGGCATGACAAAAGATCAGCAAAGTGTGATTTTTAGTGACCACTCACCTGAAGATTCGACTAAACATTATAATCGTGCAGGCCTTGGACTTAACATTGTGTCTGAACTCACTACACTAATGGATGGAGAATTAAAATTACATAGTGAATATGGCAGAGGCTCCAAGTTTACGATTATTGTGCCCTTTGCCTTGGCAAAAGCCCCCTCTGAGCAGGAACTCGAAATCGTTAATTTCAATAATCAATACGACCTCGCCCATAAAAAAGTCGCCGTCGTTGATGATTTAGCCACCAGCCGAAAGCTTATTTTACATCAACTTGTTGCCTTAAATGTAAAGGCTGAAATCTTTAGTTCTGGTGAAGAGTTATTAAAATGCGATATTAATCAGTTTGATTTATTTATCATCGATTTGAACATGCCTGGTATGGGTGGTGAGCAAGTTGCGGAAATACTTAAACCGAAATTATCACCGCTAAAAAATCAAAAACTAATCCTCATTTCAGCGTCTGAAGACAACCTTGACGCTTTTCAATTAAAGGAAAACTTATTCGATTTCCATTTTAGTAAGCCACTGCAGGAATCGAAGTTTTTTGACACATTAATCACTGCATTATCAAACGACAAACTCGATCATACCCCGAGCAATTTCCATATTCTTGTCGCTGAAGATAATGACATTAATGCCCATGTTGCTGAGCAATACTTAAAATCTATGGGCTATAAAGTAAGTCGGGTGAGAGACGGACAACAAGCCATTGATTTATGCAGTGATCCCAATAACCAATATGACGCTATATTGATGGATATCAATATGCCTAAGGTTGATGGTTATGAGGCGACTAAAGTTCTGCGCGAAAAACTTAGATTAACCATTCCAATAATTGCATTAACGGCCAACGCATTTGAAGAAGATATTAAAAAATCCCTTGCAATCGGTATGAACAAACATTTGGTTAAGCCCTTTGACAAAGAGGATTTACAACTCGTATTACGGTCGGTACTGGCCGAAAACGAAACGATTAATTAATCATTTTTAGGATCCAAACCTGCTGGTTTTTATAGGATTTTGTCGGTTTTCAATCTAGTATCATGGTGTACGTATAAAAAGAGCAGTAGCATGACAAAAAATCAGCAAACGATCTCGCAAGTATTAACACAACTAAATTCAGTTTTATTAGGTAAACCGCATCAGGTCAAACTCGCGGTGACCTGCCTTTTAGCCAATGGGCATTTGTTAATTGAAGATTTACCGGGAATGGGAAAAACAACATTATCCCATGCGCTCGCCATTGTTTTTGGCCTTGATTATCAACGTATTCAATTTACCTCTGACGCACTTCCTGCTGACTTAATTGGTGTTTCGATATTTAATCAACACACTCATGCCTTTCAGTTTCACCAGGGGCCTATTTTTAATCAGTTAATTTTAGCTGACGAAATAAATCGGGCAAACCCAAAAACCCAAAGCGCTTTGTTAGAAGCCATGGAAGAGTTGCAAGTGAGTGTTGACGGTACAACCTACCCACTACCAAAGCCGTTTTTTGTCATTGCCACACAAAACCCGTTGCACCAAACCGGAACTTACCCACTGCCTGAGTCGCAATTAGACCGCTTTTTGATGCGAATTAGCATAGGCTTCCCGCCACACGAGGCAGAGCTAACTATGCTAAAAAATGGCGGCGCAAATCAGACACTAAAATCGCTGACCGCCGTATTTACTGGAAAGGAATTGGCCGAAATTCAACAACAGATCCAAGATGTGAATATTTCTGATGCCACCTTAGGTTATGTCATGCGCCTGCTGCATTTTACTCGTCAACCTGGGCAATGCCCTAACCCACTATCTCCCCGTGCAGGCTTGGCTTTGATCAGTGCGGCGAAGGCTTATGCTTTTATCGAAAACCAAGACTATGTTACGCCTGATCATATAAAACAGGTTTTTGGTGCGGTTGCTGAACATCGATTTGGTATTCATAGCGTAAGTAATGAACACTCTATGTCAGCCGCCATTTTAAATAACGTCGACCCCTTGTTGTAATTACGATGGCTACCCAAAAAAAAGGGACATTAAAAAAGTTTATCGAAAAGCGAATTCCTCGCCAAACGCGGATGACGTTAGACCATAGCCGTTTATTTATTGTTCCTACGGGTTTTGGCTTCAGTTTACTTCTGATAATCGTGTTGCTTTTTATCCTTGGAACCAATTATCAAAACAACCCTATCCTTATTGTCAGTTACTTGCTGTTTACTTGGCTTTTCGGTGCGATGTACCTATGTTTTTTTAATTTAAACGGCGCCACGCTGGCCTTAACAGACTTACCTGACACTGTGAGTGGTGAGCCATTCTCAATGTTGTTGCACCTAGGCTCTAAAAAAGATCGTCACAATTGGATTTTTAGCTTACCTGACCGTTCCGAGCATTGCGTGTTTGACGTCAAAGCGAACACGACGTTTACGGTTCCTTGCACGGCGAAACGGCGAGGCCACCAGCAATTAGGAGATATTAGACTTCAATCTCGGTATCCATTTGGGTTATTTCGCTGCTGGACTTTTTTACGCTTTTCCAACAAACAATGGGTTTACCCTTCGCCTTTGGCCGAACCATGGCAATTAGGTTCAGCTACTGCAGGCTCAACTTTACAAAATCATATCGACAGTTTGGAACTTGATACCTCAACTAAACAGTCAACCAGCGACATGGACTTTGATGAGCTCCGCACTTACCAAGTTGGGCAACCCCTTTCTCGTGTTTCATGGAAACATCAAGCCAAAAATCCCGATGCAGATTGGTTGGTAAAACAATATTCCAATAACGACATCGACTTAAAGTGGCTGTCCTTGTCTTCCCTATCGGGCCACGACTTAGAGCAAAACTTATCGATATTGTGTTTCGCCTGTTTTGAATTAACCAAACAAGACGCCGAATTTGGGTTGGCATTAACCTCGTCTTTATTTGGCAACAAAATCATCATGCCAAATAGAGGGGAAGCCCATCTTACTGAGTGTTTAAAAGCCCTTGCCTTGTATGGACTAACATCACATGAAGCTTAATTCGAGCAATACGCGATTTGAGTTAACGCAGCAAATTATTGCCAGCGTTTTATTCTGCTTGATGTTTGCATTAGACGAGCCTATCACGACAGCGGTTTTTATTGCCTGCTCTGGTCTTTTGGTCTTTCGATTAGTGTTAATCCACCAAGGCTCAGCATTACTTAGTGTCTTATCCCGCGCATCCAGTAAAAATATCGGGGCCCTGGGGATGACGGTTGTTATCCTGTTGTCTGTTCGGCACTCAGGCTTAATCAACGCTATGGTCAACTTGTTGTTGGCAGGGTCTGCTCTTTGGTGGTTTACCCTGCCCGCTACAATTAATAGTCAAATACCCCGACAGTTTTTTATTATGCATAAATTGTGTTTATGTCTGTTTTTCCTGATCAGCGTTGGTTTTATTTACGAACAAACACTTTTGTATAGCTTGTTGTTTTTCGTGCTCATTTTGATTACTTGGCTAGCCCTTTTTATTTGTGAGAACCCAGAACAACCCATATCAAATACATTTCGATTTTTGATTAAGTACACTCTGGTTTGCGTGCCATTAGCAGCTTTGATTTTTTTACTGTTACCAAACCTAGCGCCTTTTTGGAAACTACCTAAACAAGAGCAAACGGTGTCGGGCCTCAGTGAAAGTATGACACCAGGTGATATAGCCGAATTAGCCCAATCAACCCGTTTGGCCTTTCGAGTCGCATTTGATGACAACAATCCGAGCCAGCAGCAGTTGTATTGGCGTGTTATGACAATGCCTAACTTTAACGGCAAAACCTGGGCAATCGCCGGGTTGCCCAAACGTTCTCGGAATGCCCAACAATCAAATTCGTCCCTATATATTGCTGATGATTTATCGTCTGATAACGACGTTTCCCCCTCTAAAATAAACTATTCAGTAATAGCGGAACCAACCCACCAGCCTTGGTTGTTTTCGTTGGCAAATAGTCATTCAAATACCGACAAAGTGAACCATAACCACGATGACACTTTAAGTTATGCCACTAAATTAACGACTAAACTGAAATATGAAGCGCAAACTGGCCAGCTGGCTTTAGCGTCTGTTTTAGGTGCGGAGCAAGCGGTAAAGGTTTCAACTAGACCAATAACTTTGACGGACAGGCAAAAGAAAAAAAACCTATATTTGCCACCTAACCTACATGCAAATACGGCGGAGTTAAGCCATCGTTGGATGTCTATCGCAAAGCAAACTACCAGTGACAAACAACAGCAGAGCCAACTTTTTATCAAATCTATTGCCAACTACTTCCGTCAAAATGGTTTTATATACACCTTAACGCCACCCAAATTAACTGGGGATCATATAGACAACTTTTTGTTTGATACACAACAGGGCTTTTGCGCTCATTATGCCAGTGCCACAGCAGTTATGTTGCGACAACAGGGCATTCCTACCCGAGTTGTCGCAGGGTATCAGGGAGGCGAATACAACCCCAATGGCAACTACTTTAACGTTTATGACTCATCAGCGCATGCCTGGGTCGAATTTTGGGTGCAACAAGCAGACAATAGCAATTCTGGACATTGGTACCGCTTCGACCCTACTGCGACGATTGCGCCAAATAGGATTTTGCAGGGACTTGGCGGCTCAGAGGTCATTAATAACAACGTAAATGTCGAGCCGATGGAAATGGTTAAATCCGTCGCTTGGTTAAATACCCTACGCCAGCAAATCCAATCTCTTGATTATTATTGGACGATATGGGTTTTGGATTTTGATCCCACCCGTGAAGAGAATCGCATTACCAGTTGGTTACAAAGTACCGATATGCGCCATATCCTTTATGTATTTATTACCCTAATTGTCATCATTGCAGGCGCGGTCTGGATGACAATCAGACCCCGTGGCCAAATTAATGAAATCACCCAAGTATTAACCAAACTAGAACAACGTTTAACAAAATATGACAGACAACATAATCCTAAAAAAAGCTTTACGCCCCGTGTCTTAACTCGTCAATCACAGCAAACCCTTGCCGACTATCAAGCGCACTTATTGCAATATTTCCCCGAACTGGCGGAGCCATTAAACGCCATTTTTTCTAACATTGATGCCTATTTGTACCAACCCCAAGCAAGTGACAAAAATGTATTTATTAAAATCGTTTTTCGTCAAATTTCAGAGTTAAGTTAAGATCGAGTCACTAGCAGAGACTCAATTGTTACGGTCTCATATCCGCTCACAAATATTATAAAAAACGTTAAATATCAGTCAAATAACTAAAGTTCAAACCGGTTTCAAAGTCCCATTTATTTCTAATTATGACAACCCCAAATGACCATTTGTAACAGAAGCGTCATACAGTCGTTATAAAAATGACATTAACAACCAGTAGATTGTGCCGCAGATTTTTCGATTAATTGGACATTTTGTCCAGTCAGTAATTAACAACAAAATTTTGAATGCGGAGAGCAAAATGGAACTTAAAGATTTATTTAAATTGTCAGCTCTGACTGTTGCTGTTTCATTAACAGCGGCTTGTAGTAGCGATGATGACAAAAAGACAGAAGTTGATGAATGTGCAGTGACGCCAATTCCAGCTGGTTGTGCAGGTTATGAAGAACCTAAAACGCAAACTGAAATTGACCAAGAAACACTTGAAGCTGAATACTTAGCGGCAACTGGCGTTGAAGCCGACATCATTCTTCTTGAAGGTACAATTACTGCTGACATGACGTTGGAAAGCGACAAAGTTTACGCACTTCGTGGTCCTGTTGTTGTTGGTAACGACAATGCGGATGCAACGATTCTAACCGTAGAAGCCGGTGCAACAATATTTGGCGAAACTGGCGGCGACTACTTAGTTGTTAGTCGTGGTTCAAAAATTATGGCTGAAGGTACAGCTGACGCGCCAATTATTATGACGTCTAAACAAGACATCCTAGGTGAGCAAACAGCACCTGGTCAATGGGGCGGTGTTGTTATCCTTGGTAACGCAAGCTCAAATAAATGCCCAGACGACGGTACGTCTTGTGCGCTTCAAGTTGAAGGCGCATTTGATGGAGCGGTATTTGGTGGGACAGACGACACAGACAACTCTGGTGTGTTGAAATATGTTGTTGTTAAATATGCGGGTTACGAAATTGCCCCAGACAACGAATTAAACGGCGTAACATTTGGTGGTGTCGGTTCAGGTACGGTTGTTGACTACTTGCAAGTACACGCAAATGCGGATGACGGTGTTGAATTTTTCGGCGGTACAGTAAATGCTAAACACTTAGTATTAACAGGCAACCAAGACGATTCAATTGACTGGGACAACGGTTTCCGTGGCTCAATCCAATATGCTTACGTTGAACACAATCGCAGTGGCGGTGAAGCAAACCGTGGTATCGAAGGCGACAACGACAAAGACATGACTAAAACACCAGTGTCTAACCCAATGATCGCTAACTTAACTATTGTTGGTAACAGCTACGATACTGCAGACAAAGATTCTGAAGGCGTTTACTTACGTGAAGGCACAAAAGCGTCAATCTACAACTCTATCATCACAGGCGCTGGCGGCGAATGTTTTGAAGTTGAAGCGGTTGATGTAAATCCAAACGGTCAAGACTACTTAAGCAATGGCGAAATCACGATTCAAAATACCGTAATCGCATGTTCTGAACCATTCAAGTATGGCGATGCTGACGTAAACCTAGATACATGGTTCACTGATGTTGCTAAAAACAACTCACTATCTGACAGTGCTTTCTTAGCGGCTAACGGCCAACCACTTGCACATGATGACTCTCCAATTACAGGCGATAACAAAGTTGTTGCAATGGATGTTGTAGGTAAAGGCGCATTAGAAACTGCAGACTTTATCGGTGCAATTCCTGAAACATCAGATTGGCGTGAAGGTTGGGCATTTGGTTTCGGTGGTGGTGTTCCATCAGTTGCAGGTTGTCCTGCTGGCACAGCATCAATTGATTCTGTTGACGGTGTAATGGATACATGTGAAATTTCTGGACGTTTAACGTCAAACCTTACATTAACTAATGACAAATTGTGGGCGATTAACGGTCCGGTATTTGTTGGTGGTGACAAAGAACAGTCAGCTATCTTAACAGTCGATGCAGGCACAACAGTTTACGGTTCGAATGGTGGCGACTACTTAGTGGTTTCACGTGATTCTAAAATCGAAGCGGTTGGTTCGGCGACAGCGCCAGTTGTATTTACATCTAAAGAAGACGTTCTTGACCAAACTGAAGGTTCTGGCCAATGGGGCGGCATCGTTATCTTAGGTAACGGTATCTCTAACAAATGTCCTACTGACGGTTCTGAATGTGCTCTACAAGTTGAAGGTGTCACTTCTGGTGGCGTATTTGGCGGCACAGACAACACTGATAACTCAGGTACATTAAAGTATGTTGTTGTTAAAAATGCAGGCTTTGAAGTAGCTCCTGACAACGAGTTAAACGGTGTAACATTTGCTGGTGTTGGTTCTGGTACAACGGTTGATTACTTGCAAGTACACGCAAATGCAGACGACGGTGTTGAGTTCTTCGGCGGCGCGGTTAATGCAAAACACTTAGTCCTTACTGGTAACAAAGATGACAGCGTAGATTGGGACAACGGCTATGTAGGTAAACTACAGTATGTTCTTATCCAACACGATTCTGCAGACGGCGAAGCTAACCGTGGTATCGAAGCGGATAACGACAAAGACATGTCTAAAACACCTGTATCTAACCCTATGATTTCTAACATCACTATCATAGGTAACGCCTACGACACAGCTGATAAAGATTCTGAAGGTGTTTATCTTCGTGAAGGTACAGCAGCTAAGTTCTACAACGCGGTTATTACTAACGCAGGCGG
Organism: Psychrosphaera sp. B3R10; assembly: GCF_018861025.1. Classification (GTDB taxonomy): domain Bacteria; phylum Pseudomonadota; class Gammaproteobacteria; order Enterobacterales; family Alteromonadaceae; genus Psychrosphaera; species Psychrosphaera algicola. The sequence goes on along the minus strand of NZ_JAHKQH010000005.1, from coordinate 21,131 downwards.
CGAATGTTTTGAAGTTGAAGGCGCTGACGTTAACCCGAACGGTCAAGCTTACCTTGAAGCAACTAGCGGTTTACAAATCAGCTTCATGACTTCTGTAATCGCATGTTCTGAGAACTTCAAAAATGGCGACAACGATGTAGACCTAGACGCATGGTGGACAGCCGCTGGTAACACTAAAGCAGCAGACAAAGCCGCAGTGTTAAATGGTTACTTCACTATCGACGCAACAACAGCGACTGATGTTAATGCAGTAGATTCGTTCTTCGACACAACTGATTTTATCGGTGCGGTTAAAGATGCGGACAACGACTGGACAGCGGGTTGGGCAGTAGGTCTAGACTAAACTCCAGTAGAGTAAATTCGTTAAGGTTGGTATCAGCCTTAACGTCAATATCAAAAGCCACTGCATGTCAGTGGCTTTTTGCTTTTTGCTATTTACTTTTTACGTGATAGCTATTTGGAATTCGGTTTATCCCATTCCTCAGAGCTAACAATTTTGATAATGACGCAGAAAATGAACAAGGTGCGGAAATCTATGGATATTCAATTATGATCGCCTATAATTCTGCGCAGCGTTGTCCCGTTAACCAGTTTTATACGAGGTCCATTTGAGTAGCGAAGTCATCCGAGTTGAACCCAATTTATGCCCTTTGTGTAATACCGATAACCAGTGCGGAAATCTGACAAATTGTGGAGAAGATTGTTGGTGTACATCACCCGACATTACGTTTACCAAAGAACTGCTAAACAAAGTGCCGGATGACCTTAAAGATAAAGCCTGTATTTGCAAAGCGTGTGCGCTAATGCAAAATTAATGTGGTTGGCTTACCGATTTTTGACTCGCGTCAAAAAAGCGTTGAGTCTCTACTGAACCTATACCAAAGGTTGAATCGTAATTTGATTTGTTGTGAGAACTAATATTCACCAACCGATTGCCAATGACTCGATATTCATCATGGCGCTCACCTGACGCTTTCAATGAAAAGACGATATACGCACGCCCTTTCCCGCTGTAAGTAAGCGTTGACGCCATTGGGAATCCGTTGTCGTCGATAATGACTCGATAGTCGCTGTTAAATTTATCCACATAATCACGCGTTCGTTGATCATTTATTATTGAATCCAATGCCAGCTTAAATTGTAACTCTCTTACTTGCTGACCTTTGTATTCCACTTGTTTTTCAGAAACAAACTCAGCTGTTTTTAACATTTTTAGTAGACGCTGAGATTGGGATAATATCGCAGTGACATCTCGAGTTCTAAGTTCGTTTAGTCCCTTTAATGTCGGCGTTTTAGCCTCTTCATCTTCTGCTACCAATTCAAACTCGGTTTCCAATTGACTCATAATATCGGCGTCATAGGTAATCGCTAAGCCATTTTTACCATAGTTAATATACGAACTGATGTAACCAGAGTTTTGCTCAAAATCATCATCGTCTTTTTCACCGCGGGTTTCATCTACCGACAAGGTAATTCGACCCGATACCTGGCTCGTTTCAGTGAGCGATGCTAACGATGTTTTTAATTCATCGAAGCTGTCGGCATAGACGTTCGGGGAAAAATAACTACAGGCCAAAACCAAAGGGATGGCTAGTGAGCGTATTTGTACCAAATTAGCTTTGCTAAAAGGGGGGATATTGAACATGTACTTTCCATAGTGAAATATATAATTAATGACAAGGTAACTGCCGTTTTAATAAATAGTGTGCAGGCAGTTTGACCTAGTTACAAGCTAAGTTACAAGCTAAGTAAAAACCCACAATTGTAACAAAGAATGTAGTTTTAGATCCCAAAGCACTCAGTTACCGCGATCAAGTCGAGGTTCTGTTTTGATTTTGTTACAACTTCGTTTTGGCTTTTTTACTTAACTCACCTGTCAGACTTGCAACATTTGATTTCGTTCAATAAATTGTAGCTTGTCTCCTTTTTTGGATTGCCTTATGTTTCAGCAGTATTATCAGCGATTTTTAACCGCAAACCCTAATGTTCAACATTTTGCCTGTCACAGTCATCATTATTGGCCCGACGTAACACGAGAAGCGATGTTGGAATACTGGGATGACACCGCAGAACTGGTAGACGATAAATGGCAACGAATTTTGGGCGAAAAAATGCCGCAGTGCCAATCGCTTATTGCCGACGCACTGCACATCCAAGCACCTGAACGAATTGTCTTTGCGCCCAATACGCATGAACTTCTCTACCGTATTTACAGCATTTTTGACCAAACAAAAAAGATCAAGATTCTAACCACGGACAGCGAGTTTTATTCATTTCAAAGACAAAGTGAACGTTGGCAACAGGACGATCTCGTCGACATAGTTCGAATCCCAACCGAGCCCTTTAGCACCTTTGAACAACGTTTTACTGAACAAGCGAACAAGGACGAGTACGACTGGATCTTCTGTAGCCAGGTCTTTTTTAATTCCAGCTTGGCCATCTCAGATCTTAAGCAGTTTATCGATGGCTTACCGCAATCGCCAATCATCACCATTGACGGCTATCATGGTTTTTTTGCTATCCCTACTGACTTAAGTGAATTAGAACACAAAATATTCTACCTCGCGGGCAGTTACAAATATGCTCAGGGCGGTGAAGGCTCATGTTTTGCTGTGATCCCAGATGGCAACTTCCAGCCGAGTTACACGGGTTGGTTTGCGGAATTTGGCGATCTCCACCAGCGTGTTCCCGGCAAAGTCGGTTATGCCAAAAATGGCCAACAGTTTGCCGGTGCGACAACGGACTTATCGGCTATGTATCGCTTACACGCGTCATTAACTTTATTTAAAAAGAATGGCATTACCGTTGATACCATCCACAACCATGTCCTCAAATGCCAACGGGCGTTTTTAGCCATCATCGACGACTTGCAACACCCTGACATTAATCGCAGTAATCTAATCCAAAATAGTCTATTTGATGCCATCGAGTCCTCGAACGACACGCCAATTAACAGGGTAAATCAACACGGTCACTTTTTGACATTTAGGTTACCTGAGGACAAAGTCCAGCAACTCGCAAGTTACCTTAGTGAACATGGCATTAAAACCGATTTCCGTGGCGATCGTCTGCGTTTTGGTTTTGCCCTGTATCACCAACCTGAGCAATATGACTTGAGTTGTTTAAGGTAAAATCACAAACGTAACTTGATGGCAAAAGACGATGATAATCGCTCTTTTGTCATCCTTTTTATTTCACGCCTATTTAATCTCATGCCTCTGTGGTTTGTTGAACCATGTTAGAAAGCCTCGATAACGCCTGATAAATCAATGCATCCAAGTCTAAGCGCCTTGGCATTTCCAAAATATGACAATCCCTTCGCTGTGACATATTTCTGTAACTCTTGCTTCATCTAAGTGTCACAAACCGACCGTAGACTAGCGTCAAAATTTTATAGTTTAAAAATACTAAAAGAATCAATGACTCTGGAGTAATCATGAGCCTATCTAAATATCGATTTGGTTTGTCAGCATTAACATTAGCCATGACAGCCGCACTTGCACCGACCTTTGTTTATGCTGAAGATGACAAAGACGAAGACGTAATGGAAGAAGTAGTCGCAACGGGTACACGCCTAAAAGGCAGTGCCGCAGCCGTTCTTGAAGAACGCCGTGGGCAAGCATTTGTTGCCGACATCATGGGTGCGGAGCAGATTTCTCGTACCGGCGATGGTGACGCTGCATCAGCGCTTCGCCGCGTAACGGGTCTAACATTAGTCGATGGTAAATTTATTTATGTTCGTGGATTAGGTGAACGTTATTCATCAACCCTATTAAATGGTGCAGCAGTACCAAGCCCAGATCCAACTCGTTCGGTAATCCCACTGGATTTATTTCCTGCCGATATCATCGAAGGTCTAGCGGTTCAAAAATCATTTTCTCCTTCTATGCCAGCAGCTTTTGGTGGTGGTAATGTCGACATCCGTTTAAAGAGCATTCCAGATGAACGCATTTTTAATTTCAGCGTTAAACTCGGCGGCAACACCAATAACTTTGACGACGGACTTACCTACACTGGTAGCGATACAGATTGGTTGGGACAGGATGACGGTAGTCGTGATGCGCCACAATCAATCAGCCAGTTTTGGGCTCCGGTAGGCGAAGCTTCTACTTCCCTTGACAGAATTAGTGCAGACGAAAGCTTACAGGGTTTATTAGATTTAAATAAAGACCTAAATCCAGAAACCACGACAGTCGCTCCAAATCTAGGGTTTGATGTGGCTTTTGGTGATGTCTATGACGCCGGTGATTTAACGTACGGCTTCATGACTACTTTTGCCTACGATAATGCTTGGCAAGTCGCTAAAGAATATCAACTAGAGCAATGGGCGTCGTTTGATAACGAAGACGGCTCAAAAGAATATACGTTTGTGCGCGGTTACGACGATATACTAACGACCACAAACGAAGTTAAAACGTCGTTTATGTTAAACCTCGGCGCCAATTACAACAAAGCTCACGAGTTAGATTTAACCTATATCGTCTTAAACGATACGAGCGATAAGGCCCGGAATAAATTTGGCCGATCGAGTAACGTTTCACCATCTGAAAATAATGCCATTTTAAACGGCAAAGAAATTGTATACGAACAACGTAATTTAACGGCTTTGCAAATTCGTGGTCAGCACACATTTACTGATTTGAATTTATTAGGAATCGATTGGATTATTTCTGATTCTGAATCTCGACGTGAAGCACCAAGCGGCCTTGATTTGTCTTATATTGTTGGTGATACCAATGAAGACGGAATTTACGACGCAGAAAACGAGTCATCACTTCGTTTAGGCCGTACCGCTGCACGTTTCAATTTCCAAGACCTGACCGATGAAGTCACTAACATTGGTTTTAACGCGTCTCTACCAGTTTATCTTTCTAATTTGGAAATGGAATTTAAAGTCGGTGCAAGTGCTGTTGAAAAAACACGTTCTGCTGACAACCGACGCTTTGATATCGATACCCGCGCTTTGCCATCAGGGTTTGATTTAACGGGTAACAATATCAACGAAATACTTGGCAACGATGCCATTGCCGACGCGAGCTTAGTGCGCTCAGTTCTAAATGACACCACAATTGCCGGTGACTTATACACAGCCGAGCAAACCATTAACGCGTTTTATGCCGAAGCTGACTTCTTTATCAATAACGTATATCGCATCTCTGGTGGTTTTCGTTTTGAAGACTTCAGTCAAACTGCACTGCCTTACGACCCATTTAGTGGCGAAGTTCAGCTAACAAATAACCAAACGTCTGTAGATGACTTAACGTTTGAAGAAGATGGTATTTATCCTTCACTTGCCTTAACGTACATGATGAATGACGAAATGCAGCTTCGTTTCAGCTATGGTCAAACCGTTGTTCGCCCTGACTTAAGAGAAATCACCGCGGCGACTTACATCGACCCGCTTACTGAATTTCCAGTATCAGGTACACCGGGACTCGAAACCACAGATATGACCAACATTGATATCCGTTGGGAATGGTACATGGCTGCGGGTAACAACATTTCTGTCGGTATCTTTACTAAAGATTTAGACAAGCCTATTGAAGCCGTGCAAAGCCCTTCTCAGGACGGTCCACCGCTTATTCGTATCGCCAATGGCGAAAACGCGTCAGTGACAGGTATTGAGTTTGAATTCCTGCAGGACCTTTACGTTTTAAAAGACGTTTTCGGAACTTTTGCTGAAAATTCGTTTATCTCAGGTAACCTGACATTAAGTGATTCTGAAATTAACTTGGACCGTCAAAACATCGTTGACCAAACTGGTGTTTCGACCTCGATAACCAACTTAGAACGTCGTCTAACAGGACATTCTGAATATGTGGTTAACTTACAATTAGGTTATGACTCAGCAAATGGCGAGCATTCTGCGACGGTTGTTTACAATGTATTTGGTGAACGTGTGATAGTTGCGGGTATCGACGGCTATGATGACGCCGTTGAAAAACCATTCCATTCTTTGGACATGAATTACACATATTATCCAACGTACGATACGTCCATTAAACTAAAACTCACCAACATTTTAGATGAGCAAAAAGAAATTTCTTTTGATGACGAGCTTCTACGTTCGACCACCAAAGGTATTGGCTTCAGCGTTGCTTACAAAATGGAGTTTTAATCTAAGCTCCCCTGTCGTTTATTAACGCGACAGGGGAACGCAACAACCTTGTTTTATCCACAATTTCATTATTTTATATCAGTATATTGTGGATAAACACACCACGCTCACCGCTACATATGCCTTAATGACAGCATTAATTTATGCCTGGTTTTTAACAAAATCATCCATCATTGACGCGTTATCTTGCAGTAGATGTTTATTCATATTCGGCTGAAATACGGGACATTAACGCCTGTCACTGAGATGTCATAATTCATTCATTTAAAGATAACAATATTGTCATGTTGACAGGGTTAAATAGCACCAATTGTTACAGATATGTAAAAGAATTATGCAAACTCAAACCGTTATGGATCAACCTAAGTTTGATCTGGACCAGACAATGGAACATTTAGTCCAACTTATTCACCGCCCATCCATCACACCAAATGATGCTGGCTGTCAGCAATACTTGTCACGTGTGTTCCAAAGGCTCGGCATGCAATGCCATGCTTTTGAAGTCGAGGGGGTTTCTAACCTTGTTGCCAAGATTGGTAAAGGCAAAACACGCATAGCCTTTGCAGGACACACTGACGTGGTTCCGGCCCCATATCCTGAACAGTGGTCGGCGGATCCGTTCACATTAACGGACGTAGACGGTCTGCTGATCGGACGCGGTGTTGCAGATATGAAAGGCGGAATCGCAGCCATGTTAACTGCATTTGAACATGCCTTGCCTCATATTAATCTCGACGATTTCACCTTTTACTTCTTGATCACTTCTGATGAAGAAGGCGAAGCTGAATACGGCACTGCTGAAATCATGGAGTATTTAAAGCAACGAGATGAAGTACCACATTACTGCATCATCGGCGAACCGAGCAGTCAAAGTAAAGTGGGCGACGTGATAAAAGTCGGCCGTCGCGGCTCTGTCTCAGGCGAGGTTGTGATCCAAGGCGTACAAGGCCATGTTGCTTATCCTCAGGACGCTAATAACGCAGCGCACAAAGCGATGATGTTAGGTCGTTGGTTGAGTGAACTGTCGTGGGATGAAGGCAGCAAAGACTTCCCTGGTAGTCAGTTACAAATCACTAGCATAGACACAGGAACATGGACAGATAACATCATTCCGGGTCAATGCACGCTACGATTTAATGTACGGTACAGCCACAAACAATCCCAAGAGCAAATCATTAAGCGCATTACAGATGGCTTAATGCAACTAAAGCAATTGACTAAAAACATTGATATTAAGTGGTCTCGGCCTTGCAAACCTTACTTTACCAGCGGCAGTAGTATCGTTGATGAAGCAAGCCAAAATATCAATATTCCTACTCATATTGCGCCGCAGGATATCGATCTAATCGCAGAAGTAGAACGGGCTATTTTTAACGAACTTAAGCTATTTCCGCGCCTTTCAATGTCTGGTGGTACGTCAGATGGTCGCTTTATCGCTGCAGCGGGTTGCCAAGTGGTTGAACTCGGATTACCCAATCATTCCATCCACAAAACAGACGAACACGTTAAAAAACATGACTTGCATGAACTCACCAAAGTTTATAAGTCGGTTTTGTTACAAATATTGGCTTAATTACGTAATTGCTTTGGTCGTAAGTTGCGACCAAAGCCTTACGCTCTCTAAAACTCAGCATTAATGCTAGTTTGCGGATTTATCCTACAATGTCATTTAACTGACACATTTCTAAAATAGTATGTCGCCATATTTTCTTAGATTTGTGTTTTTAAATGAGAATTTCAACCATAGTTCGTACCAGTTCGTTCACCATCTTTACTGTTGTTTTAGCATTAACCTTAATCCTGTTCTGGGCTAAACAAAGATTGGTGCAAGCGGATGTTAACGACTCGAGCTACCGTCAAGTTTATCAAGACATTAACATTCGGCTTTATCGCACGATACAAATGTACTTAAATTCAGGTGACGCGCTCTTACTGAGCGATGCGGACTCGTTTGTAGAACAAATAAAAACTCAAATAAAAACCGAAAATTTCGATCTTGAGACGACTAAGCTATTAACCTCTGAACTTTCCAATATTCAACAGAAAATGGCTGGAAAATACCGCGCACTCGGTAAGTTAGGCGGCAATGAAAATGCACTGCTCGATAATGCAGAACGGGAATTATTTGGTGCTGCAGATAGCTTGGCCGATTACGCCAGTCTAAATTTTGACAATGACCCTAAAGTCGCAAAAAAACTACTGCACCTAGCTTCTTCGTTTTTATATGAGTCGCAGCAGTTATCCCATTATCGCTTGTTTTTTGTGGCATCCGGTGATGACGCTTTTAAATTAAATATCGACAGATCGCTCGCCAATTTAACGCAATTGAATAACGAACTGTCAAACATCGGCCTTTTAGGCGTATTTGCCGAATCAGAAGACGACGGCTTAGACTTTTTTGATGATGACGATGACAAAACTGACATCGCGGAAGAGTTTATAAGCACGCTCAGAAGCGTTGTAAATCGCTACCCAAAAGAGCTCCAAAATACGACGAAGACCATAGATAACCGCTTGTTGTCGCTAGCCGAAATTAAAACCGACATAAATAAGCTTGAGCAAATAACTGAACAAGTTGCTATCCACATAACTCAGCAAAAGAAAAACACTTATCAGTTTGTCACGGTTCTAACCACTATCATGATGTTGGCTACGACCTTGATTGTTGGTGGTAATTACCTCGTCCAACATACCTTAGTATTGAAACCGCTAAGAGCGCTACGAGATGCGTTTGATAAGTTGGTAAATACGGGTGAAATGGTGGCGATTAATAGCGATGCAAATTCTGAATTTGGTGAAATTGCCCGTTCATTTGACCAATTGCTAACGATGCAAAAGCAAGAAGCAGAACAAAAGTCTGAACAAATGGTTGTTGTTTCAGATGCGCTAAACTCACTAATCGAGCAAACCGAAGAAATTGCACAGGCAACAGACGAAACCGGAAATAAGGTTTCTGAAACGCAAGCCGTTTTAGCTAATTTGTCGCATATCAACAATCGATTAAACGAACTCGCCAAAGATGTTGAACAAAACGCCCAAGACACTTCAAAGGCAATGGTTATAGGCCGCGAGGGGGCTGACCAAATGTTAGCTGCAAGCCAATCTACGGCCCAACAAGTCAAAACCAGCTACGCTAAGTTAGAGCAACTCATCAATAGTATTGTTAGCGTGCAAGAGGTTATGGATGTGATCAAAAACATCGCTGGCCAAACTAACTTGCTGGCGCTTAACGCTGCAATTGAATCAGCCAGAGCCGGCGAACATGGTCGCGGATTCTCGGTTGTTGCCGACGAAGTAAGAAAGCTCGCAATGAAAACCCAAGAATCACTCGACAACACAAGTGATATCCTGAATGAGTTAACAGCCCATAGTGACCACCTACAACATAATTTCCAGCAAATATCGACGGCCGCAGAGCAACAAACACATATTGCTCAGTCATTAATTGAAACTACTGACGAAGTGCGCCACAAAGCGCAAACATCTTCGGATGTTGCCGAGCAAACCTTAAGTTGTGCGCAACAACAACAAAATGACTTTAATGAGTTCGAGCGGTTAATGTCTCAAGTAACAGAAACCGTTACCACAGCCAAGCAACAAGTCGTTCAGGTGCAGGGGTCGGTGACGGAACAAGCCAATAAGATAACCGCCACGTTTTTGAATAAATAAGGCAACAAGAAGCTAATGAAGTTGCCTCAAGAAACGGCTTTTAATCGTTGTTTCTTGAGCCATGCGTTATGTTCAAATTCAACCTCGTATTTTGCCCAGCGTTTAAACTCTGTTAGATGACAACGGTTTATTGGTTCAGCTTTGTTGGTCGCTGATCGATAGACCACATCTGTTTTGGTCACCCGAATGACTTCTCGAACATCCCACGCCATGCCCAGACCGGCGTTGCTATAAAAACAAGCTGGGGTAATTAAAATGTCATCTCCACCCTGGGCATGTTTCGCATGCTCCAAAGCCAGCTCACAAATGGTGATTAACTCATCGGTGCTAACATCCACAAACGAGTCGAGTTGCAGTAGCGCTGCATTAAAATCTTCGTGACTAAGATGTTGTTTATTATCTGGCACTTCCGCGTGATGAAACGTTAAATAAGCTGGGTAGCGACGCCAATGAAACAAGTTGTTAAACACGACTGCAAATAACACTAATACGCCGATGTTAATCAACACAACGTTAACAAAATCCCACAGAACAAAACCCTGGGCACTGTGAGCAGTCAACACAATATACAAGGCTGTTGCGCCACCGGGCGGGTGAAGGCACTTTGATATATACATTGAAAACACCGCTAGCCCGACCGCAAGTGCACTTGCCAGTTGTACATCAGGCACAATACTAAAAGCTAAAAAGCCACACCCTGTGGAAATAAGATGACCGCAAAATACGCTCCATGGTTGCGATAATGCGCCGTGGGGTAACGCAAAAATAAGCACTGAAGTTGCGCCCATTGCCGTTAGTAAAATAGATGAGTAATCGCTGGGCAAATAGATTTGAGATAAGACAAAGCAGAAATAGATCCCAAAAGTTGCCCCGACCCCAGAAATGAGTTTTTCAGCAAATGTGGTTTTACTGCTTTCAAAGCCTATGAGCTTTAAAAAAGTTGCGTAAACTTGAGGCGAGTTAACTCTACGATTTGATTTTTGAGACTCAGCCATTATGCCGTAACCAAAATACAAAACGGTTTAATGCCAAATATGACTTCATCAAAGGGATAACAAACATCGTTGTTTTTATCCCACCACAATTAAAACGACCTTCGTTCCAATCCTGCTTCGATATAACAAACGTTCTCAAAACATGCTCCAAATTTGCAATTGGAGGAGACTAAAAGATGCAAATGTGTTTGTATAACGAATATTAAACATCTTTAATATGAAAAATATTGATACTAATGGATATTTCACTCGCCAAGACATTTTTAGCGATCATGGGCACAGGCACTTTTATCGAGGCCGCTCAGAAACTCAATATCACTCAAACCGCTGTTACATCAAGGGTTAGGAGTTTGGAAGCGCAACTTTGTTGCACCTTATTTGTTCGCAATCGTTCCGGTGCCAAGCTTACCCGGGAAGGTGAGGTATTTGCTAAATACGCATTGGCTTTAGTGCAAACCTGGGAAAATGCCCAGGCACAATTACGACTGCCGATAAACCTGAGTGAATCTGTACACATTGGTGCCGATATAAGCTTGTGGAATCCTATTGTCGTAAACTGGCTAAACCAACTCACACACCAACACCCGTCGATAACTGCACACACTGAAGTGGCGGCGACCGAAAAATTAGTTGAACAACTGCAACTTGGGAACTTAGACGCCATAGTTGTGCATCAACCAAACTATTATTCGGGCCTGACGGTAGAACAAGTCGCCGAAGAAAAGTTAGTGCATGTACGTTCAACTGAGTCGGCATTACCCAATCTATTTATCGACTGGGGCGCCGATTTTAAAAACAAGTTTGACGCCGCCCTGCCCGTTCCTCGCCAAGCTGCACTGAGCTTTAATTTAGGGCCACTTGCATTAAAATTTATGTTAAGCCGCGGTGGCAATGGTTACTTTAGAACTCGGGTTGTTGAAACCTATTTACGTTCCGGTCAATTAGAAATGGTTCCTAACTCACCGGAGTTTTCATATCCGATTTATGTGATTTATCGGGCTGGTCAAACAACGAGCACATTAAAAAATGTTATCAGCAGCTTAAAAATCAGCCTAGACACTGATGAACCTTGGGTGATGTAAAGCCATAACCCACTGGCATTTATCAGTTTACTAAAGCTACTGCCTAAGCCGTTCTTACCTCAGTCGTTTGCAAATAGACAATGCCAGAGGAAACCTGTTTCGACTGTTTTTTGGCTTCTGATGCTAACAACGACACTTCATGGTGGGTATCCATAAGTTCAACATCCGGACTTATAACACCACAGGATAAATCTAATAGAGGAAAACGTCGTTCGTTACCTTCGCGGTCTTTTGCCATATAGCCGCGCTGGATCAAATGCTCGGGTTGAAAATAATGACTTATCCGCTGATTAAAACATTCTAAAACGTTAAGACAGTGCTCTTTACAATCGCCGGACTGAAAAATAACGACAAAATCGTCGCCTCCGACATGACCAACAAAATGCTCTCGGCAGATCTCCGACAAAATATCGGCAACCAGCTTAATGACGTTGTCTCCTGCGGCGTACCCATAAATGTCATTAAAGGGTTTGAAATAATCTAAATCAAAGTACGCCATGGAAAAAGGAATATTGTAGCTCAATAAATGGTTGATACGTTGCTGGATAACCACATTGCCAGGCAACATGGTGAGCGGGTTGGCGTGTTGCGCGTGTTTGATTTTTTCCTCCGTCATTTTTTTTAACAAAGACCTAACATTAGCCAAGCCAACATATTTGCCTTTGTTTACTACAATAAATTCAGGACGTTTATCAAACTCGTCGTTATCGGTAATGTACTTACTAATCTCATCTATTGGCGAGCCAATTTCAACCGAAAACATTACTGGATTCATCACCATGTCGATGTCTTTGCGTTCGTATAATGCGCGACCAAAATCGCTTGAAAATAACTCAGCCAATTGATCACGATATACTAAACCAATTGGTTGGTTGTACTCGTCTACGACTGCAACACAAAGTTGGTTATCGTCACTTTTAAAAGTCTTATAAACTTCGATGCATTTACGGTCAGCTTTGACAGGCATAACGGGTTTAACTAGGTTACCTATTTCAAATTGCTCAGTATCAAATCCTGCGACTTCTGTTTTCCCAACAACACATTGTATTAACTGGCTTGGGAATGTGGTCTGCGGTGAAACATTCGGTTTAGCTAATAAGAAGCCCTGCGCGTATTGCATGCCTAAGTTTTTTAACAGTATATATTCATCATGCTGTTCAATACCTTCAGCAATAATACTCACCCCTGTCGCTTTACCCATTTCAAAAATGGTTCGTAATAATTCGCGCTTAACAATGTTGTTATGGCAATCACTAATAAAGTACCTGTCAATCTTGACTATATCTGGGCGTAGCTCTGCCCACTGTTTTAATCCAGAGTGGCCAGTTCCTAAATCGTCTATCGCAATTTGCAGTCCCATGTTCCGATAATGCTGCAAACTGTCTTTTAATAAAGACGGATCAGTAGCTTCAAAACGTTCTGTAACTTCAATCACTAACTTTTCAGGTTTGATCCCAAATTGCTGAAGTAACTTTATGGTTTCACCATGGGGATGTGACTTTTGTTCAATTGTATGCGGGCTTACATTAATAAATAGTTTGCCAGCAAGTTCTAATTCAGCAAATCGTTTAAATGCGAGTCTGCGGCATAAAAGCTCTAACTCGGACAATAGTCCAAATGCATGAGCCACTTCAAACAATACATTAGGAAACTGCAGTGGATGAGAAACAGGGCCGCGCGTTAATGCTTCATAACCCATTGGTTCTTGGCCAATAACGTCAAATATCGGCTGAAAAACAATTTGCAGGTTTTGCTCATTTATCAATTCCTGCAACAGTAATTTATATTCTTTTGGATACATCATCATTACTTAACTCAGCCGTAACCTGTTTTTCATATAAATTTTATATGATGACCAGTACGGTCTGATACTTCTCTATTGACCAACGGAATGGCGCTAAGTTAAATGTATTAGATGATCAAAATGTGACAAGACGGCATTTTTATTTCGTTGTCACAATTCCACAACCTTTGTCACATAGCTTTAATATTTGTGTAGCAGAACTGACACATTACCTATCTAGAATGACGCTCATTGTTTCTATGGGGTCATATTTAATGAAAAAATTTGCAACACACTTAGTCAGCTCAGCAATTATTGCTGCATGCGTTATTACGCCTAGCCTAGCTGAGGCAGACGAACTTCAACCTGTGATTGAAAAGAGCAGTGAAATCACTGCATCTGCTTCAACGTCACAGGCTAAAATTGATAAATTAACAGAACAAACACAATCGAAATTTCAGCAGTATCAAACTGTAAATAAAGAAATCGAAGGTTTGGACGTTTACAACAATCAACTACAGAAGCAAATCAACAATCAGTTAGCTGAGATGAAAAAGCTCAACTTAGATATTGACCAAGTCTCTGTTATTGAACGCCAAATCACGCCTTTGATGATCCGCATGATTGACGGGTTAGCGCAGTTTGTAGAATTAGACGTGCCGTTTTTACCTGAAGAACGCGCAAACCGAATTTCCGGCTTAAACACTATGATGGAACGCGCAGACGTTGCTGTTTCTGAAAAATTTCGCCGCGTATTAGAAGCTTACCAAGTTGAAGTTGCCTACGGACGTTCAATCGAAGCCTATGCCGGCATCATCGATGTGAATGGTCAACAACGCGATGTTGATTTTTTACGTATCGGGCGTGTTGCTCTTATGTATCAAACTCGTGATGGTTCAGTTGCAGGACGTTGGGATAACGAAACTCAATCTTGGCAAAACCTTGGCGATGACTATCGCATGCACATTACTAAAGGACTGCGTATGGCGAAAAAACAACTCGCCCCAGACCTGTTAGTTATGCCAATCAAAGCCGCGCCATAAGCCCAGACACTGAATTTAAAGGTTAACAAAAATGATTAAGTTTATTAAACCCGCTTTAACAGCAATCATCGCAACTGGTTTTGCATGTTCAGTGTTTGCGGCCGACGAAGCCAAACCACTTAACTTAGACGAGTTATTACAACGTTTAGAGCAAGGTCAACTTGCTCAGTCACAGGAAAATAAAAGCCGTGAGCAACGTTTCCTATCTCAAAAAACAGAACAAGTTAAATTGCTTAACGAGTCAACTACACGTCGTAACAATGCGATTAAAACTTCTGAGAAGTTAGAAACACAATTCGAAAACAACGAATTTAAATTAGCTGACTTATCAGAAGCGTTAAACAAACGCATGGGTTCTTTAAAAGAACTGTTTGGCGTTTTACAACAAGTCTCTGGTGATACCGCAGGCAAATTTAAATTATCTAACGTGTCGGCTCAATATCCAGGCCGTGATGTGTTCTTCGAAGAACTAGCCCAAAGCATGGGCGGCAGCTCTAACTTAGCGTCAATTGCAGAAATCGAGCAAGTTTGGTTCGAACTACAGCGTGAAATGACAGAACAAGGCAAAGTAGCTCGTTTTACAACAGACGTTGTAGAAGCCAACGGCAACAAAGTAAATAAAGAAGTTCTGCGTATTGGTTCATTTTCACTTGTCGCCGACGGTAAATATTTAGATTTAAACCCAACAACGGGCACTGTTGCCGAGCTGATTCGTCAACCTTCTGGTCGTTTTTTAGATAACGCTCAGGAGCTTCAAACATCAACTAACGACGTTGTTCCATTTGCCCTAGACCCTACAGGTGGTTCAATTTTAGGTCTATTAGTACAAGCGCCAAACACACAAGAACGTGTTGAACAGGGCGGTACAGTTGGTTACATCATTATCGTTGTCGGTATTATCGCTTTCTTAATTGCCTTTGAACGTTTTGTCGCTCTTACCATTATCGGTCAAAAAGTGATACGTCAGCTGAAATCTAAAGAACTCAGCGACAACAACCCATTAGGCCGCGTCCTAAAAGTAAATCAACAATTCCCTAACGTAGCCTACGAGACGCTAGAACTGAAACTTTCTGAAGCCATGCTCAGAGAAATGCCAAAGATTACGCGTAACTTAACCTTGATCAAGATTGTATCGGTTGTTGCACCGCTACTTGGTCTACTTGGTACGGTTACCGGGATGATTAAGACGTTCCAAGCAATTACATTGTTTGGTGCCGGTGACCCGAAACTTATGGCAGGTGGTATTTCTACAGCCCTAATGACAACCGTTTTAGGTCTAGTTGTAGCCATTCCAACGGTAGTGTTATCGAGCATGTTAAATACACGCAGCAAAAACATTTTGTTCACTATTCAAGAACAAAGCGCAGGCATTATTGCAGAGCGTGCTGAAGAACAACTTGGCCGTCGCCAAGAAATTAAAAAAGCCAACGCTAGTCAAGTAGCGTAAGGAGACCGGCGTGTTGTTTTTCACAGAAGGTTTAGAGGCCATCAGAGAGTTTTTAGACTCCGGCGGCATCATATTAAGCGCCATTGCTGTGATGATATTTGTAATGTGGTTAATGATTTTGGAAAGATTGATTTATGGCTTCACTGGTCATAAAAAAATGAAAAAATCATTAATCAGCAACTGGCAAGCGCGTGCAGAGCGCGCTTCTTGGAATGCTGAGCAAATTCGTCAGGCATTTGTCGCAAGAGCAAAATTAAAACTCGATCAAAACTTAACGTTAATCACAACGTTTGTTGCACTTTGCCCGTTAATGGGACTACTCGGAACCGTAACGGGGATGATTGAAGTGTTTGATGTTATGGCAATCAGTGGCGGCGGTAACGTTCGCTCGATGGCCGGTGGAGTATCAAAAGCGACGATCCCAACAATGGCTGGCATGGTTGGCGCGCTTTCAGGCGTATTTGCAAATAGTTATTTACAACGAAAAGCAAAACGTGAAATCGAAATATTAGAAGACTCGTTAGAGTTGGAAATCCAACACTAACCAAGTTTAAGGAAACATCATGAGAGCGCCATTAGCGAACTTACTTGCAGAAGAAGAAAACGAAGCAATCGATTTAACCCCTATGTTAGACGTTGTTTTTATCATGCTGATCTTTTTTATCGTCACCGCATCGTTTGTTAAAGAAGCGGGTATTGACGTCAACCGCCCTGAAGCCGCAACTGCAGTTAAGAAAGAACGAGCAAATATCCTGGTCGCAATTTCAGATAAAGGCGAAATTTGGATAAACAAACGTCGTGTTGATATCCGTGCAGTACAAGCCAACATCGAGCGTTTGAAAGCTGAGAACCCTCAGGGGTCAGTTGTTATTCAAGCTGATAAAAAGTCGACGACAGATACATTAATTAAAGTTATGGATGCGTCACGTGCCGCTGGTGCGTTTGATGTTTCCATCGCAGCACAAGACCAATAGGTATTACTATGTTGCAACGCCTTATTATTGCCTTCGCCATCGCAGCCGTTATCACTTTAGGTTTGTTATTTGGCATGCAGGCCCTTATCAAATCAGGTGGTTCGGCTTTAACTGAGCCGGCCCAGGGTAATGTTCTTGATTTTGTTAGGCTCAAACAGGAAGAGTCCGTACAGAAAAAAGAACGTAAACCGAAAAAACCACCAACTCCGGAAGAGCCGCCTCCGCCAATGGAACAGCCACAAATGTCGCCGCAAACAGCAGATGCCAACCAATCTAGTTTTGATTTTGGCGCTGATATTTCTGCCGACATTTCACTCGATGGCGGCCTTGCACTAGAGTCTGGGGACGGCGAATATTTACCTATCGTAAAAGTTGCACCTGTGTACCCAAGACGTGCATTACAGCGCGGTATTGAGGGTTACGTTATTGTTGAGTTTACCGTAGACAAAACCGGTGCGGTCAGGCGTCCAATCGTAATTGAAGCACAGCCTGAAGGCTTGTTTGACCGAGCAGCAATGGACGCTGCACTTAAATTCAAATACAAACCTCGTGTCGTAAACGGTGAAGCAACTGAAGTTTCTGGGGTTCAAAACCGCATTACGTTTGAAATGAACGGTTAGTAGGAAATTGAAAATGAAAAACTGGTTATCTTATTCCATTATTGCGAGCAGCATTTTGCTCTCAACAGGCTTGACGGACATCTTGCCAAACATCCAAGTTGCAAGCGCGTTTGCTGCTGACAAAAGCACAGATAGTAGCGTTGAAAAAAAGCGCCGTAGAACCCCCGCTTTAGGCGCTCGTGTTTATAGTCAATTGGCCCGGGCGCAGGAGTTGGCTGACAAAGGCAATGTGGCTGAAGGCTTAGAAGTTCTAGACCAAGTTAAATCAAAATCATCGAGCCTTAACAGCTACGAAAAAGCCATGATGTTTAATTTTTATGGTTTTATCTATTACAACGCTGAACGCGTAGATGAAGCACTTGCGTCATTTGAACAAGTTGTGAAACAAAACCCGATCCCAGAGTCATTAGAAAAAGGCACTCTGTTCTCTTTATCACAACTTGCAATGGCTAGCGGCAAGTACGACAAGACTCTGCAATATCTTGAGCAATGGGAACAAGTTGATGGCGGTAAGATCCCAGTTAAAAACTATGTCCTAAAAGCACAGGCAACTTATCAACAAAAAGATTACAGCGCGGCAGCAGGTTATATCGACCAAGCAATTGAGTTACAAGTCGCCGATGGGTTTTTAGCAGAAGAAAGTTGGTACGTATTGCAACGTGCCGTTTATTTTGAACTGAAACAACCGGCAAAAGTAGCAGCCGTTTTAGAAAACATGGTGCGTTTATTTAACAAGCCTGAATACTGGTTACAACTCGGTGGTATGTACGGTGAAATCGGTGAAGAAGGCAAGCAACTTGCGGTATTAGAAGCGGCTTTCCAGCAAGGATATGTCACTAAACGTTCTGATTTAAGAAATTTATCGCAGGTATATTATTTAAATGGACTGCCGTTTAAAGCCGCTCAGGTTATCGAAAAAGGATTTGAACTTGGCGCGCTAAACAAAGATGACAAAACATTGAGCTTCTTAGCGCAGTCATATGTCGGTGCAAAAGAATACGACAAAGCCGTAGCGACTTATCAAACATTGGCGGATATCTCTGATACCGGCGTGGCGAGTCAGCAGATTGCTGAGATCCGGTTACAACAAGGTCGTTTTGAAGAAACCGTGGTCGCAGCAAAGGCCGCAGCTAAAAGAGGTAAATTGGACAACCCAGGTAATCTCTATTTAGCCCTTGGAATGGCAAATTTTAACTTAAAGCAATTTGACCAAGCATTGCAGGCATTTGAACAGGCTAAAGCGTATAAAAATGCAAAAAAAATGGCTCAGCAATGGCTTAAATTTGTCGAACGTGAACAAAACAATGCACGTCAATTAGCGGCAAGTTTGTAATTTTTATACTCCACAATTAGCGTTTTAAAGACGGCGGGCTGATACTTCATCAGCTCGCCGTTTTATTTCATCAAAAATTGTCACAACAAGTCGCTTTCTCAAGCTTGAAAAACCTGTACTTAGACCTCAGATCTACACATTACTTTGAGGGGTCTATGTCAATAAATTCACTAACAAAACAGTCGGACTTACAGATTAAGTCGAAATTCAAACCTGCTTGGTGGCTCAAAAATCGTCATTTGCAAACAATCGTACCGAGATTATATCCGGTCCCTTGTGATTTTAGAGTTTGGCATAATCAGTTTGACCTCTCCGATGGCGACTTTGTGGAAATATCATGGAGCCGACATACCAATGATATTGAACCAGAGCAACCCATCGTTTTGGTTCTCCACGGTTTAGAAGGCTCCATAGACAGCTTTTATGCAAAGCGCATGATGAATGCGTTGTACAATAACAAGTGGAGCTCAGTGTTAATGCACTTCCGCGGTTGCGGCAACCAAACAAATCGTAAAGCGCAAACGTACCATTCTGGCCAAACGACTGATGTCGCCGAATTTATTCAATACTTAAAACAGCGATTTCCGAACAATCCAATTTATGCTGTCGGTTTTTCACTTGGTGGTAATGTATTAGCTAAATATGTTGGTGAAAACGAAAACAGCCACCTTGAAGGTGCAGTGGTAATTTCAGCACCGCTTGACCTCGCTATCTGTGCAGACGCTATCGGACATGGTTTTGCGACCGTTTACGAGAAGTATTTAGTGGATAAACTGGTTAACAGTACCTGTAAAAAAATCGACTATTTACAAGACTCGTTTCCAATTAAATTGAAAATCGACGATGTAAAAAACATTAAAACCTTAGTTGAGTTTGATGAAAAAATAACGGCGCCACTTAATGGTTTTGAAAGTGGTCTAGATTATTATCAAAAAGCGAGTGGCAACCAGTTTCTAAAAAGCTGTCAAACGCCGACATTAATAATTCATGCTGAAGACGATCCATTTATGACCAAAGAGGTTATCCCAACAACAGATATGTTGTCTGACTACGTAACGTTAGAAGTGAGCCATCACGGTGGGCACGTTGGATTTTTAGCGGGCAACAACCCGTTCAACCCTGAATTTTGGGCAGAAACACGAACTGTCGAATTTATTCAATCACTCATAGCGACACCTAAATGATCATCCCATGGCAAAACCTCAGTGACGACGCACTCGATGGAATTATAGAATCTTTTGTACTGCGTGAAGGCACCGATTATGGCGAACAGGAAAAGTCATTTGCAGCTAAAAAACAGGATGTTTTAAACCAAATTAAATCAGAGTCTATCGTTATAGTATTTTCGGAATTACATGAATCCATTAATTTAATGCAAGCAGACACGTTTAAAGCCGAATAAACTAACATAAAAAGCTGTAAGACGAAGCTATACCAAATAGTAGATAAATCTTGATACTAAAGGCGATTAAATGAAGTTGATACCACCTACTCAAGATCATTTGGCTACACTAATGACCTGGTTTCCGACAATGGAGGCACTTACCTTATGGTCTGGTCCCAACTTTAGAATCCCGTTTACCACAGACAGTTTTGTCGAAGATTTAAAACTAGATTCAATCGCAAGCTATAGCTTAATTCAGGATAAAAAATTTATTGGTTTTGGTCAGTATTACGAGCGTTTAGGGCATATTCATTTGGCGCGACTAATTATCAATCCACAGTTCCGCGGCAGAGGCCATATCAATGCTCTCGTTAACGGCCTCATTGCCCTAGGCAAAGATAAATTAGCATTAGACAAGGCGTCGTTATTTGTCATGACAGATAACCCACCAGCGGTATCAGCGTACCAAAAACTGGGATTTGTTCATACGGTATACCCTGAATCAATGCCTATGGTGAATATTCACTACATGACTAAATCGATTAATGCCCATATAGAAAAAACCATCTAATTCATATGAACGGGCGGGTGTATGATTTAAATCAGCAACTCTGACCCCGCTGGTCCGTGCTATCGACCCTTTGATATCCCGATCAGCGACACTGAAAATCCTCTAGACAGAC
>NZ_JAHKQH010000008.1 GCF_018861025.1 Psychrosphaera sp. B3R10 | reverse complement strand
CGCATAGTACAAACGAAAAGGTGGCTAAATAACAAACAAGTTTAGCAATCAATACTGACCGAACTTTTGATCATAAAGGGACTTATTCTACAGCCTCAACGCCTCATTAAGAGGCTAAAAATAGTTGGTTAAAATAAGCGACGAAGGAGCAAAAACCAACTGTTTTTTGTCCTGCTTTAATGACTTGTTAGGTATATTTTATATTTTTAGTAGTCGTTTAGTTTTTCTAGATATAACATCAAATTTTCGAGTTAAAACTAAATTATTGACTGAATTCAATATAAAAACATTAGATTCATCGACATATTTAATTGAATCTTCTCGCACTACTTTGTCATGTAAATCAAGCTCTTTGTAGAATATTATTTTTGATACTGGATCATAATTCGTTTCTATACGTCTACCAATTGCTGGGGGGCCAGCCAACATCGCACCAGTGCCGCTCTCCGTCAAATAAATAGCCACTCCTTTTACCAAAAACTGTCCCCTGAATTCCACATCTTCACTAGCCCAAATACCAACTAGGTAATTTGGCATGTTCTTTTGCGATATTGATGAGCAAGATGTTATAAATAAGATAAGGATAAAAAACACTGATTTCATAGATATACCTAACGCTCCGTTAAGGGGCGGATAATGCGTGGTTATAATCGTGAGGAACGAACGTCAACCACGCGTTAGACGTCCATGCCTTAAACGGCTTGTTAGGCATACCTAGCACTAGCACTCATCAAGTTCAATGTTTAAGCCCTTCATTAAGCCTTGGCCTTTTGAAACAGACTTAATACACCCTTGCTTAGGTACTTTATTAATAAATGTAACATTAGTACCTATCCAATCATCTTCATCAAGAAAATAATAAAACTCCAAGACTTCACCATTTTTCAATTGCTCATAGGTAATGTGACAGGCAACAGTATCGAATAAATCAGAGTCATGGCTCATGAAACAAGTAAAGTTTGTAATTTCTCCGTACGATTTTATTGAACTCTCAAGAACACTTGCACTGATTTTTTTATGCACGATTTTGTGAGCTAAAGCGACAGGCTTACTAGAGTTCAGGATGCTTTCCGTAAGTTTTATTGGAGTAGACGACATTGCTGTATACGAAACAAAGATCAAGACTGGTATAATGAAGCCAAATTTCATGAGTATGCCTAACGCTCCGTTAAGGGGCGGATAATGCATGGCTATAATCGTGAGGGACGAACGTCAGCCATGCGTTAGACGTCCACACCTTCAACGGCTTGTTATGTGCTGAAGTTCATGGTTTCACAGAACTTATGCTTGCCCATGACGGCCAACCAACCTGAGTAAACAAGTTCATAATTAACTGCTGATACATGCCAGCCATTTCTATAGCTCGTTCGATGGTAGGACAAACACAACTAAACTCATAATCACACTTTACGATAACCCTGAACCAATCCTCGTTTTGGAACTTCTCAGTGCCAATATTGAATTCGGTTATTGTTGAAATTCGCCACTCTTCGAACTCTTGCCAGTTCCCAGACTCAGCGATTGCTTGGAGTATCTCGCTCTTCGGTGTATTGAGATAACCTTTCTGGACTAAGTCCGCTAAAAATCTATCTTTGCTTCCGAACACTCAAATTCCTCTTGGCACATAACGCCTCAATCAGAGGCAAAAAATAGTTGGTTAAAATTAGCGACGCAGGAGCAAAACCAACTGTTTTTTGTCCTGCTGAATTGACTTGTTAGGAATACGACTCCACTAACCCTAAAAATTCATCTTCTAGTTTTTTAACTTTTAGCTCGCTACAAACTGTGCAAATCTGCCTTTTATTCTTAGCCATTGGTAGCACCATTTCTCCTTTCATGCACTTTACGCAAATTTCATTTGTTTTGCGGAAAGCGTAAATATCGTGATCACAATTGGGTAAAGCAGCATAAATCCTAGCGAACTCAGATAAAGGATAATAAATTGGAAGATCCAAGTATTTTAGATTTTTTAATTTAGAAATCGCAGAGACATCCTCACTTTCAACTTTGAGTCTATGTAGATCAAGGAACTCAAGATTTGTTAAATGAGAAATAGCTTCAATGCTTTTTAAAGATTGTTTACCAAACATTCCACCAGTGAATGTTAAGCCTAATAGATCATTGAGGTTTTTGATTGCTGAGATATCATTGATTTTTTTAAGTTCATGCAACTCTAACCACTTTAAGTTTTTTAGTTTCTTCAAGCTTTCTAGGGTTTCTAACTGTGTACAACTACCAATATATAGTCGTTCGAGTGATTTTAGATCTCCAACTTTCACCAAGTCAGTAATGCCGTTTCCACTCCACTTAATAAATAGCGACCTTAATTTAGGTAACCTAGAAACCGAATCAAGTAGCCTTTGAGGTACTCGACTATAAAACCAGATATGCTCAACATGAGTTAGTGTTGGTATTAATGCAGCCCATTCGTCTACTAATTTCTTTTGCTTAGATGCAGATAAGTTTAATTGAGTGCAGGCAATCCGCAGGTCAGATTGACCTTCGTATTCCGAAGGAAAATTAATAGTTTTAGGGCATTCTTTACGATGATCCCATGACAGAAATTGTTCAATGCTTAAATCTACGTATGAATTCAAATAGTATTCCTAACGCCTCACTAAGAAGCAAAACAGTTTGTTGGGCCGGTTGTTGCGTCGTTTGCAAGAACCGGTACAACTCTGTTTTGTCTTTCTTTAGTGACTTGTTAGCTGGCAACCTTCAGAGTGTGCAATTTACTGCTGCCACTGTAAGTTACCGACTAATCCAAGCCAAAACAGAATTCCGCTGTGAGACAATTTTTAATTAATAATTCATGGTTCAACTTTCTCAGATAAACCACACTTTTTCAAAACATAAAATGTGAGTAGCCAAACTACCACACTACTTAAATACTTTACGAAACGTTATCGGGATTTGGTGCAAACTAGGAAGTGATGAAATATTGCTTTGATTTGAGCAGAACACATTCCTTGTTTAAATAAAAACCCTAACCCTTCCTTTGACTTGCTAACGCCTCATTCAGAGGCTAAAAATTGTTGGCCAAAATGGCGAGGCACGAGCAACGGCCAACTGTTTTTAGTCCTTTGCAATGACTTGTTAGGTAAATTAGACACCTGTACATTCTGAATAACGCTTTAACATTTTATTTGCAGTATCATATCCGTCAACAATGATATCCATATCAGGAAAAATTCTTTCTGCACATATATCCTTAAATGAATTGAGCCTGTCATTGCATGCTTGCGTATTTGAACCTTTAATTTTTAACCATTCGTTATCATTACAACCATCAACAGCAAATTTATAAGCTGAGCTTAAAAGAACTGAAGTCTTAACATTATTAGTTTTTAAATGTTTAATTAGTTCAGTGTATTCCAAGTCATTAGTTGAAGGTTGAATTGATGCTTTGTTTGAATAAAAATAGTAAGCCCCTGCACAAATAACAACAATTAATAGATACTTCATAAAAATCCTTTTTAATATTTATTGGAGAGTAACTCTCCATATTTACCTAACGCCTCGATAAGAGGCAATAAAATTATTGGTTATACTTTAGCGAGGCACGAGCGCCAAGCCAATGATTTTATGTCCCTTTCTTTATCGACTTGTTATAAACCTTTAAACACTACAATCTTCTTTTTCATAGTCATCCTCAGAAATCGTATTATCCGGAATAGTGAACCCTAAATTTTCTGCTGTATTTTCATCCGCTATAGAAATAGAGAATACATGGAGGTTTCCTGTTTCACCACCGCAAACCTCGGCATAATTAATTTCAGTTAAATGACCACAACTCTCAGATTTAACTTCTATATTAGCGTCCAATAAATAACCTTTAGTTTCAGAGATAGATAAACCATTTTCTTGGCATTGGAGTTCACCAGTACTTATATAAACGTCGATATTATAATTGCTATCTGAATCATCGCAGCCTGTAAGAATTACTAGGGTAGATATTATTAGGTAATTAATTTTCATCATGTACTCCATTACTTGATTAAGGTTTATAACGCTTCAATAAGAGGCGAAGTTAAGCTTGGCTAAAATCCGTGAGGAACGAACGCGAGCCAAGCTTGACGCGTCCGACTTTATTGATTTGTTAACGTAGGCCTAGCACCACGCTCCGCAATTCAAATTACCCCGATTGTCCAAACAACACTGAACCCCATTTACGATATTTCAAATTTTTACCACTATTTCATTAATGGGTAATCAATCAGAATTGCAGTTTTAAACAGAACAAAACTTTTAAAACCACGGTAGCCTACAACCCACTAAAACGTCAATTAACACTAAACTTAGCTATCCGTTGGTTTGTTGTAAACGCTGCAACGAAAGTAAAATGTTGCTATGTGGAACCGGCAACACCCACATAAGTAAACCGAAATCGGCTAGGTTTAACCCAAAACAAAACACTAAAGGTTCAAATTTATAACCTTGATATTTTGGGCCTAGTTAACGCTTCAATAAGAGGCTGAGTTAAGCTTGGCTAAAATCCGTGAGGGACGAACGCGAGCCAAGCTTGACGCGTCCGACTTTATTGCTTTGTTAGCTATACTAGAACTCGGTTATAAGATAACGCCTTAAATCACGTTCTTGCCTTAATACATGTAATATATAAACGTTATCTTGTTCATATTTGTAAAATATACGACATGGGTTAATTACAATTTCACGATAATTTAGGTTTTGGATTTCTTGCGGCTTTTTGCCCGATTCCGGATAAAGTTCCAAGCGCTCTACTTTTTCAAAAATAAGTTGGACTAACTTTTTTGCTGCAATCAAATTTGAAATCGCTATATATTCTGCAATTTCATCTAAATCATATAATGCGGCGTCTGTCCAAATTATTTCAGCCATTTCGCCATCTTCACTTTAGCATCTGCATTAGTCGTGGTATTCCCATTCGCGATTGATTGCTCCCCTCTCGCTATACCTTCCAATATTGCCATCCGTTTTTGCATCAGTTCATAATCTTCTACATCGACTAGATAAGCAGACGGTTGACCATGCTCTGTTATTAAAACAGGTTCTTTAGAAACATGAAGATCTGCCAATATTTTCGTAGCTTGGCGCTTTAAAGTTGTAACCAATTCAACTCTCATAAAAAGTTACCTTAGTACTGATAAGTACCACTATAGTATCACTTGCCACTGAAAATTCAATTGTATAGCTAACGCCCGCATAAGCAGCGGACCAATTTGGGACGCATTTATGCGCCGTTTCTTTTTGCATTAATGAGGCCTAATTTGAGGCCGTCTGACTTAATGCGCTTGTTATTTAGCCGTTCTCTAATTCACAACTGAAATAACAAACAACACTACCAGAGTAATAAAGATGACGAAAAAAGTTCTTCCGGTTTTATTATTTTTATCTTGCTGTTCAGAGTGTGGAATATGCAATTTTTCAATTATTTCTCCGTTACTCATTCCTTTACAATGAGGACAAGTTGTAACTTCTAGTAGGTATTCAAGACCACAACGATTACAACGTATTGTCTCTCGTGGCTGTACATGTGTCCTACCACCGATGTTAAATATTCGCATGTGAACTCTAAGGCTATATAACAGTTTAATCAGGGGAAAGTTTCCTCATATCCTGAAAAAATATTTTCCCTGTGTTTATTTTATTTATTAGTAGCAAATTCTTTGGGGTGCTTGCAACGTTTATGTTTGGGAGATTGTGGTTTTTTGGTGGATTTGTGGAAATGCGGAAAGTTTCCTCATTTCTTGACTAGTGAGGAAAATGCGCAATACTGTATATAAAAACAGCATTCATAAGGATATAAAATGCAAACTCGGTCGCCATTTTTGAATAGTATTGCCGATTTTATGTATAGTCGACAATATGCAAAAAAATCAATTGAAACATACTTGTTTTGGATCGCAGAGTTCATTCATTTTCATGATAAACGGCATCCAGTGACGATGGGTAATACGGAAGTTGAAGCATTCTTGGATTATTTGGTGCTAACTAAAAATGTGGCGGCGAGGACGCAAATGACGGCACTAAATGCACTTTCCTTTTTATATAAACATGTTTTAAAAAATGAATTGTCGCTAAATTTGTGTTTTGTAAAAAGTAGTCGCCAGCAAAAGCTTCCAGTTGTTTTAACTCAGGAAGAAGTAAAAAAGTTAATGACCAAGTTGCATAAGCGTCATCTCCTGGTGGCAAGTTTGCTGTATGGCAGTGGTTTGCGTTTAATGGAGGCTATGAAACTTAGGGTTCAGGATATTGATTTTGACTACAAGTGTATTCGAATTTGGAATGGTAAAGGCAATAAACATCGTGTTGTTACACTTGCTCAGGAGTTAGTTCCAGCTTTGAGGAATCAAATTATTCAGGTCGATGAATATTTAAAACTCGATTTAGATAATGAACAATATGCTGGAGTTTGGTTACCACACAGGTTAAGTAAAAAATATCCTGGAGCGAATAAAACGTTGCATTGGCATTTTTTATTTCCATCCCATAAATTAAGTGCTGACCCGGAAACCGGTGAGATTAGGCGTCATCACATTGACCATTCGGGTATCCGTAAAGCCGTAAAAGCAGCGTCAATAAATGCGGGTATCACCAAGCCCGTGACACCCCATACTTTGCGTCACTCCTTTGCCACCCATTTATTACAATCCGGTGCAGATATTAGAACGGTGCAAAGTCAATTAGGTCATACTGATGTCCGAACGACACAAATCTATACACACGTTTTGCAACAAGGTGCGAATGGCGTTGTCAGTCCGTTAAGTAAGCTGTACTAATTTACCTTTCGTTGATGTAAAAGGTATTATTTTTTTGAGTTAAATTTGCAATACCAACTCTGAAATTTTTACTAACATTGGTTCTAAATTGATATCTTTTTACCGCTGTAAATAAATTTTGGAATAATTTAAACTTTTTGTTGTTCTCACTCGACTATGCACTTAATCGTGTCACGAGAGTTGTTCAACGTAATTCACATCTTTTTTGTGAAAACTGGATTATTATCATGGCGAATTTAACGGAATAACAATTTTCGGAGAACGAATGAAGTTTCTCGCTTTATTATTATCAACCAGCTTTATATTTTCAGGCTTGGTCGAATCTGCGCCAATAGGCCAAAAAAAATCATCAAAAAAGTCACATATTAGTATTCCTAAGTCTGACAAGATTGCACTTATCGACGGTGTACTCGATAGTTCAGAGTGGCAAGACGCACGTCTAATTGCAGTTAATAACGAAACTTACCCTCGCGAGAATATGTCTGCTCCAGTAAAAACCGAAGCGTTTGTTTACGAAAACGGGGATACCTTATTTATTGCGTTTAAAGCTTATGATCCAGATCCTTCTAAGATCATCGCAAACTTAACGGACCGAGATTCAAATTGGAATGATGACCGTGTTGCGGTAAAAATAGACAGTTACCACGACCATTCCCTAGCCTATCAATTTTTCATAAATCCATTAGGCACTCAAGCTGATGCGATAGAAAATGAACTAACTAAAAACGAAAGTCCGGCATGGGATGGTATTTGGGAAGCTGCGGGACAAATTACGGATTTTGGTTATCAAGTTGAAATCGCGATACCGCTTCGTATCTTAAATTTTGACGACAGTTTAGACATTCAACATTGGGGCATGGAGTTTGTTCGTTTCTATCCTCGAGACACCCAAATGCGAATCTCTAATGCACAGATGAGCCAAGACAATAACTGTTGGATATGTCAGATGCCAATTGAACGTGGCTTTTCAGGTGCTAAGCAAGGCAATAACCTTACTGCTATACCAACCTTTGTTACAGGTAAAACGAAAAGTCGAGATTTAAGTGAAACAAACGATTGGAGCGAAGAAAGCAATAGTGACGTTGGGTTAGACGTCAAGTGGGGGATCACGCCAGACATTACCCTTAATGCCACCTTAAACCCCGATTTTTCTCAAGTAGAAGCTGACTCTGGGCAGCTCAACGTTAATAATACTTTTGCGTTATATTTACAGGAAAAACGAAGTTTCTTTCTTGAAAACCAAGACTATTTCGACACCCCAGTTAACCTGATCTATACACGTAATATAAATGCGCCTGATTATGGCGCAAAGATCACGGGTAAATCCGGTGACCATTCATTTGCTGCCTTTATAGCAAACGACAAAACCGCAAACATTATTACTCCTGGCAACTTACGTTCTTCTGGCTATAGCATTGAACAAGATACCTTAAATAGTGCGTTTCGCTATCGTTATGCTGTCAATAAAGAACTTGCAGTTGGCGTAGTTTCTACCATTCGAGACAACGACGACTATCATAACGAAGTGCTCAGTTTTGATACCAAATACCAACCTAGCCCTCAGGATACGGTTAATTTTCAGATAATAAGAACCAATACTGAATTCTCTGAAGTGGGATTAAGCGATGTATTTGACTATTTTTCAGATACGAGCACAGACGAACACACCAATATAACCACCTTTAACTTTGGCGAACAATACCTGCGAGCTTTTAGTGTCAATAGCTCAGACCTTGCCTATCGTATTCAATATACTCACGAAAACAGAGATTGGTACTTTAATGTTCGCCACGAAGATATAGGTGAAAATTTTAGGGCCGACTTAGCATTTATCGATACAGTCGACCGCACAATGAGTGTCATTGGTGGCGGTTATGTTTGGCGTGGTGACGACGATGACTGGTGGTCGCGATTTCGAATAAATGGAGATATCGACATCACACATAACCAAGATGGCGAGTTGTTAGAGCAAGAAAACGAATTTAATATTAATTTTAATGGTCCAAAACAAAGCTATCTTCGCGTTGGGTTTTTAGGGCGTGATAGAGTTGGTGCCCGCACTAACAACGAACTTGTCTACAGCCACGACAATCCAGTAATAATTGATGCTCAAAGCGCTCAGGACTATTTGGCTATTGATGCGAATACCGACATGTTTTATGAAAAGAACATCAACATGTGGGGCGAATTTAAACCAACATCTAACCTTTGGTTGGGCAATTACTTTAAAAAAGGTAAAGCGATTGACTATGCAAATAATAGGATTTCTGATCAACTTGTTTTAGAACCTAATATTTCTTGGAATATAAATACTCACCTCAAATCGCAAATACGATTTGAATACACGCGATTAGATCATGAAGGCGACAATGTTTTTACTGCGAAATTACTCGACTTGAGAAATACCTATCAGTTTTCCATTAAGAGCTTTTTACGACTGTCGTTGGTTTATACAGAGATAGATAGAAATTTGTCAAAATATGTAGATCCAGGCGATCGTAATGAAAATTTCCGTAGACTTTCTGCACAGCTTTTATATAGCTATAAAATTAACCCTCAAACGCTATTTTTTGTTGGTTATTCAGAAGCAGGTAAAGACAACGACTCACTAACAAATATTAAGTCCGATAATCGCAGTGTATTTATGAAACTGAGTTACGCTTGGTTATTGTAAATTAATTACCTATATGAATTTTTTGTTAAACAAGGGGGCTTCGGCTCCCTTTTTTAATGTAAATATGATTAATAGTAACCGAATTACGACATAAACTTATTGTTTCTATCCTGTTTTATTGCGGACTAAAATCCCATGGTTAGTTGCATTACATATGCGGTCAACCAGTTTAAACAGTAAGAAAAACGCATAACAATATAAGTAATTCGAAATTTTTTAGTGATACAATCGAATGCATAGAGTAAAAACACTAAAAATATATTTCCATTTTTTCAAAATTGGCTATATTTACAGCATTAAATTTAATTTAACTAGGGAAGTACATTATGAGCCTGAATAAAAAATACTTAAAAAGTAAACCAATTTGTAAAGTGACATTCAAAATCAAAAAAGAAGAATGTGATGCGGCTGAAAAAGTTGCAATTGCTGGTGATTTTAATGGTTGGAAAGAAGCTCCAATGAAAAAATTAAAATCAGGTGATTTCTCTCTTACTTTAGATTTAGAAACAGAAAATAAATATCAATTTAAATATTTATTAGACGATTCAAAATGGGAAAATGATTGGAACGCAGATGCCTACTGCCCTTCGCCAGTCAGTTTTGACGATAACTCTGTCGTTGTTGTTTAACCCTTTATAGTCGATTGCAGTTTAAATAAATAAGTGCGTTGTTTATTGCAGTAATTAACGACAGTTACTAAATAATAACTGTCGTTAATTTGTGTTTTGACGCCCTAAACCTTAATCTTTTGGTGCTGTTTCTAATACACCAGGTTGGGTACTGTTGTCTTTGATAAAACGTTGAATGTTCGGATAACCAGTAAAATCAAATAAACTTCTAAAGTTTGCCCATTCTACCGTTGCCAATAACGCAATACTTGGGTAGCGCCAATTTGAAAACTCCCCCTGAGCAATTTGGTCCTCTAAATATTCAAAGCTTGATAGTTGGCGCTCTCGCTGAATATTAAAATACAATTTGTCTTTATTTACTTCCACGCCGCTGCGAGTCAATATCATCATATTTACTAACGAATCACAGCAGGCGTCGATGACTGACAAGTCATTTTGTTCTTTTACCGACAAAGGCTGAATTTCAAACTTTTGATACAAATAACGAAAGACATTTCCCGAATCGAATATTTGTTGTGTACGTCCATCAATTACGTCTTCAAAAATAGGCACTTTTAACGTTGGATTGGTCTTTTTGATTGTGTCGCGATCATTGCCAAAAATATTAAAAGGGACAAATTGATAATCACTTTGTACCAGTAACAGGCGAAGACGTCTAACGAAAGGAGAAGTAGTCGAACCATATAATTTCACGGGCAGTCCTAATTAGCTTTAAATATAAAATGTTTGTATCGTGCAATCGATGCAAACGGTTCTTTGGTGGAATAGGTTAATTCCATTTCAACAATCTTATTAATGTCTTTAGTCCACTGTTCACGATTTCTCATGTAATCGTGAAAACACCGAACGCCAGTGTCTAAACACAGCGATAATCCGGCCTGTTTAGCCCAATCTTTAACCGTATCCGGCATTAATGCATTTTGTGGATTTAACCTTACCGCTTTTTTAACGTTAAATCCCGCTTCAATATAATCAAAGTTACCGTAAACCAAATTACTCATTATCTGGCCATTGGCATTATAAAACATCAATGATAACTGCCCCTTGTCTGTTAAATAATCGGCAAGAATTTTGAATGCCGCTTGAGGGTCCGCAAGCCATTCAAAAACAGCGTGGCATAACACCACATCAAACTTAGTTTGCAATTTACTTGGCAACTCCTGCAAAGGACAGTGAATAAATGCCACTTTATCGCTTATATTCAACTCAATCGCTTTATTTTTGGCCACATCCAACATTTCTTCAGAAATGTCGCAAATTGTCACGTTATGCCCTTGTTGAGCTAATTTTAGCGCGATCTGTCCCTGCCCACCTCCCACATCAATAATATTGAGCTTTTGTTTACTGTGTATTATCGATTCTAAATCTCGTAATAAAACGGCCTCTCGAACTTGGCCTTTACTTGAGCCATAGATATTATTTTTAAATGTGTCGACGCTTTTACTAAAACTGGTATCTTGTTTTTTCATGTTAAGCAGGATTATTTATATCGATAAATTGAACATCAACATTAAATTCACGTTGAATATGTTCGCCCAACGCTTTGACGCCATACCGTTCCGTTGCATGATGCCCCGCCGCAAAAAAATGAATTTGATTCTCTCGGGCGTTATGTATCGTTTGCTCAGATACTTCACCTGATACAAACGCGTCAATACCCAACTCCACAACCGCGTCTAAGTATCCCTGACCGCCTCCGGTGCACCAGGCGACATGTGTTATTAGTTGCTCAGAAGTTTGCTCTACGAGCGGTGTACGAGCCAAAACACTGTTAATATGCGTAGCAAAGTCGTTCGCCGTCATTGGTGTCGGCAAAACACCTCGGTAAACAACGCCACTTGGGCTTATATGTGTAATTGGCTCGATTTGCGTTAACCCTAACAGTTCACCAAGTTGTTTGTTATTGCCTAAGCTACTGTGCACATCGAGTGGTAAATGATATCCCACTAAGTTTATGTCGTTTACCAACAAAGATTTAATTCTGTTTCGTTTGAGGCCAACAATCGGCTGTGCCTCACCTTTCCAAAAATAGCCATGGTGGACCAACAATAAATCGGCATCGACAGCAATGGCCGCATCTATTAATGCCTGACTTGCCGTTACGCCAGTCACAATTTTTTTAATTTCTTGAGTTCCTTCAACTTGTAATCCATTTGGACAGTAGTCATTGATGTTTTGGATATTTAAAAAGTCGTTGAGGTACTTCATTAATTCATTTCGCTGAATTGTCATGGTATTTCTCTATATTGTGTATTTTTAACGTAACTTATGGTTAATTTTCGCTTATTTCTATCTAAATTATCGCTTATTTGGTCTGTAAGTTGAATTCATAATAAAAACTTTGTATAAATAACGCTCGCGAAAAAAATAAATGAAATACAGGTAATTAAAATGAGTAAATTAGACAAAGATCAAGTCTTGTCTGCATTTACCGAAGCTTATACAAAAGCTAACGGTAAAGAACCACAAATTGAAGTTAAAAGTGGCTGGTATAGCATAGACGGCGGTAAAAACGTTCGTTTGGTGACTATTGAAGAAATGACCGCAGCATTAACTGGCGGTGAAATTGCGCCAGCTGAACCTGTAGCAGAAACTAAACCTGCAAAAGCGCCTAAAGCTAAAAAAGCAAGCGCCAAAGCAGCGACTACTGAAGTTAAATCTAAAGGTTACTCAGTAGTTAAAGTTGGCGAAGGATTCAACCCTGCTAACTTTTGGTTAGACTACTTGTCTAAACTTGGTTCTGACTGTCGCACACCGCACGGTTTTTACTAAGTTTTATCGATAATCGATAGATAACAAAAAACCAGCTAAATGCTGGTTTTTTTTATATTGTTCGCGCCTAATTATTGTAAACAACAATTAGGCTTTGTACTAACCAAAAACGCTTGAACTCGTTTTACTTCTCAACGAGATTAGCGGTTCCAACTTCGACCCGTGCTTTCAACTTTTGCCCAGGGCGAAAAGTGACGACACGTCGTGCTGAAATTGGAATGTCTTCACCCGTTTTAGGGTTTCGGCCAGGTCGAGACTTCTTCTCTCGAAGTTCAAAATTACCAAATCCACTTAACTTTACTTGTTCACCGTTTTCAAGAGTCGTTCTGACTTTCTCAAAAAACGCTTCAACGAGATCTTTAGAGTCTGCTTTATTCAAGCCAACTTTCTCAAATAAATGTTCCGCGATATCTGCTTTGGTTAGTGCCATAGGTCAATCCCTCAGAGTTGCGCCAAATTGCTCTGTTAACATGCTAATTACGTGATCAATCTTAGTATTAATCTCAAGTTCGTCCAATGTTTTTTCAACATCTTGTAAAATAAGAGATAAAGCTAAGCTTTTATAACCATCGTCTATACCGTCACCACGGTACACGTCAAATAAGTTTAGGTCAACTAACTGATTTTCGCCAATATTTTCTATAGATTTTAAAACATCACCGGCATTAACTTCTTCTTTTACCACAATAGCTAAATCACGGCGATTTGAAGGGAATTTAGAAACGGCTTTAGCTTGTGGTAATTTCCTATTTATCAAAGCGTTAAGCTCTAATTCAAATACAAATGTTTTACCGTTTAAGCCAAGTGACTTTTCAATACCTGGGTGCACTGCACCGATATGCCCGATCAATTTATCGTTACGATAAATTTCTGCAGACTGGCCAGGATGCAATGCATTAGCTAATTTACTGTCCGATGGAAGCGGTTTAAATGCAAATTCTTGGGCTGATACACATTTAGCTAATAACGCTTCTACATCCGCTTTTACGTCATAAAAATCAACTGGACGAGATTTTTCAGACCAACTTTCACCCATCACGCTACCAGTAACGACACCAGATAACATAGGTTCTTGCTTGATATTCATTTCTGACGCTTGATCAGGCACAAAACGCAGGCCAGTTTCAAATAGGCGAACACGCGACTGTTGACGATTTTGATTATGAACCACAGTCGGTAATAGACCAGACCATAGACTCAAACGCATTACCGACATATCTGCTGATATAGGATGAGGAAGAACGAGTGTTTCCGCATTTGGGAACAATTTTTCCTGAACTTTAGGGTCAACAAAGCTATAAGTTATCGCCTCTTGGTAACCTAAGTTAACAAGGGACTTAGCAAACGTTGTGCGATCGAGTTTAGATTCGTCACGCTTTGGCATACTTAATGTCGCAACTGGCGATATATTAGGAATGTTGTTGTAACCATATACTCGGGCAACTTCTTCAATCAAATCTTCTTCAATATTGATATCAAAGCGGAAACTTGGAGAAATCGCTTTCCAGCTATCGCCAGTAAACTCTACGCGTAAACCAAGACGAGATAAAATCGTTGTCACTTCTTCGTCAGAAACAACATGACCTAATACTCGGTCTAAGCGATTACGACGCAATACAATAGCCGTTTGCTCTGGTAAATTAGCTTCAGACACAGCTTCAACAATTGGTCCCACTTCGCCGCCGGCAATTTCAACTAATAACGCTGTAGCGCGTTCCATTGCAGCATGTTGAAGTTCGTAGTCAACACCGCGCTCATAACGATGCGATGCGTCGGTGTGCAAACCGTAAGAACGCGCTGTTCCAGCCATAACAACTGGATTAAAAAACGCACTTTCTAGCAAGATGTCAGTGGTATCGCTTTTGACACCTGAGTCTAATCCACCAAAGACGCCAGCGATGGCGAGTGGTTTTTGGTGATCGGCAATAACTAATGTGTCTTTAGTTAACTTAACTTTATTTTCGTCAAGTAATACCAACTCTTCATTTTCAGTCGCACGTCGTACTTTTATGCCACCTTCAATTTTAGCTAAATCAAACGCATGCATTGGGTGACCAAGCTCAATTAAAACGTAGTTGGTAATATCGACAACAGGGTCAATCGAACGAATACCGCTTCGACGTAGCTTTTCAGCCAACCATATTGGGGTTGTTGCATTTAGGTTAATACCTTTAATCACACGGCCTAAATACTTAGGGCAGGCATCAGGGTCAACTAATTCAATGCTAACTGAATCTGTGATTGTTGCGGCAACAGGCTGAACGTCCAACGTGTTTACGTCAATGTTATTTAATACACCGACTTCACGTGCGACACCTGCAATACCAAGGCAATCACTGCGATTTGGAGTCAAATCAATTTCAATGATCTTATCGTCTAGATTTAAATATTCGCGTACATTTTTACCAATTGGTGCATCTGTAGGCAATTCTAAAATGCCGTCAGAGTCATCAGCCATGCCCAACTCAGAGAATGAACACAACATACCAAACGACGGTTGGCCACGTAATTTTGCTTTTTTAATTTTAAAATTGCCCGGTAATACCGCGCCAACCATAGCAACAGCAACTTTAAGCCCTGCTCGGCAATTTTTAGCGCCACAAACGATATCGATTAATTCGCCATCGCCTGCTTCGCCAACATTAATTTTGGTTATTTGTAACTTGTCTGCTTCTGGGTGTTTACCGCACTCTACGACTTCGCCTACAACAACACCTGTAAACTCCGCTGCGGCATCTTCTACGCCGTCAACTTCAAGTCCAGCCATTGATAACTGTTCACTTAAATCATCCGTACCAATTGCCGGATTAACCCACTCTCTCAACCACTTTTCACTAAATTTCATCTATGGGTTCCTTAATTGAACTGCTTTAAGAATCGAAGATCGTTTTCAAAAAACGCTCGCAAATCATTTACACCGTAACGCAACATAGTTAAGCGCTCAACGCCCATACCAAATGCAAAACCTGTGTATTCTTCAGGGTCAATGTTTACTGAACGTAAAACATTAGGATGGACCATGCCACAACCTAATACTTCTAACCACTTACCATTTTTACCCATAACATCAACTTCTGCTGACGGTTCAGTAAACGGAAAGTAAGATGGTCTAAAACGTACCTGCAGATCTTCTTCGAAGAAATTGCGTAAGAAATCGTGGATTGTGCCCTTTAGCTCAGCAAAGCTGACATTTTTATCAACCATTAAACCTTCTACCTGATGAAACATCGGTGTGTGAGTTTGGTCATAGTCATTGCGATATACACGACCTGGAGAAATAATTCTTAATGGCGGTTGTTCTTGTTCCATCGTTCTAATTTGCACACCCGATGTTTGCGTACGCAAAACCGTATCGGCATTAAAATAAAACGTATCGTGATCCGCTCGCGCAGGATGATGTTCAGGAATATTCAACGCGTCAAAATTATGAAAGCCGTCTTCAACTTCAGGACCTTGTTTTACTTCAAAACCAAGATCGCCAAAAAACGACTGGATCCGCTCAATCGTGCGATTTACTGGATGAATACCGCCCTGCTCGATCCCGCGACCTGGCAAAGTAACGTCTATCGTCTCTTCGGCTAACTTGGCGTTTAACGCTTCAGTTTGTAATTGCTCGCGACGTACTGACAATAACTTTTGTACTGAACCTTTTGCTTGGTTAATGGTTTGACCCATTTCCTTACGTTGAGCAGGCTCCATTTGTCCAAGTGACTTAAGTAAATCGGTGATTCTACCTTTTTTACCAAGGTATTCGACGCGCACGTCTTCTAAACTTTGGATGTCATTTGCTTGGGCAATAGCTGCTTGTGCTAATCCAATAATTTCTTCTAAATTCATGTAACACTCTTGACTGAAACGTTGAGGTGGAAATTCACCTTTTTTTCGTATTTTTGCATTGTCTTTTCAAAGTAATAAACAAACTTTTGTAAGTTCATTTAAGCCTTAATGTATATGCAAAAACGGCATTATTCGTTATCGTAAATCTGTAAAAACTGAAAGCGGCAAATAGTAGCGCATATTGGATTAATTTTTTAGTCCTTATAGAGAATTTTTATGGTATTTCACTAATTTAAATTCATAATGGGGGATTAAAACCGAAATTCCCTGCAAATTAGATATCAGCCCGCTAACAAGCAATACAAATTAGTGTGTCTTTAGTACGAAAAAAACCGATTTGATCCTTAGACTGTAAGGTGCAGGTGGATTGGCATTTAGAATACAATTGGTGTTTAGAATACAATTGATACGGGCATTAACAATCGAGAAAATATTTATGGAACTTAAATTATCGGACTACGCCCCGGCGCAAATATACCACCTTATGACCCAAACCATTATTCCCCGTCCAATTGCTTGGGTGCTTACTGAAAACATGGCCTTAAATAAAGAGGAACGCAATTACAATTTAGCGCCTTTCTCCTATTTCAGTGCTGTTAGCAGTAACCCGCCGCTATTAATGATTTCCGTTGGATTAAAAGAGGGAAATACCGACAAAGACACAACTGTAAATTGCCAAAGCGGCTCTAAAGCCGTTGTACATATAGCTGCGGATAACCAATATCAACAAGTCACTCAGTCGGCAGCTACATTAGCTTATGGTGAATCTGAACTTGATACTGCAGATAAAGAAATGCAAAAACTCAACGACCAGTTAGTGGCTTTTGACGGTTTTCCATTACCGAGATTACAGCATTGCCCTGTTGCGTTTGGTTGTTCAGTGTTTGAAATACAAAAAATAGGGAACACACCGCAAACTTTAATCTTTTTTAAAATAGAAAGTGTTTATATCGATGATGCGGCTGTTACAAATGACAATAATAGATTAACTATCGATGCTAAAACGTTAAACCCGTTAAGTCGTTTAGGTGCAGCTCAATATGCGTCGCTAGGCGATGTTATCGAACAAAAGCGACCAAAATAATTTAAATTTCCAATACTTCTTTGGCAAATGGCACGGTGACTTTGCGTTTTTTTTCAATCGTTTGGCGGCTCAAAAGGTACAGGGCCTGCATTAAAAACGACATTTTACGTGGTAGTCGATTTAACATGAGTTTTGCAACGTCTTCGGGCAATTCAAAGCTCATGTCGTTTGCATGGGTTATTAACGCTTTTACTTTTTCGTCGTTATTTAAACCAGTAAGTTGAAACAAGGTTCCCCATTGCATTCTTGAGGCCAAATCCGGTAACGTAATTTCCATTTCTGCAGGTAATACATTTGATGAAATAATTAGAGTCGACTTATTTTGCTGCATTGAATTAAATAAGTTAAATATTGCGATCTGCCAGTCGTGATCTTTTAGTACTAAATTTAGGTCATCTATGCACAACACGTCGACTTTTTCTAACCCGTCAATTGTTTCAGTCGGCAAACCAATCACTTGTTCCATTGGCATTAACATACTTGTTTTGCCTTTTCGATTTGCATGGTGACAACAGGCGTTTAAAATATGGCTTTTGCCAACATCGTCACTGCCGACAATCAAATAGAAAGTAAACTCACTTTCGTCGATGCCTTCTTTTAATACACTTGTGATCAAACCAGAAGATTTCTCGGGTTCAACAAACGTATCAAATGACAATCGTGGATTAAGAGTGACCGGCAAAAGTAGTTGCATTTACGGTACCCAGCGGTAGCGTAAAGAGGTAACTTCCTGTGACGCCATTTTTTCAACAAGTTGCTCTTGCTGTAAATAAGATTCTCTTAATTGCTCTAGTTGCTCAGCCACAGACAGTGTTTCAGTTGTCTCAACAACTTTATCTTCTAGTTGTACAAATTCACCAAGCAGGTCTAATGCTTTAACCACATCTAAACCTTGCCCAGACAGATGTAAAACAAATTGAGCATTATTATTTTGAATACGTTCTAATTCGAGTCTAGAAACCGGTGGAAGGTTTTTCAAATAGCCTTCTATTGTCGTTAAATCAACAATATTGTTCACACCTTCGATGGTCATTTGAAGAGACTTTTGTCCTAATACTTCGCTTCGAATAGAATATTGTGAAGCAAAATAGTCAGCCAGTGCGTTAACCATGTCTCGGACAACATTAAATTGTTCGCCACGAAATTCTTGTTTGAGTAACATCTCTCGGCCATCCATGAGCTGAAAATCTAACACCCACGCTTCCTGTCCACCTATGGTTTCGTAATACATTCTTGCCATGACGTAATGTTCGACATCATGTCCGGCGGAAACATGACTCATAATGTGATCAAACTTAGCCCAAATGTCAGAGGAATGTACGCTCGATATCGCTGCTTTATCAGGCAAGGTCAATGGCAAACCTCGGTTATCAGAGGCCTGAAGTAACAACTCGGTAATTTGTGGCGCTGAGTCATTATCGACAATTTGTCGACTTAGGCCTTCT
This sequence comes from Psychrosphaera sp. B3R10, assembly GCF_018861025.1. Lineage (GTDB taxonomy): Bacteria > Pseudomonadota > Gammaproteobacteria > Enterobacterales > Alteromonadaceae > Psychrosphaera > Psychrosphaera algicola. The sequence continues at coordinate 153,267 of NZ_JAHKQH010000008.1, read as the reverse complement.
TCGATAACGAACCAAACAAGGGTTTGTGGGCGGCGTTGGCCCCAAATAGATGCGCCGACATCGCGCAATAGTTTGTCGATTTTTTGTTGGTCGAATTCATCCACCAAAAAGGTGCGGTTGTGTTCATCCGTTGTAAATGTAAATGATTTTATGTAATTAGCGGTCCGCAGCCTAACTTCTCGTTTGATATCATCATTTTCTAATATTTCACGATTGCCCGTTACTTTTGTGATCACCTGTTCAATCGCCCAGCGGTGGGCTTTCACACGCGTTTTTTGGGTGCGGTCATTAACTAATATTTTGCCAATGTATAGATTTTCCACTTCAACAGCTTTTGCTGTAAACGAAAAACATTGAACAATTAATAACGTGATGATTAGTAGGTTAAATTTCAAAAGTATCTTAGGGTCAAATTACAATGGAGCAATCATAACTAAATCACTTCATAAAAAAAACGTAAAAAGCGCAGATGCGACAAATTAAACTGTATTGCAGCTCAAAAGTTTACTATTTAGGCTCTTTTGCTCGCTAAATTAAGCGCACTAGTGTGAATTAAAGTTTCTTGTTTCGCTGTAACTTATTGCATAATCTAGCCATAACAAAATGCGAGTCTGATGGTAGTCGCTAAAGTAAGCAGTTTGTTTTTCTTTTACTCTTTTGTCACGGACCTAATTATGACCAACGAAACAATATTTGATAAAATCATCGACCGTACTATTCCTGCAGATATTTTATATGAAGACGATTATGTGTTGGCGTTTAAAGACATCAACCCACAAGCTCCTATTCATTTTCTTGTGATCCCCAAAATTCAAATCGTCACTGCAAACGACATTAACGACCAAAATGCCGAACTCGTTGGTAAGCTTTACGTCGCCGCTGCAAAAATAGCGAAACAAATGGGATTTGCCGACGATGGCTATCGTTGTGTCATGAATTGCAATAATGACGGTGGTCAAACAGTTTATCATATACATTTACATGTGTTAGCTGGCAAGCCACTTGGGTGGCCCCCGTATCAAGAAACGCTTAAAACCCACTAAGTTTCGACACTATGGAACCTGTTAAAGATCAAAAACTGGCGTTTAAAATCGCCATTTTTGTTGTTTTGCTGTGGTCAACGGTGGGCACAGCAGTCAAACTAGCTCTGCAATTCTCTAGTTATATAGAAGTTGTTATTTTAGCGTCATTTAGTTCCGCTGTTATTTTGGTAATGATTTATCTTTTTCAAATCTATAATCAGCCAACTAAAGCCGCAACCGACATTTTTGACGATACGTCGATCAAAATTAAAGACAACGATAAGACGCCGTCGCTCGTAACTATATTTAAACGGTCGCCTGCATTTTATTTACTTTGTGGTTTCTTAAATCCCATTTTGTATTATTTGGTGTTATTTGCCGCTTACGAAAGATTACCAGCCCAAATCGCTCAACCAATAAATTACACTTGGGCAATCGTACTATCATTATTGGCAGTGCCATTTTTAAAACACAAGTTGTCACTTGGCGATATTTTAGGGTTAGTCATTTGCTATTTTGGCGTAGTGATATTGGTCACCGGTTTAGATTTTAGAACCGGTTTAATGTTTGACTTAGCGGGTGTATTACTGGCGATTTTATCAACCTTAATTTGGGCCTTTTATTGGATTGTGAATGTCCGTAATAGCGCTTCTCCAACAACGTCCGTTATGCTTAATTTTCTCTGTTCTATCCCATGGTTGATTATTATGAGTGTCTATTATTGGCAGGATTTCACGTTTCATCCACAAACGATAGCTGCCAGTATTTATATCGGATTAGTTGAAATGAGTGTCGCATTTGTGCTTTGGTTAAAGGCTATGCAACTGGCAAAAAGTACCGCTCAGATCAGCGTATTAATTTATTTATCCCCCTTTTTATCTCTGGTTTTTTTCTACCTATTTCTTGGTGAAAAAATCTATTTTTCGACTGTCATTGCACTTATTGTCATTGTAACTGGTCTGTTGATTCAAAAGAAACTAAATCAAAATTCACCTAAATGACGGAGCATTAAACATGGCTAGAGAATGTTGCAAACGTTGTGATTTTCCAATCGTCACTTGCCTTTGTGAGGCAATAAAACCGGTTAACAACAGAACTAAACTGATAGTGCTACAGCACCCCGACGAAGTTAAAAATAAAAAGAACACCATAAAACTGGCGAAAATGGCGTGTTCGAACATCGAGGTGTTTATAGGCGAATCGGAACAAGACTTTGCGGACATAATGCAGACCCTTGTTAATAGCAAAACAGCGCTGTTGTTCCCGAGTGATTCAGCGACGCCTTTTGACCAACTTGCCTCAGACATAAGTTTTGACTATTTAGTTATCTTAGATGGCACATGGCGAAAGGCTAAGCGTATTTACTTTGTGAATCCATGGCTTAAAAAACTGCCACATTTGCAATTTGCATTGGCAAACGAAAGCCAGTATTCGATACGCTCTACAAGTCAGGAGTTTAGCCTTTCTTCTATTGAAGCAATTGCCTACAGCCTTGAAAAGCTCGAAAACTTACCACCAAATAATTTGCTCGATTTGTTAAACGCGTTTACAGTTCAATTTACCAAAAAAATGCCTGAACACGTTAAACAACGATATCAATAAGGATATTTCATGCACACCAAAACTCAAATTACAGTGAATAGTAATATCGAGGATGTTTGGCAAACAATTACCGACATTGAACATTCTAGTGAAGTGATTTCCAGCATTAATAGCATTGAGATACTAAAAAAAGGCGACTCCGACAAAGTTGGTTTAACGTGGCGAGAATCCCGCATTATGATGGGTAAAGAAGCCTTTGAAACCATGTGGATTAGCGAAATTAGCCCAAATCAGTATTACGTAGTATTGGCTGAAAGCCATAAAACTAAATATCGTTCAGTGGTTTCAGTCACCGCGATAAGTAATGATAAGACCGAGCTCACAATGGAATTTACGGGTGAGCCTCAAGGAGCCTTCACCAAAATACTCTCCACCATTATGATGCCATTTTTTAAAGGTTCATTGACCAAAATGTTGCATCAGGACCTTATTGATATCAAACAATATGTTGAAAATAAATAATGCGAAGCTTTGATTTTATTATTGTCGGTGGTGGTTCTGCTGGATGTGTATTGGCAAATCGGTTAAGCGAAGATCCTAATGTTAACGTACTGCTGATTGAAAGCGGCACAGATGATAAAACCCCTGCGGTGCAAATCCCCTCGGGGGCCGTTACCATAGTGCCAACAAAATACAAAAACTGGGCATACGACACTGTTCCACAACCGGGTTTAAATGGCCGATGTGGTTATCAACCCCGTGGCAAGGTGCTTGGAGGTTCAAGTTCCATTAATGCAATGATTTATATTCGTGGCCATCAACAAGATTATAACGATTGGCAGGACTTAGGATGGGGCTGGCAAGATGTTCTGCCCTATTTTATAAAGTCCGAAAATAATCAAAACGGTGAAAATGCGTTACACGGAGGGTCTGGACCTCTTTATGTCAGCAATACTCGTTCGAATAACCAAGTCGCCAGTGACTTTGTTCGCGCGGGTATGTCAATCGGCATAGCCCATAACTTAGACTTTAATGGCCCAGAACAAGAAGGGGTTGGACTTTATCAGGTCACTCAAAAGAATGGGCTTAGATGCAGCGCAGCAAAAGCCTATGTGGACCCCGTACGTTTCCGTTCAAACCTAACAATAGAAACCAGTTTGCATGTTACCCACCTTAGTTTTAAAGACAAAACATGTATTGGTGTCAGTGGTATTAAGCACGACCGCAATGTTCAATTTACTGCAAACGAAGAAGTTTTGTTATGTGCCGGTGCTTTTGGTAGCCCACAATTACTCATGCTTTCTGGCGTGGGCCCAAAACAACATCTGAAGGATAACAACATTAACCTTGTCCATGACTTACCCGGCGTAGGTGAAAACCTACAAGATCATCCAGATTATGTCAGTAGCTATTTGAGCAATAACCCGACCACCTTTGGTTTATCGTTCCGGGGTGTCTGGCATATGGGGAGACAACTGGTTAATTTAATTGTAAATCGGTCGGGACTACTGACATCAAACTTTGCTGAATCCGGCGGCTTTGTTAAAACCGACGACGCATTAGAGCGCCCAGATATTCAATTTCATTTGGTCGTCGCGTCTGTTCAAGACCATGCGCGTAATTGGCGTGCCAGTTTAAAACATGGTTATAGTTGCCACACTTGTGTCCTGCGGCCAGCAAGCAAAGGCTCGGTTAAATTAAGGTCCAATGATCCATTTGATGCGCCGTTAATTGATCCTAATTTTTTAGGTGAAAAGGCTGACCTCGAAATTCTCAGAAAAGGTGTCCGAGAAGCATCTAAGATTTTAGAGTCGGACATCATGCTAAAACACAAAATTCGGTCGGTTCATAACGAACATTTAATGACGGATGATGAATTAGACGAGCATTTAAAAAATCATACTGACAGCGTTTATCATCCGATTGGCACATGCAAAATGAGCCATGAACAAGATCCAATGGGGGTGGTAAATCCTCAGTTAGAAGTGCACGGTATCAATAACTTACGTGTTATAGACGCTTCAGTATTCCCAGCGCTAATTGGCGGCAATACTAATGCTCCCGTGATAATGCTGGCAGAACGCGCGAGCGACTTTATAAAACAAAAATGGCAAAGTAACCAATCATGACTCAACAAACAAACTCAGCATTGCAACAAGAATGGTGTTTACTGCAAAACCAATACGACAGCTACGAAAAAAATGCTTTGGTTATAAAACTAAGTCATCTAATTTTGGTCTGTTTGATTTTGTCATGGCACTCGCCAACCCTAACCCTAGTGTTTTTTAGCGGTTTGTTTTGGTTAACTGACGCGATTTGGAAAACCTTTCAATTTCGTATAGAAGATAGATTGCTGATGTTGGAAGATGCGCTGCGACCAACTGACATAGTCGCTGATGATAAAACAGCAAATAATGAATCATTAGGTGACAGCCAAATTACTAACGATACCCAAGCTTTCCAGTTTAATTCAGCGTTTTTACTGACTCGCCCAAGCACTTTGGGTCTTATATTAAGTTATGGCAAAAACGCTTTGCGCCCAACTGTTGCCCTACCGCATATAGCGGTCATGTTTTGGTATGTTGTGCTTTGGTTTTGTGGCTAATAGTTGCTAGTAAAACATGAGTACTAAAACCCATTAAAATGGGTTTAAATTAGTAACCTGACTCACGGTCAATACAGTTTAACATCGGTTGTTCAGCATTAACCCGGTGGTAGTTTTCGATAATTTGACTTACCGCAGTTTCAACATTGGTGACGGCCGAAACATGAGGGGTTATAAAAATCCCTTTTTGTTGCCAAAACTTGTGTTCTTTTGGCAAGGGTTCTTGTTTGAAGACATCTAAATACGCGGTGTCAATGTGGCCACTATTTAATAAAGTAATAAGCGCGTCATCATCAAGGTGTTCACCTCGGGCAACATTAATCACCGCCGCGCCCTGTGGCAATTGACTCAAATTATTGTAATTCAAAATATTTGTCGTTTGCGCCGTCAATGGTAACAAACAAACCAAATAATCACTTTGAGTCAGAAGCGTTGTTAACCCTTCCTCACCTGTATATGAAGAAACGTTAGGTAGGGCTTTTTTAGAAGCACTCCAGCCTGAAACTGTGAACCCCTGTTGCACTAACAGTCTCGCTGTGGCTTGACCAAGTTGACCAAGTCCCAATATTCCCACGTGCTTATTTCGGCGTGGGCTTTTAGGTTTCCAAGTTGCGCTTCTTTGCTGCTGACCAAACTGCGCCAAACGTAATTTGTGGTGTTGGATCATGGTATAAACAAAATTTGCCATATTGTCAGCAAGGTCGGGGTCAACAATACGGGCCAAAGGGACATTAGGGAGCTCCGAGTCCGCTAGAATTGAATCTACCCCCGCGCCAAACGACGAAATTCCAGCTAATGACGGAAGGTCATTTAGCGAACCGGCTTGATGTTTCCAAACTAAGGCAAAATTAATTGCGTTTTTATCAGGCACATTTGGCCACACATGAATATCGTCTGGGTTGATATACTCACTGAGCTTATTGATCAATTTGTCCAAAGGTCGCCCAGGAATATTAACTAACATTGCCATGATTACTCTCCCAGTTCCCTTGTCTTTTTACTGAGGTATTTTTGAATTGCCTTTGAGGCGGCAAAAAAGCCAAATGACCCCGTGACCATAGTAATCGCGCCAAAACCTGAATTACAATCTAAACGTGTACTGCCCTCTGCCGATGCTTTTGCTTGGCAAACTGAACCGTCAAGTTGCGGATAGCGTAACTGTTCAGTTGAATACACGCAGTCAACTGCAAATTTACGCTTGGTATTTTTTGAAAAATTAAAGTCCCGTCGCAATAAATTGCGCACTTTAGATAATAACGGATCGTGTGTTGTTTTTGCCAAGTCACCATATTCAATGGCACTTGGGTCGATTTGGCCTCCAGCGCCACCTGTGACAATGATAGGCAGTTTATTGCGTTTACAATGGGCAATCATGGCAGTTTTGGCATTGATGCTGTCTATAGCGTCGATGACGAGATCAAATTTTACATTGTCTTTTTGACCAAAAATTTCAGTTAAATTATCCGCAGTGACAAAATCTTCTATGCAGGTCACGTCACAATCTGGATTTATTGCCTTGATACGATCTGCCATAACGTCAACTTTGGCTTTGCCTATCGTATCTTGCATGGCATGAATTTGACGATTGGTATTGGTGGTACATATATCGTCTAAGTCAATGAGCGTAATTTTCCCTATGCCACTGCGGGCAAGCCCTTCTGCAACCCAAGTACCCACACCTCCGATACCCACAACACAAAAGTGAGCCTGTTGTATCCACTGAGCTTGTTGTATTCCATATAGACGCGCAATGCCGCCAAATCGGGTTTCGTAATTACTCATATTTTATTTTCAATTTGATTTTGTTTTAGAACAGATCCACCACTTCCAGTCGCCACATTTGTGGGTTTCTGAAACGATTTTGATTTGGGCCATTTGAGATCAAACCCTGAAGTTAAAGCAGCTAATACCGTTTGCGGCATCGTCAAAAAATACTCACCAGTAGAAGGCATTTGAGTTAGTTCTACCGGTGTACCTTGGTAGTCAAATCTAAGCGAAAAAGCGTGTAAATACCCTCTCTCAGCCTCTGCACCGCTATATAGAGTATCGCCTAAAACTGGCGCACCAATTGACTTTAATGCGACTCGTATCTGATGTGTTTTGCCTGATTCTGGTTTAATTAAAAACCAGCGAATAGCACGACTTTGGGTTTCATCCCCCCAGGAAAAAAATTTAGTAACCGCAGGGTTTAATGTCGTTTTCAGCAACTTCCAGGCACTATTTCGAGATTTAGCCATATCTCCGATGACAGAACCTTGCTTCTTTTTAGGTTTATGACCGGAACAGGCTAAATAGAGTTTTTCAATTTGGTTTTGCTCAAAGGCTTGCTGAAACCACTGGGCGGCCGTTTTAGTTCTCGCTACGATAACCAGCCCACTGGTGAGTTTATCGAGTCGGTGCACGGGAAATAATACTTCGTTGCATTGGGTTTTTAATCGATTAAAAAAGCCATTGCCGGTATCCCCTTCATCGTGAAAGTTAACGTTGTGAGGTTTTACCGCTACATAAAAATCGTCGTGGCTGTAAACCACGTCAATTGTATCGAGGTGTTCATTTGAAGTTTGCATTATAGTGCTTTTAAACTCGCAACTAAGCGGCGTACTTGTTCTAAATCTTCCGCTGTATCCACGCCCGCTGGCGGTGGCTCAACCGCTGGGGCGACATGAATTTTTTCACCGTGATATAAAACTCTAAGCTGTTCTAACGACTCAATTTGTTCTAATGCTGTTGGTTGCCAACTCACATATTGTTTTATAAAACCCGCGCGATAGGCATAAATACCAATATGACGTAAATAGGGGTAGTCACTGATTGCCATTGTATTGTCACGGTCAAATGGAATTGCAGAGCGAGAGAAATACATTGCAAGTCCCTGTTCGTCGGTAACCACCTTAACGACATTTGGGTTGTTAAGCTCAGCTACTGAACAAATCGGTTCCGCCAATGTTGCCATTTTTACTAACTCGGCATCAAGTGCTGCTAGGTTGTTGGCAAGTTGACTGATGTTCACAGATGGGATCATCGGCTCGTCACCCTGAACATTGATCACAATCGTTTGCTCATCAAAACCATATTTTTCGACAACTTCAGCTAACCGCTCGGTTCCTGAGTCGTGATCTTTGCGGGTTAAACACACTTCACCACCAAATTGCTCAACTACTGTTTTGACTCTTTCATCATCCGTCGCCACAATTATTCTATCGGCGCCACTTGCCACGGCACGCTCATGAACCCACTGCACCATAGGTTTACCCCCTATGTCAGCTAATGGCTTTCCGGGTAAACGAGACGAGTCGTATCGTGCTGGGATCACAACAACAAATTTTGCTTTGGTAGACATAGGTTTCCTTATCTAGCCGCAGTAATAAACCTTACGTATTGTGCAAACAAGACCGCGACAGAAATGAGATTGATTGGTTTATTTTAACGCTTCTATTTCTTCGATGGTGAGTTGACGCGCTTCGCCTTCTAACATCACCGGGATATCATCTTTAATTGGATAAGCAATTCTGTCGAGTTTACAGATCAATTCGTTTTGTTGCTTTTGGTAATTCAACGTTGATTTACAAATCGGGCAAGCCAAAATGTCTAATAATTTAATATCAAATGCCATTGTTATTTCCTGCTTGTATTGCGGTTGTCGTTTTTAACACTGCCGCATTTATTGACAATTATGTGTTTAATTTTTTGTTCTAATGTATCTGAAATTTTCGCGTCGATTGGTAGCACATACCAATTAGGTTGCGCAAATTCGCGACATTTAACAGCGTCTTTTTCCGTCATTAAAATGATGTCTTCTGAACCAAACTTAGCAAAATCAGCAATACTGAATGCATGATGGTCGTCAAACCAACTGGTACTCAATGTATTAATCCCTAATTCCTTGCACGTTTGTTCAAAACGTTGCGGATTGCCTATACCACTTACCAGATGCACTCCATTTGAGAAGTCTTCGATATCTACAGTGCCATCTTGAGTAATATGAACAATGCCACCAGCAATTTGTTGGTAGTCACCGTTTGAGCTAAATCCGCTGTTTTCAACGATAAGGTCTACTGAGTTTAGTCGAGTTTTGGGCTCTCGCAGTGGCCCTACTGGCAACATCCAGCCATTACCAAATTGACGTTGGCCGTCAACAATGACAATTTCAACGTCACGGGCCATTTGGTAATGCTGAAGTCCGTCGTCTGAGATCACAATGTCACAACTAAATTGCTGCGTTAAATAGGCAACGGCTTCAGAACGAACTGGGCTAATGACAACCGGCACCTTGGTTCGCAGTGCCATTAACTTTGGTTCATCACCTGAATAGTCAACTTGCATCTGAGGGTTAACACTACGGGGAAATGGCATTGTAGGATCGGATTTAGCACCGTACCCACGACTCACTATTCCGGGTGTGTAGCCCATACTGTGTAATAGTTTAACTAGGTAAATTACAAAAGGTGTTTTACCTGTACCACCAACGGATATATTACCAACGACAATAACCGGTATATCGGCTCGAACTTGTGCTAACACGCCAAGTTTAAATAACCCGAGTCGTATTTTATAAATGACGTAAAAGACCACCATAAATGGCAACAATACATAAACTTTTAATGACTTGTTGTACCAGCCTTGTTCTATCCAACGCACTACGCTGAGCCTTCACTGAACTGCAGTTGATACAACGCAGCATATGCCCCGTTTTGTGCTAATAATTCGGCATGTTTGCCCTGCTCTAATATACGACCTTGGTCCATTACCACAATTTTATCGGCGTTTTCGATGGTCGATAAACGGTGGGCAATTACAATATTGGTTCGGTCTTTCATTAGTGTATTTAACGCATCTTGAATGGCACGTTCTGACTCTGTATCTAACGCTGAGGTCGCTTCATCCATAATAAATATTGGTGCATTACGCAATAATGCGCGGGCAATCGCAATTCGTTGTCTCTGACCACCCGATAATGCACTGCCGTTTTCACCGATCATAAAATCTAAGCCTTCAGCTTTACTCGATGCAAATTCCATAACATGCGCCAATTTCGCTGCGTTTTCTATTTCAGCACGTGAGACTTCTTTTAAGCCATAGGCAATGTTATTGGCTATTGTGTCGTTAAATAACACTACGTGCTGTGACATTAATGCAATGTGGGAACGAAGGTTATTTAATTCCAAATCTTCAAGATCAACCCCATCAAGACTTATAACCCCAGCACCTGGAGAGTAATAGCGTGGAATAAAATTTGATATCGTCGTTTTGCCAGAGCCTGAACGACCTACAAATGCCACAGTGGAACCGGCTTCTATTTCTAAATTAAGGTTTTCTATGACATTAGTGTCGGTTCCTGAATATGCAAAACCAACATTGTTAAAAGTTATTTGGCCAGACACTTTTTCTAATACTTTTGTGCCGTTATTAGGTTCTGCGTTTAAATCAAGTATTTCAAAAACACTTTGCGCCGCTGTTAAGCCACGTTGAAACTCGGAATTCACATTGGTTAGTTGCTTTAACGGGCGAAGTAACGTCATCATCGATGTGATAACAACGGTAAAGGTACCAGGTGAAAGACTGCTTAACATGTCTGGCTGGGCGGCAAGATACAATACCGAGGCTAACGCAAACGAGGCAATGATTTGAATGCTCGACACGCTCAACGATTTAGTTGCAACCATTTTCATTCGTTGCTGACGATTATTGTTATTAACGTTTTTAAACTCTTCCGTCTCTTTTTCTTGACCACCAAACGCGAGAATTACCTTATGTCCAGATACCATTTGTTCTGATTGGCGCGTTACATTTCCCATGGCTTGTTGAATGCGTTTTGAAATGACCCTAAAGCGTTTTGTCACTAAACTGACGACCACAGCCACAATTGGCACCAATACAAAAATCGCTATGCTTAATTGCCACGAATGGTAAAACATGATCCCCAATAGCGCGATTACATAAGCCCCTTCGCGGACCAATACCATTAGAGCTTTACTTGCCGCATTTTCTATTTGTTCGGTGTCGTAAGTGATCTTTGAAATCAAGCTGCCTGTCGATGTTTGGTCATGATAACTCACCGGCAAGTTCATTATCTTTTCGTATAATTCTTGGCGTAGCGACATAACAACATTTGAGCCGACCCAGCCTAGACCGTAAGTCGCCATAAAATTGGTTAATCCACGGAGTATAAATACAATGATCACAAATAACGGGGCGTAGGCCAACACATCGCTGCTTTTGCCCGTGATCCCTTCGTCGATGAAAGTTTGTATCTGAGAAATAAATAACGCGTCGATGGCAGCATTGCCGACCATACCTATGATGGCAATACTAAAAACGAGTTTAAATGGTTTGACGTAGCTGAATAAACGCTTAAACGTACTGGTATACTTTTCTGCCAAAAGTTTGTCCGTTAACTAATTAATTTAAACTAAAAGTGGATTCTATCTTATTTGGTCGTGAATGCTAAAAGGATTTTGTCTTTTCCAGTATGGACTCCACATATTCAACTGAAAATTAACATGACCAAAGCTTAACGTTTGTTTTTGTAAAGTTATAACAATCTCCCCCAAATAACTTGTTGAATACTGCTCTATGCCAAGCTCTGCTATACGATTTAAGACGTCTGGGTGCGGAAAGTTAAATCGATTATTGGGTCCTGCACTATGAATAACAAGCTTAGGTGCGACTAATCGTAAAAATAATGTGCTAGAGCCAAACTTACTGCCATGGTGAGACGACATAATAATATCGCTATTTAAGTTTACCTTGTTAGCCAAATGCATCTCACTAAGGGCTTTCTCAACCTTTAAGTCGATATCACCTGTTAATAACAGCGACTTACCTGAACTTTGATCTTTTAATTTTATGACGCAGGACAAAGCATTGTCAGTATAGTTGGCTATCCCATTAGCTAACGTGTGGTCTTTTTCGATAGCGGCGCTGTTAGTTTCGGGTTCAATATGGGCAGCTTTTGTTAAAATCGCGCTGGTTGGCCACAACAAGGTCAGTTCGAATCCAGCCTGAGAATAGGTATGTTGTAAGGACGCTAATTGTTTACAGCCATTCAAATGCTGTTTAATGATTAGTGTATCAAGTACGGACAAGTCACCACGGTGATCGGTATCACTATGGGAGACAACAACAAGGTCCAAGGTATCAATTAACAGATTGTCTAACATTGGCTTAACCGCATGACGTGTCGCACTCGAACCTGACTGAAACACGGGACCGAGATCATAAAGCATGTTTGTTTGATTGTTGGAAATTAAAACACTAGTTCCCTGTCCGACATCAAAAATACGTATTGTTGTCGTTTTGTTAAAAACCTTCGTTGTAACAAAACTGTGCAATGGGATAAACACGCAAGCACATAGAACCCCAATTACATGAAACCAGCGCCGACGAAAAAAAACGGATATCGAATGACACCACACAAGTAAAATGAGTATGACCAATACAGGCCAGGCAAAATATTCCGGCAGAATAACCCAGATATCATTATAAGGAATAAAATCTAACACCATCCATAACCGGTCAAATATTGCATCGACAATTTGGTAGATCCAATTCCCCTTTGAGCCGCTAATTAACTCAACAATTGTCCCTACAAATATCGCAGGTACGATGACAAGACTAAATAAAGGAATGACTATAATGTTATTAACTAACCCAAGTAACGGTATCCCTTGCATCCAATAAATGACAACGGGCAACATACCTAGTGTTAACGCCACCTGTAAAATAAAAAGCCGCTGCAAATTTAGTATCACGTTATTTGCTATCGAAATTATTCTCTGTTTATTACGTGAAAATGACAAAACAAAAGGCATAACGACAATTTTCAAAGCGGTGTGTTTGTTAATTTTGTTTATCAAAGCTCCATTATTGCAAACAACATGACTGACCGCTTTGCCACCACAGCCACTTGTAATTTCTTCTCGTTTATCCTCTTGTTTATCCTCTTGTTTATCCTCTTGTTTATCCTCTTGTTTATCCTCTTGTTTAACTACCTCATCAAATGTCTGCTCGGATGAATTTGGCCACAGACGGATGATCAAAAATAAGCTGCATACGGCTGACACACTTAACCACCAAGCCGGTTTTACCATATTGGTTGGATCAATCACCAAACTCGCGACCATGACAATGCCTATAAGGTTAAATGTCTGCAGATACAAACGGCAGTGCAACAAACTTAACCCAAACGTTAATAGTAAAGTGGCTCTGGTGGCTGAAACTGGGAAGTCTAAAATGGCTAGATACCACCAAATAAGCAATACACTTACAAAATGGCAAAACTTCATCGAACAAAACATCGGTAAAACGCGTGACAGTTGTCTACAAATTATAATCATCAAGCCCATTAAAATACCGATATGCAGGCCAGATATTGCGAACAAATGGCTAATTCCCCAATTACGAAGTTGCTTAAAATCCTCTTGTTCAAATAAAGACTTATCCGCGACGACCAATGCCAGTATAAACTTGCCGTATTGATATTGACTTACCACCTGCTTCAACTTGCCTAACGCAGTTTGACTCGACTGGTCGCTAATGGCTGTTTGTGTAAAGTCTTGTTTGTAACTGCCCGTGGCCAATACCCTATGACCAAATAGCCATTGGGTATAATTAAAGCCAAACCGATTTTCATAGCCTGTAATTTGGCTCAGTTTAGCGGTTAATCGTAAAGTGTCGTTTAAATCAATCCTATCAATGGTTTTTAAATGACTTGTGGTAAACAGTACTTTTACTTTTTTATAACCCCAAAAAGAGGATATAGGCTTGTTATTAACTTTGGTTAACCCTAAATAAACCACATCGCCATAAGGTTTTGCCAAGCGATTTAGAACAACCCCTTCAATTTGATATGTCTGTTTACCTAAATGCGGTCGCCAGTCGTTATAGTAATAATTGCCATACAATTGCGGCACTGAAAACCCTAAAATTAGAAACACCAAATGCAAACATCGATGTCGTGATTGCGGTGACAATAAGGTGCTCAACCAACAGACAATTAGCATTGCAACAGCTAACAATAAAACAATAGCCAATACGATAAACGGCAAGACAATGGGACTGTTTATTCCCAGCCAATGACCAAACAGGTAATACACAATATTTGCTAACAAAATGCCCTTCCTTGGATTTTTGTCATAATTCGTTAATTACAATTAATAAAAATTGATGTACCTTACGCACACAAATTAAATATAGATTGTGTTTCCAACACTTAGGTACAGATCTCATCTGATTACAAAGTTATGCCTAGAAAATTTATAAAAAAATACTTACCAGATCCCCATTCGATCAAAAAGAATCGTGCCGTCAATATGTTTGGCTCCCTTTTGCACGATGCTAATTTGTGGCATTTAAACCGAAAATCAGCCCGCGGCGCATTTGCCGTTGGGTTATTTAACGCCTTTGTTCCTATTCCATTTCAAATGTGGTTATCCGCTGTTGGCGCAATTGTCTTTAAGGTAAATTTACCTTTGTCTGTAGCCCTTGTATGGATAAGTAACCCACTGACGATGCCGCCGATGTTTTATGGGTGTTATTTAGTGGGAGAAATGATCTTAGGCGATACAGGTTACGAATTTGCGTTTGAACCAAGTTGGGATTGGTTGATGCAGAGTTTATCCACCATTGGCCCCACCTTTATTTTTGGTTGTTTGGTTGTCTCTACTGTTAGTGCCATTATTGGTTATTTTGGGATCAACTGGTTATGGCGCTATTCCGTTGCCAAAGCATGGCGTTTACGCCAAGAAGAACGCGCAAATCGAACCAAATAATCTGGTTTAGAATCAATACGTCGGTTTGATTAACCACATTAAACCGACTTTGCTGTATAATTGAGAAATTCTGATCGCTCAATAAGTCAAAGTAACTTCGTTAGGACTCCCTATGACCACCATTACAATTCAAAAACCAGACGACTGGCACCTTCATTTTCGCGATGGCGACATCTTAAAAGAAACCGTAGCTGCAACAGCTCGTTGTTTCCAGCGTGCCATCGTAATGCCTAATTTGGTGCCACCTGTGACCAATGCCTCTGATATCAATGCGTACCGCGAACGTATTCTTGCTGCCCGTCCTGCTGGCAGTCAATTTGAACCGCTCATGGTGTTATATCTAACCAATCAAACAACTCAACAAGATATTGCCGATGCTAAGGCCGCTGGGGCCGTCGCGGCAAAACTGTATCCTGCTGGTGCAACAACAAATTCAGATGCCGCAGTAAGTGCTTTAGACGCATTATTTCCGATATTTGAAGAGATGCAAAAACAAGGTATGTTGTTGCTGATCCACGGTGAAGTTACCGACAACCACATTGATATTTTTGACCGTGAAAAAGAGTTTATCGACCAACATTTAACTCGTATTGTCGCGGCATTTCCTGAACTAAAAATTGTATTTGAACATATCACCACAAAAGACGCCGCAGAGTTTGTTATTGCCGCCGGTGACAATGTCGCCGCTACAATTACCCCGCAACATTTACTACTTAATAGAAACGATTTATTAGTGGGTGGTGTTAAACCGCATAACTATTGTTTACCTGTCTTAAAACGTAACATTCATCAACAGGCTTTACGTGCCGTCGTTGCCTCTGGTAACAGTAAGTTTTTCCTAGGGACAGATTCTGCGCCTCATGAAAAACGAGCAAAAGAAAATGCCTGTGGTTGTGCCGGTTGTTATAGCGCTTGGAGTGCGATTGAGCTGTATACTCACGTATTTGACGAACTTGGTGCACTGGACAAACTAGAAGGTTTTGCCTCGCACTACGGCGCCGATTTTTATGGTCTTCCACGTAATACCGATACGATAACGCTTGAAAAACAAGACTGGACTATTCCTGAGCAAATTATCCTACCAAATGGCGAGCCAATTGTTCCATTTTTTGCAGGCCAAACCTGTAGCTGGCAAATAAAGGGTTAGTGCGGAAATACAGCGTATAAGCAAGCTTAGTTTGAAAACTGCCAAGCTAGAAATCCAAAAAGCGCGATGAATAACTCATCGCGCTTTTTTGTATTGCAACCCGCTAAAAGCATAAACAAAGTAGAATTGTTTTCTACGTAGGAGCAAGTTTCATAACTATGATTGCAGCAGTTCAATGGTTTGTAATTTACCAGCTTGTTTAGACGGGTAAATCGTCGCAAGATAGGCAACGACTATTGCCGTTAGTGCAACAATAAGCACTTGGTTAATCATGATCTCGCTTGGGATATAGTTAATAAAATACACATCACCATCCAGCGCACTAAACCCAAATAAGTATTCAACTACGCTGAAGATCTCTGGTAGGTAGGCGGCAATGACGACACCAAACAACACCCCCCACAAAACTCCTTTCCCCGCCGTTAATAAGCCCATTAAAGTAAATATACGGATCACAACGACGTCGGTTAATCCCATCGTTTTTAAAATCCCAATATCGGAGTATTTTTCTTGAACCGCCATGGTCAACGACGACACAATATTAAAACATGCCACCGCCATCACTAAGACCATAACTAAGTACATAATGTCTTTGACCAAAACGATGTCATTGTAAACATGGCCATTGGCTCTAAACCAATCGAGAACGTAAACATAGTCAAATAATTTACTGCCAATTTCGTTTGCCACAACTCGGGCTTGAAACGGGTCGAGTAAAGCGACTTTAACGCCTTCCGCATGTTGCGGTTCCCATCCAAATAAATTCTGTAGTGTTGAGAGACTTACATATACTTGACCATAATCCAGTTGCCCTCCAACTTGGTAAATGCCTTCCACATTAAGTCTTAAATACTGCGGTGCACTAAAGCCGCCCTGTTCGTTAATACTAGGGATAAGCAACTCTATATTGTCATTTAACGAGATACCCAACCGTTCTGCTAAACCTTTGCCTAAAACCACGCCATCAGATGTTAGCCATTGGCCAGCCACGATCATTTGCGGTAATTTAGACACTTGTTGTTCCAACTCAGGGTCTACAGCGTGCAGGACAACCGCGTCTAATCGTTGCTGTTTTTGCAACATCGCGTTTACTTTTATATAAGGGCCGCCGGCTTTAAATTGAGCATGTTGGCTAGCTCGGTCTAACGTATCTTGCCAATTGTCGAGTTTCCCGGATACCGCTTCGAACTCAGCGTCTGGGATCACGGACAATAGGGTATTTTTTAATTCTCGTTCAAAACCATTCATTATCGACAACCCGATAATGAGTGCGGCGACACCTAATGCAATACCCACCCGCGACGCGCGATTAATAAACCGAATGTATCGATTCTCAAATGACGCATTATAAAAACGTTTGGCAAAGGTAAAGGCCAATACCCAATTTGACTGATAATTCTTCATCACACGATAACGCCGTCGTCGAGTTGGATAATTCGGTCAAACCGCTCGGCAAGTAACAAGTCGTGGGTTACCACAACTAAGGTAGTATTGCTTTGTTGATTAAGTTTTAAAAACAAATCAAAAACGTGCTCGGCATTTTTTTTATCCAAATTGCCCGTTGGCTCATCAGCTAAGACTAATGACGGATTGTTCACAAGTGCCCGCGCAATCGCGACACGTTGACGCTCACCACCGGACATTTGTGAGGGGTTATGACTTAACCTATGCCCTAAACCAACATCCTCTAATAAAACTTTAGCTTTCTCCAATGCCACTTTTCTCACAACCCCACTAATTAACAGTGGCATTGCAACATTTTCAAGTGCACTAAATTCTGTTAACAAGTGATGGAACTGGTAGATGAATCCCATATTTTGGTTTCTAAATTGGGCTTTTTTATCATCGGATAATTGAGTGACGTCAACGTTATTAATAAAGAGTTGACCTTCGGTTGGTTCATCTAACATACCCATTAAATGCAATAAGGTGCTTTTACCCGAGCCCGATTGTCCTAAGATGGCCACTTGTTCGCCCTGCGCTATAGTTAAGTCCACCCCTTTTAGTACTTCAGTTACCAACTTAGCCTGACGGCCAGTGCCTTCACTATAAGACTTTTTCAAATTGGTGCAGTTAACAATAGGTTGACTGGTTTGGTGTACTTTTTTGTGATCAGTCACCTGATCTATCGTAGTATCATTCATAACGCAAAACATCCGCTGGTTTTAAAGAGGCCGCCTTTTTGGCAGGGTAAATACTTGCCAATAAAGACAAGACAACAGCAAAAAGCAAAATAACGCAGACCTTAAAAGGATTTATTTCAATGGGCAGTCCCATGCCAGGGACCCCTAATAAATTGATGCCCGCGATGGACGTCAATGTATTTAAATTTGCAGTTAACAACGTGCCTAACACACCACCAATTGTTGCACCTAAGACGCCATTAAAAGCACCTTGTAAGGTAAATATCCGGGCTATTGTCGCGTTTTTCATGCCCTGGGTCTTTAAAATAGCTATCTCGCCCTGCTTCTTCGTCACCATCATCACTAATGACGAAACGATATTAAATGCGGCGACAGCAATGATCAGGCTCAACATAAACCACATCATGTTCTTTTCCATTTTCACCGCATCGAATAATTTGCCATGGGTCTTATGCCAATTCTCTACCGAATATTGTTTTGCGGGTAATTGAGAAGTTAATTGCTGACTTACATTCTGTGCAATAAATGGGTCATTGAGTACCAATCGAATAGCTTCGTAATCGGTTTTAGGCTTTCGCATTAAACGATTTAAATCTTCTGAACGCGATAATATCAATTGCTGGTCAATTTCGCTTTCTGTTTCAAATATCCCCACTACAGTGAATTTTCGCTGCGCAGGCATCCGGCCTAAAGGCGTATAATGACTTGCGCCACTGACAATAATCCGAACTTGATCACCAATTCCTAGTCCAAATTCCATTGCCAAATACCGGCCGATAACGATGCCAAATCTTTTATCTAATAAATTCTGCCAGTCGCCCTGAACAATAAAGTTTTTTATCGCCACTGGGATATGTTGTGTGTCTTGAATGCCCTGCACTATCATGCCTTTTAAATCGGCAGGCATTTGCACTATGGCTTGGCTTTGAACCAAAGGTAAGGTTTGAATAACATGGTCATTTAACCCCAACGAGTCAATAGTTTGGTTAATATGAGTAAGAAAATCGTTTTGATTATTAACTTGATTGGCCTCGTGCTGTTTGGCCGTAATGGTGATGTGTGGCACCGCACCAAGCATACGTTGTTTTAATAAACCTTCAAAACCATCCATAACCGACACCACAATGATCAGTGCCATTACGCCTAAGGCAATTCCTAAAGTGGAAAATAATGAGATAAAACCAATGAACTTTCCGCCTTGAGAGGCTTTAGCGTAACGGCTTGCTATGTATAAACTAATAGGTATTTGCATGTAAGATTTTGAAACTTTTAAAAGAAAGAGATGAAGCTTGAGTCAGTGTTCGATAATATGTGTTTCAAATTCAAAGTACAAGTTAGAAGATGGGCTATGACGGATCAAGATTTACAGCTATTTAACGAATATTTTCAGTTGGAACATCGAGTTAATGTCAATATTACACTGGGTGGCGATTGGTCCACACTCCCTTCTGATGAAGCATTTGACCGTTCAATCCCGGTGCCTTATAAAATTGCTTCTGAAATGAAAGGCATGGAACAAACCATGTTACGTCCGCTCCGTCAGTTAGGGGACGTTATCGAGCCCCTTGCAAACTATCTCAAGGCCCAATCTCGTAAAATCGACTTGATGATGAGTTACATATTGCAATCTGAGGATGAAACTGGTGATCAGTACACTACATTTAGCTATGGTGGCGGTGGTTTTACTTTTTACACCGACAAACCATGGCAGATTGATCAATGGTTTACCTGCAAATTATTTTTTGATGATGAAGCCACTGCGGTTTTTTGTTTATCTAAGTTAGTCAGCTGTGAAGACAAATCAGAAGAAGATGAAGTAAAATACCTCAATACAATGGTATTTCGGAAAATTCGAGAGGAAGACAGAGAAAGCATAGTACGAGCTTCTTTGCACCAACAGTCGAAACAATTATTGAAAAAAACTCAATCTAAGTCGTTAAATCAGGATACGTAAATGACCTATAAGCTACCCGCTGAGTGGCACGAACAATCAGCAATTCAACTCACTTGGCCTCATGCCAAAACCGATTGGCAACCTTGGTTAGCAGAAATCGAATCGACATATGTTGACATCGTAAACGCAATCACCCAATTTCAACCTGTGGTAATAGCTTGCCATGATATTTCAGTTGAACAAGCGGTTAACGATCGGTGTTCCAGCCTCTGTGCTTCCAAAATGGTCAAAACCTTTATTGCGCCGTGCAATGACACTTGGGCAAGGGATCATGGGCCTATTACCTTAGTAAATGAGGCAGGTGAAACTAAAGTCCTCGACTTTACCTTTAATGCTTGGGGTGCAAAGTACGACGCTAACCTAGATGACCAAATTAATCTGCATTTAATTCAGCAACCGTTTGTCAATTTGCAGCAATATCAAAATGTCGACTTTGTATTAGAAGGCGGCAGTATTGAGTCTGACGGCAGAGGGTCATTATTAACGACCGAAATTTGTTTATTAAATAAAAACCGCAATGATCAATTGTCAAAACAACAAATTGAAGATGCGCTAAAAGAAGTATTCCATTTAGAGAAAGTGATTTGGTTATCACAGGGACACTTACCAGGTGACGACACCGACGCTCATATAGACACGTTGGCAAGATTTACGCCCAAGGGCATCACTTATGTCACCTGCGATGATCCAACGGCTGACGCCTATTCGGCACTAAAAACGATGGAACAAGAACTCAAAGATGCTACCGATGCACAGGGAAAGTCGTATACTTTGTTTCCTCTGCCCTCACCTAAGCCAATCTATAACGATGAAGGTGAACCACTTCCAGCAACCTACGCCAACTTTTTAATCATTAACGGTGCTGTCCTTGTCCCGACTTATGGTGACAATCAAGATCAGGTTGCTATGGACATCATACAAAGTGCGTTTCCTGAACATAAAATCATTGCCATCAATTGCCGTACCGTCATCGAACAATATGGCAGCCTTCACTGTTTAACCATGCAATTGCCAAAGGGGTTAATTCATGTCTAATAAAACCAAACATTTGTCAGTTGCGGCTATTCAATTAAATAATACTGCAGATATTGACCACAATGTTGACGCGACCGTTAACGCTGTTAAACAAGCGGCCAAGCAAGGAGCGCAATTAGTCGTTTTACAAGAGTTACATAGGTCGCTGTATTTTTGCCAAGTAGAAGATACCGATCACTTTGACTTAGCTGAGTCTATTCCCGGCCCATCTACCACTCTGTATGGTAAGCTTGCGGCTGAGCTCGGTATTGTCATTGTCACATCGTTATTTGAAAAACGAGCCGCGGGTCTTTACCACAATACCGCAGTCGTCATCGAATCAGACGGTTCTATCGCGGGTAAATATCGTAAAATGCATATCCCTGACGATCCCGGTTTTTACGAAAAATTCTATTTCACCCCGGGTGATTTAGGATTTGAACCTATTCAAACGTCTGTGGGTAAACTCGGTGTTTTAGTTTGCTGGGATCAATGGTTTCCAGAAGCCGCTCGTTTAATGGCATTAGCCGGCGCTGATGTGTTAATTTATCCCACGGCCATCGGCTGGGATCCGCGTGACGATAACGCTGAACAACAACGCCAACTTGATGCTTGGATGATTTCCCAACGCGCCCATGCGGTTGCCAATGGTATTCCAGTGATATCCTGTAATCGAGTCGGCCATGAATCAGATCCAAGTGGCCAAAGTGAAGGAATCCAATTTTGGGGCAACAGCTTTATTACTGGGCCTCAAGGTGAGTTACTGGCCCACGCGCCAAGCGATGATACAAGTACGTTAGCGGTTGAATTAGATTTAAGCCACAGCGAACAAGTAAGGCGTATTTGGCCTTATTTAAGAGACCGCCGAATCGACCATTATCAAGATTTACTTAAGTTGTACCGAGATTAACACTCATTGGGTTTTGCTCGGTTAAGCACCTGCTTGGCAGAAATCTAAGTCCGTTTGTCTTATCAAGACTTGTTAAATAAGCGGGGTGTAAGCAACTTTGAGTTTGTTTAAATACGAACGTAAAAGGCACTTACATCCAAAACACAATCACGTTACAATAACTGTAATTATATCTAGTATTAGGATGCATGGTGACCAAACAAACTAGTGCCCCCGCTCAATTTCCGCGTCTGTTAAACCTGCCATTTCCAAAGAGCAAAGATCAATCGTCAAAAATTGATAGAGTATCCTGGAGTCGATTAGCAGGTTCAAGTAAGTCTATAGCCATCGTTGAAGCGGCGCTGCATAGCGAGCGCGTGACAATTGTTGTAACTGAAAATACCCCACAGGCCCACAAACTAGAAATTGAGATCCGGTCGTTAACTAAGTTATATCAGTTACCTGTATTTACGTTTCCCGATTGGGAGATCTTACCCTACGATACATTTTCGCCGCACCAAGACATTATTTCCCAACGTCTGTTAACACTGCACCAATTGCCAAGGTTGACCAAAGGCATTGTCATTGTGCCGGTGGCAACTATGTTGCACTTTATCGCCCCTAAACGTTACATAGAGCAAAATAGCTTTATTTACCATGTTGGTGATACCTACAACATTAACCAAATAAGCAAACAACTGCAGTTAAATGGCTACCGCAACGTTGAACAAGTCGTTGAGCACGGCGAGTATTCTCTGCGCGGTTCCATTTTAGATATTTTTCCGATGGGCAGTAAAAAGCCGTTTAGGTTAGATTTTTTTGATGATGAAATTGATACGATCCGCACGTTCGATCCCGATACGCAGCGTAGTGAAGACAAAATAAACAACATTAATTTATTGCCCGCTCACGAATTCCCACTCGATAAGTCCGGTATTGAGTTGTTCCGTCAAAACTATCGTGAGCAATTTCCGGTACGAAATGAAAAAGGCAGCTTGTATAAGTTAGTTACCGAAGGCAGTTTTCCAGCAGGAATCGAATACTACCTACCACTGTTTTTTGATCAGGTAGAAACCTTATTCCACTATTTTCCAGACAACAGTCAATTGGTGCTTGTTGGCGACATTGAAGCGCAAGCAAAGCTTTACTTAAGTGACAATGAACGTCGTTACACCAATTTGAATGTCGACCCACTTCGTCCTCTTTTACCTCTTAAATCTTTATTTTTAAACGTAAACGAGCTGTTTACACAGTTTAAACAGTGGCCACAAATAAAAATTATAAACGAGGTTAAAACCGCTGCTGGACATGTCAATGCCAATACCAGTGTCATTGACGACATAGCAATAAACAGTCAGATAAAGCAGCCCTTTACTAAGATCATTGCTCATATACTTGAGAAAAAAGAACAAAATGGTCGAGTATTATTTAGCGTAGAGACCGCGGGTAGACGTGAAACGCTTTTAGAATTGTTAAAACAAGCCAATATTAAGCCTACGGTTTGTCAGTCAATATCTGATTTTGTCGATAATAAAAGCGACATCGGTATTGTTATATCGTCACTCGAACACAGTTTTACGTTATTGAGTGAGTCCTACAATGCCATTTCAATCGTCACTGAAACGGAATTGCTCGGCGGTCGCGTCACTCAACGTCGACGCCATCGCAAAGGTAAATCGATATCGACAGACGCCTTAGTTCGTAATTTAGCGGAACTAAACATAGGTCAGCCTATTGTTCATATAGAGCATGGCGTTGGCCGCTATTTGGGACTTCAAACCATCGACGCTGGTGGCTTAAGCAGCGAATTTGTCTCCATAGAATATTCAAATGCAGCAAAGTTGTATGTACCAGTGGGTAACTTGCATCTATTAAGTCGTTATTCAGGAGGCGACTCAGATACCGCACCATTAAACAAGCTTGGCAGCGACGCATGGGAAAAAGCTCGGAAAAAAGCGGCTGAAAAAATTAAAGACGTTGCCGCAGAACTGCTAGATATTTATGCCCAGCGCGCGGCAAAACCGGGTTATAAATACGATTTGGATAAAGATTCTTATCGCCAATTTAGCGCCAGTTTTCCATTTGAAGAAACAGACGATCAACAACAAGCAATTAGTGCCGTTATTAGTGATATGCGTTCACCAAACGCGATGGACCGACTTGTCTGTGGTGACGTTGGGTTTGGTAAAACAGAAGTGGCCATGCGGGCAACCTTTGTCGCGGTCAATGATTCTAAACAGGTGGCAGTGTTAGTTCCTACCACGTTATTAGCGCAACAGCATTTTGAAAACTTTGTGGACCGATTTGCCGACTGGCCGATAAAAGTTGAAGTATTATCTCGTTTTAAAACAGGTAAACAACAAACAGAAATACTCAAACAACTGGAAAACGGCACAATAGATATTATTGTTGGTACCCATAAACTGATCCAAGAAAACATCAAGTTTAAAGACTTAGGCTTACTGGTAATCGATGAAGAGCACCGTTTTGGTGTTAAGCAAAAAGACGCCATTAAGAAACTTAGAGCGAACGTCGACATATTAACGCTGACAGCAACGCCAATTCCGCGAACGCTCAATATGGCGATGAGTGGCATGCGCGATTTATCCATCATCGCAACCCCGCCTAAAAAACGTTTAGCCGTCAAAACGTTTGTACGACCATTTGATATGGAGCTAATTAAAGAATCCATATTACGTGAAACGAGCCGCGGTGGTCAGGTGTACTTTTTACATAATAATGTTGAAACCATCGAACAACGTTGTCGAGAAATTGAAGCATTATTGCCAGATATTAGGATCACCTTTGCCCACGGACAAATGCGTGAACGCGAACTTGAACGGGTAATGAGTGATTTTTACCATCAACGCTACAATGTCATCGTCTGCACCACAATAATTGAAACTGGTATCGACGTACCTACTGCCAATACCATTATAATGGAACGTGCTGACCGACTTGGTTTAGCCCAACTACATCAGCTTAGAGGACGCGTTGGTCGTTCCCATCACCAAGCGTATGCGTATTTGCTCACTCCACCACCGAAGTCAATTTCAAAAGATGCGGTTAAACGTTTGGAAGCCATAGAGCAACTTGAAGATCTCGGCGCGGGCTTTGCCTTAGCAACACACGACTTAGAAATTCGTGGCGCTGGTGAGTTACTTGGCGACGACCAACACGGGCAAATTCAAACCATTGGATTCACCCTATATATGGACATGCTTGAACACGCGGTAGAAGCTTTAAAACAAGGGAAAGAGCTCAGCTTAGATGCACTAACATCTAAACAAACAGAAGTCGAACTGCGCCTTCCGTCACTGTTACCAGACAGCTATATCCCAGAAGTTAATCTACGGTTAAGTTTATATAAGCGAATTGCAACCTGTTCTGACGTACCTGAATTAGACGATATTAAAATTGAGCTCATCGACCGATTTGGTTTATTGCCCGATGCGACTAAAAACCTATTTAGGATAAGTGAGTTTAGACAGCGTGCACAAGCCATTGGCATAACGAAAATTGAAGCCGGCCCGAAAGGCGGTTCGATAGAGTTTGCGGAAAGTACGTCAGTTGATCCGATCTTTTTGATCTCACTCATTCAACAGCATCCAGACACGTATAAATTGGATGGTGGCAATAAATTAAAATTTGCTATTGAAAACAAAGATGCGGAAGATAGACTCAAATTTGTAAATTCACTTCTCAACGACTTTGAACACAAGGTAAAACCAACATGATGTTTAAGTTTCGCCGGCCGAATCTTTTACCCAAGCCCCTATTTTCAGTCGTCTGTTTAACATTCGCCTTTCAGTCTTTAGCAGTTAATGCTTTTGACATTAATAATGACGACGATGCTAAGACCGTAAATCAACGAGTGCCTACCGAAGAATTAGTCGAGGGCATAAAATCCAGTGATGGTCGTTGGTTTGAAGTTGAAATGATTGTATTTGCGCGCAAAGACGCGTCGTCGACGCGTGAACTTTTTGACAATACGATTAAAAATTTAAAACCCCGCAGAAAGTGGGATTTGTTATCGCCGATGTTTACCCCGGATTTAACTCGTTATTTGGCTAACTTAGATAATTGTTGGTCTGAACGCGACCCGTTTACTGATCCAAGCTATGTTAATCTATCTGAGTCACTGGATTTACCTGCCTATGCTGAACAAAATGAAACAGGTTTAAACGATGAAGCTATTTATGACGACATCGATGGCGAGCGCTTCGATAATGAGCCTGTAAATACCGCTGATGGCTCTTTATATAAAACAGCTGAAGGCTCTGATTTTGCTATGGTAAATGGCAACGATATTACCGAAGGTGAAGCCGACAAAGTTGAAATTATCACTTTATCGGATGATTTGGCTGAAATTCAACAAGCTAATCGGTTTTATCAGCAGTTTACGCAATATCAACAACTAATGGACTCCAATTGGCAATTTAGCGCCAATTTATGTTTGTTGCCTAATGAATCAAAGCCGCTTGTTTGGCAGTTAATATCTGGCAACCTAACTAGCACCAACACATACAATCAAGCCCTGCCAGTCACGGACATGAAAAAGCGACCTACCGGCCCAGATTTTGATGACTTACATAATGTCTATCTGTTGTCCCCTGACAACCTACAGTTAATGGCCCATTATAAAAAAATAGAAGCCCAACCAGACCTTACACCAATCATCCACATGGGGTGGCGTCAGCCTGGACTTTCAAAGCAACGCGCTGTACCCGTTTATATTGTAGCTGGTAAAAATTACACCGATGATTTCCGATACGACGGTACACCCAAATTTTCATTGCCAGAAGCGCAATCAACCGATCCAGTTTTAGACCGATTAACGTCGTTGCCTGACGACAAAAACAGTCAAAACACGCTTTACAATGAACCTGTTTTTGATTTACAAAAAGCAGAAAAAACTAATGTTCAATTGTTTATGGAAAAACTTCAAAACGGCGCTGTAGTTGATTTTAAAAACAATACGTTAAAAGCACCTAAATCAAAGCATCTGCCTGATTCTACATGGCAATTAGATGGCACGATTACCGTGCATTTAAATCATTACCTCTACCTCGACGCAAAATTTAATTATCGCGAACCGGTTACCCAACAGATAAATACTGATTTGTTTTTAAACGATATTGACCCACTTCTGGAGAAAAATGAAACGGATGAGGCGTCACTGTCAACTTCTGTTGTCATTTCGGCTATGAAAGAAGATCAGAACTTAATGACAAATAACATAGATGGCAGTAAATTGGATTTAACCGTGTTAAAACACTATCCATTTGAACAAACCAGACGAAGTTATTCAGGTGATCTACACTATTTAGACCACCCTAAATTTGGAGTAATTTTCCAAATTCGAAAATATCGTCATTAAGGAATTTTGTGAATAAACCATATTTAGCAAGCGCAGAGTATATTAAGCAACACATTGGCGACTTTAAACCTAAATACGCCATTATTTTAGGCAGTGGTCTCGCCGACATTGCTAATGATATTACCAATCCAATCGTGATCAAATATCAAGATATCCCAATGTTTCCGGTCAGTTCAGTCAGTGGCCACCCTGGCGAGCTAATCGCGGGATATCTCAATGATGTGCCTGTATTGTGTATGAAGGGCCGCTTTCATTATTACGAAGGTTTAAGCTTCGACCAAATTGCGATCCCAATTAGAACCCTTAAAGCTTTGGGCGCAGACGATCTCATTTTAACCAATGCCTCAGGTTCACTTAATTCGGAAATGACCCCAGGCAGTTTGATGATCATCGAAGATCACTTAAACTTCTCTGGTGTTAACCCCCTTGTTGGTATTAATGATCCTGATATAGGCCCTCGATTTGTAGACTTAACTGAAACCTATAAAAATGAACACATCAAAAATTTACGTTATGCCGGTGATAGCTTAGATATCGACTTGTTTAATGGCAATTATATTTGGGTATCAGGTCCAACATTTGAAACCCCCGCAGAAATTAACGCCTATCGTATTTTAGGGGCAGATGCCGTTGGGATGTCTACTGTGCCAGAATCAATCTTAGCGCGTCATTGCGGCATGAACGTTTGTGGAGTTGCTGCAATTACTAATTTAGCTGCAGGTTTAAGTGAACACCATTTGAGCCACGACGAAACGTTAAGCCAAGGCAAGATCGCAGGCCAGAATTTACGTCGTTTATTAACCACATTTGTCACACTATAAACTCAATAAAATGCCAAATATGCTTCCCCATGAACTTATCGCGTTTATTGATTTAACCAGTCTAAATGACAATGACCAATGGCACGACATTGAATCTTTGGCTCATCGGGCAACCACTGACTTTGGTCCGGTTGCCGCGTTGTGCATTTGGCCAAAATTTGTTGAACAATTAGCGCAACTTAATACACACCAAGAATTAGCCATCGCCACTGTCATTAATTTTCCATTGGGCTTAGATTCACCAGACGTCTGCTTAAAACAGGCCGAACGTGCAATTATCCAAGGTGCCAATGAAATTGATTTGGTGATCCCATATTCAGATTTAATTAAGGGTGATTCAAAACGAGTGGCTGATGTGGTGCGGGCGGGTAAAGAAGCCTGTAAAAATACCGCAAAGTTAAAAGTGATCATCGAATCTGGTGAATTAGTTACTGAGCGTAATATCAAAATCGCATCCGAGATCAGCATTGAAAACGGCTGTGACTTTATCAAAACCTCCACCGGTAAAGTGCCAATTAATGCCACTCTAGATGCGGCAAGATACATGTTGGAAACCATTAAAACTTCAAATCTCGATATTGGATTTAAAGCCTCCGGCGGCATAGGCAATTACGCTCAAGCCATTGAATACGTTAATTTAGCAAAAAATATGTTTGGTCATGACTGGCTAACAAACAAGCATTTTCGATTTGGTGCCAGTAGCCTTTTAAACAGTTTATTATCGCCAAATAAAGCGGGTCAAATTGCAAAAGAAGGAGATTATTAATGCAGGAACAATTACCGATTACGATAAACTCTGTTGGCGTTTTCGAACGTGATGAACAACAACAAGCACCGCTATTTGTTAAGTTAGAAGCATGGTTTAACTTTCAAGCATTAACGTTAAATTGGTATTCGGACGAATCAAAAATTCACAGCTTTGCGTTTGTATTTATCGCCGATAATCAAATAGACAAGTTGCAAGTTGATAGCCCAGAAGACTGGACTGTTAGCCAACTTGATCACACCCAAGTGTTAATAAAGCCATCTGGCTATCATACCGATGTGAAATTTATTCTGGCCAATGCCGATCTTAAACAAATGATGGATGGTGCGATGCCGGTAGAACGATTTTTTAGAGCTATTGCGCTTACCATCATCAATCAACAAGCGGTCATTAAACAACTAAAGTGCATTCCAAATCCCGACCTAAATTAACTCGACAAAACTCAACCTCATTAAAGTCTGATTTTTCAGTCTCATTTGGCAACCCATTTAATCGCGGATCCCACCCAGAGGTATTCACAGCTGGGGTTTACTTATTGATGTTTATTATTACCAATACAAAACCGATGTACTGCTAAGGCATTTTGTCATGCCTGTTATTCAGAAAAGTCACTATTTACAATATCCGCTATATGACGCAATCGTTGTGACGCTATACCGTTAACGGAGTCTCGCGGGTAACGTCCGCGTGAAGACAACACTCCAGCTTGTTTGCCGGTTAATATCGTCAAGGCATCATCAACATGGTCAACCGCATAAATATGAAAACGGCCTTTTTTAACCGCATCGATGACTGTTTTATTCAAAATTAAGTTTATGCAATTAGTGCGAGGAATAATAACGCCCTGCTCACCCGTTAGCCCGCGAGCGGTACATAAGTTGAAAAAGCCTTCTATCTTTTCATTCACGCCACCGATTGACTGAACTTGCCCATGTTGGTTAATACTGCCTGTGATTGCAATAGACTGGTTAAGTGGGATTTGAGTAATTGCTGATATCAGCGCGCATACTTCCCCTAAACTGGCACTATCTCCGTCAATTTGCCCATAACTCTGTTCTAAGGCAATATTTGCGGAAAACGATAAGCTAAAGTCTTGAGCATATTTATTACCAAGATAACCGGTGAGTAACATGACGCCTTTAGAATGTATTGATTTGCCTAAATCGACTTCGCGTTCAATATCAACAATGCCATTTGAGCCAGCATATACAGTAGCGGATATGCGAGCCGGAGTGCCAAATGTTGTATCACCGATATGCAATACTGTTAGTCCATTAAGCTTACCGACAGAAAAGCCCGAGGTATCGATTAAAATTTGGCCCTCTTGAATATCTTCTAAAAAGGATTCACTAATTTGACCAGTCCGATACTGCTTGCCTTCCAAAGCCTGCATGACATTTTCCCGCTGAATTACAACTGGGCCCGCTTCGGTACTAAAGGGTTCTGCTTTGTGCGATTTTTTTGCATAAAATTGTGATTCGCAGATCAATTCCAAAACGTCGGCAAATCGTGCCGATAACTTATGTTGATGCTCTGCCTGACGAAAGCTGAAATTCATCAACTGTGACACCGCATCGCTGGATAATTCAAAATTATGTGACTTCGCAAATTGTTTGGATTTTTGCACAAAACCATACATGGCTTTGTCGTTTAGTGAGATGTAATGCTCAAAATCGGCCAATACTCGAAACAATTCACTAAATTCGTTGTCATGTTCCTGCATCAAGTAATATAAGTCCCGACTTCCCATCATGATGATTTTTACATCAAGCGGGATCGGTTGCGGGGTTAAACTTGAAACGTTAACTATATTAGGTTCAAAAACCGGTGATTCCATTCTGATCTTTTGGCTTTTCAGGGCCAGTTTTAAAGATTCCCAAACAGCCGCTTGTTCTATTAATTTATCCGCTTCGATTAACAGATAACCGCCGTTTGATTGATGCAAGGCTCCCGGTCGTATCATCCGATAGCTGGTATAAACCGACCCTTGTACAGAACTGTATTCAATCTTGCCAAACATATTCTGAAACGTTGGATTAGGCTCGTATATGATAGGCGCGCCATCTGTGGCGTTTTTTGAAAATAAAATATTGGGTAACAACTGTTCTTCAAGGGCCTTTCTGACGTCTATTTCTTCGCCACTTTTTTCTTCGTCCGCTTCACCAGCCATTAACTCTTGAACTAGCTCAACTAGGGTAGATTTCATATCACGAATAAATTTTATGACGCCTAAGTCTGCTGCATAGCTGTGCTCTAAGTCTTTAATTAATGGCCGTAGTGCTGTTTCTATGGTTTCAATTGTGAGATTACGTTGTTGTTCCGATGTTTCTCTTTTCCACTGAGGTAATTCTAATAACGATTCATTTAGAAAAACTTCAAGTTCTGAAATGCGCTCGTAAAAATTCTGTCGGGTTGCTTCATCTAGTTGCGTAAAATCAGCATCATTTACAGGCTTACCGTCAACGACTGGGGCAAAGCTTACAGATCCCTTTTCTTCATATAGAATAATTTGGTTTTCGAGTGCTTTAGACTCAACAACTTCTAAAGCCGATTCGTACTTAAGATTAAACTCACGTTCAATAGCGCGTTTTTTTCTTTGGTACGCAGGGTTGTCAAATGCCGCAGGAAACGTATCCATAAGTTCGTCAATAAACGAATCAATATCATCAACCAGCTTTTTACTTTCCCCTGGCGCTAAGCGGATATAATTAGGGCACCTATTGTCGTCAAAATTGTTGACGTAGCACCATTCAAATGGCGTTTCTTTGGTTTTAGCGACTTCCTGCAATAGATTATCTATAAGGGTATGGCGACCCGTTGCAGGTTCCCCCATTACAAACAAGTTATAACCATTCATTTCCATATCTAAGCCAAATTCTAACGCACTTTGAGCACGTTCTTGGCCGATAAAATTAACAGGTGCGTCGATATTTGAATCCAATATATTGGCGATTTTTTCTTCGTCAATAATGGGTTCTAGAGTGTCAGGGGACAAAATAAACGGTTTAATTAATTCCATGATTTACAACAAAAACAATCCGGTAGAAACGCAATAGTCATAAGTCTATACGCAAAATTCCCCTAGTGCATGATTTGTTTTGAACAAGCGCTGAAAAAACCACCGGTTTGGGCTTTAAAACATGGCCTTTTTACTTGTTGCAAAGTGCCTAATTAGTTATGCTTACGCCCTATAATAACTGCCAAAAACGGTAGACACTTTCGCGACGAATACCAGCAAAATTAAATACCTTGTTCCGCGACAAAACCATATCTAAACATTGAGATCATTACATGCAAGCTGAATATAATCACCAGGAAATTGAACAACGTGTTCAACAACATTGGGCAAACAATAAATCGTTCAAAGTGACGGAAGATGCGTCTAAAGAAAAATTTTACTGCTTGTCGATGCTGCCTTACCCAAGTGGCCGTTTACATATGGGTCACGTAAGAAATTATACCATTGGTGACGTGGTCTCTCGTTTTCAGCGTTTAAATGGCAAAAACGTAATGCAGCCTATGGGTTGGGATGCGTTTGGTCTGCCAGCCGAAAACGCTGCAATAAATAATAATACGGCCCCTGCAAAGTGGACCTATGAAAATATTGACTACATGAAAAACCAACTTAATAGCTTAGGGTTTGGTTACGATTGGGACCGCGAAGTCGCAACGTGTACACCAGAGTATTATCGCTGGGAACAATGGTTCTTCACTAAGCTTTATGAAAAAGGGTTAGTTTATAAAAAAACAGCCACGGTAAATTGGGATCCAGTTGACCAAACCGTACTTGCAAACGAGCAAGTTATTGATGGCCGCGGATGGCGTTCAGGTGCCCTTGTTGAACAAAAAGAAATTCCACAATGGTTTATTAAAATTACAGATTATGCAGAAGAATTGTTAACGGATTTGGATCAATTGGAAGATTGGCCTGAGCAAGTTAAAACAATGCAAAAAAACTGGATTGGTCGCTCAGAAGGTGCAGACATTCAGTTTAAGCTTGAAGGTTCTGACGAGACATTAACGGTTTACACAACTCGCCCAGATACATTAATGGGAGTTACTTATGTGGCCGTTGCAGCGCAACATCCACTCGCTTTAGAAGCTGCCAAAACCAACCCAGAGCTAGTGCAATTTATCGAAGAATGCAAAAACCAATCAGTGGCAGAAGCTGATATGGCGACGATGGCTAAAAAAGGGTTTGACACAGGCTACCGTGTTTTACACCCTTTGACAGGTGAAAGCATTCCAGTTTGGTCTGCAAATTTTGTCCTTATGGGGTACGGTACAGGTGCGGTAATGTCAGTTCCTGGGCACGACCAACGTGACTGGGAATTTGCAACCCAATACCAATTATCAATTAAACAAGTTATTACCAGTTCTGACGATTCGACTGTTGATTTAAGCGTTGAAGCTTATACGGAAAAAGGCCCATTAATTAATTCTGGTCAATTTGATGGCCTTGAGTTTCAAGCTGCATTTGATGCAATCGTTACCGAATTAGAATCAAAACAATTAGGTCAACGTAAAGTAAATTACCGTTTACGTGACTGGGGCGTATCTCGTCAACGTTACTGGGGCGCACCAATTCCGATGGCGACATTAGAAGACGGCACTTCTGTTCCTATTCCAGAGCAAGACTTACCGGTTGTATTGCCAGAAGACGTAGTTATGGATGGTGCCGCGTCACCAATAAAAGCAGATCCTGAATGGGCGAAAACCACCATAAATGGTCAAGCGGCATTCAAAGAAACTGATACATTCGATACCTTTATGGAATCTTCATGGTACTACGCACGTTATTGTTCACCAGATAGCGATGACATGATGCTTGACCCGAGCAAAGCTAACTACTGGTTGCCGGTTGACCAATATATTGGTGGAATCGAACACGCGATTTTACATTTGTTGTATGCCCGCTTCTTCCACAAACTTATGCGTGATGTTGGTCTTGTAGACTCAGACGAACCGTTTAAACGGTTATTGTGCCAAGGCATGGTATTAGCGGAAACATTTTATCGTGAAGAAGACAATGGCGCCAAAACTTGGTTTGCTCCGCTTGATGTGGAAGTTGAACGTGATGAAAAAGGCCGAGTCTCTAAGTCTTGGTTAATTTCAGACGGCCAACCCGTGTTATCTGCTGGTATGTCAAAAATGTCAAAGTCGAAAAATAATGGCATCGACCCACAAAAAGTTATCGACCGATTAGGTGCCGATACCGTTCGCTTATTTATGATGTTTACCGCGCCTCCTGAACAAACGTTAGAATGGTCTGACTCGGCTGTTGAAGGTTCGCACCGCTTTATTAAACGTGTTTGGAAATTAGCTCAAGATACCATCGCAGCAGGTTTAATATCTGAGTTGGATGTAAGTGCATTAAACAGCGACCAGAAAGCTCTTCGCCGTGACTTACATAAAACCATCGACAAAGTGACAGACGATTTAGACCGTCGTAATACATTTAATACCGCTATTGCAGCGATTATGGAATTGATGAACAAACTGGTTAAATCGCCTCTGGAAACAGACGTAGATAAAGCTGTGATGTTCGAAGCTATAAAAGCTGTTGTAGTCATGCTCGCCCCTATTACTCCACATGTATGTCATGAGTTATGGGCACAGCTAGGTCAAACTGACGATATTTTGTCGACGCCTTGGCCAACTGTAGACCGCGATGCATTAGTTGAAGATGAAAAACTGATCGTAATTCAAGTTAACGGTAAAGTCCGTGGCAAGATAACCGTAGCGGCCGATGCAACTGAAGAGTTTATTAAAGAAGCCGGCGCCAATGAAAACAACGTAGCACGTTTCTTGTCTGATAAAACCGTTCGTAAAGTTATCTTTATCAAAGGTAAGTTGCTTAATATTGTTGCTAACTAATCCGTTAGATTAGCCGCAGTAGCTAAGTTTATGTGGTCAGCCTTTTCTAAGGCTGACCAAGTTTTAATGGTCAATAAAATCAACAAAGGCAGATAAAATGAAAGCGATATGGTTGTTAATAATTGTTGTCATTTGCAGCTCGCTTAATGGCTGTGGCTTTCGATTAAAGGGCCATTACTATCTCCCCGACTCATTAAAAAAGATCCATTTATCATCTGACAATAAATTTAGCCCTTTAGCTAAGCAGGTTGAACGACGATTAACGCAAAACCAAGTGGACTTAGTTAAGAAGAAAACAGCTAACATTGCTGAGTTACGAATATTGCCCGAGCAGTTTCAGCGTAAAACATTGTCGTTGTTCCCTAATGGTCAAGTCGCCGAGTATGAGCTAATTTATTTAGTTCGATACCAAGTGCAAAAACCAAATAAAGAACCGCTTAGTTTTAACTTTGAATTAAGTCGCGAGTTTCAGGACGATCCGAATAACGCATTAGCAAAAGAACGTGAACGTCAGCTTATATTGTCTGAGCTTCGTGTTTTAGCCAGTGACCGTATTTTGTCTCAGCTGATGATGATCCAATAACACGATGAAAATTTACGCCAATCAAATTCAGCAAAACCTATCTAAAGGCCTTTCAAATTGCTATCTATTGTTTGGTGATGAACCATTTCAAATTGATGATTGTCGTAAAAAGATCAAAGCCGCCGCCAAACAGCAAGGGTTTGACGAGTTTATTCGATTAGCTGACGACGACCAATTTGACTGGCTCGACGTAGCCCAACATTGTCAGGCGATGTCCCTATTTTCTGATAAAAAAATAGTCGAAGTTGAGCTTAACAGCAATAAAATTGGCAAAGCAGGTTCAGAGGTTTTAAAGCAAATCGCACCTGAGTTGGATGAAAATACCATTTTAGTGTTGTTCGGCCCTAAACTTGATGCCAACCAAACTAAAAGTGCTTGGTTTAAAGCCTTAGATAAAGTTGGTTTATACATTCCCGTTTATGAAATTGACGGGAATCACCTCACTCGTTGGTTACAACAGCAATTAGTCGAACATGGCTTGAGTATGGATACAAATGCCCAACAATATTTGCTTAATTTTACTTCGGGCAACTTATTGGCAACGGCGCAAGAATTACAAAAACTCAATATGGCTCTAGGGCAACAACAACACATTGATATTAGTATCATTGAACGGTTTGTGGCTGATCAGGCTAAATACAGCGTATTTCAGTTTATAGACAGCATATGGGCTGGCAATAGCCAACGCTGTATGACCATTTTGCAACGACTCAAGTTGGAAGATTTTGAACCGAATATAATTATGTGGTCACTGCAAAAAGATTTAATGTTGTTAACTCAGTTACAATCTGCCATTGTGAAAGGCCAACCACCGACCCCCGTATTTGATAAACACCGAGTTTGGAAAAACAAACAAAACGTATTTCTTAATGCTGCAAATAAACTGCCAGCGACCGCGGTTAACGAAGCTTTAAAATTGTTGTCAGAAGTCGATTTTGCGATTAAAACATTTTCGCCTCAATGTCCTTATTCAATGTTTGCTCATATTGCCTTGTTGTTAACGGGCAATGCCAACATTAGCGGATTAAAACTTCCGCTCATCCGTTAACTTGTTTAGCCAGTGAACTTCTGAAAATGACTCAACAACCTACGATATCAATCGATAGTAAAACCAAAGAAAAGGCGGAACCAAAAAAAGTCGCCATTTTTGGAGGCAGTTTCGACCCCATTCATTTTGGGCATTTAACGCCTGTTTTTGATGCTGTCACACAATTTGATATTGGAAAGTTAATCTATTTACCTTGCTATAAACAACCCTTGAAAAATAGCTGTGCAACTAAGAGTCATCATCGACTTAATATGTGTAAATTGGCATTAGCGTCTGTGCATAGCCCCATACCTACAGAAATAAGCGAATTCGAACTTGAACAAATGGGCAACAGCTACACAATAAATACGCTAAAAAATTTTAAACAGCTAGAACCCAATACGGAGTACTACTTTATTGTTGGTATGGATTCGTTATTAAGTTTCACCCAATGGGTTGAGTGGCAAAATATACTAGAAGTGTGTCATCTTATCGTCATGGCAAGGCCGCAATACAAGTTGCAACTAGACATACAAGAAAATACTACTACGCAACCGACGCTCGCACCGGTACTTATTCCGTTTTTAGGTAAACGGATCCATATTGTGGAAAATGCGTTAATTGATATTTCGTCCACCGAGATAAGACAAGCCTTTAAAAATGATGATGCCGATAGATTACAAGATTGGTTACCGCAACAAGTAGCCGCATATATACAAAACAATCAGCTTTATTGACACATGTTTGGTTAGATTACGGTACTTGCTGGAAGATTTAACACTAGGTTAACTAATAACGCTTGTATTGAAGATAAGGTACGAATGGTACCGTTGACTTTTCACTGCTAGGTTGACTAGCTCCAGTGTGAGATTTGATTGACTTTGCCGTTGATGATTTCAATTTCACCTTGCTTCGCGGTAATCCCCTCTGGACTATAATTTAAATCAAAAGTCACAACAATGTTAACCCCTTTTTTAATTCTTACTCGAATTGTTCCCATAGCGACCGACAGCAGTTGTAAACCATGCTTATTGCAATAGTCCTCGGCTGATACTCTGGCTAATTCGGCAAAACTCCGGATTTTCCAAAACACACCTATGATGATAAAAAACAGCATCAATATCCAGACAGAGGTTAAATCAAACATAGTAAACGCTTCTAATTTCCAGTAAACAGATTGTAAGCAGCAAAACCTTGCCACACTAATGCAGACACTCCAGCAATCATCACAAACCAATAAAACATGGTCATCAAACGTCTTGCTAAGCTAAACGGTTTTTCCTTTTTAACTGGTTTGTCACCTGATTTACCACCCGCTTTTTCGGCTTTTTTATCAGCTTTAGCTTGCGCTTTTGCCGCCTTTTTATCTTCTTTAGCGTCGTTATCAGCCATAATTTTTCTTATTTTTATGCTCAAAGTATAATCGGGGCAAACTTTGCCCCGATTCTAAACTGCAATTCGACCAATTTTAAATTAATCGATTAAAGTAATGCCGTTCATATAAGGGACTAAAACTTCTGGTACGTTTATCGTGCCGTTTTCATTTTGATAATTTTCCAATACTGCAACTAACGTACGACCTACTGCTAAACCTGAGCCATTCAGGGTGTGGACTAAGTCAGGTTTCTTCGCACCTTTCGCACGATAGCGTGCTTGCATCCTACGCGCCTGGAAGTCGCCCATATTTGAACATGATGAAATTTCACGATACGTATCTTGAGCTGGTAACCATACTTCGAGGTCATAGGTTTTAGTCGCAGAGAATCCCATGTCACCCGTACATAAAATGACTTTACGATATGGTAAACCAAGCAATTGTAAGATTGATTCGGCATGACCAGTTAATTGCTCTAATGCATCATCTGAGTTTTCTGGTTTAACTATTTGCACTAACTCAACTTTGTCGAATTGATGTTGACGAATTAACCCTCGAGTATCACGGCCATAAGAACCGGCTTCAGAACGAAAACACGGCGTGTGAGCCGTTAATTTAAGTGGTAATTCAGCTTCTTCAAAAATAACGTCGCGTGCGAAATTTGTTAATGGAACTTCCGCAGTCGGAATTAAGCTCAATTTGCGTGAGTCTTGTTCATCGGCATTGTCACTTTGACCTGTGATTGGCTGAGTATGAAACAAATCTTCCGCAAATTTAGGTAATTGACCTGTACCCTGCAAACTTTCAGGGTTGACAAGATAAGGCACATACGCTTCTGTATAACCGTTATTCTCTGTGTGTTGGTCTAACATAAATTGCGCTAACGCTCGATTTAGACGAGCAATTTTGCCTTTCATAACAGTAAAACGAGCACCGCTTAATTTGGTGCCCATTTCAAAATCTAGGCCTTTGTTTAATGCTTCACCTAGGTCAACATGATCTTTAGGTTCGAAATCAAATTGCTTTGGCTCGCCCCATTTCAAAATTTCAACATTGTCTTCTTCTTTTGCACCAACCGGTACGTCGTCATGCGGTAAGTTAGGCAACCCCATAGATAAAGTGTCTATGGTTTTTAGTAACTCTGACAATTCAACTTTGGCGGCATCTAACTTATCGCCGAGATCAGCAACACTTGCCAGCAAGGGTTGGATATCTTCGCCACGCGCTTTTGCTTGGCCAATCGATTTGGACTTAGTATTACGTTCGTTTTGTAGGTCTTGCGTCGAAGATTGTAGTTCTTTTCTGCGCTCTTCTAAATTGACTAACGTTTCTACATCTAATTGAAATCCACGAGTTGCCAGTTTTTCCTGCGCAGTATTAATCTCGCTTCGTAGAAATTTTGAATCTAACATGTTTCGTAACTACCCATTCTTAAAATTTACGTTCGATTCGGTACCAATTGCATCCCTAGCCAAGCGGCTAAAATACAGACCAAAACATTTAATAATATATTGATTAAGGCTTTTTGCCATTCACCGTTTTGCAACATCAACAACGTGTCGAGCGAAAATGTTGAAAAAGTCGTCAATGCGCCTAATATTCCTACACCTATCAAAGGTCGCCAAGGCAATTCAGCAACTATACCATGTTCAATTAAGCTAAATAAGAGGCCCATAATAAATGAACCCAAGATATTAACTAACAAGGTTGTATAGGGAAATCCTTTGCCTAACCATGCAGTTACGCCAATGGTTGCACTGTAACGTAAACTTGCACCTATAGCGCCGCCAATCGCGACAAAAACAATACTGCTCAAACTCAAAATTTAGTCCTTTCTACGAGTGATAGGGCTGTTGTCGTCTAGTGATTGTAGATATTCCAATTTCTCTTTAATTTTTCGTTCGAGTCCACGATCACTAGGTTCATATAATTTAGTATTGGCTAATTCCGCTGGAAAGTACTCTTCGCCCGCCGCATAGGCACCAGGTTCGTCGTGAGCATACCGGTAACCTTCACCATTACCTGTTTGTTTCATTAGTTCCGTAGGTGCATTTGTTAAATGCTTAGGCACATCAAAACTCGGTAAGTCGGATGCCATCCGTTTGGCCTGTTTAAAGGCGACATAAACAGCGTTACTTTTGGGTGCGGCAGCTAAATATAATGTGGCCTGAGCTATTGCGCGTTCACCTTCTGCAGGCCCGACACGGTGAAAAATATCCCATGCATTAAGGGCAACCTCCATGGCTCTAGGATCCGCATTGCCTATATCTTCAGTAGCGATGGCTAATAATCGCCGCGCGACATACAAAGGGTCACCACCACCCGCTAAAATACGGCAGAACCAATATAAAGCGGCATCAGGGGCTGAACCTCGCACCGACTTATGAAAGGCTGAAATCAAGTTATAAAAATGATCACCGCCTTTATCAAAGGTAGCCATCTGATTACCAGTGGCCTGCTCTATGATCTCTTTTGTGATCTGATTATCTTGTTCAACTAAGTCACAACATAGTTCTAGAAAATTCAGTAATTTTCTACCATCACCGTTCGATAGTTTTATTAGCAAATCTCGATTGTCGGCATTAATCTTTAAATTGTGCGCGCCTAGACCATCCACTTTATCGCAAAGTGCTCGGTCCAATAACAGAGCCAAATCTGAGTCTTCGATGGCTTTGAGGATATATACACGGGCGCGAGACAATATTGCATTATTGAGTTCAAACGACGGATTTTCGGTCGTTGCTCCAATAAAGCTCACCGTGCCATCTTCAATAAAGGGTAAAAACGCATCTTGTTGGCTTTTATTAAATCGATGAACTTCATCGACAAACAACACAGTTTTTTTACCTTGGTTTACTAGCCGTTCTTTGGCCCGTTCAATGGTTGCACGAATGTCTTTAACACCAGCGCTAATCGCAGAAAGCTTTTCAACATCCGCGTCTGCATAATGGGCAATCAAATCTGCAAGTGTTGTTTTACCGGTTCCCGGAGGTCCCCACAATATCATCGAATGGCATTTTTTCGCCTCGATCATACGTCGAATCGCCTTACCCTCGCCAACCAAATGCGTCTGCCCAACATAGTCATCTATGACACGGGGACGCATTCTAGACGCTAATGGGGCACTTTCAGTAGGGGTAAAGTCAAAACCTTGAGTAGCCAACAGTCAAAACCTTAATATTCAACATTGCCGTCAACAACTTTTGGCAATTGCCTTTGGTCGTCGATATCTGTTCCCAATGGTATTTCAAACTGAAACAAGCCATTGTCTACGTCGGCAAAAACTTGATTTGAAATTGCATACTGGCTCACTTGCATGGTACGACCGACCACCGCTATATTGGTCAACAAAGTGTCTTTAAACGTTACTTTAAGTTCTATAACTTGAGCTTGGTCAAGCAATTTAGGACTTACAACAAAGTGGTTTTGTTGTTTTTCGATCGTAAACTGTGACCACGTTTCATCGTCTTGGGAAACGAGCAAGGCAAATGGCGTTTGAGCGACAGCTTGGCTTGCATCAAACAACGAGACCTGTTCGATAAATGGATTAAACCACCATAATGTCTCGCCATTAGATACTAGTAACTCAGGTTCAGGTTCAGTGATTTCCCACAAAAACAATCCCGGTTGTTTAAACTTCAAACGCCCCTGTGCTTCGTGCAATACATTAAGTTCACTATCGACAACTCGTTGAGAAAAATCGGCTGAAAACCCATTGTATTGTTTTAAAATTGTACGTAATTCGACTTCGGCTGTTTTAGTTACATCAGCCGAGTTGGCGGCCATACTAACTAATACGACGCTTGCAACCATACATTGTTTTATTACTGCTAAATACTTAACCATAAACTAATCTAATTCCTCATCAATCGCCGCTTTAACCGGTGGCGGAGCCAACACTTCACGTGTGCCATTATTTGCCGCAGTGCTTACTATTCCCATTATTTCCATCTGTTCGACAATACGGGCAGAACGGTTGTAACCAATTCTTAATTTTCGTTGAATACTTGATATCGAAACTTTTCGCGTTTCAGTGACAAATGCCACTGCTTCGTCAAATACTGGGTCGACTTCTTCACCTTCTGCCATTTCTGCGGCTTCACCTGGAAGCATATTTTCGTCGGTCATTTCACCTTGCAAAATTTCACTAACGTAGTTAGGTTTTGCTTTTGATTTCCAATCATTTACGACAGCATGGACTTCATGATCGTCAACAAATGCCCCATGGACACGGGTTGGAACGCCTGAACCAGGCGGTAAATACAACATGTCCCCCATGCCCAGAAGGTTTTCTGCGCCTTGTTGGTCTAAAATAGTTCGCGAATCAATTTTTGATGAAACCTGAAACGCCATACGCGTTGGAATATTCGCTTTAATTAATCCAGTAATTACATCCACCGAAGGACGCTGAGTGGCTAAGACTAAATGAATCCCCGCTGCCCTCGCCTTCTGCGCAATTCGAGCTATCAGTTCTTCAACCTTTTTACCGACTATCATCATCATGTCGGCAAATTCATCAATAACCACAACAATCGCTGGCAGCTTTTCTAATTGCGGTGGAAATTCCAACATGTTGTCAGAGTCTTTCCATAACGGGTCAAATAGTGGTGAACCGCTATCAATCGCTTCTTGTACTTTAGTATTAAAGCCTTTTAGGTTTCTAACGCCCATAGCAGACATCAATTTATATCGACGTTCCATTTCCCCCACACACCAACGAAGTGCATTGGCCGCTTCCTTCATGTCGGTCACAACTTCAGACAACAAGTGTGGGATACCTTCATAGACAGAAAGTTCCAACATTTTTGGATCGATCATGATCAATCGCACATCTTCTGGTGTTGATTTATACAACAAACTCAAAATCATGGTGTTAACACCAACTGATTTACCCGAGCCCGTCGTACCCGCAACCAATAAATGTGGCATTTTTGCTAGATCAACTACAACCGCCTTACCGGCAATATCTTTACCTAAAACCATAGTTAATGGTGAAGCGGCGTTTTGGAATACTGTACTATCCATGACTTCTGACAGTCGTACAATTTGACGATGTTTGTTTGGTATTTCCAAACCAATAAACGACTTCCCTGGAATAACTTCAACGACACGAACACTCATAGCTGATAAAGAACGCGCCAAATCCTTTGATAAACTGGATATTTTACTGACTTTAATGCCTGGTGCTAAATCGAGTTCAAAACGCGTAATTACTGGGCCTGGGTAAACGCCAACGACAGTCGCCTGTATATTAAAGTCCATTAATTTCACTTCAACCAAACGAGAAACAACGTCCAACTCTTCTTGAGAAATTGGATTTTCTATTTTGTCAGCACGGTCAAGTAACTCAAGTGAAGGCAGTGTCAGTGGCATAGGTTCAGGTTTTTTAATCGATGCCGTTGCCACAGTATCGCGTTCGTGCACATTTTTGTCACCGGTTTGTAAACTCTCTAATGCGCCTGAAATATCATCATCTTTGATTTGTTCATCTAAGGTAGAATAAGAAGCAGGGCTGTCCATATCGTCTATTGAAAAAGGCATATCGTCGTCAAAAGAAACATCAACAGCCTTTGCTGGAGTCTCTTTAGTGTCTGGCCTAAGTGGTCTACTTGAGGTCGGCGTTACTTCAACGGCCTTTGGGGTCTCCGCAGGAGGTAGTTCACGTTGAGTATCAACATCTATGTCTGAAATAGACGGCGTGAGCTTTTGTTCGGTAATCGATGCTTCGGCGCTTCCGAAAAACTGGCTTAACAAACTTTTAGACGCTGCACTTTCGGTTTCAGTATGATCAGGTGCGGCAACTTTGTTTTGAGTTTGCTTAGTTTTAGCTGACTTCTCTTCATTTAGAGAATGTTCATCTACTTCGCTAGAGATATTTGCTTCACTATTTACATTATTATCTTGCGGTATGAGTTTACTTTTTGGTGAAGGTTCTCGATGAAAAAGGTTTGAAACTTGTTTTATTAACCAATAAACAGAATTCAAAGTCACTCGCCCTAACCCATCGACGACCTGCATCCATGAGATACCTGTCATCAAAGTAATGCCAATCATAATCGCGACTAAAAATAATAAGGTTGAGCCAGTAAAACCAAATAAAGGCATGAGCAGATAGGCAAAAACGTCACCTACAATACCGCCCGAAGAAAAATAATAGATGTCGTCAAAATTGACACTGCATATAGCTGAGCAACCTATGACAAACATTAAGAAACCAATGAGTCTAAGGCCTAGCGCTAGGTAATCAACTTCAATAAGATCATGGAACTTGCGAAACATTAACCAACCACAAAGGGCGATAAGCACAGGTACAAAAAACGCTAACCAACCAAATGTAAATAA
The DNA here is from genome assembly GCF_018861025.1 of Psychrosphaera sp. B3R10. GTDB lineage: Bacteria > Pseudomonadota > Gammaproteobacteria > Enterobacterales > Alteromonadaceae > Psychrosphaera > Psychrosphaera algicola. Next base: position 109,009 of record NZ_JAHKQH010000008.1, on the reverse strand, counting down.
AAGTACGTCGGCTATCCACGCACCAAATGCTCCACCAGCGTTTTTAATTAATTCGTAATTTCCTGTTTTACTCCAACTTGGGTCAGCAGGGTCGAAGGTAAACAAAGTGATTAGGATATAGATTGCCACAGCGCCGGCTACAAGCAATCCAACTTCTAGTAAGCGTTGAAATCCATTTAATACAGTTGGCTGATTGTCAGTCAAAACCTAATACTCCAAGATTTATTATTATTTTAAGTTCAAAAGTGACCAAAATCGCTTTTTATATTGTTCGCAACTCTACCAAAATTAACGATTGGGATCACTTATTTGTTACAGAGTTTTGGTCAGTCATTAACATCTTCAACAACGTGCCTATATATGGATTCGGATCGGTTGATTTGTCTTCACTTCTTCCATCACAACATAGGTCCGAGATGCGCTAACTGAGGGTAATTTTAGTAATGTATTGCCTAACAGTTTTCGATATGACGCCATATTTTTTACCCTAGTTTTTAGCAAATAATCAAAACTACCTGACACCAAATGACATTCTAAGATTTCATCGAAGAAAGTTACCGCTTTTGAGAACTCACTAAAAACATCCTGGGCTGTTTTCTCAAGTGTGATTTCGACAAAAACTAATAACGATGCACCAACCGCCTCAGCATTTACGATTGCCTGATAACCTTCGATCACACCTTGTTTCTCCAATCGTTTAACTCGCTCTAAGCAAGGCGTGGCGCTAAGCCCTACCAATTTAGCGAGTTCAACATTTGAAACCCGTCCATTTTTTTGTAATTCCATCAGAATTTTTTTATCAGTTCTGTCTAACGATTTATTCATCGTGTTTGAATGCATAACGCCACCTATAGTTTATTACTCTAAAATAAGCCAAATAAAAGTGAATAAAACTGCCATTCACACAATATAATCGCCGAAAATATCACACAACAAGAAATAACAGGTAGAAAAATATGATCGTCGGTGTCCCTAAAGAAATTAAAAACCATGAATACCGTGTTGGTTTAACACCAGCAGCAGCAAAAGAGTTTGTTGCTCACGGCCATCAGGTCATCATTGAAACCAATGCAGGTGAGTCTATTGGTTTTACGAATGAGCAATATGTTGACGCAGGCGCTTCAATTATTGCGACAGCTGAGGAAATTTTCGCTTCAGCAGATATGATTGTTAAAGTAAAAGAGCCGCAACCAAACGAATGTAAAATGTTGCGTGAAGGCCAAACCCTTTATACCTATCTGCACTTAGCCCCTGATCCAACCCAAACAAAACTATTGGTTGCATCCGGCGCCACATGTATTGCCTATGAAACTGTTACCGATCATACAGGTGGATTACCACTTTTAGCCCCAATGAGTGAAGTGGCAGGTCGTATGTCTATTCAAGCCGGTGCGCATCATTTAGAAAAAGCGCAGGGAGGCAGTGGCACATTACTAGGTGGTGTACCGGGCGTAGCGCCCGCCAAAGTACTTGTTGTTGGCGGCGGAGTCGTTGGCACAAATGCCGCTAAAATGGCAGTCGGCATGGGGGCAGATGTCACTATTGTCGACCGTTCACTACCGCGTTTACGCCAATTAGACGATATTTTCCGTGGCACGGTGAAAACGGTATATTCAACCGTAGATGCGCTTGATTATTATACATCTAAGGCAGACTTAGTTATCGGTGCTGTGTTAATTCCTGGTGCAGCTGCACCTAAATTAATTACGAAAGCACATATTGCTAGTATGAAACCTGGTTCAGTTTTAGTTGATGTCGCCATAGATCAAGGTGGTTGTTTTGAAACTTCTAAAGCAACTACTCATCAAGACCCGACATATGTCATAAGTGATGTTGTTCACTACTGTGTTGCAAACATGCCAGGCGGTGTTGCCAGAACGTCAACTATGGCCCTAAACAATGCAACATTACCGTTTGGCTTAGCCCTAGCAAATAAAGGTACGAAACGTGCAATGTTAGAAGACCAACATTTACTAAATGGCTTGAATGTTCATAAAGGTAAAGTCACTTATAAAGCCGTTGTAGATGCTTTAGGTGAAACACTTGAATTAGAATATATGGATGCAAAACAAGCGTTAGAACTATAAGTTATCGGTATCTTACTGGTAGAGTGCTGATTTCGATTTCAAGTAGATTTAGCCTCACTTTATTACCAAGTCCGACATTAGAAATAATGTCGGATTTTTTACATCCAGATATTCAAATCAAATTTTGAAAAACCAACTCGATATTTTTCGCCCAAGCCTCACTACTTAATTTAGCGCTTTTTATTTAAGACCCCCAATTGATTAACTCTCAAACATATAAATTCAAGTCCAATAAAATTTAACTGAGGCTTTTAGAAAGTGTAGTTGGAACATTTTTAAATCAAGCAACAACCAATACAAGTTTTTTTCAGTGCCAATCCAAATTTTAGAAAAAAAATAGTAAAAACCTCAACCGTAACAATCTGAAATATATAAATTATTTATTAACCTCTAAATAATTGTGCATTTAACAAACAAAAAACTATTGACGTTCCTCCCTCTCGGTGGGAGTATGACCACGAGGTGAGCTTTTGCCCATTAGTTATAAAATGCCAATACAATGAATATAAATCGGCATGTAACTAAATGTTCAATTAGCAATATAAAATTTTTCAAGAATTGCGTTTTACCAAACCGAAAGGGGGAAGTAAGGCAAACAATTCAACAATAAAAACGTAAATAAAACAGGGTTTACTATGTTAAATAACACACACAAAATAACTGCAATTACAGCAATCCTAGCAAGTACATTAAGCACTCAACTGCACGCTCAGAGTAGTGGTGAATGGAAGTTAGCCTTTGATCTTAAAACAAACCATTTATGGCACGGTTTTATTGTCACCGACGGCGTTATGACAGCTGGCTCTTTAGAGTACAAATCTGAAGACAAAAAAACGACTTACGGCCTTTGGGGCGGTGGTTCTTTCAATGGCGAGTTTAAAGAGTTTACATACTACGCCTCTCACAAGTTTACAGACGACTTTTTTGTTGAAATCGTAAATCACGGTAACCACTCCTCTATTTCAGACAGTGATGTGGATATTTTCAACTACTCAACTGATCCATCTAAAACCGGCAACTTTGTTGATATTGGTGCGGGATATACATTCCAAGGCGAAACGCCAATTTCTGTTTATTATTCTGTCATCGTGCAAGGTATTGATACGTACATAGATGAAGACTCAGGTGAAAAAGAACAATCTTTTACAAACTACATTGAAGTATCAGCACCTGTTTGGCATGGCAAAGATGGCGAACAAGTAAAAGCGTTTATTGGTGGCGCGTTCTCACCAGTTAACGACAAAAACTTCTATTCAGACAAAGCTAATATTAACAATGTTGGCTTTACCTATTCAAAAAACCTATATGCAATGGGCAAAACATTTCCAGTATCTGCTACCGCGATGTGGAACCCGGCCCTTGAACTTGGCGCACTGCAAGTAGCAGTAAACTTGTTCTAATAACAATACTCATCGTTTTAAAAACAGGTAGGTCGTAATCAACGCCCTACCTTTAAACTGATTATTACGGGAAATTATTATGTCGATTAAAAAATCAATTATTGCATGTTGTTCTTTATTTTTGAGCACCGCCGTCCTTGCTGAAACCATTACGATTGCAACAGTAAACAATGGTGACATGATCACTATGAAAGAACTCAGTAAGAGTTTCACCTCTGAAAACCCAGATATTAATTTAAAATGGGTGACCTTAGAAGAAAATATACTACGTCAACGAGTCACGACCGATGTTGCAACAAAAGGTGGACAGTATGATGTTATGACAATAGGTACATATGAAGTCCCTATTTGGGGAAAACAAGGCTGGCTCAGAGAGCTTGACAAGTTAGGTGAAAATTATGACGTAGACGATATTCTGCCTGCGATCAGAAACGGCCTAACTGTTAAAGATAAATTATACGCTGCGCCATTTTATGCAGAAAGTTCAATGGTTATGTACCGCACAGACTTAATGGCCAAAGCGGGTTTAACTATGCCTAAAGCACCATCGTGGGAGTTTATTCAAAAAGCCGCAAAAGCAATGACGGACAAACAATCTGGTGTCTATGGTTTATGTTTGCGAGGTAAAGCGGGTTGGGGAGAAAATATTGCCTTAATTACAGCAATGTCTAACTCATTTGGCGCAAGATGGTTTGATCAAAATTGGAAACCGCAATTTGACAGTCAAGAATGGCATGACACTTTACAATATTATGTTGATTCGATGACAAAGTATGGTCCTCCGGGATCTTCAGCTAATGGTTTTAATGAAAACCTAGCGCTCTTTCAAACCGGAAAGTGTGGTATTTGGATTGATGCAACAGTGGCTGGCGCATTTGTTACAAATAAAGAAAACTCTGAAGTTGCTGAACATGTTGGATTTGCTCTTGCGCCTGACAATGGCCTAGGCAAACGAGGCAATTGGTTATGGTCTTGGACGCTGGCAATTCCTGCAAGCAGTAAGAAATCAAATGCAGCACAACGTTTTATTAGTTGGGCAACATCTAAAGAGTACACTGAGTTAGTCGCGGCCAAAAAAGGCTGGGTTAACGTACCTCCAGGGACTCGAGCGTCACTTTATAATAATCCAGACTACATGGCAGCTGCGCCTTTTGCACAGATCACTTTGGATTCTATCCAATCTGCAGATCCTATAAACCCAACGGTTAAACCGGTTCCTTATGTTGGTGTTCAGTTTGTTGCTATACCAGAATTCCAAGGTATTGGTACAGCTGTTGGTCAACAATTTGCCGCCGCGTTAACTGGCCAAATGACTGTAAAACAAGCATTACAAAGTGCTCAACGTTTAGTCGAACGTGCCATGAGAAAAGCGCGTTACCCTAAGTAATTCATTCGTCTATTAATGGTTTGGGTAAGTTCAACTAGAGCTTGCCCAGCTATCACGATTAAAAGGTCTTAGTTATGGCTACCACAAATTCACGTGCGCTCGCTCGACTCATGCTGGTCCCTTCAGTTGTTTTACTGTTGGCTTGGATGTTAGTTCCGCTGTGCATGACGCTATATTTTTCATTTTTAGATTACAACCTGCTTAGTCCTGGAACCGAAGAGTTTATTGGTTTCATGAACTATGAGTTTTTCCTTACTGATCCGGCATTTTTTGAATCTTTTTTTAATACCCTGCTACTTGTTGGTGGTGTTTTACTAATCACACTTGGTGGTGGTATTGGTTTAGCTATCTTGCTTGATCAAGCAATTTGGGGCCGAAACTATGTTCGAATAATGGTTCTAGCCCCCTTTTTTGTTATGCCAACGGTTTCAGCGCTGGTTTGGAAAAATATGCTAATGAACCCCGTTAATGGCTTATTTGCCCATTTTGCCAATTGGCTGGGTATGACCCCTATCGATTTTTTTGCCCAAATCCCGCTGCTTTCAATCATTGTTATTGTGTCGTGGCAATGGCTACCGTTTGCCGCATTAATCCTACTTACAGCGATTCAATCTCTTGACCGAGAACAACTTGAGGCTGCTGACTTAGACGGAGCAGGACCATTTAGTAAATTTTACTACATCGTCCTACCGCATCTGTCACGCGCAATAACGGCAGTTATTTTAATAGAAACAATTTTTTTATTGTCAATTTTTGCCGAGATATTAGTAACAACAAGCGGTGGTCCAGGATACGCATCAACCAATATAACGTACTTAATTTATACCCAGTCGTTGTTGCAGTTTGATGTTGGTGGAGGTTCTGCCGGTGGCATAGTCGCCGTTATTATTGCCAATATTGTAGCAATATTTTTAATGCGCCTCATTGGCAAGAACTTGGAGGATTAAGACATGGCGAACAACAATAGTATCAAAACCAAGCTTATTTATACCTTTATTGCTTGGACCATTAGCGGTCTTATATTTTTTCCAATTTTATGGACATTAATAACGAGTTTTAAAACTGAAGCTGAGGCAATTTCGGCTTCACCTAGTTTATTCATGTTTGATTGGACTTTAGAAAACTACGAAGACGTTTTAGCGCGATCGCCCTATTTTAATCACTTTTGGAATTCAATAGTCATTTCAATTGGTTCGAGCATATTGGGCTTATTAATAGCAATTCCTGCAGCTTGGTCTATGGCATTTGTGCAAACAAAGCGCACAAAAAATCTTTTAATGTGGATGTTATCAACCAAAATGTTACCGCCTGTCGGTGTATTAATACCAATTTATCTTTTGTTTAGAGATTTTGGGTTGTTAGATACTAAGGTCGGTTTAGTCATTGTTATGACATTAATCAACTTACCCATTATGGTTTGGATGCTTTATACCTACTTTAGAGAGATCCCAAACGAAGTTCTAGAAGCCGCTCGAATGGACGGTGCGAGTATTGGTGAAGAAATACTTTACGTCCTGTTGCCTATTGCGCTACCTGGGATCGCTTCAACGTTATTACTCAATGTCATTTTAGCCTGGAATGAAGCATTCTGGACTCTCATCCTAACGGCCGCTAATGCAGCCCCCCTAACGGCTTTTATCGCCAGTTATTCTAGCCCTGAAGGACTATTTTACGCCAAGTTATCAGCAGCTTCTGCAATGGCCATAGTGCCAATTTTAATTCTTGGTTGGTTTAGTCAAAAACAATTAGTGCGCGGATTAAGTTTCGGCGCAGTTAAATAGGAGAATTTATAATGGGTAGTATTCATTTAAAACAAGTAACAAAAGATTTTGGCGATGTAAGCGTAATTAAACCAATTGATTTGGAAATTAAAGACGGCGAGTTCATTGTATTTGTTGGTCCATCAGGTTGTGGAAAATCAACATTATTACGAATGATTGCAGGATTAGAAGATACCACAAGCGGCACCATTGAAATTGATGGACAAGATGCGACGACAACCCCACCTGCGAAACGCGGTTTAGCTATGGTATTCCAATCATATGCTTTATATCCTCATATGTCGGTTAGAAACAATATCGCATTCCCGTTAAAGCGAGCCAAAATTAACGATGACATCATCGAAGAAAAAATCGCGAGTGTTGCAAAAACATTAAACCTAACGGATTACCTTGATCGGAAGCCCGGCCAATTATCCGGTGGTCAACGACAAAGAGTTGCGATTGGTCGAGCAATCGTCCGCCAACCTTCTGCTTTTTTGTTTGATGAACCGTTATCAAACTTAGATGCGTCGCTGCGCGTAAATATGCGGTTAGAAATATCGGAGCTTCATAAAAGTCTAAATACAACCATGGTTTATGTTACCCATGATCAGGTGGAAGCTATGACAATGGCAGATAGAATTGCCGTTTTTAATGGCGGTATCATTGAACAAGTTGGCAGCCCACTTGAGCTTTATAACAACCCAGCAAACCGCTTTGTTGCTGGGTTTATTGGCTCACCTAAAATTAACTTCATCGATATTGAGCCTTCTACTATAGATGGAACTTGTAGCTTAGGTATTCGCCCAGAGCATATTGAAATTTCGACAACCGGCGGACAATGGGCAGGTAAAATTGGTGTGATTGAACATTTGGGCTCAGAGACATTTTTGCATGTGCATGTAGACGGTCATGATACTTTTACGGTTAAAACGTCAGGTGATTGTCCATTTAAATATGGCGATGAAATTTATTTAAGCCCACAAAAGAACAAGCTACTTCATTTTGACGCGACGGGCAAAACACTGCCTAATATAGCCTAATTTTAGTGCGATATTAACCTGCCAATGCCCTTTAATTTATTGCCATTAGACTCTATTTTAAAGGGCTAGGACAAATAAGCAGTAGCCCATAGCTAATGTTTGATATGCTATTAGAATAAACAATAGTTTAATGCCATGGAATTTAGTTAAAGGTAACTTTTGATTAAATTGACAAATCATACATTAGCTAAGTTAACAGCTATGTGGTTGAATATATTTTAAAAATATAACAACTACGCTAAGTGTTAGTTCACTTTGCGAGATCTATAGGAATTCAGTAATGCTAAACACCTTAATTAACACCGACCTTAATTCGATTGAATTAATTATTTTTGATTGTGACGGTGTGTTAATCGATAGTGAAATACTGAGCCAACGAGTCCTACTTGGGTTACTAAAAGAATTAGGCGTCGATGTGTCTGAGGATTATTTCCACAAACATTTTTTGGGGTTTAATTTTGAGCACGTAACAGCAAAGGTGTTGACTGACTTTGATGTAATTCTGACAACGGAATTCAGACACAAATATCGTAAAGCGTTAATAGACGTTTTTGAAACTGAATTAAATCAAACAGAACAATTGGAATGGATGTTATCTCAGCTCAATATTAAGACCTGTGTAGCGACCAGTAGCAGTCCAGAAAAAGTATCAAATGCCCTTCGTATAACTAACTTAGCGTCTTACTTTGTTGAACGGGTATTCACCGCTTCAGAGGTTGAAAATGGTAAACCAGCCCCAGATCTGTTTTTGCACGCAGCAAACAAAATGGGTGTTTTACCGGAAAATTGTTTGGTAATTGAAGACTCAGTAGCTGGGTTACGGGGCGCATTAGCAGCAAAAATGCATGTTCTACGTTATGTTGGCGCAGGACACCTTAAAAATAGAGATAACGCTACTCAAACCTACAAAGGTATTAGTACAATATCCCATTGGAAGCAGTTATTTGAAAAAGTACCTTCGCTCAGTACATCATTAAAAGTTTAGAGGTAAATCGTGGTTAAGCGAACTAATTCAGAAATAAGAAAACTAGACGATGCCGCCCGTGCAGGATGGTTATATTACGTTGCGGGAAAAACGCAGGAAGAAATAGCGAAAAAACTCAACATCTCTCGTCAGTCTGCACAACGTATGGTTGCTTTAGCCGTCAGTGAAGGGTTAATAAAAGTTAGACTAGAACATCCAATAGCTAAATGCATGGATCTTAAAGTTAAATTACAAAATAGATTTGGTTTGAAGTCCTGTACCGTTGTGCCTAGTGATGAAGGTGATACCACCTCTACATTGGGGTTAGCGCAAGCAGGTGCAAGCGAAATTGAAATGCACTTAAAATCGCCCGAACCAAAAGTGATCGCGATGGGAACCGGCAGAGTTTTACGGGCGTGTGTCGAAGAATTAGCGTTGTTAAATTGCGAACAACATCAAATTGTAGCCCTTTTAGGTAACATGGCCTCCGACGGCTCAGCGTCTTCTTATGACGTCGTTATGAGAATGGCGGAACACATAAATGCTAAACATTACCCAATGCCCCTCCCTGTCTTACCGAACAGCAAGGAAGAAAAAGCACAATTACACGCCCAAAGTTATATCGCCAATAATCTAAAATTAGCCGCTCAAGCAGATGTAACTTTTGTTGGTGTTGGTAACTTAGGTATAAATTCACCACTTCATCTAGATGGATTTGTTGCCGAGGAAGAATTAGCCGAGTTACAAGATAAAGGTGCCGTTGGCGAAATAATCAGTTGGGTGTTCGATGTAAAAGGAAACTTAATTGACTGCGCGGTTAATGACCGAGTCGCAAGTACACCACTTACGGTCAATTCCGACAAATATGTATGTGCTATTGCTTCAGGCGAAGATAAAGTGTATTCCATTTTAGGCGCATTACGCTCTAAGTTAGTAAATGCCCTAATTACTAATGAGTATACGGCAGAGCGATTGCTGAGTATCGACTAAACAAGCTGAATATTGTCAAGCAGCCTTATGGCTAATTAGGGCTATTGCTTTTATATCGCTTTATTTCAAATAAGGTCGGTGATCAACGATTTCGAATTTACGCCGTAACTCGGCTAACAAGGGTTGGTTGTCTTTTAAAAATTGGTTAAATTCAATTATGATATCTTGATGTTTTATCGTTGAAAGATAAAAGTCATATACTTCATACGTTAAGTTTTTATTGACCACTAACGCACCAGGTTTTCCGAGTTTTTTAAGGTGGTATTGGACAACACTTGGCTCTAAATCAATGCCATCGACCTGCCCTCTCAAAACTTGCTGTAATAGCATCAGTGTCGAGCTATTTTCGTAAAGCTGTACTTGCTTAGATTTGATTTGTTCAATCCACTGTGTAGGATAAAACCCTAATAACGTACCTAATACTTTAAAGTCTTTTTCTGTTAAATTGCGGTCAACTGCAGTTAACGTACCTGCAACTAGCCTGATCGTCGAATCACTATAAATAAATGAATCAACTTGCTTTCCACTTGGGTTCCATCGCTCATTATCTGGGTACTTAAAGTCAATATTATCTTCGATTAACCATTTGTTAAACCGTTTAATCGGCAATGGTAAATAAGTAAATGTATGGCCAGACTGTTTGCCAAACTCAGTGAATAACGCCTTAGTATAAGAATCTCCGTCCTTCTGGAAGTCAAACAAAGGGTAATAAGCAATATCTTCAACGCCAATTACAAAATTTCTGCTGTCACATTGAAATGGTAGCGTCAATGCGAGAAACGCCAATAGTATTTTCAACATATAACTTCAACTGCTCATTTATTGACCACTAAAATTACGTCAGCTATCAATAAAACGCAAATTTAATAAAATTTATCTTTCGACACCTTAACAATAGTGGAAATTTGACAAAAATTTAGAACATTAGATTCTAATGCCCCTTGTTAAGCGTTAATATTCGCCCCATAAAATGCCTAATACAGATTTTCGGAGTAAATTTAATGAGTGAAGTACAGCACCACAAACTAATCATCTTGGGTTCAGGCCCAGCTGGGTATACTGCAGCCGTATATGCAGCGAGAGCTAACTTAAACCCAGTGTTGATAACGGGTCTACAACAAGGCGGACAACTTACGACAACAACCGAAGTTGAAAATTGGCCTGGTGATGCAAATGATCTAACCGGACCAGCCCTAATGGACCGTATGAAAGAACATGCCGAAAAGTTTGAGACTGAAATTATTTTTGATCACATTAACGAAGTTAATTTTGACCAAAAACCTTATACTTTAAAAGGCGACAGCCAACAATACACCTGTGATGCTTTGATCATCTGTACTGGTGCCTCTGCCCAATATTTAGGTTTGGAGTCGGAAACAGCGTTTATGGGTAAAGGCGTTTCAGCTTGTGCGACGTGTGACGGTTTCTTTTATCGTAATCAAAAAGTCGCAGTGATTGGTGGCGGAAACACCGCAGTAGAAGAAGCGTTATACTTATCAAATATTGCCTCTGAAGTGCACTTAGTACACCGTAGAGATACTTTCCGAGCGGAAAAGATCTTAATTAATCGTTTGATGGATAAAGTCGCTAACGGCAATATTATTCTGCATACAGACCGTACTTTGGATGAAGTACTCGGCGACAACATGGGTGTAACTGGTGTTCGATTAAAAGACACTAAGAGTGACTCAACAGAAGATGTTGATGTTATGGGCTGTTTTGTGGCAATTGGCCATAAACCAAATACCGCAATGTTTGAAGATAAATTAGCAATGAATAATGGTTACATTGTTATTAATAGTGGCCTTAATGGCAATGCGACAGGGACATCTGTTGAGGGTGTTTTTGCAGCTGGTGACGTATGTGACCACATTTACCGTCAAGCAATTACATCTGCCGGTACGGGTTGTATGGCTGCGCTAGACGCAGAACGCTACCTAGATGCACTTTAATCAATTAAGGGGCTTGTAGCCCCTTCTGGCCTTGTTGTGACGCAAACTATTCATTATCTTACGGATGAAACAAGTTGGTTTCCTGATCCCAACCAAGCGATGACTGATCCTCCGGGATTATTGGCGATTGGCGGTGATTTACAACCTGACCGTATCTACAGCGGTTATCAACAAGGCATCTTTCCTTGGTTTAATGACGGTGAGCCTGTGATGTGGTGGAGTCCAGATCCACGCAACATCATTAATGTTGACGCGATTAACATCAATAAATCATTAAAAAAGTTTCTACGTAAATGCGATTACCACGTAACGATAAATAACCAATTTGAGTCCGTGATCACGGCCTGTGCGAAACCTAGATCCAATGGCGATGGAACTTGGATATTGCCTAAAATGATTAAGGCATATAATGTTTTACATCAGCAAGGTAGAGCCCATTCAATTGAAATTTGGCAATGGCAAAATGACAAAAAGGTTTTGGTCGGTGGTTTATATGGGATCAACGTTGGCTCCTGTTTTTGCGGTGAATCGATGTTTTCCGCACAACCAAACGCATCAAAACTTGCCCTAATTGTGTTGGGTAAACTGCTTAGAAACGAAAAACATGCCTTTATCGATTGTCAATTACCCAATCCGTATCTGTCTCAAATGGGGGCCTTTTTAGTATCAAGGTCACTTTTTTTAGGCAAGTTGGCACTTTGCAAAAATGAAACAATATGCCAATCTGTTTTTAAGCCAAGAGCGATAGATTGGAGAACAGAGTTAATCTAAAATGCCAACAGTGAAGTTTGGTTTGTCTGCGCCATTTCAATGCGGATATTTGAGTGATAGAGAAGAGCAACTCCTTGTCTATCTAGACCAAGAGCCGCTGAGTGAAGCGCTTTACTCAAAGTTGCAAGCTCAAGGTTTTCGGCGTTCTGAAGATTATGTCTACCGCCCCCATTGTGAAGATTGTCAGGCGTGTCAATCTATACGCCTGCCCGTTTCACAATTTCAAATTAGCCGTTCGCAAAAACGAGTTTTAAAAAAGGCTCAGGGATTTTCGGTTAAAATACAAAAATCTGAACAACCTGAGTATTACCCTCTTTTTGAACGCTATGTTAATGAAAAGCATTTGGGAGGTGTAATGTATCCAGCGAATTATTCTCAACTCACCAGCTTCTCTCAATGTGATTGGTTAGAGCAGTTATTTATTGAGCTATATGATAAAGACAAGCTTATTGCTGTCGCGATATGCGATGTGACCTCAGATAGTTTGTCCGCCGTTTATACCTTCTACGATCCTGAATATGCAAATTTCTCTATTGGCACTTTGATGATCTTGCAACAAATTAATTTGACCGAAAAACTAGAGAAACCTTGGTTATACCTTGGATACTACATACGCTCATGTCAAAAAATGAATTACAAAGTTAATTACCGACCATACCAAATTAATCAAAATGGTCGATGGCTACAAATTCCCCATATTATCAAATAAGCCAGTGTGATTAATTGCCGAGCCGCTATAATAAACACCAATAAACGAGAATATCCGCACCAAAGTGGCACATCAGTTAAATTTATTGCCTAATTTAGCTTTATATGTAAAGTTTTTTGAGTATAACCTTTACATATCGCTAGTTTTTGGGCAAAATCTGCGCTTATTTTTTTACGCACTAATTAGTCCTAGAGGTTATACGCTTAATGGCGAAAGAAGACGTTATCGAAATGCAAGGGACAATCTTAGATACCTTGCCAAACACTATGTTCCGAGTTGAATTGGAAAATGGTCACGTAGTGACAGCACATATTTCGGGTAAAATGCGCAAGCATTACATCCGTATATTAACGGGTGACAAAGTGACTGTCGAAATGACGCCATACGATTTGTCAAAAGGTCGTATTACCTTCCGCGCGCGTTAATAATATATCAGGCAACAAGTTTGCATAAAAAAACCGAGATTTTTATCTCGGTTTTTTTATGCTCAGCTGTTTAGCTCAACAGCTGAGCATTCCTAACTAACACATTAAGCATTAACGGCTTCAGTCGACGAATAAGTAAATTTTAATTCATCTTTCTTCGTTTCGATCACCACTTTGCCGCCGTCAGCTAGCTTTCCAAACAAAACTTCATTTGCTAACGGTTTTCGCAGTTTATCTTGAATTAGTCGCGCCATTGGTCGCGCGCCCATTGATTTGTCGTAACCATGCTTTGCCAACCATTTAACAGCGCTAGATGAAATCTCAAGCTCAACTCGTTTTTTATCTAACTGTGTTTGCAGCTCAACAATAAACTTATCAACAACTTGTAAAATAATCTTCTCATCTAAATGGTTAAACCAAACGATGTTGTCCAACCGGTTTCTAAATTCAGGCGTGAACGTCCGATTTATTTCTACCATCGCGTCAGTGCTGTTGTCTTGATGAGCAAAACCAATGGATTTTCGTGTCGTTTGGCCAACACCTGCATTTGTTGTCATCACAACAATGACGTTTCTGAAATCGGCTTTACGGCCATTATTATCCGTTAATGTACCGTGATCCATAACTTGTAATAACAAATTAAAGACATCAGGGTGGGCTTTCTCAATTTCATCTAATAAAACAACACAATGTGGATGTTTTAAAACAGAGTCTGTTAGTAACCCACCTTGGTCATAACCTACGTAACCTGGAGGTGCACCAATTAAACGGCTCACCGCATGGGGTTCCATATACTCAGACATATCAAAGCGAACTAATTCAATTCCAAGTACTTTAGCGAGTTGCTTAGTGACTTCTGTTTTACCAACCCCCGTCGGACCTGCAAATAAGAAACTACCGACAGGCTTACTTTCATTACCAAGACCAGAACGTGATAAACGTATGGCTGAGGTTAACGCATCGATCGCTTCTTCTTGACCAAATACCGATAGTTTTAGGTTACGGTCAACATTTTTTAAAACGTCTTTGTCGGTTTGCGATACTGATTTTTCTGGAATACGTGCAATTTTTGCAATGATCTGCTCAATCGTCGCGACATTGATTTGTTTTTTACGTTTTGATTTAGGCAATACTTTTTGATTAGCACCGGCTTCATCAATAACATCGATCGCTTTATCAGGTAAGTGACGTTCGTTAATGTATTTATCAGAAAGCTCTGCGGCTGCGCGTAATGCCGCATGGGTATATTTCACACCGTGATGCTGTTCGTATTTATCTTTTAAGCCGATCAATATTTTGGTGGTGTCTTCAACACTAGGTTCTACCACATCAATTTTCTGAAAACGACGAACCAAGGCTTTGTCTTTTTCAAAAATATTGCGGAATTCAGTATAAGTTGTAGATCCAATACATCTTAGCTTGCCCGCAGACAACAAAGGTTTTAACAGGTTAGAAGCATCCATTACGCCGCCTGAGGCTGCCCCTGCACCAATAATAGTATGGATCTCATCTATGAACAGGATAGTATCTTCTTTCTCCTGTAGCTGTTTTAAGAGCGACTTTAAGCGTTTTTCAAAATCACCTCGATATTTAGTGCCAGCTAACAAACTGCCCATATCAAGTGAGTAAACCGTCGCGTTAGCTATTACTTCTGGCACATCATTGTTAACGATACGATAGGCAAGCCCTTCTGCGATTGCCGTTTTCCCGACTCCCGCTTCACCAATGAGCAGTGGATTGTTCTTTTTACGTCGACATAATATTTGAACACAACGCTCAAGTTCCGCGTCGCGGCCAATAATGGGGTCAATTCCGCCATTTTTTGCCACTTCGTTTAAGTTGGAACACAAGTTCCCTAATTGACTTTCAGTTTCAGTTTCGCTTTGTTCTGGTTCTTCATTGTTCAATGAAGAGGCATCTTCATCCTTATCTGCGCCATGGGAGATGAAGTTCACCACGTCGAGTCTGTGGATATCAAAGCTTTTTAATACATAAACTGCGTGTGACTCTTGTTCGCTAAATATTGCGACCAATACATTCGCCCCAGTAACTTCTTGCTGGCCTGAGGACTGAACATGGAAAACGGCACGTTGCAAAACACGTTGAAAACCTAATGTAGGTTGGGTGTCTTGTTCGGACTCATCAACGTCAACGGGTAAATATGGCGTTGTCTGAGCAATAAATTCGCTAAGCTCGAGCTTAATTTTATCAAAGTTTGCTGAACACGCCTCCAAAGCTTGTTTGGCGTCTTTGTTGTCTAGCAACGCCATTAGTAAGTGTTCAACAGTCATAAATTCATGACGATGAGATTTTGCATAACGAAATGCTTCGTTAAGTGTGACTTCTAATGCTTTATTTAACATATACACCTTCTCTCACTATTTTTATCATGCAATGTCCCTATTCTTGTTCCATTGTGCAAAGTAATGGATGTTCATTAACTCTTGCATATTGATTAACCTGGGCCACTTTTGTCTCTGCTATTTCTGCAGAATAAGTGCCAACTATGGCTTTACCTTCGCGATGAATCCTAAACATAATATGATTTGCTTTTTCTAAATCCATACCGAAAAATTTAAGTAACACCTCTACTACAAAGTCCATGGGGGTGTAATCATCGTTATTCAATACCACTTTATACATTGGTGGTCTTTTTAGTTTAGCCTTAGATGTCTCGTTTACTAAACTTGTTCCGTGATCATTTTCAGTTATTTTTGGCATAGCCTAACCATTCTTGCTGTTTCATTGGTATTTCCCATTACTATTTATAAAAAGAATTTTGTTATTTAACAATTCGTAGTTGTAAAAACTTGACTAATTGACCAATTTATCTACATTATTTTATTGTTCGGTGTATATTTAAGCACATTACATCAGTTTTCAAGTGACTAAAGGAAGTAGCGGTATGGCTCAAGGTAAAGTTAAGTGGTTTAACAATGCTAAAGGTTTTGGTTTTATTCGTGAGGAAGGCAAAGAAGAAGATATATTTGCGCATTTCTCTACAATAACTATGGATGGATATAAAACACTTAAGGCAGGACAAGATGTCGAATTCGACTTAAGTCAAGGCCCTAAGGGTCTACACGCCATCAATATTAAAATCGGCGAAAAATAAAAAGTAGCACTTTATTTATATTATCGATTTGAGTTGAGCTACTGAACTTTTTACATCTGTTCTAGTATTTCAACTCCGATAGTATAGTTACCACTGTCTTCTTTTGTGCAGCGTACAACTGTGGCTGATGCATGAAGCGCTGGTAATTCTGGGCTAGTGCCCTCCACTCTGCATGTCAATGCGGTGCCGACTTCAATGTATTCATCAGTTTCAACCGCAAGCCCCGTTGCACTTAAATCCCGACAAACGGCATTTAATTTTCTGCCTGCATCAGCATCTGCAATTTCAAGCTCGATATTGGTATTAACTAACATTCTAAAAAAATTACGGTGGTCGTTATATTTAATCACGCCAATTACCTTTTTTTACTTTTTCTTAACTGTATATCGTTCTATTTTTTCAATTAATTCTGTCATATCAAAAGGTTTAGTCACGTAGTCATCACAACCTGCTGCAAACCCTTCTTTTTTATCTGTTTCTGCCTCTAATCCCGATAACATTATAACGGGGATCTGAGATGTTTCAGGTGTATTTTTCAACAACCGACATGTATCATAGCCATCAATTCCTGGCATACATACGTCCAATAATAAAATGTCCGGTTTATTTACTATCGTTTTTTGAAGTGCTTTTTGACCCGAACTGACATAGCACAATTCAAATCGCTCTCCCAAAGACAGTGCCAACATTTCAAAATTAAATTCTTCATCGTCAACCAAAAGAATTTTGATCTTTTTCATTCCATAACCCTAAAATTGACGGCTCAACTATTAAGCTCCCTCGTATTAAGTAACATAGCTAATTGAAGAAATAAATGCCATTTCTTTATACCGCATGATTAATAAAATTAGGGAGAATTGTAAATAAATGACTAACAACAACCAAATTCTGGCAAAATGACTATAGTTACAAAAGAAAAATGCACATTAATTGCTGATTTACCTTCAAATGGTTTGACATTAGATCAATTAAGCTTTGAAATTAGCGATAACAACAACTTAGTAGTTATTTAGGAAGAAAACATGAAAAAGACTATAGCGACATTGGGATTAGTTTTAGCATCGGCGAATGTGTCAGCGTTACCACTTATTGATTTTTGGGCCGGCGCATACAGCTGGAATACAGCTTATGAAGGAACAATATCTGCTGGTGATTACAACATCGACTTACAAGATGACTTAAAATTAGAAGATTCAAATAATAATGTTATTTGGGCCGCATTCGAGCACCCAATTCCTCTTATTCCAAATCTTCAAGTTAAACAAACACAACTAGAAACAACGGGTAATGGCCGCAGTACTCAGTCATTCACTTACGGCGGTGAAACATACCAAGGTGACGTTGAACTAGACTCAGTTGTCGACTTAACTCATACCGATATTACGGCATATTGGGGTTTACCATTGCCACTTGTTACTATCAACTACGGTCTAAATATTCGTATGTTTGATGGTGCAATCGATATTAACGATGGCCGTGCAACAATCGATTACCCTGTTCCTATGTTATTTGCTCGTGTAGGCGCTTCGTTACCATTTACTGGTTTAGAAGTAATGGCTGAAGGTAATTACATTGGTATCGGCGAAACAAACCACATGGACTACCAAGTAGTACTACGTTACACCATTCCAATGATCCCAGTATTAGATGTTAACATTGAAGCGGGTTACCGTGCGTTTCAGTTAAACATCGATCCAAGCGATTTTGACGGCGACGAAGACGACTTAACAGCAGATATCGATATGTCTGGTGTATTTTTAGGTGTGTCTTTCCACCTGTAAGTTCAAGCCCAGAAAGTTTTGAACCCAATAAAAAGGAGCGAAAGCTCCTTTTTTAATTTCTAGCACTGTCCCATGATTAAAAGATCATTCAACGAATATTTAACGGCCTGTATAATAAAAATCACGTTAAATTTGTTGGCCTAACCCAAACGCCTTAAACCAATTTTTACAGAAAACAGACAAGAACACCGCTCATTTTACGACCAAAACTCTCTCAATTGACTTCTGCTCCCTTCGTTTACAACAAGTCTACCTTCGCTAAAAATCGATTTTTAGTCGATTTACCCCCCTTACCTCGATTTTTACTACATTGAAAATATTGATGTTTTTAAATTTAATCTATTTAAAATCAAAAAACAGCGTGTTTTTTAAACACTTTATATTGACATCCAACCCCAATAAAGGGATTATGCCCACAAAAGGGGCATTTGCCCACAAAAGGGTCGTTACAAAAAAAATATATAATGCATCTAATGAAAATTCATACGGTGTAATACTAATAAAACAGGAAACTACCATGACTGAAAATCAACAAGGTCAAACATTTGAGGATGTAAATGAGGAGCAACTCCCTGTTGCTGATAATAAACTTCACGGTTGGAAACATTTTGCTGGTATTTATGCCGGAGAGCATGTTGCCGCAACAGAATTTGTTATCGGTGCGACATTTGTTGCTCTTGGCGCTGCAACAAGCGATATATTACTCGGTTTATTAATCGGTAATTTACTTGCTATGTGTTCATGGTGGTTACTAACTGCACCAATTGCAGTAGAAACACGCCTAAGTCTTTATAATTACCTAAATAAAATTGCAGGTAATTCAATGACAAAGCTCTACAATTGGGCAAATGTCATTATATTCAGTGTAATTTCCGCTGCCATGATCACGGTTTCCTCAACTGCAGTACGGTTTTTATTTGATATCCCTGCTCAACTAAATTGGTACCCCAATAGTTTTGCATTTGTCCTCATCGTCCTTGCGGTTGGCTCAATTGTCGTCGCTGTTGCCATGTATGGGTTTTCAACCGTGGCGGACTTTTCTAAAATATGTGCACCTTGGTTATTCGCCATATTTATCGCAGGCTCATTTGCTTTATTTCCAGAACTATCAAACCACGTATTAGGTGTCACGTCACTTAGCGGTTGGCAGGACTTCATGACCATTGGAGATTCCTCAATTTGGACAGGGACCAATGCGGAAGGTGAAAAAGGCATTGGCCTATTAGAAGTCATCGGTTTTGCCTGGGCCGCTAATTCCATCACCCATTTTGGTCTAATTGATATGGCGATTTTTCGATTTGCTAAACGTAAAAGTTACGGCTTATTCTCTGGTGTAGGGATGTTTTTTGGCCACTATTTAGCATGGATTTCGGCAGGTATTATGGGCGCTGGCGCTGCGGTACTGCTTAAAACCACTATCTCATCACTTGATCCAGGCGATGTTGCCTATCATGCACTTGGTTGGACTGGTTTTGTTATTATAATAATCGCCGGTTGGACGACTGCAAATGCCAATTTATATCGTGCTGGTTTGGCCGCACAATCTATATTTGTGAACCATACTCGCGAGCGCACAACAGCAATCGTAGGCATAGTGACCGTTATTATAGCGTGTTTCCCGTTTGTTTTTTCTCAGATGTTGCCACTGTTAACGTACGCAGGGCTTATTGTTGTACCAGTTGGCGGTATCGTTTTTGCCGAACACGTATTATTTCCAAAAATTGGATTAACACGCTACTGGGCAAAATATAAAAATATTTCACGAAGTATTCCGGCCATAGCGTCATGGGCTTCTGCACTAATATTTGGTTTTGGTTTAAATGCCCTAGACGTTATGTCCTTCTACTACCTATTTATCCCAACGTGGATATTCACTATCATCCTTTACACTGTATTAGCCAAAAAATATGGCGCAGATGAAGACTACACTCAACAAATTATTGACGAAAAATCAAACCAAGTTGCTATCAAGAAGTTCCAGGCGGATCAATGTAAAAACCTGCCTGATTTTATCGTCGACAAATCCAAGTTAAGTAAAATACTTAATGCGGTTTCATTAACCTCGTTAGTAATAATACTTGTCTTTGCAACTCAAGTTATGTTTTTCAGTGACACTATGAGTGTCTATAAACTTAATAAATCACAATTTGAGATAGCCTGCTTTTTATGTACGTTGACTTATTTTGCCAGTGCCTACTGGTCATTAAAACGCCAAAAAGCATTAAATTCAGCAGCATAATTAAATTTTGATTTAGTAAGGTTTCACCATGACACAATTACAGAAAGTACAAGCACAGGTTAATGATTTAAACCAATTTAACGTCGCAACTCTGCCCGCTACTATTGACGTGCCAACCTACGACCGAAGTAAAGTAAAAGCAGGTATTGTTCATATCGGCGTTGGCGGGTTTCACCGCGCTCATCAAGCAGCATATATTAACGAATTATTAAAGCAGCCAGGTAATGAACAATGGGGAATATGTGGCGTTGGTTTGCTCGAAGCAAATCGAGGGTTACGCGACGTCCTGCAAAAACAAGACAACCTATACACAGTTACCATACGTCATCCAAATGGACAAATAGATAATACAGTTATTGGTTCGATGGTGGAGTTTTTATTTGCTCTCGATGACAAACAAGCCGTCATTGAAAAAATGGCGCATAGTGATACCAAAATAGTGTCGCTTACCATTACGGAAGGCGGATATAACTTTCACCCATCAACGGGTGAATTTGATTACACGAACCCAGATATTATGCACGATATTGCTAACCCAAATGATCCAATTACGGCTTTTGGTTATTTAACAGCTGCTCTCAAACAACGTAAAGAAGCAGGATTACCGGCGTTTACCGTACAATCATGCGATAACATTCAACATAATGGCCATGTGACACGAAAAATGTTGCTGGCATTTGCTGATAAACAAGATGTGGAATTAGCTAATTGGATCAAACAAAACGTGGCATTTCCAAATGCCATGGTTGACCGTATTACGCCAATATCTAAACAATCTGACATTGATTATGTAGTACAAGCCTATGGTGTCGCTGACGGCTGGCCAATCACGTGTGAGTCTTTTGCTCAATGGGTAATTGAGGATAACTTTAGTAACGGACGTCCCAATTTAGAAAACGTAGGCGCCCAGTTAGTAAAAGATGTTACCCCATACGAAAAAATGAAAATAAGACTTCTAAATGCCGGCCATTCTGTACTTGGCTTATTGGGATCCATTCATGGCTATTCGACAATTGACGAAACCGTTTCTGATCCTTTATTTGCAAAATACCTACGCTCTTTTATGGATTTAGAAGTAAGTCACCTTTTAGAGCAATTAGACGGTATCGATTTAGAACAGTACAAAGATACACTACTTGACCGTTTTTCAAATCCAAACATTAAAGATAGTTTGACCCGGATCTGTTCAGAAAGCTCGGCAAAATTACCAAAATTTTTAATCGCGAGTATCAACGAAAACCTCGCATTAAACCGCGACGTCTCATTGGCAACGTTAGTTGTAGCCGCCTGGTGTCTTTATAGTGACAAGGGGGTAGACGAACAAGGTCAAGCCCTAGAAATACAAGATGTTATGGCAAAAGAGTTAAAGCAATTTGCGCAAAAAACAGCAAATAATACATTGTCATTCATCGAACTAAATAGCATATTTGGCTATCTACCTCAAAGCCAACAATTTGTCGATGGTTATACAAAAGCAATCAAAGCACTATATGAACCAAACAGTAAGATTTCGCATTTAATGGCTGCAACTCTCGAAACAAAAGAGCATTAAATTATGAGTATATTAATAAACCATAAACCAACAAATGATATTCGTGTGAGTTGTTTTGGCGAGGTACTTTGGGATTGCTTCGACACCGGCAAACGGCTCGGTGGTGCACCGTTAAATATGTGTGTCAGGATCAATTCGTTAGGAATAAAAGCGGATATGATTAGTGCTGTCGGAAACGACGTTCTAGGTAATGAACTGCTTAGTGAAATAAAAGACAAAAATGTGAGTTGTGACTATATTGCCATAAATGACAATAAAAAAACCAGCACTGTCGAAGTCACGCTCGATAGCAGTGGCTCAGCAAGTTATAACATTGTTGCTGATGTTGCCTGGGACAATATTGAACTAACAACAAGTCTTCTGGACAAAGTTGCAGCGTCTGATGTATTTGTTTTTGGGAGTTTAATTGGGCGTAGTACTACATCATTATCAACTTTAAAATCACTAATAGATGTTGCTAATTTTAAAGTATTTGATGTTAATTTACGTGCACCTCATTACCAACTCGACACATTAATCGAGTTAATGACACAGGCGGATTTTATTAAGTTAAATGATGATGAGTTATATGAGATAGCCAAAGCAATGGGGTGTAAATATCATTCTCTGGAACAAAACCTCGCGTTTATTGCTCAACAAACAAATACCAACTACCTATGTGTTACAAAGGGCAGCCATGGCGCACTTCTAACCGTAAAAGGTGCTAATTATTACAATTCTGGGTATTTAATTAGCGTAGTTGACACGGTCGGCGCCGGAGACTCCTTTTTAGGTTCGCTTATTTACCAACTATGTAACACAGACAATGCGCAATATGCGGTTGACTTTGCCTGTGCAGTTGGCGCAATGGTTGCGCAAAACCATGGGGCAACACCAACACTTACCCATCAGCAGATTAGCGAATTTATGAACCCACTATAAGTTTGATTTTCTACGCATCTAAGTTGTGTTAACTCAGCAGCTTAGATGCATTTAACAAGTCTAACGCCTCAAGTTTGGTCACTAAACATAGACAATCTAATTGATATAATTCATCTGCCACTTCATCGGGTAAAGGTTTACTTATTTAAAACAAATAAATCAATAATTCTGCAAGAGAAATTGACAGCCCTAGATGATAATTTTAATTCGAAAATGAAGACGACAAAATTGACAATAGAAAGTCTAACGCCCATATTAAACTAAAAACATATGGGTTTATAAAATGAACAATAACAAGGTTGTTAGCTCCATTTTAGTTAGTTGTTTTCTGCTATTAACGGTTTCCTGCGAACAGCAATTAAGTGAAGATGAATACGTCCAGAAAATTCATGAAAACACCCAATCCAATGATTACCATACCGCATTAATTAATACTAAAAATGCCTTACAAAAATACCCTCATAGTGAAGAAGTAAGACTAGAAGCAGGACGATTCTATTACCAAATCGGCTACTTTATTCAGGCCGAAAGATTCTTAAAACCGGCTGTTTCAGCTACGCCGAGAAATATCGATGACCTTGATAAATATTTTGAATCTTTGTTATATCTAAATAAATTGAAACAGCTTAAGCTCGATTTAGCTAAAACCGAATTAACCGATATTGTTAAAAGTTATAAAGCACGACTAATGTTGCGGCAAGAACAACATGATACGGCAACTGAATTGCTGTCTGAAGTGAAGGACACGTCATTAATTAGTTTTCAATTGGCCTTATATGAATCTAAATTTAACTTTCTTAAGCAGCCAAGTCCGTTACAAAAACATCATCGACAATCACCATTTAAATTAAGGCAAAATGCCCTAATCTATTTACAAAACTTGGATACTAAAATTACACAGGAGCCACGTTTTCAGCTGATCACCGCCCTAATTTTATCGGACGTGGGGAAACATCAACAAGCATTAGACATTTTGACAAAACTAAATAAAAACCGCCCTGACCTGCCAAACATACATGTGTATATTGTTCAAACAAGCTTACAACTTGAAAACGTTGATCTGGCTAAACAGCATATTTCACTCGCAAGAAACGCAGGTGACAAGCGACCAATAATCGATCAATTCGAAGCGGTATTGGCTTATCAAAACAATGATTTCGAAAAATCTCAATTGCTCGCACTTAGGGCATTACAAAATGGTTTAACGTCAAAAGCAAATCGAATTGTCGCGGGTGTCAGTGCATTTAGAAATAAACGTTATGAAATTGCCTTCAACACACTATCACCTATTTCAGAACAGTTATCCCCTAAAGATCCCGTGCTAAGAATTCTCACGTTATTGGAGTTACGCGAGAGTAAGCTAGACAATGCACTTCAGTATTTTGAAAAAATGAGCTTGGACGATATTTCAGATATAAAAATAGCGAGTTATCTTATTAACAATATCGATCCCGAACGTGACCCTGATGTTATTCAAGAATTACAAAACCAACTTAAAGAAAAGATTGAATCCTCGATTACTCAAAAAAAAGCGACGTTGCTTTATACTCAGCTAGCTAAATCCTACCCTGATGAAAACAAAAGTACATATGCCAAAGCATTTCGTATTTTGGAAAAGCTGAACGACAACCAGTTACGGGCTGAAGCGATAAAAGAAGCGAAAGAATGGGATCAAACTACATCTAATAGTGGCATATCAGCTACCGTGTATGCGCTCTCTATTTGGATCAATAATCAGAATGAAAAAGCAAACCTGTTATTTGATGCACTACTAAGAACTAATAAAAAAAACCTCATCGCACTTAGTTTCAAATTACAATATGAGTTTGCAGCCAACAACTGGCTGAATGTAGTGACACTCGGCAAGGCTTTGTTAACATTAGATAAAAGCCAGTCATCGCCGTTACTCTTGATGTTACGTTCTGCTAACCAATTAGCTATTGAAGAAAAAAATGACCTCCTAATTTTTGTTAAAAATCTAGTTGAGAATTCACAAAACACTAATTTTGAACTGGTCTATATTGCGTATTTGCGATCCAATAACCAATGGCAAAACTTAGATACATTTTTAAGTGAAAAATCAAACCGTGCTAATTGGCAAATTTTTCATTGGCAGATATATATTGAAACAGCGACACGCTCACAAGATTGGTTGTTGGCAGAACAACGAATAAAAAGTGCACTGGAGTTATTTAACAACACTACAGAACTGAAACTACTTCAAGTGCAAAATTTAATTCGTCAACAAAAACTCAAGCATGCAAAAGAAAAATTAGCGTTAATTGACACGAAAAGCGCATTGCTACCACTATACTATGAGCTAAGTGGCAATATTGACGTTTTTGAAAAGCACTACGACTCGGCTAAACAACACTATTTACAGTCTTTCGAGCTTTCACCGCATCCAGAAATTTTATTTAAACTATTTAAATTGGCTACTATCACACAAGATTACGACGATGCCATTGATGCAACAACACGTTATTTTGCACAAGCACCTAATGAAGTCACCCTTCGAATCGATGCTTTTAATTGGTATGCATCAACCCACCCAAAGCAGGCTTTAACTTTTGTTGACCTCCCTTTATTGCAAAAATTGATCGAAGATAATTGGCAACTCAGTAACAATATCGCCTGGTATTACCACAAAATTGGTAACCAAACGAAAGCTAAATACTTTATTGAACTCGCCATCAAATCACAACCAAACAATAAAGGTGTGATAGATACGTATCAGAAAATCCATTTTAATAATGAAACTGGAAAACCATAATATGAAACATCTTGTATTTTGTTGGGAATATGGGGCGGGATACGGCCATATCGCAGGTTTTATACCCATCGCAAAATATCTTAAAAGTGCAGGCGTTAAGGTATCTTGGATTTTAAAACATTTAGATCATGCACATTTAATTAGGGAAAATGGTTTTGAAGACGAATGGATCCTACAAGCTCCTATCGCTAAAAATACCAACGCCACCAAACAACAAACAGTCAATTATTCACAAATAATGACATTTTTGGGCTTTTCTAACGAACAAGCCTGTTTAAATTTGGTGTCATCCTGGCGCGATTCACTGCAATTATTGAATGCTGATATGATTGTTGCAGACCACGCACCTGCAGCAATCATTGCTTCACAGACGCTAAATATAAAACGGTGTATGATAGGAACCGGATTTTTCTCACCGCCGCGTGTAGACAAAACCCCGGCTTTCAGTCTTTTTAATAATGTTCCCGAGAATAAAATAGCCGAACTTGATAATTATTTAGTCAAAGTCGCAAACTACACCCTAACCCATTTTAAACAACAACCGATTACAAAAGTTGCAGAGTTATTTAGCGTAGAAGAAGACTTTTTATGTACGTTTCCAGAACTCGATCATTATACCAACCGAAAGAACCAAGAGTATTGGGGAGCGCGTTTTTCTTCGAGCATGGGTAAAAAAATAGACTTCACTTCGGACAAGTTTAAGATATTTGTTTATATACACTCGAATATGAGAGATTTTGAACAACTGTTAACGGCATTAAATAATATAGAAGCCGAAACCATACTACATGTCCCGAAATTAAATGTAGAACGAGCATCACTTCAATTCACAAACCTTACGTTTAGTCCTGAACCAATTGAAATGGATCATGTTTTAAATCAAGTAGACCTTGCTATATGTAATGCAGGCCATGGTACTGTTGCTGCCGTTTTATTGGCTGGTAAACGGCTTCTTTTGGTGCCGAATCAGTTAGAGCAGCGGATCCTCACGCAAAGACTTATTCAGCAAGGATTAGCTGCTACTTTTTACTCAAGTAATAGGCAAGTTGATTTTGAGACGACTCTTAAACAAATGATGTTAGATTCAAAAATTCAAGCTAATGTTCAAAATTTTCAAAATTTGTACTGGGGTTATGACAGCAAAGATCAGGCTAAAGCAATCGCAGATTGTTGCTTAGACATTTTGGCTGAATAAAAAATGGAGCCTCATAGCTCCATTTTTTGTTTTACTTGTTTGATAACATTAATTTACTTTGTTTTTTTGTCTTTTCTACGGCGTATAAACGCTAGTCCTGCTAACCCTAAACCGAGTAAATACGGCGTATTAGGCTCTGATACAGCGTTACTGCCAATGTTGAACGAGTCTGGTGTCATAGTTGGTACGTTATTACCATTAAAATCAAACGGGTCACCAAACTGAGCGTAAGCAGATAGGTTTTGGGCAAAACAATCAATACCTCCACCGTAATCACCATACTCACCATACTCACTAACATCAATATCAACACCATTTTCGCCATAATCACCATAGCCATCACCGTAACCATATCCGTCATAGCAATCGTCAAGTAACGGTAAATTACTTACAGTATGCGTTTCAATCATATATTCGATGGTGAAAGAAGTGCCTGCGCCAATAACGCCCAGGCCTAACGTGTCTGTATGAGCACCCCAATAATAGTTGCTGTCACCTCCATAGGAGCCAAGTACTGTTCCGCCAGTCGTAAAATCAAGATCTACGTTATTTTTTGTTAAAGTAGCGGTACTTGACCAAATATCATCTCCGTTAAATTTAATTCCAGCATTATATTCTGCTGTTATAAACTCGCCTAGGCCAATTGTAACTTCCGAGAAGAAGTCTTCGTAAATAGATAAACTGCCTTGATTCACAGTAAAAGTAAAATCGATAAATTGATCAAAGGCAGTGTCATTAGTGACCGTAACGGTTTGAGTAACATTTGAGGTATTATCGAATGTTCCCCCAGTTCCGTAACTCGTAGAGTAGATCCAACCAGTATCATCCCCCTTTGCATTAGCGGAGCTTTGCGCATAATAACCACCTAAATTATTGCTTGCAGAAGCGTAATTAGGATCGGAATCAGTATCGACGTCTGTTGTTCCGTTAAGTTCTACGTTGGTATTTGCGTCAATTTGAAATGAAACGGGAAAAGCATAACTTGGAGCGATATTGGAACCTAGAGCAGCCGCCACTGCTATAGCCAGAATTTTTTTGTTGATTGTTTTCATAACTAAGTTTCCATCTTTTTTCAAGAAAGTTGTGTTTAGTTTTTAACCAAGCATTAAATGTTCCGTTTTTGTTATTCGACAAATAAACAACGACTTACAAAACTAAAATTATGACGCTATTGAAAAGTGTAAAAAATACTGACAGCTCATGAGGAAGGATTGTTAAAATTTTGAAAAATTACTGTTCGCAGGTACTTGGTATGAAACAGATTGGGCTTTAATAAAAAAAATGGCCGACACTATTTAGCATAACCTAAATGTTGTCAGCCATTCACAAGGCGATTGTTTGTTATAGTTCGGAAATGTACTCCGAAACGGCTTGTTTTATGCGCTTAGTCGATATCGGGAATTTTGTGCCAAGTTGTTGGGCAAACATTGATACTCGCAATTCTTCTATCATCCAATAAATTTCACGCAATTTCTCGGGCATCGGCATGCCCTTCTGAACCTTTTCGATTTGTTTATCATAAAGATCATAAACCTTGTCCAATTCAATTTGGTTGAACCTGTCTTTTGTCGCATCTACTTTCAACTTTTCCATCCGTTTTTCTAATGCTGCGACATAACGTTTAATATCGGGAAGCCGTTCAACCCCACATTCACTGACAAAACCTTTAAAAATCAGTGAATCTAAATGTGCTTTGATATACGACGTGGATTGGATCATATCAAACGACACTTTGCCTTTTAGTTGTTTAGACACTCGGTGCCCAATCAGCAAAATTTGTTCAACTTGCTGAGCTACGCTTAAAACTTTTTCGTTTAAATCACCGCGTAACATCTCCCTAAAATCATCAAACTGCGACTTAGTGCGCGGAACATTATCTTTTAGTTCAACATCTATTGTGGCCCGAATACAATCCTCAATTAACTGTTCAATTTTGCCAAATGGATTAAAATACAACACCAACTTAGATTTATTAGGCAGTTTCTGCTGTAGATGTTTAATTGGGGAAGGCAACGTTTTAATTAATAATTCTACAACACCTCGTCGATGTTCGGTTTGCGCAACCATTTCATTTTCTAATAATTCAATATTGATTCTTTTTCCCGCCTTAACCAGCGCTGGATAGGCTTTAACCTGATAGTTACCGGCTTTTTTGACAAAACTTTGAGGCAAATTATCAAATGTCCAATCTTCTACATTTTGTTGTTCTATACCCGTATCAACAGCTTGCTTGATTGTGTGTTTAATTTGCCCCTGTAAAGTGGATTTTAATTCGCCTAAATCAAACCCCTGTTCAATAACTTTGTCATTTTCATCAACCACTCGAAAATTAATTTTTAGATGACTCGGCAATCTGACATTTTGCCAATCATCCAAATTAATTCGAGTACCAGTCATTCTAAACAACGCCTCGGCAACAACGTCTAAAAATCGATTATCAGGCGTTATGTTTTTATCCGAAATACGCTGTAAAACTGCATCGGCAAAGTTTGGCGCGGGGACAAAATTACGTCTAGTTTGTTTAGGCAACGCTTTAATTAGCGCGATGATCAATTCGTGTCTATGTGGAGCAATATGCCAATCGAAGGCCAGATCGTCGATTTGATTTAACAATGGCAAAGGGATCCGGACTGAAATGCCATCCGCATAATCTTGACCCGGTTCAAAATCATAATCAATTGGCAATTGTAAATTGCCCTGGCGCCAAAAATCTGGATACGCAGCAAGACTCGGAGCAGTCTCTTCACTCAATAAAAAGTCTTTAACGGTCGCCTTAATTTTAGCCACGTCAGCCTTTTTCAACCATTTTAGTAAGGTTGCGCGGCTAACGACCTCTGCTCCTAAACTCTTATCATAAAAATGATGAATTTCACTCTCTTCAACTAACAAATCTCGTCGACGCGATTTGTTCTCTAATCGTTGGATTTCATCAATTATGTTTTGATTATGCTCAATAAAGTCAATTTTAGGACCGACCTTGCCGTAAACTAACGCCTCACGAATAAAAATTTGACGAGTTTCTACTGGGTCGATTTTGCTGTATTGCACTTTACGTTTTGGCACAATTACGAGGCCATAAAGTGTCACTTTTTCATAGGCAAGAACTGCGCCTTGCTTTTCATCCCAATGAGGCTCTGAATAGCTACGATTAACCACGTGCATCGCAAGGGGTTCAATCCATTGAGGTTCAATTTTTGCCACGTAACGTGCAAACAATCGACTTGTCTCTACCAACTCCGCTGCAATAATCCATCGTGCTGATGTCTTAAATAAATGACTCCCTGGAAAAACATGGAACTCGCTGTTTCTCGCGCCAATAAACCCGACTGGTCCTTGTTTTTTGCTGTCTTTATCTTTATGTTTATTTTGCTGATCTTTTGGTGGCTTATAGCCAATATGACTTAATAATCCCGATAGTAATGCCGTGTGGATCCCCTGATAATCGCGTTCAACCGCTGGAATATCATCCAACTCACTGTCGTGGCTAACCGCCTCTTCTAGTTCTGGTTTCGTTTTTACTTTAAAACCAATTTCAGCCACGCTTTGTTCAATTTGATAAACCAAATCTTGCCATTCTCGAATACGCATATAATTGAGAAACTCATCTTTACACATTTTTCTAAATTGGCTTCTTGAAAGACTTTGCTGACTCGTTATCAAATAATCCCAAAGATTCAAAAACGCGACGTAGTCAGAGTCTTTATCCTTAAATCGAGCATGGAATTCATCTGATTTTTGCTGTTTATCCGACGGACGTTCTCGCGGATCTTGGATACTTAATACCGCAACAATGACTATGATCTCGTGCAAAATATTGGATTTCCCTGCTGCCAAGACCATTTTTGCTAAACGTGGGTCAACCGGTATTCGACTCAACATTCTCCCCGATTCGGTGAGTTTCAATTTGCCTTTAGGTTGATTTCGTTTACGTTTAGCCTGTGTTGGCGCATTATTGGCGATTGCACCAAGCTCTTCGAGTAATCTCACCCCATCATTAATAAAACGTCCATCTGGTCGTTCAATTAATGGAAATTGCTCTAGGTCACCTAAATTTAATGACAACATCTGTAAAATAACGGAAGCCAAATTTGTCCGCAAAATTTCAGGAGTGGTAAATTCTGGACGACTAAGAAAGTCTTCCTCGCTATATAAACGGATACAGATACCGGCTTCTGTTCGACCACAACGACCTTTTCTTTGATTTGCACTGGCCTGCGAAATGGCTTCAATTGGCAATCGTTGTACTTTTGTTTTGTAGCTGTACCTCGATATACGAGCCGTTCCAGTATCAACAACATACTTGATGCCAGGAACCGTTAATGACGTTTCAGCGACGTTTGTCGCGAGGACAATACGGCGATTGCTATGGGAGGCAAAGATCCTATTCTGCTCAGCGGCTGACAATCGAGCATAAAGCGGTAATACTTCAGTATTCCGATAATTTTGGCGGGTCAACGCCTCAGCCGTGTCTCGAATTTCACGCTCACCATTCATAAATAGCAATATATCGCCGCGACTTTCGCGTTCAAGTTCTTCTACGGCAGCAAATATTGCCATTATTTGTTCGTTATCTTGATACGCTGAGTCACTGTCAGACTCAATTTCATCAATTGGTCGATAACGCACTTCTACCGGATAAGTGCGCCCTGACACTTCTATAATAGGGGCATCAAAAAAGTGTTTGGAAAAGCTCTCCGGGTCTATTGTCGCTGACGTAATAATGACCTTTAGATCAGGTCTTTTTGGCAACAACTCGCGTAAATAACCTAAAATAAAATCAATATTAAGTGAACGCTCATGGGCTTCATCAATAATTATTGTATCGTATTGATTTAAAAATCGGTCACTTTGCATCTCCGCAAGCATGACACCGTCAGTCATCAATTTTATAAAAGACTCATTACTGACTTGATCATTAAATCTAACTTTATAACCGACAGCTGAGCCAAGCTCGCAGGACAATTCATCACATAAACGATTTGCAACGCTCCTTGCCGCAAGGCGCCTCGGCTGGGTATGGCCTATTTTACCGTCAATACCGCGACCTAACTCTAAACACATTTTAGGTATTTGTGTTGTTTTACCAGAGCCTGTTTCACCGGCGATGATGATCACCTGGTTGTTACAGATGGCCTTTTTAATTTCTTCTTTCTTTTGACTTACCGGGAGTTGCTCTGGGTAGTCGATTTTTAATCGTGCTAAATTTTCTTTCTTTCGCTTCTTTAAATCCGCTGAACGATTAATGTCATTTTCTAACGTCATCAGTTGTTTTGACTGCACGTCAAGGTTGGCGTTCGCTTTGATCTTTTTTAAGCGCGCTTTAAAGCGAAAATAATCTTGTTTAAGTACATGGGATAAAGAGACGGGTTCAGACACGATTTACTGCATTTCCAAAGAAAGTGGTATTGGAAGGAATTCTATCATTTTTAAACTCAAACAAAAAAGCCTCGAAGTACCTCGAGGCTAAATATATTAGGTAATTAGCAAACATAAATGGAATATTCGCGTTGATTAATTAAAACTTTTCTTTTTAAATTAACAATTTAGCGTTAAACAAACCGAACACCGCGGGCGTAAATTGAATGTAAGTGCAAATCTAAAGCCTTGATAATATTTGTTCGATCTATCGAACCGACCAAATGATTGTCATCGTCAACGACAGGATAAACCCGTGGCTTACTTCCCGACATATTATCTGCAACTTCTAAGATACTGTCATAGGGTTTAACGGTTAATACGTTTAATTTCATCAATTCTGATACGTTAACCGATGCCTCACCGCTGTGATAGGTACTAGACAACATGGCCTTTAAACAATCTTGTTCCGATAAAAAACCAATAACTTCTTTTAAATCATTAAGTACCGGTCCACCAGAGCTTTTAGATTGCAATAATTTTTCCACCGCTTCAACAATCGTTTCTGTGCCTTTAAAGTAAACAGGTCGATGGTTCATATGGTCTTTAACTTTTACAGATTCCATCCAGTATCCTCTTTATAATTATTTTTCTACTCCTTTAAATTTAGCCAAAATAAAAATATTTGCGTTGTTTTAATTAAACTTTATTTAATTATTTATTAAATTATAACTTTGTCGTTACGACAAAAAATTGAAATCGGTAGATTTATTCCTCTCGATAAATCAAAACCTTGTCGACTCCGTTATTTGAACGGGCCGCTCGATACATGCCTGCGGTATTAAATGGCATATGAATGTTACCTTTCGTATCAATGATAATAACGCCGCCTGTGCCACCTACAGGTTCTAAAACGTCAAAAATAACCTCATCTCCAGCCTGTTTTATTGACTTACCTTGATAGGCCACCCGAGCACAAATATCTGAGGCAACATTAAATCGAATAAAAAATTCACCATGCCCTGTCGCTGAGACCGCACAGGACTTGTTGTCGGCAAATGTGCCAGCACCGATAATAGGAGAATCGCCAATTCTTCCCCATCTTTTAGCAGTCATGCCGCCAGTTGAGGTACCTGCAAACAAATTACCAAATTTATCCAATGCAACGGCCCCAACCGTTCCGTACCTAAAATCTTCATTTTTTAGCCAATTGGCCGACGCTTTCATTTTTGCCTTGGCACGCTGAAGAGACTCAAAGCGGCGCTTAGTATTAAAAATGGAATTGTCTATTTGTTCTAAGCCAACTGTTGTAGCAAAGTTTTCCGCCCCACTACCACTTAACATCACATGCACCGACTTATGCATAACAGCTGAGGCAAGTTCAATTGGGTGGCGTACCGTTTTAACTCCGGTTATCGCCCCCGCCATTCGTGATTTACCATCCATAACAGAGGCATCAAGTTCATGTTGACCTTCGTAGGTATAAACAGCGCCTATTCCCGCATTAAATAATGGTGAATCTTCTAATATCTTAATTACGCTTAAAACGGCTTGTTCACTGGTCCCACCGCTACTTAATATGGAATATCCAAGTTGTTTCGCATCGTCTAATTTTTTTCGATATTGAGCTTCAAGTTCAGGGGTCATCGAACTTTTTAAGATTGTCCCCGCCCCACCGTGTATAGCGATAGCAAATGGCTGCGCCGCTGAAACTATATGACTGACAATTGCCAGAAAAATGATAATGAACGTTTTGATTAACATATTTTAACTTCCATTTTTATATTGCGCTGAGAATTTGGTTGATTTTAACTCACCCTAATTTTTTTATACCACTTAATGACGATGATCATAATTTTATTTTTAATGTCATCCACTTCCGTGCGACAATTACCAACTGATTATCATGCGAGTATAGCAATGACATTTATTGAATGGTTGCCATTAGCCTTTGTTTGTTTGCTTGGCGCCGCGACACCCGGACCGAGTTTAGCCATTATTTTAAATCAAACCTTTAGCCAAGGGGCTAATGCAGGCCGATTAGCCAGTATTAGCCATGCAATTGCCGTTGGAATTTATGCAGTTGGCGCCATATTGGGTTTGTCTTCTTTGTTCCAAGCAGTACCTATGCTGGCTAATATTTTAATTACACTAGGGGCGTTGTACCTTATTTATCTGGGTGTAATGTTGATACGCTCAACGAATAAGCCAGAGCCGGTTATTAATAATCATTCAGTAATGGCAAACGACGGCGTCAAACAAGCTTTTATTATTGCCTTCCTTAATCCGAAACTTGCCGTTTTCTTTTTTGCATTATTTAGTCAATTTATTCCAACTAGTGGAACGTCGATTACCACTGCGACTATTTTAGTGGGTACAGTATTATTCATCGATATGTTGTGGTATTTAGCCATAGTACAAATTGCCACAACAATTAAAAAACGAACGCAAATTAGCAATAAAAATGTACGTCTACTGAAGTTACTTCAAGGCGGCCTCTTTATTTTAATTGCGGTAAACGCACTTATTTTTACGAACTAAAAACTGAATTTATGATGCAAGAAACATTTTATTGGTACGATTTCGAGTCATGGGGAACCAGCCCTAAAAAAGACAAACCTTCACAATTTGCAGGGATCCGCACAGACATGGATCTGAACATTATTGGCGAGCCTCTTGTCGAATACTGCCAGATACCAAACGATTATCTTCCGCACCCTGAAGCCGCATTAATTACCGGTATTACCCCGCAAACTACTTTGCAAAAAGGGTTAATTGAACCTGAATTTATAAAACGTATCCATCAAGAAATAAGCAGACCCAATACAATTAACATTGGTTATAACAATATTCGTTTTGACGACGAAATGATCCGCTACACACTCTATCGAAATTTTTATGACCCGTATGCCTATAGCTGGCAAAATGGCAATTCAAGATGGGACATTTTGGATATGGTACGTGCGTGTTACGCGCTTCGCCCAGAAGGCATAAATTGGCCAACAGATGATGAAGGTAAACCAAGTTTTCGATTAGAAAAGCTAACTGCGGCAAATGGTATCGACCACGGCAATGCCCATGATGCTTTAGCCGATGTCATCGCGACGATTGAACTAGCAAAGTTGATTAAGACCAAACAACCAAAGTTATTTCAGTTTTTGCTTGCGCATAGAAATAAACAACAATTGTCTGACATGATAGATGTTTACCGTTCAACACCTCTTGTTCATACCACAGGTATGTTCTCGGCGTGGCAAGGTTGCACCTCCTGGGTGGCACCAATTGCGTTCCATCATAAAAACAAAAATGCTGTTGTGGTATATAACCTTCAACAAAACCCAGAACCTTTAACTCATCTTAGTGTTGAACAAATTGCGGAAAAGCTATATACAAAAACCGAAGATTTAGGTGGCGAAGCGCGTATTGGGTTAAAACAAGTGATGCTTAATAAATGCCCTATTTTAGCGCCTGCCAAAACATTACTACCAGAAAACGCAGAGCGGCTGGGCATCGACCGGTCTGCATGTTTAAAGCATCTAGCATTTTTGCAGAAAAACCCAGAACTTAAACAAAAACTAGCCGCGGTATTTGAAATAGAGCGAGAGTTTGAAAAAGAAACAAATCCAGAATATCGATTGTATGACGGTTTTCTAAGTGAACCTGATAAGCAACAAATGGCGATGATCCACCAACATCCAATTATAGATCACTGGAAACTTACCCCCAATTTCACAGATGACCGGTTAACTGGATTATGGCGCTTATACAAAGCTCGGTACTTTACCAATATGTTAACACCGGAAGAACTTAACTGGTGGCAAAACTATCGAACGGACAAATTAATGAATGGTTATGACTCGCCAAATTTAACGGCCTCTGAATTCCAGCTGAGTTTGGAAAATAATTTAGAAAGTAATCAAGATAGTGACGCGGCTAAAGCGTTATTAAAAGAACTTTATTTATATGTGCAATCTATTTAAAAGTGGGTGACAAAATTGCGGTAATTTTGTTTATGTCAAAAGCACAAATATAGATACAGGTACAAAAATAGCGTTTAATTAAATGAGGTTCGTCACATCGAGCTGCGAACCTCCCCCATTAAAATAAACAATTAATTTGGCGCTGACTCTCATTTTCTAACGCTTTTATCTTTAAACACTTTTAGTTGTCACATAACTAATATTTTAGACAGTGGTGATTAGCGCACAAGTCGCATATCGACATTATTTAAACGATTATAATCAGTATAAAATTCACCGATTTCGACAAAACCAAACTTTTTATATAAGTTGCGGGCCAATAAATTTGGCTCTTGAGTTCCGCCCATTAGCACTAAACTCCTAATTTTTGACTTGTCAAAATAGCGCAACAATGCGTCCAACCCCAGACTTGCCAGGCCCTGTCCTTGATAGTTATCGTGGATACAAGGGGCAAATACTGGATCTAATGCAAAATCGAGCTCAATACCATAACTTGAATAACGACTGCCTTCGTTGGGGTATTCATTAAAATCAACAATAAAATAACCAACAACTTGGGTTTCAGTAACGATGATAAAACGTGAAACATTGTCCACATCGATGTTTTTACAGATCACGTATTTTGCATATTCTCTGTCTAGAGGATGTGGACCAAACTTTGATCGCGTTTGCGGAGAAAGCGATTCAAAAAATTCACCTAAAATTCCGGAATCATTTTTAACCAGTGAACGAAGTGTAAATGGGTAGCCATTTGGTGAATGAATTAATACGTGCATTTATCTTCCTAAACTCTCAATTAATGTCAAAAACCCTTGAACATCTGGTTTAAAGCAAATTATGCCTTCGTCACCGAAAAGCGTAATTTACAATCAATGTACTTGAGCATACGATTCACAATTTCTGGGGCCTCATGTTCCAAATTTTCAACGTTGGTCTGCGCCGACACTAAAATATCGCATTGCTCTAATTCGATCCTTTGTCTGACATAAAAGTCATTAATGTCATCTAAGCTCATACCTGTCAAAGGGACCAAACCTACAAATCGATTTTCAACGCCCTGTGTTTCATAACTTGCCCCAATTACCTCACGCGCCAAAGTAAATGCCTGTAGTTTATTCAAACTTAAAAACCTAAAATAGGCATTTGTTTTTGTACTTGTTTTGTCCACTAAAGCCAATCCTCTCTGCATTGAAATAATGTGCTTGCCAGTTAAAACTATTATCAAAGGTTGTTATTTTTTATCTCTTACAAAAAAACACAGTAAACGCATTTATTTACTGTGTTTTTATATTCTTATATTGATATTCGGTAATATGACTGACGGCCTATATTATCGACTAGAATTTTACTTACTCAGTTTGAATGGACCAAAATAACCGTTATCTTTGTCTTCTTTTACTTGCTCGACAATAATTTTATTGCGTGAAGTGTCCGAAGTGTAAATTTTATACGTTTGTTGCGACACTTGAGTTTCACACCAATTCGGGTAATGGGATTTGAATTCTACAAACGCTTTTTTCGAAATGGTATTTGATACTAACTTTTGGCCCATTACCAATTGATTCAAGGTTTTCATTTGGGCGGGACTGCAACGGCCTGAAATGTTTAGATTGTTGGTTTCAATACCAACTATTGCTAAAAACTTGGTCACTTCTAACTGGCTTGCATCTTGTACCCATGGACTGCCGTAATCACGACCAAAAAAATCATCACCAACGTAAAAATTTCCAACAAATCTTTCATCTCGGTACAAGGTTAAATATACATCGCCTTCAATTGTGTCTGAAAACGGCTGTTTCCAGCCTTTACTATGACTATTAATAAAACTAATAATCTGTTCAATTTGAGCCGGTGTAGAAATTAGCATGGGTTCATTTTGACTATTCCCTTCACCTGTTAACATCACTTTGATTAAATTAACGTCCTTTTGTTGTGGAGGCAGTTGTTCTTTACCTGCACAAGCGATAACCATTACGCTAATAAGTATGCATAGTAATATTCTCATCACGATATTTATCCTTTATTTAAAATTATTTTGATATATCCGTCCAAAATGACGTTCCGTAATCCAGCTGCGCTAAACCAAATTGTTTACTCAGTGTTTGTCCCAAATCAGCAAACGTACTTCGCTCACCTAAATTAACCGCGTTTATTGAAGGCCCATAGGCAATCACAGGGACATATTCGCGGGTATGGTCCGTACCTGGCCAAGTCGGATCGCAACCATGGTCAGCTGTTATGTACAAAACATCTTGTTTGGTTAAACAGGCCAATAACTCAGGGATCCGTGAGTCAAAATACTCCAGTGCTTTGGCATATCCTACAATATCTCGACGGTGACCATAATCTTGGTCAAAGTTAACTAAATTGGTGAATATGATTGTTTGTTCTGTTGCAGTCGACTTTATTTGTTCAATTGTTTTATCAATCAAAGCTTCCAAACCTGTCGCTTTGTATTTTGCAGTGATACCTTGGTCTGCATAAATATCTGCTATTTTTCCAATACTGATCACGTCTCCGCCAGCGTCAAACAACTTATCTAACACTGTCGGTGCCGGTGGTAACACTGAAAAATCTTTACGATTTCCGGTACGTTTAAACGTGTTAACGTCTTCACCTACAAATGGTCGAGCAATTACCCGCCCGATATTGTGTTCATCTAAAACCCGTCTAGCCACCAAACAAAAGTCATATAATCGCTCTAATCCAAAATGCTCTTCATGAGCAGCAACTTGGAAAACACTGTCGACAGAGGTATAACAGATGGGCTTTAGCGTGTTGATATGTTCTTCACCAAACCAAGTTAACACATCTGTCCCCGGCGCATGGCGATTAGCCAAAATGCCATCCACGCCCGCTTCATGGCAAATTTGGTCAATTATGTGCTGCGGAAAGCTATTTTGTTTTTCTTTGAAATACCCCCATTCAAACAACACAGGTACGCCTGCCATCTCCCAATGACCACTTGGCGTATCTTTGCCTGAAGAAATTTCAGCCATATAACCATAAGAAGCAATCAGGTCGACTTCAGGTAGATTTGGGTAGGTAACATTATTGGCTTCAGCGCAAATGTTAAACATGCCCATTTTTTGTAAATTTGGAAGCTTTATCGGATCGCCGATTTTATCCATATGCTGGACGATATGGTGGAACGTATTTGCCCCTGCGTCACCAAACGCTTCTGCATCCGGCGCTTGGCCTACGCCTAAACTATCAGCGACTAAAATAATTGCTCTTGTCATAATTGGTCACCCTGTAATTTGAAATCAACGGGAGTCAATCTATCGTTATGGACTTTAATAACATGACCACGCTTAATATCTTTTGTCTCATTTAAATTATGACGTTCACTAATCAACATCACATAAGAAGCATTGTCTTCAATCGTTAACACAATATAAACAGCACTGTCATAGGCACTTAGCTTGACCAACTGACGAGGTTTAATTGTTCTAGTTGGACTTTTGGCAAATCTAAAATACCAACTCTTAGCCGCCATTGGTTTGATATATAAGGTGCCGACAGTGGCAAAGATGGCAAGTTTAAAGCGCTGTTCCGCATTAAAGTCCATTTGAGAAAATAACTCACAAAAGCCACTGTAAACTTCTGCATCCGATGTCGAAAATGGCATGCCATCAGTGATTTTCTCTACCAAGCTGTCTAATTTGAAACCTGTCGGGAAGCCAATCTCTGACGACAAATGTAATATCAACTGACGATCGTTGGGAGACAAATGCCACCACCAATTAACACCGTTGTTCGCTACATTTTGCAAATGAATTTACCCTTATTAAACTCTCAATCACCAATTTAACTGACACAATTAATAAGGGCAAGTTTCTCAACAATTACAAACCCGTTACTATGTCCTTTATGAGTTTCGGACCTTGGTAAATAAAGTTGCTATAGACCTGAACCAAACTTGCGCCGGCATCCAGTTTTTCTTTAGCCGCTTCTAGTCCGTTTATGCCACCAACCCCTATAATAGGAATATCTCGATTAATTGCTCTGATCATTTTTATAACGTCGGTACTCACATCACGAACAGGGTCACCACTTAAACCACCGGCTTCGTCTGCATGTTCTAATCCAGCAACCGCTTCGCGCGACAATGTCGTATTGGTGGCAATTATGCCATCCATACCCTGTGTAACGATACAATCCACAACTTGTTCAACTGCTATCTTGTCCATATCTGGCGCAATCTTTACTAAGATAGGAACATATTTATGGTGCTCTGCTTGTAGCTCGAGTTGTCTATTTTTAACTGCCGCTAATAATACTTCGAGAGAATCACCAAACTGCAGATCTCTTAAACCTGGGGTATTCGGCGATGAAATATTTACCGTAATATAATCCGCGTATGGGTAGACTTTTTCGAGGCAAGCAACATAATCTTCATGCCCTTTCTCGTTCGGCGTATCTTTATTTTTACCGATATTAATGCCCAAAATACCTTTGTATTTTTTATTTCGAACATTTTTAATTAGGTTATCGACACCATGATTATTAAAACCCATTCGATTAATAATGGCATTTTTTTCAGTGATCCTGAACATCCGTGGTTTAGGATTACCGGGTTGGCCGACAGGTGTTACTGTACCGATTTCAATAAATCCAAATCCCATTTGTCCTAACGCATCGATACACTCACCGTTTTTATCTAACCCTGCTGCTAATCCAACAGGATTAGGGAAGGTTAAGCCTAACAACTTTACTGGTTTTTCTGGGAGATTTTGTTTCCAAACCAAAGATGCAGGTGTATTTGCAAATCGTTTCAAGTTTTTTAATGCAAATTCATGCGCCCATTCCGCGTCACGGCTGAACATAAATCTCTTGGCTAATTGGTAAAACATCAGATCCCCTTAAATATAAAAACGCCCCGAATTTCGGGGCGTAGTGTATGTTACTTAACGATAAATTTAAACCGCCGTTTCACAATGATGGCTGAGCAACATCAGTTCTCTTAATGCTACAGAGAACTTAGCAAACTCATGACTGTCCGAGGTTTTAAACTCAGCTATCATTTGCTGCCAACGGGCTAGAATCGAACTGTATTCGTCTTTCCATTTGTCATAAACTTCAAGTGTATTTTTATTTGACTCTTCGAAGTGTATAACAGCGCCAGTTAATGCACGTTGTTGCCAATCCAACTCTTCGCGGTAACTCGCTCTAGCTAAGGCTTGCCAGTGGTTGCCAACAGCTTGATTGGTGATTTGGTCTAAGAACCAATGTAATCCCATATCAGCACCTAAGGTGTAATACAAGGCTGCGACTTCTTCTACTTCTCGATCTGCTGTTCGTGCAACATCAGCAATATCCATAATAGAGAAGATTGAACTCAATTGCGCTACATAAGCCGCAATATGAGTTGGAACGCCTTCGCGTTCAAAGTCATTTTGTAAAGAGACCAACATGCCTTTCTCTTTTTCAACAAGGTAATCGCCCAACTTACCGTTCATTTTCTCAAATGTAGGTTTATAAAGGGAAATTGACTCTGCTATATTTTGCGACTTATTACGATGTCTCAAGAACCAGCGAGCTGCACGACGAATCGTACGGCGCATTTGATGCAACATTTCAGTTTGAACAATCGCAGGGATCTTATTATCTAATTTCTCAATTTCTGCCCAAACGTCTTGTAAACCAAATACTTCACGAGCGATAACATAACAGGTTAAGACTTCATCTACAGGCGCGCCCGTTTCTTCTTGCATACGAATAACAAAGTTTAAACCCATGTCATTTACGACTTCGTTTGCTAATTTTGTCGCGATAATTTCTTTACGAAGCGGATGAGATTGGATCTGCATCTCGTACTTAGTTTGCAATTGTTGCGGGAACGCATTAATTAAAAGATCTTTATAATATGGGTTGCTATCTATTTCATCGATTGCAAATTGTTCTTTTAATATCATTTTGCCGTAAGCAACTAAAACAGCAAGCTCAGGTCGCGTGAAACCGGCGCCTTTTGCTTGACGCTCAGCAACCTCTTCGTCATTTGGTAAAAATTCCAACTCGCGATCCAGTTTGCCAGCTTTCTCTAACGCATGGATAAAGCGAAGTTGTTCTTTAACTAAACTTTGCCCTTTTAGCTCAGTAATCGAAATTGTATGTGTTTGACGATAACAATCTTGAATTACAATTTTTGAAACATCATCAGTCATTTCATATAACGTTTGATCTCGATGTTTCTTTGTTAACTCGCCTTCGTTAACAAGCTGATTGAGTAAAATTTTGATATTTACTTCGTTATCAGAACAATCCACGCCACCAACATTATCTACAAAGTCTGTATTGATCCTACCGCCACTCGCTGCAAATTCGATTCGACCCAGCTGAGTCAAACCTAAGTTACCGCCTTCGCCAAATATCTTAGCGCGCAACTCAGAACCATTTACACGTAACGCGTCATTAGCTCTGTCGCCAACTTGAGCGTCATTTTCAGATTTTGCTTTGACGTATGTACCGATACCACCATTCCAAATTAAGTCCACTGGCATTAGTAAGGCCGCTTTCATTAATTCGGTTGGGGTCATTGATGCTTTTTTGGTGCCCAACATTTTTTTCATTTCAGGGCTAAGTGGAATTGACTTAGCGCTTCTTGAGAAAATCCCGCCACCTTGAGAAATTAGCGATTTATCATAGTCTTCCCATGATGAACGAGGTAATTTAAATAAACGGTCACGTTCGACATACGTGCTAGCCGAATCTGGATTCGGGTCGACAAAGATGTGCATATGGTTAAACGCAACTTGTAACCTGATATGTTTAGACAACAGCATACCATTACCAAATACGTCTCCAGCCATATCTCCAATTGCAACACAGGTAAAATCAGTTGTTTGACAATCGGTACCCATTTCGCGGAAATGGCGCTTAACGGATTCCCACGCACCACGTGCGGTGATCCCCATTTTCTTGTGGTCATAACCAACACTGCCGCCAGAAGCAAAAGCGTCGCCTAACCAGAAGTTATATTCATCAGAAATTGCATTGGCGATATCTGAGAATGT
Source organism: Psychrosphaera sp. B3R10 (assembly GCF_018861025.1). Lineage (GTDB taxonomy): Bacteria > Pseudomonadota > Gammaproteobacteria > Enterobacterales > Alteromonadaceae > Psychrosphaera > Psychrosphaera algicola. The sequence continues at coordinate 65,594 of NZ_JAHKQH010000008.1, read as the reverse complement.
TGCGGTACCTTTATCGGCTGCAACAACTAAATAGGTATCATCTTCATCATGACGAACCACACTTTTAGGTGGGATAACTTCACCTTTAATTATGTTGTCTGTGACATCTAACAAACCTCTTATAAAGGTTTTATAACATTCTTGTCCTTCAGTGAAAAAGGCATCACGGCCTCCCGATGTCGGCAGTTGTTTACAAACAAACCCACCTTTGGAGCCATTCGGCACGATAACTGTATTTTTAACTTGTTGTGCTTTTACCAAGCCAAGCACTTCCGTTCGGAAATCTTCCATACGGTCCGACCAACGTAAACCGCCACGAGCGACTTTACCACCTCGAAGATGCACACCTTCAACACGAGGACTGTAAACAAATATCTCAAATTTCGGGCGTGGCAATGGCACTTCAGGAATTTGCTCAGGTAACAATTTAAACGAAATATAAGGTTTAATGTTGCCCTGCTCATCATTTTGATAAAAGTTAGTACGCAAAGTTGCGTCCATCAAAGTGATGTAAAGACGTATAATTCGATCGTCATCTAAGTTAGCGACATTGTCGAGGTCGACCAATATTTGATCTTTGGCCTTTTCATATTTTTTAACACTATGTTTAGTTGGATTAAATTTATGTTCAAATAGTTTAACCAATTTACCTGCAATTTTAGGGTAGCGGTCAAAGGTCGATTCAATATAGCTTTGTGAGAAGGTAACACCAATTTGACGCATATATTTTGCGTAGGCACGAATTACTGACGCTTCACGGCCACTTAATTTAGCCCCTAAAATGAGTCGATTGAAACCGTCATTTTCTAATCTATTTTCCCAAACCGCGGCAAATGCTTGTTGGAATAAATCACGAGTTAAATCAAAATCACTATTATCGGCATTAGTGAGTGTCATGGTGAAGTCCATGATCCAATTTACACCTGTTTCCATAGCAACAGCATATGGCGTCTCACCAATGACTCGCAGACCAAAGTTTTCTAAAATAGGCAGTACATCAGACAAATGAATTGGTTCGTCTTTATGGAAAAGACTTAATCGAACCGCATTTTTATCAACTGATTCCTGAGCACGATAAAATAACATTGCCAATTTATTGTTGTCGGTTAGCTTTTCTAAGAACGAAATATCGACGGTGGCGGTAGAAGGTAAAATTTCTTCTTTGTAGCCTTTTGGAAACGCTTTAGCGTAACGGGCTGCTAATTCACGACCTTTCGCACTACCGTGAGTTTTTGTTAGCGCAGTGGCGAGTTTGTCTTCCCACGTTTTTGCGGCTTCGATTAGGTTGTTTTCAATATCTTTCACGTTTAATTCAATGTCCTTTTCAGTGGCGTGAACAATGTAATGTGTTCGCGCTAAAGGTGACTCAGAGAAATATGTGGTAAATTCAACAGAGCCATCGCTACCTAGTGCATTATTTAAAATCTCTTGCGTATCTCGACGTAACGCGGTGTTGTAACGTTCCCGACGCACGAACACCATACAAGAATAAAAGCGACCATAGGTATCTTTTCGGATAAACAACTTGGTCATATCACGTTCTTGCATTTGTAAAACACCTAATGCAACTTCTCTTAAGTGCTCATCACTTGCTTGGATTAATTCGTCACGAGGATACGTTTCCAGAACATTAAGCAATGCTTTTTGCGCGTGGCTGCCCTCGGCAAAGCTGCTACCTTCCGTAATGCGTTGTAACTTAATATTTAACAACGGTATATCCTGCACTGAGGAATTATAAAAACTCGCAGCATATAAGCCGATAAAACGATGTTCACCGACAACATTACCCTCGTCGTCAAACTTTTTAATGCCGATATAATCCATATAGGCCGGACGATGCACGCGGGACTTGGAATCGGTTTTGGTTAATACTAAGACATTATCTGAAAATGCTTCTGCACGGGCAACATCTGAAAGCTCACTAAGCAGACGAACACTACTGGCTCGGTTTTTCATTAAGCCAAGAGATGTTTCGTCCACACCTTTAATTGAAAAGTCCCCTTTAACCGCTTTCACAGTGTATTCACGATACCCCATCAAGGTAAAATTGTGATCGGCTATCCAATCTAAAAACTCCAGGCTAGTTTGTTTGCCTGCTTCATTTTTGATTTTTGCATTCTTAGCTTCATCAATACATTGCGCCAATTTTTGTTCAATTGGTTTCCAATCTTCAACTGCAATACTGACATCAGATAATACAGAACTGAGTTCTTCAGCTAATGCATCTAGTTGTTTTTGTTCAGATTGACGATCGACCTCGATAAAGAAAACCGTTTGAGTATTCGTAGATTTAGTCGCATCTTTCAAATCGACTATTTCTACAACCGCACCCTTTTTATCTCGATTAACTTTAATCGGTGAGTGCAATAATAAATGAGAAGTGATATTTAATCGATTTAAGGTCATTCGAACTGAGTCGACTAAAAATGGTAAATCGTCTACGACAATTTGCACGATTGTATTTTCAGAACTCCAACCGGTATTGCCAAGTTCTGGATTAAATACTTTTATTGTTGATTCTGCTGACTTTGTATCGCTAAAATCGTTATAAAGGCTCAAAGCTGCGCCATACAGATCTTCGTCGATGCGTTTGTCTAAATCCTCATTGGACAGATTTTCGAATAAAATGGATGCAAATTTCTCGACTAACGTTTGACGTTCAGCAGCTACTTTTTCACTGATTAGCTTTGATACGTTTTTTAAAATTACAGACGAGGAATTACGTAACAAGGTCATTGCCGTATCCTTATTGAGTTGTAGGGATTATTTATATTATTATTTTTATCGTTTTCGACAATTAGTGTAGACCTATTTTGTCACTAAATGAAGTGTATTTTTAGTGGTCTAACCCGCGAAAATTCAAGTAGTTAAATTAAAATCGAAAGATATGCAGAGGCTTTAAATAAAAAAGCGGCTTTACGCCGCTTTTATAACTAATTATTCACATTTAGGTGCTAAATTATTTTTGATTTTTTTTGCGCCAAAGCAGAGATGCAAGCGCGGGAAGTATGATTATCGCACCTAGCATGTTCACCAAGAACATAAAGGTTAGCAAAATCCCCATATCTACTTGGAATTTTAACGCCGAGAATGCCCAGGTACTCACACCAATAGCAAGCGTCAAACCAGTAAACAAAACAGCGCTTCCACGTTCTTTTAACGCTAAGAAGTAAGATTCTGTTAAATTCCGCCCCGCACGTAATGACTCAACCATAGTCGATAAAATGTATATCCCATAGTCAACGCCAATACCAACCCCTAGCGCAATAACCGGCATGGTCGATACAGTTAGCCCTATTTGTAAATAGGTCATCAATGCTTGTGCTAAAGTTGACACGACAAATAACGGTAAGACCACAGAAATAGTTGCTTTAACCGACCTAAAGCTGATTAGACATAAAATGATTACAGCGCCGTATACATACCACATCATTGGTGTTTGGGCTGCTGCTACCGCTTCATTTGTCGCCGCCATTACACCTGCTGACCCGGATGCCAATTGGAATTTGATATCGTCTGTTTCTAGTTCTAACTTAGCTTCCTTAACGGCCTTAACTAAACCTTCAATTGTTTCCGCTTTATGATCTTCCAAAAACAGAATTATAGGCATAATACTGCAGTTGCGATTTAATAAGCCTGAACTCGTTTCTATTCTTGCACTTGACTGCGCTAATGACTGAGGATTTCTTGGCAAAGAACGCCATTTCAAATTACCTTCGTTTACACCTGTACTAACTATCTTTGCAACGGTAGAAAGACTAATGGCTGATTGTACGCCATCGACGTTGGCTAAACGCCATTGGAAACGGTCAACACGTTCCATCACATCATGATAAGTACAACCACTGTCACGGGTTTCTACGATAACTTTTAATACATCCGTCGAAATAGCATAGCGGTCAGTTATTAACATTGTGTCTTGGTTATAACGGCTTTCACTATGCAACGCTGGTGCGCCAGCCTGCATGTCGCCAATTTTCATTTCTAAACTTTTAAAATAACCAAACGCAAATAAACCTGCCGTTATCACGAGAATAATTGCCGCATTTTTAGGTTCCGTAAACTTAGCTAGCGCGCGCCACAAGTTATCGTGCGTCCCTTCTGGCTGGGCCTTAAACTGCTTATCAAAATCGATAAACGACGATAAGACAGGCAATAAAAATAAGTTAGTAAAGATAATAACTGCTACACCTAAACTCGCCGTTATTGCTAACTCTCGAATAATACCGATATCAATGGTTAATAACGTTAAGAAGCCGACAGTATCGGACAGCAATGCGATACCACCTGGAATGAGTAATTTACAGAAGCTTGTACAACATGCTTGATATGCCGTATTTCCCTCGTGAACTCGTTTTCCGATGGAGTTAATCATTTGAACACCATGGCTGACACCAATCGCAAACACCAAAAATGGCACTAAAATAGACATTGGGTCAAGACCAAATCCAAGTGTATTTAACATGCCGAGTTGCCAAACAACGGCCATAAAGGAACACAAAATCGGTAAAATAGTTAGCTGTATAGAGCGAATAAAGATCCAAACCATTATTGCCGTTATTGCAATGGCGATACCAAAAAACATGACAACGTCTTTCGCACCGTTCGCGACATCACCAATCATCTTGGCAAAACCGATTATATGGACACTAACTTTGTCAGTTTCAAACTTGCCACGGATCTCACGTTCCAAGCTTTCAGCCATTTCTATACTATCGAGCTTTTTACCTGTCTCTGGGTTTATTTCTAATAACTGACTTGAAACCATAGCACAGCTGTAATCATCAGAAACAACACGTCCCACGATCCCTGCTTTTTCTATGTTTTCTTTTACTACAGCTAAGTCCGCAGCATTTGCTTTAAAGTCTGCAGGGATAACTGGACCGCCTGAAAAACCATCTTCAACGACTTCAATATATCGCGTAGACGGTGAATACAATGACTTAACTAACGTACGATTTATGCCAGGAATAAAAAAGAGTTGGTCGTGAACACCTTTAAGGGCGTTCAAAAATTCTTTATTGAAAATATTACCGTCACGGTCACAAACCGAAATATATATGCCATTTGCGCCACCAAAATCGGCACTATGTTTCATATACGTTTTCATATATTCATGATTTAGCGGAATATTTTTAGTGAAAGATGCGTCTAGCTGAATTTTAGTTGCTTGATAACCTAAAACTAATGTAACAATTGAAAACAAAATGACGACTAAGCTACGTCGTTTAAATAAAAATTTCTCTAGTGTTTTGATTAACATCAATTATCCCCTACTGCTTAGGTAATTTGTTAATTGAAATAGACTTTATGCCTGCTTCGGTCGCCATGACCAATGTATCGCGCCATTGAGTGCCAGATAAAATCGCCTTGCCATCTGCAAACGCTTTATGAGTAACTACGCCGTTTTTATAAATAAATAGATTTCCAGAGTTTGCGAACATGTAAATTGTTTCGTCCTTAATCAGCAAACTGTTTATGGTTGCAGACACAGGTGTATCAATATTGTCAAAATCACCGGTCTCGATATTTAACGAAAAAACGTTACCTCGTAATCCAGCTAATATTATATTTGATTTTGCTAACTCCTGAACTGAAAAATACGAGCCATAATACTCTGTTTCAAGTCGTTCCCAGTTTTTTCCTTGATTGTAACTGACGGCAGCGAACCCACCTTCACCACTTAAATACCAACCATGCTGCGCTAACGTAACACCGTTAAAGTGAGGTAATAAAAATTGTTTTTCAGTTTCGTAAGCTTCTGGTTCGAATTCTTTTATTTCTTGTAAATATTGACGATCTTCTTCCAGTAATAGCGCTTCTTTATAAGTGCTATCCCAGGTTTTCCCACCGTCATTTGAACTCCAAAAAAGGCCATATGCACCAACAATAACAATGTTTTGTCCTTGAATGTCCAAATTTAAAAATGGCTTGTCTGAACTAGGCTGATAGTTAACTATTTCCCATGCTTTGCCGCCATTTTCGGTTTTTAATAAAGTTTGATCATGACCAATAGCAAAACCGACTTGACTATCGACAAATTTAATTGCAGTTAGCAATACATTAACAGGCACATCCGCCTGTAACCAAATATCACCGTCTGAAGAATAAATGATATGACCACGTTCGCCGACGGCAAACATGGTATCGCCGACCAATTCGATGTCAGTTAATAAACTTTTAGCACTCAATTTGCTTTTAAAAGCGGGAATTGCATCGTTAATTTCATTGCTAATTGTTGACGCTGCTGCAAATGATGAAGCGCTCAATAGGCAACACTGGAGTAAAAAAAGTGGTACTAATAGGGAATTTTTCATGGCGTTCTAATTATGTTAATTACTTAAGTATAGGCAGAAATAAAAACGGTTGGAGAATCCAACCGTTTTTTTGGGTAACTATCGGTTACGTTTCATTGAGGATGTTGAGAAGTCTCTAGAACTCATTTCTTTCTGGAAGTTATACATTGTCTCTTGGTTGTCTAAACCAATTGCAATATAACGACGAGAGTTTAAGTCGTAATAGACATCTAACGTGCTCCAATGAGTAGGAACTTCATAATAGTTTAAACCATAGGCAACCGCGACACGGTATAGCTCATCACGGTTGTCATACAAGTCCGCAATGTGTATTTGCCAGCTATCTTCATCGATATAAAACGTACGTTTTTTATAGACGTGGCTAATACCATCTTTTAGTGTCGCTTCGACAACCCAAACACGGTGTTTTTCCCAACGAACAATATCCGTTGCAATATGACCAGGCTTGATAATGTCTTCATATTGCAATTTATCACTATGAAGCTTATAGCTGTTATATGGAATTAAAAGTTCTTTTTTACCTTTTAGTTCCCAGTTGTAACGGTCAGGTGCGCCATTATACATATCGAAATCATCGGTAGTACGAAGGCCATCTGACGCTGAACCAGGTGCATCATATGCAACATTTGGTGCGCGACTCAAACGTTTACGAGCATTATCCCAAAGCCAAGCTTGACGTGGCTTTTTGATTTGGTCCATTGTTTCATGTACTAGTAATTTAGATCCTGCTAAACGTGCAGGTTCAGTAATTTTTTGTTTGAATTTGAACAAAATATTACTTTCTTCTAATGACTCTGGTGTTGCATCTGGAGATGAATAATCAAGTAATATTGCTTCATCAAAACCAATATACGTGAAATCACCTGAAGCTGTTGGGGCCGCTTGGCCACCAAATCGAGTCGCACTCGTGCCACGGAAACGTAAAATATGATTCCAAATGGCTTCTAAACCATTTTTTGGTATTGGGAAAGGAACACCGATTGCTGCACCTTTAATACCATTGCCACCTTCAACAAGTTCAGCATTAGCAGCATTTTTCAACGTCGCGTCATATACGTACTGTGGGTAAGACGAGCTACGACGCGTTTGATAAACTTCTAATTTATAAGTATCAGGGTAAGTTTCTAACATCTTAGAAATACCCGGCGTTAAGAAGTCTGCGTATTGAGCTTTGTTGGCATTTGTGACTGTGTATAAAACCTTGTCGTCAGCGAATGGGTCAATATGATGCATACCAACTTCGTATCCAGGAGGAGGTGTTGTAATACCACCCGCCCAACCTGGGATTGAACCGTCTGCATTTGGTCCACGAACCGCTCCCATTGGAGTGAGTTCATTTGTTAGTTTCGCTACATCAGAGCTAGAAACTTTGGCAGACGCCGCTACTGACACCAAAGACAGTGTAATAGCAGACGTTAATAAAGTGATTTTATTCATTTTATTTTATCCCTTACAGCGAATATTTAACGTTAAATGACACATAGTCTCGGTCAGACATTTGGTTGATATTACCTACACCACCAAAGAACGAATTATAACCAAAACCAAATGACAATGAACTTTGATAAATTACGTCAACCGTTAGGCCAACCGATTTTTTATCTTCGTGGAATAAAAACAGTGGATCTGGTGTTATCCCATCAACGTCATGTGAATATACTAATTTAGGTTTGACATTAAATGAGCCAAACACACCATTAATTTCACCAACTAAAATAGCTCGGTAACCCCAAGCCGTATCTGTTGGGAAATTTTGAGTAAGATCTGCGCCATCTTGTACTGCTTGCAATAAACCACCGGCAACTGTTGAAGAACCGCTGCGAGGAGTACCTGGGGCATTAAAACGCATTTCGTCAGGAGAAGGCATATCTTTAATTGTGATATGACCAATTTCACCAACTAAGGCAACATTGTTAAAGCCTAACATAGGACCGAACATATGAACTGCTGTCATTTGCGCTTGAATTGTATCAACTAAACAATAACCCGACGCTGTTTCACCAAGCTGGACGCCACCTAACGGTACGTTACAACCCGCAACATCATAATCGCCTAATTGAGAGATCCCTGTTATCTCTGGACGTAATCCAGCGTTAGCAAGTTGCTCAGGCATAGCTGCAAATAACAATTCGGTATCATCAATTTGGATTGGTTCGTCCTGACGGTATGAAATTTCTCCAGAGACGGCCGTTGCACCAATTGTTGTATTAAAACTGAAACCATAAAGTTTAATGTCTTCTGGGAATTCAATTACACCTTTGGTAAATGCATTTAAATTATTAAATTGGGTCGTTGTTAAACCGCCAGCACCTTGTGCTGAAGCAATAATACCAAGATCCTGACCAACCGCACCGGCGGAGAAGTCTGATGATTTACCTGATATTAAAGGTCTGCGGCTATGATAATTGATGTAATAAAAACCAAAATCTGTGTAGTTTAAGTCTTCAGAGAACCAACCTAGTTTCAAACCAAACTGACCTTCATCTTTAGCTTTGATGTCTTGGTCACTCGCTCGAATAGCGTATTTACTGGCATAACCAGAAATATACATCCCAGCAGCTGTTTCCGCATCTATCTGACCTGTTGCTAACAACTTACCAATTTCATTAACACCAGCCATTACGCCGGCACTGTTCATATCTGGATTTGATGCAAAGTTAAGTTGAATACCATTGTATTGACCGCCATTTCCGACAAAGTCATTTGTCGAAAAATAAGACCCAGGTACAGGTAAATATGTTTGTTGCCACTCATATTGATAAAACGCTTCTAACGATACGTTTTCAGTAATGCCTAAATTGGCCCAAACCATACCCACTGGAATGAATGCTTCTTTTAAATCAGAACCTGGCGCTTTTAAACGAGCGATATCCACAGGTGTTACATTGATACCATGCGGTATTACTGTACTTTCACCCCAAGATAAAACTTGTTCACCAATTTTAATTGAAAGTGGATTTAGTCCATCGTTAAAATCAAAGTCAGCATAAACGTAAGCGTCTAAAAACCTAAAGTCCTGACATACTAATTCTTTTGCTTTATCGTCTTTACATGGATCAAATACTTCTCCGGTGACAGGATCTTTATAGCCAATCCCTTCAGCGGCAAAGTCTTTATAATACATAAAGCTTACCACGGCACCGTATGTATCCGCATTTACTCTTAGCTCATGAAAGCCTTTAATAACTTGTGAAAACGCTTCACCTGGATCGTAATTAAGGTTGCCTAAGTCACCATTGGTGCTGTATGAACCAAAAGAGTCCCATACATCTGTATTTACATATTTTGGTTGATAGCCAACATAACCACTCCAATCAAAGGTTTGGTTATTTGATTTACCGACCAAGCTTTCCATATTACGGTCTTCTATACGGTACGATGTACCGGCAGAAAATGTAGAGTCGAAGGATATATCGAAGTCGCCTAACTCATACTTAGCAGCGTGTAGACTAGCACTTTGCATTGCAAGTAATGCTACGGCTACACCAGCTACTACTGGTTTAAGCTTGGACTTGTGTTCCCCATTATTCATATTTTTCTCCCCTGCCCTCTAAGGATTATATTTGTAATTATTTTTGAGGTATTTCAGCTCATCGGATGAGCAGAAGTGTCATCAATCATTACACCATTTCAAACCCTGCGCAAGGGCAAAATGTCATAAATAAACGCTATAGTTGAAATATTTAAATTACATAGATGAAATAATGCTAGTTAATTTGAGATTTTGTGCAAAGAAATAAACTTATTATTCTCATCTATTTGCAATTCAAAAATACCAGAAACGCCACCTACCGTCATAAAATGGCGTACATGTTGAGCTGAAAGTCTAAGGCTGAGGCCGCCTTCAGTTCGAACTTGGATTGTAGTAAACAATCCTTGGTAGAACTCTCTGCACTCGCGCGCAGAGAGTTCTATTCGGAATCGATGTATTTTATTCATATCTAAGAAAGTGCGGCTGTAACCTTTTCAAATAAATCTGCAGAAATAGAATTATCCGACAGTTTTTGCAAACTTTTCGTCATTAATTCACTACGTTTTGTGTCATAACGAGCAAAACTCATTAATGGAACAATCATTCTTGAGGCAACTTGAGGATTAAATTGGTCGATTTTTAGCAGTAAATCAACGAGGAACTGATAACCACTACCGGACACATCATGATAACGTTTTTGATTACCCATAATAAACGCGCCATATAAAGCACGAATTCTATTTGGATTTTTTTCATCAAAACCAGGATGTTGAGACCATTGTGTCATCAATTCAAATACCTGTTCAGAATCAACACGACCAATTAATGACAACATTTTGTCCAAAACTAAGGTATTACCTTGGTATGTCTCATCCATTTTAGCCAATAACCGTTGCAATAACGCTATATCAGAAACTCGAGCAGCCTCTAACGCATTCATCTTTTCAGTCATATTTTGTGCTGATTCAAACGCTTGTTCGATAAATTCCACCGCTTTAGCGGTTTTTAAACGAGCAAGATAGCCTAATAATATTTGTTTCAACCTACGTTGCGCTACATTTGAAGGTTCATATTCTGTTGCAATATTTTGCAATGAACCTAAATTTGTAAACAAGTCTGTTTCGATAAACTGCGCTATCGACATTGAGATATTTTCTAAACCAGCAACGATTTGTTCTACATCGATGACGTCATAATGCTGCGAAATACTATCAAAATTAGGAATATTTAATAACTCAGCTTTGATAGCAGTATCTAGTGTCTCATCTTGAATAACAGTGGCTGCAAAGCTGTTTAATGCATCTGAACTACTTCGGCCTGATTGCACTTCATTTGCCCAAACCCGTTGAATCGCATCCCATCGACAAAATGGATCAGCTGCGTGTTTTGCGATAAATAAGAGTTGCTCATTTGTTTGAAGATAATCAATAGCAACTGGCGCTGAAAAGTTCTCAAACAATACTAACTCAACCGGCTCGTTCACTAATTCGTTAAAGTCATTCTGGGTTTGAGTCAGTGTCCATGTACCACGTTTAACTGACGCACCGGTACGTTTACTTAACAATTCATACTGAATTGGGATCATTAACGGTAACGTTGTTTCAGTTGTAGGTCGACTTGGAATAGATTGAGAAATACGAATTTGTAAACTAGAGCCTTCCATCGCGGTGTCGATTTTAACTTTAGGTGTGCCTGCTTGGCTGTACCAATTCTTAAACAAAGTGAGATCGGTATTATTAGCATCGGCCATTGCCGCGATAAAATCGTCACAGGTAACGGCTTGGCCATCATGGCGTTTAAAATATAAATCCATCCCTTTACGGAAACCGCTCGCAGTCAACAAACTATGTAACATACGAATAACTTCTGCCCCTTTGTCATACACAGTAACCGTATAAAAATTATTCATTTCAATAACTTTATTTGGTCGAATCGAATGCGCCATTGGGCCTGCATCTTCGGCAAATTGATGGGTTCTCATAATACTTGCATGTTTAATTCGTTCTAACACTTCACTGCCCATATCAGCACTGAATTGTTGATCACGAAAAACAGTCAAACCTTCTTTAAGGCTGAGTTGAAACCAGTCGCGACAAGTAACACGGTTCCCGGTCCAGTTATGGAAATACTCATGTGCAATGACCGCTTCAACACCGTGGTAGTCTGTGTCGGTTGCTGTTAACTGATTCGCCAAAACATACTTACTATTAAATATATTGAGTCCTTTGTTTTCCATCGCTCCCATATTAAAAAAGTCAACTGCAACAATCATATAGGTATCTAGATCATACTCTAGACCATAGGTTGTTTCGTCCCAAGCCATCGACTTTTTTAAGGACGCCATAGCATGACCAGCTTGGTCTAAATTGCCTTTATCAACAAAAATTTCTAATTTTACATTTTTGCCCGAGCGGGTCTTAAATTGGTCGGTCAGTAAATCAAAGTCACCGGCAACAAGTGCAAATAAATAACACGGCTTTGGATGTGGGTCGTGCCAGGTGATCCAGTGAACCAATTCTCCGTCTTCTTCAAGTTCGCCACTTGCTATGTTATTGCCATTCGACAATAAGAAAGGATAAGACTTTTTGTCCGCAAAAATTGTCACAGTGTAGACAGACAACACATCAGGACGGTCTAAGAACGGTGATATTTTACGGAACCCCTCAGCTTCACACTGCGTACAATAAACCCCTGATGACTTATACAAGCCTTCTAACGCTTTATTATTAGCCGGATCCGCCATAGATACGATAGTGAGTTCGAATTTGTCTTTATCGACGTCTATGATCAGTTTGTGGTGTTCAATAGTCCAATGTTCTTGCTCTAACACTTCGTCGTCTATCGATATCTCAATAACGTCTTTAACTTGGCTATCTAACACTAATTGCGTCGCCATCCTGTTTTGGCGAGTCATCTGATAAGTCGCTTTAACTAATGTCGCATTATCGTCTAAGTTAAACGATAAGTTTACTGTTGGGATGAGAAAGTCGGAAGTTTTATAATCTGATAAGTATTTTGCTTGCGGTTTCGATGAGTTTAATTCAGTCATTGGCGCGATGCTCTATGTTGAAAGAGTCACATTGCATTAAACCTAATACAATGTGACTCTTTTAATTATTGTGGTGCTACTTTTGCCTTCAATACTTTTATGCCTAACAATGCAAATGCTATTGCAAAAATAGGGTTTAATAAATTGAAAAACGCGAAGTACCAATACTCTAGTGGGCTAATCAATAAAACCCCTGCCATGTAGGCGCCACAAGTATTCCAAGGGATAAGTGGGCTGGTTATAGTGCCACCATCTTCTAAAGCACGAGAAAGATTTACGTTTGCTAAACCTCGTCGTTCATATTCTTCACGATACATGCGTCCTGGCATCACTATCGACATATATTGATCTGCAGTTACTAAATTTACGCCAAAAGCAGTAAAGATAGTTGATGTGATTAATGAACCGCTCGTTTTAGCTGTTTTTAAAATGCCTTTTACAAACACCGCTAATAGACCAAGTTTTTCCATAACAGCACCAAACATTAAGGCTGTCATAATTAGCCAAGTGGTATTTAGCATGGACGACATGCCGCCCCCACTTAGCAAGCTGTCCATCGAATCACTGCCAGTTTTAATGCTAAAACCATCATACATAGCGACCCAAACGACTGAAAATTTGGCGATGAAACCTTCACCGCCAGACAAGTCGGTTAACAAATCAGCTTGGAAAACCATCGCCCATACAGCGCCAATTAACGCTCCGATAAATATTGCAGGGAACGCTGGAACTTTTTTCGCCGCCATCGCAATTAGAACAACAAGTGGCAATAAATGAATAATAGAAATGTCATAGATGGACAAAATCGTGTTTTGAACTTCATCAATTGCAATATTTTCAGCATCAACTACTGACGTAAAACCAATTATGGTAAAAATGATCATGGTCACAACAAATGCAGGCACTGTTGTCCATAACATATGTCTGATATGTTCAAATAATTCACTCCCTGCAACCGCTGGGGCTAAATTGGTTGTTTCAGACAATGGGCTAATTTTATCGCCAAAATAAGCGCCAGAAACAACAGCACCAGCTGCAATGGCTGGAGACATGCCAATCCCAGTCGCAATTCCCATTAGTGCTACACCAACTGTCGCCGCTGTCGTCCACGAACTACCAATACTCATCGCCACAATGGCACTGACTAAACAGGCGGCTGCATAGAACCAATCAGGGCTTAATACTTGTAATCCAAAATAAATTAAAGTTGGCACCGTGCCGGCTGCCAACCAAGTACCAATTAAAGACCCAACAGCCAATAAGATAAAAATAGCGCCCATAGATAATGAAATACCATTAATCATGGCTTTTTCTATTTCTTTCCAGCTATAGCCATTTTTCAACCCAACTAGCCCAGCGACAAATGTAGCGATAATTAAGACAATTTGATTCGGGCCATAAGAGCTATCACCACCAAATAAAACCACCGCTGACGCCAGCATCAATACCAACAAGGTAAGCGGTATCATTGCATCTAATAAACTTGCTTGTTTATGATTATGACTCATTTCTTAATACCTACTATTGGCCAATTTTGACGATGCCGATTAAATTCAAAAATACAAATAACACGGCAATTGGGGTAAACCATTTTAACGTAATAAACCAAACACTAAACAATTTGGCACTCATGTTCATTTCTTCAAAAACCGCCTCTTTTTTCATTATCCAAGCCACAAATATCGCGGTGGCTAATCCACCTAGAGGTAGCAATACGTCTGCGGTTAGATGATCAATTAGATCAAAATAGTTAGTGACATGTTTGCCAACAAAATTAAAGTCAAGTTTTGCCCACTCCGCGCCAGTAAACGAAAATACCGTTAACATACTGAAAAGCCATAGCGTTATTACAGCAAAAGCTGCAGCTTTTGCACGGGAGTACTCCATTTTTTCAACTAACCAAGCGACCGCAGATTCAACCATCGCAATTGCCGACGTAAATGCGGCAAACCCAAGCATAATGAAAAATAGTGTTCCAAAGACAGTACCGCCCCACATTTGACCAAAGGCGATTGGTAAACTTACAAATACTAAGCCAGGACCTTGGCTTGCTTCTAACCCATTACCAAACACTATTGGGTATATCGCAAGTCCGGCAATTAATGCAATTAGTGTATCTGCGATGGCAATAGCAACTACCGATTGTGCGATCGACGTTTTTTGAGGAAGATATGCGCCATAAATCATCATTGCACCAGACGCTAAACTTAACGTGAAGAATGCATGACCTAATGCGATCAAAACGCCAGAATAAGTCAACTTTGAAAAATCAGGGGTAAACATAAAGTCGATAGTACGAGTAAAGTCGCCATTAAATGCTGCATATCCGGCGATAATGAGCAACAACACTAACATTGCAGGCATCGCGATAGAAACAGCCTTTTCAAGACCCATTTTTAAGCCTTTACCAACAATAATGCCAGTAAGCACTAGAACAAACGTCGTCCAGATAATTAACTTTATTGGATCCTGTAACAGGTTATTGAAAATTGACTCAATCTGCGCAGGAGACGCGTCAACAAACGCGCCAGAACCAGCTTCAAAGATATAAGAGACAGCCCATCCTGCAATGACAGAATAGAAAGATAAAATAAGGAAACCGGCAATAACGCCAAGCCAGCCAACAATACTCCAATTAATATTTGCACCGGCTTCAATTGCCAATGCTTTAACTGAATTACCTGGACTCTGACGCCCGCGTCGACCAATTAATACCTCAGCCATCATGACTGGAATACCAATGCCCAAAATACATAACAAGTAAACGAGAACAAAGGCCCCGCCCCCGTTTTCGCCCATAATATAAGGAAACTTCCAAATATTACCTAAACCTACAGCAGAACCAGTTGCCGCTAAAATAAATGCCAAGCGGCTAGACCATTGACCGTGATCAACATGTACAGATGACATGCATCCCCCTTACAGACGTAATGTTATTATTATTGTTTTATTAAAATAAAAAGCAGCACTTGGCTGCTTTCTTTTTAACTTTTATAGTTATTTTGTTACTTTAGCAAATTGGCCCGACGCTATTAGATCCGCCAATATACGTGCGGTTTCTTCTAAAAACGGATCCAATTCATCTAATTTTTCTGGAGTGTCGTCATCTAGTGATAAAACTTTATCGAACCCTAAGCGAGTAAGTCGTTCGTTTAGTCGAACTAAATCTTTAGTTTTACCTTTCTCTTTTTCCGCTAAACGAACTGCTTCATTAAGTGACACATATTTTTTAGTTTTCAGTTCTTGATATTCGGCAATATCTTTATCTAAGTAGACAAACTCAGGTTCATGAGCAATTCGATTTAAATGTCTTTGCGATAGAACTTTAACTTGATTGCTTATTTCTCTAGACGTTTTATACGTCACTGGACGAATATTATCCCATGGCAACGCATTTTCAGCTTGGCTCTCACCCCACTCCGCGGGTTCAACTGCTGATGGGAATAAAATGTCAGGAATAACACCTTTATGCTGTGTACTGCCGCCATTTATACGATAAAACTTAGCGACGGTAAATTGTACAGAGCCTAATTTTTTCTCCAATAAATCAAAACGGCGTGTCAAGCCGCGATGTTCTTGAACAGTCCCTTTACCAAAGGTTTGTTCACCAACAACTAATGCTCGTCCATAGTCTTGTAAAGCTGCAGAGAATATCTCAGAAGCTGACGCACTGTATCTATCCACTAACACCGTAAGCGGACCGTCATAATACGTTATGCCATCATAATCACCGCGTACATCTACATTACCAACACCATTACGGATCTGAACAACAGGCCCTTTATCAATAAATAGGCCGGTTAACAATGACGCTTCCGTTAATGACCCACCACCGTTTCCGCGAAGGTCAACAACGATGCCATCAACATTTTGGTCTTTGAGCTTTTTAATTTCGTTTTTAACGTCATTTGACAAGTTGTTATAAAAACTTGGAATGGTGATCACGCCAACTTTAGAGTCTAGTTCACCAATTTGAGATTCAAACACACTCGAATCAGCAGCTCGGTCTTCCAACCTCACTTTATCGCGAATGATTTTAACCTCTTTGTTATTTGAGGCCGTATTTTCGCCACGAACGATTTGAAGTCTAACCTCAGTACCCTTTTTACCTTTGATAAGTTCAACAACTTCATCTAGCCGCCAACCCACAATATCAACATAATCATCATCACCTTGAGCGACACCTACGATTTTGTCTTCCGGTTTCAGTTGCTCGGTTTTATCAGCCGGGCCGCCTGGGACTAAACTCAGAATTACGGTAAATTCATCAACTGGTTTTAGAACGGCACCTATTCCCTCTAACTCAAGATTCATTTCCATTTGGAATCGATCTGCTCGTCGAGGTGATAAATAAGATGTATGAGCTTCAATGCTTCGAGCATAAGAGTTCATAATCAATTGAAATGCGTCTTCATTTTGCGTCTGTGAAAAACGACGCATGGTATTTACGTAACGCTTTGTCAAAGTTTCTTTGATTTGCTTTTCGTCTTTACCCGCTAACTTCAAATTTAACGCATCATACTTTACTTTCTGACGCCAAAATTCGTTAAGCTCTGCTTCTGTTTTTGCCCAAGGCGTATCTTCGCGGTCATAGTAAAAGTCGTCTTTAGATGTAAAATCCATTTTATTATCGAGTAATTTAATGGCTTTTTCTAAACGACTAATTCGTCGACGAATTGACTCTTCATAAAATTCAAATGCAAATGACAAATCTGCCATTTTCATTGCATCATCGAACTTAGTTATATGAGAGGCAAACGCATCTATATCTGACTGTAGAAAAACACTTTTGTTGTAATCGACAGTTTTAACAAACATTTCCCACATTTTTGCAGAAAGTTCATCATTTAGCTCAATCTTTTTATAGTGGTAACGAGAAAAACCGTTTACCACTCGTTGTATAGATTTTTTGTGCTGAGACTCTTGCTGCAAGTCTGGCGCTTCAAACTTAGTTACGTCAGACGATGCAAAAGTAAAACAAGAGGCAACTAAAGTTGCCGCTACAGAAATAGAAAATAGACGTTGGGCTAAATGCATAAAAACTCCTATGCTTGGAAAATATTTTCCTTGTTGACTTTCATCACAATTCCCGATGCCAATTGCACCGAAACTTCATCTTTAGATGTTTCAACAATTGTCGCAGAAAGTGGTGAAGCCCCTAATTTGACCAATACGGTTTTACCATCACTAAAATCATCGTTTGCTACCAATGGTTTAGCTTCGGCCTTAGGTTTCGAGGTCGCTTGATTTGATTTTGGTTTTCTTTTTGGAGGATTACCAACAGATTTTGCAGGTTTTTTGTAAGTATTCTTGTCTTTGGGTGCCGCAGCCTTGCGTTTTTCTTTGAATTTCGCTTTGCTTTCAGCTAGTTGCGCTTTCGCGTGTTCAACGTGTTCTTCAGTCAACGCTTCAAAGTCCGCACCGTCAACATCAACACGTTGGCCACCTTTAACAACCGCTTCTAGATAACGCCAGCTATTTGTGTAACGTCTTAGGGCATGTCTGATCTGTGTTTTAGAAACAGGATCGGCTTCTTCTAAGCGTTCAGCGATGTCACTAAAAATACCAATTTTAAGAGGTTTTGCTTCCCCTTTTAAACTAAAACTATTTGGAAATTTATTCGCCAAAAATTCGATAACTTTATTTAAATCTGTTTTTTCTTGAGATTGCATCAATCGTACTCTATTTCATCTAATGTTTGGCCTACAAAATCAGCTAACCAACTTTCTAGTTCGTCAATTTCGTTTTCAATTACAAAATCTTGTCCTGCAACTGCGGCCCATAATTCGTCAAACAGCTCAGTCGCTGCTTCAAAGCTAATGTCTTCAGGCAAAAGATTATAAGCCTGAAATATTAAGGAATTTATACGTTCAGTAACTTCTTCCTCTTCACCATCCCAATCACCGACTATTTCAATACCGATTAAAAAGTCGCGAACATCTATGAGTTCTTTCATCTAGCTTACGCCCAGATTTCTTCAATAAATGTAACTAATGATTCGAGTCCAAGCTGATCATCTTTATCAAACCGAGACTCAATGGGACTGTCTATATCTAAAACAGCAACTACTACATCATTAACAACAATTGGCACCACAACTTCTGAACGGCTTGCTGCATCACATGCGATATGTCCGTCAAAGTCATGCACATCTTCAACCAACATTGACTGTTGCGTTGAAACTGCCGTTCCACAAACGCCACGGCCAAACGGTATTCTTACACACGCTGCACGACCTTGAAATGGTCCTAAAACCAACTCTTGACGACTTTTGTCTACAGAATCGCCCACAACGTAGAATCCTGCCCAATTGATATCAGCTAATCGTTCAAATAGTACAGCACTTATGTTCGCTAAATTTGCAATTAAATTAGGCTCTGAGTCACACAAGGCTTTGATTTGACTATTTACCTCGCTGTAAAATTCCGCTTTGTTCAATTCACACCTATATTTTTATCGTTATCTTACTCTGTTTCAACCCGCTAAGTTACTCTGAAACGCGCAAAATTTAAAGAATAAGCTGAAAATAATGTCGCTTTAAAAGGCCAACTGAGTAAAAAAACCGCGGTTGTAACGTACAAATCAGTTCTAAGCTTGAAAAAAACACGTTAGTCGTCATTTTTGGCCAATTTTATAAAATCAGTCCGATATTCATCTATCACTTCTAGTAGTGTATCTTTTTGCCTTTTAGTCATACTTTCGAGCAAATCTAAAGACCAATCTTGATATAAGTTTTTATTATGCTCCTGAGCAGTAATTAGAGCCTCTGAACGATATGACGATAGCTCGGTAAAAAGTACGGTTAGTTGACTTTCACTTACGGTCAAGTTTTGAGGTTGAACGCCCAACCGGAATAACGACAACCAGCGTTTCTGTGATTCGATTCTCATCAACAACGTATCATTTAGTTCTTTTGTTAGTTGATCACGTCGTTGTTTCTGTGCGGGTGTTAATTTACCTAAAATGTCCTCGATTGCATCAAATCGATCACTATCATTTAGCTTTTCGGTTAATGTCTTTGCGTTTTCTAAACGTTCACTATGTGTTTCTTGCTGATACGCTTCAATATTAGTTAAAAGTTGCTGTTTTTGATCAGTTGAAAGTTGGTTCAGCAATACTATTACTTTTTCAGCCGCTACGCTTTTTATCCGTTCACCACTGGCCACTATTTTGTCGACAAGGCTCAACAAATCGTCGGTGTTATTTTCGGAAATAGCGATGGTTAAATCGTCTAGTATCACTACATATTTAGGTAATTCTTGTGTTCGGTGCCATTTAAAAAGGCTGGCTAATTCAGCTTTAAAGCTTTCTTCTTGGGGATCTGTTAGCTCAACAAAATCGTCAACCTTCCAAGCGATTAACCAATCCGCATAGTTATAAATGATTGTTGTACGACAACCCGATGTGAATAAAAGAACAAGAGTGACAACTAGAATTTGTCTGATCTGGTTTGGTTTAAATAAAGTTAGCCGCATTATTGTATGACCCAATGTTTAAAAGGCGAATCACCTAGTTGTAATCTCGTAATAGAGACGATGGTCAAAGCATCGTATGGAAAGCTTTAGATCCTCAATGATTACGTTATTGATGATGTGGATTGGGATTACAGACCAACTGAATTTAAATTTACGTGATTTAATTGATAATGCAATAATTATAAAATTGCAGAATAGGCCTGGTTAATACGTGGCAAACACTTGCCTGTTTATAGGCAAAATATGTTTATATTCCAATATATTACGGTTACATATTGGAAGCTTACTGCTCAATATGTAATCCATATTCTAGAATATTAAGTGGTAAATAATATGTAGTGCTACGCCGACACCGTAACAAAATAGCGATAGTAAAAACATCGTGAAGTAAACCTCGATAAAATTACCAAATAATTTAACTGAGCGAGTCGGATTTATTCTGGATTTAATTTCTTCTCGGTTGTATTGGGTAAACACTGTCAGTAATTTTTTCATTATTCGAAGTGAAGTAAACACACTAGCGGCAATAAAAATACTCGTTATGGCAGGCCATTCAAGGGCATCAGCAACGAACAAACATAAAAATGTCGTCGCACTTACTGTCAAGAAAATTAACAGTTGCAGAGGTGATCCGTTTTCGTAACGCGCTTCATCAAGATTATCTAGAGACACAGCAGTAACCTATTTTAAAATTTGTTTAATTATTTAAACCCAACGAAAATAATACCCAATTGATATTATTACTTTTTTCAAATTACAGCGACAACTAATTTTCATTTCGATTTAAATAAACTGCCATGTAATTATTAAATTCAGATTTAATTTATATCTTTGTTATTCTAATTAAACAAGTTTAATGCCACTATTTCTTTAACTTTAAAATAACAGCTTAATCGTCTAATTACCTTTGGTGCATTCTACTAATTTATAAGAACAAGGTTCTAACTTTTTCCCGATAACTTCGACTTACTCTAATTTCATGCCCATTCGAAATTTGGATTACGTATTCACCACTGCTCAACGTAAGTACTTTTTTCACAGATGTGTTATTGACGAGTACCGAACGATGAACACGAACAAATAATTTCGGGTCAAGCTCTTCTTCCAGCTGTTTCATTGTTTTTCGGAGAATGTGTGTTTCCCCATCAGTACAATGAACGCACATATAGTCGCCTGCTGCATCTACCCATATGACTTCAGAGACAGGTAACCGAGTGGTTTCACCAACATCTTTTACCGAAATATAATTATTATATTCTTTAACTTCAATCTCTTCACCGTCCGCCAAATTTTTAATAATTGTTTCTGTGTCTGTACCAGTAAGTTGCGACATCATATCAATTAATTTGTTTTGCTGGTGACTGAACATATCATTGTCTATTTGCGATCGGATCTTATTGATACATTCTAGAAGTCGAGCATCATCCACAGGCTTTAACAAGTAGTCAATTGCGTGGACTTCAAATGCTTTGAGGGCAAATTGATCGTAAGCGGTAACGAACACAATCATTGGCATTACAATGTTGCGTTGTTGTAATTGATGGATAACATCAAAACCAGTTAAACCAGGCATCTGAATATCTAAAAAAACCAATTTAGGTTTTAATTCAACAATGACTTCAATCGCTTCCGCACCATTGGAACATTGTGCTAAAAGCTCAATTTCTTCAAATTCTTTTAAGCGAATTGCTAACCCTTTTCTCGCCAAAGGCTCGTCATCTACAATGATTGTTTTAATTAGATTTTCCATTGATTATTTTGTCACGCTATTAAATTCTAACGGTAGCCTTATATTAACTTTTAGTCCATTTGGTTCATTATTAGAAATCGCAAATGAATAATCGTCATATAAAGTCTGAAGTCTTTCTTTAGTATTTGCCAATCCAACGCCCACACCTTTTGAACTTAATCCCGACTGTTCAGGGTTTAAACCTGGACCATCATCGCCAACTTCAAGGAGTAAATCGTGGCCAAACGTCTTGGCAACTATTTTGATTTTACCGCCATTTGTATTGGCAGCAATAGCATATTTTATGGCATTTTCAATTAATGGCTGCAATAACAAGCTAGGCACTAATGCTTTTTCAGCTTCTTCCGAAATGACCCATTCCACTTCTAGCCGTTCTTCAAAGCGGATCCGTTCGATTTCCAAATACAAGGAAAGCGCTTTAATCTCTTGTTTAAGCTCAACTTTCTTTATTGGATCTGTGTGTAGAGAATAACGTAAAAAATCACTTAGTTTTGTTACCATGCCGTTTGCTGTTTTATTTTCTTCACACAAAACGAGCGTTGATATGGCGTTTAATGTATTGAACAAAAAGTGTGGATTAAGCTGGTAACGTAACATTTTAAGCTGCGCTTCATTGGCCATGTTTGCCGCTTTTAAAGCTTTTTGTTTTTCTTTTTGTAACATTTGATAATACTTAATACCAAAATACAAACCACTCCAGCACAGTACGATATAGAAACTGCCTAGTGTGTTGGTAAAATAGTAAATCCAATCGTCAGGTTTCCAGCCAAATTTGTAAAATTGCCAGTATGAAAAGTTTTGGAAAACGCCCCATGCAGTACCAACTAGATAAGACGCTCCTATAATAGTCATTATCAACTTCCACGGTTGCATATCCCATACTTTTTGGTAAAGGTAACGTAGTGGTAAAGTTAACATCGCTCCAACATAGGCATTTGATAATATGATAAAGACATAACTATCACGCATATCATTCATAAATGAGCCAATGTAATGGACTAAGGCAAAACCAATCCAACCACCAATATGGAGCACCCAAAAGAATTGGCGTCTGTCTTCTACTAATCGATCAAAATTCAAAATACGGCTCGCTTCGAACAAAGGTTCGACTAAAACTACTTACTTTCATTATAAATGTATTATGTAATGGCACATCACCAATCGACTCGTAAGATATGCCATTTAACGCAGTTTTAAATGTATCGTTAGTATTTAATATGAAATTTTCTAAATATGTGGCATAAAATCCAGGCTGGTCCAATTAACAAAAATTGAAGGTCTTTGAAAAACGACGGTTTCTTTCCTTCAATCTCGTGTCCAACAAACTGTAAAATCCAAGCTATCACAAATATGCCAACGGAAAGCGTAAGTATCCCCATCTCAAAGCTTTGAGTCCACCAGCGTACAAACGCAAAACAAAAGATTATAAATAAACTCATGCCAATGCCGACAGAAATAGACAATCTAAAATAGAATGCAGCCACAAAAACTGAAATTAATGTTGCTACGTTGATCCAATCCGAACCTGTGTCAAACGGCAAAGGAACCGTCCATAACATACCAATTACCGACAAAAAGATTGCTGGCACACATAAGTAATGTATTAGCTTGTTGGTTTTATTCTGGTGGCTAACTCGGTATTCTTTTAGCCAATCTCTAATTGTCTTCATGGTTTGCCCTACCCTAAAATTTTTTAGTCACTTTATCTGGATCGTCTGACCAGTTCAACTAAGGAATTCCAACTTAGTCAATTAGCGCTACTACAACTCTACGCCACCTAACACCGGAGTCGGTTTACGGTCATCATCTAAAGCGACAAATTTAAACGAACCAGATATTGCACGATGCTTTTCATCTTCATACATTTTTTCAATTAGTACGTTAACTTCTACAACTAAACTTGTGCGACCAATATTAGCGATACTCGCAACCAGTTCAACAATACTCCCAGCTGGGATAGGTTCTTTGAAATCAACTCGATCCGAAGAAATAGTTACCAGAGGTTTACGGCAAAAACGTGTGGCACAAATAAACGCAACTTCATCCATCCAAGCCAATGCTTCACCACCAAATAGCGTATTGTGATGATTTGTTCGACCAGGAAAGACCGTTTTCGTTGTGAAGGTTGTGGCGTAGTTGATTCTTGCCTGTACTTTTTCTGATACTTCCATAAATAACTCACTTGTTTGCAATAATTATCTTATTATAAACTGATCTGATGCGGAAACCTGCCATTCTTTTCCCGCCTAGTTAACTAATTTGGACGTTATTTTATGACCGCAGTACATTATCACATCGCCATCGAAGACCCGAATCAACATCTATTTGCCATTAAAATTGATATCACACCACAGAACTCTGATGATATAAAAATTTCACTCCCGAATTGGATCCCGGGAAGCTACATGATCCGTGACTTTGCAAAACATATCCTTGATTTCGACGTCTCCGATGCGCATGGTAAGTTAACGCACTTAGCTGATTCGAAAAGCGGTTATGTTATTAAGCATAACAACCAGCCTTTTTCGATTAGCTATCATGTCTATGCTTTTGACTTAAGTGTGAGGAAAGCTTATTTAGATCAGGAGTTTGGGTTTATAAATCCAGCGAGTTCTTTATTTCAAATTGACCAAATGGCTGACCAGCCTTGTTTGGTGACATTATTGCCACCACCAATTGAATTAACTTTTTGCAAAGACTGGTTACCAGCAACAGGTTTGACATCTACATCTAATAAATCCCCTTTTAGTTATGGTGATTTTTCGGCCGACAGTTACTTACTATTAACAGACTATCCAATCATGTATGGCGACTTGGATATCGCAGAGTTTGCCATAGACAATGTGCCTCATTATCTTGTAACCGTAGGACGTCATTTTGGCGAACTGAACCGTGTTGTTAAAGATTTAAAACCACTTTGTGAATACCACGCAGAAACCTTTGGCGGATTGCCAAAAGATTTGGATCAATATCTGTTTATGACTATGGTCACCGATACTGGTTTTGGCGGTTTAGAGCATCTTAATTCAACTGCTTTGGTTTGCAGTCGTTTCGATATTCCAAACGCAGAACAACCGATTAATGAAGATTACACAACCTTTCTGAGCCTTTGTAGCCATGAATATTTGCACACCTGGAATGTGAAAAGATTAAAGCCTAAGGAGTTTACGCCATATAAATTAAACCAAGAGGTTTATACTGAGCAACTCTGGTTTTACGAAGGCATGACAAGTTACTTTGACGATTTGAGTTTGGTGCAAACGGGAACAATTCCGCAACAACAATATCTCGATTTATTGGCAAAAACGTTTACCCGTATTGAAAAAGGCCTTGGCCAATTGCGTCAATCTGTTACAGAGAGCAGTTACCATACTTGGACAAAGTTTTACCAGCAGGATCACACGGCACCGGATCAAATTGTCAGTTATTACCAAAAAGGCGCTGCTATCGCTTGTTTAGTTGACCTTGTGCTTATCCAGCAATCTCAAGGTAAACAGTCATTACGAACGCTAATGTTAGAAGCGTGGCAGTTGTTTGGAAAAAATGGGATAGGTACAACGCAACATGATTTAGAACACCTATTTTTAACTTTCTTAGGTGAGCAACATAAAGATTGGTTAACAGAATTGTTGTATGGAAAATCCAAAGTTGAGTTAGCTCCCTTATTCCTTCGTGCAGGTATTGAAGTCAATAAATTTACGCAAACAGATACTACACAACCCCATGGCAATGCAATAACAGAACACAAGGTACAAAATTGGTTAGGCGCTGTAACTTCAGATAAATCAGGAAACCTAGTTGTTAAGCAGCTATTCGCTAATTCACCCGCAGAAAAAGCGGGGGTCGCTGTAGGTGATGAACTGTTGGCTATTGATAACATCAGGCTAACGGCAAAAAACTTGCAAGTCGTGATTAACTCAGTAGTGACGCCAACCTCTACAATTCATTATTTTAGAAAGGACCAACTATTGAGCAGAGAACTGCAACTTGAGTCGTCTCCAGCATTTTTAGTACAACTTAAAGTAAAAGACCAAGCTAAACTCGACCTTTGGTTAAAACCATAGTTCATTTTAATCAGCCATAAAAAAACGTTACGGCATTAGATGCAGTAACGTTTTTTTGTGTATTCGATTGAGGCCGTTTACGCTATTTCAAAAGTAACTGTGGGTCGAGTCGCCGAGTAAACCAATTTAAACGCCAATCTAGGTGAGCACCGGTTACACGACCCGTAGCGCCAATTTCTGCAATTTTTTCACCCTGTTCAACAACAGTTCCAACCGCAACATCAATTTTGCTTAAATGAATATACGTTGATGTAATCCCCATGCCGTGATCTATTATTAACGTCCCACCTGAATAATATAAATCAGGTTCAGCTAAAACCACTGTTCCACTCCACGGCGCGACAACAGGACTCCCTGTAGGTGCAGCGATATCAAGTCCAAAATGTGGTCGTTTTGGCACCCCATTAAAAACTCGCTGAGAACCATACACACCACTTATTCGGCCTTTAGCCGGTTGAATGACATCTTCGATAAAATCCAGTCGGTATGTCATTTTAGCGCGAGCAGCTTTAACTAATCCGGCTTCCTGACTAATACGAGATAACACTTCTTTTGGAGGGCTTACATATTTACTCGCGACGCCATTCACCTTATCTATATCGTACTCTCTGGATTCGATGGACAAATTTTGATTAAACAAAGTGCCATCAGCAAATTCCAGCGACAAAATATCAACAGGTTCAGCGTCTCGACCAAACCCAAAAACCACTAAGCGTTTATCATTGTATAAAGGCAAATCAACAGAACCAAGTTTGGCCTTCACTAATTCTTTGTCAGTGATGGCATAAACTAAGCCGCCTTGGATCAGGTTGCCAGTGAGTTTTACCTGTGGTTCAACTGCATTAACATTTAAGTTAACCAGGCAGATAAGACTAAGTATCCATACAATTACACTACGCACTTGCAATCGCTCCTTTTGCGACACCTTCATAGGCGACGACACGATATTCATTGTTTGGGTTTTCAGATTTTAACTTTTCTGCTAAATATTGGGCTATAAGCTCAACAGTACTGTCAATTGGCATCACATAAATACGATTGCTTTCCAGTGCAATTTCAAATTTGCCCTGAGAAGATTCATATTTAAAGGCTCGTTGCGATGCCGTTGCCGTGATCAATTCAAGCTCATTTGCGTTAACTTCATCTTCGGATGTGGCAACATAAATGTCTTCCCAGCGTGAAGAATATAATTTCTCTAATCGTGGACTTTTCATGCCATTTTCAAAAATTTGTATTTTTGAACGGTGACCATGAGCGATACGTTGGCAGTTCCCGTCATGCTTCTTTAATCCATGGGTATAGTGATAATAAAATCCACTGATATCTTCAGGGCGCAGTGACAGTTCTACTTTTTTAACATTATCCGGCAATTGCGGTTTTATCACCGAGGCTAAATGCGTGATCACATCATCCATTGTTATATCACTGGAGTCGATAAAACAGTAAGCATCTTGGGGGCTAGAAATTGCTATACGTTGGCCAACGTCGTCGATAAATTCAACACGAATGTAATCAGTGTTTTCTACGTGTTCAATTTTTGACCCAGAAAATTCTGAAGGTATAACCAATTTATGGTCAACAGTATCGTCAATAATGCGCTTTACTTGTTTTTTTACCTTGCCAAAATCAAGCACCATATTTTGCTCGTCTAGTTCGCCATGTAGCGTAAGGTCTACTATCCAACTTTCACCCACCATGCCTCTTTTGGTACATAAGTAAGAAAAATCAATTACAGTTAGATCGTTTACAAACAGTTGCATTATTGTCTCTCGTCTTTCAAGTTGACGGTATTATACGGATTTCAGGCATTTCTCGCATTATTTGTTTTAAACCTTGGCAGATTTTTTTGTTTATTCCATAGTGTAGGTGCCATTTAAGGAAATTAATGAATGAAAAAAATATTCACTGCCAGCAATAATATTGAACTCGAGCCATATAAAGCGATGCTTTCAGAGGCTAATATAAAGTTTTTAGTTAAAAACGAATTTGCTATGGCTACCGTCGGGGAAATCCCAGTAAATGAAAGTTGGCCACAAATTTGGGCCATCGAAAATCAATTTGCTGATAATGCGCGACAATTATGTGTCGAACTAGAAAAAATGATTTTAGCCGATAAAGATGATTGGCTATGCCAGGAGTGTGGAGAAAACAATGGCGGCAATTTTGAATTTTGTTGGCAATGCGGTGACTAACATACGCCCAATCTAACGTCGATAAATTGTAAATTGGGATAAAGGGCACCGCTTCTTTTTGTTTGCTCAGTAAAGATTACCAGCTACCTGTATTTGCCATAGAAAGCCAAGGTTCCTTTGGAGGTAAAGACCCATCTTTTTGGATAAGTTCAATTGATATGCCATCGGGAGAACGAACAAATGCCATGTGTCCGCAACGTGGTGGACGGTTAATCGTGACGCCTAAATCCATTAAATGTTGACATAAAGCGTATATGTCATCGACACGAAATGCCAAATGCCCAAAGTTACGTCCACCAGTATACGCTTCTGGATCCCAATTATAGGTAAGCTCTATAGTTGGCTTTTTGGTGGCCATTGCCTCTTCGAGTTGATCCGGGGCGGCTAAAAATACAAGCGTGAAACGGCCTTTTTCATTGTCAGTTCTTGATACTTCTTTTAACCCCAGTCCGTCACAATAAAATTGCATTGATTGCTCTAAATTTTGGACTCTCACCATCGTATGTACGTATTCCATTCATTGAACCCTATTTTCAATTGTTAATTACTGCGTATAATGCGCGCCACTTTATCGAATGGCAAGTAAGGCGTTATGCGGATCATACTCGCACCAATGGAAGGTGTTATCGATCATATTATGCGGGACCTACTCACACAATTGGGTGGCATTGATTTGTGCATGACTGAATTTGTTCGCATCGTTGACCAAAAGTTGCCAGACCGCGTGTTTTACCGCCTCAGTCCAGAACTCTACGAGCAGGGTAAAACGCCAAGCGGCACGTCTGTACGTATCCAGTTATTAGGCCAGGATCCCGATTGGTTAGCTGAAAATGCCGCAGTAGCGACACGATTAGGAAGTCCGGGCATCGACCTTAATTTTGGTTGCCCTGCTAAACTTGTCAATAAAAATAAAGGCGGCGCTATTTTACTTCGAGAACCTGAAACACTTTACAAAATAATGAAGTCTGTACGCGAAGCCGTACCAGCCCATTTGCCTACTACTGCCAAAATGAGACTTGGATTTGAAGACAAAACGTTAGCCATCGAAAATGCTCAAGCATTAGCGGAAGGCGGGGCTACAGAAATTGCTGTACATGCCAGAACTAAAACAGAGGGCTATAAACCACCAGCCTATTGGCCTTGGATTGCAAAGATTAAACAATCTGTCGAATGCAATGTCATCGCTAATGGCGAGATTTGGGATCCAGTAAATGCGAAACAATGTTTAAAAGAGTCAACCTGTAACGACTTAATGTTAGGACGTGGTGCCCTTGCAACACCAAATTTGGCCAGTTGGATAAAAGGTACTCAAGAGAAAATGCCGTGGTCAGAATTAATGACCTTTCTCATTAGATACTCCAATTACCAGGTTGAAGGCGACAAAGGCTTATATTATTCAAATCGAATTAAACAATGGTTGGTTTATATTCGTCTACAATATCCTCAAGCGCAGAGCTTGTTTCAGTCGGTTCGAACCATTCGGAAAACTCCGGATATGATTAATGCGCTTAAAGCCGCGCAACTAGTCAGCCAAACGGCGAAATAACAACGGCTACACTCAATAACAACGCTTACAACCGGCCCTGATAAAACAACGCGCTAATGGGAAATAGGCAAGCCAGCAAACTCCCAATTAAGTAAGCCACCTTTTACATTTGCAACTTTCTCGAAACCATTTTGCTTTAACATATTTACCGCAAGCGCAGAACGCTTTCCAGACCGGCATAACGCCACTACAGGGGTGGATTTATCCAGTGTTTGATATTTATCCTTTAGCTCCGCCAATGGTATAACAATCGCCCCTTCAACCCTTTGCATAGTTACTTCGTCTAACTCTCTCACATCCACTAACTGTATGTTCTCCATCGAGCAAACAACCCATTGCGGCGACACTTCATAAATTCCCGCATACGTTAATGTCAAAGGCGCCCAAGTGGGCAAATTTAGATCCGTATCTGTTTTTCCACTTTTTAAATTGGCAGGTAGAGCAATATCAATATATTTAGGATGGGGCAGCGTCATATTTTGCATATAACCCACAAAGTCTGATTCACTCGCCAAACCACCGATCCGGGGGTTGTGATTTTTTTCTTCCAGAACAGAAGTCGATGTTCGACCGGAGTAATCATGTGCAGGGTATAACGTATAATCATCTGGCAAGGTAAAAATTTGTTTTTTGATCGATGCAAAGAGTCGGCTTGCACTGCCCTGTTGGAAATCACATCGACCACAACCACGAATTAACAAGGTATCGCCAGTAAAAGCTAATTTAGCACTATGGCACACATAAGTTAAGCAACCATCAGTATGCCCAGGTGTTGCCCTTACCTCCAATGTAATGTCTCCAACGGTAATGACATCACCTTGCGTAAAATGAAGATCGGTATTTTCGGCTTGAATCACCGCTGCCGAGCCAATTTGACAACCAAAACGTTGCTTTAACAGCCAACTCGCTGTGACATGGTCAGCATGACAATGGGTATCTATTGAATATTGCAGTGTTAACCCTAATTCTTCTATTAAGGCACTATCTCGATTAGTTTGTTCAAATACTGGATCAATAATAATGGCTTTTTTACTACTTAAGTCGCCTAACAAATATGTATAAGTACTTGATTGAACATCAAACAACTGTCTAAAAATCATCATATTACTCCGTTGTCATTTAGAAATAACACCTAAAATTGGCGAATCTACTCAATATTATGTCGCTATAATATACCGTAGCGTTACATAGTCCATAATGAACTAAATTATATCTTAATTGAAGTTTGTTGAATGATTGGATAACCTCAGCAACAAGTCTGAGTTAAAAACGTAATTCAGGTATAGATTAATCTCCAAAGGACACTTCCAGTATGTTTAAGTTAAAACCTTCATCGTTATTAATTTGTGGTGCTATGGCACTTTCATTAAGTGCCTGCACAGGTGCTAAAAACGATACATCAAATTCAACAGAACAAACTGTTACCGCCTCTGATGCTAAGTTGTATGTCGCAAATGCGGAAAAACGAATTAAAGAAAACAGCGAATACGTGGGTAAGGCATTATGGATTTCACAAACCTTCATTACAGAAGACAGCCAATACATTGCTTCAAAAGCAAATGAAGAATACAAATTGATGCAAATTGATTTGGCGAATGGCGCCGCAAAATTTAAAGATTTAGACTTAGATATCGATACCAAGCGCAAACTTGATTTATTGAGACTCGGTTTAACGCTCCCTGCGCCAGCCTCTAAACCTGAATTAGCCTCAGAACTTGCCGGTATCGAAAGTGAGCTTGGTGCCATGTATGGTTCGGGTCAAACACCTGACGGAGAGAAATTCAACTTGGTCGAGCTTAGTCAAATGTTAGCGACCTCTGATGATCCGCAACAAATGTTAGAAGCCTGGATTAACTGGCGCAAAGTATCTCCACAGATGAAACCTAAATATGAACGCCTCGTTGAAATCGCAAACTTAGGGGCAAAAGATTTGGGATTTGACGATGTTGGTTCTATGTGGCGCAGCAACTATGATATGTCACCAGAAGAGTTTGAGCAGGAAATGGACCGTGTTTGGTTGCAAGTAAAACCATTATACGATTCGCTGCATTGTCATGTTAGGGCAAAATTAAACGAAAAATACGGTGATGACGTCGTCCCGGCGCAGGGACCAATTCCAGCGCATATGATGGGCAATATGTGGGCGCAAACTTGGGGTAACTTATACGACGCTATAGGTCCTAAGAGCAACGCCAGCGTTGACGTGACTAAACAATTAAAAGAACATAATTACGACGCGATTAAAATGGTCGAACAAGCTGAAGGTTTTTTCACTTCTTTAGGGTTTGAGCCACTACCAGAATCATTCTGGGAAAAATCCATGTTCAACCAACCAACTGACCATGATGCCGTTTGTCATGCGAGTGCTTGGGACATAACCCCTACAGATTACCGCATAAAGATGTGTATCCAAACTACGGGTGAAGAATTTAATGTTATTCATCATGAATTGGGTCATAACTTTTATCAACGTGCCTACAACTTAAAACAACCGGTTTTATATCGAAACAGCGCTAATGACGGATTCCATGAAGCAATTGGTGATACCGTTGCTTTATCAATTACGCCAAAATATCTAAAAGAAATTGATTTAATCGACGAAGAGCCTGACGCATCTGGTGATTTACCATTTTTGATCCGTATGGCCATGGACAAAGTCGCTTTCTTACCATTTGGGTTAATGGTCGACAAATGGCGCTGGCAAGTATTTTCAGGTGAGTTATCTCCTGAGCAATACAATGATGGTTGGTGGAAACTGCGCGAACAATACCAAGGTATTGTCGCACCAGTAGCGCGCGCGGCGACCGATTTTGATCCGGGTTCTAAATACCATATTCCGGCCAATACGCCTTATTCACGCTATTTCTTAGCGCATATTTTACAATTCCAATTCCATCGTGAATTGTGTGAAATCGCAGGTGAAACAGGACCACTTCACCGTTGTTCAATTTACGGCAGCAAAGAAGCAGGTGCTAAGTTAAACGCAATGTTAGAAATGGGAACGAGTAAAACCTGGCAAGAAGCGCTAGAAGCCATGACTGGTAGCGGAAAAATGGATGCCACTGCGGTTCTTGATTACTTCAAACCGGTTCAAGAATGGTTAGATAAGCAAAACATGCACCGCCAATGTGGTTGGTAATGACAAACTAAAAATGACAAACTAAAAGTCAATCGTTAGAACCCAAAAACGCCCCATATGTTATCCATATACGGGGCGTTTTTATTAGTCTCTTCTGTAGCTAATGTGTCGCGACGTTAGTGTTTACTGAGCATTAACGCTTAATAAAAAAACGATTACTTGACGCCAAGTTCGCGTAAGCGCTCTTGTAAATATTCTCTAGCGGTATAACGCTCTGACAAGACAACATCTGGTCTCGGGTGCAAAAATAACGGTAATGAAATCCGAGAACGAGAACGGTCTTCGCCCTCTGGATTAATCACTCGGTGGATTGTACTTGGAAAATAGCCACCAGAAGCCTCTTGTAACATATCTCCGATATTAACAATAATACAGCCAAAATCACCTGGAACGTCAAACCAACTGCCATCTTTGAGTTGTACTTGCAATCCACCTGCATTGGCCGCCGGCAAGATAGTTAATAAATTAATGTCACCGTGAGCCGCCGCACGAATCGCTCCAACCTCTTCATCACCGGTAATTGGTGGATAATGCAATACACGCAACAAGGTCTGTTCACTTTTTTCAATCATTGACGACAAAGGCGCTGAATATTTGGCAGCAACATCAGTCGGAGAATGTTCCTGCACCCAATTTAATAGGGTTTCTGCAACGTCATTTGCTTGACTAAAGTAATCTTGAGCTTGTTGCTTTAACCCTTCAGGAGCTTGGCCCCATGGATAAAAATGAAAGTATTCTTTAATGTCTTTAACTTTAAAGCCTTTTGCCGTTTCAGAAACAGACGTTGGGAAAAAGCCATCTTGGGTCTCAACATTAAACTGAAACTTTATTTTTTCGTCAGAATTAAAAAAGCCAGCCCAATTATCGTATAACGATTGCAATAACTCTTTTTGGATTGGATGGTTTTTAAGAACCCCAAATCCGGTCTCGTGCAGAGATTTTACAAACGTTTCTGCGGCATCTTCCGCGTGGAAATCAACAATGGGTAACATGAGCGTTCCTATTTTTTAATTATTATAAGTTTTTAGAAATGGGTAACGGTGCAAACGATTTATTTCTTCTAAACCATTTATCACCAAATTGAAATAATCCGAGTCCAACAATAACAAACAGGCCCCCGATGACGAGCCCCATTGAGAAACGTTCATCGTTGAGCCAAACACCTAATCCGGTGCTCACAACTGGCGTTACCATAACGATTAAGGCGACTGAACTCGCAAGTAAATTTTTCAATACATAAAAGTAGGCTAAAAAACCAATCAATGAGGCAAATATACCTAGATAGATGACAGCCGCAATCGCCTTAGGTTGCCATTGCTCATAATTGATCTGACCGTCCATCACATACCAAAATAAGACAAACATCGGCATACTCAAAATTAACGACCCCATCGTGGTTGATAATGGATGTAAATCAATATCAACACTTTTAACCAGTACCCCACTTAAACTGAACATGATGACGCCGACACTAATGCAAGCAAAGCCAATAAGACTGCTCTCGCCCACAGATAAGTTATCCATGCAAACTAAGGTGAGGCCGCCTAATGCAATCGTCAGTGCGATCATTTTAATTGGGGTAAACCGGGCCTCATTTAAAATTTGCTGAGCAAATAGGCCCGACAAAATAGGTGCGATACCAAATGAGAGTGACATTAAGCCACTTGAAATGTGCCTTGCTGCGAGGTAACAAAACAACATACCAATAGCAAGACTTAGGCTAGAATACAGATAAACTCTGATGGCTTTTGGTCGCCAATCGAGTTTAATACCGAGTAATTTCATTAATGGTAAGCCTAATACCACTGCAATTGCCATACGCATAAACAGAGACAAGGTTGGTGGAATGCTTTCACTGCTCCAAACGATACCAAGGGGTGTCGTTGACCAAATGATGATCACCAAAACAAAAGCGGCTGAAACCGGCATAGGACTTAATTTTCCAAAAATATTAGAGTAGAAGCTTTAATTATATCACAACACACTAAATGTCCATTATTTACGCAACAATAAATAACTTAAATAATGGACTGCAGAGTGAACATTAATTTACATATTCAATAAGTGTTTTAACCGCCAAAAACCCTGTTAGCGTAACCCAATCTCAATATCGGTGATTAAAAAATTACCAATGAAAATATCATCTGGTCGGCCAATGGGGTCTATTTCAAGATATTGCCGGTCTTGATCAGGCAGCCCATGATACGCACCGATGACTTGGTAAATCCAAGCTTCGGGATCAAATTCCAAATCATTTTTTTGATAATACTCCAGCGCCGTCATATTTTGACCCGACTCGATAACATCACAAAAATAACCTTCCACGGCCATCTTAAGTTTGTCATCTGATAACGTAACTTCTGTTTCCTGCTCTATTCGCACTGCATCAGATTGTGTTTTTTCTTGGCTAAACCAATGGCGATTAATCGTCCTAATATGGCCAACAAGGCTTACCAATTCAAATTCGTGCTCGACATTATTAACATCAACTGCTGCTTGCTTGATAACCGGATTAGCCACATTAAACAACGCGGGAATATCACTTAGCGAACCGTAATTACTCGGTTGGAAGTCCGGTTGTTGCTCCATATGCAGCATAAAACCTTTTAACAATCGTGTTCGCCCTTGGAATTCTCTAAAGCGCCCAAGTAATTCGATTAACTTACTTTGCACTAAACTCAACTCCTGAGTGCTCGTTACAAAGCTCGACTGTAAAGTTATGACTAATAAGTGACGTAACTCACGCTGACTGCCCGCAAGCTGGCTCAATTCGTCAAAACGAAACATACTTAATTGGTTTAGCATGTCAGTTACTTGACCTTGCGCTAGCTCATTTTCGCGAATTTTTGCGTCAACAGAACCAACATAACCAAACTCATTTGAAATTCGTGACCATAATAAGCGCACGTTTGTGGATAAGGTTTCCGTCAACGTATAAACATGCTCAGTAAGATCAGCCAAATACGCTTTTGCGTCGTGATACCTTTGATTCGCAATTGACTCTTTGTAATGCTCTGCTTGAGTCGTAAGTGTTGCTAATAAATTACCAATATTTGCGTCTATTTGTCTGTTATGTTCATCCTGTAGACTCTCTTCTAACAAAGTACGCAGTGATGGTCTCAGTCTTAATTGTACTTCTGCATCTGGACGCCATAACACTTTTAAATCAATTAAGTTTTGAATAACCTTAGGTGAATATTCAGCTTCATTTACATTGCCTGTAAAATACG
Source organism: Psychrosphaera sp. B3R10 (assembly GCF_018861025.1). GTDB lineage: Bacteria > Pseudomonadota > Gammaproteobacteria > Enterobacterales > Alteromonadaceae > Psychrosphaera > Psychrosphaera algicola. Next base: position 29,360 of record NZ_JAHKQH010000008.1, on the reverse strand, counting down.
CCTGCATGATCAACTCTGAATGGTTGCTTAACGCATTCAATAACGTAGTGCCGGTTTTTAATAAATTAATATTCATCTGACACCACTAAATTAACTTAGTCTGTGAAATTGCATCTTCTGCACGTTCAGATAAAGACAAATTCTCGGTCTCGTCAATAAATTTTAATACGTCAAACAAGTAATCGATTTTACCTGTTGCTGTATAGATTTGTTTATCTTGATTTGGGCGAATGAGATAACCCACTTCTACCAAACGTTTAAAGATCAGCTTAAGTTGAGCGTCAAGTTCGGCAGCTTTTGAACCAAATAGCGCATAACGAGAAATTTTACCTAACTGCTCTGCATAAGCTGGGGTATCTTCAACAACTGACTGCAGTTCATTTAAACGAATAACCGTACCTTGAGTTAGTGGACGGTCTGTTCCCATTGCCTCTTGGACCATTAACAACCATTCAACAACCGGCATTAAATGACTGCTAATTTCTTGAAATTGAGACGATAAAAACTTGCGTTCATTTTCCTGCAACAGGATATATGACGCAAAAAAGACTTCGCCGTCAGCAGCGGTCGACAAGTTACGATTCAAAATCTGTAACTGTGATTCAATCGATAATCTATTGGCACTTGATTGTAAAAAACGAAACGCATCTTCATCCTTCGTCTGACAAATAAATTCGCCACTGAGCAACAGTTCTAACACTCGACCTTGTTCAGTAATCATGCGTTTTCCTCCTGCTGTTTACGAGCTTTAAGTTTTTCACTAATGGTATTAATTTGCGGCAGGACAACTTGCAGTTGTTTTTTCTGCTTATCAATGAGGTATCTATTTTTAAATAGGGTCAATACCTCTGATTCTGGGTTTGGAAACGCACCAACCACGTAAATATTGTTATTTTTACAGGCATCAAATATCTTTTTAATATTTGACTGGTGCAAGGTACCAAGTTCATCTATTGGCCAATGTATGATGGTTTGGTTTTTCCCCCTTAGCAATCGTGTAAACGCCAGTAAGAACTTACAAAGTATAAGATAAGCCATGCCATGACTTGATGATTCGTTTAACTGACGGTCTGTACGGATGATTAGGTCACTATTACCTTCGCGAATATGCAGTTCGATGTCGAGCAATTTACTGATGCCACCAGTGAGTGCGGAGCGTCCTAGAATTTCAATAACCCGTCGCATGCTAAAAGCATAGTCATCCCCTGGTAATTCGTGGGCACCTTGTTCAATCCATTCACGGTAATATTCGTTAAATTGTTGAAGCTCGGGCCAAAACTCCAATTCTGAAATTTTAGATCGAATTTTAACCGCTGAGTCGGACACGCCATCTAAAAACAGCTCTTCATCGACTTCTTTGCTAATTCGTTTACTTTGGTTACTGATCTGGCCTTCAACGTCTTTTAATATTTTGTAGTACTGAGATAAGGCTAAACCAAAAATACGCCCCTGTTCTCGTATCGCACTGACTTTTTGTGGAATTAGGACATTAATTAACTGATCTAAATGTTTAACCAGTCTGACGTGATCTAAACTACGAACACCTTGCTCATTGACAAACGAACATTCAGCACGGCTACGCTCCCAGGTATCGTAAAAACCGGTACCTGACTGCGCCGCAATTTTTTGGTCAAAATGTTCAACAAAAGCTTTAATGTCGGCTGATAGATCTTCGCGTTTAACCAATAACGTTTGCCCTTCGCTTATCCGTTGACCTATCGATCCCGTTTCTTGCACTATGGTGGCAACCGGTAAATTGAGTTTCGCCAATAATTTACTGAGTTGTTGTACGTCATACTCCTGGCGCTTGCCATCAGTTACACTTTGTTCAAAATGCAATTGTTTAGAGCGGCCAACATCCCCTTTAGTTTTAAACTCTTGTAGCTGTTTATCTAATTGACGTTTTGTATCGCTAAATAAGGTTTTCGCTACGGTCAATTGTTGTTGCCAATTAACCTTGTGCCCCATGTAGTAAGTGTTATACCAATGTTTGTAATCAGTAACCAATTGACTGTTTTTTTCAGTCGCTGAAATGTCTTTTGACAATTTAGAAATATCGCGTTTTAACTGCCCTATTTCGTCAACGTCAACACCACGGTTTGCCAATTCATCTTTTAACCAAGCGTCTAAGCTTTTAATTTCAGCAGCAACAGACAATTTACACTTTGAAATATGACCGTCAATTTGCATTAACTTATGTTCGATATCGGCGATAAGCAATTGCCAATGGGATGTCAGCTCCATTTTTGCTTCACGCTGTTGGTCATTTAATTCTTCTACAACTTCGTCTTGCTGTGCTTTAATTTGTTGAAGGTTGTTTTTGAACTGCGCTAACTTGTCAATATTTGACTGTTTACGAACCTGTAGCGCCTGCTGAAATTCAGCAATCACATCTTCTTTGTCTTGTTGAGAACGTTTACGTGAATGTTCGGCATTGCTTAATTCGGTCTGAATTTTTGCAAGCGTTAACTCAGCATTACGCACTTGCTTTGACGCTTCGGTCAGTTTGTCTTCATTATCGCCTTGGACCTCAATCAATTCGCCCAATTGGTTTTGCAGTGCTTCTAATTTGGCTTTTAGTTCAATTTCTGTTCCTGCATAGGCCGGTTGTGCCACCGACTCTAATTGCAATAACACGCCAAATAAAGCTGATTGCTCGTCGGTTAATGCTGGGTGCAAATCCGTACGCTGTAACATATCAGGGTGGATGAGCTTACCAATTGTTTGTTCCCATCCGTCTTTTTCCCGGCGTAAAAACTCCAATAAGGTATTTTGGCCCGGATACAACAGGGTTTCGACCTCGGAAATTTCTCGTTGTTTACTGCTGACTTGTTTGCGACTGAGTTCCAGTTTTGTATTTACTTGCTCTCGATTTTGTTTCGCTGCAAACAACTGTCCTTCTGCCTGCTTGGCCTTATCCCGAACTGCGTCTTCGATACTTGATGCTTCTTTGATCGTATGTTCTAAAATGTCAATTTGACTTTGTTCGTTTGCGGTAAAGCCAACATTGTTGATGAGTGTAGTCAATTCTGTAATTTGATTGTTCACATTATGGATGCGGACTTGAAAATCGGCATTCACATCAGCAATTTGCTGCTTAAATTTCTGTTCGTTTTGCGACAATTGCACCTGTTGCTCTGATTTTTTGGCAGACAAGTCTTCGCGTGCTTCTTCTTTTTGTTCATTATAACCGGTGAGTTCAAGACCATGTTGCTCATTTATTTCGCTTTTTCGACGATGATAAGTTGCTTCAATATCTTGGTGTTTTTCGGTTAATAACGTGTAACGAGCTTCGTGAGTGACTAATTGACTTTTCCATCGAGGAAGGTGGTCTAAGTTTTCTTTTAACGTTTCAATATCTTGGTCTTGCCAACGTTCAAAGTCGGATTCAATATTATCTAAATCAGTTTCTAACTTGCCAATGTCCCCTTTAGCTTCAGAGATAACAGATTGCAATTGTTCACGTTGCTCGTTCCAGTCACGTTCTAATACTTTGAGGTCCGCAATCGCCTGTTCAAGGGAGCTTTCATCTTCAACTAGTTTTTGGCCAATTTTGCTTAAATCGTTGTTGAGTTGCTGTTTTAATTGAGACAACCTTTGTTGCACTTCAGTAAACTCAATATTGGCTTTTTCAAGTTTATTAAACTCTGGACGAATGTCTTCAAACCCTTTAACCAACTTAACTTCGCGGATCCACTCTTCGACTTTGTTATGACTTATTTTATTTTCTGCGGCCTGAACACCATCTTCTTCTAAAATAGCGGCAACCATCGCTTTGATGGTTTCCATTTTGCCTTCTTTTGAATGTACAGCTTTAGCCAATTTTTCAATATGTCTAAGATTGTCACTGCCTTGGCACAAACTAAAGAGCCTAGCAAATCCTGGTAAATCTCGATTACTGCTCAACACGGCTCGGTCGTTTTGAATAATGGCTTTAAATTCTTTGGTATTAAGAATTCGAGAACAAATAACGCCGTCACGCTTCAAGTTTCTACTTAATTCTTTAGCGGTCAAGATATGACGTTCATCAGTTAAGCTTGGTGCCGCATAATCTTCGATATCAAACGCTTTTGATACCAATCGATAATCCACACCGGAACCCGAAGAAGACAACACCATTTGGCATGTTTCATCTTCACTACGGATGTATTCATAAATTATAAAACTTTGTTCAGTAGGCAGATACCAACGCTCAAAACTATCACGAGTGGCGGGCACAACTCGACTGGGGTACTCCCCATAAAATACTGGGATCAGGCGTTGTAAGGTGGTTTTTCCCGACGCATTTGTACCACAGATATTGGTGTGGCCATTTAGCTTAAGTTCAACAATTCCCGACATATGGGTATTGATAAGAATAATTCGGTTTAATGAGGGCAAAGTATTCATTGTCATCATGACTCGTTATTTTAGTTATTCGGTACAGTACCGTTTCATACAATTAATTGGGGCAGCAATGAAAAATTCAAACAGAGCAAATAGCCCATTTAAACTTATATTATCATCGACAAAATGCGCCTGTTAACTCATGCGTAGTTTAAAATTGGCAAATGATAGTAGTGCGACAACGGTCACAAGATCAACTGTTAATTTAAAACAAAAACGCCGCTAAAAAGCGGCGTTTGGCTTAGTTATATGGTCGCTATTTTATAACTCAAGTTCTTCATCGGTGATGACCATCATGAACAACTCATAAGCTTGTTTAACTTGTTCTTCACTAAACGGAAGGCCGTCAATTGAACTAAACTTAATATAAACACCGTTAATGCTCGTCGTCAGTTCAACTACATATTCGCCACTTGGAATATCAAGTTTATTAGCAACTTTAGAATTAAAGATAGAATCCCACGTTGATTGTTTACCTTTGTTATATTTCAATTTATAACTGTGCAACAATTTGTCTTCTTCTTCGATACTGAAACCAAGTTGTTCCAATATTTCTTCTGTCTGACTATAGACGTAGGCTATTTCTTGTTGTGAACTTAATACAGGTTGATTAGACGAGTTTTTAGCGACCGCGAGCGTAACATCAAGTTCAGATTTCTCTTTCTTAAGATAAACACGATATTGGTAATCAAGTTCCAACATAAAATCATTTAAGACATGAACCGCTGCGGCTTCTTTTCTAATAGATGCTTTTGGAATGGTGTCCGAAGGCTCTGATACTAATTCATACGAAACGGCATCAATATAAACCTGTCCACTTCGTCCATGTTTTTGCATCTCGACGTTCAATTGTAAATCAAACTTTTCGATGACTTTCTTTGATTTCCAAAACCAAAATCCCGTTTCTTCATAGGTTAGATATTCAATTTGATATTGGGTTTCAGAAATTGGCGTAATGGTAAGATTTAAATGGGTTTGAAATGCTTCAATACCGCTTTCGATAAATTGAGGGAAGTCATCAACCAAATCTGGTTTTTCAATCATAATTTTAGCTTTATGATTGTCGTCTTCATTTACCCAGCTTTTTTCTAAGATAACTAAAACTGTAGTTGGTGAAGTAACCGTTCCAGAATCAGGCACAGTTACAATATTTTTAGGAATGACAAATTCAGTACTTTTATGAGGGCTTTTTAATCCGTCTGGTACTTTTATACCGTTGTTACGATTAACAATTTTACTTTCTTGTTCAGGCGTAAGCGGCGCTTCGTTAAACCAACCTTTGATGGTTGTACAACCGACATTGGCAACCATTGCTACAGCAACAATCGCTAATTTAAATAACTTCACGTATTTCTCCACTTTATTATTGTGCGTGTTCTAAAGCTTGTTTGATTACAATGTGATTAATAGGTTCCATTGGAAGCAAAGGTAATCTAACCATATCCGAAGAAATTAATCCTTTTTCTTTTAATGCCCACTTAGCTGGAACCGGATTTGGTTCAATAAATAGGTCACGGTGTAACAAACGAAGTTTTTCATCGAGTAACTCCGCAGTTGAATGTTCGCCTGCTAACGACATTTTTACCATTTCAGCCATTAAATGTGGTTCAACATTAGCCGTTACAGAAATAACACCATTGCCGCCCTCATTAATGTAATGATGCGTTGTTAAATCGTCGCCACTAAACAAGATAAAAGACGGATTAGCTTGTTTCATTTCTTTAACCCGCGCGATATCCGCCGTCGCATCTTTAATCCCAATTATATTTGATACAGCCATAAGCTCAATCACTGCAGATGTATCTAAATCAACACCTGTGCGGCCTGGAACATTATAAAGGATGATCGGTTTTTTAGTTACCGCAGCGACCGCTTTAAAGTGTGCAACCATCCCTTTTTGAGTTGGTTTATTATAATAAGGCGTCACAGTCAAATAACCATCGATGGCTAAATCGTCAAGTTGCTGGGTTTTTTCAACGGTAGCAGAAGTGCTATTGGAGCCATTACCCACGATGATCGGAAGACGACCATTATTTTGTGCTATAACCGTTGTTAATACATCATATTGTTCTTTTTCAGATAACGTCGCAGTCTCTGCTGTGGTACCTAAAATAACCAAGCCATCAGTGCCTGATTCAATATGCCAGTCTACTAATTTTTTTAAACCATCAAAATCGACCTTAGTGTCGTTAAACATTGGTGTAATTAGGGCGACATAACTGCCGGAAAAATTAATACTACTAGACATTGACTATAGACTCTCCTGCTTATCTGGGCGGGCTATGTTACTTATCGTATCGACACAAAACAAGTGACTTTATGCTTCAAGATGCGTTTTTATTCGAATATGTTAAACTTCAACCCGAAATTTTAATTCATGTAGTTACACGGTATGTCATTAGCGTCAAAACAAATCGCAACACAACATTTAGTATTAACGGCAATAGGCAAGAATAAAACGGGGTTGGTTAGCGAACTCACCGGTTTAATTTCACAATGTAATTGTAATGTCCTAGATAGCAAGATGGCGATCTTTGGAAGTGAGTTTACAATGATAATGTTATTAGCGGGTGAAAACAGTGCCTTGCTTGAACTGGAAGTTAAACTGCCACAACTCGCTGTACAGTTAAATTTATTAACTATGATGAAACGCACGGCCAAACATGAAGAACTTGCAAGGCCACAATACTTAGTACAAATAGAAGGTCCTGACCAAACAGGAACGATAAAGAAACTCACATCGTATTTAGCGAAAAATCAAATTGATATTGCGAGTTTAAAATCAAATACCTTATTTAAAGATGGTCTGGAGTGGCAATCTGCGGACATCAATATTGATTTACCAGAATCGGTGTCGCCTGAAGACCTCAAATCTGGGCTCGAAACTGAATGTGCCCTTCTGAATATGAATTGCATAATAAGCCCGATTACCATAAACCAAAAGCAATAAGAGTTGATTATGAATACATTACAAGCCGGTGATAATGCACCGATGTTTACCCTTGAAGATCAAAATGGTGAAATATTTGATTTGGCTAAGGCGCTCAAAGAGCACCAAGTTTTAGTTTACTTTTATCCGAAAGCAATGACACCAGGTTGTACCGTTCAAGCTCAAAACCTACGAGATGCAAAACAACAACTTGCAGACTTAAATACCATTGCCGTTGGGATAAGCCCAGATGCAGTTAAACGTCTAACTAAGTTTACTGAACGTGACGAACTAAACTTTCCTTTATTGTCAGACGAAGATCACAAAGTTGCTGACGAGTTTGGTGTTTGGGGGCTCAAGAAATTTATGGGTCGTGAATATGACGGCATCCACAGACTAACATTTTTGATTGGTCAAGATGGCACGATTAAACACTTCTTTAATAAGTTTAAAACTAAAGATCATCATGAAGTGGTAATCGAGAAAATTAAAGAATTACAAAGTTAATTCTACGGTAATAAAAAAGGAAGCCTAGCTTCCTTTTTTTATATGCTACGCATGGGTTTGTTTTTAACAGCAAATGATAGGTTACTGCTCCGCGCACTCTGTAGTCTCAGGCAATTTTTTAACACTCCATGCATTAATTAGGGCCTTGACCAAAGATGCCAATGGTATTGCGAAAAACACGCCCCAAAACCCCCATAATCCGCCAAAGAACAGCACGGCTATAATGATATAAACGGGATTCAAATCTACAGCTTCTGAAAATAATAATGGTACTAATAGATTCCCATCTAATGTTTGAATAATACCGTAGGCAATCATGACGTAATAAAAGTCAGGTGTTAAACCAAACTGAAATAGCGCAACGCCGACAACTGGTATGGTTACTACAGCTGCACCAATATATGGTATGAGTACCGAGAGTCCCACCAACAAACCGAGAACCGCTGCGTACCTTAATTCCATAATCGCAAAAGCAATAAAAGTACTTCCACCGACAATAAACAATTCAATCATCTTACCTCGGATGTAATTGATTATTTGTTGATTCATTTCACTGGTGACTTGGGTAATGAGTGTCCGTTCCGCTGGGATCAAGCTATCTATGCCTGCAATTAGCGATGTTTTGTCTTTAAGCATAAAAAACACCATTAATGGCACCAGAATTAAATAAATTAGTATCGCGACTATGTCATTTAAACTCGACATCGCTGTGGTCAGTGACGATTCGAGAAAACTAATAAACTTTCCGTCAACATTGGCCATGACATTATTTACTAAGTCTTTATCAAGGTTTGGGTATTGCGCTGGAAGTGAATGAATATAGCCTTTTACTTCAGACATCATCTCCGGCAATTCTTTTATTAACCCGATGCTTTGTTTCCAAATAACTGGGATTGCCATAAAAAACATCGTAGCCATAAATCCGACAAATCCGGCAATGACAATTGTCGTACTGATATTACGATTAACCCCTAACATACTGACTTTTTTAACCGGCCACTCAAGTAAAAACGCAAAAACGGCGGCGACAAGTACCGGTGTTAACAATTTGCCAAACCATGCAAATAGAAATCCGATTAAGGCGACGGCTATTGCTAATGTAACGGCATTTGGATCGGAAAAATTCTTTCTATACCACTGCTTGAAAACTTGAAACACGATATTTCCTTTTCTATTTAACATTGTTTATAAATTCACTTTAACTAAGGTGCTGTTATCTTCCGAATGCAAGACAAATGTAATGTTTTGTTTTTCAAGGTAACGAATAAAATTATACAGAGTAGTCTTGTCATCTAACAAATATTCTTTTGTTTTATCGCGTAATAAACTTTGTTTTGCTTTAACAAAACCCAAGGGGCAATTTAAACCTCGGCCGTCAAATCTTGAACACATCAAAAATCCATAAAAAATAATTTCAATTCAGACTTCAATAATTTATCACAATCATTGATACTTGAGTGAATAATCCATAAAAAAACGGAATGCAATGGGCCTTTATCCACATAAATACGGTTTAGCAGATGATTGCACTATCAAAGAAGTTAATGCGTTTAAAAAACAAAGTAATTGGGGAGAAATGCCCGCTTTTTTTAGCCTAGTCTCAAATTCCATCGCTGAAGTTGAAGGATATATGTCATACGGCTTCGATAATGCCTATAAAACAATAATTGACCGTAAAAACTGGAATTACGATAAACTCGGTCGATTACCTAACGTGAACCCACATTCGTTAGAATTGCATGCGCCATTAACTAAACCTAAATTATGTATATTGCATGTATTTTCTGAAATTGGTTATGAACTTTTAGCGTTTCCATACGTCAATGGTAAGGTCGTTGACGAATATATTAGTGGTGATCCAAATATGGACTTTCACGTATGGAATCCTACAACTATGAAATATTTAGTTCGGATAAATCAATTGCACAAATTCATCGCCTTTACGATTAAAAATGGTGACGATGCGGATATGGCGTTAATAATTCATGCGCATATTGTCGTTACTCGTATAATTGAAAAGTTACATCGCGATTTTGAAATTGTTGGCGAAAAAGGCACAGACATTAAAGCCGCATTTGCCAGCCAAAACATCAACCCTAACTTGCCTCCTGAAGAAGCAATTATTGCAGCACAAATGGAAAATGAATCATCATCAAAATAACCAGCAAACCAAAGAGCGCAATTAATTTATGAGTTCTCTAAAATCCTGTTTTTACAGTATTATTTTCACCTTCGGTTTGGTTTTTACCGCCCAGTCATTTGCCACAAGCAATGAACTTCCGGATCTTGGACAATCAGCGCTTACCGTACTTAGTATTGAAAAAGAAATACGTTTGGGAGAACTCATCTACAATGAGTTACGGGGCCAGTCTGGAGTCATTAGCGATCCACTAATTAGTGAGTATATAAATTCACTTGGGAATCGACTTGTTGCACACTCACAGGACGTCAAATTTCCCTTTACTTTTTTTACAATTAACAGTTCAGATATAAATGCATTTGCATTTTATGGTGGCCATATAGGCGTACATTCGGGGCTTATTACTGCAGCCGATTCTGAAAGTGAGCTAGCCTCCGTTTTGGCGCACGAAATTGCTCACGTGACACAACGTCATTTAGCTCGTCGGCAACAAGCCGCTGCGGCTCAATCACCTCTAACATTAGCTGGTATACTCGGCTCGTTACTAATGGCAATGGTCAGCCCAGAAGCCATGATTGCTTCTATGATGGCGACCACAGCAGGTAGTCAACAATCCATGATTAATTACACGCGAGGTAATGAACAAGAAGCGGATAACATTGGAATGAATGTACTAGCCACTGCCGGTTACGACCCCTATGCTGCAAGTGATTTTTTTGCAAAACTTCAGGATAAAGTTCGCTTCAAAACCGCACTGCCTGCGTTTTTAGTGACCCATCCACTACCCGACTCTCGCGTTACCGATGCTCGCCTTCGAGCCCATCAATATGAGAAGAAGTTTTATCCCGATTCACTTGAATTTTTAATGGTAAAACATAGATTATTGGCACGTTTTAGTGGCAACAATCCCGATCTTATTGCCATACTCGAAGATAAAGTTAAAAAATCCCAAGGAAACCGCTTATTTGCAGCGAGTTATGGCTTGGCGTTAGCTTATTTAGACAACAAACAATACGCCGAAGCAGAAAAGTTACTAAATAAATTAGAGCAACAAGCTCCAGGAAACCTATATTTATTGGATAGTTTCTCAGACTTACATAATGCCAAGGGGACCTCTGAAGAATATATACCGGCACTGGCTGAGGCTTTTAAATTTCGCCCTAACAATTCGGTAGTCACACTAAATTATGCAAGTGTCCTTATCGAAAGTAAAAAGTATGATGAGGCTATTCAATTACTCGAATATTATTTGTTAGCCAAGCCAAATGACTTTCTTGCAACACAAATATTAAGAACGGCATACAAAAAAATTAATAATATGGCAAAATACCACGCCACAAGCGCAGAATATTTTGCATTAATGTCAAATTATACGGCAGCGATACAAGCTACTGACCGAGCACTCACTTTTTTACCTGAGGTGAACCGCTCTGAAATTAGTCGGTTAGAGGCATTAAAACGAAGTTATCGTGAGCGCTCTAAATACATAATGGAAATTAAAGGAAAAAAACGATGAGTTTGGTCATTTATCATAACCCTCGATGTTCAAAGAGCCGACAAACACTTGAACTTGTTCAACAAAAGTCAAACGACATCGAAGTCATCGAATACTTAAAAACACCACCTAGTGCCGAAGAGTTAACGGCAATCATTGCTATGTTGGGTATTTCAGCTCGAACGCTAATCCGCACAAAAGAAACTGAATATAAGACGTCAGGGCTTGAAGACAAATCACTCACTGACCAACAAGTTATTGAACTTATGGTAAACAATCCAAAAGTCATCGAACGACCTATCGTTGTTGCCAACGGCAAAGCAGCAATAGGCAGACCTCCTGAAAACGTTTTGGATATTTTATAATAGTGACAACCCCCTACCTGCTCGTCTTATATTATTCCAGACACGGTTCTGTATTGAATATGGCAAAAGCAATTGCCAAGGGTTCTGAATCTATGGGATTAGAAGCTCGAATACGTACTGTAAATGACAGTAATGAACAGCCATCTGTTTTTCCCGATGTGACATTAGATGACTTAAAACATTGCTCTGCGTTAGCCTTGGGCAGTCCCTGTCGATTTGGTCAGATGGCTGTGCCATTACAAGCATTTCTTCAGCAAACGTCAACACAATGGCTCTCTGGTGATTTAATCGATAAACCAGCAAGCGTGTTTACGAGTAGCTCTAGTATGCACGGCGGTAACGAGTCAACTCTATTATCAATGTCTTTACCTTTATTGCATCATGGTATGTTATTGCTCGGAGTTCCGTATTCTGAACCCGCATTACATAACACTGACGCAGGGGGCAGTCCATATGGTCCAAGTCATGTTTCAGGGCTAAAATCTGATACCACATTAACAGCAGACGAAAAGGCCATTTGTTTTACATTAGGAAAACGATTAGCCACCACAGCATTAAAACTCAACTCATAAGAATCTGATATGCAAAAATTTGACAATAGTGAACACGCGTTCAAAACAGCGCCAATGGCGAGTTTTGTGCGAAAACTAAAATTAATGGGAGTTACGGGATACCTAGGCTTAGTCGCCTACTACCCTATGTTATTTTTTGTGCTCGACCCGAACGCCAACAATTTGGCCTATATCACCCTCGTTTTATTTTGGTTACCTATGTTAACGGCTATTCCAGGTTTACTTAAAGGCAACCCATATACCTATGCCTGGAGCAACTTTGTCATCATGTGGTGTTATATCCATGGCTTGACGGCAATATGGACATTTGAAGGGCCAAAGATTTTTATAGCGATTGAATTATTGCTTTTGACTCTCGGATTTATAGGTAATACATATTTTGCACGTTACCGAGGTAGAGAACTGGGAATGGCATTGCCTAAAATCAAAGAGCTTAAAGAAGCTGAAAAACAGGCTTTTGAAAAGAAAATATAATGATTTGATATTTAAACATTTAAATATCAATAAAAAAATGCGCTATACCTTGAGGTTTAGCGCATTTTTTATAAAACAGTATTCTTAGTTTAATGCAGATAAAAGATTTGAATCTAATCCATTTTCAACGATACCAATAACCGCTTTACAATGTTCAACTGAAAACTCACCTTCCGCAATTTGTGCATTAAGCTTTGCACGACTGCGCTCAATTGTATTTGAAATAGCGTCTTTGTCGCTTTTATCAATCTTCAAGCTACTAATTTTTTTATCCAGTTTTTCATAATGAGGATATAATTTGCTTTCTGATTGGTACGCAGCTGCGCGAACTGACGGGTGGTAATCTTCACAACCATTTAAGTTAACTAAAAAGAAGTTTAAGTAACTTGAAACTGAAATCAATTTCAAACTTTGACTATCAGCAGCTTGTGCGCCAAACGCTAAACTCGCAGCCAAAAGACAAGCAGTCAATTTTTTCATAATTATTCTCTACGCTATTATTATTATATCTATGCACAGACTTTAATCACAAACGTATTGTAATTCAATGAACATTCGATATATTTTCGTAAATAATTGAAAAAAAAAGCCGGAACCTAAGTTCCAGCTTTTCTAAATCGAATATTTTGTTAATTCAAAGAACTAAGCAATTAAATCCATTGCAGAATTAAACGTCGCACTTGGACGCATTGCCGCAAAGCCTTTTTCATCAGACGGTTTATAATAACCACCGATGTCCATGCTTGAACCTTGTACTTTATTCAACTCATCAACAATTTTAGCTTCATTATCAGTCAAGAATTTTGCCACTGCACTAAACTTACTTTGCAACTCTGCATCAGCTGTTTGTGCTGCAAGTTCTTGAGCCCAGTATGTCGCTAGATAAAAATGTGAACCACGGTTATCAAGCTCATTCACTTTACGTGAAGGCGACTTGTTATTATCTAAAAACGTCGCAGTTGCTTTATCTAATGTATCCGCTAAAACTTGCGCTTTAGGATTATCATTAGTATTTGCTAAATGCTCATACGATGCAGCCAGTGCTAAAAACTCACCAAGAGAATCCCAACGTAAGTGGTTTTCTTTTTCGAACTGTTGAACGTGTTTTGGTGCAGAACCACCAGCGCCTGTTTCAAACAAACCACCGCCATTCATTAGTGGAACAATTGAAAGCATTTTAGCAGACGTACCTAATTCTAAGATTGGGAATAAATCGGTTAGGTAGTCACGCAAAACGTTACCAGTTACAGAAATAGTATCTTCACCTTTCTTCACACGGTCTAATGTAAAACGAGTCGCGTCTTCTGGAGATAAAATACGTAAATCTAAGCCGTCAGTATCGTGATCTTTTAAGTACAAATTAACTTTATTAATGATTTGCGCGTCATGTGCACGAGCTTCGTTTAACCAAAATACGGCTGGCATTCCAGATAAACGAGAGCGGTTAACCGCTAATTTTACCCAGTCTTGGATAGGTGCGTCTTTAACTTGACACATGCGGTAAATATCACCCGCTTCAACATTGTGTTCAAATACAAGATTACCGTCTTGGTCAGTTACTTTAACTGTACCCGTTGAACCAACTTCAAACGTTTTATCGTGAGAACCGTATTCTTCAGCTTTTTGAGCCATAAGACCAACGTTAGGAACAGTACCCATAGTTGATGGATCAAAAGCACCATTTTCAATACAGAATGAAATCGTTTCTTGGTAAACACCCGCATAACAACGGTCAGGAATTACCGCTTTCATGTCTTGTAATTTACCTTCTGCATTCCACATTTGACCTGAAGAACGAATTGCAGCAGGCATAGAAGCGTCAATGATAACGTCTGAAGGTACGTGTAAGTTAGTGATACCTTTATCTGAATCAACCATTGCGATTGCTGGGTTATTTTCATAAACCGCAGCAATGTCCGCTTTGATTTGAGCTTGAGTTGCCTCGTCCAATGACGCAAGTTTTGCTTCAACATCACCAAAACCGTTATTTACGTCAACGCCTAATTTTGCAAATGTTTCACCGTGTTTCGCAAAAACGTCTTTATAAAATGCTTTAACGATATGACCAAAAATAATTGGATCAGACACTTTCATCATTGTCGCTTTTAGATGAGCGGAGAACAAAACACCAGACGCTTTAGCATCTGCAATTTCTGCAGTTAAAAATTCTTGCAGTTTTTTAACACTTAAAAACGTGCCGTCGACAATCTCTTTCGCTAATACAGGAATAGACTCTTTTAAAACAGTGACGGAACCGTCTGTTGCGACAAGCTCGACTTTCAATGAACCGTCATTAGCAATTGTTGCTGATTTTTCATTTTCGAAAAAATCGCCATCTTTCATATGTGCAACATGTGATTTTGAATCTTTCGACCAAGCCCCCATCGAGTGTGGGTTTTTCTTAGCATATTGCTTAACAGCACCTGGTGCTCTGCGGTCCGAGTTACCTTCACGTAAAACCGGATTTACCGCTGAACCTAATACTTTAGAATAGCGAGCACGGACATCTTGCTCTTGCTCTGTTTTTGGCTCTTCTGGAAATTCAGGTAATTTATAACCTTGCGCTTGAAGTTCTTTAATTACCGCTTTCAACTGAGGAATAGATGCTGAAATATTTGGCAATTTGATAATGTTTGCTTCAGGCGTTTTTGCAACTTGACCTAAATAGGCAAGTTCGTCTTCAATTCGTTGGTCTTCTGGCAAATATTCTGCAAAATTAGCGATGATACGGCCCGCAAGTGAAATGTCGCGAGTTTCTACGTCTATACCAGCAGTCGCACTAAATGCTTCTACAACTGGTAAGAAAGAGTAAGTCGCCAAAGCCGGCGCTTCATCTGTTTTTGTATAGATGATTTTAGATGTCATTGATTTTCCCTACATTTTTTGCAGTCGAGTGTCGGTCGCAAAATTTCGGACGACTAATCCGTTTTGTTGTGTTTAAACTACAAAACAACTGAGACCGACAAGTTTAACAGTATGAAAATCGTTCAATATTTGTTCAATACTCAACGAAATCAATTTTAGTCTGAAATTTGGGTGTGAATACTATAAAATACTGGCCATTAATGAAAGAGTTTTATCAGATTAGGTGTTATGTATTTTTCTAATAAGTCCGACACAAGAAATATAAAGAAACCTGCCAAGGGTGTTATCCGTAAAGCATCTTCGGGAAATAAAAGTAAAAAACCAAACCAATTTGGTGCAACTTTGGCTCGGCGGAAAACAACCAAACCTAGTAATGCATCAACCAAGGTTGAGCCGACAACAACTAAAATAATATTGTTTAACAAACCTTTTAATGTGCTAACCCAATTTACCGATGCTGATGGCCGTGAAACCCTAAAAAATTATATCGATATACCCGCGGTATATCCGGCGGGAAGATTAGATAGAGACAGTGAAGGCTTGCTTGTTTTAACCAATAACGGAAAATTGCAAAATAAAATCTCCAGTCCTAAATTTAAAACAACCAAATGCTATTGGGTACAGGTCGAAAACATTCCAAATGATGAAAAATTACAACAATTGCGTGATGGCGTAGAGCTTAAAGATGGCTTAACTAAACCCGCCGAAATTAGGATAATTGCGCAACCTGAACTAGTAGGGCCAAGAAATCCACCAATCAGAGAGCGGCAATCAATACCAACATGTTGGTTAGAAATCACCATTAGTGAAGGTAGAAATCGTCAAGTCAGGCGAATGACCGCTCATATTGGACACCCTACACTAAGGTTAATTCGATATCGTGTTGGAAACTGGACGTTGGACGGTATTGAAACAGGTACATTCAATGTTATTGAACAAAAGTAATACCGTTTTCGGTTTGGTAGTCCACTTTATTTTATGCGGTTTTAAAAATATGTTGTAAATACGATCAACGGCTCCAAAAAAGAGAACGTACAAAAATATTGAGACTAGAAATATTGAGGCTAAATAAAACTTATTAAAAGCATGATTAGCAACGACATTTAGAATGTCCATGCCCAAGGCACTCTCATCCAAATAATATGATGCCTCCGCTCTTTAAATATCGTTAACTAAATCAGGATAGCACCAACACAAGTCCCACCTTCGTAAAAAAATTTAGGTTGGTAATTGCGGCAATGCGCTGTAAATTCGGCAACAACAAGATTGTTGGGTAAAAGTGCAATTACAAAAGCCATTCAGTGGCCAATTTGTCACTATTGCTGTATTGATAACGTGTTGGATACGTTCCAATGCAAATCATTTTTTCAGAACTAAACACGGAATTAATATGCGATTTTTTAAGGCTACTTGTTTATTCATTTTGAGCTTAACTAACATTTTTGCGGTTCATGCTAATGAAGAATCGGTACATTATGAAGTTTTCTTTTCGAAACAACTAAACGAAGAGCGCAGAATACTAGTTAAGTTACCCAAAGACTATTTTTCTAATACTGAAAAAACATACCCAGTTATTTATCTGCCGGGGTCAAAAGATGACTTGTCATTGTTGACAGGTTTGCTAAGCAGGCTTGTCGAACAAAAAGCGGCGCCTGAAGTCATAATTGCCGTCATTGAAAACACTGACAGGACTAGAGACTTAACGCCAACGGTAAACCAAGATCCTAGAGGCCCCGTCGGACAAGGGGGTGGTGGCGACAAATACCTCAATTTTGTTGAAATGGAATTGATCCCGCGCATGGATAAAACTTACCGAACACATGATTATCGAATTTTCTCTGGTTCGTCTATTGGTGGGCTTTTGGTCATACACGCTTTGCACAGCAGACCTCACCTATTCCAAGCGCATTTAGCGTTTAGCCCAGCGGTTTGGTGGGGCGCGAGAACAACCGTACAAGAGGCTAAAAAATTCATATCCAAAACAAAACATTTTGATAACTATTTATATATGAACATCGGCGAAGAAGGTGGGGAAATGCGCGAAGTTTACGATGACTTTCATTCATTTTTGCAAAATAACAAACCCTCTGATTTAAAATTGGTTACCGATGTTTTTCCAAATGTGGCACATGCTTTAACCACCCCAGCAGGGTTATTTAATGCTTATCACAGCTTGTTTTTACCTATGCAGATGCCAATGAGCGCATATATCGGAAATCCAACTTCTATTGACCTATATTACAAGCGCCTATCGTCACAGTGGGGCATCGTCACGATACCACCAGAGGCAAATGTCAGGCAAATTGGCTATAACCTCATTAACCAGCAAAAATTTGAATCCGCTATTGAAGTATTTAAACACAATATTAAACTTCACCCTGATTCCGCAGATGCACAATACGGGTTAGCCTATGGTTATGAAATGAATGGCAACCTACAAGCAGCCCTGAAACAAGCCAATATCGCTTTAGAGGTGGTTGATAAAGAACATCCATATTTCAGTTTTTTTGTAAATGCGCAAGCAAGACTCAGCTCAGAAGTTGCTAAACCTAAATAAATAACACAATAAAAGTACAGTAAACTTAACTACAGTGGTTGAATTTGTTCTACAAATGCGTGTTTTTTGAAAAACGTCATAGATGCTTTAAACACAGATTTTGCTTGTTTGGGACGAGAATGACTTAAGCTATGTTCACCCCCCTCGACTTCGATGTATTCAAATTCATGACCGCTGTTTTTTAATTCAAGTGCAAAATCTCGTGTCATTTGTACAGGTACAACATTGTCTGCCGTACCATGGACGAGGAAAAAAGGTGGGTCTAGTTTATCTAGATACGTTATTGGTGAAATGGCTGCGAGTGCAACCTGTTTATCTATTTGTTCGTTATTGGCAAAGCGCTCAACTAATACAAAATCTTGGTACTCCTTGCGCCTAAAGTCGGCAAGACTTCCTGAATACGCAATAACAGCTCGTACCGAAGCATCATAGTTTGGGTAAATGCCATGATCATCAAATCCTTCTGCATTCCCTGTTACCCCAACCATAGTTGCTAAATAGCCACCCGCTGATATTCCGCTGACAATGATCCGGTTTGGATCTAGGTTGAGCGCTTCTGAGTGTGCTTTTAAAAAACGAATTGCAGACTTTACATCTTCAATAGCCGCAGGAAAACGATACTCAGGTGCAAGTCGATACATTACGCTTGCTGCAACAACGCCACGTTTTGCCATCTTTTCTAGATGTTTGTTAAATTTACTTTTATCCCCCTTGATTAACCCGCCGCCATGAATAAACACCATTACCGGAGATAGCGTCTTATTTTGCCGCGCTGGCAAAGCAATATTTATACGCAGTATTAGGCCATCGACCTTGCCGATGGGGATATCCGTTGTAAGGCCCGCAGGCAAATTTTCAAGTGGAAGACTAAATGAACTTGAACTTATAAAAATCAATGAAATCATGAATAAACGCATGGGACTCCTACAAATTTAACGGGTTTAATTTTTTAGCTGAAAACAGAACACCTGCGAGTCAATTTACCTTAAGGGTGATTTAAGTTAAATCCTAGTTAAAAGAGAGATTAGCACTTAATACCGCACGATTTTATCTTTACAAAGTTAAATATTTTGTTGATTTAGATTAATAAACAATTTAAGGTTTCAGAAATTACTGAACACTCTAAAACTACAAAACAAAAATAGGCACATTGACATGAGAATGACATCTAAAATCGAAGCATTTGTAATGCATTGTGGTGAAATGGGCAGTCGTTGGGGCTTTAATCGTACTATTGGTCAAATGGTCGGGTTGCTTGTCATAAACGAATCACCACTCACAGCAAATGACATTTCCGA
This sequence comes from Psychrosphaera sp. B3R10, assembly GCF_018861025.1. Taxonomy (GTDB): domain Bacteria; phylum Pseudomonadota; class Gammaproteobacteria; order Enterobacterales; family Alteromonadaceae; genus Psychrosphaera; species Psychrosphaera algicola. Next base: position 9,772 of record NZ_JAHKQH010000008.1, on the reverse strand, counting down.
AACCCTGAACATTTCTCGAGGCAATGTCTCTATGGGGATAAAAGAGTTGCAGTCGTGGCGATTAATTAAAACCCATCATATTCCCGGTGATCGAAAAGACTATTATGCTCCGGACGGATCTATTTGGGACCTTGCTACTCGCGTATTTGAAGAGAGACGAAAACGTGAAATGGACCCGACATTATCGTTACTAAGAACCGTAATGTTAGAAGAACCAGCCAACCAGCAAGAACAATTCGCACAGGAAAAGATGTTTGAAATCCACGAATTGCTGGAAACCGTGACTGTTTGGGCAAACGAACTTCAAACAATGAAACCGGATAATCTAAAAACGTTAATGAAACTCGGAGCCGGAGTCGGCAAAGTTTTAGATATGAAAGACAAAATTCTTAATAACAAAGTCGCAAAATAACTAAACAAGTCAATTCTTCTACCTAGGAGTATACGCCATGATTGATGTCGAGATTTTGTCGCGCATTCAATTTGCAATAAACATTAGTTTTCATATTTTATTTCCAACGATCACTATTGCGATGTGTTGGTTTTTAGTGTTTTTTAAAATACGATTTGATCAAACCGGCGATCCAGTCTGGATGAGAGCTTACCGATTTTGGGTCAAAATATTTGCCTTAACGTTTGCATTAGGTGTGGTTAGTGGCATTACCATGTCGTTTCAGTTTGGAACCAATTGGCCCGGATTTATGGAGCGGGTTGGTAATGTTGCCGGACCTTTATTAGGTTATGAAGTATTAACGGCATTTTTCCTCGAAGCGACGTTTTTAGGCATTATGTTATTTGGCATAAAGCGGGTGTCTGCTCGTGTACATACGCTCGCCACCTGTATTGTTGCCTTTGGCACCACAATGTCAGCATTTTGGATCTTGTCGCTTAATTCTTGGATGCAGACTCCTCAAGGACACAAAATTGTCGATGGTATTGTCTATCCAGTTAATTGGATGGAAATCATCTTTAACCCTTCATTTCCATTTCGATTTTTTCATGTGTTATTGGCTTCCGCTATCACAGCGTCATTTTTAATTGCAGGGATCAGCGCCTATAGGATCAAACGCGGTGATACCAAAAGAGCGCCGTTACTCACGTTTAAAATAGCGGTTATTGCAGCGATGTTACTAACACCCATTCAAGCATTTGTTGGGGATTTACATGGCTTAAATACGTTGGAGAATCAGCCACAAAAAGTTGCTGCAATGGAAGGCGTTTGGGAAACGACAGAAGGGGCGCCTCTTTTGTTGTTTGCTATACCTGACGAAAAAAATAGAACAAATAAATTTGAAATAGGGATCCCAAACTTAGCCAGTCTTATCTTAACCCACGATAAAAATGGCGAAATAAAGGGTCTTAACGAATTTGGAGAAAACCACCCTCCTGTTTTACCTGTATTTTTCAGTTTTCGTGTCATGGTTGGCATGGGTCTACTCATGATATTGGTTTCTTGGTTAGCCGGAAGTTATATCCTTCGCAAAAAAGCAGTCCCCAACTGGTTAACAACGACCTTTGTATGTATGAGTTTTAGCGGTTGGATAGCGACACTTGCTGGCTGGTATGTGACTGAAATAGGCCGTCAACCTTATATCGTTTCAGGCATTCTAAAAGTAAGTGAAGCTGTGACTGACTTGCCTACTGCACATGTTACAACAAGTTTGACTTTATATATTTTAACTTATGTGGGACTACTCGCGGCTTATCTACATACCATTTTTGTTATGGCTCGACGTGCGGTCGAAATAGAAGAAATAGACATTAGTGAGACTATTGTTTTAAAACAGCCGGCGTCAAATACATTGGAGAATCAGCATGTTTGATCAACATACCCTTGCCATAATTTACGTATGCTTAATGGGCCTCTCCGTAATCTTGTATGCAATTTTGGATGGTTACGACTTAGGAGTTGGCATGTTATTACCGTTAGATAACCAGTCAGAATCTGACATTATGGTCGCGAGTATTGGCCCATTTTGGGATGCTAACGAAACCTGGTTAGTTTTAGCGATTGGCTTACTATTAATCGCCTTTCCACAGGCACATAGCTTGATATTAAAGGAATTGTATATACCCGCTTCTGTTATGTTAATTGGGCTCATACTCAGAGGCGTGGCATTCGATTTTAGAGCTAAGGCTTCGTTTGGCCACAAACCTTCATGGGACAAAGCGTTCAAATTTGGTTCTTTTATCGCCGCGCTGTCACAGGGATTTATGTTAGGACTATTTGTTACGGGTTTCGACAAAAGTTTAGTCGGATACAGTTTTGCTATATTAAGTGCTTTAGGGGTTTGTGCGGCCTATTGCTTTATCGGTGCTATGTGGCTAACCATGAAGGCTGAAGGCGAGCTACAAATACGATCCATTAAAAACGGCAAAAAGATGCTTATCGTAACCTTTATCGGTGTAATTGCAGTATCGTTAACCAACTTAGCTTTAAATCCACAAATCTATTTAAAGTGGTTTACTTGGCCAAACTCAATATTTTTGGTCCCTATCCCGGTAATTTGTACCATTTTATTTGTTTTAACTTATATGTATCTGAAACACCTACAAAAATTTAAAGACCAGTTCCCAGGTCTGCCGTTTATCATGACAGCGCTCATATTTGTATTTAGCTTTGCGGGTTTAGGTTACAGTTTTTTCCCATATATCGTACCTCAACACCTCACTATATGGGAAACAGTGGCGGCGCCAGAATCTTTGAACTTCTTATTATATGGTGCAATCGTTGTTGTACCAACGATATTAGCGTACACAGCTTATTCTTATCGAGTATTTTGGGGGAAAGTGCAAGAACTTAGGTATTATTAAGCTATAACGTAAATTCCCCTTAATATCAGGCTGGCTGAGTTCTCTCCAGCCTTTTATGATCGCTTTTCCACTAAATAAATATTGCTAATCAATAACAAAATTAACACCCCAAGCGATACATTTTTAATGTCAGCTGTGGTAAAATCCGCGCCAATTTTAAGCGTATAGGTTTTTTGTCCCAATTCATGTCTGAAAGTTTCTCTGAGAATTCGACTAAAAAAGTCATCGTAGGTATGTCTGGCGGCGTAGATTCGTCGGTTTCTGCGTATTTATTGCAAAAGCAAGGTTATCAAGTTGAAGGCCTTTTCATGAAAAATTGGGAAGAAGACGACGACTCAGAATATTGTTCTGCTGCTGAAGATCTTAAAGATGCGCAGGCAGTATGCGACAAACTTGGCATTGAACTGCATACCGTTAACTTTGCGTCAGAATACTGGGATAATGTTTTTGAGCATTTCTTAGAAGAATACAAGTCGGGTCGAACACCAAACCCTGACATTATGTGCAATAAAGAAATTAAGTTTAAAGCGTTTTTGCAATTTTCCGCAGAAATTTTATCTGCTGACTATATTGCAACTGGCCATTACGTCAGACGGACAGCGGATGACAACAATGCACAAATGTTACGTGGACTTGATTCTAACAAAGATCAAAGTTACTTCTTATACGCCGTAAATCAGGCACAAATAGGACAAACCTTATTCCCTGTTGGCGAGCTAGAAAAACCAGAAGTTAGACGTATTGCTGAAGAACAAGGTTTAATAACAGCAGATAAGAAAGACTCGACTGGCATTTGTTTTATCGGTGAACGCAAGTTTAAAGACTTCTTACAACAATACTTACCAGCGCAACCAGGTGACATTGAAACACCTGAGGGCGAAGTCATCGGTCAACACGAAGGGTTAATGTATCATACGTTAGGTCAACGAAAAGGCCTGCTAATTGGCGGTTTGAAGGAATTTAAAGATCAACCTTGGTTTGTTGTCGATAAAGACGTCGAGAGAAACGTGCTTATCGTTGGTCAAGGTAAAAACCACCCTTTGCTGTTTTCTAATGGACTACACGCATCACAATTAAATTGGGTCGATAGCAAAGGTCCACAGGTCGAATCTAGGTTAACCGTTAAAACAAGATACCGCCAAGATGATATCGAATGTACCGTTTTCCCTGATTTGGAAAATGGCACGATTAAAGTGATATTTGATTCACCTCAACGAGCGGTAACGCCGGGGCAATCAGCAGTATTTTACGATGGTGAAGTGTGTTTAGGTGGCGGGATCATTGAGAGTTATATTCGATAAATGATGGAACAATCGCAGCGCGCCCAAACAATCGCATTATCGGCCGTTTGCCTGTCGGCTCAGTTAATTCAACTATTGGCCAAAGGCAAACCTTACGATAAAACTAACTTTAATGCGCTTTTAAGCGGCATTATGATCACCTCACCTAAGACTGTATTTGATGTATATCCGTCTATTGTTGAGCTAAGTGATGGTTGCGACCTGCTCGTCCATCAATTGTCAGGACAAACAACAACACGCGACGTAGAAGTTACGCGCTATGTTGCAGGTATAATGTCTTTGGCAAAAAAATTATTAAAATCAAATTCAGCACTAAATCAATTGACAACATCACTTGAAAACGTTGAACGCCGTTTAGAACATTTTGAATTAACCTCGCCTTCTGTTGTGCAAAACTTTGCAGACAGTTATCGCGAAATTATCAGTCCAATCGGGCAAAAAATTCAAATCATTGGCAACCCAGACATATTAAAACAACCGGACATTCAAAATAAAGTCCGAGCCTTGTTATTAGCAGGCGTACGCGCCGCTGTTTTATGGCGTCAACTAGGCGGCCAAAGAAGACACTTTTTATTGAATCGCAAACGCATATTGCAAGACGCACTATCGTTTAAAAATGAATTAACATCCATTAGTTAGGAATAGAGGAAAGCAACGTCATGCAACTATCTGCACTTACTGCAATCTCACCAGTTGACGGCCGTTACGGCAATAAAACTGAAGAATTACGTCCAATTTTCAGTGAATTTGGTCTGGTAAAATACCGTGTTATCGTTGAAGTACGTTGGTTACAAAAGTTAGCGAAAACGGCTGCAATCCAGGAAGTACCTGAATTTTCTGCAGAAGCTAATGCTCTTTTAGATGCAATCGTTGATAACTTTTCAGAGGCCGATGCGCAGCGTGTTAAAGATATTGAAGCTACAACAAATCACGATGTAAAAGCCGTTGAATACTTTTTAAAAGAAAAGGTTGCTGACAATGCAGAATTAACTGCAGTTAACGAGTTTATTCATTTTGCTTGTACCTCTGAAGACATAAACAACCTTTCACATGGTTTAATGTTATCTGCTGCTCGCAAAGACGTTGTTTTGCCATACTGTGACAAAATTTTGTCTGAGTTAAAACGCTTAGCAAACGAATACAAATCTATGCCGATGATGTGTCGTACACATGGTCAACCGGCAACACCATCTACTATGGGTAAAGAGATGGCAAACGTTTATGTTCGACTACAACGTCAACGTGAACAAATTGCTAACGTTGAGATGTTAGGAAAAATTAATGGTGCTGTTGGTAACTACAATGCACACATTTCTGCTTACCCAGAACATGACTGGCATCAACACGCTGAAGAGTTTGTAACCTCACTTGGTTTAACCTTTAATGCGTTTACTACCCAAATTGAACCACATGACTACATCGCTGAAATCTTTGACGCAATGGCGCGCTTTAACACGATATTAATCGATTTTGATCGTGATATCTGGGGTTACATTGCAATGGGTCACTTTAAGCAAAAAACCATAGCAGGCGAAATCGGCTCTTCAACAATGCCTCACAAAGTTAACCCAATAGACTTTGAAAACTCTGAAGGTAACTTAGGAATTGCTAATGCTATTTACGGTCACCTAGCAACAAAATTGCCAATCTCGCGCTGGCAACGTGATTTGACTGACTCTACAGTACTACGTACTTTAGGTGTTGGTGTTGCACATTCAATTATTGCTTATCAAGCCACGTTAAAAGGCATTAGCAAATTAGAAGTTAATGCCCAAAGTTTGCTTGATGAATTAGACAATAACTGGGAATTGTTAGCAGAGCCAATTCAAACCGTTATGCGTCGTTACGGTATTGAAAAACCTTACGAAAAATTAAAAGACCTAACTCGTGGTAAAAAAGTTAACCAACAAGTTATGGCTGAATTTATCGATGGTTTAGACCTTTCAGATAGTGTTAAAGCTGAACTGAAGTTATTAACACCGGCAAACTACATCGGCCGTGCTGTCGCATTTATCGACGAATTAAACTAAGTTTATATTCGTAAAAAGAGCCAGTCTATTGACTGGCTTTTTTATTGCCCATCATCCTACAAATTAAGAAGTCACTTTATGAATATCAATTGGCAAACCATTTCAAAAGAAACATTTTTGAAAGACTATTGGCAAAAAAAACCAATATTACTAAAAAATGCATTACCAAATTTTCCATCACCAATTGCACCCGATGAAGTGGCTGGCTTAGCGATGGAATCCTTTATTGACTCTAGAGTAATAACCAACTCAGATAACAACTGGAAAGTTGCACAGGGGCCTTTTGAGGACTTTAGTCAATTTGGTGAACGTTGCTGGAGCTTGTTGGTACAAGGCGTCGACAATTGGTTTGACTCTGTTGATGAACTTAAATCTATGGTTAATTTCATTCCAAAATGGCGAATTGACGATGTTATGATCTCGTTCTCTACACCAGGCGGAGGGGTTGGTCCCCACTTTGATCAATATGATGTTTTTATCGTTCAGGGTATAGGGAAACGACAATGGCAAGTTGGAGCGGTAAATAAAGAAATAGAACACATTGAAGCGGCAACCGACCTGCTCCACGTACCGGCTTTTGAACCGATAATTGACGCAACCGTTACCAATGGTGACATTTTATATATTCCCCCTTTCTCACCTCATCAAGGCGAAACAATAGAAAGCGCTCTTGCTTACAGCATTGGATTTAGAGCGCCTTCGAGTCAAGAATTGCTAAGTGGTATTGCCGATCATATCATTGATCAAAACCTAGGGTTAGACCGATTTACTGACACGGTTATTAACAACGACACCTCTGGTTTTGGATTATCTCCTGCAAACATTACCCAATTGCAAAAACAGGTACTAGACCTAGTCGGTGACAAGGCTCAATTTGAACATTATTTATTAACTCGACTTACCGCAGCGACGCGAGAGTTGAATGTAGAACCCCTCGCGGAACGAATCCCAGCAGATTATGGTAACGAATTATTTAATAGCGAAATTGAAATTCAAAAAGTGCTTGGTGTTAAACTCGCAATTTCCAGCGACGAGGAAAATTTGACTTTATTCTGTGATGGTGAAAATTACCCGCTGAGTTCTCAACAAGTTGAATTTGCGAATAAATTAATTTCCTGCTCATCAAGCGAGACATTAATATTAAAAAAACATGATTTTTGTATAGAAAATAGCCAACTTATTACTACACTTATTAATTACGGCTATTTTTTTATATTGGATGAACATGAGTTACAAGGTTAATAACGTTAATTGGCGTAGAGAAACCGATTATATCGAGGAGATAAAAGAAGTACGAAATAAGGTTTTTATTTGCGAACACAGAATTCCTGAAACGGAAGAGTTTGATAACAACGACATAAATTGTGAACACGTATTAGTTAGAAACGAAGACGATAAAGCGGTAGCAACTGGACGTATTTGTGAAAATGGGAAAATTAGTCGTATTGCTGTTTTGATGAAATATAGGAACACCAACGCTGCACAAAAGGTAATCCAACAATTGTTGTCTATTGCGCATAGGAAAGGGATCAATCAAGTTACCATAGATGCAGAACTTGATAACGTAAGTTATTTTACTAATCAAGGATTCAAACCTGTTGGAGCTGTTTATATGGAATCAGGGATACCCAAGCAAACGTTAAGCTGTTCGGTAAATAGCTTTGTTTGCCCGCATGGAATATTGCACTAAAAACCTAAGGCTTCTAGTGCAAAAACGGCCTAAACCCAAAGGCTTTCTATTTCAAAAATTTGATAAAGTCTATCTGCACAAAAGTTAATATCAGCAGCTTCCTGTTTTAGCTGTTCGATTACCGCTTCATCAGTTTCAACCTGTTGTTTTGTCACAAGTTGTTCGACTTCAATTTGCCAACGTAATGCAAAAGACCGCGCAGCTTCACGTGCCGAATTTGCTGCAGACACAGGGAGAAAGTCATGTTTAATTTCTCCACATACAACCCAAAATTGGTTGCCGTCAGTTGATTTTAGTTTCCAGAATGCAATGACAGGCGGTAAATAACGACTGTCTTTAGTATCAACAGACTCGGTAATGATCCCGTTTTGCGCTAATATTTTAGTCGCTTCTTGATATGATGCTTTGCACCACAGATTAATTTCTTCTTCAGTTAAGGTATTTGTTTTATTTTCAGACATTATTTTTAATTGTTCGCTATTTTTTCAAGACTGTACTAATTAATGAGTAAGGCTACAAGCGCTATTTTATTTACACATCAAACTGGTCGCACCAGATCTGTCTTTTTCTAAATACTGGTAGAGAAAAAGCAGCTTTGGTAGAGTCCTGCTGATCATATCTATTTACTGGAGCAGTTGTGTCTGTATTTTCTCAAGTCGAATTTGACAACCATGAACAGGTTGTTTTCTGTTCAGATCAAGAAACGGGATTAAAAGCAATTATCGCCGTTCACAATACTAATTGTGGGCCGGCAGTAGGTGGCTGTCGTTTTTGGAATTACGCCTCAGACGAAGACGCGTTAATTGACGTACTTCGTTTATCAAAAGGCATGACCTACAAAAATGCGTTAGCTGGATTAAACTTTGGTGGCGGTAAAGCTGTTATTATAGGTGATCCTAAAAAGTTAAAGTCTGAAGCCTTATTTAAAGCGTTCGGCCATAAACTTAATAACATGAATGGTACCTACTATTCTGCTGAAGACGTAAATATTACGACAGCCGATATTATGCAAGCCCATAGTGTGACAGATTATGTTGTTGGATTAGAGGGCCAAAGTGGAAACCCTGCGCCGTTTACAGCGCTTGGAACCTATCTCGGCATCAAAGCCGCTGCAAAACATAAGTTTGGTTCTGATAACCTTGAAGGATTAACGTTATCTGTTCAAGGTTTAGGTTCAGTAGGTATGTATTTGTGTGAACGTTTACACAATGATGGTGCCAAGCTTATTGTAACTGACATAAACAATGACTCCATTGATTACGCTGTTACGCATTACGCTGCAACTGCTGTTGGTTTAAATGACATTTATGCTGTGGATGCAGACATCTATGTTCCGTGTGCACTCGGTGCGACCGTTAACGACGACACGATACCGCAATTTAAAGTAAAAATTATTGCTGGTTGTGCAAACAATCAGTTAGCAAAACCACATCATGGCGATGCGCTGAAAGATAAGGGAATTTTATATGCCCCTGATTATGCAATTAATGCTGGCGGCATAATTAATATCTTTTTTGAGCAAGATGAAGATGGTTATAGTGCAGAAAAAGCGACAGCCAAGGTTCACGAAATTTACGATACCTTGTTAGAAATTTTTCAACGTGCTGACAATGAAAACCGCCCTACACATGAAATAGCAGATATTATGGCGCAGGAAATTATCGCCAAAGGCGGAAAGTACAAATAATATTTGTTTAAACGCCTCAATTTAAAAGCCGCTTTTTAGAGGGCGTTCAGAATTCTGTGTCAGCCAAATTGTTTTAGATATCTAAGACATTATCCAAGCGCCCATCGAAGTGAATCGCCAGTTGAGACAATGTCATATTCCAGTTCTGGATGGGCATTGTCCATTTCTTAGAAGCATTTAATATCCCAGCATACAGCAGCTTTAGCAAGCTGTTTTCATTCGGGAACCCACCTTTTGTTTTCGTCAATTT